>JBMYLT010000014.1:85256-110152 GCA_049596615.1 Akkermansiaceae bacterium | reverse complement strand
AAACCCGAGCCAAAATCCGAACCGAAACCGACTCCACCCAAACCGGTCCCTCCAACCCCCACCGCGGAGACACCCATGCAGGCCTTGTCCCGGCTCTCTCCCGCTCTTCTCAAGGGTGAGCGCGGTGAGTTTCCTCGTGGAACGATCAAGACCGAAAAATCAGCCTACTTCCTCGTTACCAAAAACATGACCTGGGACGAGGCCCACGATTTTGCGGCCACCTCAGGGGCTCATTTGGCTCTTCTAGCCACCACCGAGCAACTTGAGTGGTTTCACGAAAACTTCAAAACCCCGACCCCGACTTGGCTCGGGGCCTCAGACTCAGGATTGGAGAAAAAATGGATGTGGGCAAACGGGACCGAAGTTGATCCCAACCTCTGGGCTCCCGGGACTCCCGATGAGAAAACCGAGCAGTCACCAAACGGAGAAGATTTTGCGGCCATTTCGGAAAACAAGCCAGTGTTGGATGACCACTATCGCCTCGAAAAGTTCCCCTGCCTTCTGGAATGGAATCTCGATGGCACCACGCCGGCCTCCATTGATTCCCAGCTCGCCCGGATTGGTCAGGCTCTCGACAAGAAAACAGCCCCGATCTTCCCTGCGGGAACCTATAATATCGGAGGTTCCCGGTTCTTGCTGGTGAACCGCGAGATCTCCTGGGAAGATGCACAAACTTTGGCCACCAACGCCGGAGGACACCTTGCCGTCCCCTCCAATGAAAGCGAAGCGGCCTTTATGGCCCTCGTCCTCGATGATCGCCTTAAGGCCGGAGACAGCTGCTGGATCGGAGGAAAACGTAGCGAAGAAACGGCTGAAATCTGGCAATACGTCACCGGAGAAGTTTTCACCTTCATCAATTGGTTGGAAGGCCAGCCCGACAACGATAACGAAAATGAGAACCGTCTTGTTCTTAAGAAAACCGCTGAACGCCTCGGTGGAAGTGACGAAGCGATCCTAGGGCAGGACACCACTCATTTCTTCGTGGAATGGTCCGCCCTGTCCCGTCGGAACATGCCCAAAACCACCGCCTTCGACGAACGGCAAAGCGAACTTCTTGCCGCTCTTGAAGCCGTGCGCGACAAAGTCCGCGGAAGCTACGCAAGAGATTACCGGAAGTATTACAAGAAAAAGGACGAGATCATCGAAGACTTCGTGGAAAACACCATCACCGCCATTAACAACACCGAGGGAATTGGGGCCCCGATCAAGGCCCGCTTGGTCGAAGGGATGAAAGTCTACATCGAGGAGAACCGCCTTCCCGATGATCTTCCACCATTGACGCCTCCCAAAATCAAAAGGAATCTTGAAAAGGCTCAACGGGAACTCAAAAACCTCGAAAAAGACTACGGAGATGAGTATACTGAGGCGAAGGAAACTTACCTTGAGGAACTTCTAGAAACCGCCAAAGAACTCGTCAAGAATGGCGAAGAGGCCAAGGCCAAAGTCATGATTCTCGAAAACACCGTCACCGAGAATAATGATGATCGCTTCCAAAACATTCTCCGCGGCGAGAAAGTACCTCTTCCCGAAGAACCGGAAGAAGAAGATGAGAATGACGGAGGTGATGAGGGAGCCGGCGACGGCGATGAATAAGCTCCTTCGCTTGCAACCAGAAACTCCCGTCATAATGTGCCAGCGTGCCCCGGAAATCCGACCGTTCCTCTCGTGATCACAACATCCGCATTCGCGGAGCGCGGCAACACAATCTCAAGAATCTTGATCTCGAACTTCCGGCAGGAAAACTGACTGTTATTACCGGACCGTCCGGATCCGGGAAGTCATCCCTGGCCTTTCACACCCTCTATGCCGAAGGACAGCGACGCTATGTAGAGACCTTTTCACCCTACGTGCGGCAGTTCTTTGACCGAATGGACAAACCCGATGTCGACCGGATCGAGGGAATTCCCCCTGCCATCGCCATAGAACAAAAGAACACAATCCGGACCACGCGATCAACAGTCGGCACCCTGACCGAGATCAACGACTACCTCAAACTCCTCTATCCCCGCCTCGCCAAAGGATACCACCCGGAAACCGGGGAAGAAATCCGCCCCGATAGTCCGCAGTCCATTTTGGAAAAGGTTCTCGCCCAACATTCCGATGAGACCCTGCTCGTTCTCTTTCCGGTTCCCGTCCCTCTCGACACGCAAGCAGACGACTTCCTCCCCTTCCTGAATTCACAAGGCTACTTACGAATCCTCCTCGACGGCGAAGTCCTTCGCACGGACCGCCCCGCTGACTTGAACACCCTTCCGGCCGAAGTTTTCGTGATTCAAGACCGTCTTAAGGTCTCCACCCGCAATCGATCCCGTCTTACCGAGGCCTTTGAACAAGCACTCAATCTCGGCAAGGGCAGGTGTCTCGTGCAATGCTCCGACCTGAAAGCCCCCATTCAAGAGTTCACCACCTCCTGGGCTCCTCTTCTCAAGCCCACTTCTTCGCTTTTCTCCTTCAATTCACCACTTGGAGCCTGCCCCACTTGCCGGGGGTTTGGACGGGTCATTGGAATTGATCTCGACAAAGCCATTCCAAACCATCTGCTCTCACTTCGAGAAGGTGCGATCAAACCATTTCAAGGTGAACGAGGCGAGGAGTGTCAGCGCGACCTTCTGCGCTGTTGCCAAGAAACCGGAGTTGACCCCGACATTCCCTGGAATGAGCTGAAACCCGACCAACAACACTGGGTTAAGTACGGAGAACGTAGTAATAAATCATCGCTCTCCTCACTCGAGCAGTCGGAAACACTCTGGGACGAAGGACGATGGTATGGAATTCAGGGGTTCTTTGATTGGCTGGAAACCAAGGCCTACAAAATGCACGTGAGGGTTTTTCTTTCACGATACCGGGCCTACACGATCTGTCCCGATTGCCAAGGTTCCCGCCTTCAATCCCAGGCCTTGCACTTTCGCCTCCTGGGAAAAACCCTCCCGGAACTCTGGCACATCCCACTCGACCAATTGCTCTTCTTTTTTGAAGGCGTGGAATCCGCTCATTCTCCCGTTGATAAAACGACCTCTCTGATTTTTGGAGAAATCACCTCGCGCCTGCGTTACCTCAATGAAGTTGGATTAGGCTATCTGACTCTCGACCGCCCAGCCCGAACCTTGTCAGGTGGCGAGATTGCTCGGGTCAATCTCACCACCTGCCTAGGCTCTGCTCTCACCCAGACCCTTTTCGTTCTCGATGAACCCACGGTAGGACTCCACCATCGTGACATCGGGCGGCTCACCAGAGTCATGCACGATCTCCGGGACAAAGGGAACACTCTGGTGGTAGTCGAACACGATGATGCGGTCATGCGCGAGGCCGACCATCTCATCGATATGGGACCACAGGCCGGCGAACTCGGAGGAGAGGTGACTTTCTCAGGCCAAATTCCACCACTTTCCCGCGCGAAGAAATTGAAGTCCGCCACGCTCCCCTACCTCAGCGGTCAAAGATCGATTTCAACGCCCGAAAAGATCCGCAAGGCAAAGTCCCACCTCAAGATCACCCGGGCCTCCGCACACAACATCAGCAATCTCTCGCTCGAACTCCCCCTCGGCGTATTCACTTGTCTCACGGGCGTCTCCGGATCCGGAAAATCGACCCTAGCTCATCCCATCATTTACAACAACCTCGCCCGCTACTTCGGACTCGCAATCGACGAAGAGCCCGCTCCCGCAGAAATCACCGGGCTGGATGAACTCCGAGGGGTAGAGCTCATTGACCAATCTCCCCTGTCCCGCACTCCTCGCTCCACTCCGGCCGTCCTCCTGGGCACCTTCGAACATCTGCGCCAGCTCCTTGCTCTGACTCCGGACGCTAGGGCTGGTCAACTTACGCCGGGTTACTTCTCTTTTAACTCTGGGCCCGGGCGCTGCCAACGATGTGCCGGAACCGGCTTCGAACGAGTCGAA
The DNA here is from genome assembly GCA_049596615.1 of Akkermansiaceae bacterium. GTDB lineage: Bacteria > Verrucomicrobiota > Verrucomicrobiia > Verrucomicrobiales > Akkermansiaceae > SW10. Next base: position 106,253 of record JBMYLT010000014.1, on the reverse strand, counting down.
ATGCAATTCCTTTCCGACCTCTTCCTGACCTGCCCCGAATGCAACGGCACCCGATTTACCAAAGCAGCTGCCGCCTACAAGTATCATGGAAAGTCGGTGGTCGATTTCCTCGAGATGACCGCTTCAGAAATGGTGACCTTCCTGGAAGACATCGAAGGACTGACTAACAAGGAAAACCTCCTTTTGAACAAGGCTCGTTTTTCCCTCAACCCTCTGGTGGAAACCGGGCTGGGTTACCTTCGCCTCGGACAAGCCCTCAACACCCTATCGGGGGGAGAAGCACAGCGACTGAAGCTTTGCCAGCTTCTCACCTCCACCACCGGAAGCGTCAACTCTCTCCTTATTCTCGACGAGCCCACGACCGGACTCCACTTTTCCGACATTGAAAAGCTTCTCACGGTGTTTCACCGTTTGGCAGATATTGGCTATTCACTTCTGGTCATCGAACATCAAACCGATGTCATCCGAAATGCCGATTATATCATCGAGATCGGCCCCGAGGCTGGGGAAAACGGCGGACAAATCATCTTTGAGGGTCCGCCTTCCGAGCTTGCCGGGGCGAAAACCCACACCGGAAGCGCTCTCAGGGAAAAGACCCCCGCTTCCCGGAAGGGAAAAAGCCCAACTCGCTCTCAGGTGAAGGATGAAATCGCGATCCATGGCTTGCGCCACCACAATCTCAAGAACATCAACACCACCATTCCACACCATGAATTCGTGGTAGTATCCGGATTATCGGGCTCGGGTAAATCCACTCTCGCTTTCGATGTCATCTTTGCAGAAGGGCAACGACGTTTCCTCGACTCGATGTCTCCCTACGCCCGCCAGTTTGCGAGCCAACTGGAAAAGCCCGATCTAGACCTCATCACAGGACTCCCCCCAACCGTTGCCATCGAGCAACGAATCTCACGAGGAGGCGGAAAATCCACGGTCGGGACAGTCACTGAGATCTACCACTTCCTGCGTCTTCTTTATGCCAAAGCCGGGGTTCAGCATTGCCCGCAATCAGGCGAGCCAGTGATATCCCAGACTCCCGAAGCGATCGGCGAACAACTGGGCCGGATCCTCAAAAAGCACAAGAGAGTGAAGCTCCTTTCCCCGGTCTTGAAGGCCAGGAAGGGCTTTCACAAAGAGTATGCAGTGGCTGCAGAAAAGGCGGGATTCGAAGAGATGTTCATCGACGGGCAATTGACACAAACCGTGAATTTCCAACCGCTCGCCCGCCACAAAGCCCACGACATCGACTTTGTCGTAGCTACCATTTCAAAAGGAAACGCAAACCTTAACAAACACCTCGCCACTGCCCTGCAATACGGCAAAGGCACCTTCCGAGCTCTCCCCGATCCCCTGCCTTCTTCCGGGAACGCTTCATCCCACTTAACCACCTTTTCGACCGCCCGGGTCTCTCCGGTGACCGGCGAATCTTTTGAAGAACTGGACCCTCACCACTTCTCCTTCAATTCCCCTCGAGGTTGGTGCCCAACCTGCCGGGGCTATGGAACCGTCACTGGCAACCGCTTCGATAGCAAGGGCTTCAACTCGCAGGCAGAGGCTGAGATTCACGAAGAAAAACAAGTAGCCAAGGCCGATCCGGAAGACCTTCGACTCTGTCCCGATTGTCATGGTGCCCGCCTCAAAGAAAGCTCGCGACATGTTTTCATCGACGGCCACTCCCTGCCTGACCTAACCGCTCTCAATGTCCGCGAGGCACACGATCTCGTTTCGTCCTTCCAGTTCACCGGAAGAGAACTGGCGATCTCACGCGATATCATCCCCGAAATCCTGCAGCGACTCGACTTCCTCGAACATGTCGGTTTGGGCTATCTGCAACTCAATCGCTCAGCCACCACTCTGTCGGGAGGTGAGTCACAGCGCATCCGCCTCGCCGCCCAGCTGGGTTCCAATCTTCAGGGAGTCCTCTATATCCTGGATGAACCCACCATCGGTCTTCATCCCCGCGACAACACCGCTCTCCTTTCCACCCTGCAAGCGTTGAAAGAGAAGGGAAATTCACTGCTCCTTGTGGAACACGATGAAGACACCATCAAAGCGGCCACCCACCTCATTGACCTCGGCCCCGGTGCGGGCGTGGAAGGCGGCGAGGTGGTCTTCTCCGGCAAGCCGCAACAAAAAGGAACGCGATCAAGAAGCACGGAAAAATCACCCACCCTGCAAGCCCTCAATCATCCTCTCGCCCACCCTTCACGGGGAAAGCGTCGTTCAATTCCCGCCAAAAAATCCCGCAAAGGATGGCTTCACCTCAAAGATTGTCATCTCAACAACCTCAAACATCTCGATGTTCAGATCCCGGTTGGTCGTCTCACCGTCCTCACCGGCGTCTCGGGATCTGGAAAATCTTCACTGATGCGAGGCTGCCTGGCCGAAGCCGCTGACCAAAAAAAAGGAGGCAGCCTAACCAACCTCAAATCAGCACGGGGCTTTGAAGTTTTTAAATACCGCTACGAGGTCGACCAATCACCCATTGGCAAGACCTCCCGTTCCTGCCCGGCCACTTATGTCAAACTCTTCGATCAAATCCGGAACCTCTTTGCTCAGCTCCCGGAGTCCCGGATGCGTGGCTACACCGCCTCCCGGTTTTCTTTTAACAACAAGGAAGGCCAGTGCCCGGAATGCAAGGGGAACGGGCGCATCAAACTGGAAATGGACTTCCTCCCGACCACCTGGATCGATTGTGAAGCTTGCCAGGGAGGCCGCTACAACCCGGCCACTCTTGAGGTACGTTATAACGGTTTGAACATCGCCGATGTTCTCAATCTCAACATCAAATCCGCGGCGGAGTTCTTTTCAGCTCACCCAAAACTCAGCAAAACACTCCAACTCCTTGCAGAAACGGGTCTCGGATACCTCAAGCTGGGCCAGCCTTCTCCTACCGTTTCGGGAGGTGAGGCACAACGTCTCAAGCTAGTGACCCAACTCACCAGAGGGCGCCCCAAGGTTACCGACCTTGGCTCGAGCAATACCAACCTTTACTTGATCGAAGAGCCCACCATCGGGCTGCATCAGCAAGATGTGGCTCGACTGACCGATGTCCTGCACCGGCTCGTTGACGAAGGGCACACCGTAGTGGTAATCGAACACCACATGGATCTCGCCGCCGAAGCGGACTACATCATCGACTTGGGACCGGAGGCCGGTCCCGGCGGAGGAACGATCGTTGCCCAGGGGACTCCCGAAGAAGTGGCTCGTTCCAAAAAGTCGGTGACCGCGCCCTTCATCAAAGCTGTTCTTTAGTCGACGGTTTCGTAGTCCTCCTCGTCGCGAAAGGTGAACGTAATTCGGTCCTTTTCTTCTACCTTCTTGTGGCCGACTTTCCCCTTCAATCGAATGGTCTTTCCGATCAACTTTTTGAGATCCTCTTCGCTGATGTCGCGGGCATCAAGATCCTCCACTTTTGCCTCACCATAAAACTCGGCGCTATCTCCTTCGAATTCAATCACCAGAGTCTTCTTTTCCTTGTCCGAGCGGACTCCAGTCACCTTTCCTTCAAATGTGGCCTTGGAAGTTCTCAGTGAGATTAACTTATCAACATCATCCGTGGTGTAAATACTCTTGTCAGGCATAAGATCCCCCGCCTCTAAAACGGTGATGTCAAAGGTTCCATCAACCTGGGCGCTCTTTTCTGAAACCAGCCAGGCAATCACCTTCACATGCTTCCCGGTAAGATGAGTCCCCTTTCCCCGCACCAATTGGGCGGTCACTCCGTTGGGAGAGTCAAACTCAAGCAGACCCGCGTCGTTCCCACTCGTGATTTTTCCCTGTAACCAGACCCACTTCCCGACGTTTTCTTTGAACTTCTCCAAATCATCCATGGTCAAGGTAGCCATCTCACTCTTCTCAGGGCGTATTGCGGTTTTCACCTTCTTCCGGGGTTTGGGTTTTGCCTTGGGTTTCTCTTTTGGAGGTTCGACCTGCGCCGCACCTTCACTCTCTTTCTTGTCCATCGCCGAAATGGCCCAGATTCCTACCCCAATCAAAACGACCAAAACCGCCACGATGATCAAAGGTTTGGCGCCGTTTCCAGTCTGGCTTGGCAATGACACCATCGGAGTTCCTTGTTGTTCTTGATCTTCCATCGCGGGCGAAACCCTGCTTGTCTCTTCCCCACGAGACAATGCAAAAGAGTTCATTCAGTCTTTCTTGAAAATACCCCCGCTCACCTCGCTCTCATGAAATCCCTTGGAAACTCATCAACGCCCCACCTTTTCAATTCGTTTCTGTGGATGTTCTTCCTCACATTCCAGACCGCCTCTTCCACCCCTCTCCGCCCGAACATCGTTTTCATCCTCGCCGATGATCTGGGTTGGGCAGACACCACCCTCTATGGTCACACCAATTTCTACCAAACCCCTCATCTCGAACGACTGGCCAAACGGGGAATGACCTTCACCCGGGCGTATTCAGCCAGCCCGCTTTGCTCGCCTACGCGTGCCAGCATTCTCACCGGACAAAACCCGGCACGGCTCGGACTTACCTCACCCACCTGCCATTTGCCAGAGGTGCAGTTGCAAGCCACCCTTGGCACCAAAACCAACCCGGGACAAAAGGCGACCCAGCCAAAGTCGGCCACCCGGCTTCGAACGGACATCCCAACTCTCGGCAAAACACTTCGGAAGGCCGGATACCAAACCGGGCACTTCGGGAAATGGCATCTCGGGCCGGAGCCGTATTCACCCTTCCAGCATGGCTTCCAAGTCGACGTGCCCCACTGGCATGGCCCAGGTCCAAAAGGGTCCTACGTCGCACCCTGGAGTTACCCCGACTTTGATCCGTCCCACCCCAAGGAGCATATCGAAGACAGGATGGCCAAGGAAGCTGTCGCGTTTATCGAGCAACACAAAGACACTCCCTTCTTTCTCAACTACTGGCAGTTCAGTGTGCACGCCCCGTTCGATGCTAAAAAGGAACTCATCGAGAAATACCGCAAACGGGTTAACCCAAAATCCCTTCAGCAAAGCCCAACCTATGCCGCCATGGTTGAATCCATGGATGACGCCGTCGGCACTCTTCTCGACACTCTTGACCGTCTCAAACTGACTGACAAAACCATCATCGTTTATTTCTCCGACAACGGCGGGAACATGTACAACTCTATCGACAACACCACACCCACCAGCAACGCCCCACTTCGTGGGGGAAAAGCGACGATGTTTGAGGGAGGCATTCGGGTTCCCATGATTGTTTCATACCCCGGAAAGGTGCGGCCTGGTAGCAAGAACGATTCCTTGGTTCAATCAACCGACTTTTATCCGACCCTGCTCGAGCTACTCGGACTTCAGAAAGAAAAGGACCAAACCTTCGATGGCGTTAGCATTGTCGCAGCATTGGAAGGAAAGAATTTCGAGAGACCTCCAATCTTCACCTACTTCCCGCACAACCCTCCCGTTCCTGATTGGATTCCGCCCTCCATCTCGGTTCATCAAGGTTTATGGAAACTCATCCGAGAATTTCACCAAGGACACGACTCAGCCCACCGATACCGTCTCTTCAACCTTGAGAAGGACCTTGGCGAACGAAATAACCTCGCCAGCAAACACCCGGAAAAGGTAAGATCTCTCGATAAGCTCATTTCCGATTTCCTCAAAGAAACGGAAGCGGTCGTTCCTGTTCCGAACCCGAGCTTTGACCCTTCTAAGTATCGCCCGGAAGAAGAAGGCAAAGGCCGGATCCGGCAACCCAAAAAGAAACCCCAACCGAAGTCCAACGACCCTTTCGATCCAAGGCTCAAAGGGTGGAAAGTTCGCCACGCCAACTACCAGCTCAAAAATGGCATTCTCCACCTCACTCCAACCGGAACGGATCCTTTTCTCGGCACCGGGGCAAGGCCGTTTGATGCTCCGAGCAAGTTTACCTTCCGGATCAAGGCAACCTCAGACGGTCAGGGAAAGATCACCTGGTCGAATGAATCAAGTTCACCGAAAAAAAGGGCGTTCCAACTCAAGGGGGGAATCTGGAACGAAAAAACTCTCAACATCGAGCCTGAAACCAACCTCGGCATCTTTCGAATACACCTACCGAAAGACGGTGGTCCTTTCCTCATCGATCACCTGACCCTTTCGAAGGAAGGCAAAGAGGCCGTTGCAGACTTCAAGCCTCCCTTTCGAAAGTAAAACAAGAAACCTACTGTTTCATCGAAACGAGATAAGCGATGAGGTGATTGAATTCTTCCAACGTCAGGGTGGAGGCGAGGCCAGTAGGCATCATGGAATCCTTCTGATGTTCGCGCTTTGCGATCTCGGCTTCCTTGAGTTTGGTCATCAGACCGGCGACATTCCGAAGATCGACTACCCCGTCTTCCTCGCGAGTCACGAAGCCCAGATGAATTGACTTGTCCTTCATCGTGATCAACTCGGTTTGAAACCCCTGAGCGACTACGGCATTGGGGTCGAGGATTGATTCAATCAGGTAGTCCTTGGTGAATTTGCTGCCCGCCGAGCCAAGATAAGGCCCCTTTTGAACAGCCTGCTGATCCACCGCGTGGCAGGCAATACAACCTTGGCGGGTATAAAGCTGTTTCCCCAGAGTGGCGTCACCTTTTGCTTTCATCGCGATTTTCATGATGTCAGGAGCCTTGAGATCGGAAAGGCGCTTTCCAGAGTTTGCCGAAGCCGCTGCGATGACCTTTTGGGCGTGCTTCGCCGCTGCGATGAGGGTGTCGTTGTCGCTATTGATCGCATTCTCGATCTGCTGATCGAATCCAGGTAACAAGAGATCGGCCAAGGCAAGAAAGAGACCTTCCTCGCGAGGATTCTTATCAATCATTTTTTCGATCGGGGTCTTCTGGTTTTCTTTTATCAACGGGCTTCGGGTGAAAGTCAGCAAAGCCCGCCAGGCGACTCGGCTCTCGGACTTACTCCCTTTAGCCGCTATCTGGCGAAGATCCCTAGTGGAGAGAATCAAGGCAGGTTGGCTGTTAAAATCAGTGAGCTCCCGCTCCAACTCCTTATCGTCCACCTCTTGATCCATCCAAGCACCGAGAATCTGAACCTGATTGATCACAGTAGCATTCTCCAACCGGCATAGCGCCCGATAAGCCTTTACTCTCTCCTCCCACTTGCGCTTCGAATCCTTCGCAGCCTCGGTGAGCAAAGCAATCTGGCTTGGGTCGGGAGACGGGGTGGCGAGAGCAATGGTCAGAGGATCCTGATTGCCGAGTTTCAATTGGGAAATCGGAATCCGGTTTCGCCCCAGAAGATCTAACATCACCGATTGGTTCTCCTTGGAGAGCTTCTTGAAAACCCCTTCCAAAGCAGCCTGAATAGTGGCCGTTTCCTCCCACGCTTCGGGAGTGAAATACGGTCCCCGGTCATCAGGTCGAGTCCCCCACCAAGCCTTGAGATCCCATTTTGCTTCCCGATGAAAGAGCCGTGCGAGCACTTCGATCAAGCCCATGCGTTCTTCTTCCTTCGCCTGCACAAGCTTGGCGATCACTCCCGAAGTGGTATCGGGGTTGTGCATCCGCATCAAAGCGAGACGAGCTAGGCGTTTATGGGAATGCGCGAGCAGCGTCTCGAGGTCTCCAATCTTCACCAGCACCCCAATGGCCGTATTAAAGATTCGGGGGTCATTCGACTTGATCGCGGTATCAAGAATCGCCTTCGAGGCTCCCTTGGCAGGTTTGCCAGCCCGGCCCAGAGCAATCACCCCCTGCAACTGCGAACGAGAATCCCAGGAAGCAAGCTCACTCACCATCACGCCTGTTCCGTCAATGAGTGAATCACCCCCGATTTCGCCGAGCCCCCGGACCAGAAACTCCCGAAGATCGGAATGTGCGGACCAGGCCTTAAGATAAAAATTCAATACATCAGCTTCCTCCACCTCCCCGAGTTGTGAAAGCGTCATGATCGCTGCGATACGACCTGACTTTGAAACGGCGCTGTCCAAAATCAACTTCTGTAAAACACCAGCGGAGGACTTGTCCTTTCGTGCCAAAAGCTCACGTGACGCTTCCAGACGACGAACTGCAGAAGGACTCTTGAATTGCTCCACGAGATCACCAGTCGACAGTTTTCTCAGGTTCGGGAAAGGCGTAGGCTTAAGCCCCTTTTTGGTCAGCTTCTGAACCATCCCGATTTTCTTTCCCTTTCCGGCGAACTTGAATCGACCATCACGCCAATCGCAAACGTAGAGATTGGAGGACCCATCGACGTCGATATCGATAGCCCGCTTCAGATCCATGAAAACACCCTCATCTAGCGAATAACTGGCACCACTTTCCGAAAGCTTGTCATGATAGATTTTTCCGGTGGTCCAATCGCAAGTCAGCAACATTTCTTCATGACCGGGCTCGGCGAGATACAAGGCTCCGGTGCCACTGCCTCCACCCAGATCAAGCATCGGTTTCACCGCTTCATCGGTGAAGTTCTTGTAAAGCCGTGGATAACCATGTTCTGAACCATTGGTGAGATGATGAACCCGGATGTTCCAACCCTTTCCATCGTTGGTGTTATCCCGTGTGAAGAGGTCGAGCTCAGGGCTGATCGCAACATCGCAGATATTCCGGGTGTGGTAAGAATAGACTTCAAGATTAGTGCCATCTGGTCGAACGCGGGCCACGCCACCTCCATGAAGAAGCACCACCTTGCCATCGGTTCCCTTGGTGGCCTCCATCCCGAAGTCCCCCACTGCAATGTAGAGCCAGCCATCGATCCCCATGCGGCAACCATTGGTGGTATGATCGGAACCCCGGGGATGGCGAAGACCGAACCCAATGTTCTCCAGCAACACCTTGTGCTCATCAGCCACCCCATCACCGGTGGTATCGCGAAAGGCACTTAGGAAAGGTGGATGAATGAGATACAAGGTATCGCGGACAAAATGCCCACCTCTCGGGCTGTCAACATTGGGTACAAAATCGACAAATTTGTCGGCTTTGCCATCTCCATCGGTATCCCTGCAGGACACGACCTTACCCATATTCGGTTCCTTCCCCAGCGACCCGTTGCGATCCACGGAAACATAAACGGTCCCATTTGCCGCGGCGGTGATCGCAGTAGGATACTCAACGTCAAAAGGTTCGGCCCAATCGGAGATCTCATACCCTTCGGGGAGGGCCAAGGTAACGGTCGGAAAAAAAACTAAAAAACAGGTGAAGAGGCGATTCATGTGAGCACAGATAAGCGGTGGACAGCGATTGTTCCTTCCAATGCCCCAGCGATCAAACCATTCTTCACGCATGCACAAAGCTTTCTTGCTGGGAGCGGGACTGGGGACTCGCCTTCGACCGCTGACCGACAGTCTTCCAAAGCCCCTTATTCCTTTCAAAAACCGCCCGCTGGTCACACACATCATGGACAATTGTCTCGAAGCAGGAATCACTGACTTCGCGATCAACACCCACCATCTCCCCGAAGCCTGGCATGAGGCATTTCCCGATAAAACCTATCGCGGGGCTTCCCTCACCTTTTTTCACGAACCTGACCTTCTTGAAACCGGAGGTGGACTGAAAAACATCGCGTCTTGGATCGGTTACAATTCTATTCTGATCCACAATGCCGACATCCTCACCGGCCTCCCTCTTGAACGACTCATCACCGGCCACATGTCTTCCAACAATACGGCCACCCTGGCCGTCCAGGATCACGGTCCGGCCCTTCGATTGGCAGTCGATGGATACAGCATCACCGACATCAACGGCAAGGTCTCGGGACAGCCTGGCACCCACCAGTTCACCGGAGTCTATGTGGTCGACCCCGAGATTCTTGATCTCATCCCCGAAGGCGAAAAAGTCTCCATCAAGCCCGCTTTCCAGGAATTAATCCAACGTGGAGAACTCGGGGCCTACCTCGTCAAGGGCAACCCCGGCTGGATGGATCTGGGAACTCGCGAAAGCTACCTCGAAGCCAGTTTCGAAAGCACTCCCGAGATTTCTCCCGATACTGACATCGCCCCGACCGCCACCATCACCAACTCCTGGGTTGCTCCCGGCTGTCGGATCGGAGACAGAGCAAAGATCATTGATTCCATTTTATGGCCCGAAACTATCATTTTAGATGATGCGGAATTGACAAAATGCATCGTTCACAGCAAGTCCCCCGCTGCAGGTGTTTTCCTGGACGCCGATCTTTGACCTCCCATTAACGATGTCCGCCGATACTCTTCTGACCGCTGTCCGTGCCCACCTCGATCTCGCGCCCACCCATCGGGTGATTATGGAGCCCATTCAAAAAGGCGCCTCCGGACGGACCATCATCCGCATCAAACCCGACGACCACCCCAGCTTCATCGGAATTCACTACACGCTCGAACGATCCGATAACGCCAATTTCCTCCCCGTCGCCCAATTTCTCACTGAAGCCGGCCTCAACATTCCCACCGTTCTTTACGATAACACGCGCCGTCAGGTGGCCTTGATCGAAGACCTTGGAGACGAAGACCTTCTTGGCCTCAAAGAAGCCTCTTTCGAAAAGCGGGAGCCCTACTACCGTTCGGCCTTTGAGCAATTGGACAAGTTACTCTACACCCGCCCGCCCAAGGACTTCGACCTTCAACCACCCTTCGACGAAGCCCTTTACCGGTGGGAACATGAATACTTCTTTGACCATTTCATCGAAACCCACCTCGGCAAGGACGCTTCGGAGCTTCGGGAGGACCCCATCCTGCAAGGTCTCGCAAAACGCCTCGGTGCCACCGCACCCCACATGGTGCACCGGGACTTCCAGTCCCAAAATCTCATGTGCCACGACGGCAAGACCTTCCTAATCGACTTTCAGGGCCTTCGTATGGGACGACAGGAATACGATCTCGCCTCCCTTCTCTACGATCCCTACATGAACCATTCGGCCGATGACCGTCGGAAACTTCTCAAACTCTGGGAAGACGTTTGCGAAGAAGAACCGATCGAACCCCTTCTCAAGGACTGTGCCGTCCAGCGGCTGATGCAGGCTCTTGGTGCCTATTCCTTCATCGGGCACGACCAAAAGGACGACTGGTATCTCGAGCAGATCCCAGCGGCGATGTCGCTCCTCAAAGAAGTAATTGCCGACACCCCGCTTGAAGAGTCCCTCGCCGACGTTCTCGACTAAGCGGCAGCGCGTTGTTACATCTCGGCCGCCTTCATGATCCACCCGCGGCCCAAATCCTGGCTCTCCCTCCCGCTCCTTCTGGCAGTGGGACTGATTTTTGGGGTCTCTCACATTTCCAGGTTGGTGCACCTGGAACATCTCGTCTTTCCTCCGCTAGAGCGATGGCAACCTGAATCCTATTATCTAGAGGGGACTGATGAGGACCCCTTCACCCTCAAGGTCTGGCATTTCAAAGTCGCGGCCGACCACCCCGCCAACATCGGAACCTACCTCGTTGATGACGAGGCCCGCGAAATCATGGGAAGCAACGAAGGCGACCCGGTGGAGTGGGCTCAATTCATCAGGCAGAACCGCCTTTCCGACGACCGCCTCATTGCCATCACCTCCTCCCTTTCGTGGCCCGAAGCAGAGCAACTTCCCCTTCTCGCACTTCAAGAACAGATCGATCTCACTCCTTGCTTGGTGGTTGGACTGAAGGGTGAACTTCTCAATATCGAGAGTCCTCTTCCTTCGGAATTGGAATCTTCGGTGATTCCGGCTGGCCCGCTTCCCGAATTCTCTTTTCCCGAAATCGATTTCATCACGGTCCGTCCCTCGGTCAACCCACCGCTTTTTGGGATCTCGGAGGTGCGTGGTTTTAAGATCGAAAGAAAGAACGGCTCTTTCCGCCTTCCCATGATCATTCGCTGGGGAAACCACCTTCTGCCCTCCCTCCAACTGGCCTCCTTACTGACGATCCATCGCCTGAAACCAAGCGACCTGCGAATCGACCCTCAGGGCTTTCTACGTTTGGGCGAAACCGGCCCGATCATTCGCATCGATTCAGCAGGTTGCGTCTATCTGCCTTCGGGAGAAAGCAAGGAACAGTCAGCCTCGTTCCTACAAGTCTATCCTACCCGGGCTGAAACCACAAAAATCATCGAGAATGGAACTCCCCCCATCCCGGCCCGTGGCCTCGAATCTCAGCTTCGCTCGCTCCATGGCAATCCGCCTGAACTTGTCAAAACCTACAAGCGCTTGCCGGTCTTTATCGAAATGATGCTCGTTTTCTTTCCCGCCTTTATTCTCCAAAGTAAACGCTCATGGCTCTACCTGCCGGTCGTGGTAGCCATAGGCGGGATTTCAATTCTCCTCTCCTACCGGCTTCTCTTCAGCCCTTACCTCCTCCTTTTCATCACCGCTTGTATCCAAAGATTGACAGCACGATCTCCAGAGTAACCGACCTGATCAGCCTCTCCCTCCCAATTAGTTAAAAAATTCCTTCGCAGGTCCAGCCGCCCCAATCATCTGCACATGTCGTACGGTCGACGGATCGATCAAACCAATCCTCCGATCCAACTCATTATCCTGCAAGTCGACTATCAAGAGCCTCTGCGAAACCATTCCCCTGCAAATCGTCAAGAAAAGTATGCCCTCACTCTGCGAAAAGCCTTCTCATTCTGAAAAAGAATCCCTCGACCTTCTCTCTTTCCCCACCTTTCCCCTTTCCTCAGCGTGCTCTCCCCGGTAACTCTCCGTCATGCGCGAAGACGTGAAGCAACTGCTGAACCTCCAAGAGACCGACCAGAACATTCAGGCTCTCGAAGCCGAACTCCTTCGCATCCCCCAGCTTCAAGAAGCTGCCAAGGACCGATTAACCAACGACACCTCCTCCTTGGCTGACGCCAAGGGGGACTTTAAGGCCAATGAAGTGGAAATCAAAAATGTCGAACTCGATATCGGCACCCGTCGCAACTCCATCGACCGGCTAAAAACCCAGCAATTCGAAACGAAGAAGAACGAGGAATACACCAAACTGGGAGAGGAAGTCACCCGATACGAAGAACAAGTCGATGAACTGGAAACCAAAGAGCTCGAGCTCATGGAAGTCGCCGACAACCTTCGCGAAAAGATCGCCGAAGCCGAGGCCGCTCTCGCCACGACCCAAAAATTTGTCGACGAGGACATCGCCGAACTGGAAGCCCGTGCAAACGAGAAACGAGAGGAGGTCAAAGATCAGAAGGATAAACGGGAGAGACAAGTGGCCGAAATTGACGACGAGGACCTTCTTGACACCTACGCCCGGCTCTTCAACAAGCGGGAAGGGAAAGCAGTCGTGCGCGTGAGCCCCGAACGGATCTGCGCGTCGTGCAACCTTTCGGTCACTCCGGCCACTTACGCGCTTGCCCAATCCGGTTCCGCCATTGCCCACTGCGATGACTGCAGTGCCATTCTCTTTGTCTAGAATGAACCATCCCGTTCTCGCCATCGACCACGGGGACGCCCGCGTCGGCCTCGCCGCCACCGACGAATTTGGAATCGCGGCCCATCCAGTCGAAACCTTTGATTGCCGAAAAGGTGAACCGCTTGATCGCATTCTCGAAATCATCGCGGAACGCAAAATCCAATCGGTTGTTTTAGGACTCCCGCTTCGGATGGATGGATCCGAAGGAAGCTCTTCCACCAAAGTCCGCAAGTTTGGCGAGAGCTTGCGGGCCCGCCTTGGAAAGATCCCTCTGACCCTTTTCGACGAGCGCTTCACCACCGTGACCGCTTCCGAAAAACTCCGCGAAGCTGGCCGTAAGACGAAGGACCAACGCGAGGTCATCGACCAGGCCGCCGCGCTGGAAATCCTCAAAGACTACCTCGGCTGGTAGCTTCACGCATGCACCTCAAAATCACCATCGCCTACGACGGAGCCTCCTTTACCGGATGGCAGATCCAGCCAAATGGAGACACCATTCAGGAACGGCTCGAGGCCGCCCTCGCTGAGGTTGCTGGCGAGCCAATCCGGCTCCACGGTTCCGGTCGTACCGATGCCGGGGTTCATGCCCTCGGACAAGTGGCCCACTTCGAAGCACCCGACCGCCTCACGATGAATCCCTTCAACTGGGTTCCCGCGCTCAACACCAAGCTCCCTCCCCAGATCCGCGTTATGTCTTGTGAGGAGGTTGCTCCCGAGTTTCACTCCCGCTTTTCCGCTCTCGAAAAGACCTACACTTACCGGCTTTGCCTCTCACCGGTCCTTCCCCCCTTTCTCGCCAAGCGGGCCTGGCATCTCCCCCGCCAACTCAACCCGGTCGATCTCGAAGACGCCCTGACCCTCTTCCGTGGCTCCCACGATTTTCGGGCCTTTGCGGCGAAACGAGGAAACGAAACCGAAAACACCGACTACACCCGTCATCTCAGCAGGTCCGACTTCGAACAAATCGAAAACGGCTATCTGCTTACCTTCACCGGCAACGGCTTCCTCTACAAGATGGTCCGTCTTCTTACCGGAGCCGCGGTGCACGCCGCCCAAGGCTACCTTCGTCTCGATGATCTGGCCGATTTGGTGGAGAACCCGCCAATGGATGGGAAAAAGGCCCCGTTATGCGCTCCCTCGGACGGGCTCACTCTCGCTCACGTGACCTATCCATCGATATGACCGGCTGAAAGGCTGATTTCGCCTTGATCGTAGGGAGAGCCGTGCTCTTCAGGCAACAATATCTCTCGTCCCGATCCCGCGAAATTCGTCTTTGCATTCTCGCTGCATCATCGCTGGCTCTTGCCCAAGGAGCACCGGAGCCCGGCTTTGCCTACCCCGACAAGATTTACGATCTCGTCGAGACCTACTGCCTCGACTGTCACGATGAAACCCAGAAGGGCGACATTCGCCTCGACGACCTCGACAAGCTAGATCTCGCCAAACGGCTCGACATGCTGAACCGGGTGCAAGAGCAGATCTACTTCCGGCACATGCCGCCCAAAAAGAAGGACCAGCCGGACGATGCCGAACGGGCCGCCCTTCTCACCTTTCTCTCGAAGGAACTCGCCAAGCACGACGCCTCGACTCTCGAAGGGAAACTGCAGAAGCCTGAATTCGGAAACTACGTCGATCACGAGAAACTCTTCTCCGGCGAATACAAAGACGTTCCCGGATTCACCTACGATCGACGTTGGCTAATCAGCGAGTTCATTTTCGAAGCCAAGTTTCAACGCATGCTCCGTAACCGCACCACCGGCTACAAGGGAAAGTCGAGATACGATGTCATGGGTGGACGAAAACTCCGCGACCTCAGCCTGACCAACCCTTTCCTTCTCCCCGAGACCGCCGGCGTCCGCTACTACGCCAATGAAAATCTTACCGGCGGGCACATTTCTAGCATGTTGACCAATGCCCAAAAGATCTCCGAGAACATTACCGAATCGATCGTTTCCCAGCACAAGAAAAGCCGGGACCCCTTCCTTCCCTCTGTCATCGAAATCCTCGAGATGGAAGAAACCCACAAAGCCACCCTGGCTTCCCGGAAGGCCTTTCTCACCGAACACATTGAGCGGATCTGCGCCGAGATTCATGGCGACAAACACCAATTGCTCCTGCCAAAGTTTGTGCCGGTGGTCCTCAAACCCCTGCCCAAACTGAAGGACGGCGAGAAATACAAACGGGCCCCCATGAATGTCTCCACCAACATGCTCAAGAAGCTGGAGGCCGACCGGCTGGTCTATCAAACCCTCGCCGACCCTGCCTTCGCTCATCTCACCGACGATGAGTTCCGTGAGTATTGCGAGCACATCTGGTTCTACCGCGGTCACCACGAACGTACCGTGCAAAGCCGCATGGCACTGCTCCGCGAGTATGTCCCGGACTTCCGCAAAATCGCCGAGAAAAGCAAAAAGAAATACAAGGAGGTCGTCTACAAGCCCCTTGAAGATACGGAAATGGCAGCCATCCGTTCGGCCATCTTGCAACACCGCAAGCAGGACGACTTCTACTCGAACATCATCGAGAAATGCATGAACGACTGGGATCAGATATTCCAGCAGCAACGCCAGGAAGCCGGACCGCCCAACGATGAACTCTTCGGTCGCTTGGTCGACGAACTCTCCACTCTCATCCTCGAACGATCGCCCACTCCAGCTGAAGCCGGCGACTACCTCAAACTGGTGAAGGTCTACACTCAAAAGCTGGGCCGGCGCAAAGCGATCCAGAAGCTCATCCAAACCTTCATCCTGTCCGGAGAGTTTGTCTATCGCAGTGAGTTCGGCGAGGGAACCGCTGACAAGGACGGTCGTCACATGATGTCACCACGCGATGCCAGCTACGCTCTGGCCTACGCCCTCACCGACCAAAGCCCGGACGAAGAACTGGTCAAAGCGGCAGAGTCAGGACAGCTGGAAACCCGCAAAGACTACGAGCGCGAAGTCCGACGCATGTTGGCGCGCCGGGACATCTATTACCTCATCGATCCCATCCTCGCCGGCCGGAATTGGCGCTACAACGTCACCAACCTTCCCATTCGCAAACTCCGTTTCTTCCGCGAGTTTTTCGGGTATCCCGGCGCTCTGCGAATCTTCAAGGACGAGAAACGCTTTGGCGGCGACCGTCTCCCCAATGCCACCAGCCGGATCGTCAGCGAAGCCGATCAGCTCATCGAGTACATTCTCGAGAACGACAAGAACGTCTTCGAAGAAATCCTCGGGACCGAGAAGTTCTTTGTCTACCACGACGGAGACAACGAGCGCATGATCGAAGCCTCGGAGAAGATCAAACGGATCTACGCCTACTTCAAAGACACCGGGTGGCAGGACTTCGACTATCCCGAACTCGAGAAGCACAAGGAATTCCTGCGCAAGGAACCGATGCGCAGTATCAATCCGGACAAACTGAAATCAGGAAACCGTCAGGGCGACGGACTGAAGCTCTTCAAAAAATCACTTACTTCCATCACCGCCCGACTCGACAAAGGTCAAAAGGACGCTCCTCCTTTTGACCTCTATCGCGGATACGGCTCGGACTTCATGCCCGGCGAAAACGTCGCCAAGCTCTGGGGATTCCGCAAAGAAAACTGGCCATGGTCAGCCACGCAACCGGCAGCTGTTCCCCATCGCAAAGGGATGCTGACCCACCCCGCCTGGCTGATGTCCTTCGCCTTCAACACCGAAACCGATCCGGTGCGACGCGGGAAGTTCGTCCGCGAGAAGCTCCTCGCCGGCACCATTCCCGATGTCCCCATCACGGTGGATGCCCAAATCCCAGAGGATCATCACAAGACCCTCCGGGCCCGCCTCGCTTCGGCCACCGAAACCAACTACTGCTGGAAGTGCCACGAGTTCATGAACCCGCTCGGCTACGCTTTCGAGAGCTATGACGACTTTGGTCGCTTTCGCCTGCAAGAGACCCTTGAATACCCCGAAAACCTCATAGAGAAAAAGCCCGACAAAGCACCTCAGCGCAACCACCTCCTCGATCTCCGCGATGTTTACAAGACCCTGCCGGTCGATGCCTCGGGATACCTTTCCGGCACCGGGGACAAATCCCTGGATGGCGAGGTCAAGGACGCCGTTGATCTATCCGGACGACTCGCCAAATCGAAACGCGTTCGCCAATCCCTCATTCGGCACGCTTTCCGCTACTTCCTCGGCCGCAACGAGTTTCTTTCCGATTCAAAAACGCTCATTGACGCAGAGAAGGCCTACCTCGACAGTGGAGGTAGCTTTGACGCGGTGATCGTTTCCCTCCTGACCTCCGATTCCTTCATCTATCGCAAACCCATCGAAGACCCCTCGTCATGACCAACCGCAGAGATTTCCTCAAGCACACCGCCCTCGGAGCAGGATCGATGGCTCTCGCTCCCTCATTCAACCAGCTTTTTGCCGTGCCCGGCGTCAACGGCACGCCCAAACGTTTCATCTTTATCCGGAAATCGAGCGGGATCCGCCCTCTCGAAATGGCGCTCCCTTCCTTCTCCAAAAATGACAAGGAGCTCGATGAAAAGAAGGAGGCTCTCGAGGTCGATCTTGATGGACATGAACTCCCGAAATGGCTTCGTGGCCTCGACGACTACAAAGAGAACCTGACGCTTCTACAAGGGCTCTCCGCCAAGATGAGTGAGAACATTCACTTCTCGTTCTCATCCGTGATGGGGTGTTTCAAATCAAACCGCAACACGCTGAGTGCGATCAAACGAACCACGGTTGACTTCGAACTCGCCAAGCTCTTCCCTTCGCCCTTCGGCCACGTCGAGTTCTCCTTTGCCGGGGGGCGCACCGGAATCGTTTCAGGCTACTCGGCTCCTGCTCCGCAGACCCGGAACTACTGCTACGCCGATCCCGAAACGGCCCGGAACGAACTCTTCAAATCCGTCCTGAATCCCGAAGCGGTCAATTCCGATAACGACATGCTCGCTTTCCTTCAAAGCAAGGAAGGAATGAAGATCTCCGGAATCAAAGGTCACGAAAAGAAACGTCAGGAGATGCAGGTCGACTCGATCAACGTCATCCGCGAGCGGAACAAAAAGCTCATCGGAATGTCGGGCTCACTCGCGAAGCACCTTCCTGAGCTCGACGAGGTTCACGCCAACGGTGGACCCAACGCCAGCACGCCCGAGAAACAGGCAGCCATGACCAGCGTTTTGGTGGCGGCCCTTCGCGCCGGCCTCACCAATGTTGTCACTTACACCATCGATGACCTCGGCACACCCATCACCGGCCTTCCCGGCAACGAAACCGACCGGGTGGGCATTCACCCGCTGGGTCACGACGAAGCCTTTGGCGGGGTTCCTGCCTGGAAGACCCGCGAACAGATTCGCATCAGTCACGTCAACCAGATCAAGACGATCGTGGAGGAACTCAAGGCCACACCGGAAGGCAATGGCACGATGTTCGACCACACCATGATCATGTATTTCCCGGAAAACGGGGAAACCCACCATGGCATCGGGCTTGAGTCTCCCTTCGTCATCATGGCCGGAAACAAGTGCAATCTTGATCTCGGTGGGCGTTATGTCCGCCTTCCGGTACTTGGCGTCGAAGGCCACAAGACCCTCGGCAACTGGTACACCACCCTGCTCAACGGTCACGGCAATCCCATCGAACACTACGGTGACCTCGATCTCGAAATGGCCCGCAAGAAGCTCGATCAGCTCGGCTCCATCAAACAGTTCATGGGTTAGGCCCAGCTTTTCAGGGCTGCCCAGCCCAATCTCCTTTCATCATGAAGACTCCTCTTTCTTTCATCGCCCTCCTTTGTGCCCTCGTTTCAGCCCTCCTACAGGTCTCCGCCCGCACCCGTCCGGTCGTCACCCCCGAAACGCTCAAGGTCCACGGAATTTTCCGCAGTCACATGGTGATCCAACGCGACGAACCCATCAAGATCTGGGGTTGGGCTCCTCCGGGAAGCGAAATCAAGGTGACCTTTGGAGAAGAAACCTCCCGAGCAAAAGCGGAAGACAAAGCCGGACGCTGGGAAGTGAAGTTTGCCCCACGTCCCGCCAATTCGAACCCACAAACCATGACCGTCACGGGAGGGGGCTCCAAAATGGTGATAGAAGACATTCTCATCGGCGATCTCTGGGTCATGAACGGCCAAAGCAACATGGCCTTTGGCCTCAAGGCCGTTTACCAAGCCGGCTTTGAATCAGCCCAGGCCCACCTGCCCCACCTGCGCTACTTCAAGATTCGCTCAGGCGCGGAGTCCGAGTACGTGGAAACCGACATTCGGGATGAGTTCATCTTCAGCGAAGACGAAAAAGACAAGAATTGGAAGGTCTCCAGTCCGGAAGTCTCTCTCCAAATGAGCGCCATCGGCTTTGTGATTGGCTCCCGTCTCCAGCGAGCACTGCAGATTCCCATCGGCATCATCGACACCTCACGCGGCGGAGCTTCCATCGAAAGCCTCGTTCCCCGTCACAAGTTCGCCGACGATCCCGCTGCCACCGAATACCTCAAATGGGTCAACGGTCGTCGCGACGCCTTTGACTTCGATGCCTACCGCCAAGCCGAAATGGAAAAGTGGGAAAAGAAAGAAGCAGCCTATCAGAAGCAAATCGCCGACGACAAAGCGAAGGGGGTGAAGAAGAACCGGCGTCGCCCCCGCAAGCCGGGAAACACCATCAGGACCTGGTCGGTCCCCGGCCGAAGCCCGAGCGATGCCGCAGCCTGCTACAACGGCATGTTTGGAATTTTCAAAGGCCTCAACATCAAGGGCGTGGCCTTTCATCAGGGGTTCAACAACGCCATGATGAACACCAGTTGCAAACCGAAGTTCTATCGCACTCTCATAAAACTTATGGTGGAAGGATGGCGCGATGACTTTGGCGAAGACCTGCCGGTCGCCATCATCGGGCTTTGCGCAGGTGGCGATGCCCAGACACGTCTCAATTTCGAAGAAAAAGGGCTTTCCACCGCAGCCTACATTCGCGAGTCGCAGCGTCTTGGGCTTCTCGATGCCGGAAATCCCGAGCACACTGTTTTCATTCCCGCTTACGATCAGAAGATCCCCCAGCTTCATACCAAAAAGAAAAAGGAACTGGGACTTCGGACTGCCCGATGGGCTCTCAACCACGTTTATGGAATGGAACAGGTCATCTGGGAAACGGCCAATCTGGTTTCAGTCGAAGGAAAGGAAGGTGAGATGCATCTCACCTTCGACAAGCCCGTGCGGGTCGATGACTTCGGCTCCGAGATCGAAGGATTCTCGCTCGCCGGCAAAGATGGCACCTACTTCATGGCCCAGGCGGTATACCCCGACGTCAAGGACAAGAATGAACGTTTCAAACAACTGATTGTGTCAAGCTCCATGGTGCCGAATCCAATGACCGTCCGCTATGCCTGGTCCAGAGCACCCATGGGCAATCTCAAGGTCAACGGGTTCCCGTGGCAGCCCTTGCCCAGCTTTCGTACCGACAAGATCGACTTCACCCCCGAAGTCACCCACCAGGATCCCGACGGTGGCAGGAAAAACTCGGAAGCCGTCAAGATCCTCAAATCGGCTGCCAGTGAGGCGCTGAAAGCGCGACTCGAAGCGAAAAACAAGTAAGCCGAACGGACCTGGCGATTTCCATTCTAATGGGCTAACCAGAGTCCTTTTTCTTGTGACAAGAACTTCTCTTGCTAACCTTTTCATTAGTGGGCAAAGAGAGTCAGGCAGATCTTGAAAAGTTGTGGCGCAATGCGGCAAGACGCCTTCGTTTTCGCCTCAACTTTGCCTGGTGGT
>JBMYLT010000014.1:0-85246 GCA_049596615.1 Akkermansiaceae bacterium | reverse complement strand
AGGCCTTGGTCTGGCCCCTCCTGGCGGCTGCCGGGATCTCGGGTGGGGTGGCCATTGCTTCACGGAAATTTCGTTGGGGCCTGGAGGATGGCCAGGTGCTCTGGAATATTCTAATCGCCCTGGTCGCTGCCGCGGGTCTCTTTGCGTGGCATCGGGCCCGCCGGAATTGGCTCACCGAAGAGGAGTCCCTGGTGCGACTGGAAGCCGATCTGGAACTGAACAATGCTCTTTCGACCGCCGATGGGGGTCGCGGATCCTGGCCTGCCTTTGATCGCGACAAGGTGCTGCAATGGCGCCCGCAAAAAATTCTCTTCCCCGTTGTTGGAGCGGTGGCTTTTGTCCTGATCGGTTTTGCCATTCCTATCCTGCCCATTCAGATGCTTGAGGCTCAGAACAAGCCTTTCGTTTGGAACCAGTTGCAGGATGATTTGGCGCAACTGGTTGCCGAAGAGATGATTCAGGAGGACTACGCCGAACAAATGAAGGATCGGCTCAAGGAATTAGCCGAGCAGGATCCTGGTGATTGGTTCTCGGCCGCTTCGCTCGAAGCCACCGATTCCCTGAGGCAGGCCCACGAACGGGAAATGAATCGTTTGCAACGCGATCTCATGGACGTGGACCAGATGCTCCGAAAGGCGGGGCTGGAGGGATTGACCGACGAACGAAGGGAACAACTCCGTCAACAATTCGACAAAGCGATGGAGGGCCTGCGGAACGGACAAATGAAGCCTAACGAGGATCTCATGAACAAGCTGGCGGAAGCCGGCAAAAAGGGACTGGAATCCCTCTCCGAACAGCAACAAAAGGCACTGCAAGATCGATTGCGCAAACTCGCCAAAGGCCTTTCGGAGAGAAAGGAACCGGGGACCGGCTACGGGAACGAACTGGGTAACGGAGAAAGCCCCGGAGAAGAACCCGGCACGGGAACAGGGCAAGGCGAGCCACAACGTGGACCTGGAGACGGCGGTGATTTGTTTGGCCCGGAATCCCCCGACCTCAAACCGGAGAATTTCGAGTCTCTTGAAGATCAGAAAAAACAAGAACCCAATCCCGGCGACCTGTTGAATCTTGATGAAATTGAGCACGACAAGGATCTTAAAAAAAAGGAGCCCACCACCAGCGGCGGAGCGAAAAGCGAGGGACTCGGCGGCGATCGAGTCTGGAAAGATCGTCTGGATCCCGATGAACAACGATCTCTGAAATCCTTCTTCGAATAATCATCATCAATCTCATGAAGTATGCCACCGAGGCGCAGATCGCCGAAGCCCAGTCCCACGTCAACCGCCTCAAAGAAGCCCTCAGCCTCGTCCTCTTTGGTCAGGAAACTCTCATCGAATTTGTCCTGACCGGTATCCTGGCACGCGGACACCTTCTCCTCGAAGGTCTCCCGGGACTTGGAAAAACCGAGTTGGTCAAGGGGCTGTCGAAAATCCTTGTCTTGGAGAACAAACGAATTCAATTCACCCCTGACCTCCTGCCCGGCGACATCACCGGCAACCCGGTTCTTCAGGAAAAAGACGGGAACCGGGAGTTTGTTTTTCAGACCGGACCACTTTTTGCCAATCTCGTTTTAGCCGACGAAATCAACCGGGCTTCTCCCAAAACCCAGTCGGCCCTGCTTGAAGCGATGCAGGAACGACGTGTCACCGTTCTCGGAGAAAGCCACGAACTCCCCTCACCCTTCTTCGTCCTAGCCACCCAGAATCCCATCGAACTCGAGGGCACCTATCCGCTGCCCGAAGCCCAGCTCGATCGCTTTTTGTTCAAGCTTGAGGTTCAAAAGAATCCCGTTACGGCGCTCGAAAAGATCGTCAACCATCGGGAACTCGGAACCGAGCCCAAGGTCGAACCCGTTCTCGGACAGGGCCATCTGGAATCGATCATTGAAACAGTCCGAGGCATCTATCTTCCCGAAGTGGTCGCCAACTACATTGCCCGCCTAGTCGATGCGACCCATCCCGTGGACGGACAGGAAGCAGGCAAAGGGATCAAGTTCGGTGCCAGCCCGCGCGCAGCCCTTTCGCTGGCCAGCGCCGCCAAAGCCCGGGCCGTGATGCAAGGCCGGACCAATGCTAGCTTTGAGGATGTCAAATGGCTCGCCCCAGCGGTCCTGCGCCACCGCATTGTCCTCGACTACGCCGCCCGCATCGACGGTTCCACTCCCGATACCGTCATCGCTTCACTTCTGGAAGAAGTTCCCTTTCAACCCGGAGGCACCCCCGGCTCACTCAAACCCGCCAAGTGATGAAGATTGGCCTCTTATTGTTTTTAGGTCTTATATTATCCGCCGGAGCCGAGGAGCTCACCACCCGAAACCTCCCCGGTGGTTCTCTGGTCCGATTGATCGCCCCGCTCAACAAGCTTCCGAGTGGTGGCTTTTTTCTCGTTCGGGCGGAGGTTGAGAACGAGGGAAAAGATCCCCTAACCTTTCAGCTGGATTGCACCTGTACTTTGTCTGATTTCAGCGGCTTCAGCATCTCATTTCGACGGGGATCTGATGATGCGGGAACCATCGAATCCACCTTCGACTTTTCCTGCCCTCCAGGCGAGGGTCGCAGTTTCGAGTTCCTCATTCCAGTTTGCCAGGGGAACAAATACCACGAACGCTATCTCAACCTGGAGATCTGGGACTCCCAAATAAACCGTTTTTTGGGCACCGCAGTAATTAAGAGCGACCCTGCGGACATTCACTATGGGGTCTCCACTTCGGCGATCAAAATAAAGGGCCTCAGTGGACCTCCAGATGATAGCATGGCCGAATTCAAGCCAAATGACCTCCCTGCCGACTGGCGGGCCTATGCTGGATATGATGCATTGATCCTGACTGGAGCGGAATTCAAGGCCATGGCTCCCGGGGCAAAGCTTGCGATTGATCAATGGGTGAGAAGCGGAGGCCATTTGATCGTTCTCGATCAAAACAACGAAGCATCGAAAAGCCCATCGGCTTCGAGCGATTTCCGGATTGTCCCAGGAGAGAAAAGTAAACTGGGGCGCCTCCTCGCGGACTCGTTGACTGACCGTCAGAACGGCTTCGGGTTGAAGACCATAGTCGCGGCACGAAGTCCTAGGGAAGTGGGCGCCGGTGATCTGATGATGATCCTCCAATCAGGGAAAAAGACCCTGGCCAAGATTCATGATGAGCAATATCACAGCGACTGGAAAGTTGGCCGTGAATTAGGTAGCCGCAGTTTGGGGACCGGTTTGGTCTTGTTCGGTCTCATGATTTTTGCCGTGGTAGTGGGTCCTGTTAACTTGTTCGTTTTGGCCAAGGCCACCCGCCGCCACCGACTCTTCTTCACCACTCCCATCATCTCGCTGACGGCCAGTTTACTCATGGTCGGACTAATCATCCTAAGTGATGGTTTTGGCGGTGATGGAACCCGGGCCATCGCCATTGAAGTGGGCTCGTCCGATGACAAAACCGCCACCGTCATTCAGGAGCAGTTCTCCCGCAGCGGCATTCTTTTCTCATCGGGTTTCGACCTCGACGACCAATCAGTCTTAAACCCGGTCAAACCTCCAATCACAGAAATGAATCGGGCCGATTCGGCTTATTCCACCGGAACGTTCCAGCTTCAGGTTTCCCGGAAAGAAGACGGTTGGAAATACTCGGGGGACCTTTTCGAAAGCCGTAGCGAACAAGCCCAGTTGATCCGTTCGGTGATTCCCTCTCGGGAGGGACTGGCGCTTGTTTCAGGGCCCGGTGAGAGTCCCAAACTGGCTTCTACCTTTGCCTACTCAGTCGGTCCGGTCTTCTACACCGATGCCAGCGGAGAGATTTGGCAGACAGATTCCATCGCGCCCGGAGAATCGGCCACATTACAGAGATCAGGAGTCGATGCACGAGGCTCTGCTCTGAACAAGGCCGTTTTCCGCTTTGCAAAATCCCATCGCTCCGTCCTGGAGAACATGTTTCAGCGAAAAGACTCGTTCGCGGCCCTTGCCGAAGCGGCTCCGGGTGTGGACACCCACCCTTCCATTGATTGGCAGGAATCCCCGGTGGTGATCACCGGATTGGCCAAAACAAAGTAGATCAAAGAGATGTCCAGCCCAGCAATTGAGGTCAAAAACCTGCACCGGTCTTTCGGAAAACTGAAAGCCGTCAACGGAGTGTCTTTTGAAGTGTCTCCTGGTTCGATATGCGGGTTCATTGGAGCGAACGGAGCCGGCAAAACAACCACGATGCGGATCATCGCATCGCTCGATTACGCCAACGGCGGGACCGTTAAGGTGAGTGGGCATGACGTACTTAACCAACCTGCCAAGGTCCGAAATCTCATCGGCTGGATGCCAGATCATTTCGGTAACTATACCAACATGACTGTGCTGGAGTATCTCGACTTCTATGCCCGAGCCCTGGGCTTTCGAGGTAAGGAACGACAAATGAGAGTCCAGGAAGTGATGGAGTTTGCCGATCTACTCCCCTTGGCCGACCGCTTCTCCAACAAGCTCTCCAAAGGGATGACGCAACGACTGGGATTAGGCCGGTCGCTCCTCCATGATCCGGAAGTCCTGGTCATGGACGAACCTGCCGCAGGCCTCGATCCGAAGGCCCGGGTCGAATTGAAGCATCTCATTCGCGTTCTGGCCGAAGAGGGAAAAACGATCTTCATCTCCTCCCACATTCTCTCCGAGCTGGGCGAGATGTGCGACGACCTCCTCTTCATGGACGAGGGGCGCTTGGTCCACCAGGGAAATGCCGAAAGTCTTAGAGGTCACGGCGAGCACGCCGGACGCAGTTTCTACCGGGTCCACACCCTGGGAGGCGGCGAAGAACTGGCCAACTGGGTCTCGATGAATCCACAAGTGGAGTTTCTCGAGACCGTGAAGTCGGGAGGACGAATCATCATTGAGTCCGAAGACCCCGGCCAAGCCGCCTACATCCTGGCCCGGATGATCCAAGATGGACTAAAGGTAACCGAGTATCATCGTGAGGAACGCAATCTCGAAGACGCCTTCATCGACCTCCTCGAAAACACCAAAGAAGAAAGCCATCGTCCGGCAGCATCGCCTCCCCCCATTCCTACCGACTCATGAGCGAAATCAAAGAGAGCACGGCACCGCAGATCAATCCGATCGTCTCCAAACTGGCCGATTTTTCAGATCGGATCAGTCCGATGATCGTGAAGGAGCTCCGCCAAGGACTTCGGACGAGGACATTTACCGGGATCTTCCTCATCCTGCAAGTCGTTTTGGGTCTGGCCATGCTAGGGGCGATCATCACCGAATCCAGTGACACCGGCCGGATGATTTCGATGGTAGTGTTTTTCTTCTTTTCGATTGCCGCCCTGATTCTGCAACCCCTCCGGGGAACCTCAGCAGTCGCCACCGAGCTCAAGGAAGACACCCTGGAAATTATGTCACTCACCCGGCTCAGCACGGTCCGAATCGTTTACGGAAAGTGGGCTTCCATTGTCAGCCAAACCGCCCTTCTCCTCGCTGCGACTGTCCCCTATCTCGTGATGAGGTATTTCTTTGGCAGGATGCAGCTCTTTGCCGAGCTTGCCATACTCTTCACGATCTTCTTTGTTTCGGTTTGCCTAACCGCCGTGACCGTGGGTTTGTCATGCAGCCGTTCGGTGCTGCTCCGGGCTCTCGTGCCCCTACTTCTAATTCCGTTCGGATTGATGACCATTTCCACCGTGATTATCGGTCGTGAGTTCGGTTTAATGAATGAAATTTTTAGTTTTCGTGACCCTGACGTGCTCATTGGTTTTCTCGTCTTTATGATACTCAGCGCCTTCACAGGTTACTTCTTCCTCGATATGGGGGTGGGCTGGATCGCGGCCCTGGCCGAAAACCATGCCTTCCGAAAACGCCTCGTGACTTTGGTTGTTATGCTGATCGTGCTGCTCGTTCTCTTTTGGAATCCGCCCGCCCAGATAGCAGCGGTGGTGGTCTTGCTTGCCTTCAGCTGCGTGATCGGGTTGGACGTGTGCACCGAAGTCGCGGTGTGTGTGCCCAGCGTGGTCAAACCTTTTGTCAAACGTGGGACTCCGGGTCGTCTTCTAGGCCGATTTTTCTACCCCGGATGGCATAGTGGTCTCCTCCTTCTTCTCGTTATGGCCGGGCTGACCATTTTGATCGGGAACCTCACTTTTTCAAAGAGTTCATTCGGAGGGGCAACCGGACTCAATGAAGAGGTGTGGCTCGTGGTGTTGGGCGTTTTTTACAGTATCCTGACGCCTCTGTTGTTGGTTCGGATTTTCATTATCCGGATCAAAGACATCTTCCCCAGCTACCTTCTCATACTGATCTTATCAGGCATGCTCACCGCACTGGTGGCCGCCTTCAGTGAGATGTCCCGGAGTGCCTCCGAGGGACTGCTCCTCATCACCTCTTGGATTCCTGGAGTTTGGCTCCTCTTTATTGAACAATCGATGGAAGAAGAAGGCATTGTCATCACCTCGCTCTTGCTTCTCGGAGTGATCTTCTGGCTCATGAAGCTGGCGACCTCGGAATTCAAACGTACCGCAGAACTGGAGGAAATGGCAGAACGCTCCCTCCGTGAAGAGGAATCATGATTCAACCGGCGCAATTGGAGGAAGCGATGGCGGCAGCCCGCCGGGTGGTAGAACAACTCAAACTCCCCCTCGGAGCCCGTTCATGGAAAGGGCAGGCCGGAGAATTCAAGGGGGCCGGAGTAGGATCCTCGATCGACTTCCAAGATCACCGGGACTACGCGCCGGGCGATGATCCACGACACATCAATTGGCAGGCCTTCGCCCGGACCGGACAATACTCAATGAAACTCTATCGTGAGGAAGTTCGACCGGTGCTTGATCTCCTAGTTGATGTCTCGGATTCGATGTGGGTCGGGAACGGCAAAGCGCTTCGAACTGCCGAGTTGCTCTACTTTTTCACGCTTGGAGCCGAACGCCATGGAGCCAGTCTCAGTGTGCATTTGGTGAAAGGTGAAGAGACCAGGGCAATCCCGACGGACTTCGTCCTCACCCATCGCTGGGTTCAGGAGGTTGAAAGCATGAACGGAACCGAAGAAATCCCACAACTGGTGAGAGCCGGATTGCGAGCCAATGCCATTCGCATTTTGATTTCAGACCTATTATTCGAGGCCGAACCAGGATTTGTGCTAAGAAACCTCCATGACCGGCAAGGAACCGGGCTCGTGTTTTCGCCTTTTACGAGGAAAGAGGAAAATCCCGAATGGAGGGGACAATACGACTTTATCGAAGCTGAAAAAGGAACCAGACATTCCCATCAGATCAGTGCGTCAGCTCTGCAGCGCTATCGGAACGCCTACCAAAGGCACTTCGCGCTTTGGCAGGAAGAATGCCGGAAACATCAGGTCATCCTGAGTCGCGTGGCCAGCGAAGGAGATTTATTGACCTCATTGATTCGGGAGGCGATACGATTTGGAGCCTTGGAGGTGATGCCATGACGCTGATCTTTGGCAACCCCTGGGGATTTCTCGGCTTGCTGGGAATTCCCCTTCTGGTTTTGATCTACTACCTCCGTCGACGGGCTAAGGTGGAGACAATCACCACCCTGTTCCTGCTCGGGCGGACTCAACGCGAGACAAAGGCGGGAAGGCGATTTGAAACTTTTTCCAACTCCCTCCCCTTTTGGTTGCAGATCCTTGCCGTTTTGATTCTGACCTGGCTGCTGGTGCAGCCGAAGTACGGGAATCACCGGGTGACCCAACAAATCGCCATCGTGATGGATTCATCCGCCTCCATGCAGGCCGTTAAAGCGAGCCTTCCTGAAAAACTCAAAGAGTCTCTCGAGAAGCTCAAAGGAAGTTCCGATCATGCCTCCTACATTGTCCTCGATCACAATCCCAGGAGCCCCCGAATCTACCAAGGCGATGAGTTGGAGGAACTTGTGAAGCGACTTGAGGAATGGAATCCACGGGATGGTGCACTCGACCCCAGACCAGTTTTGAGAATTGCCCGGAGTCTTGTCGGTCCCAGCGGGGTGGTGGTTTACGCCACCGATCATGATGGAAGGCCTTTACCGGCCGGAGCCCAGAGATTGGCGTTGGGGGAAGCCAAAGCCAATTGCGGATTTACCGGAGCAACCGTCAATCCCGGTGAAGCCACCTGGACCGCCATCCTGCGTAATTACGGAGACTCGCCGCAGACCCGCGAGTGGACCATCGAGACAACCGACGGACGACGCACCGACCCACGCGAGATCCGGTTGCCTCCCCGTCAGTTTGTCACGTTAGAGGGAAAATTTCCCGAAGGGTCAAGGCGGTGTATCCTCCGACTTTCGGGAGACACCCTACCACTCGATGATGTCATGCCACTGGTGGTCAACGAACCCAAGATGGTCCGAATGTGGACGATTGGTTCCAAGGAAGTTAAAGAACTGGGCGATCGGATGGTTCGGGGCTTCTCACATGTCACCTCAGCACTGTCCGGAGAAGAGGCGGATTTCATCCTACGTTCGATCGATTCAGGAACCGAAGAAGGCACCAATCGTCCCACCATTTTCTTTTACAAGGGAGTGGAAGGCGAGCATCCTTCCGGGGCCTGGCTGACAAGGGATCACGAACTAACCGAGGGACTCAACTTTCAAGCGATGACTCTGCGCGGGCTCGAAACTCTGAAGACGCGAGGAGATGACGAGATCCTGCTGTGGCTGGAAGGACAACCCGTGATCATTCTTCGACGAGACCCTGTCAGCCGGATCGAACAGCTGGTCTTTGCCTTTGATTTGTCTTCGAGTAATGCCATGAAGATCCCAGCGGTCGCTGTGTTACTCCATCGCTTTGCTGAAAGAGTGGCCCGGGAAACAATCACGCCTCACACCGCCGCCCTAGAAACAGGCCAACAATTGACAGAGCTCTTTCCAGCCAAGGTCGAGCGAAAGGACCTTGAGCTCAGCGAAACCTCGGTGGGAGGGTTAACTTCCAAAGTCGGGTTACCCGAAGGATACCGGGTGATTCAGCGAGCTCCCCGGGAACCCGGTTTTTTGGAGTTGAGTTACCGGGGTGAGCGCTTGATGGAGGCCTCGGTTGCCTTTGCTGACACTCGTGAGGCCGACCTGTCGGGGGCGACCACCATTCGATTGCCGGAGGTGGAATCCGAATTGGTGGAGCGGCGAACGCGGGAAGATCGCTGGTGGAGGATTGCTACTCTCCTTTTGTTGGCCGTAGTGCTCGTGGCATGGTACCTCTTAAAATCCTGTCAGTCGTCATGATCCCAGGTTTTGAATTCGAAGCGCCCGCGTGGCTTTGGCTCCTGCCGGTTCTGGTCGGTTTGGGGTTCTGGAAACGCCAACTCCGATTACAACTTCCGCTTCGGGCACTCGCCTTGATTCTGTTGGTTTGCCTGTTGGCCAATCCGAAACGGGAGCAACGAAAACGCTCACTCGATCTCTTTTTACTCCTCGACCGTTCGGCTTCCACCGAAGGGATGATTGATGAAAATCTCCCCGACTGGATGCGCATTCTGGAGAAAGCCAAACCGTCGGCTGATGACGAAATCAGGGTAGTCAACTTTGGCTCCGAGGTTCTCGTGGAAGGCGTGGGGGAAACCGCGATCTACGCCGGAGGAAGAGATATGACCCGTACCGGATTGGCCTTGCAAACGGCCCTGGCGGTTGCTCGCGAGGATCGTCCTTCAAGGGCCCTGCTGTTGACCGACGGCTACGCCACCGAATCGTTGCTTGATCTCGCGGACAAACTTAAGGCCCAGGGAATCCCTCTCGACTTCCGTCTGGTCCGCGATGAAGAGCTCAATGACTTCCGAGTCGCCCGGGTGGAAGTCCCGGGTCGGACCATGCCGGGCGAACCCTTTGTCATCAGTGTGACTTGTCGGGGATATCAGGACGAAGAGATTCCCCTTGAGATTTCGCGGGAAGGTGAAGTTCTCCTCCAAACATCCGTAACTCTGGTCGACGGTGTGGGGAGAGCAAGCTTCACCGATCGGTTGGTCAAACCCGGTGCTTATCGGTATGCGGCCCGGATTTCCCCCAAGACTGACGCCCATCCGGGAAACAACGTTCGCGAACAGTGGGTGGAAATTTCGGGTGGTCCGCGTATCCTTCTCCTAACCCGTTACCTGAATGATCCGCTGGCGAACGTTTTAAGACGTCAGGGGTTTTCAGTCGAGATGGTGACCGATACCAAAAAAGTGGGAATGGGGCAGCTGGCCGGAGCACGGGTCGTCATTTTCAACAACGTTCCGGCTCATCAAGTTCCTCGAGATTTCCAAAAGGCTCTCGATTTTTTTGTCAAAGACCAGGGAGGCGGGCTTCTGATGGTGGGAGGCGACGCCTCCTTTGGAGCGGGTGGTTATCACGAAAGCCCGGTGGACAATCTCCTCCCGGTCTCAATGGAGCTGAAAAGCGAACACCGTAAGGTATCGACCGCACTCGCGATCGTGATGGATCGCTCCGGATCAATGAGCGCACGCATCGGGACGTTAAGTAAAATGGATCTCGCCAATAACGGGGCCGTTAATGCCATCAACCTTCTCGGCGACCGGGATTTTATCTCCGTGACCGCAGTGGACAGTGACCCCAAAACCTTCGTGCCCTTGCAACAGATTGACGGAAAACGAGCCGAAATCATCAATCAAACAAAATCCATTCGAGCGGCCGGCGGAGGCATCTTTGTTTACAATGGCCTTGAAGCAGCTTTTGCGGAATTACGGGAAGCTCCCTCAAAAACGCGCCATGTTATCTTGTTCTCTGATGCTCAGGATAGCGAAGAACCCGGAAACTATCAGAAGCTGATCAAGGAAATGGTGGCCCAAAACATGACCATATCCGTGATTGGTCTGGGAACCGACAAAGACCCGGACGCCCCACTTCTTGCCGACATTGCCGGTCTGGGAAAAGGGCGAGTCTTCTTCACTAAAGACGCCGCAGAAGTCCCCGTGATCTTTTCCCAGGAAACGGTCACGGTCGCTCGTTCGGCTTTCCTGAAAGAACTCACGAAAGTTCGAGCGACCGGAAAATGGGGCGAGATTTCGCCAAAGGAACCGGAGTGGCTCGGCAGGGTTGATGGTTACAACCTGTCCTACTTACGTCCCGATGCGACAGTTTCATTTGTTTCACAAGATGAGTACCTCGCCCCTCTGGTGGCCCATCAACGGGTCGGAGCCGGTCGCAGCATGGCAATTTCCTTTCCGCTTGGTGGAGATTACTCAGAAGAAGTTCGGAATTGGCCGGGCTATGGTGACTTCATCCAAACTTGTATCCGTTGGTTGATGGGAATGGATGTCCCGGCCGGCCTCGCATTAAAGCACCAGCTCAATGGAAATTCCCTTCAACTGGACTTCCTTTATGACGTCGAAAAATGGGGAAACACCCTGATGAAAAACGCCCCAACTGTTCGATTGACGGAAGGAAACGAAGAAGGGTTTGAGGCACTCTGGGAGCGCATGGCTCCAGGAAGATTCCAGCTGACCCGGGAACTGACCGATGGAAGCGTGGTTCGTGGAAGTGCCCTGATTGGAGATTACCACCTTCCCTTCGGCCCCTTTAACGCCGGCAGTGGCGCGGAATGGGCTTTTGAACGCGAACGGATCGATGAACTCCGGCAGGTCTCATTGGCCAGCGGAGGCAGGGAGTTGCTGGACCTGCAAAAAGCCTGGATTCGCCCGGAGCAAATGCAGATCTCTGATCTTAGAATTTGGCTGGTCGTTCTTATTCTCCTGTGTGTCTTACTCGACGCTCTCATTACCAGAGCCGGATGGCCCCTGTGGTCGAAGCAGGAAGGCGGGGGCGACACTTCGGCGGTTAAGGCCCGGAAACCGAAGAAAATCCGGAAAGAAGCGGAAAAAAAATCGCACCCCGAGGAGCCAGTCCTAAAATCCAGCGCCGAAGAACGACGGGCCCGTTTCGAGAGATCGAAGCGACGCCGCTAGCGCTGGTTAAGCCAGAAACTGTTTGATTGCTCCCTCCTGCTTCAACGAAGCCAGGTCATCGAGGCGGACCTCTCCCTTTTGAGTCCCCGAATCGTGACATTCGTAACAATAGTAATCAAGCAGGTCATCGACCTTGCTCGGCACCTTGAACTCATAATTTTCCGGTTCAGCTTTGGCATCAAGAGCCCACAGGAAATCAAAGAGATCGCGGGGAGGAAGAAACGGGACATGGGATTACTACGAAAAACTGCCCCCCGAGACTGGCGACACGAAGTCAATGAATCGGGATCCCAGCCTGAACTGACACTACTTCAATTCGAAACTTCCGAGATTCACATAGAGTCCGGGAAGTTCCTTTTTGAGAGCCTTGGCGCCTTCTTCGGTCACCCCGGATTGCCAGCCGAAGAACTGCTTCAAGCCCGTCAGGGTCTTAAGCTTTATGATTCCAGCATCGGTCACTTTAGTCCCGTATACATTGAGATATTCCAGCCCATCTATCTTGGCGATGACATCGAGCAACTTGTCCGTGACCTTAGTTTGGCTCAGATTGAGGCGACGCAAGGAAATCATCTTGGGAAGTTCTGCGGCCAGGGTGGCTTCGCTCACTGAACTCGCCGAGACATCGACAGAAACGAGAGAAGAAGCCACCAGAGCGAGCTTGGCGAACGTCTCGTCATTCAAGTTCGCTCTCAAGCTCACCGAAGTGAAATCAAGATCGGAAGAGTCCCGGGAAACATACTTGAGAGAGGTCTTGAAAGCATCCTGCTGCTTCAGGGCATCGAGGGCATTTTGAAGGGCCTCGCGCTTCGCCGCCTTTTCCTGTTCCGCTTTTTTGGCGGCCTCTGCTTTAGCGGCCTCGGCAGCCGCTTTTTGTTCGGGCGTAACCATATTGGAAACAAACTCAATAATTTCAGCGGGAGCTCCAAGTTCGGCTAGAGTCTTATCTTCCAGCTCCTTGGCTCCTTTCGGAAGGGCATTGACCCACCAAGTCAAGACTTCGATTTCGCCCTCCTCCATCTGCTTCTTTTTGGAAGGCGGCATGTGCATGTCATCGTCGATCGGAAGATTCATGACTTCGATCATGTAGCTAACCTTGGCATCACCGGGGACAAGCGTGCGAAATTCATCCTCGTCCTGGCTATCTCCTCCCACCAGGAGCTTCTCGAAGGTGTTCATCTCGAGGCCACCTTTGACCTTCTTTCCTTTCATATGACAGGCGAGACACTTGGAGTCCATGATTTGGTAAACCACTTCTTTGAAAGCGAGACGGTCCTTAGGCTCCTTGTTGGCAACTGGATTGGACTCCGTGTCGTCATCCTCTCCATTTTCGACCTTGGCGTCAGGATCTTCAACCAAGTCCAAGCCAACAAGGGTATTCAAAACCGGATCTGTCTTATGGGTTTGCAACCCTCCATAATGAGAGCCGTATCCCATCACCCCTGCCGCTCCAAACAAAAGAATGGCATAAATCGGACCACGTCCCTTTCCGGGCCGGGCCCAGATTCTTGCCAGATAAGCCAATCCAAGCACACCTACAAAAGCAATTCCCATCCACATGTGTTTAAACATATCCTGATTCCAAGCCTCTTTCCATTTCTCGACATCAACTCCCACGTTAGTATTGGCGACGAAGCCACCTGTCTTCAACAGAAACATCCCGGAAACACAGGCGAGCGTTCCTCCGACGAAAGCCAGAAAGAGGGCTAGGGTGGTCTGCGGCCTGAACTTCCCAAAAGACAGCCAACCCAAGACTTCCATCGCAACGGCCAGAAAGATAATCCCGATCGGGAGGTGCAGAATGAGGGGATGATATTCACCGGCGTTATTGATCCACCAACCCTCGCTTTCTTCGGCCAAATTGGTCATCCAGCCGTTGTTCTCGATGTTTTCTGGATCCTCGGCATAGACCTGATCAAAATAAGTCGGCATGTAGGCTAAAGCGCCGACAATCGCAAGAATGATCAGAGTCATACAAAAGGGACCAGCCAAGGACCTCTTGAAGGCCTCATTGCCTTCAATTTCTGCGCTCTCTTCGGAAAGATTTTTTTCTTCGTCCATAGGTTTTGAAGCTTTCTATAATACTAAACCATTAACTCAAATCTTTCGGTCGGCGATTGTAGAATCAGTCTTGAATTGTATTCATTCCGCTCCCTCCGCACCGGGGCTTTTCCTGCACTCTTCCCCGGAAATTCCTTGGATTCAGGGGACGGATGGAATCATGCTCATGACATGGGCGAAATCCCCCCTCTTTTTCACTCTCTCGAGTTCGACGGCCCTTTTAGCCGATGCCTCACTTGCAGGCAGGATTTCAAGGAAATCGACGAGCCTTACACAATCACCAAGGTCTTTCGGGGTCAGGAGTGCGTCTTTGAATATGCGATGTGCCTGTCCTGCCGTCATGATATGATGGAGTCCTTTTCTGAGGAATCGCGCCAAACCATGAACGATTTTTTCGAGGAGAACGACCACATCCAGAAGCGTGAAGAGCGTCTGGGAGAAAGTGAAAACTACGAAGACTGGATTCAGGAATGCGCCACCTGTGCAAAACCACTCGCCGGGCTCAAGGAATACTCCCTCGGCTGCATGGCCTTCGATCACAATATGGTCGTGGGGCCCTTTCCCATGATGGTATGCGCCGAATGCGAGAGCAAAATCCAATCGCGTCTTTCCAAAGCCACTCGGGACCAATGGGACAAGTTCATCTTGGACAACTTCGAAGGCCCGCCTGCCGATGCCTTGAAACCCGACGGAGTGCCCGTTTTAGTCTAGAATCTCGGTTCTCTCCTGACTCCTTTCCAGAGCGGACTTTCATCTGGCCGCTTGTGATTTCAGGTGAAATCACCCTACATTGCCCGCGATGCCCACCTCTCCTTTCCAGGTCGCGATTGTCGGACGCCCGAATGTCGGCAAATCGGCCCTTTTCAACCGGCTAGCAGGACGGCGCATCGCCATTGTCCACGACCAGCCCGGGGTCACGCGGGACAGGATCGCGGCCGCTTGCACCGCCACCGAGACCGCGTGTGAGCTGATCGACACCGGCGGAATTTGCGCCGTCAACGAGGACGGATTCTCGAACGCAGTGACCTTTGAAGCCTGTATCGCCATGGATTCGGCGGACTTAATCGTTTTCGTGGTGGACGCCCGCGCCGGCATCAACCCCATCGACGAGGAAGTGGCGGCTCTGCTCCGGAAATCGAACCCGAATGTCATCCTCGTGATGAATAAGGCCGACAGTGCCGACCACGACGACACTGCAAGTGACTTCGCTCGACTCGGATTTGGCCTCGGCATGCCTGTTTCCGCCGAACATGGCCGCGGAATGGACCTTCTCACCGGAGCGATTGATGAGGAACTCTCGAAAGTCGACTCCCGCGAGCGTGAGGAAAGCGATCTCGAAGAACTCAAGGACGGACTAAAAATCGCGGTGGTCGGTAAACCCAATGCTGGGAAGTCCTCTCTAATCAATGCCATCTTGAAGGACGAACGCACCATCGTTTCCGATGTCGCCGGCACCACCCGCGATGCCGTCGACATCCCCTACGTCTGGAACAATGAACGGCACAACCTCATCGACACCGCCGGACTCCGAAAACGCTCCAGCATGGAGGATTCGGTAGAAGTCTTTTCAGCGATGCGCAGTGAGCGATCGATCCGCCGGGCCGATCTCTGCCTCCTTGTGATCGATCTGGCCGCAGGCGTGGCGGCCCAGGACCGCAAGATTGCCCGCCTCATCCAGCAGGAGAAGAAGCCCTGCCTCATCATTGCCAACAAGTTCGACCTCTTTCACCCGGACGGCCAGAAATCAGCCCGGATTGAAGCGGCCACCGACCACCTGCGTCGGGAGCTCTTCTTCCTCGATTACGCCCCGTTCGTTTGCGTTTCGGCGATGAAAGGGCACGCAATCCAGCACATTTTCAAAACGATCACCCGCATCCGCGACAACTCGCAAACCCTCATCGGAACCGGTCCCTTGAATCGTCTCCTCCAGAACGCTTTCATCAAAAACCCGCCCCCCGAGCACAAACGTCACCGCAAGCGCCTCAAGCTCTTCTACGCCACCACCGCGGTGAACGACCGCTATCAGGCCATTCCCGTGCCGGAATATGTCCTCTTCGTGAACGACAAACACCTTGTGGTAGAGTCCTTCCAAAACTACCTCGTCAACACCATCAAGGACCAACACCCGACCGACGGACTGCCCATCCCGATCTCTTTCCGCTCCCGCAGCAAAAAGGAATCCATATCTTAACCTCATGAGTGATGCCTTCCAGCAGATCGAAGTGGGCCCGTTTGCCGGAAAACTTCGCGGGGATGTGTCAACCGATGGTCTCAACGAGCTCATCGCCCGATGGCAGGAGAAACCGGAGGAAGTGATCGCGAAAGGACGGCACCGGGTCGTACGTGACTCGCTTGGAGAACTCCCGGTTGCGGTCAAAATTTTCGGACGACAATCGAAACTGAAGGATCGTGCTGACGCCTCACGCGGGTCCAAGGCCTCGCGTTCATTTGAAGCGGCCAAGTTTCTTCATCAAGGCGGTGTTCATACTCCGGAGCCGATCGGATACCTCGATCATTGGGATGGGCAACGCTTGCAGCGAAGCCTTTTCATCACCCGCTACCTCCCTGGCCTCGTCAGCTTCCGCGATCATCTCAACCTCATCCTAGCCAGAGGCAACGACATCCACGACGTGATGACCCTCCTCCACCATGTCGCTCCGGCCATCCGCAAGATGCACGATGCCGGGTTCCTCCACCGGGATCTTGGCAATCAAAACATCGAATTTTCCGGCGATGAAACCAAGCTAGGACCTGTCAACTTTTTGGACCTCAACCGAGGACGCCGCAAGCCCTCGCTCACCCCCACCCACCGCGCGAAAGATCTCGCCCGACTCACTCTTCCCGCCGCCCTTCTCTCCGCTTTTGCCACCCTCTACTGGGAAACTTCGCCCCCACCAGGCTTCCTGAAAACCTGGTCAAAGTACCGCCGTCGCTTCGCCCTCTGGCGAGCCTCACACCGCTATCGTCACCCTTTCCGTAACCACTACGAGCATGATCCGGCCAGCCCCCATCTCACCGAAAACCTCTGGCTCTGGGATCACAAAACAGCCCAAGCGGCGATCCTTCACGACCGGCGGCAACGGCGAATACTTCGCTCCAGCCGCGACGCCTTCTCCATTGGTCTCGGCACTGTCGCCGCCGCGCCAAGGGTCTGGCGCCACTACCGGGACCTCCTTGCCGGGGCCTTTCAAAAGCCCGTCAACATGGCGAACCGCATCGGCATGTCAATCGAAGCGGTCGATCTGCCCCTTCAACCTCAGCTCGACCTCTTGGCCGAACTCCCCGTCAGGCTTCCCATCCTCATCCGCTACGCCCACCATCAAGGCCCGGCCGGCTGGGCCAGATCGACGACCGCCTTCAAAGCCCTCAAAGAAGCCGGCCACCAGGTCAAAGTCGCCATCCTCCAGGATCGTCGCGCCGTTCACGATTCCGCCTCCTGGCGCCAGCTCCTCGAACTCGTCTTCCGGGAAACCCATAACCAGGTCGAATCCATCGAAGTCACCCACGCCGTCAATCGCACCAAATGGGGTATTCAAGCGCTCACCGAATTCCAGTCACTGCTTGCTCCCCTCGTCCCACTTCGCGAAGCCTATCCCTCCACCAAAGTCACCGGCCCCGCCTGCATTGACTTCGAATACCACCGCGTCATCGGCTTTCTCGGATCACTTCCACCCGGTCTCAAACTAGATGCCCTCTCCCATCATCTCTACGTGGATCGTCGCGGTGCCCCCGAGGCCCGCCAAGGTTCGTTTTCCCTCCTCGAGAAAGCAGCCCTCCTTAAAGCAATCGCTCGGAACAGCACCGCCATCATCTCAGACCAGGTTATTGTCTCGGAAGTGAACTGGCCTCTCCTCAACGCCGCTGAATGGTCCCCGGTGTCAGCCACCTTCTGTCCACCGGGCCAGCCCGAAAACCGCCTTAACGTCTCCCCGGAAGTCTACGCCAACTACCTCGAACGCTACCTCCTCATCAGTCTTTGCTCCGGATTAGTCGAGCGCGTTTACTGGTGGCGCCTTGTCAGTCGGGGCTTCGGCCTCGTGAGCGAACAGGACCAAAGTCGCCGGGACAAAAACCCGGCTTTTCGCCGCCTCGGAACACTCCTCGAAAAACTCGGCCAATCAACCTTCATCAAGAGGCATCCGCTTCAGAGCCCCGACAGCTTTTTTCTAGAATTCGCCAACCAAAAAGGCAGCTTCTTCGTCGGTTGGAATGGCAGGGGAAAGATTGTTGAAAACCTCCCCAAGAACCTTGGCCAACATCCTCTCATAGAGAAACCTTGCTATTTCAGTCCCCCGTAGGGTCAAGAGCACATCAAGGTCAGCCAACTCTCTCTCCACAAACTTCGGTCCAAGTCATGAAAGACAACTTTGACAAAGCCATCCATAAAGGAAAAATCTCCTTTGATCATCACCTCTCCCGACTTTGCCCGTCCTACTTTTATCGAAAAAAATCATCTTGAAAAAATTCAGCGGATCAAGGACAGCCTCTCCGACCCGGAAAGAGAGCGGATTGAGCACTATAACTAACTCACCGCCGAAAAATACTTTCAGCTCAACCAAGGCAACAATTATCCAGTCCTGACCTCTTCCACCGCTCAATGACCATCCTTTTACTCGTCAAAAACTTCGATCTCGGTGGCACCGAAGTTCATGTTCGAGAATTGGCCAACGGCTTAGCAAAATCCGGAAACAAAGTGATCGTCCTTGCCCGCAAGGGCCGTCAGGAAAAGTATCTGCACCCCAAGGTCACCTTCCTGCCCCATCGCTTCAGCAACCTCCGACTTCCTTGGTCCGTCAAACTCATCCGCTCCCTAATCACCGAGAAGAAAATCGACATCGTGCACGGCCATCAGCGGCTCCCGATCCTCGCCTCGGTGATTGCCGGATCGTGCTCAAAAACACCCTGTGTGGCCACCATCCACGGCCGCATCCGACTGGATGCGCGTCCTTCAATGATTCGCCGTTGGATCGACCGCATGATCGTTGTTTCTCCGAATCGACTCACGGCATTGTCCCCTGCCGACCCGCTTCGCAAGAGATGCCGCGTCATCTACAACGGCCTGATCAATTCACCCCAACCGAAAGCCAGAACCTGCCCCAATCTCGTCCGGATCCTCTACGCCAGCCGAATCGACAGCAAACACTCAATTTTTCTCACCTCTTTCCTTCGTCACATCTGGCCTAAAATACGAACTACCTTTCCCGATGCCCAGTTTGACATTCTCGGCGACGGCGAGCATCTGGAATCAGTCAGGGAAGCGGCTGCCCCTTTTCTCGATCCGGCACAACCATCCGTGATCCTTCATGGTTTCGTACCATCGCTTGAACCTTACCTCAGGAAAGCCTCAATCACTCTTGGAGTGGGGAGGGTTGCAATTGAATCGCTGGCCCTCGGTGTCCCGGTGATCCCCGTCAACTCCGCTCATCAAGCGCCCCTTGTCACCAGAGAAAACTATGAACGACTCAAAGCCGACAATTTTGTCGGACGCCCTTTTTTCGCTTTTTCCCCCAATCGCCTACTTGATCATTTGATGAAAACACTCGACAATCTTCCCGCGTCCTGGGACGCGACCAGTGATCTGATGACCGATGTTCACGAGGACTTCTCTCTCGCCCGTATGATCAACGCTACCCAGGGAGTCTACCGGGAACTCATCACCTTTCCGACCTCCAGACCCGCCAACTGAAGCATCCAGACCAATTTACGAGCAATTTTTTTCTGACACATCCACTTCGACCAGTGACAATACTTAGGAAAGTCGGCATTTCCCATCCCATCGATGATGAACAGCCGTTCGGACCTCCCCTTTTCGCCACGCTGCACCAAAAGATTATCAACGTGCATATCGCTCAGAACATATTGGTTCAGCCGTCCTCCTTCATAAAGGTTTCTCAAAAGTTGATACACCACGGATCGGTGCAAATGACATCCTGCAGTCCCCCCAACCACGATTTTTAACGACCTCGAAATCGCACCGTCCACATCCCGAACCAACTCAAGAACATAACATAAGCCTCGGCCATCAACAATCGCCGCCAATTCTCAGACCGCTTCACTCAATCTCTCAGTGAGATCCTTCCTGCACCACGGTCCTGATTTCCCCGTCGCTCAAGCGCACCCTCACCTCGTCTCCATCTAAGACCGCCTCCTTCGATTTCAGGACCTCTCCGCCCGGTCCAAAGGCCACCGCGAATCCCCGTTTCAAAATATTGTCAGGCCCCAGAGCATGCAGCAGTGAAGCGAGCCGTTCGATTCGTCGTTCGTGCCCCTCCAGCGTCCGGTTCACCACCCCGCGCCACTGCATGGCGAGTTGATCAAGTGACTCCTGCCTACGTTTCAAAATCTCGCGCGGGTGGTAACGTTTCCAGTTGGCCAAGTAATCGGCAATCAAGCGCTCCCGCCGGTCCATCTCGTCCTCCACCACCGCCAGAAAATCGCGCTGCAATCCCTCCAAGCGAAAAATCGGCCCCTGTAGCTTGCGCTCCGAGGATTGTCCAAAAAGACTCCGCTCGTAGTAATCCAGTTGCTCGGCCCTACGGTCAATCGTTCCCCGCACCACCCGCCTAAGCCGTTTCTCCAACGAGCGCAGACGCTCCTGCAGCTCTTGTTGATCCGGCACCACTAACTCCGCCGCCGCACTCGGGGTGGGAGCGCGCAAATCGGCGACAAAGTCGGAGATGGTGAAATCAATCTCGTGACCCACCGCACTTACGACCGGCACCGAGCAATCGGCAATAGCACGGGCCACTACCTCTTCATTGAAATTCCAGAGATCTTCCAATGATCCCCCTCCCCGTCCCACGATCAAAACCTCAGGTTTAGGATGGTTTTTGTCGGCTCCTTGCTCAACCGAACGAATGGCGGCGGCAATCCCATTTTCCGCACCACGACCTTGGACCGCAACCGGGTAAAGAACCACCGTCAGCCAAGGTGCCCGACGCGAGAGGATATTTTTCATATCCTGCAAGGCCGCTCCAGTAGGAGAGGTGACAATTCCAACCACCCTAGGAAAAGCAGGCAAGGATCGCTTTCTTTTGGAAGAGAAAAGCCCTTCGTGATCGAGCTTGGCCTTCAACGCCTCAAATCGTGCCTGCAAATCTCCCGCGCCCACCGCCTGAACCTTTTGCACGATCAGCTGGGTGCTGCCCCGGGCTTCATAAAAGCTGACCTCTCCAAACACCTGCACCTTCATACCATCCTCGACGACCTCGTGCCCTTTACGTCGACGAGCCCCGAACATGGCACAGGACATCTGGGCAAATTCATCCTTGAGAGAAAAATACCAATGACCGCTGCCCTGCTTGCGAAGATTACTAACCTCGCCTTCCACCCAGACACCACCGATCTCGATCTCGAGAAGATTTCGTATCCGCCGCGCCATTTGCGTGACCGAGATCGCTTTCACTTCAGCCATCCTAGGGTT
Organism: Akkermansiaceae bacterium; assembly: GCA_049596615.1. Lineage (GTDB taxonomy): Bacteria > Verrucomicrobiota > Verrucomicrobiia > Verrucomicrobiales > Akkermansiaceae > SW10. The sequence continues at coordinate 63,925 of JBMYLT010000014.1, read as the reverse complement.
CCTCTCGGCTGTTCAACTCCGCAAAGACCATCTGGCCGGCACTGGTCTGCAAGGTGCTGATCACCGTAACATCCTGACTGGACCCGATCTTATCGATGGCATGATTGACCACGATCATGGTGCCATCGGGCATGTAGCCCACCGCCTGATGGTCGTCTTTCCCGGCCCGAACCAAGGCCAGCCTGACCGATTCACCAACGACCACCGAGGGTTTCAAGGCATCTGAAAGGTCATTGAGATTGATGATATCCGCTCCCTGCAAATGAGCCACCTTGGTCAGGTTTTCATCGGTCGTCACCAACCGGCCCGATAGCATTTTGGCGGTTTGCACGAGACGCCCCTGAAAGGATTCATCTTCGGCCATACCTCTTGAATCCTGTATAGATACCGGTACCGCGGGGTTCTTCTGTAAATCGCTCAGGATCTCCAATCCCCGCTGTCCCCGCTGTCGTTTCCCGGCAGCCGGCGAGTTCGCCATGACCTGAAGTTCATCAAGAACAAACTGGGGCACCAAAACCCGACCAGTCAAAAATCCCGCCGCTAGGAGAGCGGGCAAGCGACCGTCCATGATGACCTCAGCGTCAAGAATCATCACCTGGCCGGAAGCGGCATCCTGACGAAAACGGACGTATGGGATAATGAACGAAAACTCTTCCTGATCGCTCCGCAAGGCCAGGACCGCTCCTAGAAACGCAAAGCTGGCGTATGAAATGACGGTGAACGCCAGAGCTAGGGTTTTACCGAGGCCGTCGATTTCGATGGGCGAGGCCGCGATCTCGATCAAGGCAGGCACTTGGGCCTTGTTCAGCAAAAAAGCACAGAGCAACCCCACGCCAATGCCGAAGGTCGCCGTGGAAAACCCGCGCAAGGTAAAGTTGCGCATCGAGCTTTCCAGCAGGATGAAAAGGATCGCCACGATCAACGATCCGAACAACCCCACCCAGAGCTCGATGCTCGGCGTGCTCACCGCGATGGCCACTCCTGCCAAAAGGCACAACAGGATGTAAAGCACCCTGGCGATGGTGACCGATGGTTTGGAGTGTCTCATTTTTGCTATCCGGTCGGACCACCAGCGCCTTCGGGCCAGACCAACTTTTGCACCTTGGGCTCGTCCCGGATCTCGTCACCGATGTCCTTAGTGGTGATATAGAGCATGAATCCCATCAAAAGGAGAGCAAAACCAGCCTGCAATGATTCGAGAAAGCGCGAAGGGAGAGGTTTGCCACGCAACCACTCTAGGCTTGCCATAACAATGTGTCCCCCATCCAGCACGGGCAAAGGTAGCATGTTGAGAATCGCGAGGTTAATATTGAACAAGACAAAAAAGGCGAGCACCCGCAGCCAGCCGTTGGGTTGTTGCAACAAAAGGAACTTGGTCTTAGCGATCCCGATCGGTCCCGCGAGTTGATCCACTCCGACATGAGACGATGGCGAGGTCACGGTCTTGATGGTCATCCACATTGTCCGAACACTGTCCCGGACCTGCTCCCAGGGATTCGGGTGGAGAATCTCGGTTGAGATCATTTTGGAACCGTCCGGGACAATTCCAACCATTGCTTTTTTGGACCCCTCGCCCAGCGGTTTGAGCGGCTTCACACTGAGAGTCAACTTCTCGCCTTTGCGTTCCACCCCAAACTCGAGGGGTTTCTCGTCAGACTCCTGCACCATTCGGGTGAACTGACCGAAACCATAAATCTTTTGCCCGTTAATACTGACGATTTTATCCCCAACCTTCAATTCAGCTCTCTCGGCGGGGCTCTTTCCTTCTCCTTTGACCAACTCGCCCACCACCACATCTCCGCCCGGCGAGATCCCGACCCGCGGCAGGGCGCGGCGATGATACCACTTGGTTTCAGCAATCTTGAAATCCGTGGTCACGGTTATGATCTTGCCATCCCGCTGGACCTCGAAATCGACGTGATCGCCCTTGGTGAGCATGATTTTGGTGCTGATGTCATCGAAAATGCGACCGCGAAACCATTGCACCGGCTCTCCGTCGATTTTGAGGATCTTGTCTCCGGGAAACAGCACCCCGTCAGCCGGCTCGCCAGCAGCCACGCCGCCGACCACGTTGGTCTTTATGGCATCGAGCGGCTTTCCGGTTCCCCAAACGACAAACGCCGCCGCCACCGCCAGGAGCAAACTAAAAAGCGGTCCGGCAAAGGCCACGATGATTTTATCGAGCGGAGAAATGGGCGGCAGCTCTTCCCCCCCGATATTCTGTCCTTCCACCGACTCCATCGCTGCCATTTGAGGCAACGCCACAAATCCTCCAGCCGGAATCCACCCCAGGCCGTATTGCACCCCGTTGATCTCCTTCTTCCAGATCGGCTTACCAAACCAAATTTGGAAACGATCGATCTTCAATCCCCGCCAACGTGCGGCCAGGAAATGACCCAGCTCGTGAACAAAAATCATCACGTTGAACAACGCGATCACCACAAGGATAAGCAGGGCAGCGTAGAAAAAGTCACTCATGAATTCTGAACTACCCGGAAACTAGCCCACCACCCGCGATTGGGCCAGTGGCATTTCCCCGATTCCTGTCACGGTGGAAAATCCGGATTTCGGTTTAAACGAGCCGCACACTCTGTTTCTTGGAAAGCCGCAGCACCTGACCGGCCTCGCCCAAAAACGCGGCCATCGGGTCGGTGAGCTTTTCACCATCCAATTGCACCGCCCCGGTGGTGATGAACTGCTTGCGAAGCTCGCCATTGGATTTTTCGAGCCCGAAGGAGTCCCGGAAGACGCCGCTGACAACCTCTAGGACATTCCCGGACAGATTGGCGGCCGCCACTTCGGGAAGATCGACCGCCCCGATATCTCTTTTGGAAAACCGGGTATCCCAATCAGCTTTGGCGGCGGCTCCGGCTTCTTCGCCGTGATAGCGGGCCACGATCCGGCGGGCCAGTTCCTTCTTGGCCTCCATCGGATGCAACTCTGCATCCCGCTCCACCCCCAAAAGCAAAAGGTAGTAGCGATCCATGAGTTCGTCACTCACGCTCATGAGCTTCCCGAACATCTCGTTGGGTTTTTCGCTGACGCCCACGTAATTGTGCGCGCTTTTCGACATCTTTTTTACCCCGTCGAGCCCCTCCAGCAAAGGCATACAAATCACCGACTGCTGGTCCTGCCCCTCTTCCTTCTGAAGATCACGACCCACCAACATATTGAAAAGCTGGTCCGTTCCTCCGATCTCGACGTCGGCCTCGAGCTCGACGGAATCCCAACCCTGCATGATGGGGTATTGAATCTCATGAAGCCGGACTTCGGTTCCTTTGGAAACCCGTTCCTTAAAATCTTCTCGCTGGAGCATCTGCTGAAGGGTGACCCGGGCATTAAGTTTCAGGACCTGTTCGTAGGTCATCTTGCGAAACCAGTCGCCATTGAAAATGATCTTGGTCTTTTCACGGTCGAGAACCTTGAAGGCCTGATCAGTGTAGGTCTGAGCATTGGCCAGGACCTCCTCGCGAGTCAGTGGGGGGCGAGCCGTGCTCCGCCCGGTGGGGTCACCGACGGTGGCAGTAAAATCTCCAATGAGCAAAACAGCTTGATGTCCCAGCTTCTGGAATTGCCTCAACTTTTCCAGCGGCACTGTGTGGCCCAGATGAATATCGGGAGCCGTGGGATCCACTCCAAATTTGATTCGCAGGGGACGTCCCTCCTTCAGCTTCGCGTCCAATTCCCTCTCCGAAAGAACCTTGGAAGTACCGCCCACTAACTGGGCCAGGGCTGGATGTGCCTCGTCGCTCATGTGGCGGGCAGTCAAGCGGGACACCGCACCAAGATCAAGCGATCTCACCACGAATCCTGATGATTGCCTTCGGCCTAGAGCTACTTCGTGAACCTCTTCCTCATCAACGCATAGACCATCTTACCTGACTTCAACGCGAAGAGCAAAAACGCGATCATCCCGTTTGTGGAAGCCTCATAACCGAAAATCTGCCTTTCGACGAAAAACGAGTAGCCTATCTGGGGCGACCACCGCGAGTCCGCATGCGAAAATGGCAAAGGCCCGGTTTTCCTTTCGCATGTAGGAGGTGGCTCCACCGATCAGCCCCTACAAAGCCAAGGCCAGCCAGGTCTTGGGAATGGCTTCGGGTCAACTGAACCCTGCTTCTCCAATTTCGATCCTGGCGACGCGATCCTTCCACTTGGCCACCAGCACATCTTTAATTAATACCGTGAGGTCGGCTACCTTTTCTTCAAACGACGGAGTGAGTTCGATTGCCTCCGCCAGGTCCGCCTCAAACACCAAACAAATGGCCGCACAAATCAGGACAACCACTCCAACAATAGCTTAATTGGCATTTCATTTTTTGATGCAGTGAAATCAGGCAACCGTCTTGAATTTGACAATGACCAATCACCGGCTACCCTGATGGTAAGGTCTATTTGATGGATATGGGACACACCACTCATTCAAACCCTGCCATTTTCATTCTCTTCGCCCTGGGCTTTCTTACAAAGGCGATCGCTCAGGATGCCTTTGACCCCCTCGACACCAGCGAAACCTCCGTCACTAATAGTCAGCAGAAAAAATCATGGACAAGGTACATTCCTCGTTCTTTTGGCAGCTCCACTTCCTTTGGGAACCTGACTCAGGAAAGTGGGGCACCCTTCATTGTTTCCGAGGTCCCAACCTGACCGATGTGACCGGGCGAAGGCGGCACCGTGAGTGGCGTAGCAAATGATTACAGGTTTGTCCTCACCGGACGATGGATTCCCGAGAAGACCGACGCCGGACAGTTGTTCTCCAGTTTTCGCTGGTGGATCACCAAAGATCTGGGGCTAGGTTTTGATTATCGCCCGATGGTTGATCAAGTCACCTTCAATGCCACGTTTCGCCTCGTGAGCGAAGATCCGGAAGGCTGGCGCCCCGCTGTCCTGCTTGGAACGAGCTACGATGACTTCAGTTCCGGCGGAGAAGAAACCGAATCAAGAAGTTTCTTTGCCACCGTTAGCAAGGCTCTACCCGATCTAAAGTTTTTCGGAATCACTCCGGCTCCCTATTTTGGAGCCGCTTGGATCACAGAGCTGGATGATCTCCGCCCCCTGGCCGGAGTGAACCTGACTCATCAAGCAGCCTCCCTGATGGTGCAATACAGTGGCACTGACACCCACCTGACCCTCAGCCGAAGAATCAATGACAACCTGTCGTTGAGCGCGATCTATTGGGGGTTGAAATACCCGGGAGTCGCCTTCCGCTATCGGTTTTAAAGGTGCTCCGTTCCTGCAACGTGTCGATTATCCGAAACATCTTTGCTGTTTGGGTTCGGCGGCTACGCAAGTTCCCACATTCGGTATTGCCCCTCCTGCATGCTTCCCCGCCAAAGGGATATTTGAAAAAAAGAGTTTTTGGCGGAGAGGCGTTGGTTTTTGGTTTGGGCTTGTTGTTGGCGGAAGAATGCTGAGGGCAGGTTTCCGAGTGATTGATGGGGACGCTCTTCGTTGTAAGAAATCGTCCAGTGATGAGTGATCTCCCGCACTTGTTCGAGTGATCCGAAAAAATAGGCATCGAAAACCTCACGGCGATAGCAGCGGTTGATGCTTTCCTTGAGCGCTTCGTTTTCCATGGCCAAATGGGCAGAGATCCTTTTGAGCTTGGGATGTTTGGCTTCGATTTCCTTGAAGCGTCTGACTTCGGAAGCCCTCATGCCCCCATACCTGCCAAACCTCTATCTTCCCGCCGCCACCGGGCCAGCGGTGGGGGACGGCGAATCGTCAGGCCATTCCGGTGGCAATCTCTTTGATCTTCTCGGGCAGTAAAGCCTAGTGGAATCAAGCATTTCGCGCCTTTTTCGCCGCCTCTCGAAAAAGGTTTTCTTTTGTAACCGGTTTTGTGATCGCCGCGTCATTCCCTACGAAGGGCCGGGGAAAGGCCCTCCCCCCGATAATCAATCGAATACTACAGAACGATGAAACTGAATTTGAATCTCTCCCCCTTTAAGGGAGGCTTACAATTTCGTTTAAAAAAAAGTTAAATAATGTTGACATTGCGAAAATATTTTCAAAAATGTCCATAGAAAGGGTGGTTTTTCGGTCTCATGAAATGTTATTCACACTTTATGGACAGTTTATCCACAAACTTTCAACAAATCGGACAGCGCTGTCCGGCAACAAAGCTAAGTAATGAAAAATAACACAAACAAAACAAAGAAGAATCGTAAGGGGTTTACCCTGATTGAGGTGATCGCTGTCCTTGTCCTTTTGGGGATCCTGACTGCCATTGCAGTCCCCAAATACATCGACATGTCCGAGCAGGCCAAAATTAAAGCTATTGAGGCTGGAGTCGCCGAACTCAACAGCCGCGAAGCGCTTCAGTGGGGACAGAACCAACTCGCTGGAACCAACGTAGCCGTCGATACCGACCTTGGAGAGGACTACATCATCACTCCGACCAGCGGAACAGTCACCTCCATCGAATTTAAGGATATCGAATATGGTGTCAACTACACTGCAGCAACTGGTATCGGTCCAGGCGTCTACACCCTTGGAACCGAACAATAGATCCATCCAACTCCTCCTGAGACGCGTTTAAAGTTTCTCGGGAAGTTGCCTAACACGGACGATCATCTACATCGAGTTTTAGGTTTCTTAAAGCTTGAAAAGCCGCCACACAAGTGGCGGCTTTTTTCTTGCTGAAGGTAATTCAGTCCTCAGGAGAAACTTTAAGGAGAACCCTAGATTTCAGTTCAGGGTCTAAGTGATGATTGTGTTGGACCGGTGCGGTTTAAGAACCAAACCGAAACAATGAAAATGAAAGAAAAACGAAGGAAACACAACCCGAGTTCAAAGCCCGGGTCGCTATTGAAGTCCTCAAAGAAGTGAAGACCATCCACCAAATCGCTAGGGAATTTGAGATCGACCCGGTTCAAGTTTCGGACTGGTGAAAATAGACGCCCGAGGGTGCTTGCGACCTCTTCTCTGCAGATAACAAGAAATCCGCCGAAGAGCGCTTCGAACAATCACCCCCTAAATACAACTTCACGAGGTCTGCCAACCTTAACTTAGCATTCCAGTGGCCAGACATTAGCTTCCCCACTACTTTATCATTTTCCCCAATCAACAACATGAGTATTCTTAAAGGGATGAGGAGAGAAAGGAGGATGCTTCACGGACAAACGAAAGGGATTTGGCGAACGCCTGGATTCACCCTAATCGAAACGATCGCTGCTTTAGTCCTCATCGGCATTCTTACAGCAGTGATCTTTAGCCAAAAAAACCAGATCGACGCAGAATTCACCCGTGAAATCGACACTTTAAAATCTCACCTCCGCCATGCTCAGCTAAGAGCACAAAACGATGTCTACCCATGGCGCTTAGTTTTTTCGAGCAACAGCAGCTATCAGCTCGGCCCCGTAATCTCACCAGGAGATGGCTTTACCCCCTCACTCATACCAGGGACACAAGAGAATCAGCGAAATTTGGGAGAAGATATCACTACGACATCAGGGACCGTCATTCACTTCGATTCTTGGGGCAGACCGAACACAGAAACAGGCACTCTTCTAAGCTCGAATCAAAATATTATTTTATCCAAAAATGGAGTTTCCAAAACGATCACGATCGTCGCCAATACGGGGCTAATACAATGAAGAAAAACCTAGAAACCAAGATCAAGCTCCTCCCTTTTAGAGGATTCACGCTCATTGAGCTGATTATGGGTTTACTCTTATCAGCGATTCTCATCGCAATCATGCTCCCCCTGATCGGCACTTCGATTGAAGGAAGCCGCAAAGCGATTAACAGCTTGCCGGACACCCAGAATCTCCGGAACCAAATGGAAATAATCTCATCTCTCTATCGAAATAACTACACCGATAATTTGGAGGCACTACATGATGAAATAGACAATACGCTAGCATCCTCTGACCCAACGCAAACGATCAGCTGGGTCTCTGAATGGATGCGCTTCAACTCCCAAGGACAACTGATCCCCTCCCCTAATCAGCGAGAAACTCTCCGGCTAACCCTCACTTATCCCAATGGGGAATCACTCACTTCCTATTTCTTTGAGATCGATTAACCCATGAAGAATTATTCGAAGAAAAGAAATGGCTTCAGCTTATTGGAGATCATCGCAATCCTCACCCTTCTTGGGATTGGCCTGAGCTTTGGGGCAATCTTGTTTACCACTTTAACCCAAAACTACGTCGCTAGTCGCAGTGCTGTGGAAAAAGGCCAAAACCTTCAAGCGGCGATGAATCGCCTGATTAAAGAGTTAACGTTTTCTCAGGCAACAAGCATATTAATCAGCGGAACGAGCCAAATGCAGTGGCACTCGAATCATCCTCAAAATATGGACCAAAAAAATTCTCTGATATGGAAGGGTGGATCGGGCGCACCCCTCCTCCTGAACGGGAGTACATTGTTAGACGATGTCGATCTTTTTGAAGTCTCCTCATCAAATAACTTCATTACGCTGCAGCTCAGGTGCGTGGGGGCCGAAGCGATTACCTTGACTTCGATCATCGAGCCACGGGCAAACTACTAGACTTCGGATTCTCCTTTGTTCCACTTGTTCAAACGTCGCCATTTTTTTAGACCCTAACCAGCTACAAGCTCAGTGAAAATAGACCAAAACTCATCACCCCGTTATCACCAAAAAGGTGCATTTTTAATGGTCGTAGTGATTGTCATGGTCACCGTCAGCGCTTTGGGACTCGCAATTGTCTCCCTCTCCTCCACCGCGCAATATGCCTATCTTAACGCTAACCAAAAATTTCAAGCCTTCTATACTGCCGAGTCCGGACTCCAGTTTGCGCTCAGAACATTACAAAATCAGGGCTGGGAAGATGGTGAAGCACAAACTGTGGTCTTTCCGGAAGCGGGGACCGTCAGCATTCAGCGCACTGGCAACTACTTCTGGGCAACGTCAGAAATCAACGCGGGTACCGCATCAGAATCCCGAGCCAGAATAAGAAGGTTGATCCCGGAAGATTTTTTCCGATAGGGGGACCTCAGAAGGTTGTCTCCCAGGCCACTAAATAAAGGGCTGTAGGGAAGTATTTCCCCTAGCCTGCTAATAGCAAAACCGATGGAGGGCACCCTAGTCCCACTCAGCGACAGACTCTTGTTTCAAGTCTCCCTCATATTTTTCAACATCAGCAACCGCTAAGCCAGGCACGTATTCTGGGTAGTTTAGATTCATCAAGTAATCGCTATAGATGTCTGGCCGATTTGCTGCCATTTCCGCAACCGTCTTATCGATGACACCTCGGCGGACTTTATCGGCCAGCGAAAGCTCAAGGGGGCACATCCCCTCCTGTAATCCTGAAGTAAGTGAACTGTAGAGTTGGTGGGTATTGCCTTCTCGGATGAGAGTTCTCACCGCAGGGTTCGGTATCAAAATTTCACGAGCCGCTACTCGCCCCTCTCCCACTGAGCGGGGTAGTAAGACCTGCGTCACCACTCCCTGCAGGACCGCCGCAAGTTGCGACCTAACCAATGCTTGCTGCACCGGAGGGAAAACGTCAATGATCCGATCGATAGTTTGCGAGGTATCACTGGTGTGAACCGTTGAAAAGACAAGATGACCTGTCTCGCTTGCTGTCAGCGCGAGAGAAATTGTCTCCAAGTCTCGCATTTCTCCAACCAGGATCACGTCAGGGTCCTCTCTTAACGCCGATTTCAGGGCAGGAGCAAATCCTTTTGTATGCAAGCCCAACTCACGCTGCGTAATGCACGCACTTTTCTCCGAATAAGTATATTCGATAGGATCTTCCACCGTTAGGATATGACTTCGTCGCTGCTGATTGATGATATCAATCAGGCACGCAAGAGTCGTTGACTTTCCCGTCCCAGTAGCTCCAGTAAATAAAATTAGCCCGCGTGGAAGTTTTGCAAATCGATAAATTGATTCCTCAAGGGCAAGAGCCTCAGGTCCGGGGATTTTATCAGGAACGATCCGGCAGACCGCTGCAAGCCCTTGTTGCTGTTGATGAATATTGACCCGTAATCTTATGTTCCCCTGAGCCGTCTCAGCGGCATAACTGATATCGATTTCCAGTTCTTGTGCAAGGGTTTCAGACTGATCAGGCCTGAGCATCTTTGAGATAATATTTTCGCAATCGTTTTTGCTTAGAATTGGGAAGCCCTCTACCACGGGCTGAAGTTCCCCATCGATTCGTAACATGGGGTAACGACCGGGCGCCATATGTATGTCCGAAGCTCTGGCTTCTACCGCATAACTCATTAAATCGACTAAATCCATAAAAGCCCTCAGTTATAATTTTTTACCCGCTAGCTGGGTGAGCTCCCACATTGGCATATAGATCGCTAAAGCAAAGAATCCCACAACTCCTGTCAGAGAAACAATTAAAATTGGCCCGATCGCATCCGTCATTTTTTTGAGTTTATAACTCGACTCAACGTCGTAATGCTCCGAGACATGACTTAGCATTTGATCAAGTTGACCAGAACGCTCACCAATCCGCACCATATTAATAAGCATCGGTGGGAAATATTTACAGGATGCTAGGGGGCCTGAAATTCCCTGCCCCTCTTCAAGCATTTCTCGAATCTTGTCAAATTCCTTTGAAATTGCGGCATTTCCCATCGTTTTAGATAAAATTTGCAACGAATCTAGAATCAACACCCCACTTGATTGGAGAAGTGAAAGGATATTTGCGAAGCGGGACATTGATATTTTCACCAAGATCGGTCCGATAAGAGGTAATGCCAGGAATGCTTGATCCCTTATCATTCGGCCTTTTTGGGTCCGATAAAAAAAGCGATGACTAATGAAGGCCATCACTATGAATCCCAACAGACAAATCAAACCATACTGAGTCAACACCTCACTCATTAAAATACATAAGCGGGTAGGAAGAGGTAAATCGAGGTTCTGAGCAGTGAAAAATTCGACAAATTGCGGAATCACATATCCAATCATCACCAAAAAGGCGATCGCTAAAGTTCCGATCACTAATTGAGGATAGCGCATGGCGGTCTTGATCTCTCCCTTGACCTTCGCTTCATGCTCAATCAAATACAAAAGCCGATCTAGAACCTCTGGGAGGGTTCCGCTTGTCTCCCCCGCCTCAATCATACTACAAAACATCACTGAGAAAACTTTGGGATGTTTACCCGCTGCTTTTGAGAGGCTCATCCCCCCTTCAATATCTCGCCGGATAGTTTCAGCGATTAATCTCAACCTTGGTTGCTCGGTTTGATCTTTGAGAATCGAAAATGCCTGAGGCATTGGAATCCCAACCCGGATCATCGTTGCCAACTGCTTTGTGAAAACAATCAAGTCAACAGGGGGAACCGGGAGATAACGAGTTTTAAGCTGATGAAATAAGCCCGAGTTCCCCTTGCCCCCCCTCTTTATATCAATGGGCATGAGCCCCACCTGCGAAATTTTTTCAAGGGCATCTTCCAGATCCTCGGCAGTTAGGGTGCCATTCCGAATTTGGCCATTTTGATCAAAAGCTTGATAAGAAAATTCAGCCATAAAGCAGCATTTGGTAAGAAGTTTTAAAGCTTTATCGAGGCACTAAAAAAACGTAGGTGTCTAGACCGCTATTTCAGCGGTTACTTCTTCTACAGTCGTCAAACCTTGTTGAACCTTAATCGAGGCATCCTGTTTCATTGTCGTGTACTGTCCACTTGCCAACGCGGTCTTCAAGAGGACAGACTCCTCCGCACCGTTAGCAATCAGTGACTTCAATTGATCGTCAATCTTAAGCACTTCATAAATCCCGATACGTCCGCGATAGCCGGTTTGGCGGCAACGATGACATCCCGTTCCTCTCAAAAATTTTGACTTTCCATCATTTTCTAGGCTCCAAAACTCAAGGGCACTTGCAGGAGGATCATAGGGCTCCGCGCAATCTTCACAGATTCTTCGCACAAGACGCTGACCGATTACGCAGGAAAGAACCGAAGAAATAAGAAAGGACTCGACCCCCATATCCATGAGTCGTGAAACCGTGCCAATCGCACTATTTGTATGGATGGTACTGAGGACTAGGTGTCCGGTCAAAGCGGCTTGGATTGAAATATTACCAGTTTCCGCATCTCGAATTTCGCCGATCATCGCAATATCCGGATCTTGACGCAACATACTCCTGAGGCTTCCAGCAAATGTCATCCCGGCTCGACGATTCAATTCTACCTGACGAATACGTGGGACCCTGTATTCCACTGGATCCTCTACCGTGATAATGTTGACTTCCGGCCGATTGAGCATGGAAAGGATAGAATAGAGAGTCGTTGTCTTACCACTCCCTGTAGGACCAGTATTCAAAATCATCCCATGGGGACGGGCGATTGTTTGCTCAATCTTTTGAATGTCACACTCTCGCATCCCTAACTGCTCAAGCTTGAACACAAGCGCGTTCATATCCAATAAACGCAAGACCACATTCTCGCCATAAATGGTTGGCAGTGAAGAAACCCGGATATTGATTTCGCGGCCACTGACACGAGCAGTGAAACGACCGTCCTGAGGGACCCGCGTCACTGCAATATCCATTTGCCCAAGAATCTTAAGACGGGATACCACCGAAAGCATCATCCCTTTCGGAATAGGAGCAATGTCCTTTAAAACCCCATCCACTCTCAACCTCACAAGAACATGGTTTCTCTCTGGAGAAAGATGAACATCACTAGCCCCCTCTCGAACCGCTTGGGTAATGATCCAATCAACATTATTGACCGCTGAGGTGTCTTCCGCGATATCTCTTAACTCCTCAACCTGAGCCTCTTCACCCTCATCTTCTTCATCTCCATTTGGAGTAACATATTCGACCGCTTCAATTTCATCATGAATCGATCGCGCCCCGGAGGCGAGGCCATAGGCGCTGTCCATTAATGCCGTGAATTGTTTTTCGCTGCAAATAATAGGCTCCAGCTCCATTTTGAGATGTCGGTGAACCGCATCTAAATCAACCACCGCAGTGGGGTCAGTCATCGCAACAAGCAAGAGTTGGTCGACCCTTTGAAGGGGAATAACCCGGTGTTTGATTGCTAGTGCAGGCGCGAGGAGACCTGCAATATCAGGATCGCCCGGATATTCATCAGGTTCATATTTTGGAATACGAAGACGGGCTGCTAAAATATCCACCATCTCCTCGTCGGAGAGAAAACCCTCTCGGATGATGTATTCATGAATCCCTACTCCTCGAGGCCGGGGAGAATTTTGGACCTGAAGAAACTGGTCCTTTGAGAGGTATCCCTCATCGTAGAGCATTTCCTCCAGTTTCATAAACATCCAATAAAAACTATTTCGATCCTTTGCGCAAACTCGCACCCTTTTGAGGAAGGATATGAGGAGTAATGAAGATCAAAGTATCGCTAAATCCGTTTCGATCATTTTGGCTTTCAAACATCTTCCCTAAACCGGGAATGTCTTTCAGAATTGGTAGACCGTCTCTTTGCTTTGATTTAGTCTCCGAAGATAATCCCCCAATTACAGTTGTTTGACCATTTGCCAAATACAAGGAAGTGACCGCCGACCTTGTTAAGATTGGGACCTGGATATTTCCATTGATATTGATCGACCGCGTGTCATCAAAATCATCTTTAGTGGTATTCACATCAAGTTTTACCCAATTTTCATCAATAACGTGAGGGGTCACCTCAAGACGGAGAATAGCCTGCTTGAATTGCACCTGCGCAACGGCTCCAATCCCTGTCCCTGCTGCGCTCGCAAAGGGCCTTTCCTCACCACTCTCAATCGTCGCTGGGCGCTGGTCGATTGTGGTGATCGACGGCCTTGAAATAATGTTGAGTCGTCCGTTTTTTTGCAGGGCGGACAATTGAGCTTGTAAGACCCGCGTCCCGCGAACCTTTGCTGCTCCGAAGATGAAACCCGACTCAATAGGATCAAATCCAGCCGGGAAATTTGAGTTAAATCCGGTATCCTCAATAATACCATTGCCTCGGGCCGAACTTCCAATTTGGGACCCGGAACCAGACTGATCAAAAACACCCCATTGAACACCCAATTGGCGAGCGACCTCGTTATTAGCCTGCACTATGCTGGCCTCAATCAAGATTTGACGAGAAGGTTGATCAAGGCGCTGGATGAGTAGCTCGGCTTTTGCTAGATCTGAAGGTATTCCATGCAAGATGATCTGCCCTGCATCACTATCTGCCTTAACCATGAAATTACGTTGCATTGGGCCTGGCGGAGTCGCCTCACTTTCTGACTGGTCATCATCTGTATCTTCCTTTCCCAAAACACTCAACATCGTCTCCCGGACGGTATTAGCTACACTGTTTACGTCCGCGTATCGTATTCGCACTAGTTGCATTTGTTTGGGTTCTGCCTGCTCTCTTTTATTGGCAGCAGCGAGCTGTTTTTGCAGCGCCTCCTCCATGGCAATGTTTTTTTGAATGTCCTCCGCTGCATAAACGCGAAGCAGATCGTCATTCAATTCATAATGAAGTCCATTTGCCTCGATAATCGCACGGAAAAGGCGATCCCATCGCACTCCCTTTTTCAAGTTCACGCGAATAGACCCCTTCACGTTGTTTCCCACTAAAATATTTAGGTCTGCTGCATCAGCTAAGGCACGAAGTAAAACACTGATTTCCGCCTCCCGAGCAAGATCGATATCCTTCACGGGAATTTGTGGAAGTGGGTCCGAGGGAGAAATCAGGAACTCTGAGACCTCAGGTTTAGAAATAGGCATGGGAGGAAGATCAGCAAAAACTTGAGGAGCCCCGGGGCTCCGCTTGGCAACTTCTTTCCAAGCCTCGTATGCGGCGTTTTCAGTGGCCGTCTTATCATCTGTAGCACAACTGCCGACAAAAATGACGACGATGAAGGAAAATCCTAAACTTAACACCGCTTTTTGAATGCTTGAGTATTTTAACATTGGTTTAGTTCAATTGATAATTTTTGGATTTTGATCTATGGCTTTTGTTTTTCGATTGGCACCTTCAACGTTTCATTTGCTCCGTTGAGAAGGACCTCGATGGAGTCAGGGGAAATTGCAATTAATCGAAACTCCCCGCCTTTGATGATCTGCCCTACCCGATAATCATCTCCGCCTATAATCGCGATCTTCACCTCTCCTGCTAAAAGAAAGCCAGTATACGGCGGACATTTTATCCCCTGATTCTTGACTTCAACCTCAACGACTTTGTGCCCCATTGGATTTCGCGGCCAATCGGCGATTGCTGCTTTTAAGGTAGCCTGCTCATACCCTGTCAACTGTCCCGTTTTTAATCCTAATTGCGCTTCGGTAATTAAGGACGAGTAATCTTTGGATTTGTTGGAGGGTTGACGCTCCACCTCCAAGATATCGATTCCATAAAAGAGAGCAGCCCCAACCGCTCCGACAGAACACAGTCCTAATAAAAATTTTTCTCGAGAAGTCATTCTATTGCAAGCCAGACCGAAAGATTTAATTCGTAGCCCGCCTCGGCTACCTCAATCGATAATGATTCAACAGTTTGGAGCATGGGTAGCTCATTGAGTTTCCCTAAAGTCTCCCTGAAATTATCAAAATCACCTCGCAACTGGCAATCTAGGCGCACCAGCTTTGTGTTACCTTCCAAAGAGTCGACATCGGTAGTTACTGAAATCAACTCCACTTGACTGGATCTCGCTAGTTTCTCAAAAACTTCCCTTAAACCATCCAAATTTTCGGAATTTAGGGGGGTCACGGTGCGAACAGAGATCCCTTCCGGAATGGACTGCTCTTTGGATTGTTGGAGCTTCAGCCACACCGGGAAGAGTATTTTTTGGCGCTCCAAGTCGGCTTCGAGAACATCAATTTTCTGGTGCGTTGCAGTAATCGCTTGGGTTGTCGGCAGAATTCCAAAGAGAGCGATCAAAAATACGATGACCAAAAAAACGACCGGGAGAATTGTTTTCTGACGGATGGAAGTCTGTTGAGAGGCCTTTTTATCGTTCATAGATTAAAGTTTCTCCTTTCGTTTTTCTTTCGTGTACACATTCAACGTAAATGTGAGTCCAGGGCCATTTCCGGTATTCACGAGGTTCTTTTCAACCGCCCTAACCTTTTCGAACAGTGGTGATTTTTCAAGTCGTGCCACATAGATCGTTAGCGAGGTCTCGAGCTCTGCTCGTTTCCCGCTGACCAGCCCCTTCAACTGTAGATCGATAGGCCGTTCTTCCTCGGTTTCTTCAAAAGAATTTCTTAGATCTCGATTGAGTAGTGCCGATAAATTAAGAATCGCAATATTTCTGGGTGTTTCACGAGAAACTTCCGTGAGAAAGGCAATGCTTCGATACCGCTTAATCGCCTCCCTTCGCTGCTTTTGCAACTTTACCACCATCGAAGTATCTTCGGCAATTACATCCTCAGTGATCGGAACTCCCAGTTTCGAGACTTGGTCCTCTAGCTTTGCTTTCTTAGATTCAAGAGATTGTAATTCTTTTTGTTTTGACCGATATAAAACAGTACAAGAAACAGCCAAAAGAATGAGAATAACGGTTGAAAAAAATGCAAATTTTCGGGTGTTATTCTCTACTTGTTGATCTTTGTATGTATATGCAAAGTTGATTCCCGGGGTTCGACCCTCTAAAGCCAAACCGCAGGCTGGACCAAGGCTAATTTGCCCTTTTTCATCCTCTGGAACATGACTTTCTGGATGGAAATCTAGATTTTTGAATGGATTGATCGCTTCGGTTTGAATCGAGAGGCGTTTCGAAAGAAAATGAACTAAATGAGGTCTTGCCGCTAACTCTCCACTTAAAAAGATTACCTGTATCGGCAAGGTTTCAAACTTAGTTTGATAGTATTCAATCGTGCTTTCGACTTGCCGAATAAGCCTTTCGAGATTGCGCTGAATCAGCGATACAACATGAGGGCTTTGTCGGGCGATTTCCGGCGATAGATCATCCTGTTTTTCAGGTTCAAAAATCAGCTGGAGAGCCTCTCGTTTGCTTGGAGAAGGATCAAATTCACGATTAAGAGCTTCCACCAAATTGAGGATCCCGATGGGAATATTTCTCGTAAATACTATGCGTCCGTCAGAAATAACGACGGCGCTGGTATACTTGAATCCCATCTCTATCATTAAAGAGGGTGAGCTTCCTTGGGCTTTTCCCTCGCCTCCCAAAAGGCGACAAAGGGAAAACGGAGGCATTCCAATGCCTGTTAAAAACAAGCCTGCCTTATCAAAAATTTGCTTTATGTCCTCAATCGGTGAACGAACGCTAAGGGCACAGGAGAGGTCAATAACACTTTTGGTCGTTGCCTCGTCATTGACTTGAAAATCAACGATTGTTTCATTTTCAATAAAAGATTCTTTGCGCTGAAGAGCCCAATAAACAGCTCCGGGGAGACGAGAAGTCTTAACCCTCGGGATTCTAAGGTTATGAAAATTAGTTTCGTCCAAGTAAGGAGTAGTCCAGATCTCTGCATGCTTTGATGCACGAATGAAGGGTTTCAGCTCCTTTTTAAGAAGAGCGGCCATTTTCGTCGTTTCGCCGCTTATCCCCGGGTCAATTTCAATGGAGCGATAATCTTTCAGCAAAAGTTGTCCATTCTCCGCATCGCTTAGAATGACAACATGGATACTCCCAAACCCTAAATTCACCGCAATCACATCAGTGCAGCTACTCAAGGTTTGCTTTCGGCGAACATGCCGTAAAAGCCCGGATTGGGTGGAGGTCATAGCTAGCTGCTTGGTATTTACCGTATTTTTAACTCCTTCTCGCAGAGATGCTCTCCTAGAGCATCCCAGCCAACCGTTCTTGGATCCGGACTTTGATAACGTCTTTGTGTTTTGTGCAGACGACTTTGGGGCTCTTTTCGGCGTCATCTCCACAGCTTGTGGGGAGGATAAAGGCAATTCCTGGTGCGGTTGATCGAGTATCCTTCATTCTCCTTTCAATTGAGGTTGGTATTTTCAGGACCAAAATGTCTGCAAGCCGATTCCTATATAGTTAAGATTTCCTGAATTCAAGGATAAATTACACATGTTGTAACATTCCAGCGATTCTCATCGCTGATTTCACGTTGAACTAGCCCCTCAAATCGGATCAGGAGGAGAGGGCCCAACGAGAGGTGACATGCCCTTTTCCCGGCCGCCATAGGAAGTGACGCGGCGGTCAGAAATCTGGTTACAAAAGAAAACTTTTTTCGAGAGGCGGTGAAAAAGGCGCGGAATGCTTGATTCCACCAGGCTTTACTGCCCGAGAAGATCAAAGAGATTGCCACCGGAATGACCTGAAGATTTGCCGTCCCCCACCGCTGGCCCGGTGGCGGCAGGAAGATTGTTAGGAGGCGCTTCGGCTACCGGAGCAACTTCTCCATTCCTGATGGCGGTATCGAGAACCGTTTCGAGTTGCCCCACAACGTCCTCCCACCACGCATTGTGATCGGCGACGTCCTTGGCCAACGCATCTTGCTGGGCTGAATCGAGGAATCCGGCGATGGTCTCATCGAAAGTAGAATCTGGAGTGATTGAGGGAAAGGAGAACGAGAGATCCGTGGAAATGGAACAATGCATTCTTATCGGGTCACATGAAGTCGAAAGAAGCGTCGGCCCGGGGTGGCTACGTCGAACGTAACAGTGACCTTGTCCAGAGAAGGCCCGTAGAAGTTTTCTTCCACAACGGTGGTTCCTTCCAGCCCCTCAATTTCGTTGGTCCAATTGATGAGATCGGTTGAGAACTGTGGGGCCGGGTTCAAGTAAATGGCGGCGTCAGAGAGAGGAAAGGAAACGGCAGTACTTCCATTGGTGATTTGGAACTGAATTGGTGGATTGGCGTTAGGGATGATTGGATCGGTGCCGATGGTGAATTCGATTCCGTTGGTGAGACCGTCTTTATCGGGGTCAGCATCAAAGGCGGCGTCTTCTCCGATGAGGCTGTGCGTGGTCTGGGACCAGATGCGATAGGGCTCCATGTCGCTGACAAGAGCGATACGGTTTCCTCCGAAACTGTAGTCGAGGGAATAGCCAGCAGGGAAGTTAGTGACATCGGCAAAGGTTCCGGTCAAGGAACCATAGGTAGCGAGGATGTATATTGGGCTGGCGAAGCCTCTTCCGAGATCCGAAAGCTCAAGGGTGGCGCCGGAAAGATCGAGATTGCCCGAAACATCGAAGCGGTCGGAGATTGGGCCATCGATCTCTAAGAGAAGTAATCCAAGAGAGGCATTGCCGGACGCTGTGAGTGTGCCGATGGACTGTCCTGGAGAAATCGAGCCAGAGCCGAGAATATCGACTGCAACAAGACCGTCTCCTGCGAGGGTTCCGCCCGGACCGACGTTGACATGAGACGTCGTTGAAAGGGAAACTTGGGAGGCAAGAGTGAGCTGACCTTCGGTAATTGAAGTGGGACCGGTGTAGGTCGGACTGGAGGAGAGGAGGAGCGTGGAAGTGCCCGACTTGGTAAGACCGGCAGCTTGGTCATACTCGCTGATAACACCGTTCAAGACGAATGACGAGGTGCCGCTTCCGGTGATGGTAAAATCGTGGTAGAGGATGATGGGATTGGAGATTTCGAAACTAAAATCTGTTCCGTTGCCTGCCAAATCGATGGTGGGCGGTGAGTCAGAGAGATCTTTGGTAAAGAGAAGCTCGTTGCCGCTAATTTTGCCTGATTGGGGAGAGTCGCCGGTGAATTCGCCGGTCAAGCTGAGGCGATTGAGCATAAAGGAAAGCCCGGTCGGGCGAGTAAGATCGTTGTTGGCAGAGTAGGAAAAGTCATTGGTCACCGGAAACTCGATGAGGCAGCCGGCGAAGGAGTCGAGATTCAGTAGCGTATCTGGCGCTGAGGTGTCGGGATCGGTCCAGACATTCTGAGAAGACCAATTGAGATCGACCGGCGGGCTTTCTCCTCCTGCCCCTCCGAGGCTACCGCGATCCAAGGTGAAGTTGTCAAGGCGGGCGAATCCGGATCCTGTTTGTGCGGAATTTAGAGAGACGAAAAGCCTTCTTCCATTTGCGGATGCGGGAATGGAATTGAAAAGGGCAATTTCGGTTTGGTAAGTGTTATCGGCAGCAGAGAGACGGGAATCCAGGAATTGAATGGTGGTGGGAGTGCCGGAAAGGGTGTCGTCGGATGTAGTGAAAAGGCTGACACGGACTCGGTCACCGGCGTCGTTCCAGTTCGAGGCATCACGCCATTGGTAAGTGGCCTGGAAAATCTCTCCGCTTCTCAGCGTATGGTTGGTATCGAGTCCGAACGCGCGGGCGGTTGTTTCGGCGATGATGGCGTTGCGGGTTCCGTTGGCAGAGAGAGAGGTATTGGTGGCGTTCTGTGAGCCTCCACCAATACCAATATTTTGCCATTGAGACGTTTGATCGAATGTCTGCACCCCGGTTCCTCCGCCGGCATTGAAGTCTCCATTCAGGAGAGTGCCGCCGACGAGGTTAAGGTCAGAGGTGAAGTCTCCAAGATCGATGGGTTGGGGATTCAGAATAAAGCGATCATTCAAGTTGATCGAGTTAGGGGCACGGCCGAGCCCTGCATGGCGGGGTTTGTCTGCACCTACTTCGAATGCTGTGAAGTCGCCAAGAAGTTCTTCTACGATTTCGGGATGAGCGGTGGAGAGATTTGAGTTTTCGGCAATATCAGTGGAGAGATCGAAAAGCGAGAAAGGAGCCGAGGCGCTATTTTTCGTAAGCTTCCACTTACCTTTACGGACAGCAACTTTTGCTTCGTTGCGAATAGTCAGGACCTCGTGGGGTGGTTCAGTAGCCTCTCCTGTTAGATGAGGAATCAGGCTAACTCCATCAATGTCACCAAGCGGAGTGGCACCCGCGACTTCTAGGCAGGTCGGAAGAATATCGATGGAGTGAACGGGCTCATGATAGGTATGGTTCTCCGGAAGACCGGGACCAACGATGAGCATGGGGACTCGGATTCCCCCTTCGAAAACCGAGCCTTTGAAATTCTTGAGGGGCGTGTTGACGGTGCCAATATTGTTTGCTCCTCCGTTATCGTTGAGAAAAATGACCAGAGTGTTTTCGGCGAGGGAAACGGAATTATCTCCTGCCGGATTTTCCAGTTTGTTCATGATATTTCCGATTTCCTTGTCCATCGTTAGAACCATGGAAGCGTATTCCTTCCGTCGGCCGCTCAGCGAAGCCAAGCGGGGATCATCGAAGTCGGGAGACGGTCCGATAGGCCCATGAGGAGCAGTGAAGGATACATAGAGGAAGAAGGGGTCGGGGTCAGCGTAGTGTCGGTCGATGAATTCCACCGCTCCAATTCCAAAAGCGTTGGTGACATAGTTGTCGGTGGTATTCCAAGGGGCCGTTGTTTCGAGGACTGTGTCGGAAAACGGCGAAGTGATGGTTTCCCTGAGTTCACCGGAGCCGGTTACGGAGCCGATGGTGTAGTTGCGTGAGCCTTTCCAGATTCCAAAAAATTCGTCGACGCCTTGATGCTCGGGACGATTACCCAAGCCGCTGTCGTTGGCTCGGGCGCCGATATGCCATTTGCCGATGACTCCGGTGGTGTAACCTTCAGCGCCCATTCGATCGAAAATGGTAGTGGTATCTGGTGAAAGCCCGTCGACTGCAGTGGCTCCCATAAGGTTGTTAATATTGTATTCGTAACCAATTCGTTGCTGGTAGGAACCGGTGACCAAGGCAGCCCGCGAGGGGGAGCAGACGGCGGCGGTGTAGGCATTGGTCAGGAGGGTACCACGGGATCTGAGTGCGTTAAGGTTTGGGGTTGGCACGGGACTGGGAGCCTGACCAGGGTTGAGGGCTTGAAGGTAGCCATCCATGAACTCCCAGTCGGCGTACCCTGCGTCGTCCGAGATAATGACGATGACATTTGGTTTTTGGGCCAGAAGAGGAGCAGCAAAGATCAAAATGGCAAGAGAAAGAGACTTGAGGGGCATAGCACTTGGGGATCGTTTCAAATGGATCGCTGCTTGTCTCTGAAAAATTGTTTGTCAAATGGCGCAACTTTTTTGAGCGAGGTTAGCCATGTTGCTTGTGATGAAGTTACTTCAAATGTTGATAGCGATGGGAGCGCTGGCAAGACCTGTGTTTGCCCAAGGGGAAGTAGAATGGCGATTGTGCCGACCCCCTTTTTCTCCTTGGAATCTGCCCAACCCAGCCCGTTGCGGCCTTTTCTCCAAAAGCATATTCCTAGCAGCCCGGTCAGGTCGCTCGCATCGTATGTCAGCCACCAACCTGAAAAGTTGACCGGGTCATCAGAGGGGTTCGATATTTTCGACCAGTCGGACTTGTAACCATCTTCATCGGTCAACCCGGAGATGTTTGGAGCCAAGAATTCGCTGATGACCTAGCTAGCCATTGATTGAAGTGACGCACAAACTAGGGCAAAAAGAATGATGACGGATGTCAGCTGGACCATGAAATTCAAGAAGCAAAAAGGGCGGCCCTTGGGTAAAGGACCGCCCTGATTAGAGAAATCTGATTCGGATCCAGCCCTTATCGACGACGGCGGATCAAACCCAATCCGGCAACAAACATCAATACCACAGAGGAGGGTTCAGGGACTGCGGTTGCAGTCGTGCCGTTTAGGCTCAGGATGGAAGGGTCATCACTAAAGCTGATGCCACCCACCCTGATGTCTGCTCCCTGCTCGGTGAATTCCGCCACGCTTGCAAGAGTCAGCTGGGCACCAGGAGCGAGGTTGATCGTTGTCTGCTCAATTTGACTGTTGATGGGATCGCCTCCTCCTCGAAATCTGATTGAGCTGGTCGAGTCTACATTTACTGTGATCCCGACGGCAGCAAACTGGGCATTGAATGAGGAGCCGTTATTAATATTGAAGGTCGAGGTGACATCGCCCGCATCGTTGACACCAGTGAATCCATTGTTGTTGGTAAACCTGAAGGAAGTCCCGTCCAAGGTGACAGAGAGTCCGTCTCCGATTTCGATGTTGGTGAAAGCCCCGCTGGTTTCATTGATAGTAGCCCCCAAAATGAGGATGTCATCTGCGGTAGCAGCGCTTGGGTTGCCACCGGAAGCAGGCATGCCGGTTTCCCCCGAACCAGAGAAATCCCAGTTTGCATTATCGTAGAAATTACTGGTGTCTCCACCGCCATTCCAGACGATGACTGCTTGAGAGGTGGCAGTTGCCGCCATTGCGAGGGAAGCGATCACACACGTAACTTTCATGCTTGGCCGGTAGATAGCTCCTCGGTCATTTGCTGTCAACCAAAATGGAGCAGGGCTTCGAACAAGGCAATTAAGCAATACGCCGACGTTACAGTGGTGCTTGCTTTCACGCCCGTCTAGCAACTTGGCGCCGGAAGCCGTGCGTGAGGTCATTGGTGCGTGCCGGGCTTTTGTCCGTGCCGACCCCTGATAAGCGAACACTCATGCCTTTCACCTTCCGGGCTGTCGTGGTCAGGGTGCGCCAACCCAATCAACCCACGGAACCATGACCAGTAAGAAGACCACCCGAACCCACAGGAAGAAAGGCATTCCCACCCCGAAGACTACCAACCCCGACTCCACTGCGATCCGAAACGCTTCGGCAAGCCCAAATTCGACCTCGCTCGCAAGGAGAGCTATCTTCGCCGCTCGGCCAAGAAACTAGTTTTCGCCCTATACCCGGCCCACGGGGGAGTTGCATGAGACCAAAGATATTGTTGCGTCGTCGCCCCTTAAAACTACTTTAGGAAGCTAAATAATCAAAAAAATGAAAGTTTTTGAATCACGAGGTCGTAAAAACGAATCGTGGTGTATTAGAATAGCCATGCCCTTTATGGAGCAGTCGCCCTTTCATCATTTAATTCTTACTAAATCCCTCCCCCTCAGTGATTTGATCAATCACTTGAGAAAAGGGATAGTTTGTCTTCTTCTCGCTCCATTTTTGTTGTGTCTCGTGCAGTGCGGGGGTGTTCGAAAGTTCGTAAAGCTTCCGGGGCAGAGAAATGTTGAATTTCCTCAGCCTCCGGCGAGAAATCCACAACATTCCTTGCTAGGTAGAGGGCGGGATGCGAGAGCGCTGAATGGATCTAGTCAGCTCGTCAATATGGCTGATTGGGGCAAAATGAGTAAAAATCAATCTTGGTCCAGCATGTTTGGAAAGCCTCAGTTCTATGGGAATGAGAAGGCTGTCCCATCGACCCCTGTATCGCTTCCACCACGAGCGAGAAATACCCCGATTTTTACGCGTCCTGATGGCCAAGTGCAAATCTACTACCGGCTCGAGCATTTTGGGGGAGTCAACGTCACTAATAGCCGAAAGAACTTCAACGATAATACACTTGTCTCTGTCACGCCTAACACACTCGACGCCCTTGTGAAAGTGGTTCAAGACCATTTGGGTGAAGCTGGTAGCGTCGCGGCTTTGCCTTCCGAGAATGTTTTAGTGATTACCTGCGCAAAGGAGGCACAAGAGAGTGTCATGAAGCTTATGTCTCACGTTGACGCTGGGCGGAAGCAGGTTGAAATCGCAGTACGGATCTTTGAAGTCTCTGATGACTTCGATCTCCAGGTCGGCATGAACACGTTGATGAAACATCTTGGGACCGATAGTTCTCAGGCTTTACTTGGAAATTTTAGCCCGGCTTCCTTTGCTGGCCGGGTCGTAGACCCGATGAATGGAATCGGCCCAGATCCCGGAGGAATGTTGAATTTAGTGGGAGTCTTGCAGGATGCTGGGGTGAGTATCGATGTGACCCTCGAAGCACTTGAACGCAGTGGAATGGTGAAAGTTGTTTCTCAGCCGAGCATGACCGTCGAGGCGGGAAAGCCGGCTTACATGATGGCTGGGCAAGAATTACCTATTAGGGAGGGCAATATTACCAACGATCGCTTTGTGACCGAGAAGATCAGCTACAAGCCAGTCGGGGTGCAGCTACATATCACTCCACAGTCGATTGGAGAAGATAGTGTCAAACTACATATCCTCACTGTCGTTTCTTCTATTTCTGGTTTTACCCCGCTTCCAAGTCTGAAGGGAAACCAGGTTAACGCTCAACTCATGAATCCAGTGCTCGATTCGCGGCAGGCAGAGACCCGGGTTGAAGTACCCCATGGCAATACTATTGCTTTTGGTGGTTTAAGAATGGCGCGCCAGGTTGGCAGGGAAGAAAAAATCCCATTTGTTGGCAATGTTCCAGGAATCGGCAAACTCTTTAAAAATAAAAGAAAGCAGAAAACAATGAGCGACCTGTATTTCTTTGTCACTCCAACGCTTGTAAGCCGTTAGGGTGTTAGTCAAGCTGGGGCAGGAGATGTGGCAGTAAAGATGTCTCTCCGCCGAAGGATAGATTGTGTTTTATTTGAAAGTGTCTTCGACCTGTTAGAGGTAAGGCAATCAGAAATCTCGCTCTAATCTTTGGTTCGTTTGTGCTATTTTTTTTGAATAAATTTCAATCCATTTTAACTGGCCGTTGAAGAGTGATCACGCGGTGATTATGTCTTGTTCCCCTTTAACCTCTTCTTTTCTCCTTCTGGTCGCGCCTTGAGATATCTGACCCTCTTCCTCCCCTTGAAATCCGCCCTACCCTGCCTTTGGCGGCCTTTTCTACAAAAGTAAATTCCCAGCAGCTAGCGGCCAAGTTGCCAGTCTTTCCTCGACAACCCCTTCAAAAACAACCGCCGACCTACTTCACTTCTCCGAATCCATGAACCACTCTTACTTCTTTCTGACGCTCGGCGCATTCAGCTTCTTCGCATCATTGTCTAACGCTGAAGAATGGAAACTTCAGCCGCTAAAATACAACAATCCCGGTCTTGTCGTAGACCTCGGCGTGGGGCTGTGGGCTTGGCCGCTCCCTATGGACTATGACGGCGACGGAGACATGGATCTGGTTGTCTCCGGCCCTGATAAGCCGACAAACGGTCTCTACTACTTCGAGAATCCCTCACAGAATCCCGGAGAGAAGATGCCCGTTTTCAAGCCTGCAGTCTATCTCGGACCAACCGGACACAACGTGCAGGTCAGTTTTGTCGACGGGCAACCGCGCGTGCTGAGGGAAAACTATGAATTTCCCGACTTCCGCAGGACTGGCGTCGGGAAAGGCGGTAAGAAGATCTACGAAAAGCCGCGCTTTCACCCGGGTAACACCAGAGCCCGAATGTGGCGCTATGTCGATTGGGAGGGCGACGGTGACCAAGATCTGATTGTTGGCATCGGTGACTGGTCGGACTACGTCTGGGATCAGGCCTACGATTCCGAAGGACGTTGGAGAAACGGACCGCTCCACGGCTGGGTTTACCTGATCAAAAATATCGAAGGAAAATACTCCGACGAGCCAGAGAAAGTTCTCGCGGGAGGATCTCCTGTCGACGTCTACGGCTGGCCGAGCCCGAACTTTGCCGACTTCGATAGCGATGGAGATCTCGATCTGCTTTGTGGTGAGTTCCTCGATGGATTTACCTATTTCAAAAATATCGGAACGCGTGAAAAACCTCAGTATGCCACTGGTCTTAAACTAGATGGAGACGATGGCGCGCCTCTGGTGATGCATCTGCAGATGATTGTTCCCACTGCAATCGACTGGGACGGAGACGGTGACCAGGATCTGATTGTTGGGGACGAAGACGGACGAGTGGCACTGGTAGAACACACTGGAGCAATTCGGAATGAAGCGCCGGTGTTCAAGCAACCTGTCTATTTCAAACAGGAAGCCGATACTCTTAAATTCGGTGCCCTTGCGACTCCTTATGCTCATGACTGGGACAAAGATGGAGACGAGGATCTTGTCGTCGGCAATACCGCTGGAAACATTGCCATTTTCAGCAACCTCGACAGCAAGGGCACCAAATGGAGCGCGCCGGAGTTAATCCAGGCTGACGGCAGGGAATTCCGTATCCTCGCCGGCCCCAGCGGCTCAATCCAGGGTCCTGCGGAAGCCAAGTGGGGCTACACGACTCTGTCTGTAGCGGACTGGGATGGCGACGGTCGCGATGATATTCTCTACAATTCCATTTGGCCCCGAATCCAGTTGCTCCGCAATACTGAAGCCGGTCTTGCCGAACAGCCCCTGCCCTTCTGGACCAGCGAGGCGCCCCCGAAATGGTATTGGTGGCAGACCGAGGCCGAAAACCTTCAAACCCAATGGCGCACCACACCACTCGCGACTGACTTTGATGGAGATGGCGAACTTGACCTCGTCATTCTTGATCAGGAGGGCTACCTCACCTGCCAAAGTCGCGCGTCGGACAAAACGCGGATTTTCATTAATGAGGACAATCAGCCCATCCAGTTGAACAACAGATCCGCCGGGCGCAGCGGTCGTTACAAGCTCGATGTCGTCGACTGGGATGGCGATGGGCGACTGGATATCTTGGTGAATTCTGAAAACGCGACCTGGTATCGCAACTGCGAAGACCGAGACGGAAAAGTCGTGCTCAAGAAAGTCGGCAATCTCGCTAATCGAAACGTCGCCGGCCATACCTCCAGTCCGACTGCATGCGATTTTGATCAAG
The DNA here is from genome assembly GCA_049596615.1 of Akkermansiaceae bacterium. Lineage (GTDB taxonomy): Bacteria > Verrucomicrobiota > Verrucomicrobiia > Verrucomicrobiales > Akkermansiaceae > SW10. The sequence continues at coordinate 36,616 of JBMYLT010000014.1, read as the reverse complement.
ACGGTAAACCTGACCTCGTCGTTGGCGCAGAAAACGGCCGCCTATACTTTATCAAGCACGATGACTGCATTCAATACTCCGATGAGCAAATCGAAGCGCGAAAACCTTCTGATGTCGCGGAGTCGCGATTTCCTGGCTTTGTGAGTGAAGGCTTCATCTACGAAAAAGCCTCTTTCCCCCAATGCCACGCATCGACCATTGTAGAGACGCCACGCGGACTCGTTGCCGCCTGGTTCGGAGGCACCAAGGAAAAGAATCCTGACGTCGGCATTTGGTCCAGCTACCACGACGGCTCCGGTTGGTCTTCTCCCAAGGAATGGGCCAATGGTATTCAACACAAAAATCTTCGTTATCCATGCTGGAATCCAGTTCTGGTTCAACCACCCGGAGATGCCCCGACGATGCTCTTTTTCAAAGTTGGCCCCAACCCACGCACCTGGTGGGGCGAGGTGATCCTCAGCTACGACTACGGTCGTTCCTTCCGCGATCGAAGGAGACTCCCCTCCACCATTGATGGTCCGGTTCGCTGCAAACCTCTCTTACTTGAAAACGGAGACCTGCTCTGCCCGTCCTCGACCGAGCACGACGACGACTGGCGTTTCCACTTTGAGATCCTGACCGACCACGCACGTCCAGAACTTGGCACTTCCTGGAACCGCATAGAGCCGGAAACCCAACCCTATCAAGTCATCCAACCAACCCTGTTAACACAAGAGGATGGCTCGCTTCGTGCCCTGATGCGTTCAAAACACGAACAGATCGCAGAGAGCATCTCCAGAGACGGTGGACGAACCTGGAGTGAACTGAAACTGATTGAACTACCAAACAACAATTCGGGCATCGAATCACTCACCCTCAAGGATGGCAGGCATCTGCTCCTTTACAACCACACCGGTGGCCGACCCGATCGCGCTGACGGCTGGGGACGTCGCAACGTTCTCAACCTCGCTGTCAGCGAAGATGGCAAGATCTGGAAAGAAGTTGCTACGATTGAGAAAGAGGACACGGGCGAGTTCTCTTATCCCGCCATGATCCAGAGCAGCGACGAGCTAATTCACATGACTTATACGTGGAAACGCCAGAAGGTGAAACATGTAGTCGTCGATCCTGCCAAACTCGTTGCCGGAAAAACTCTCAGTCTCGATTCTAACTAGGCATCTCGAAGTCTCATTGATTCACCACCTTACTACTCGCGGCTGCAACCTGCTCAAAACCTCAAAAACCATCTCATCCTCAAACTTTGGTGTAGACCCTAAAAAGTGGTCCGGACACCAGGCTTAGAAAGCTGAACGGGAACCTAGCATTGCACACTGGAAAACAAAAAGCCCCTGACGAATCAGGGGTTCTTTGAAAAAGATGGGGCGACCGACGGGACTCGAACCCGCGACAACCTGAACCACAATCAGGGGCTCTACCAACTGAGCTACGGCCACCAGCTTGGTGGGCGGGAGACTAGGAGAGGACGTTCTGAAAGCAAGCGGAGAATTTGAGAAATATCACACCCCCACCGGATGCCAGGTCGTCTTGATTTCCTGAATGTCGAAAATGGCATAGGGACTGGCCGGAAGGGCCTTGTCGGGCTTGAGCACAACCCGCTTGAGGTTATCAACCGCCTCCAGTTCGGCTTCCCTGGCCAGCCCGGGATCATCGGTGCAAAGTAGGAGGCCGTTGACATCGCGGTGTTTGGCAAACTCCGGGACCAGTTCGTTGGTCAGGCCAGTCAGAATATTCACGACCCCGGCCGGGACATCCGAGGTGGCGAGAACTTCCGCAAAGGAGATCGCGGAACGCAATCCGGCCGACGCGAGGACCACGGAAGCATTACCGCCAACCAACACCGGAGCAATCGCGGAAACCAGTCCGGTCAAGGAGCCGTCGGTGGGGGGCACCACCCCAACCACGCCAAGGGCCTCGGGCACCGAAAAATTGAAATGCGGGGTAGCGGTCGGATTCACGGTGGAAAAGAGAGCCTGGAATTTGTCGCTCCAACCGGCGTAATGGACGAGCAAGTCGATGGCACCGTCAACATCCGCTTTGGGAGACTTGATCTCTTCCGCTCCCAGTTCATCGATGAACTGGGCCGCGCGACCGTCGAGCATTTCGGCGATGCGATAGAGGATCTGTCCTTTCAGGTAAGCAGAAGTCCCGGCCCAACCCGGCTGTGCCTTGCGACCCGCGACGACTGAGTTTCGGAAGTCCTTGCGGCTTGCCCTTGAGGCATTGGACAGAAGCTCCCCCTTTGGTCCCCGCACTTCGAGAATGCGACCTGATTCGGTCCGCGGGAACTTTCCTCCGATATAGAGTTTGTAGGTCTTGGGAATGGTCATGTGTTTAGTTTCCTTGCTGTTTCGACTTCTCTGTCCGGTTTATCCCTGCACCTGACAATAGGCGGCGAGGCCGTGGACTCCGCCTTCCCGCCCGATGCCGCTTTCCTTGTAACCGCCAAAGGGAGAAGTGGGATCAAACTTGTTAAAAGTATTGCCCCAAACCACGCCAGCATTGAGGCCAGTAGTCATCTTGAAAATCTTGGAGCCCTTGTCGGTCCAAACTCCCCCGCTGAGACCATACGGAGTGTTGTTGGCTTTGGTAAGAGCCTCCTGGGGAGTGCGGAAAGTTTGGATCGCTAATACCGGCCCGAAAATCTCCTCCTGCACGATGCGGTGACTCTGTGCGCAGTCGGTAAACAAAGTCGGCTTGAACCAGTTTCCTTTTCGAGGAACGCCACCGGAAGGCTGCCAGAAGCACGCACCCTCCTCTTTTCCCGACTTCACGAGATCCTTGATTCGATTCAATTGCTCCTTCGAGTTAATGGCACCAATGTCAGTGTTTTTGTCGAGGGGGTTGCCCACCACCAGGGTTTCCATGCGTTTCTGCAATTTCTTGATCACCTTGTCGGCAACACTTTCTTGAACGAACAACCGTGAACCGGCGCAGCAAACATGTCCCTGATTGAAGAAGATGCCGTTAACGATCCCTTCGACCGCCTCGTTGATCGGAGCGTCCTCGAAAATGATATTGGCGGCCTTGCCACCCAGCTCAAGAGTAAAGCGCTTGCCAGTCCCGGCGACCGCCCGGCGAATGGCTTTGCCGACAGCCGTCGAGCCAGTGAAGGCCACCTTGTCGACATTGGGATGCTCAACGAGCATTTGTCCGGTCTCCCCCGCCCCGGCGATCACATTTACCACTCCCGGAGGCAAACCAGCATCCTGGATCAACTCAGCCAGCTTCATGGCGGTCAACGGGGTGGTTTCGGCAGGCTTCAAAACCACGGTATTGCCGCAGGCGAGAGCCGGGGCAATTTTCCACGCGGCCATCAAGAGAGGAAAATTCCATGGGATGACCTGGCCCACCACACCAATCGGTGAAACTTCGGCACCGGGGAAGGCATAGGACAGCTTGTCAGCCCAACCGGCATGATAAAAGAAGTGAGCGGCCGCCAGCGGCACATCCACATCGCGGCTTTCCCGAATCGGCTTTCCGCCATCCATCGACTCAACCACCGCAAACTCACGAGCCCTTTCCTGAAGCAAACGGGCAATCCGGAAGAGATACTTCCCGCGATCAACCCCCGACATCTTCCCCCACTCGCCTTCGTAGGCTTTGCGAGCAGCACTCACTGACTGATTGACGTCTTTTTTACCAGCCAAGGCAACCTCCGACAGCACTTCGTCGGTCGCCGGGTTTGCGGTCGCAAAGCGGTCTTTGGATTTCACCCACTTCCCGCCAATGAACAAATCGTATTGGCTTTTGATCTCGAAGTGATCGGTGCCTTCCGGGGCCGGGGCAAATCCCCCGGATAAAAAATCGTTCGCGCTCATGGTCTTAGTCCTTGGTAAAGTCATCGCTGGCTTGGTAGCAGCCATTCTCTTGTTTGCGGATTTGCATCAACAAGTCGTTGGTTAGCGAGCTAGCACCGAATCGAAACCACTTGTTGCTGAGCCATTTCGGGCCCAGCACCTCACGCACCATCACAAGGTATTGCAAGGCCAGCTTGGCATTACTGATCCCGCCGGCCGGCTTCATTCCGACCATGCGGCCGGTTTGTTCGTAGAAGTCATCAATCGCCTGAAGCATGACCAAAGTGACCGGGAGAGTGGCTGCGATTGGCACCTTCCCGGTCGAAGTTTTGATAAAATCCGCACCCGCGGCCATTGCGAGGTCGCTGGCGTAGCGAACATTGTCGTAAGTGATGAGTTCGCCCGTTTCCAGAATCACCTTGAGATGGGCCTCGCCACAGGCCTCCTTGCAGGCCACGATCTCGTCGTAAATGGCGCGGTATTCACCCTGTAAAAACTGGCCCCGCGAAATCACCATGTCGATTTCATCAGCTCCCTCGCCTACCGCATAGCGGACTTCGGCGAGTCGTTCCTTTAATCGCATTTGCCCGCTCGGAAACTGGGTCGCTACGGCAGCCACTTGAACCGATGACTTTTCGACCGCTTTGGTCGCGACCTTCACCATCCTGGGATACACACAAACCGCAGCGGCCGGACCGATGGTCGGATCTTCGGGCATCGGACGCATCGCTTTCTGACACATCTGACTCACCTTCCCGACCGTATCGGCGCCTTCAAGAGTGGTGACATCGAGCATTGTCACCGCCAGACGCAAAGCCGACAGCTTGGTTTCTTTTTTTAGACTCCGCGCACAAAAACGCGCCGCTCGTTCTTCCACCCCGACCTCGTCGATGATGGGCGAATGGCGCCGTGCCGGAAAAGGAACCGTCTCGTTGGTCACCCTCGCAGTGCATCCGAAAAGATGACTATGGGCAAGAACACAGAACGCAAAAGGCGACGCTAGAATGGCGAAGGTCGAGATACCGGTGATTTGGTCTGACCGGCATCAGGTACCCAGAGGGGACGCAAGGCACGACCGCTCACCCGGTCGATCATATTCAAGAACGAGGGGGTGACATGGTAGATCCGGAGTGAGCCCAAATGCGACTCTCCGTCATAACTTTCAGGAACCTCCCCCACCCAGACTTCGCTTAAGTCAGGAATCTTGAACCATCGGTCGGGCTCTCCGCGCCACCAGAAGCCATCGACTTGCAGGTAGCTTTTGTTTTCAGGTTGGAAGAGCCGGTTACCACTCTCCGGGATTACCCGAATGGAAGCTAACTCGTTAGGGGAAAGGCTAGCAAAAGTCACCCGGCCTGCTGATCTTTTTGTCTCAATAACCTCCTCTGGTTGATCTTGGCGGGATATTGGCCGTTCCACCTTGTCTTGTATGGGGACTGAAGCGCAACTGGCAAGAAGGCACCCGATGCCCGATATTGCGACTCTTTTCATTGAGAGCAGGAATACCAAGTCCAATGGAACAAGCAAGATGACATACAATTGACAAGATGGTCTCGTTTGCTGTGCTGGTCAGAGAATGAAAGACGCGTGGGAGTGCTTTCGAGTGGCATTGCGCCTCGGCCTGACCAGCTTCGGAGGCCCCGTGGCGCACGTCGCCTATTTTCGGGGGGAGTATGTTGAACGACTCAAGTGGCTCAACGAAGACCGATTTGCCGAACTAATGTCGTTGACCCAGTTCATCCCCGGCCCCGGCAGCAGTCAACTCGGGGCTGCCATCGGCCATGAACGGGCTGGGCTTCCGGGTGCCTTCGCAACGTGGCTGGGATTTACCCTCCCTTCCGCCGTCATTCTGATTCTCGTCGCTCTCGGAATGGGTGACCTTTCCAACCCACACGCCGCTGGAGCACTTGTCGGGCTGAAGCTGATCGCTCTCGCGGTAGTGACCGGGGCCTGGATTGGCATGCGAAAGTCCCTCGCTCCGGATGGCCGTTATCTCGCGATTGCGATCGTCGCGCTGGCCTTGCTTTGGTTTTTCCCAAAACCGTGGATGACGCTGGTGACAATTGTTTTGGGAGGACTCGCCGGGGTAACAGTTCTGTCTCCGGAAGCTTCCTCACCGGAGGTGAAGAAAACCAAATCGGGATCGCTCGGCTGGCTCGCGCTCATTGCCTTCTTCTCGCTGTTGGTCGTTTCGATCAAGCATCCCTCCGCGCTCGCCGGCATCTACCGGGCGGGATCGCTTGTTTTCGGAGGCGGCCATGTGGTCCTGCCTCTACTGCAAGAAACGATGGTCGATGGGGGGTATCTCTCTCAGGAAGAATTTCTCGGTGGGTATGGAGCAACCCAGGCGGTACCAGGCCCTGTGTTTACCTTTGCGGCATTTCTGGGCGTGAAAAGCGGGATTCTAGACAATCCGTTGCTGGGAGCCACGGCGGCTTTGTTAGTGGTATTCCTCCCTGGCATGCTTCTTCTTGGAGGCACGCTCAAGATCTGGTCCCGGCTTCGTGGCCAGAGTTGGTCTGGGCCGGTGGTCGCCGGAGCCAATGCAGCAGTGGTTGGGGTATTGGGAGTTGCTCTTCTCCGCATGGCAACCGATGGAACAATCGCCGGCTGGAGCGACGCTTTGATTGTGATAGTCCTTTTCGCGCTTCTACGTTTCAAGGTCATCCCGGTGTGGAGTCTGGTCATTCTCAGCGCTGCGGGAGGAGCCTTTCTGGCCTGAGCGTTGCAACTTTGCTAGCCGGACCGGGTTTCTTGAACTAGCTTTTCCGTAAATGAATCCACGAGCCTCAATCGCGTTCATGGCCCTCCTAATTGGAGTTTTGGTCAGCTGGCTGATGCTACAGAGGCCCCAGAAGCCGGATTCCTCCTCGAAAGACAAAAAGGCCAAGCCGCCCGCCCCCCAGTTTTTTCCCGGCGACCCTAAAAGCCAACGAACGATCGCCAGTTCCTCAAGCCGAGATTCTAATTTCGATTCCCGGGCTATTCCGAACGAGCGGATTGTGCGGTTCGACGATGACGCATCATATCAGGCTTTCCTCAGAAGCCTCTCAGGCTCAAACATCCGCAATCTCGGGTCGATCGACGTACTTCGTGCGGTGCGGATCGGCTTTGACAGCATCAACGATTTCAATGCGCTGGGTCTTGATGCTGAAAATGTTGACTATAACTACCCGGTGAGCATTCCGGAAAACAACCAGAATGTTCCCCCCCAAGATGGAGTGGTCGGCTTTGGGCGCGATGCTCTCGCTTTTCTTGGAATCAATCAGGATAACTCGGAGTGGGGCCGAGGCGTGAAGATTGCCGTAATCGATACCGGCATTGCCCCTCACTTGGCTCTGACCGGGTCGATTGAACACATCAATCTGGTGGCGCTACCCGATGGCGTTCCTCCCAACAGCCACGGAACCTCAGTCGCCTCCCTTATCGCCGGAAACCACCCCAACATGCGGGGAGTCGCCCCAGCCGCAGACCTCATCTCGGTCCGGGTCGCCGACGAAACGGGTTATTCGAATTCCCTCCTACTTGCCGAAGGCATCATCGCCGCAGCAGATGCCGGAGCAGATTTGATCAACATCTCGATGGGTTCCGATGGCGACAGCATGGTGGTCCAGCAAGCCGTCGACTATGCCCGGGAAAACGGCGCAGTCGTTTTTGCCTCTTCTGGAAACGATGGCCAGCAACGGGCTTCCGCGCCAGCGCGCGACCCTGATGTCTTTGCCGTCGGCGCAGTCGATGCCAACGGCACTCATCTTAACTTTTCCAGTAGTGATGATGGTCTCGCCTTTACCGCCCCTGGCCTCGGGATCGAAGCAGCCGCTCCTGGCGATCTGATCACGAGCTTCACCGGAACCTCTGCCTCGGTCGCCTATCCGGTCGGAGCGGCCGCCGCCATCATGTCGGAAAGCCCAGTAACCATCACCTCACAAGAAGCAGTGATGATTCTACAGAACTACAGCAACGAAGCCGGACTCCCGGGACAAGACGCGCAGTTCGGACACGGGGTCCTCGATGTGGGACGGGCCATCAACCGCGACACTCCGGGAATCAACGATCTCGCGGTTGCCTCCCAAAACTATCTCCTGCCCACCCTCGAGGATTCCTCATCCGGCCTTCAAGTCAGCATTGAGAACCGGGGAACAGAACCGATTTTCGGCGCGTCCGTTCAAATTGACATTGGGAACAGCCGCTTTACACCGGTCATCCAGTCCCTTGAGCCAAACGAGAGGAGGGTGATCACCATTCCAAGCGGCCTAAATACCTTGACGGGCGAAGGCGCTCTTTCCGTCACCTCCTCCGTAAGGTTGCCCGAAGGAACCCTCGACACCAACTCATCCAACAACACCCGCCGGGAGGTGATCACTTACCAAACCGAGCAAAGCAATGGTCCGTAGCATCGCCTTGTTTCTCCTAATCGCATTTCCCCTCAAAGGTAGGGAAAGCTGGCTCACCGCTTCGGTGCCGAATTCCCCTCCGGCCAACCAACTTCAAACCGACGGAAACGCATGTGGGCCTGCCTGCCTACTAGACGCCTTTCGCAGCGGTGGAGAAAAATGGCGCTCGTCCATCGCCCGTATCAAAGGCACCACCGACACTGCCCGCATCAGGGCCATCATCTTGGGAGCCGGACGTCGCCCCTCTCAACTTGATCCAACGAAAACCCGTTGGAGTAAACGGGCCGGAGTCAATGCCATCGATCTGGCGGACATGGCCAACGAACTACGCGGCGAGCGTTGGATGCGAACCGTCAAATCTTCGGTCTTTTTCAAAAAAGAACGCGAGACTCAAAGCGACCTTTTACGCCGGACCCACAAACAGCTGGCTTCCGCCCTCAAGCGAGAACTTCCCCCCATCCTGCTTCTACGCCGAGTTGCCTTTCGATCTCCTCAAGGGAGCAACCAAAAATCCTGGCTTACCATCAAGGGACACTTCGTGGTCCTGACTGGACTCCCAACCAAACTGCCTAGGGGAACAACCTCCTTTCCAATCACTTATCACGACCCTTGGGGTGGCTATCAATACAAGGGCACCATCCGGATCACCGATCAACAAACCAGTGACCTTCCCACGCTGGTCGCCGACTTTCCAAAATCAAAAATCGGACGGGACCTCGTTCGCAAAAACGAGCCCACTTGCCTTTCCCTCTCCTCTGCGGTCGGACTCTTCTAACCGGTGAGTTCAGCGGCTGAGCAACCACCGCCCCTTTACTTCATCGGGATGATACTGCCCTTTGCTGAGATCGAGGGCCCTTGCCGTTATTCGATTGCTCTTGAGATCCACCGCCCAGGCTTTGCTGCCTTTCATGAAGGATCCGGTATTGATGATGAGATCTCCTTCCTTTTCCCAAATGAAAGTCAGAAAGGATTCTGATCCTCAAGATCCACGCTGCCTTACCGCCTCATAAAGACACACCCCAGCCGAGACACTGACATTTAGGCAATCCACCTCGCCCTTCATCGGAAAGCGCACCAGAAAGTCGCATTCCTTCTCCGTCAACTGCCGCATTCCTTCCCCTTCACGTCCCATCACGACCGCGACCGGTCCCTTCAAATCGGTTTCGTAAAGCGACTGCGTGGCTTGATCGGAGGTTCCGACAATCCAAATCCCCCGCTCCTTCAAATCGCGCATCGTTCTAGCCAGGTTGGTCACCTTGACAAAGGGAACACTGTCGGCCGCACCCACCGCCACGCGATGGACGGTATCAGTCAACCCCACTGCTTTGTCCTTGGGAGCGATTACGGCATCCACTCCGGCTCCATCCGCGGTCCGCAGAATCGCTCCGAGATTGTTTGGATCCTGAATACAATCGAGAATCAAAAGGAGAGGTGCCATCTTTCCCTCCAGAATCTTCGCCAAGTCGGCTTCATTGCGAGGTTTGGTCTCTCGCTCTCCCCGTGGTCTCACATGACGGTTTTCGCGCGCTTCCCCAGCCCTTTTTCTCATGACTTCTTGTAGTCGGACCAAAGCTGAAGATCAAAGGTCATTTGTATCATGAAAGCTCGAGTGGACCAGGCCACCCAACCACAAAAAAACCGGTCGGCGTCACCACTTCCCGGAATTTTATCCCCCCAAATCTTATCGGATCAATGATTCCGAATCACGGAATCACACGATCGGAATGAATGTCGTTTACCAAGCCCAGGCAGGGTTAAACCTGTTTTCGGTTTGAGAGCAAAAACCAGACGGCGTCTTAGCCAGTGTCTCCCTAACGCGTTTGACCATTGGCCGTGCGTGTTGGGATGGACCATTCTTGCCGGAGAGCGGTCTGTCAATTTTCATTTGCATTATTTTGCATTCTCCGCCCCACTTCTGACGAAATTGATTCACGACCTTGCGCGCCAAGCCGGGATGATCAAAACTCAAGCGGCTGACGATGTCCGAAATTAACCAGCAAACCATTGCCAATCAACTTGGGCTCTCCCGAGCCACGGTTTCCCGCTGCTTTACCAATCACGTTGGTATCAGCGCCGTCACTAGAGCAAAGGTTTTCCAGCTTGCGGCCGAGTTGGGATACACTCACCTCGAAACACGCAGCCCGGCAGCCAAAAAAGCGCGCACTAAGAGTCAGTTCTCGGTATTGATTTGCACCGACACCGATGAGTATTTCAACGGTCGCTATCAAAGCCCTGGAGAGAAAATCCTCGAAGGGGTTTCGGAATATGCACAGAACCATGAAATCAGAATGAGTGTCGATTTAATTCCTCCGGAAACTCGAGACCTCACCGACCCCGCCATTGCTGGACTGAAGAGCCTCAAGAATCGCAAGAACAGTGGGATTCTTTTGATCTATCCGTTCAAGAGTTCATTGGTAGAGCAACTCTCATTGAAGTTCCCCCTAGTTTCCCTTGTCGAGCAACAGGGAGAAGAGCCCATCGATTGTGTAGACGTCGACCACTATGCAGGCGTCTCCGCGACCGTGGATCACCTCCTCTCTTTGGGACACCAAAGAATTGGGTTCTACACCCGGGACTACCCGATCAAAGCCAGTTGGTCATTTCGGCGCTACAGCGCCTTCATCGAAAAGATGGCCCGAAAAAAGATCAAGATTCAGAACCGCGACATCCTCGGCATTTTCCCACGGACTTTTACGTCGGTGGAGGCAAGCATTGCGAAAGCCGCAGAAAGAACCAAGGATGGAGTGACTGCTTGGGTTTGTGCCGCCGACCACCAGGCCTATGATCTGATCGAAGGCTTTATAGCTCACGATCTTGCCGTTCCAACCGATGTATCGATCACCGGATTTGATGGCATCGTTCAGCAGAAACATAAGAGCCCTTTGACCACGATTGAGATTCCGTTCCGTGCCATCGGGGCCACCGGAGCCGAACGCCTCAATACCCGTATTCGAAATCGATTTGGTGGACGACAGAATATCTATATCAGCGGCAGGCTGATCAAAGGCAAGACGACGGCGCTCCCACGTTAGCGTTCGCTACGACGTTGTTCGAGTTCCTCGGCAATCTTCTCGACCTCTTCATCAGAAAGGCGATACCAGATCAGCACCACGCCATTCAAAATGGCCAAGGCTCCGGGTAGGAGGCAAGCAATCACGCGAAAGCTCTGAATCACCTGATCGCTAGGTTCGACATCGGGATCAAACCCAACCGCACCAAGCAACCAACCACAGAGACTACCTCCGATGCTGATGCCCACTTTTTGAGCAAACATGGCGGCCGAAAACGCCAACCCGGTCACACGGCGTCCCGACTTCCACTCACCGTAATCGGCCACATCAGTGTAGATCGCCCAGACCAATGCAGGAGTGGGGCCGGCCAATAAGTTCCCAACAAGATTTAACCAAACAAGAGTAACGTATCCATCGCGTGGAATGAGAAACATGAGAAGAATCGCGATCCCGTTCAGAAGCGTTAAAGCCATGAGGCTATTCCTTTTTCCAAATCGTTTGCCGAAGAATCCGGTCATGAAAACCCCCGCAATGAAAGCAAGGCTCCCGGTAGTCTGAACGAAGCTGATCTTGTCGAGAAAAAGAAAGTAGGAATCGTCTCCCACTCCAAAATAATACTTCAGATACTGCGGCGTGATCGTCCAGCGAACCGCTGCAGCGGAAAGTGTTAAAAGCGCAGCAACCACCATAATCACCCAGGGACGATTCTGAAAGAGAGCTTTAAAATCACCCGCAAGATCACTTTTCACAACAGGTGGTTTGATTCGTTCTCGGGTAGTCAAAAAGGTCCCGAAAAACATCAGCGTTGCCAGGATTGCCATCACCGCCATTGCCCGCGGGAAGCCGATCCCTTTGTCTCCCCCGCCAAACCAAAGAACCAATGGCAGAAAAGCCATCGAAATAATCAACTGCCCTGAAAAGGCCCCAACAAAGCGATAGGTGGCAAGCTTCGTCCGGTCATCAGGCAACGGTGACATGACCCCCATTAATGCCGAATAGGGTACATTGATCGCCGTGTAGATCGTCATCAATGCGATGTAGGTGACATAGGCATAAATCAATTTACCGCCTGCACTGAAATCAGGATTGGCAAAGGTCAAAAAACCAAAGAGTCCAAAGGGTACAGCAAGCCAGAGCAAGTATGGGCGATAAGTTCCAAATCGGGATCTCGTCCGATCTGCCAAGGCGCCCATTAACGGATCAGTGATCGCATCCCACAGTCGCGGAACCAGCAGAAGAGTCCCAACCGTGGCCGCCGGAATCTTGCAGACCTCAGTATAGTAAAAGAAAATCCAGGCATTGACTCCAAAGAAAAAGATATTGGATGCCGTGTCGCCCAAGCCATACCCGACTTTTTCCTGCGTGCTGAGCTTGGTTTCGTTTTGAGAAGACATGAGTTCAATGATTAGGAAATGACACTTTGGGAGGGAATAAGAACCTCGATTATCTCAACTTTGTCCTCTTCGTAAAGAACCATTCGACTCGTTTCGACATCAAGCATTCCTCCCGGAAACTCCTGGCATTTTCCTCCTCCTAAAAACACCTTGGCCAGAGGGTCGTCCCCCTCATCGGTCAGCCGATAAATCACCGGCGTCCGCGACTGGGTAAAACCCAATTCACCGGTCGCAAATTCCTCCCGTCGCAACAGATGGGGCCGGAAGCCAAGACACCCTCCCTGCAAAACCACTCCGAGTTCGCCGAGGCGACATAAAATCCCCTCCTTGACCTGCCCCGTCAGTCCTGGTTGTTGGGCTCCACGTCGCCCCTGGCTGTGCGAGTATGGTTCCGCCGGAAAGGCTCCGAATTGTTCGGGCTGCTGTCGAAAACCAAGCCCATGCTGGATTTCAAAATACGAATTGATCGCGCGAACCGTCAACTCCTCCGCTCCGCCCTCCTCAATCACCTGGTGGGACACTTCTTGAGCAGCATACATGAGCTTTGACACCATGTGCCAGTAAACACACCCCAGCCCTTCGTAACCAAACATGGAGCCACTTCGCCCGGTAAAGGACTGGTGCTGGAAAACCTTTTCATAAAGTTGGCAAATTTCGATCCGCTCGCCAGCATCCAGCCCGATCTCTTCAAGAGCATCGGACAAGGCGTATTCATTCACCAACGACTCCTGGAATCGCCACGTTCCCTCCTGATCCTGAAACACCAAACGTTCATCACCAGATGCCATCATCCGGACAAGGGACGGCACTGCATTCAAGTCTTCCTCCGAAATTCGATTAATCTCCATGAAGCCTAGAAGTTCTCGATCAGGATAAAGGAGGTAGGTGGGATGGCGGTCTGATTTCAATTCGCTACCGGAGAGGTTCTCTAATAGTTCCACCCCTTCCTGACCCGACAAAAGGCCGGAACTCAAAATGGCCACCTGCCCTTCCAGCATCAACTGAAGCGTTTTGATTTCCATGGACCGGGTATCACGATCGATCTTGAGAATGTTGTATGAATGCCACAGGCCATCACCACGACGGTTTCGATTAAGAACGTGTTCAATGACCACGGACATCACGCCCATGAGCTCCCGGAGTTCAACCACCTTGATTATTGTGGTTTCCTGTCCCTCCTGCGTGGCGGCCGTCCTCCGGTATTTCTCCACCGCCCGGCCATTCATCTCGGCCAATGAGAAACGATCCTCACCTGCCATTTCATCTCCTGCCATCCATCGAGGATCCCCCATGCTCTTCCCAATCGAATCAAGCGATTCGCGGAGTGCTCTCGAAAGCTCTAGTTCCTCATTCGCTCTCCCGTCGAGCATCTGGGAAAGGAAACGCGAATACCTCAGCAAGTAGGCAGTTGTCACCACCGAAAGACCATTACCGGCGAGCGCATTGTTGGCATCGTTCCACTCCGGCTTTTGATTGCACATCCAAACTCCACCGTCCGGAATCAACTGACCCAGTTTACTGATGAGCGGGATGAGCAACTTCTCGATCAAATTTGCCCGAATCAATTGACCCGATTTATCCCGCAGCAAGAGACCGTCACCGCCCATCTTCTCTTTCCGCGCCATCAATGTTCGGTGCCTTTCGCAATCAAAAACCACCGTATCGCGAGGATCGTCGAGAGTCTCATCCCAACCATCGAGGACATAAGGCACGTCGGCAAAAACGTAACGACGAGCGTTCAGATCACCAAGCCCGCCGCCCGGCGTGAGACGCTCCTTAAGCTCAAGAAACTTCAAGAGGTAAATAATCTGGTGATCGCCCCAGTAGCCGATCGAAACCCAGGGATCTTCCGGGTCTGGAACTTCCCAATCGACTCCCTGCGCGGTCACCCGATAGGGATTGAAGCCATCAATCGTGGAAGCATTGAGAAACCGCGAGACGAACCCATCCAGAAAAACCGGATAACTCCAGGCCAGCGCTTCCCAGTTCTGGAAAATATCACGCCAGTTCCCTTCATAGTGATGAACAGGCCGCCCCTCCTCATCTTCCAGGCGAATATTGAATTTATTCCACGGGCGGCTTGGGTCGCCATGACGACGCCCCAAAATCAAAGGCAGATATTCCTCTATCAAACGGAACAGATCGAGATCCCCTGTTTCCTCTGCCGACCGTAACAACTCCGTTCGCTCAAGATTCTCGGGTAAGGCCTCGATCCATTTTCTGTTTCCTTCCAAGATCTGCCGATTGTTTTGTTCAAGAAAACGAACCAGCGGATCCTTCTCCAACAACGCTCCTTTTTCCGGCAAACCTCCACGCAAAAAATTGCAAAGGGTGTTGTGGTAATGATGAAGAGTGACATCACGATCACCGGATCGTTGAAAGCCATCCACCGAGGCCACCAACTCACCAAGTCGCCGTCGCCCTTTCTTAAGATCCATCTCCAACTTTCCTCGAAGAGAAGAGACCTCAGCTAAGGCCTTCGCCAGTCGACTCACTGACCGATGGCTTTGGTTCACTTCTCCAACCATCATCCACTCGCAAGACTCTCCAGCTCCCAAACTTAGGTCCGCACCAGCAAAGAAAGCGCCCCTCTCGCCACGCAACCGATCTTGCGGTTCCCTAACACCACCACCTCTCAGGTAACGATCGGCTTCGACACGAGATAAAAAACGATGACCATTCTCGAGGCCATCCAACCAAACCGTCGTGGCGGTCAAGGACTCCAGCGGAATGGGAGCATCTACGATTCCCGAAGCAAGCCGATGAATCATCAATCGCCCTCCCGACACGATCTCACTTGTTCGGTAAGCATCCGCTAAACAACTTAGTTCAAGATGAAGCCGACTTCCTACCCCTGCAGCTTGAATATCCTGCCAACCATCAATGATACGGAAGCTCAGCTCCTGTCTTCCTTCATTAATGACCTTTGCCTTCCGGACAAAGCCAAACTTCTCGGAAACCTGCCAGCGATAAACAAATCTTAGGTTAAGCCCGGAATGGAACTCTTCAAAAACCAGCTCGTCCCCAAGAACGCTCTTGAGAATTCGTCGGTTCACCGGTGCCACATGCGCAGAGGTCGGCCAAAATGGATGCCAAAGCGATTTTTCGGACAAGATCGCGGTCTGAGGACCGGTCACATTCCAGTTGTCGTGGATTTTATCGACCGTCAGATAGGGAAACAAAGACATCTCCGGTGATTGCCTCCCGGCGGTCAGTGAGCCATTGCTACTGCAAAAGAACCACTGGTTTCCGACAGTCACGAGACTTAGGAAGAATGGGTCGAATCTTTCCAACTCCCTAATCACGACGTAATCGAGGCCATCAATCCGTTCCCACTCGTTGGATCCCTGTCGGGCTGCGGGGACACTAGGGGAACTAGCGTCAGTATTCTCAGGAAAAAGCAAGCTCATTGGTTTGATCGATCAGGACTCCAGAAGCCCACGGGGTTTGATTAACTCGTATGCTAAAGAGCGCAACTATTTATGTAATTTTATGCAATTATTCATCACAATCAAGTTCGTAATGAATCCTATTCAACCCAACCCCGGAGTGTGACCTTTCCAAACCTAGGCCGCCATTCCTTTTCACATGAGTCCAACTCCATGAGTTTTTGGGGAGGGACTCCAGTAACAACAAATCTTCCCATACGGATTTCAAGATTCACATGTCAGGAATCCGACCTAGCGTTCCCGCCATGAAACTTCGCACTATTCTTTTGGTCGCCTTTTCCACTCTGTCTTCGTTAAGAGCCAAGGAACAGCCCAACATCGTCTTCATCCTGGCCGACGACCTCGGCTACGGCGAACTTGGCTGCTACGGCCAGCAAAAAATCAAAACTCCAAACATCGACCGCCTCGCCTCCGAAGGAATCCGTTTTACCCATCACTACACCGGAGCGCCGGTCTGTGCCCCGGCCCGTTGTGTGCTTCTTACAGGACGCCACCTCGGCCATGCCGAAATCCGGAACAATGGTGATTCCAAAAACGGTCGCAAGTTTCCCGGCCAATGGCCCATCACCGCCGGGGCCGTAACCATCGCGGAGGTTCTTCAGAAAGCTGGGTACCGCACCGGAGGATTCGGGAAGTGGGGACTCGGGCCGAGCGATACCTCCGGTTCTCCGATCAAGCAAGGCTTCCACCGCTTCTATGGCTACAACTGCCAGCGCAATGCTCATTCCTATTACCCGCCTTTTCTTGATGACGATGAGGGTATTGATACCATCAATCCGAACCCTATTCCCGGCCACATACGAAAGGGGCAGGGCCCGGTAAAAGCCGACGACTATCGCGACAAGGTTTACGCGCCCGACCGCATCCTCGAAGAAGCACTCAAGTTTCTCGACGACAACAAAGGCAAGCCGTTCTTTCTCTACCTTCCCTTCGTGGAACCCCACGTCGCAATGCAACCACCGCAGGAATGGCTCGATCGCTATCCTAAAGATTGGGACCAGGAAAAAGGAGCCTACCGCGGCCAGAATGGCTACCTTCCCCACCCTCGCCCGCGCGCCGGATACGCCGCGATGATTTCAGATCTCGATGAGCATGTGGGGGCCATCCTCGATCGCCTCGAAAAGCATGGCCTCACTAAAAACACCCTCGTCGTTTTCACCTCCGACAACGGCACCACTCATCCCGGCCGGGACGCCAAATTTCACATCGGAGGAGCCGATGCCAAATTCTTCAACTCCACCGCCGGACTCCGGGGCTGGAAAGGTTCGGTCAACGAGGGCGGGATCCGCATCCCCGCCATTGTGCGATGGCCCGGAAAAATCAAAGCAGGCACAAGCACGGATGCTCCCAGCTATTTTCCAGACTGGTTTCCCACCATCTGCGCAGCAGCCAACACGGCGGCCCCCAACACCCTCGACGGAAATAACCTCCTCCCTAATCTGACGGGATCGTCATTCAAACGCAGCAAACCCATGATCTGGGAATTCCACGGTTATGGCGGGCAACTTGCGGTGATCGACTTTCCCTGGAAAGCGGTTCGCCAAAAAGCAAAGGCGAAAAAGCCAGGCCCCTGGCAGCTTTACCATCTGAACAAAGACCCGGGTGAAAACCAGGATCTCGCCAAGACCCACCCGGACATTGTCTTACGTCTTGAGGCGGCCTTTAAAAACGATCGCTCGCCCAATCCTCGCGCCAAACTGCCGCTTTACGATCAATAAAACACCGTTTGGCGAAGCTCCTAAAACGGCACGACGGCAATCTACTCGCCCATCATCCCACAACCCGGCAACAAAACCTCCCGAGGCTTGGCACCATCACCCGGCCCCACGATGCCGCGGGCTTCGAGGATATCGATCATACGGGCCGCACGCGTATACCCAAGTCGCAAACGACGTTGTAGTAGTGAAGTACTCGCCTTGCCTTCGGCCCGAAGAACCTCAATGCACCGCTCGAGCGTTTCCTCGTCGGCATCGGAAACCTCGTCTTCGCCTCCGTCGCCTTCAGAGCCACCGCTTTCGATGACTTTTTGAATACTCTCCTCAAACCGTTGCTCGGTCTGGTTGGAGCAGAACTTTACAATCTCTTCGACCTCTTCATCCGAGACAAAGGCGCCTTGGGCCCTCTCCAGCTTAGCCGACCCCGGAGGCAGGAAGAGCATGTCTCCTTTGCCCACAAGCTTTTCAGCACCCTTATTGTCGAGAATGACCCGGCTATCAAGCGATGAGGAGACCTGGAAAGCAATCCGGCTGGGAATGTTGGCCTTGATGATTCCGGTCACCACATCCGCTCGCGGAGTCTGGGTGGCGACGATGAGATGAATCCCCGCTGCCCGCGCCTTCTGGGCAATGCGGGCAATGGCCCCTTCGACATCGGCTGGCGCCGTCTGCATGAGGTCGGCAAGCTCGTCGATGATCACGACGATGTATGGGAACCGATCAGGGATCTCGAAGTCGTCGGAATCAACATCATCCTCGTCCGCCATCGGCCCCAAATCGCCATCCTCGAAGGCCCGGGCCATCGATTCGACAGCCTCCTCATCCACGATGGACTCAAGATCAGCCTGCTCTTCCTCGTTGAGAACTTCCGGCTCGGGACGAACGCGGCTGTTGAAACCATCGAAATTTCGCACGCCCATTTTGGCGAAGATTTTATAGCGGCGCTCCATCTCGTTGACGCACCAATTGAGCGCCCCCACAACCCGCTTCGGGTCAGTCACCACTGGCACCACCAAATGGGGAAGCTTGGCGTAAACCTGCATCTCGACAACCTTGGGATCGATCATGATGAACCTCAGTTCATCGGGTCCGAACTTATAAAGAATGCTGGTGATAATGGAGTTGATGCACACCGATTTACCGGCCCCGGTTGCCCCTGCCACCAGACAGTGCGGCATTGCAGCCAGATCACCGACCACGGTATTGCCGTATACGTCCTTACCAAGTGCCAGAGGGATCTTGCGCTTCGAGCTTCGGAAGGTCTCATCCTGGAGCAACTCACGAAGCGGCACCGCTACCCGACTGTCGTTGGCGATCTCGATCCCCACCGTATCCTTGCCCGGAATCGGAGCGAGAATGTTGATGCGTTCGGCACGGGTCGCACGAGCCAAATCAGCCTCTAACTGGGTGATGCGGCTCACCCTCAAACCAATGGCAGGATAGATTTCGTAACGGGTAATGGTGGGGCCACGGGTAATGTCACCGGCCGTCACCTCAACCCCAAACGCCTTACAAGTATCGATGATGATTTTCTGGGTCGCGAGAAGCTCGTCACTAAAGTCCTCCGGAGCTTCCTCGATTTCCTCGAATTCAAGAAGATCAAAGCCCGGGAGTTCATAATCCTCAAATCCTTCTGTGCTCAACCCCGTGTGGGAGGGCTTCTTCCGCTCAAACGGACGCTCACCCACTACCGGAGCCGCTTTCTTTTGCGAGGAATCGATAATCTGGGGTGGTGGAATCTCGCGCAGAGGTAAAACAGCCTGACCATCTTCCTCGACATCCTCCTTGGATTCGCTCACGGGCGTTTCTGCCCTCTTGACGCGCTTCCGCTTGGCCTTCTTTGCCGGAACCTTGGACTCGGGAGCCTGGCGGGACGCCCGCTTCTCTTTCCAGGTTGAAACCAACCCTCGTGAAGTCGCCAGCGAGGAACGGAGAAAGGCCACCGGATGCCATCCCGTCAGCAGAATCAAGCTGGCAAAATACACCCCGAATAAAATGATCGCTGATCCCCAGGCTCCCAGGAGGTTTTTAAAAACGTAG
This sequence comes from Akkermansiaceae bacterium, assembly GCA_049596615.1. Lineage (GTDB taxonomy): Bacteria > Verrucomicrobiota > Verrucomicrobiia > Verrucomicrobiales > Akkermansiaceae > SW10. Next base: position 16,816 of record JBMYLT010000014.1, on the reverse strand, counting down.
TTACCCAGTGCTTCGCCGACTGCACCTCCCGGCCAGCTGCCGAAATGCACACTCCCGAAAATCCCAAGGACACTTACCAAAGCAGCACTGGCCAGCATCAGTGAACCAAACCCAATCAAGATATGGAGACCAAGGCGGCTTTTGAACCAAGCCACCGCAACCCCGAGCCAGATCGTCCCGACAGCCAAAAGATAAGCGGCCGCCCCAAAAAGACCGATAAAGACAAATCCGATGAAAGCGCCCACCGGACCAATCAGATTTCTAGTGTCGCCGTCCTCAACCCCTTCCGGCGCAAAGCTTCCAAGCACCTTCCAGTTCACAAAATCCACCGTGGTGAATCGCAAAAGCGAGAAAAACAACAACAAACCCGCCAAAATCAATGCCACCCCGATTATCTCCTGCCCACCCTCTCTCTCCAGCACGGCATGCTGCTTTCTCGGCTTGTTTTGCTTGGCCATGATCGTCGCGAAGAAGCTCGTTTCCTCCCTGTGATCGGGAAAATCGCACAATCCCCACCCTTCAGGCAAGAAGGAAGTTACAGTAATCCACATAGTCACGAAACCTTAAACATCTCCCTCTCACTCTTGTCTTGAGCGTTTCTTCCCCCTCCCTCAAATTTCTGCGGTGGAACCGATCGTTTTTACTCCCATTTACATGACGCGCGTCTGGGGCGGGCGTGCTCTGGAATCGATCTACCACCGCGACCTGCCCGATGCCCAACCTTACGGGGAATCTTGGGAGATCAGCGACCGCGAAAACGAACAATCCGTGATCCTATCGGGCCCTTACGCCGGCAATTCCCTTCATGACCTCTGGACCTCGCATCGTGACGAACTCTTTGGCGAAAATCTCACCGGCGATCGCTTCCCCCTGCTGATCAAAATCCTCGATGCCCGCGATGATCTCTCCATCCAGGTCCACCCTCCGGCCTCGGTGGCCCCGGATCTTGGGGGCGAACCCAAAACAGAAATGTGGTACATCGCCGATTGCCAACCGGATTCTATGCTCTACCTGGGCCTGCGCGAAGGAACCACCCGGGACGATTTTGAACAGGCCCTATACGATGGCTCGGTCGAAGAAAAAGTGCATGCCGTCCAGCCGTCGCCCAACGAGTCGATCTTTATCCCCTCAGGTAGGCTCCACGCCATCGGCGCCGGATTCCTAATCTACGAAATCCAGCAAAACTCCGACACCACCTACCGGGTGTTCGACTGGAACCGCGTGGGACTTGACGGAAAGCCCCGCGATCTCCACATTGAGCAATCCCTCGCTTCCATCGACTTCGAGGACTTTGAACCCGGAATGGACGAGCCAGACGGATCGACCCTCGCGGCGTGCGAGCACTTCGTTGTCGATCGCCATGAGATTCCTCCCGGTGGTTCGATTCCTGGGCTCGACGACCGCTTTTCCATCATCACGGTGATTTCCGGGAGTCTTGCTTCCTTCGAGGGTTCGACTTTTCAACAAGGTGACTTTTTCATCCTTCCGCGCGAAGCCTCCCCGGTGACCTCTCCGGACGGAGCCACCATTCTCCAAACCCGTCTTCCTTAATCACCACGCAATTCCCTCACCTCTCGAAACTATGAAACTGGCCATCTTCACTTTTTCCGCTCTCTGCTCTTTTCTACCCGCCTCCGAATGGGTCTCCCTTTTCAATGGAAAAGACCTCACCGGATGGACCGCCAAAATCGCCGGACATCCACTTGGCGAAAATGCCTTCGAGACCTTCCGGGTCGAGGATGGGATCTTGAAATGCGAGTATGACAAGTATCCCCAATTCGACCGGAAGTTCGGCCACCTATACTCGAATCTTTCCTACTCCCACTACCTCTTTCGGCTCGAATACAAATTCACAGGGAAGCGAATGGCCGATGCTCCAGGCTATGTGAACCTCAACAGCGGGATCATGATTCATTCCCAACCTCCCCAAAGCATGACCCTCGATCAGGGTTTTCCAGTGAGTCTCGAGTTTCAATTCTTGGCGGATGAAGGGCAAGGTAAACGCCCCACCGGAAACGTTTGCACCCCCGGAACGCATCTGAAAATGAACGGTAAGCTGATCACCAAGCACATCGTGCAGTCCTCCGCCCCCACTTTCCCTGCGGATCAATGGGTGAAAATCGAGATTGAAGTACGAGGAAACTCCGAGGTTATTCATCGCGTGGAAGGAAAGGAAGTCCTTCGCTATCAAAAACCGCAAATTGACCCCAAGGGCGGAGTGGTGGCCACCAGGGGTCTCCTCGAAGCCGGGGCTCCTCTCCTCCTCTCCCACGGCCACATTGCCCTTCAGGCCGAAGGCCAGCCGGTCTGGTTCCGAAACATTGAGCTGAAACAGCTAGAGGCCACCCCAGCCGGGAAATGACGCAGGAATTGCAATTCCGCGAGCCAACGCTCAAAGACGCCGGAAGGCTCGCCGACCTTGGGCGGGACACTTTCATCGAAACCTTCGGACACCTCTACCGTCCGCAAGATCTCGAATACTACCTCAGCGAAAAATACACCCCTGAGGCGATTATACGAGAGCTTGAAAACCCTGCCCTCTGCTATCAGGTCGCCGGGCAGGACGACTTTCTCGTTGCCTTTGCCAAAATCGGTCCCCTCGATCTCCAGGTCGACTCACCTCTTCCGAAGGCCGGAGAGATCAAACAGCTCTACGTTCGGGAACCCTTCACCGGCAAAGGAGTTGGAAAACACCTGATGTCATGGGCGATGAGTCAATTGAAACTCGCGGGCTTGGAAAACCTCTATCTCAGCGTCTTCAGCGAGAACTATCGTGCCATTCGCTTCTACCAGAACTACGGCTTCAAAAAACACAGTGAGTATCACTACCCGGTTGGCGAACACCTTGATCTCGAATGGATCATGCATCTTCACCTCGATCCATTCATTTTCGGTCCGGAGTGATCAGACCAAAATTCGATCACCGAAACGCCGCCCATCTGACTGATTGATACGCGGAGTGTGCATGAAGGTCGACCTCCGTCAAACAACCATTAGCATGATTGCTGCCTTGGTAGCATTTACGACCGGTGGTCACTCCGCCTAGATCGCCAACTATACCAACGCTTCGTTGGTGACCCTAAATAGCGCCTCTCTCTTCGTGTAAATTAATGGTATTCGCCCGGCAGATCGTTGTTCAGGCTTTGGTTGTTCTAAAGGTTTTGGATTTCGAGTTGGAGCCCATAGGAGGCTACCTCAGTGGCATCCTCGAACTTGCCGCCGCTTTCCTCATCCTCTTTCCCTTAAGTATGATTGCCGGAGCCATCCTAGCCTTGGGACTCATGGATGGCGCGGTTATTGCCCACCTCATTCGCCAGAGTGTCACGGTCCCTTACGGCCTCCTCTTTACAGCCGCCGTTCTTACCTTGGTTTCAGTCCCACTCTTAGTCTTCCTCAACCGATCCAAAGCAGGATTCCTTGGAAAAATGTTCCCAAAGAAGCCCTAAACAAAGTTTGAGGCGCCATCGGTTCAGAAAACGCTTAACACTGGCGGGCACCCGAACTAGACACGGACATGCCGCACACAATTACGGTCCTCCCTGGAGATGGCATCGGCCCCGAGGTCATGGATGTTGCTCTCGAAGTCCTAGACGCTACCGCCGCCAAGTTCAATTTTGAAGTTAGCCGATCAACCCACCTCGTGGGTGGAGCCGCTCTCGATGCCACCAACAATGAGACCCCGCTTCCCGCCGAAACGATCGCTGCCAGCGAAAAGGCCGATGCCATTCTTTTTGGTTCGGTCGGCGGCCCCAAGTGGGAAGCACTCCCGCCCAACATCCAACCCGAACGTGGCGCCCTGCTCCCCCTGCGAAAGCATTTCGGCCTCTTTGCCAACCTCAGACCCGGGTCTTGTCTCCCCGCGCTGAGCCACGCCTCGCCGGTCAAAAACGAGCTCATCCCCAATGGGTTCGATGTTCTTTGCGTTCGCGAACTCACCGGAGGAATCTACTTTGGCGAGCCCAAGGGCCACGAGGAACGCAACGGCGAACCGGTAGCCTTCGACACCATGGTCTACAAAAAATCGGAGATTGAGAAAATCCTCCACGTTGCCTTCAAGGCCTCTCAAGGCCGAGAAAAAAGAGTGACCTCGGTCGACAAGGCCAACGTCCTCGCCACCTCGGTGCTTTGGCGCGAGACTGCCACCGAAGTCGCTGCCGAATACCCGGAAGTCACTCTGGAACACCTTTACGTAGACAATGCAGCGATGCAGTTGGTGAAGCGCCCTGATTCCTTCGACGTCCTCGTCACCGAAAATCTCTTTGGCGACATCCTCTCGGATGAAATGGCAATGATCTCGGGCTCGCTCGGCATGCTGCCTTCAGCCTCGCTCGGTGAAGTCCGCGAAAATGGCCTCTATTTTGGCATGTATGAGCCGTCTGGAGGATCCGCGCCTGACATCGCCGGGCAAGGCATCGCCAATCCGATTGCACAGATACTTTCAGTCTCGATGATGCTCCGCCATTCCTTAGGGGAAAGCACTGCGGCTGATGCCATTGATGCAGCCGTGTCCCAAGCCATCGCTTCTGGACTCCGCACCGGCGATCTTCATACCGGTGCTCCTGATGAAACCCTCGTCAACACGGCAGGGATGGGAGCCGCCATCCTCGAAAACCTCTGATGGGCCGCATTCTTCTACTCATCGCTTACGCTCTCTCCGCCTGCCAGTCCGGAGACCCATCCTCCTACGCTCCCCCTCCGGTCTACGACACCCTCCACCACCAAAAATTCAAAGGTGCCTTCTTCCAGTTTGAGCATGACGGAAACCGCTACCTTGCCTGCTCAATCCATCAGGCACACTTGAAATCCGGAGATCTCCTCCGGCGGAACGGAGACCCCAAGCCGGTGACCGTTGGGAAAAAGGTCAAATCACAAAAAGACCTCCACCTCTGGACTTTCGAGCACCCCGCCCCCCAACCCGAACACCTCTTGAAGTATCAGCTGGATGTAGACCTGGCACTCGACGACCGGATTTACTTTCTCAATCAAGGTCGCAAAATCGCCGCCACGGTGGTCGGCCTGCCCAAGGGGGAGCAATTTCGCCACACCTACCAAACCGACAAGCCATTTGCGGCCGCGGGTTTGAGTGGTTCTCCGGTCTACCTGCCCCGGACCGGCTCGGTTGTCGGCGTCTTGCAAACTGCCAATGACAGAACCAAGGCAACCTTTGGTGGTTTTGAAATTTTGAGACTCGATTGATTTTCCGGAGACAAAATCCCGGTTTCCCGGCCTTTCCTTTGGGAAGGGATCCTGCATTGTATCCAGCCCTCCCGCTTCCTTTCCGTGCCATGCGCTCTCTTGTTCTACTTTTCACCACACTGGTCGCTTCAGCCACCGACCTTGTGTTTGAGTCATTCGAATCCGATGGTTTCGGCGAATGGAAGGTCAAAGGAAAGGCGTTCGGTCTCGCCCCCTCGGCGGTGAGCCCGGATGGACTGAACGGCGAAGTCGTCGACTATTCTGGTCAATATTTTATCACCTCATCTCATGGGGGCGACAAAGCCACTGGATCGCTCACCTCGCCTCCCTTCAAGATCACCCTGCCCTATCTCGGGTTCCACCTCTCCGGTGGCGCCCACCAAAGCAAAACAGCCGTCCAACTAATCATCGACGACACTGTCGTGCTCGAAGCCAATGGCCAAAATGATCTCCAGATGCGCAAGGTCATTTGGTCACTCAAGGATCACGTGGGAAAAACTGCCCGCCTGCATGTTCTGGATGCGGAGAAAGGAGGTTGGGGAATCATCAATGCCGATCATTTTGTCTTCTCGGATGGTGACAAACCTTTCTTCCCGAAGTCCACTCCACTGAAATCCACCCCGAAGCAAGACGGGCTTATAGCCAGCGATGCCATCCCCGGCCTCTCCGTTCCCAATGGCTCGGTCGTCTCCCTTTTCGCCGATCATACCCGCCATGAGCTCTACTCTCCGACTGCTCTGACCATTGATGAAAAGGGTCGGGTCTTTGCCGCCGAAACCCATCGGTTTTCCTTTGGAGTGGAAGATAATCGACGCCACCTCTACTGGCTCCAAGATGACCTCGCAGCCCAGACAACCGGCGACCGTCTGGTCATGCACCAAAAATGGCAGGAAAAACTCCCCCTCGAGCGACTGACTGAAAAATCTGAGAAGATCAGGGTGCTGATCGATCGCGATGACGATGGCGTTGCTGATGAATCCAAAATCTTTGCCGAGGGTTTCAATGAGATTCTCGATGGCACCGCAGCTGGCATCATGGCTTTTGAGGGAAAAATCTACTTTGCCTGCATCCCAAAAATCTGGGCTCTCGAAGACAAAGACGGAGACCTCGTTTCGGATAAACGTACCGTTCTGCAAGATGGTTTTGGAGTGCGGGTCTCTTTTTCCGGACACGACCTCAATGGTTTTGCCCTAGGCCCCGACGGGCGGCTCTACGCCACCATCGGTGATCGTGGGTTCACTTTCACGACAAAGGAAGGCAAGACCTACCGCTATCCCAACCAAGGCGCCATCCTACGCTTCGAACTCGATGGCTCCCGCATGGAGGTCGTTCATACCGGCCTCCGTAACCCGAAAGAAATCGCCTTCGATCAATTTGGCACCGGTATCACAGTCGACAACAACTCCGACCAAGGAGACCGAGCTCGAATTGTCTTTCTGTTGGAGGGAGCAGACTCCGGCTGGCGCATGGGCCATCAGGTCCTTCACTCCTTCCATAAAACCGTCGGAATTCCCGACCGCCCGATCAACCAGTGGATGGAGGAAAAGATGTGGGAGACGCAGAACGAATCGCAACCCGGCCACATCGTTCCTCCCATGCTGAACCTCACCTCCGGGCCATCCGGTCTCGCTTACAATCCGGGCACTGGATACGGGCTTGAATGTCAGGAACGCTTCCTCATTTGTGACTATCGCGGAGGGGCAGCCGCATCGGGAATCTGGAGTTTCGGAATCGAACCCAAAGGAGCTGGGTTTGCCGTCTCGACGTCTGAAAAATTCAACTGGGGCGTCGCCGTTACCGACGTGGAATGGGGATACGACGGCAAACTCTACGTCTCCGATTTCGTGAAAGGATGGCAATCCCATGCTGCCGGGCGGATTTACACCCTCACCGAGAGAAACCCGGGAAAAAATCTCGAAGAACTCCTTGCCCAAATCGACTTCCAAACCACTCCGGCCCGACAGCTGGGAGGGTTACTGGGCCACGCCGATCAACGGATCCGACTTCGGGCTCAGGTCGCCTTGTCGGGTCGGCCCGACGGACTTCCTAGTTTTGTCGCCGCCATCAACCAACGGCTCAATCCCATTGAGCGCCTTCACGGGATTTGGGGCCTAGGTATGATGGCGCGAAAAGGAAACGCGGCCGCCACTCATTTCCTCCTACAAACCTTTGCCAACGATGACCCTCTCGTCCGGGCTCAAGCGGTGAAAGCGCTCGGTGAATCCACCCTAAAGGACGCCAGCGCCATCATTCCCGCCCTAACCGACGGTTCGCCGAGGGTCCGGGCGCTCGGAGCCATTGCCATCGGGCGAATCGGCGACCCCGCCGCCTTTCAAACCATGGTCGAGATGATCGCCTTCAACGGAAATGAAGATCCGGTTTTACGACACGCTGGGGTGATGGGCCTACTCGGCTCAGCCGAGGAAGAACAACTCGTCCCGCTCGCCAAACACGAATCTCCAGCGGTCCGACATGCCGCACTCCTGACTTTACGCCGACTTCAAAGCGACAAAGTGGTGGCTTTCCTTGGAGACCAGGACCTCCGCATCGCCGACGATGCCATTCGGGCCATCCACGACACGCCCATCGAATCCGCCCGCTTCATTCTCTCTACCCTCCTGGACGACCCGCGTCTTGGCAGTGCGGAACGACCGATCAGTCGCATGGTCCTCCGTCGCCTCATCCACAGCGCTTTTCGACTCCCCGATGAAAAAAACCTGACCCGCCTGATCAAAGCCGCTCTCAATTCAGGGTTCCCAAAAGAAGAACGCCTCGAAGCGATGCGCCTTCTAGCTCTTTGGGAAAAGCCTCCATCGGTTGATCAATCGCTCGGGCGTTATGCCCCGCTGGAGGCCCGTTCGCTCGAACGACTGAAAACCGTCCTCGCAAGCCACATGGATCTGCTCCTGAACAGCGATCCGTTGATTTTTGCCAAGACGATGAAACTCGTTCTCGCCAGTGGCGTGCAATCGGACAAACTCGATTCGGGAAGTCTCACCCGCATCATTCGCGATACTAAAAGCACTGGCGAGACCCGCGCTGCCGCACTCGATCTCTACCTTCGCGGGAATCCCGAGAACGGAGATGACATTCTCTCCATAGCCGCCAGATCCAATGACGATTTCCTCGCTACCCGGGCCCTCGAATTGGCCGCCCGGCGTAATCCCGCCTCGACGATTGCGGCACTGAAAGGAGCCCTCGCTTCCGAAACGATCTCCCGCCGTCAAAGCGCCTGGGCCATCATTGCCGAACTCCCTGCGCAACATGCCGTCCCCCTAATTCGTGACGCCCTGACTGACCTTAAAGAAGGAAAAATCGATCGTCAGACCCGCCTCGACGTCATCATAGCCGCTCAAAACCGCAAGGAACCAGCCATCAAGGCCTCCTTGGCCAACTATCAAAACTCCCTTCCCGCCAACGATCCCCTCGCCGCCTGGGAAGCCACGCTGGATGGTGGGAATGCCGATCGCGGATTCAAGATCTTCCAATCCCATCCCGCAGCCCAGTGCATGCGTTGCCATCGTCATCAGGCCGGTCACAGCGAACTTCGTGAAGCCGGGCCCAGTCTCATGGGAGTGGCTCTACGGCACGATGCCCGGGGACTTCTGGAATCCCTCATTCTCCCGGGGGCCAAGATTGCTGATGGTTTCGGTAACGCATCGATCGAACTCAAAGACGGCACCAAGAGAAGCGGGGTTTTGGTTGGGCGAGGCGAAGGCTACCTTGACCTCCGCGAATCCCCGGAAACCGTCCTACGCGTCAAGACCTCCGATTTGGCGGCGAAGCCTCAGACCATTTCATCGATGCCCCCGATGGGCACAATTCTCACCCCTCTTGAAACCCGGGACCTGATCGCCTGGCTTTTGACCCTGACCAAGAAAAATCCAATTCCCGCTCCCTCCTATACCCCTCAAGAACTTTTGCTTGCCGGAGCCAAAAAGATGGACGAAATCACATCAGGGAACAACACTCCCGCCGGAACCAATCTCCAACCCAATCAGACCGTGAGCGAAGACATTAAAATCGACCCCGCCGTGATGACCCTTGGCAAAACCCAGTATAACCTTTGCCTAGCATGCCATGGCCCGACTGGACAAGGAATGCCCAACGTCGGCCCCCCTCTTGCCAATTCAGAATGGGTCACCGGCCCGGTCAACAATCTCATCGGCATCCAGCTGCGCGGGCTCAAAGGTCCGATCACAGTCAACGGTCAGGAATACAACTTCCCTGCTGGAATGATCGCCATGGGTGCAGGCCAAAGTGACGAAAACATCGCCGCCGTGATTACCTACATCCGCAACTCCTTCGGCAACAAAGCCTCGGTGGTCACACCAAAAATGGTCGCTGATTACCGCGAAGCCAACAAAGAGGAGCTCGCAAAATCCCCGCCCGTGCAACTCACTGTTAAGGAACTCGAAGATCCCTTCGAAAAGCAGGCGACCTCCCCTGACGGGGAAGTCAATGTTGCCGGAGTCAGCTCCATGGTCGGCTCGACTGTCGAGATGCCGGACGTTCCCTCGGGCGGACTCGGGGCTAGCGGTTGGGGCATTGTCTCCTTCGTCATTATTGGCGGACTCACGGCTATCGCGGCTATCCGCATGAAGCGGAACGTGTCTTAAGGCAGGAAAACCTTCAACTTTCAAACGGTGACTTCAGCCCTGAGGTCACCGTTCTTTTTTGCCAGTCCATGATTCCCTTGGGCTTCTTGAATTTTCCCCACCTCCGGGTTTCCTATGGCCCAAAATCTGCATAGATTCCCCTCATGCCTAGCGTGACCGATCTTGACGCCGCAATCCGGGATGTCCCGGACTTTCCCAAACCCGGTATCCTCTTCAAGGACATCACCCCGGTTCTCGGGGACCCGGATTTATTCAAAGCCTCGCTGGAGCTTCTCGCCGAAACCGCCGGAGGAGAGAAGATCGACAAGGTGGTGGGAATCGATGCCCGGGGCTTCATTTTCGCCGCCGGGGTGGCCCAGATTCTAGGCGCCGGTTTTGTTCCCGTTCGCAAGAAGGGCAAGCTGCCATGGACCACCCACCAAATGGCCTACAGCCTAGAATACGGCGAGGACATTATCGAAATCCATGCTGATGCGGTGAAGCCGGGCGAAAAAATCCTACTCGTCGACGATCTCCTCGCCACGGGAGGCACCGCCGCGGCAGCCATCAAGCTCCTCAAGGCCCTTGATTCGAATATCATCGGGGTTTCCTTTCTTATCGAACTTGCGGCTCTCAATGGACGGGAGGCTCTTGGTCATCCAAGCGTTCATTCACTGCTTTCCTACTAAAAACCATGACCTTCCAGGATTACTCCGACTCCGTCCTTCGTTACCTTGATCTGGGCTTCAGCCTCGATGTCTCTCGCATGGACCTCCCCTCCGATCTGGAGGAACGTCTCAAGCCACAAATCGAAAAAGCCTTCGCCGACATGAAGTCCCTCGAAGCAGGAGGAATTGCCAACCCGGATGAAGGACGCATGGTCGGCCACTATTGGTTGCGCAATCCCGACCTAGCTCCAACGGAGGAAATCCGTAGCCAGATCACCGGCCCTCTCAAGGCCATCAAGGAATTCGCTTCGATGATCCCGACCGGCGAAGTCGCTCCACCGACGGGCGGCGTTTTCAAAAACATCTTGATTATCGGGATTGGAGGCTCCGCTCTAGGCCCCCAACTCATCAACGACGCCTTGGGCCAGATCCATGAAATCCGCCCCTACTTTTTCGATAATACCGATCCCGACGGAATGGACCGCATCCTCGCGGAGATCGGGAAAGACCTCTCCAAAACCCTCGCCGTGGTCATCTCCAAATCGGGGGGCACCCCGGAGACCCGGAACGGTATGATCGAAGCCCAGCACGCCTACGAAGAAGCCGATCTCGATTTCGCCAAACACGCGATCGCGATCACCGGCGAAGGATCCAAGCTGGACAACTTTGCCCGTGAAGAAGGCTTCATCACTACCTTTCCAATGGAAGACTGGGTCGGTGGTCGCACCTCGGTTCTCTCAACCGTGGGGCTGGTTCCGATGGCTCTTCAGGACATCGATTTCGAAGAGATGCTTTCCGGTGCCAGGGAAATGGATGAATTGACCCGCACCCCCGAGGTCGCAAACAACGCCGCAATGAAGTTGGCGCTGGCCTGGTATCAAGAGGGCAACGGAAAAGGCGAGCGCGACATGGTGGTGCTACCCTACAAGGACTCGCTGGTCCTCTTCTCAAAATACCTTCAGCAACTTATCATGGAGTCGTTGGGCAAAGAGGTCGATCTAGGTGGCAAAACCGTTAATCAGGGAATCGCCGTTTATGGAAACAAAGGCTCCACCGACCAACATGCCTATGTCCAGCAACTGCGAGATGGACTTCATAATTTCTTCGTCACTTTCATTGAAGTCCGGAAAGGACGAAGCGGTGACTCCATCACCATTGAAGGGGAGAACACCTCAGCCGATTACCTGCAAGGATTCCTTCGGGGAACGCGCCGTGCTCTTTACGAAAACGGTCGTCACTCTGTGTTGATCTCAATCGAGGAGGTCACTCCCCGCACTCTCGGACATCTCATTGCCCTCTTCGAAAGAGCTGTGAGCTTTTACGCTTCACTCGTCAACATCAACCCTTACCACCAGCCTGGGGTGGAAGCGGGTAAAGCCGCTGCCACCAAGTTCCTCGAGATGCTTAACGAGGTTCGCGGGAACCTGACCGCCGAACGGAAAAGCGCGATAGATATTGCCACGGCCATCAGCAGCGCCGATCCCGAAGAAGTCTTTCACGCTTTGGTCCACCTCGCTGCTAACGGTGAGGCCACCCACACAAGGGGCAAGACCCCTCGCGAAGATCGCTTCAATCTCTGACTCGGAGAAGCAAGATCAACCTTAGAGTGAATTCCCCCTACTCCTTCAAAAGGTCATCCCAAATATCTTTTTCAACTTTCGGCCCGGGCCCCAGAGGCCCAGCTGCATTGTTCAATCCAATGGCCTCGAGAAAATTGTCAGTGGGCCGGTTCATCGTGCCACCGATCCGGAACTCAAAACGGACATAGCCGTCTCCACTATTGGCCAACAATGGACTATTTCTCAATTTGGGATGCCCGGTGAAGTATACGCGGTTCATCGCAACCTTAAAAACGCCACGGAGTCGACCGTCATCTCCGATCACCAATCCACCCTCCAGCTGGAACTGTCCTTTTCTTCCGGACAATTGGAGATTTTCAAGAGCGATCCCTTCTGGTCGCGCTGTCACTGTCCCGGCGAGTGACGCCTTGGTTGTGCCTTCATCGAATTCAAGCAAATCAAATCCCTGGTCCGGAAAGAGGGATTCAAGGCTCATCAGAAAAGGAAGCCCTTTCAACCGGGCCTTTGTTCCTTCAAATGAAATCTGAAGCTCTTCAAACTGGTCAACCCCCACCGTAAAGATCGCTTCTCCCTCGGACTTGATGAGAGATCCCTCCACAAAACGTGCAAGGCGCTTGCCTACCAAAACACCGAGAGGGAAATCCTTACTGGAAATCTTGAGTTTGGAGCGTGCGCCATATTTCAGGGGAATTATACCACTCAAATCGAGGTTGGAACCAAATGACAACGAATCGGCATCTTTTTGCTCAAGTGAGATTCGCTTTACATTCATCACCCCGTCTTTGAATCGAATCAGGCCGCTGTATATCGGAAAACTATTCCAACCCCGGAACTTTAAAAGGCCTTCGTCCATCGTCACCTGATAGCCTTCTCCGCCTTCGTGACTCAAAGTTACTGAAACATCCTGCAGTTCCACCGGACCATTCTCACCAAATCGCACATCAAGTGCCTCACAATAGTATTGCGAAAATCCGAAAGGGAAATCCTCCTCATCCTTCAACTCCATTCCCTCCCAGGCACCTGAGGGAGTTTGTAGAGTCATTTTTCCTGACCGTCCGCCTAGCTGAGGTCCCCCCGGTCTGGCCCCGAAAAAGGAGGGCCAGTCGACGTCACCCACCACCTTTCGGACCTCAAGATCCTTCACAAAAAAATTGCGGCCCCAGTTAAAACGGGCGGAATCGATCGAACACGACCATGGTAAACGCTTCAAGCGACCGAGCGTCACTTCGTCAGCCCCGGTCCACTCGGCCACCTCAGCCTCAAGACTCTCACGATGTCCCCTGCTATTTTGATGGACCACCATGAAAACTCCGACAAGCGCAAGCGCAAGCAACACCAGTGAACCAATCACAATACGGATCACGATTCGCTTTCGAATCGACTCCGGAGTGACCTTACCCGGCTGTTTACTCCGTCGATAGCGCCTTTTAACTTTTCGGGCGAGCGTTCCGTCGGAACGGGTCACCATTTCACCCTTTTCCTCCTTTTGGCGCTCCTTTTCCCGGAGCGCCTTCATCATTTCATCCAAACTATACTGGTCTTTTTCCGGACCAGTAGCTTCCAGATCGCTTTCATCCGCCGGGGAAGTCCGACGGGGCGGTAGATTGGTGCTCATCAACGATCGCGATACAGATTCCCGGCTGGATCAGTGAGCTCGACTTTGAGGAAAATCAAAATGGACCGCTTTTCCACGGACATTCCATTCTGGCGAAAGATCCGACCAATCATCGGGATATCCCCCAAAATGGGCACCTTGTCGTTGATCTCCTTGCGAATCTCTTCAACCATGCCACCAAGCACGATGGTTTCACCATCGACAATTCTCGCAGGGATGTTTCCGCGAATGGTCCGAAAGAGCGGTTTAAGAATCGCATTTTGAGTCAACTCCCCAAAAATGCTGGAGTTCCCAACCGTTCCGTTGGTCAAGTTGATCGTGGTATTATTGGTCGACCCCGAAATGGGAGTTCCATAGTTAATGAACCCCTCAAAATCAGTTACGGTAGGAATGACAGACACCTCAATGACCTCACGGTTCGGCCCCACCTGCGGGAGAACCTCCAAAGTTACACCAAGATTCTTATAGGTGAAATTCGTGGGAGTTGCAGGGGTCACAGCCGCTCCTCCACCTCCAACAGCATTGGGAAGCTGGGGTGGCTCAAAATCTTCGGGATAAGGAAACTCACTGATTGATTCTATCGTCGCATTTTGGCCGGGACGAGTCACCACCTCCGGGCGAGTCATCAAGTCGACTCCTTTCTTCTGCGAGATTCCACGCATCAACAACTCAAACACCGAATCATCAATCACGCCCCGCAGGCTCAAAATCCCAGGCGCCCGGCTTGCGGTGTTTGCGCTCTCCGAGGGCAACCGAATGTCCGCAACAGAAGTTCCGGCGCCGTCATTGGACACCACCGCTGATGCAGACTCGGGAGGCTGACGGTCCAGGAGACCGTCAAGACCTTCGCCAGACGGAACTAATTGTCCACTTCGATTCCCTGCCGTCACCGGCGCCCCGCTGACCATGTCGTTGATCTCTGTTCCGGAACCAATCGTACCTCCGGAAAGAAAACCGTTTGATCCTACCTTGACCTGTCCGGCAACGAAATCGAAACCAAGATCTTCAAGATTCTCTTGGCTGCAATCGAGAATCGTGGTGCTGATTTTGACGATGACAGGTTCAGTTTTCGCCAATTCCGCCACAATAGCCTCCACCAGCCGGATGTTTGCCGCCGTATTCAATACCGTGAGGACACTATTGTTTCGGTTGTAGCTGGCGCTTGCCCCTTCAGGAAAACTGACGTCGTATGACTGGAGACGCTCTTTGGCGGTCAGGGCCTTCGCCACTAATGCCCCGTTAGCTGGCTTGTCCGCAAAAGGGTCGTTGTCAGCCTCTTGTTGATTGACCTCCCCGTTGGTGAGAAAATCGGGAGGAACCCGAAACTCGCGACGAATTAGGGTCGGGTCATCAAACCCAGCTGCATTAAGCACCACCGCAAAATCATCGACACGAAAAGTAGTCCCGGTCGCTTCAGTGACCCGGCGAACCACCTCGCGAAGCGGAATATTGTTCAAAGTCAGATTAATCCGGGCGGAACGAATCTTTTGGATCGCCGGGTGACTCTCGTCGCCCAGTTGGACCACAAACGGCACTCCCTTGCGCTGCTCGTCCAGAGTCCCGCGGTCCTCTCTCGCCGAAACCACGCGAAGAAACTCGACCGCTTCACTTAAGCTAGCCCCACTCAATCGGAGTTCGGGAACCATGATACTGTTGAGTTTCTCCTCGATCGTGACGCGCATGGTCGGACCAGCCATGATCGAACCGCCAACCTCTTGGAGTTGATCTTCCTTGAAGACCCGTTGCTCCCATTGAGCCGCCACATCGGTCAGCATTTTCGAGCGAGCCTGATCGCGCGCAGCCACCGCATAGCCTGACTTTGCGGAATTGACCCGCTCCATTCCCCGACGTGCCGTGACACTGTGTGGATCAATCCGAAGGACATCCTCATAGGTCAGATAAGCCCGATCAAACTGCCCCAGATCATAGAATCCCTGAGCCTGATAAAGAAGTTGCCGAACCCGATCAACCTTGGCCGCATGTTCGGGAGTCAGAGCCGGGTTGTTCCTGATGGGATCATTCATCTTGGCCCGGAACTGCTTCACCTTCGGATTATCGGGATCCACTTCATCAACCTGATCCATCAGTGCCGAGGCTTTGACTGAATCACCAACCCGCATCAGCTCACGAGCCCGTGCCAGCGAGGCCTGAGAAAAACGCTGAACTGCAGTCCCGCGGAGCCCGGCAACCACCGGAGCCCCCACCGGAAGTTTGGTCAAGGCAACCGAATATTTCTCAACCGCTGTTTGAAAATCTCCTTTTCGATAGGCCACATCACCCTCTTCAATCAAAGAATATCCCACCCGGGCATCTGCGGAACGCGCTGCAGTTTCCCGGGCAAGTATGTCCTGCTGAGCCATAACCGGCCCCGAGCAGATCAATAGACCGGAAAGCAAACCCCGACCAATCTTCAGTTTAAAGTTAACCATATCGTAGGAGTGGGTAGCGTAGAGGGAAATGATGGAGCCGATAAGCCGAAAATCAGGAAATTTAGCTCATCTGGAGCAAGCCTGTCCTGATGGCGCCTTCCTCTGGCCTGCCCCCATAGATTGGACAGGTCTAAACTGTAGATTCAATGAAGTTAGTTTTGTGAGTTTTGTTTAGTCTATTTGCTTCCTCCTGCAAACTGGAGTGAAGAGCGTAGCCCGCAAGGGAAACATGCAGCAGGCCGCGAACTCATCTGGTGTCCGGTAGTCCAGTGAGCTGTTAAGACGCTCAGAGTTGTGTTCACCTCGCCAGTCCTTCAGGATGCGGACCTTATATTTTTCGCCAAAGCGACTTCGTTTCTTCTTCGTTTTGGTTCTACCACCAAATCTATATTTCTAACCCATCCATTTTTCCTAGTTCAGGCCATGTCGGTGATAGCCTTGGTGGATGGAAACATATCACAACGATTTCCCTGAATCTTTGATTGAAGCAAGTATCCCTTCCCATGGCCCAAAATGATCAAACCCGTTGTGATCCGCCAGATTAATAGTGGCGAATTAGTAGCGGCGCAGAGAAAGAAGAAGGGCTTAGGATCTCTCCTAAGCCCCTAAAAATGAATGGAGCGGGTGAACGGATTCGAACCGTCGACATCAACCTTGGCAAGGTTGCGCTCTACCACTGAGCTACACCCGCGTCACCTTGGCACCGTTCCCAGCGCCGCGTGCGCGGGAT
>JBMYLT010000013.1:60206-111893 GCA_049596615.1 Akkermansiaceae bacterium | reverse complement strand
GTAAATGCCTCGACTTCCAAACCCCAAATGACAGTTCTTCCTACTCACCCAATTGCGCTAGCGGCTTGAATCCGCCAAGCTAAACCGGTCAAGTAGATCATCCTACCCCCCTAGATAACTCATCTCGGCTTTAATTTTTTTCTCTCGACCCCGTTCTTCGGAATAACGATCGGTTCTTCGAGACCAAAGCCCTTGTAGGAACCCGAGAACCTCTTCATCGGACTCTGCCTCCCTCAGACAAGCCCGCAAATCCGCCCCTTCACTGGCAAAAAGACAGGTGAAGATCTTCCCTTCGGCCGACACTCGAATCCGGGAACAGTCGCCACAGAATGGTTGACTGACCGAAGAGATGATTCCCATCTCACCCTTCCCGTCGTCGAAGCGCCAACGGCTGGCCACTTCACCGGGATAACTCCGTGGAATCTCACTCACAGGAAACTCCTGGCGGACCTCCTCGATGATCTCCGCGGCCCTCATTACTCGACTCATATTCCAACCATTGGTCTCACCCACATCCATGAATTCGATCATGCGAAGGGTGACGCCCTCTTCCCGACACCACTTGACCATGGGAAGAATTTCCTGCTCGTTCACTCCTCGCTGCACCACCATATTCACTTTGACGGGAAGGCCAGTATTCCGAGCCGATCGAATTCCGGTTAGGACCCGGCCGACCTTGGTTCCGACCCCGTTCATTTTGGCAAACACCTCTTCATCCAGCGCATCAAGACTCACCGTGACACGATGAAGCCCTGCCTCCTGAAGATTTCGGGCATGATGATTGAGGAGGATCCCGTTGGTCGTCATGGCTAGATCGTTCACTCCCGGGACTGCCGCGATCATGGCAACTAGATCCTCGACGCCCCTTCGCAACAATGGTTCCCCACCCGTCAACCTGATCTTGCCCACTCCCAAACGAATCGAAACTCTGACGGTCTGGACAAGTTCATCGAAATTCAGAATCTCCTCCTTGGGCAGGAAACGATAGCCGGGACCAAAAATCTCCGCAGGCATGCAGTAGCGACACCGGAAATTGCATCGATCCGTCAGTGAGAGCCGGAGATCACGCAGCGGTCGTTTGAGTTGATCGAGCACGCCCCAGAGTTTTACCCAGCCCTTCTCAATTTCCAGCAGAAAGGTCCGGTTCCCTAACCAAGATATTGTGTCCTTATCCGTTCCTCGGCCCAGTCCTCCGGTTCCCGGCGAATTCGACGACAGATGCGCTCCAAGCACCGCTCCCAGACCTCCTCACCTTCGAGGATTTGGACCTCGATGCGGAGATAAAAAATTGGCACGTCCAACTTGTCTGGCTTCGGAAATCTGACGGCGTCTTTTTCCGTCGTGACAATCATGTCGACCCCCCGGTTCACACAGCGATCCATGAAAGGCTCGATATCCTTGGCGGTGAAGGCGTGGTGATCTGCGAAGGTCGTGTGAAACATCACCTGCCCTCCCAGCTTCTTTAAAAGCCGATCAAAACTTTTGGGCTGGGCGATCCCGGATATCGCACCCAGATACTTTCCTTCGAGAGCCTCGAGCGGGAGAATCTCATCACTAAAAACTCCGTGGAGATGTTTCGGACCATGGGTGCACTGCAGAATCTCTGCGGTCTTATTGTATCGTCGGATCTGCTTGATGAGTTTTTCAGAAGGATCTCCATCACACTTGGTCAGAAAAATGTAGTCGGCCCGACAAAGATTCGGCGGGGGTTCCCGCAAGGTTCCCCTAGGAAGAATGTAGCCATTTCCAAAAGGGGCATTTTGATCCACCAACACCACATCAATGGAGTGATCCAGATGAAGGTATTGCAACCCATCATCAAGTAGCAGGGTGTCAACGCCCAGTTCCTTCACCGCAAACCGGCCTCCCCTGACCCGGTCACGATCAACCACCACCGCCACCCCAGGCAGATTCATTGCCAGCATATAGGGTTCGTCCCCGGCATACTTGGCCGGAAGCAACACTTCACGACCGTCGCTAACAATCTTTGGAAGGTTGGTGACCTCAAAACCGGTTTCCGGATTGACCCACACTTGGGGTTCTTTTAGACCCGAGCTTTTGTATCCCCGGCTAAGGATGGCCACCCTGCGGCCACGCCCGGCCAACTCCCTCGCGATTCGCTCAACCACTGGGGTTTTCCCTGTCCCCCCCACCGTGATGTTTCCGATACTCACCACCATCGTGCCCAAGCTAGATTGTTCCAGCCACCCTTTGCGATAAAGGCGCAGCCGGAGTCGTACTCCAAAACGGTAAAGCCAAGAAAAACCGCGAAGCACAATCCTCATTACCGCGGGCCAAAAGCCGCGGGCACGACCAAAAATCACGTCGGTTGCCCACTTTTCTAGCTCATTCCGGTCTCCCGCCATCGTCCACTCCTTATCTCATCAGTTTCCGCTGCCAACCAGCGAAAGCGCACTTTCACTGGAACTTTTTTCATTCCTCAAACTCCATTCCATCTTGCTAACGACAACAACATCTCTCATTCTACTCCTTGCCCTGAATCGACAAGATTGACGACTCGCTTCGAGAGATTTTTTTCGATACCAGATCATGATGAAATTCGTCCACATCTAGCTATCCCTGATTCCCCTTCTCCCGGCAAAGGACCCGATTTTTTTGGAAAAGAAGCGCCTTGTGGTGATTGAAGCAGAGTCGACTTCCTCAAGATTTGGTGACTAAAAGAAGACTGGCGTTGCGAACTTTCATGGTGATTGCCAACTCAAATTCACCGCCAACACCCTTATGAACCGACCACCTAAATCATCTCTTAAGTATCTTTTCAAGATCGCAAAAGAGAAACGCAATTGACTCACTCTTTGGGCTCGAAAGTGACTTAAAACCGAAGGTGCCCGGGCAAATTCCACCCAGAAAATCATACGCATCCTCGACAATAAGAAGGGACTTAAAGTCGAGGCCCGCTTGATCCGGCTTTTGGGAGATACCTTGTCAGCCGGATCAAAGGGAAGCTCCAGCGCATCAAATTGGAGACCCTGAGTAAGAAAGATCAGGACTTCGTCCGTAAGTGGGCTCGGGAACGAAAATTAAACCCAGTTTTTTTGATGCTAAAAAAAAAGCATTTAAAGGTGGTATTCCGCAGAAAATCTTTCAAGCTTGAATAATAACGAAAACCAAACCGTTTATTCCCCTGATGAAAATGACACCGATCCTGACTGCTGGCATGATTTCCGGAGCTTTTACCTTTGTATCTTGCACTACCAACCAACAAAACTATGGCCTCGGAGGGGCTACAGCGGGCGCCGCGATCGGTGCAATTACCGGAGGTGATCCCAGCGATGTTCTCAAGGCTGCTGCCATCGGCGGGGCCAGCGGGGCAGCCTATGGCTATTACAAGGACAGCAAGCAACAAAATCCCCAGGGAATCGTCGCTCCTCCGACGCCTCCCGCCCCTCCGGTCGCTCCTCCCAGCATCGGCCGTTACCCGACCGCACACCGGACCGATCAAGCCGACATCGTGATCAGCCCTTACCGGCCATACAACAAAGTTCGGGTCAAGGGTTTCAAACCTGGTGAACTTGCCAAGGACCCGAAGACCGGCGAGATCTTCGTCATCCCCAATTAGAGGGGAGAATAAAAACAATGATTCCCTCAATCCCCGTCATGTTGATGATGGCGATTTATTCTGGTCGTGCCAGCATGAAGGCCCACTCGGGCGAACAACCTGCCAAGGACCTCGTTTATGGAGCCACTAAGATGGACTTCGGGATGCTTTAGGAAAACGAATTGAAAAGAGAGCCTATTTTTCAGGTGGTCCGGATTGAGGATGATTCAAGTGATTCAGACCCGGAAAAAGCAGACCTGCTGACAAGAATCCTTGTGATTACCGGATGCATGATCGACATTCCATTGTCGCTGATGGGCGACAGCCTCTTCCTACCAATTGATCTCGTCGAGTCCAGAACTCAGGAAGAACCGGTTGACTGTTCGAGGCCTGATGCAGACCAATAAATCAGACCTTTTTCAACTCCCCGGTCGAGTCTCCGAAGCGCTTGGTCTTCACCCCAAACTCATTGAGCATTCGCACGTAGAGATTCGACAATGGCACCTTTTGGCCCAGGTCGACATGACGCCCGGGCTGGAAGGCACCGCCTCCATTTCCGGCCAGAATGACCGGCAGATCATCGTGATTATGACGATCCCCATCGGAGATCCCGCTTCCGTAAACCACCATGGAGTTGTGAAGTAGAGAATTGCCGTCGACGTCCTCGGTTTTCTTCATACGATCGAGGAAGTAGGCCAGCTGAGTGAGGTAGAACTCGTCAATCTTTTGAATTTTCTCAAGGTTGTCCTTCTTCTTTTTATGGTGGGAAAGATTGTGATGCCCTTCAGAGACCCCAATGTCTTTGAACGAACGGTTGCTTCCATCATGGGCGAGCAGGAAAGTCGAGATTCTAGTGCTATCCGTCTGGAAAGCCAAAACCATCATGTCCATGAGTAACCTCATGTGATCCTTGTAATTGCCCGGAACCCCTTTGGGAGAAGCCACACCTGGATCGATGGGATTTCCAAAGGACTCGGTCTTCTGAATCTGGCGTTCGATCTCCCGCACCCCGGTCAAATATTCATCGAGCTTCTGCTGATCATTGCGTCCAAGTCGACGGTGCATCGCCTTGGCATCGTTGGCGATGAAGTCGAGGATCGATTTCTGAGTCGCACGTCGTCTTGCGAGACTTTCGGTTCTCTCCTTGGCTGATCCAGCTCCAAAGAGGCGTTCAAAAACAAGACGGGGATTAGCCTCCGGAGTATTGGGTTGATTGGCCGAGCGCCACGACAAGTTAAACTGGTAAGCGCAAGAGTAACCCGAATCACATCGACCGGACTTCCGCACCCCGTCGCAGGTGAGTTCGAGCGAAGCCAAACGAGTCTCGTTCTTGATGGCTTGGGCAGCGATCTGATCAACGGAAACTCCGACGTGGATATCCGAGCCCGAGGTCTTTTTCGCCCTCTGTCCAGTGAGGAAGGTGGCATTGCTGCGGGCATGATCCCCGGCACCATCTTTCCCGGCAAAAGCGTGCTGGTGGGAGAACCCGGTAAAGATTTGCATGTCACTCTTAAAACCCTCGAGAGCCTTCATGCTTTTTCCAAGGCCGTAGTTGGCGCCTGTTCCCTTCGGGCGCCAATGCTCCAGATTGACCCCGTTCGGAATGTAAAGGTAGGCCATCCGCAAGGGTGCTCCCTTACCATTACCGGCCGGTGCAGCAAAAGCCGGGCGCATCAACTCGAGTGCAGGTAGACCCACGGCAGCTCCGATTCCACGCAGGAAATGACGACGGCCTAGATTTTCTGAACAACTCATCCTCCTTAAATTCTACGAAAAATCCCCGGGATTTCTCGCTTTTTTTTTCGCGAATGTGGCCCGCCCAACATGAATCCGGATCATTCCACAGGACAAACTCGTCTTCATGACCGCTTTGCCGCCCCGGGTTTTTACTTTCGCTCACTGAATTCAATCGACAAACTCCCCTCCGATGCCACTCCTTGACGTTCAGAATCTCACCACCCGATTTCACACCCGGAATGGCGTCGTACACGCTGTCGAAGACGTTTCTTTCAGTCTCGAGAAAGGGAAAACCTTAGGCATCGTGGGTGAATCGGGATCAGGGAAATCAGTGACCTGCTATTCCCTGCTGGGCTTGATTCCAAAACCCCCGGGTCGCATTCACTCCGGAACCGCGATTTTCGAGGGAGTGGACCTGCTCAAAGCCAAAGAAAAGGAACTCCGCAAGATCCGCGGCAAAAAGATCTCGATGATCTTCCAGGATCCCATGACCTGTCTCAACCCCGCCCTTCGGATCTCCACCCAGCTCGTCGAGCCTCTGGAAATCCACGAAGGAATTAAGGGAAAGCAAGCCCTTCACCGGGCCATCGAGGCACTCGAGGAAGTGGGTATCCCAGAAGCTGACAAAAGGATTCTTTCCTATCCCCATGAGTTTTCGGGAGGCATGCGCCAGCGGGTCATGATCGCCATGGCTCTCATCACCCGTCCGGAGATTCTGATCGCGGACGAACCGACCACCGCGCTTGATGTCACAGTGCAAAAGCAAGTGCTCGACCTCATCAAGGATCGTCAGAAAAGCCTTGGCACCTCGGTCATTTTGGTAACCCACGATCTGGGAGTGGTTTCTCAGGCATGCGATAAAGTAAACGTGATGTATGCCGGCCAAATCGTGGAAACCGCCACTGCTGAAGACCTTTTCGCCTCCCCTCGTCATTCCTACACCCGGGCTCTTCTCAAAAGCATACCGGCGACCCACGCAAAGGGTCAAACCCTCTACACCATTCCGGGACTCCCCCCCAACCTCAACTCCCCACCGACGGCTTGTTCTTTCATGCCGCGGAACACCCTTGGTGATCCCTCCTGCTGTCTCACCAATCAATCTCCTCCTCTCACCGAGGTCGCTCCGGGACACTTCGTGCAAAATTGTCCCGGCTGTCTGAGCTCTTGATGCCATGGAGTTCCAGGTCGACAACTTCATTCTCTACCTCGCCACCGAGCGAGGGTTGTCAACCGCATACCAAATCTCGGTTCGACAGAGCCTCGACAAGCTTCTCTCGTGGTCGATTAAACAAGGCCACAAAGCCTGGCCCGAACTTGGCACCGAGGAGCTTTCCGCCTTTCTTGGGCATCTTCGGAAGAGCGGCCTTGATGCCGCCTCGCTGAGGATCACCGTCGTACATCTCAAGGTGTTCTTTCGCTTTTTGGTGGCCCGCCACCATCTCGAAGCCGACCCGGCCGCCCCCCTTCTTTCTCCCAAGACTGCCTCCAAACTCCCGGAAACCCTGAACGGTGAAACGATCGAAAAACTCCTTGGATCAATCGATTGCAGTAAGCGTCTAGGACGACGGGATCTCGCCCTGATGGAGTTATTCTACGCTTCCGGCCTACGGCTGTCTGAGATTTGCGAAGCCCGCCTCGAACATCTCGATATCGAAGATCGTTTTCTACGCGTGACAGGAAAGGGAAACAAAACGCGCCTGGTTCCCGTAGGCGGACGCGCTCTGGACGCCCTCCGGAACTATCTTAACCACGAACGCCCCGCATTGGTGACGAAACGAACCTCATCGCATGTGTTTCTCTCCGTTCGAGGCGGGCCGCTGTCACCCGACCGCGTTCGTCAGATCGTCAAGGAAAAGGCAAGGCAGGCGGGTTTCAAGGAAAACATCTACCCACACCTCCTACGGCATTCCTTTGCCACTCATTTGCTCGAGAATGGAGCCGACCTTCGCGTCATTCAGGAACTTTTGGGCCATGCCGACATTGGCACCACCCAGATCTACACGCATGTGGACCAAAAGCGACTGAAGGCCGTTCACAAAAACTTCCATCCTCGAGGCTGAGGAAAGAAAAACCCGGCGGGCCAAAGCCTTCCGGGTTGAGTCTTTGTCGAATCAAATCCTCCTTAACGACGCTTGTTGTTATTCTTGAAAGAGCGTCGCTTAGTCGGCTTCTGAGTCTGAGTGACCGGGAGAACACCCCCTTCGGCACCGGTGGTAGTTGCAGGAGTGGTTCCGTTTGCCGGGAGGACTCCGCTACTGGGGGGCGGCAGGAGTTCACCTGTTTCCTCGGTGTAGCGGGAGATATCCTCGTAATCCCTCTTGAAGTGATTGAGACCGTCTTGGCCGCTCATGATGCGGGGCTGGATCATGATGATCAATTCGGATTCTTCATTGCTCGTACCGTTCCGCCCGAAGAGACGGCCTATTCCGGGAATTCGGCTCAAAATGGGAAGACCGCTTTTGCCTTCGTTTTCGGTGGTCGTCATGATTCCACCCAAGACCACGGCCGAACCGTCCTGAACTGTCACAGAGGTCGTCAGTTCCTCGGTGTTAATATCCGGAACCAATAACTCACCCACCTGGCGTTCCTGCCCGATAGAGTCGCGGACCAATCCAATTTCAAGGGAGACCTGATCATCGGAGTTGATGAGCGGCTGAATTTGGAGGGCCAGCACAACGTCGCGGAATTCCACGTTGGTAGTCACCCCGCCCTGGTTGAATCCACCAGCAAAGGTGCTCGCCGGCACCGCAATCCGTTGACCCGAGGAAAGTTCGGCCACCCGGTTATTTCGCGTGGTAAGGACGGTACGCTCGAGAGTCCTGAACTTAGTTTGAGCCTCAAGAGCATTGACGAACACCCCGAAGTCATCACCAAGAAGGCCATAAATCGAAAGACCGTTTCCAGTCACCCCGTTGGCGCTGAGGACGTCGGCCAGTTCGGTCAAACTTCCGGGATCGATCACCGAAGGAACACCCCCAAAGCTGGCTGCTCCGGCGGCGGCGAAGTCAGCACCGGAGCGCTCAAGTGCACGGGCCAGATCAACCCCGAAATTTGTGTTGTTGCCCAATCCATAACTACCAACTACCGCCGATAGGGCGACTTGCTGGGCCTCGGTGTCCAGATCAGCGATAAGATCACGCACGATTTCGATGTGATGCGGAGGACCGTTGACAATCACGGTATTAGCCACGTTGTCACCTACGAGAAGAGTCCGGCCCACGAGAATGGATTCGGGGGCAGTGGGAATCTGTTGTTCCTGGATGGTGGCGCGACCTCCGCCTCCCAGTCCTCCCTGCTGACCGGACTGACGACTGTTGTTCCGGCTGTTGTTAACGTTATTCCGACTGGCATTGTTATTGAGGGGAGTATTAGCACTACGATTTGCACCTGCCCCGGTGCCAGTTGCATCCCCGAGGGTCACGGTAATTGCATCCTGAGCAATGGTAAGAAACTCGGAAACCCTGAGGAAACGAAGACGGAAGGTCTGACGCGTGTTGTTACTGGTGGGCTGGTCGAAGCTTCTGATCATTGCTTCAGCTGCGATGAGGTCGGCAGGACGACCGACGAGGAGAATCCGGCTGGTCCGGGGAACTCCGATGATCCGAAGCGGAATCTCTTCACCGGCTCCACCGCCTGCGCTTCCTCCCGGAGGAGTCGGGGTATTGGTGCGTGTGGTCCGGGTCGTCTGATTTCCGCCTGCCTGGTCATTATAGATCTCGTTCATTCGCTCGGCGATCTCTTCCACATCACCGTAGGTCACCTCGACCCACAGGTCTGCCACCGTACTGGGAACGTCGATCTCTTTGCGGATTTTGAGCATTTGACGAATCAAGGAAGCGTTTTCCGTGACGATCAACGATGAAGCATTGGGAACGGCGGTTATTGTTCCTGAGGCGGTCAATTGGCCCATCGAGGACTGGATGACTTTGAGGGCTTCCTCGGGCTTGAGATACTTGAAGGGCATAATGAACATTACAACTTCATCCTCGACCGGAAGATCAGCCTCATCGATATAAACACCTTTGGGAACTGGACCCGGCGAAGTGATGGGGCCGGAAGGCACAAAACGAACAATTGCAGGTTCATCAGGAACTGGAATGATGGCGATTCCTTCCGCCAGCAGAGTGAGTTGCAGGAACCGGGCCAGCTCGGCATTGGTGAGAGGTCCGCCCAAAGTGAAGCTCACCTCTCCTTGTGCTACGGCATTGGTCAGAATGGCCCGTTTGCCACTTGCCTGCTCATACAACTTAGCGGCTTCGAGGACCGTGATGTTGGCTTCGGCAAGTAACTTTCCTTTTTCAACGGCGATCGCGTTAGGGTCAACCTCGATTCTGCGCACAGGCGCACCGCCCGCCGGGGTTACCGGTGTGGGAGTCAGGTTGGGAACAGGACTCGGGACGGGTGGCCGGGGAGCCTCTGCTCCTCCCGGAGCAGGAGGCTCCTGGCCCATAGCCACGAGGGAGAGCGCAAAAACGAAAGGAAAAGAAGATTTCATGATCTGTGTTTGAGAGAGAATTGAAGGAAGTGAACTTATCGAGTTCTTGGAACTATGCGGGGGCGCCCTTTGGAGCTCCAGCCCCCACTGCTGCCCCGGGTGGAGGAACTTGAGGAAGAAGGGCGAGGAACGTTTGACGATGTGGAACCAGGTCTGGGCAGGGTCCGCCCGCTACTCGAGGATGATGAGGTGGAACGGCCCGGAATCGGAGGTCGATTCGAAGAAGGCTTCTCGCTTGATCCTTTGGAGTTGCTTGATGACTTCCCTTTCGAAGCCACCGTTGGAGCTCCGGCGATTTTCTTGAGCACTAGGAACTTGGGATCAAAGCGGACCTCGCCTTCTTGCGCCCCCTTTTTCAGAGTCACAACAGCACCGTCGATGAAGTTTCGATCGTGTTCGATTGACTTGATGGCAAAGCCCATCTCGGTGGCCTCGGGGCTGGGAATGGTGACACGGCTGCGGTCCTTCTTATTCATCAACCGCACCTTTGTTCCGCTGGCATACTCGCTGAGACCAACAAGCACCCAGTCGGGAAGGTCCGGATTTTCGTCGACCGGATCCGGAGGATCCGGAGGATCAACAAAAGCGGAGTTGAGATAGAGATCCTTATAACGATCAGGACGAGGGCTTCTGGGAAGTTCATCTCCGAAGCCCTGGGCAGCCAGGCTGGCGATGATGAAAAGAGGAAAGAGTCGTTTCATAACTTTGCGAAAGTGATTGAGTTCTTAGAGTTCGTCGTCGGCCGGGATGATCCATTTCTCGACTTCGACTTCGACTTCGAGGCGCTTTAGGTCACTGGCTTGCGGTTTCATTTCAAGTTTGGTGACCACCTGGCGTTGTTCGACGCGGTGAATGCTATTGAGCCACCCAATGACATCGCGCTCGTTTCCGTTGGCCCGGAAGGAGACCTTGACCCGGCCAAAGTGAACACCCGGCTGGAATTCAGCGATATCGTCCTTTTTAACATCGAGGCGACGGGCGACGGCCTGCTTGCGCACATATTGCTGGAGTTCGGAGCGAGCCCGGTTGGGGTCGGAGACCACCGTCCCGCTTCGGTCGAGCCAATCCATTTGCGGAGTGGACTCGTCTCTGAAGGCGAGGGTATTCTCAGCACTCACCAAATCAAGCTCGGCTTGCCTCTGACTGGCTTCAGCCGCCCGGACCTTGGGTAGGTAAAATTTGGACACTGCGATCAAGTTCACAATAATGAACAAGGCAGCCCCCAAGAAGAGGAGAAGTTTCTTTTCGCGGTCGCTCATCAGATTGTCCTACTCGGTTGCATTGGCTTCATAGACAAAAAGCATTTTGCCGCTTTTTCTGTCTCTGGTTTCTGGCGGAGTGGACCAACGAAAGCCATCCAAACCACTACTATCTTTCAGGTTTTTTGCGAATTCAGGAATTTTGAGTGAGTTATCCTCATCGGCAAGACCCTCGAGACGGATGCGACGAGAGACTTTCATCTCGCCCTCGATTTCCCGGAACTGGTTTTCCAGGACCGCCTGCTTGAGGCGGATGAAACGGTCCGCTTTGGTATTGGGCAGGGCCTGATAGCAGGAAAACAAAACCTCAAGCGGGTGAAAACGGGCTTCCACCACCGGCTGAAGCTCGCGCCACTTTTCTTCATGTTCGGTAAAAAGGCTAGCATCCGCTTCCACTAGTGCGGCCGCTCGCCCGGCCTCCGCCGCTTCTGTTTGGACCGACTTAAGATGGAAGAAAAGATATCCCACCAATCCGAGGTAAAGAGCTGCCGCCACCCCGACTCCGATCGTCCGGTTTCGTTTGGCCCGGCCAGCAAGGCGCTCCGCTCTGACATCGGCGGGCAGGAGACGGCTGGGCGGGCTGGGCCAGCTTGGGGCTGGGCGCGGTGCCGGGTCGACCGGCAGATCCAATCCTCGCGAAAGAACCTCGAGTTCTTCAGCCCGGGCATCGGTGGCCGATCCGTGTGTCCAAACCACCACGCGGCTGGGCATTTCCGCCAGCATTCCCTGAATCTGGAGTTGGGCCATGGCGAGACGAATCTCGTTTCCAGCCCGGGCATCGAGCCGATCACCGGAGAGGCATTGAAAATAGAGCGGGTGGCCAGGCTTGCCGATTCCGAAGACCCAGCGTCCCAACTCCCGCCAGACGGCAATTTCGCCTTCGGGCAGCGGAAGCGCTCGCGCGGAAAGGTCAAAAGACTCCGGACTCTTCCGCGGTAATTGGCCTTCGCTTGGCGGGCTCATCACCACTGCCGTCAGATAGGTTTCTTCATCAGCCAGACCATAAACGAAATGATCGGTCAACTGACCTCCATCCAGCGCCGGACGGGTCCCGTTTTTCTCCAGTTGCATCAAGGCAAGATCATCCAGTAGGGAAAGATCATCGGTTTGCGCTCGGAAGGGCACGGCCGAAACCTGACGGACCGGCACAGCCATCCCAAGGGAACCTGAAGGATAGCTGGTCACATCGAGAGCCAGCAGGTGTTCGGTGGCGGCATGCAACTGGAAGCCTTCGGTGGGCGAGCCCTTCCAGATCTCCCAGCCGTCGGCTCCGGGAATCAAAATATTGAGATCTCCTTTTTTCGCACTCATTGAATCGTTTCTTCTCTTCGATCGAGGATGGTGGGGTTTTGTCGTCGGTTGTTCAGGACGAGGACGAGCTTACGCCGGATTGCGCCGACAAAGCCAATGCTTTCGATTCGACTGACCTGATCATTGGCATTGAGCCGGGCCTGGATGACTCCGGTGGGATCGACGACGCCGAGCTGTGCCAAGGCCGAGGCAACATCGATGGGCTGGTCGTCCTCGGTGTTGCGAATGCCATCGGGCCCGTCGACGATATCAACCAAAGCAATTGCTTCTTCGATGTTGCTTTCAGTAGCCACCGCGATCAAGCGTGCGTCGGCTTCATTAATATCCAACCCCCCGCTGCTCCAGCAAGTGAACCAGTCCCGCCAGTTCGGGTTGGCGGCTTCGACAATATCCATGCCGCGGACCAAGCGCATTTCGTCGAGATTGTAGAATGGCCGGTTAAACGGTCGGTCCAGATACCCCTGCCCCTCGTAGTATTCCACCTCGGCACCGTTGAGCTGGACATCATCATTGGTATCAATCCAATCAATTAAGGCATCGGCAATCTCGCTACTGGTATCAAAATCAATCCCCCACTCATCCAGAATGAGTCGAATGAGGGCCTTGTCTTCCGAGAAGAGGATGAAATTGATGTTGAACCGGGCTCCCTCGGAAAGGATTTTGACATTGAATCCGGAATTACCTGTTTCCGGATCGATCCAATTCAAAATGGGATCCCATTCCTCAACCGCTGGATTCGAAGCGAGGTTCAGCCCCATATCGGCATACTGCCGAGCATCGATCCCATTCATCTGGGAACCGGCGACATCAGTTTGGTAGCTTGTGATCTTGACCGTGGCCACAAGCGCAAGAGACATCACCGCCATAATCCAGAGGACTGCCACCAAGGTGGAACCTCGCTGTAAATGAACTGTCTTGGTTTGTCTCATCGTTGAATTCTGGGACCTCCGCCGCTGGGGGCATTTCCACCCCCTGGTGGGCGGCCGGCGCCGCCCCTTCCTGAACCGCCCCGTCCTGGCTGCTGTGGATTGTTTCCTCCTCCCGTCGCTCCTCCGCGCGCGCTTCGGGCGGCATTTTGAAGGGCCGACATGGTGGTGGCTGGATCAGCCTTGGTGGGAATCCAAAAAAGGCGTTTCACCGGGTCTTCGCCATTAGTAAAAACCACCGTCAATTCTACAAAGCCCGGCCGCCGTCTCGGTTGATCCCATTCATAAGGCCATTCATCCCGCTCGGTGTTTTCGTAGTTCCGAATATCGAGGACATTCCACTCAAACAAGCGCACGTCGGACAATAGCGTAACTGACGCGATGGGATCAATTCCTCGCTCAGCAGGACCTTCGTCACTGTCCAAGATTGGCACATCGTAATACTCCAGAACGACGTCTACGCCGTTGGTAAGGGTAGGCACTGTGATAAAACGGGTGGCCTGAGCCGAGATGGGAACCCCGCCCCAATTAAAAGACACCGGGGTATTCTGGAAGGTCATCTCCGAGGTAAACGGTTCGGCATTGCTCGTCGGCAGGAGATCAATCACAGCGTTTCCGGGCAAACTGTCGAAATGATTCCGCAGGAACGAGAAGAAAGCATCGCGCGTGATGTCTTCATCCTGAAACTCCATCATCGTGGTCGTCGACTGAACGGCTCCGTCGGCAATCTTAAAAATAGAGGTGATCACCATGCCACCGATCGCCAAGGCAATCACGAGCTCGAAAAGAGTGAAGCCCTTCTCATGCTGTCGCCGGGGATGTGCTTCGATGATTCTCATGGCCGGTAAAGGGGTAGATAACGCCAACCGCGCATTTGACGTTCCTCATCGACACCGTCTTGCTGGTATCGGGCGATGACCCGGACTTCCCACATTTGCTGAAGCAACACTCCGTCCAAGTTTTCGATTTCAAGTGGGGTCACAATAGTCTCGAGATCGACATCGCGCTCAGGGATGTAAATTTCGCTACTCCCCTCCTCAAGGCGTTGGAGGTAAAGGGTTTCGTATAGAGCGCTTTCCATAATTTGGCTGATCACGAGTTCTTCCTTCACAAACCCTGTGCTCCGCCAAAGCAACGAGAGGGCCTGAGTGAAGGAGGTCGCTACCAACACGAAAATAAAGAGTGAAAAGATCACCTCCATGAGGAGAAAACCCCGCCGTTGCGGTGATTTGACCGGGAGGATCTTCATTGATTTCCAATCGCCATTTCCAGATCGACCGCCTTGGCTGTCAGCGGATGGTATTCACGAGAAAGTAGAGCCTGATCTTGGTCCGAAACCAACTGAATGGCAAGAGGCTCACAGGGGCTATTCGGTTGATGAATCCAATACTCCACGTCGTCATCTTCCAACTCGATGAAAATGTCGCTGTTCCACCGCTTGACCGAGAGAACATATTTCGGATCGATTGGGAAGGCGACCGGCCACGACATCGAATTGATTGGTCGGAGCGCTCCTTCCTCGTTATCCAGTTCCTCGAGGACCTCTTCTTCGATCTCTTCGTCGGGAGTTGCCAGTGGCCGCAGGAGCACTTCATTGGAACGGAGTTCCACCAGGAAGGGCTGTTGGTAGCTGTAGGACATCGCCCGTGCCCGGAGAGCCAGATCTTCGATGCCGTGGTGCGTCTCCCTGATCTCCTTCTCGGCATCGACCGTCGAGATCATGTAGATCGCAGTCCCGAAAACAAACCCGCTGATCGCAAGAACGAAGATCAGCTCGATCAAGGTAAACCCTCGACAGAGTTTCACATGACCGGAAGAAGAGAGGCAATGACGCATCGAAAAGGAAGGAGACGATTATTCGTCCTGGGTGCTTTGATCGTCTTCAGTCCCGAATTTGCGGTCGGGTCCAGCCGAGATGATTTCGGGGATGTTCGGATCTTTGCTGCCCGGAAACTGGTACTTGTATTTCGTGTCCCAAGGGTCAAAGAGACCCTCCTCCTTTTTGACCAGCTGAACCCAACGGCGGGGTCTTGGAGCCGATGTCGGCTTTTCGTAAAGTGCCTCCAGTCCTTGATCATTCGTGGGATAACTGCCCCCGTTTCGCTTGTAGCTTTCCAATCCGGTCATGAGGGTGTTCATGTCCTGATCCGCCTGAGAAACCTCCGCCCCACCGAAGATCCCTCCCATGGTGTAGATGGCTCCTCCGAGGATGAGGCCAATAATTCCCATCACGATAACCATTTCAAAAAGGCTAAACCCCTTGGCCAGTCGAGATTTGCCACGCTTACCTTGCTCTGCTTGAATTTTCATATTTTTATTGGAGGATTGTGTCGGGTAAAACGTCTACCGACCGGAAAATTGTCGGTTGTTTTGCCCTCGGGACCAAAAAATGGCGTCTTTTCCCTGATCGACAAGCGATTCCTGCTTCAAGCCGCTCATTAAAAGGCATTTTCCAC
Organism: Akkermansiaceae bacterium; assembly: GCA_049596615.1. Taxonomy (GTDB): domain Bacteria; phylum Verrucomicrobiota; class Verrucomicrobiia; order Verrucomicrobiales; family Akkermansiaceae; genus SW10. The sequence continues at coordinate 96,150 of JBMYLT010000013.1, read as the reverse complement.
GAGGTTCACGTCTGGCTTCAACCCCTCCTCGAGGACAATCTCAACGACATCGTAGCGCCAGGAAATCACTCTTCGGACGTCCTGCTTGGCTTCCGCTTTGAATTCCCGCCCCAAAAGCCGCAACCATTCCGAGGCTCCCCGCACAATCAGCGCCTGTTTTTCAACATTCACGGCCCGCAGTGGGCGCCCAAAATCCCTTCGAGTTCGAGTTTTTACTTCAACAAAGACGAGAAGGTCCAGATTCCCCCCGCCTCGAAGGACCAGATCCACCTCGCCGCCTTTAGGCGCGCGAAAGTTTCGATACAGCAATTTCCAGCCCCGGCTTTGGAGAAATCGGGCGGCGATCTTTTCTCCCAGCTCCCCGATTTCCCGTGGTGTGCGCTCACCCAAGCGGAAGGGTGAGTTGAGCAACGGGCTGAAACGAGCGACGGTGGATCGGGCACGGACCCAAGGTCCGGAGGGCTTCGAGGTGCGCTTTCGTGCCATATCCTTTGTGCTGTTCGAATCCGTAACCGGGATACTTCTCCGCCGCTTCGCGCATCACCCGATCACGGGTGACTTTGGCAAAAATGCTCGCGGTGGCAATGGAAAGACTCTTGGAATCTCCCTTCACGATTCCCTCGTGGGGATATGGGAAGCCTTTGACGGGCAGACCATCAATGAGACACATTCCCGGATCTTCACCCAGCGCGACCACGGCCCGCTCCATCCCGAGGTGGGTCGCCTTCAGAATATTGAGCTCATCGATCTCAGCAGGCTCCACCAAGACTACCGCCCACTGGATCGAGCTATCCGCTGCAAGCCCCTCAAAAATGAGCTCCCGGTTCTTCTCGCTCAGCTTTTTTGAATCGTTGACGAGCGGGTGCTCAAATCCGGCCGGGAGAATTACCGCCCCAACCGAAACCGGACCAGCCAGTGGTCCCCTTCCCGCCTCATCAATTCCCACTACCGGTCCACTCGAGACATACTTTTTTTCAAACTCCAGATCTGGCACGACCCTACGGGGATAGCCGACGATATGACTCCTGTCACGCCATCACTCACACTCATCTGATTTCCAACTTGTGAACGAGCGCTTCGCCCTTACTGTTCGGGGTACCTCCTCTAACAATTGAAAAAGAACGTTATCATAATCGGAGCCGGCCCAGGAGGACTCACCTCGGCCATGCTCCTAGCCCACCGCGGATACAAGGTCACCTTGTTGGAGAAAAATGACCGCGTCGGAGGACGCAATGCCCGCCTCGACCTAGGGGACTACTCGTTCGACACCGGCCCTACCTTCCTCCACCAGAAGTTTACCCTTGATGAAGTTTTTGCCGAGGTGGGCCGCAAAAGCGAAGACTATCTCGACTTCGTCAAGCTGGACCCAATGACCCGATTGACCTGGGGAGGCGTTTCACTCGAAACCAGTTTTCAACGTGAAAAGATGGCAGCCAATATCGCCGAGGTCTTTCCAGGCGAGGAAGAAAATTTCGAGAGATTCATGGACGATCATGCCGAAAAACTCCGCACGATCTTCCCCTGCCTACAAAAGCCCTACTCAAAGCTGGGTGCTTACATCGACCCCGCCCTGTTGAAAGCTTTACCATACGTAGCAACCAACAAATCGGTCATGGGAGTGCTCGATGAATACTTTACCGACGACCGTCTCAAGCTGGCCTTCACCTTCCAAGCGAAATACCTCGGAATGTCCCCGTGGAAATGTCCTGGGCTCTTTAGCATCCTGTCTTACATCGAATACGGCCACGGCATCTATCACACCCAGGGTGGCCTCTCGGAAATCTCCGAGAGTATGGCCCGGGTCATCGAGGAAGAAGGCGGCGAGATCCGGCTCGGCGCCGAGGTCCGCGAAATCAAATACCGCGGTCGTCGCGCCGCTTCGGTGGAACTCACCAACGGAGAGACACTCGAGTGCGACGACCTAATCGTGAATGCCGACTACGCCCACGCCCGCAGCACCATCTTTGGCAAGCGAAAGGAATCCAAGGAGTCTCTGCTTAAAAAGAAATATTCCTGTTCGACCTTCATGCTCTACCTTGGGATCGACAAGGTCTACGAAGACCAGCCGCACCACCACATCATCTTTGCCGACGACTATCACAAAAACCTTCAACAAGTTCTGGAGGGACAAACCATCTCACGAGACATGTCGGTTTACATCCGCAACTCAAGTATCACCGACCCCACCGTGGCACCGCCAGGACACTCACAGCTATACGTGCTTGTCCCTTCGGTAAACACCCGGCATGGACACGACTGGGAGGAGGAAAAGGCGGCTTACGCCGAGCAGATCATTGATCGCATGATCGAGAAAACCAACATGAAGGATTTGCGGGAACATATCGTGGCTAGACAAATCCTCACTCCGAAAGGATGGGAGGACTCGGGGATCTTTCTTGGTGCGACCTTCAATTTGGCCCACACCTTGCGCCAGATGCTCTACTTCCGCCCTCAAAACAAGCTCAAGGGATTTGATAACCTTTATCTCGTTGGAGGCGGCACCCATCCCGGCAGCGGCCTTCCAACGATTTATGAGAGTGGCCGGATCACCGCCAACTTGATCGATGAGGCCAACGGAACTAGGCGTGACCGAATCGACTTCGCTACCGAGATTCTCCACGAAACGGTTTCCTAACGGCAGTGATCCCTCCGAGGTCACTTGAGGAATCTCTTCACCCAACGATAGACCTTCGCATAAGGCGGAAGGGTTTCACCGAAATCTTTTTTGGTCAAAAGTCGCTTCGTCACAGCCCGCTCGTAGCTCAGCGACTCGACCCCGAAGCGGCCACGGTATCGGCCCAATCCGCTTTGCCCCACCCCACCCAGCGGAAGCTTGAGCTGGGCAAACTGTTTCATGGTGTCATTCACACAGAGCGAACCCGAGGGGAGACGACGGGTGACCTTTGAGATAAAATTTTCCCGCTTTGAAAAACAATAAATCGCGAGCGGATTGTCCAGAGTTGCAAGACGTTTGAGCAACTGGGATTCATCTTCGTAGGCCACCACTGGCAAAACCGGACCAAAAATCTCCTCAGCCATCACCTCATCATCCCATCCAGCTTCCGGGAGCAGCCGCGGTGCCACGAAACCCTCCTCGAGATCATCCTGTCCAAAAACCAAAGCTCCCTTCCCTGCCAGCTTTAGAATCCGGCTGGCATGGTCTGGTGAAATCATCTTCGCCATCTCGTCGGCCCAGGGCACTTCTTCCAAAACCTCGCGACAAGCCTCGACAAACCTCCTCCGTTCTTTTGCAGCCACAAGGACAAAGTCCGGAGCAAAACAAGTCTGCCCGGCGTTGAAGAACTTTCCCGCGAGGATGCGTCGGGCCACCACTTGCAAATCGAGACCTTCATCTACGACGCAAGGGCATTTCCCACCAAGCTCCAACAGGACCGGAGTGAGGGATTGCGCCGCCTGCATAGCCACCTTTCGCCCCACCCGGGTGCTCCCGGTAAAAAAAATGAAATCAAATGATTCATCCAGCAAAGTCTCGGCCGTTTCCACTCCACCGGTTACGATCAACACTTCATTCTCTTTAAATGCCTCAGCAACAATTTCAGTAATTATCCGCTCACTGGATCCCGCTATTTCCGAAGGCTTGAGAACCACCGTGTTTCCCGCCGCAATGGCCGCGACCACAGGGCTAAGAGAGAGTTGTATGGGATAATTCCAAGGAGCCATCACTAGGACGACCCCAAAAGGCTCTCGTTCGATCCAACTCCGGCAGGGCCAGAAGTAGGGCGGCGCAACAACCCAGCGCCGCTCGAGCCACTTCCGCAGATTACGACGAATGAAGCGAATCTCCTGAAGCAGAAAATGATATTCCGAAAGATAGGCTTCGAGTCCCGGCTTTCCCAAATCATCCGCCAGGGCTGAAAGAATGTCATCCTTTCGCTCCTTCAGGACCTCCTCCAGACGATGAAGAAGTTCCCGTCGCCGACCAAGCTCACGGGTCCTCCCTTTCCGAAAAGCGACTCTCGCCTTTTCCACGGTCTCTCTAACGGTTCCGGACATCTTATGGCCAAACTAAAACCGCACCACCTGTTGACAAGGACGGACTGACAACGAAGATGGTTCACAGTGAAACGCTCCAAAGTTGCAGTCATCGGTGCCGGGCTCGGTGGTCTCTCCGCCGCAATCTCCCTTCGGGCAGCCGGATACGATGTTGAAATCTTCGAAAAAAACGATCGCATCGGAGGTAAGCTCAATCTCCTAGAGAAGGACGGTTATACCTTCGATCTTGGACCCTCCATCTTCACCTTGCCCCAGTTCTTTGAGGATCTTTTCAAACGAGCTGGCAAAAAGATGGAAGATTACGTGCAGCTGGATGCGGTGACTCCCCATTGGCGGAACTTCTTTGAAGACGGCACCACAGTGGATCTCTATCAGGAAAACGACCTGATGAAGAAGGAGCTGACCAAGCTTCCCGGCAATCCCGAGGACCACTGGAACGAACTCGAAGGCTTTCTCGACTACGCCCGTCAACAATATCAAATCGTTAACGACGGCTATTTCTCAAAGGGCCTCGACAACCTCTGGGAGTTCATCCGTCACTACGGCTTAAAACTTCTGGGCGGCCAGATCGACTACAAAACGACTATGGCCCAGTCGATCGCCTCGCGTCTGAGCGATCCCAAACTGCGTCTCATTTTCGAATACTTTATCAAATACGTCGGCTCTTCCGCCCTTCAGGCTCCTGGCTATATGAACCTCATGCCCATCATTCAGTTCGACTACGGTCTCTGGTATGTTCGCGGCGGGATGTATGAACTCGCCAACGGACTGGGCAAGCTGATGAGTGAAATGGAGATCCCGGTCCACCTCGGTGCCAATGCCCAGGAAATCACCAAGTCAGGCAAGACCGTCACCGGCATCACCTTGGCCAACGGCCAGTCGCACACGGCCGACATTATCGTCAGCAACATGGAGGTGATCCCAGCATATCGAAATCTCCTCAAGGAGCCCGTTGCTTTTACCGACAAACTCGATGGCAAGTTTGCGCCGGCCTGCTCGGGCATTGTCCTTCACCTCGGAACCAACAAACCATTCCCGCAACTGGCCCATCACAACTTCTTTTTCTCGGAGAACCAGCACAAGCACTTCGAGACCGTTTTCGAAAAACAGGACCTTCCCGAAGACCCCACCCTGTATGTCGTGGCACCCACACGAACTGATCCCAGCAAAGCCCCGGAGGGCGGCGACAACATCAAGATCCTCCCTCACATTCCTCCTCTACGCGAGGACTCAGGGGTGACTCACGAAGACTATGTTGCTCTTAAGGAGCGATGCCTCGACAAGATGGAACGTTGTGGCATCACCGGACTTCGAGGCAGCATCGTGGTTGAAGATCTTCTCACTCCGGTCGACATCGAAAAAATGTATCGTTCGAACCGAGGTTCCATTTACGGCGTCGTCACCGACTGGAAGCGCAACTACGGATTTAAGGCGCCAAAAACCTCAACCCGATACAACAATCTCTACTTTACAGGTGGTTCGACAAACCCCGGAGGAGGGATGCCTATGGTGATCCTTTCCGGCCAAAAATGCGCCGACCGGATTATCCACCGTCACCCTATTTCTTAAACCCAAGCAACGAGACTCCGGTCCGGAGAGAAATATGATCGCGATCCTCCCCGTCGTCGCTCTTCTCATTTCCCTAGCGATCTTTTTCTCCCTCGCCAAGCCTCGGAAACTCCCATCTTCTAGGGGAGAGGCAAAAGCGATCTCCATCATCATTCCGGCAAGGGATGAAGAGGAAAACATCGGACACCTCCTGAAAACCCTGCGGGACCAGAGCACCCGGCCCTTGGAGATCATCGTCGTCGATGACCAGTCAGGAGACCGCACAGCCCAGGTTGCCCAGGATTTTGGAGCTACCGTTGTCGCCGGAAAGGAACTCCCCGGTGGATGGAAGGGCAAAACCTGGGCCTGCCAACAAGGTGCGGATGCCGCCACTGGCGATTGGCTACTCTTCCTCGACGCCGACCTGAAATTCCTCCCCGAGGCGCTCGCACGACTCGCGTCACTCACCACGGAAGATAAGATACAGTCAGTCTGCCCTTACCACCGGGTGCAACGCACCTACGAACAACTCTCGGCTTATTTCAATGCCATCACCCTTGCCGGGGTCGATGCCTTCGCCCTCACTCCCTCCCCCGAAGCCACTCTATTTGGACAGGTCCTATTAATCCGGAAAGACCTTTACCAAAGAGCCGGTGGCCACAAAGCCGTCCGACACGAGATCCTGGAAAACTATCGCTTTGCACGATTGATCCGGGAGCAAGGTGGAACGATCCAACACTCCCTCGGCCGGGGGGCCATCGAAATGAGAATGTTCCCCGACGGCCTTCCCCACCTGATTCAGAGCTGGAAAAAAGGCTTCCTCGCGGGAGCTTCCCAAGCACCGGGGCGCGCTCTCCTCACGACCTCGCTCTGGCTCACCGGCGGGATGATCCTGACCGGTTCCCTTTTTTCGCTCCCCCTTTTCTCATCCTTTTATCTCTGTATCACCTTGAGCGCTTGCCTCGGCTACGCGCTCGTCAGCTTTTACGCCTTCCGACTGGCCGGGAACTTCTCATTTTTGACCGCACTCTTCTTTCCGGTCGCCCTTTTGTTCTATCAGGCCCTTTTTTTAAAGTCCCTTCTCGATCAAAAGAAAGGCCGCCAGCAAACTTGGAAAGGGCGTTCCCTTTCGTGACTCGCCATGTGGTTCGAATTTTCCTATCTGACGATTTCCCTTCTCAACTGCCTCGGTATTCCCGCCACTCATCTGGGAATCGCCTGGTGGACCGAACAACTCGATGATCGCTGGTTCATCCGCAAGCTCCCAAAAACCGCGCCCAACCCGGGCGAGATTTACGAGCGCCTCTTTCTTATCAAACGATGGAAGCACCTCCTTCCCGACGGAGCCCCGTTGTTTGATGGATTCCCAAAAAAGAAGCTGAAGTCCCGGGAACCGGCCTACCTTCGCAAATTCGTCCTCGAAACTAGGCGAGGCGAGTTTTCCCACTGGGTTCAGTGGATTCTCATCTCCGGATTCATCGTCTGGACGCCTTTTCCCGCGAGCGTTATCATTCTTATCTACGCGACACTTTCAAACGTACCTTGTCTCGTTAATTTACGCCACACGAGAGCACGATTGATCCCCGTGCTCATCAAGCAACGCGACCAGCAAGAATCACTTGCGGGAAAGAAACTCCAGTAAAAGTCGTACTCCGACTCCGGTACCTAACGGTCCGCCCTGATAGTCACGGTTACTTGCACCCCAGGCCGTCCCGGCAATGTCGAGGTGCACCCACGGAATCTCTCCAGCAAAGTAGGATAAAAAGGCACCAGCTGTGCAAGACCCCGCACCAGTCGAAGGGCTTCCAATATTCTTGAGGTCGCCGACTTGCCCTTTCATGTCCTTCTTGTGAATCTCAAGAATGGGCATGGGCCACACGGCTTCTGCGGAGAACTTCCCGGCCTCAACCAATTCGTTCACGAGTTCGTCATCATTCCCCATCGCCCCAGTGATCTCATGCCCCAAAGCAACCACCATCGCACCCGTCAGGGTTGCCAAGTCAATCATAGCATCCGGTTTGATTTTCTTTCCGGCATAGACGAGGGCATCTGCGAGAATGAGACGACCTTCGGCATCAGTATTGAGAACCTCAATGGTCATCCCATTCCCTGCCGTCAGCAAATCACCCGGCTTAACGGCTCCGCCATTCACTAGATTTTCCGAAGTGGGGACAAGCCCGTGCACCTCAACATCAGGTCCCAGACTATCCAATGCCGCAAAGGCTCCCAGAACTGCCCCGCCACCTGACATATCATACTTCATTTCATCCATTCGGGCCGACGGTTTGATACTGATCCCCCCACAATCGAAGGTCAGCCCCTTACCCACAAAACAGACCTTTTTGCGGGCTTTCTTGACCGGCTTGTAGGTCAGGTGAATCAGATAAGCCGGTTCGGATGATCCTTGGGACACACCAAGCAAGGCCCCCATCCCCTGCTTCTTCATCTCCTTTTCATCGATCACCTTGACTGAGATTCTTGGAGACTGCCGGGCAATTTTACGAGCCTCTGCTACCAAATCACGAGGGCGCATCTTATTCGCCGGAGTGTCCTGCAATCGACGCGACAGCACATTGCCTCCACCGATCACCTCACCGCGCTTGGCCCCCTTGTTAAGCTCAGGGCTACCTTGCACAGTCACCTTGTTGAGAGACGTCTTGGGAGCATCGCTTTTAAATGCCACCAGACGATAACTTCCCATCACCACTCCTTCGGCCAGAGCCTGTCCCATGTCTTGGGCTTCTTTTCCCGACCACAGGCCCACCCAAAAAACGAGCGATCCCACATCGGTCTTCTCTGCTTTTTTCACCGCCATGGCAGCGGCGCGACGCACCGTATCGGGATCCCCATCCTGACCCAAGCCTATAAGGAGCAACCTTGACGCCGGACCGTCGATCGCATCGACAAAACGGGCTTCTCTGGTTTTCCCCGAGAAGCCCGCAAGCACCTTCACCGGAACCTCAACTCCTCGTGGAAGATCAGGTGTTTTTCCTTCAACCGAAAAAACCACCAGCAAATCGGTCTTCGTCACCTTTGCGCTCACCGTCTTGTATGAAATCGTCATGCCTAGGTGATGAAGGACACCGGCCGTAAACGCCAGAGCAATTTGACCGGTGGGCGGGAAAGAAAGAGAAGAGTTGACCACTGAAGGCGATTCCCGAGACTACAAAGAACTTACCCCATTCAATGTCTATCATGAGGCCATTCCGCACTCTCTTTTTTGTCCCCGTTCTCGCCCTTCTCTCAGTCCCACTAGCTTTAGGTCAGGCTTCAAAACCACGGGTCAACAATGAACGCCCGGAAAAGAAAACCGGTCAGGTAAAGCGGATTCACCCTCATGCCCTCAAGCTCATCCTGACCGGAAAGAAAAAGGAAGCGATCGCCTACCTTAAAAAGACCGCCACTCCCAAGCTCAACAAGGAACACACCCGGCTCCTTCTCGATATGGCCAATAACAAGGAGAGTGCCTGGAAACTCGATGCCAAGACCTGGCCGTGGCCGCGCACACTGGCCGACACCTCACTCAAAAAGGACGCGCCGTCCAACAAGTTCACCATCGCTTTCGGAGGTGGCTCGGGATACGTCCCGGACCACGAGCGAATGTGGGACACCATCGGAAAGATAGACCCACGCGCCCTTCTACTGCTGGGTGATAACGTCTACATTGATGACCCGGAAACCCCAGCGATGCAGCGCTTCCATTACTTCCGCCGACAAAGCCAGCCCGAGTGGTCCAAGCTCGCCAAAAAAGTTCCCATTTACGCCATCTGGGACGATCACGATTTCACCACCAACGACGGCTGGGGTGGCCCGGCCATCGCCGACCCGAAATGGAAACCGAAAGTCTGGAAAATTTTCAAAGAAAACTGGGATAATCCCTACTACGGTGGGGGAGAAGAAAACCCGGGGTGCTGGTTTAACTTCAAGATTGGCGACGTTCATTTTATCCTTCTCGACGGTCGCTACTATCGTGAATCGCCGAAAACCGAAAGTCCGTCCATGCTGGGTCCGGTTCAAATGAAATGGCTGAAGGAAACGCTCGCCAAACCCTCCAAGTTCAAAGTGCTCTGCTCTAATGTTCCTTTTGCACCCAACGTCAAAAAGGGATCTAAGGACACTTGGGACGGCTACACCGAGGAGCGGGACGCCATCTACCAATTCATTGCCGAGAAAAAGATACCCGGGGTGATCCTCCTATCCGCCGACCGTCATCGCTCCGACGCCTACAAGATCGATACCGGAATAGAGGGCATGTATCCGCTCTACGAATTCAGCTCATCACGCCTCACCAACCAGCACGTCCATCCACTCATCAAATCCTCCCTCTTCGGCTACAACGAAAAGCAGTCCTTTGGGCGTGTTGATTTCGATCTTTCAGCTGAAGATCCCACCGTCAAATACACCATCATCAGTATCGACAGCGAAGAAATCCACTCGCTCGACCTCAAGCTGAGCAAACTGCAGTTTAGATAAGTGGCTGAATTCTTACCCCCCGACAAAGCCCCAGCAGGTCTCGACATTCGCCTGATCATTCGGAGCCACGGCTTTCTCCAATCCGGGAAAACAAGCTTTTCCAATCCGGGTGAGAGCGTAGCTTTTCCTTCAAACCCTTTAATTGCTTCCTTCACCCCTCTCTTAACCTCTCATCCATCATGAAACTCCTGTCCGTATTCCTCGTTCTAGCTCTGGGTATCTCTTCCGCCGCCGGCAACCCCTTTTGGATCTGGTCTTCAGCCAAACCGAACGACAACGACAAGACCTCCTTCCAGAAATCTTTCAAGATTCCAACCGGCGGAGTTTCAATCGCAAAACTGGAGTTCACTTGTGACAACGGAGCGACCGCCTACCTCAACGGGAAAAAGATCATGGTAAATCCGGACTGGCAGCAGCCGTCTTCGATTGACCTCACCGATGATCTAAAGATCGGCACTAATGTCTTAAAGTTCGATGCCACCAACAAGGGAGGCACTGCCGGCTTTATTGCACGACTGACGATTAAGGACAAGAACGGGAAGACCACAGTCATCGGAACCGGAAAAGATTGGATGGCTTTACCCCAGCGGGCTCGAAAATGGATCCCGGCCACGGTTCTGGCCAAGTATGGCGATGGCCCATGGAACCGGGTTCTCGATGGTCCGTCCTCTCCAGCTTCCCAACCAGTCTCAGGCAAAGTGGTGACTCTTCCCGGGTTTGAGGCCGACTTGCTCTACACCGTTCCAAAAGGCCAACAGGGATCCTGGGTCGCGATGACAGTGGATTCGCAAGGCAGATTGATCACCGGGGACCAATACGGCGGTCTTTATCGGGTTACGATCGATGAGATGGAAGCCAAAGTCGAAAAACTCAGCACCAAAGTTGAGGGGGCGCATGGACTTTGCTACGTTTACGGTTCCCTCTACCTCCTCAAGAACGAACAGAAGGGAGCCCGGGGCTTGTATCGACTCCGCGATACCAACAACGACGGGCAGTTCGACGAAGAGAAGCTCCTGCGAGAGTTCAAAGGGGGTGGCGAACACGGCCTCCACAGCATCATTCCAAGCCCGGATGGCAAATCACTCCACCTCGTTTTTGGTAACCACACCAACGAACCCAGACCTCTTGATCGTTCTCGGGCGGCTCGCATGTGGTCCGAAGATCACCTCCTTCCCCGCATGTGGGACGGTAATGGCCACGCCCGTGGCAAAATGGCTCCCGGTGGATTCATTCTCAAGACCGATCAAGATGCTAAGGAAATCGAAATGATCTCCTACGGATTCCGGAACCCATTTGATGCCGCCTTTGATCAAAACGGAGAGCTTTTTGCCTACGATGCCGACATGGAATGGGATCTTGGTTCTCCGTGGTATCGCCCAACCCGTGTCTACCATTCAGTGAGCGGCCTCGATGCCGGTTGGCGTTCTGGAACCGGAAAGTGGCCCAATCATTATCCCGACACTTTGCCGCCGGCCGCCGACATTGGCCCCGGAAGCCCTACCGGCGTGGTTATGGGAACCGGATCGAAATTCCCATCCAAATATCAACACGCGCTTTTTATCAACGACTGGACCTACGGCACAATGTATGCCGTTCACCTCACCCCCGATGGCGGGGGCTTCAAAAGCACCGTGGAAGAGTTTGTGAGCGGACGACCACTTCCTCTGACCGATGTCGTTATTCACCCAAAGGACGGGCACATGTATTTCATGGTCGGAGGACGACGCACCCAGTCCGCTCTTTATCGGGTTCGATACACTGGAAGCGAATCAACCGCTCCCGCTTCGGCTCCGAAAGTCTCTAACGAAACCAAGCTGCGCAAAGAACTTGAAGCCCTGCACAGTAAGAAGCCTACCCTGCCCGAGTGGGACAAGATCATCTCTAGACTGGGCCACTCGGATCGTTTTGTCCGTTATGCCGCCCGGGTCGCTCTGGAGAAGCACAGCAATTCATTCGACTGGGCCTCTCCAGCACTGGCGGATTCACTGACTTCAGACACCCCCTGGAGGATCATCGAAACCTCGGTGGCGATCGCTCGAACCGGTCAGAAAAATCCCGCAACAAACCTTGCGCTTCTCGGCCAGCTGGATCCCAAAGCCCTCACCCGGACCCAACTCCTCGCCTGGCTGCGAGCCCACTCCCTGATCTTTACCCGGGGAGGATCCCCATCGGCACCTGAGAAGATCGCTAAGCGACTACTGCCCCTTTATCCCTCGGGCGACAACCTGACAGATCGTGATCTCACGGAGCTCCTGATCTACCTCGGTGAGCCCTCGGTGGTTCCCACCGCTTTGCAATTAATGGCCTCGGCCAAAGATGACCATACCGAGCTCACCAACGAAGGGGTTCTTGCCCGCAATTCGCGCTACGCTAGTGCGGCCCGGGCCACTCACCAAAGCCGCCCCAACCTGCAACAATACAGCCTACTCTTCCTCCTCCGAAACGCGAAGGCCGGATGGACTCCCGAACTTCGGCTGACCTACTTTAGCTGGTTCCCACGCGCAACCGCCTGGAAAGGTGGAAACAGCCTGAAGAAATTCATCGAAAATATCCGGAAAGAAGCCCTCGCCAACATCGCTCCCGAAAGTGAACAGAAAGCCCTCGATCAACTTTCAAAGACCCCGCCCGCCGCAGCTATCAATGCCGTTCCAGCTAAGGGACCTGGACGAGCTTGGACGGTGAAGGACAGCGTGGCAGAGTTGGAACAACGAAAAACCGGACGGAGCTTCAAACGCGGCAAGGAGCTATATCATGCCTCAGCTTGTGCGAGCTGCCATCGTATGAACGGAGAAGGCGGAGGAATCGGCCCCGATCTCACCGGATCCGGCAATCGCTACACTCTTGGAGACCTCATGGAAAACATCATCGAGCCATCAAAAGTGATCTCCGATCAATACGGGAGCGAAACTATTGTCAAAAAGGATGGCTCCTCGATCCTCGGACGAGTGGGAGCCGTGGACGACACCTCCATTTCCCTCATGACCAATCCTTTTGCCCCCGAGGCACTCATCAAGATCCCACTCAAGGAAGTCAAATCACGCAAAGCCTTTCCAGTCTCCATGATGCCTCAGGGGCTCATCAATACAATGAATCCCGACGAACTGGCCGATCTGGTGGCTTATCTGATGTCGGGCGGCAATCCGGACCATCCGACTTTCAAGTAGGAGTTTTGGAAATTTATGGCCTTCGGAGAACGTAAAACCCTCCGACTCCGATGTGCCGCGCTCCTTTCCTGATTCTCCCAGCTCTTTCTATCGGCCTCCTTCCCGCCGATCTACGGGACGACCTCGAGCCATTCCTCGACAATCATTGCTACGCCTGTCACGACGATATCGATAACGAAGGAGGACTCAATCTCCTCGACTTGAAATTGGATCCGGAGAATACCAAAAACAGGTCGATCTGGGAGCAGGTTTTTCGTCGGGTGGAGGATGGCGAAATGCCTCCCAAAAAAAAGAAACGCCCTGCTGCTGAAGCCATTTCGAAGTTCCTCAAGCAACTAGAGGCTCCCTTGATCAAAGCGGACCGCCTGTCACTTGCCAAGGCCGGCCGGGTGAACGCCCGGCGTCTCACCGCACAGGAATATGAAAACTCACTCCATGATCTTCTTGGAATCGACATTCCCCTCGCCGACGAACTCACTGCTGATACGGGCGAAGGATTCACGACCACCGCAAAAACGCAGCAGATTTCCCACTTCCACCTGAACAACTACTTGAGGGTTGGTGATCTCGCTCTCAAGGAAGCCTTCGATCGGGCTCTCAAAGGAGACGCTGCTTTCAAAAAAGAGCTATCTGCCAAGGAGGTCTGCAGTCCCGGAAGAGGAAACAATCGAGGACCACAACTGTGGGAGGGCAAGGCCATTTCGTGGTTTTCGCGCCTCCAGTTCGCAGGCCGCATCACCAAAACCAAAGTACCCGCCAACGGATGGTATCGCGTGACCATCCACAGCGTCGACGCCGTCAATCCGGGCAAGGATGGCTACGCCTGGGGAACCCTCCAAACCGGTTCCGGCTACTCCGATGAACCTATTTTGTATCACATGGGTCTAATGGAAGCGACCTCGAAGCCGACTACGGTCAGTTTCGATGGTTGGATGCAGAAAGACCACATTCTCATCCTCAAACCCAACGAAGCGGGAATGAAGAGCGCTCCCAGCAAGGGAGGAAGCTTCAACTTCGGAAAACGCGATCTCGGAAAGTCGGGATTCGTCGGACTTCGTTTCGACAAGATTACGATTCAAAGGATCTACCCGAATGCTCCCGGACGCCTGGTGCATTCACTCCTCTTCGCGGATATCGACCCCAAAAAGCCGGGTGAGAATCCCGCCGCCCAGCTGAGTCGACTCATCAATCGATTCGCCTCGCGAGCCTTCCGTCGGCCTCTTCCCTCTTCCCTTACTCAGCCTTACCGTCAACTCGCCCTGTCCGAACTCAAAGCCGGCAAGGCCTTTCCACAGGCTCTGCGATCAGCCTACCACGCCATCCTTTGCTCGCCCTATTTCCTCACCTTCGTCGAGAAGCCCGGCCCCCTCGATGATCATGCAATTGCCACCCGCCTCAGCTTTCTCCTTTGGAAAACCCTGCCCGACGGCCCCCTCCGAAAGCTCGCTGATGAAAAAAAGCTGCGTGACCCCAAGACCCTTCATCAGCAGATTGCCCGTCTACTCGCCCATCCCAAATCCTCCCGTTTCATCGAGGACTTCACGGATCAATGGCTCGACCTCCGTGATATCGATGCCACCCAACCAGATCCCAGACGGTTCAGCAATTTTGACATTCCCCTCCTAATGTCCCTACGGGAGGAGACGCAGTCCTTCATCGCCGCTCTAATAACCGAAAACCGCCCAGTGACCGAACTCCTGAAGTCGGACGTCGGCTTCCTTAACACGCGGCTGCGCGATCACTACAAACTCAAGGAGGTCAAACTCACTCCCGGCAAGGGATTACAAAAAGTCACCCTTGCTCCCGGCCAACGGTCCGGCCTCCTCACCCAGGCCTCCATCTTGAAAGTGAGCGCCGACGGTTCGGTCACCTCGCCTGTCCTCCGGGGCATTTGGGTCAACGAACGCATTTTGGGCCGCCATATTCCGCCCCCGCCGGAAAACGTCCCGGCCATCGAACCGGACATCCGCGGAGCCGTTTCGATTCGTGACCAACTAGCCAAGCATACCGATTCCACCAGTTGTGCCAGCTGTCACGACAAGATCGATCCCTCGGGCTTTGCCCTCGAAAGCTTTGATCCCATCGGACAATTCCGAATTGCCTACGGAACCAAAAAATCCTCGGCGAAGGTGGACCCCTCGGGGGTCACTCCCGATGGTTTGAAATTCGATTCATTCTTCTCATGGCGAAAAATCTACCTGAAGAAGCCTGAAATGCTGGCCCGGGCTTTCACCAGCCAGATTCTCAGGTATGGTGCCGGTGGTGACCTTCACTTCAGCGACCGACCGCACCTCGAACAAATCCTGAAACAAGCCGCGGGCAAAAACTACGGACTCCGCACCCTCATTCACGCCTCTCTCGCCAGCCAAATCTTCCTCAGCAAATAACGACCGATCGAAACCATGCACATCTCCACCGGAAAACCCCTTCCACGCCGCACCGTACTCAAACGAGCCGGCATTGCCCTCGGGTTGCCTATGCTCGACGCCATGATTCCGGCCTTCGCGGCCTCTGCTCCGAAGAATCCCAAGCGTTTCGTTGGAGTTTCTCTCTCGCTGGGTCTGCACAATCCTTACCTCGTCCCGAAAAATGATGGGACGAGCTACACCCCTTCGCCCTATCTTAAGTCGATGCAGGACATACGGGATGAGTTCACCGTGATCTCCGGTTCCTCGCACCCAGGGGTAAAAGGTGGCCACACTGCCGAAGCCTCGATCTTTTCCGCCTGCCCGATGGGCCGGGGCAGTAGCAGCAAGAACACGATCTCGCTCGATCAATACATGGCTAAGCACCTGGGCGACAAAACCCGGTTCCCCTCGTTGGTCCTCAACACCTCAAACCAGCGCTCTCCGTCCTACTCCGAGAATGGCGCGATGATTCCGGCGATCAACGATCCCCGAAAGCTCTTCAACACCCTCTTCATCGGCGATTCCCCTGCCGCGCGAAAGCAGAAAAGGGAAATCACCCGAGGCGGACGGTCGATTATGGACATTGTCCGTGACGAGACCAAAACCCTGGAGCGACAAGTTGGCCCCGGGGATCGCGAAAAACTTGATGAATGGTTCACCTCGGTTCGGGAACTCGAACTTCGTCTGCAAGCCAACGAAGCCTGGATCGACAAACCCAAGCCCAAGGTTGGAAAGGCTCCGAGCAGTCCGGATCGCAACAATGCCCCGGATATCATGCGGGCTTTCCTCGACACCGTTTTTCTGGCTCTCCAAACCGACTCCACCCGCTTTGTCACCCTGCACTGTTCGGGCAATGCGGTCCGCGCCCTGGAAGGGGTTGAGGAATCCTACCATTCTTTGTCTCACCACGGGCAGAGCGGCGAGAAGCTGGAGCAACTCGCCATTGTCGAAAAAGCAACGATCGATCGCTGGGGCGATTTCCTCCGCAAACTGAAAGGGGCCAATCTCATCGACGACACCATGGTTCTCCTGACCTCAAACCTCGGGAATGCCTCATCACACGACAACCGGAACATGCCGGTTCTCTTTGGCGGAGGTGGTTACAAGCACGGGCGACATTTGGCCTTCAGTCAGACCAACAACTATCCGCTCCCCAATCTCTACCTCTCAATGTTACAAAACCTCGGAATGGAAGCTGACAGATTCGCCACCTCGACCGGGACGATGAAAGGTCTCGTCTAGGGGCGGGCTGATTTACTTCAAACGCCGAATCATTCCTCCAGAACTCCTCATCCTGGAACGGCCGGACGCGAAAGGGTGAACTGTCTTCGTGCTGGGCCGCGAGTTTGAGACGAGAGGAGAAGGGCAGCGCAATTACTACACCATCAATCGTCGCAAGCGCCTTTGTCAACCATTCGAAAACAAACGGTCACCTTTCGTTTCGCAGGATCTCCAGTGGCGAATTACGGGTCAATCCCCGGCTCAGAAACATTCCTCCAATTACGGCAGCGATCGTAACCGTTGCCAAGGCAGTGAAAGTGATTATGGAATCCGGCCATGGTGAGGCATCGAACACCGAGATCGCGAGGGCCGCGTTGGCTCCCACCGCCAATAGCACTCCGGTGAGTCCGGAAAGAAGTCCAAGGACGGCGAACTCAATCACTAGAATGGCTCTGACCTGCCCCGCCGACGCACCCATCGTTCGTAACAAGACACTCTCACGTTGCCTCACCTCTCGACCATTGAGGAGTGTTCCAAGGAAAATGGGAATTCCTGCCAGCAAGGTGAAGCCCGCCAGCACGGAAACCACAAACGAGATTTTCTCCAGAAGCTCCCGAACCGTCTTTAGGATTTGTGTGAGATCGATAGCCGTGACATTGGCAAACTGTTTTGCCAGCTCACGTTGCAGGTTTCCCGACGCCGCTGGATCAGGTGTGCGGGTCGTAATCACCTGAAATCCCGGAGCTTCCTCAAGCACACCGGTTGGAAACACCATGAAGAAGTTCAAATTGAACTGACTCCAGTCGACACGACGAATACTCGTGATCTTTGTTTGAATGGGAATTCCCTGAACATCCATGACCAGCTCGTCGCCCAGAACGACTCCCATATCTCCCGCAATTTTCTCCTCAAGCGAAAGGGGAACGAATCCGGAGGGATCAACCGGACCGGTCGCCAACGAACCGGCGACGATCTCTTCTGTGTCATTCAACTCATCCCGGTAAGTCGATCGAAATTCCCTTCTAAAAACCCATCGCGGCAGATCTTCTACTCTCTTTCCGGCAACACTGCGAATCGATTCAATTCGCATTGTGACCATTGGAGTGCTCTCTAAAATCGGGAGTCCTTGGTCCTTCAGAACATCCTCGACGCTGGCGATCTGATCGGGCTGAACATCGATGAGATAAAGGTTGGGACTCTCCGCGGACCGCTTAAAATCAAGACGTTCATTCATCAAGGAGCCGGCGGAAAGCACCGTCACAAGAAGAAAAGTTCCGAGGCCGGGAGAAAGAAGAAAGAGAAGTGTTTGATTCCCGGGTCGATGAAGATTGGAAATACCCTGCCTCAAAAGGTAAGGCCACCGATTTCCCGGCAAGTGACGCGACACCAGCATCAACAGGCGGGCCACTCCAGCCAAAGCCAAAAAAGCCACTATCAGACCTCCCGCCAGGGCGCCTGCCCGCGTCCAGTTCGAATCACTTCCACGAGCCGCAAGGACCAGCAGGGCGGCGAGAAGAAATCCAACCAACATCCGGCCAAAGAGTCCGCTTTTAACTTCACCGGTATTACGAAGAGTCTGGGCAGGCGAAACCCCCCGAATCTTCAGCAGGGGGAGGAGGGCGAATGCGACACAAACCGCAAATCCGATGACGACCGTCTTGGCAACCACGAGCCACTCCGGGCCGATTTTCACTGAAACCGGGAGCTCACTCCCAAGAGAAGTGAGGAGTCCAGTTTGAATAAGAATGCCCACCAAGCCGCCCATAATCGAACCAAACAGGCCCAGGATGATTACTTGAACAAAGTAGATCCCGAATGCCACCTGACCCGGACACCCGAGGCAACGAAGCACAGCAATGAAATTCAATCGGCGGCGCACATGAGTGTGAACGGCACCCGCCACTCCGATAGCACCCAAGACCAAGGCGGCGAGCGCAATGATCGACAAAAACTGCTGAAACTTTTGGAGAGCGCCCGCCACGTTTTCCTGTCGATCCTCCGGCGTCTCCATTCGCCACCGCTGATCCGGAAAGTCCGAGCGCATACGCTTCTTCAAGTCCTTCCCGCCGATCCCTTCCCCAACTTTCAAATGCACCTGATGGGACACCATGCTGTTCCCTCCCAATAGCCCAGTCCGCTCGACATCCTTTAGACTGGCGTAGACCTCGGGAGCAAACCCACTGAAACGCCCACCCCGGGGAGCCGGGTTTTCAATGACTCCGACGACCCGCAGGGAAGTTTCGCCCAGTTCAACCACGTCACCGATCTTGAGTGAGAACTGATCCATGATCGCAGGCTCCAGAATGACCCCGTTACTGTTCTTCATCGCCTCCCAGGCATCGGCCGGCCGGGTCGTCGCTTCGCCGTAGAATGGAAACTCCCCAGCCATCCCTCTCACCTGTATCATGCGCGCTCCATCATTTTCGGAAAAACGCATCATCGATGGGAAACTCACCTCTTGGGCAAGGGCAACCGACTCCCCGCCGAGACTCGAAAGTTCGGCATCAGTGAATTTTCGTCGCGAAGAAAGACGAAGATCGGATCCCAGTAGGGCCTTGGACTCCGACCCTACTCCCCGCTCGATCCCTTCCTTCAACGAGTGAATTGCGGTTAGCGCGGCGACTCCTGATACGATCGCCAACGAAAACACCAAAAGCCGCAGGCGCTGGGAACGACTATCCCGCCACGCCATCCGCCAAACCCACGAATGAAACAAAACACCTGGCAAGGTCCTAGGCAGTCCCCTTCGTCTAACGCTCTCCATTGACTTCCTCCGACACAATCATTCCACCGCTCATCGTTACCACCCGATGTGCCTTGGCCGCGAGGGCCGGGTCGTGAGTGACCAACACCAATGCCGTTCCAGCCTCACGATTCAATCGAAGCAACATCTCAATAATGGGCCCACTGGTGCCGGCATCGAGATTCCCGGTAGGCTCATCTGCAAAGAGAATCTTTGGTTGATGGATAAATGCCCTCGCAAGGGCCACCCGCTGTTGTTCTCCACCCGACAACTGAAGCGGGTAATGCTTCAAGCGATCCCCTAACCCCACTTCGGCGAGCAACTTCTCGGCCTCTTGCCGCCCCCCGGTCTTCCCACGTAATTCCAATGGAACCAAAACATTTTCAACGGCAGTGAGAGTCGGGATCAATTGAAAGCTCTGGAAAACAAATCCGACAAGACGATTTCGCAAAGCAGCCCGTTGATCTTGGCTCAATGGTCCCAGATCTTCTCCATCCAATTCGACCACTCCCCCCGTTGCCTCATCCAATCCGGCGCACAATCCCAGCAAAGTGGTCTTTCCGCTCCCGGATGGTCCCACGATAGCAAGCGTGTCTCCTCGATCGAGACTGAGATCCACCCCTCCCAAAACGGACAGGTCTTGGTCACCGGTGCGGTAGGTTTTCTGCAGATTTGAAACTCGGAGAATGGCTGATTTGACAACGGATGTCCCTGTTTCTACTTTGTCGCGTGTTGGTTCAGTCATTTTTTTTAAAGCTCACAGCGGGACTCATGCTCCTTGGCGGCCTAGCACTATCCGACGAAGGCCCGACGATTGCAAATGATACCAAGAAACGAATCGTAGTTCTTGGGGACAGCCTCACTGCGGGTTACGGGTTAAATCCAGAAAATGCCTATCCCGCACTCCTTCAGAAAAAGATCGAAGCGGCCGGACTACCATTCACCGTCACCAACGCGGGCGTCAGCGGAGACACCACCGCGGGCGGCCTTCGTCGCGTCAACTGGGTTCTTTCGAGAGGGGCCGACATCCTCGTGATCGCCCTCGGAGGAAACGACGGACTTCGCGGTATCCCGCCGGCCGAAAGTAAAAAGAACCTCTTGGGCATGATCGAAAAAGCCCGCGCCAAGAATCCGGACATCCGCCTAATTGTAGCCGGAATGAAAATATCCGATAACATGGGTCAAAAATTTACCGAGCAATTCCAAAAGGTGTTCTCTGATGTCGCCAAGGAATCTAAGGCCACTCTTGTCCCTTTTCTCCTCGAAGGAGTCGGTGGAGTAGAAGAGCTCAATCAAGCCGATGGCATTCACCCGACCGCGGAGGGACAAAAAAAGGTGGCCGAAAACGTCTGGAAGGTTCTTTCCCCGCTGGTGAAGTCCTAAGACGCGCGACAAAGCCCCCCGATTTTCTCCCCTGCAAGAACAACGCTTGTTCACTCGTTCCTGCATGCATGAAATTCTTTCTCCTGCCCCTCTTGATTCCCTTCAGCTTGTTTGCCGAGCCCTTCCGTCACAAAGTGAGGGCCAGCGAAGTCGACCCAAAGGCCAGATCATACCCTTCAATCGGCTTCGTTCTCAAGGACAAGAAGGGCAAGGTGCTGGATCATCAAAACGCCTCCGTGGATCTAAAAGTTCCCTCACGTGGCCGCCTCGCCATCTGGCTGATGGCTCCCAACCAGGCCCTTTTTGACCGAATCAATTCCTACGGTATCCACGCCATTCAGGTTCACTATGCCCGACAGTGGTTCTCTATCTGCTGTCAACAACGCCCGGTTTCGGCAGATTGCCGGGGGAACATGCGCCTAGAAGCGGCAACCGGAGAAGACCACAGCGACGAGGCCTCGATTGCGGTCCGTGACAGCATCAAAGGACGCGCTTTGGCCTTCGTAAAGTATCTCTACAAAAAGCACCCCAAGGGAAAGTGGGAGCAGTTCCTCAATGCTGCAAAAACCGATCTCCTTTGGGAGAAGGTCATCCTCTGCGGAGCCTCCCATGGATCAACCACCGCATCCCGACTAGCCAAACACACCAAAGTGGCCCGGGTGGTTGCCCTTTGCGGACCACGCGATCAGTACCAACGCTGGCAGGCGATGCCTTCGGTCACCCCGAAGAACCGCTTTTTTGGTTTTAGTCATGTCGAGGACATGGGCTGGAAAGAATTTCATTACCAGCGCTCCTGGGAAATGCTCGGCCTGCACGAATATGGCTCCATCGTCAATGTTGACCAAAACAAACCACCTTACGAAAACACCCGCCGCCTCGTGACTGATTTCGATGTAAAGGGAAATGCCGGGCATGCTCATGGAGCCGTCACTCCGGGACGAAGTTCTCTGAAGACCAAGTCAGGAAAACTCGCTCACGACCCGGTCTGGGAATACCTCTTCACCCATCCGGTCAACAAGGTGGGTCGCCCGTCTCCTTCCACCAATGCGGCCGCCAAAATCAAACCGCAAAAGGCAAAATAAACCATTGCGCCCCCGCTGGGTTCGAACGAACCTTTGCCTAGCAATGCATGAAGAAGTCAGTCTGAGCCGCGAAGTCGACGCCATCCAAATCCCTTCCGGCGACACCATCGTTCTCCCCGCCGGGACGCCAGTGGTCATCACCCAGACTCTGGGAGGCACCTACACCGTAGCCACTTCAGCCGGACTCGCCCGGATTTCCTCGAATGACGCCGATGCCCTCGGGGTCAACCCGGAGGAAAAAAAAGAGAAGCAGGAAGAGGCCGAGCGTCTAGCCGACGCCACGCTCGAAGAACAGGTCTGGCACCAAATGAAACAGGTTTTTGACCCGGAGATTCCGGTTGATATCGTCAATCTCGGTCTTGTTTACGACTGCATCCTAAGTGAGGTCGACAACGGGACTGACGTTGATGTCAAGATGACCCTGACCGCGCCCGGGTGCGGCATGGGCCCTGTCATCGCCGCTGATGCCCAGGCCCGCATCATGTCGCTCAGCGAGGTGAATGAAGCCCGCGTGGAACTGGTTTGGGATCCCCCCTGGAATCAGGACATGATTTCCGAGGAGGGTAAGATGAAGCTCGGTATGATGTGACCTATCAGGGTTTCTCGAGGGCCTCTTCGCTCATCAGGATCATATCGAGAGCGTAGCGGGTGGATTCATACACCACTTCTTCCAACAGGGCCTTAGCTCTCTGGGATAGACGGACCAGCGTCTCCCGGTCACGTTCCTCTGAAGCTCCCCAGCGAGCGTAATCACCGAGAATTCCGGCTGTGGCAAATGCGGACGAGAGCTGTGATTGATTGCGCAGTACTCCCTCCAAAGAGAGGGACTGTTCCGGACTCTCGCCCACCTGGATTTTGAGCTGACCGAGCTCCCCTTTTCCTTCCTCCAGATCCAATTCGTAAAGAAAAGTCCGGGCTTCTTTGAGAGTGACCGAGACTGCCGAAGTCGTCGAGTCCTTACCAGCACCTCCGACCAACCGAACCACCTTTACTCGTGAGGGGTTCATAGTAAGCGAAGCACTTACCTTGACCGGCCGCCCCTCCGAAACATCAAGCCGCACCATCAGAAGCGATGACGAGGGATTCCAGGAGCAAGGTCCCAGCTCATACCAAACCGCCACCCCGTCGAACTCAGTGCCATCCCCCGTGGCCGGAGCCCCCAACTGAATCCAGTCGGCGACCAAAAACCGATCACGTTCCGGCAGACAGTCGGACTTCTCTAACGATCTCTGCACGAAAGAAGCATCCGCCCGATCCACGCCAAGAGGAATCCTCACCGTTCCTGCCACTTCCGGAGAATACTCGCCCGGCAAATCGGGAGAATCACCGGCCGGAACAATCGCATCGCCACCGTCTGAAGTCGTTCCGCCCACCTCATTCCCAACCACCGGGTTTTTGCCACTGACATTAAACTGCGAGAGCACAACCAAGCCCACAACCACGGCAGCTGCAACTCCGGCAACCGCAACAAGCGAATGACGCCGCGACCTTTTGTGATGAGCGAGAACCAGCGTCTCGGAATCCGGGCGCTTGCCGGCACGATGAATTTCCGCGATACGTTCCTCACCAAGAGACAGCACCTCACCTCCCAAAGTTGCGGAAAGCAATCCTGTCAGTGAAGAAATAGCGGTCTCCTCTTCTCGCAAGGCTTCGTCAGCCGACAAGGCTCTCTCCACGGAGGATCGATCCTTTTCCTCAAGTTCACCTAAAACATAAGCCGTCAGGACAGGATCATCAGGAGTCACTTTCATCGTTCTCTATGCAGTTTGGGGGGTAAGATTTCGGAGGAGATCCTCCGGCAAAAAACTTCTCAGCCGTTTCAGGCCAGTGTGTAACAGGAAACCGACATTGCCACTGCTCAGGCCGGTCACCACGCTGATTTCATCGTAACTCAATCCTTGTTCGAACTTGAGCAGGATGACTTCCCGCTGATTCTCCGAAAGCCGCCCCAGAGCGGAGTGGACCTGATCGACCCGCTCCAACAAATCGGCGCGCTCGGAAGGAGTTCTCTTGGTCGAGGGGAGGCGGGACACTTGCTCCTCTTCCAGTCCGATTATCCGCTTTTCCTTTCTAATCACATCGAGCGAACGATTGCGACAAACCGTAAAGAGCCAAGCTTTCAAACCGTCTTTGAATTTTTCGATATCCTGCTGATACAGCCGAATAAAAGTGTCCTGGACGACATCGCGGGCCCTTTCAATGTCATGCAAAAAGGTCGTCGCGTAGCACAACAAAGACGACTCATAATCGCGCAGAGCTTGCGTCACAAACTCCTCACGATCCGCAGCGCTCTGCTCGTGTCCTCCTACAATTTTAACCATTCGACATAGGGAGAACGTCCTCCCTTATTGAGACCTTAGGTTCTTTTTCACATTCCCACAAGATTCTCAGGAATCCGAAGCGAGATACCAGTATGCCTTGAAATTTTATTAACATTTCTTAAAAATTAAGTTGACCTTTATAAATGTTCCGGGCAGTCTTTCTGGGTTATGAGACCCTGGACACTTTCTTCTCTTCTTGCTGTCTCTCTGACTTTTGGAGCATCCGGCGAGACTCGTTCCGAGCTCCTTTCGCAGATTTCCCTCAAAGAAAAGCAACTCGCCGAAATTCAAAAAGAACTGATAGTTCTTCGCAACAAGCTAGCCATTCCTGACGCTCCAGGAAGTTCCTACACGGTCAAAACTGGAGACACTATCCACTCGATTGCCAAAGAGTTCAAAGTCGCCGCCGAGGCCCTGAAGAAGCAGAACAAGGTCACTGATCCGACAAAACTGGCAATCGGTCGAATCCTCGTGATTCCCGCTACAACCGCGCCGGAAAGAATAGCGTCTACCCCTTCTTCGCCCAAGAAAGCCGGAGACTACGTGGTTTCCAAAGGAGATACCTTCTACTCCATCGCCCGACGCCATCGCATGCCCCTTGATCAACTGAAGGCCTTGAATCCTAATGTGAGTACCCATCTCATTTCTCCCGGCCAAATCATCACGGTCTCAGCTCTATCTGCTCCCGAGCCCCCGGTCATGCCCCGGACACCGACACCAGCGCCCACTCCTGAACCGAAGCCGGAGGTTCAGCCGCCAGCGCCGCCGAACCCGGAGCTGAGCGAGAAGAAGACGAAAGTCGCAGAAGACCCCATTCCCCTGCCACCGAGCCCGGCCATCCTAAAGGAGAATGACCCGATTCCTCCGCCAACCGTCCCTTCCGTCATTTTGACCGAAGAAATGACTTTCGAAGAATTCGCGGAGAAACACGACACCACCACCGAATCTCTCAATGAGCTCAACGGCTGGAGTCTCCCCAAGGCAACCATTCTTGCCCGCGGCTCGGAAATCCAGCTTCCTCAATAAAACATCTTTTACCTTAGCAATCGCCGGTGGGCCGTCGTGCGGGCCATCGGCTTTTTTGTGATTTGATCAGACCTTTGTCTCATTAACCCTTTCTCAAATCAAGGAGTTGGCTATCGTTCCCCCGTGACCGAACGAACGGGCATTCTCCTTCTTGTTTCAGGTCCTTCCGGATCGGGAAAGACCACTCTATGTCGTCGCCTCGCCGATGAAGGTGAGGCCCACTACTCGATTTCCTGTACTACCCGAGACCCGAGAGGTGGCGAAGTGCACCAGAAGGACTATCACTTCCTCAGCCACGATGACTTTCGGGAGCGTATTGATGCCAGGGAGTTTCTGGAGCACGCCGAAGTGCATGGCAACTTCTACGGCAGTTTGAAGGCGGAAATTCTGGATCACCTATCCGATGGCACCGACGTAGTGATGGATATCGACGTTCAGGGCGCCAATCAGGTAAGGGCTTGCGGAGATCCAAGAATCCAAAAAGCACTGGTTGATCTGTTTGTCATGCCAACCGATGACGATGAGCTATTGACTCGCCTCACCGGGCGGGGAACCGACTCTCGTGAAATCATCGACCTCCGCATGAAAAATGCCCTTGAGGAAATGAAGCACTGGCCCGAATACTCCTACCGTCTTCTTTCAACCACCCGCGAGGAGGATTATCTCCGTTTCAAGTCCCTTCTCCTCGCCCAACGACTTAGCGTTTCCCGTCTCCGATGAACATCGTCCTTGGCATTACCGGATCGATCGCCGCATACAAGGCTGCCGACCTCACCAGCAATCTCACCCGTCTTGGACACGAGGTGCATGTGGTCATG
This sequence comes from Akkermansiaceae bacterium, assembly GCA_049596615.1. Lineage (GTDB taxonomy): Bacteria > Verrucomicrobiota > Verrucomicrobiia > Verrucomicrobiales > Akkermansiaceae > SW10. The sequence goes on along the minus strand of JBMYLT010000013.1, from coordinate 69,949 downwards.
ACCCAAGCCGCCACCGAATTCATCACTCCCCTGACCTTGCAGGTATTGTCCCGCCAACCCGTCTTGGTATCCTTGGAGGATGAAAAGAACTCGTGGAAACCGGGACACATCGAGCTTGCTGACAATGCCGACCTTTTTCTAGTGGCCCCGGCATCAGCCAACACTCTCGGTCAATTCACCAATGGAATTGCGCCAGACCCGCTTTCTTCGATTTATCTCGCCCTCCCGCCGGGAACTAGGCGCGTACTTGCTCCAGCCATGAACGGCAAAATGTGGACTCATCCTGCCACTCAACGAAACATCACCCGCCTCAAGGAAGATGGCGTTGAATTCATCGATCCCGAGGAAGGCGATTTGGCTTGTGGGTATCAGGGTACTGGGCGACTCGCGACAACTAATACCATCTTACAGTTCTGCCTCGGTGAAAATCCCCAAGGATAAGCGTTACTCCCGACAACTCCAAGGGACATGAACAATAAAACCGACACTTGGATCCTTCGTCTCGTTCCCGCCATCATTATTGGGTAAACCCTGTTTTTAAAGTTCTCAGATGCCCCCGAATGCGTCGCCCTGTTCCGGGACCTTTTCTTTTTATTCTTTAGAAACACATCCTTGAAACTGACACTTTGGATCGGAACAGGGGTGATCGAGTTGGTCATCATCATTCTCCTCTTGATTCCCAAACACAGCCTTAAAGGAACTTGATTTGCTGCGGGAACGATGGCCGGGGCACTGGCCAGCCACTTGTTCTTCATCGGCTTTCAAGTTCATGCCCAGCTGGCCCTCATGGCAGTCATCGCCTTGCTCGCTTCCACAATCCTCCTTTTCCAGAACAAAGGAGAGTTCTTAGAGCTCCTCGGGGGCCTGAAGAAGCGCCCCAATGCGTTGCAGCAATAGTCCCGCTCCGCCGCCGTCGACCACCCGGTGATCAAAAGTCAGGCACAGTTCGGTCTCGGTGACCGGAACAAAGGCCCCCACTTCCTCGCTCCACCTCGGCTGCTTGATCCCAGCTGCCAGGCCAAGGATGAGAGTCTCATTCGGCAAGGGAATGGGAGTGCCCCACTTGAGGCCAAAGGTTCCGAAATTAGTCACCGTGGCGATTCCCCCCTGAGTTTGTTCCGGGGTCAGTTTGCGCTCCCGGGCCAGGCGGACAAGCGAACCATATTCCTCCGCGAGCTCTGCGACCCGCTGCTGTTCGACATTTCGCAAGACAGGCACCATCACTCCGTCCTCAACCTGAACCGCAATCCCAAGATCATAAGCCCGAGGATGGACAATTTTTTCGCCGATCAGAAAACCAGCTGTTGCCGGTTGCTCAGAGAGAGCAATGGCAAACGCGCGCAAGAAATACAACGTCAATCCGGGTTTGGGGTTTTGACGGGAACGATGTTCCAAAAGAGTATCCAAGACGACGGGTAACCCGACCGAAGCGAGAGGTCGCGACCAACTCCGCCGCATTGCATCAGCCACCGCAAGACGCATCGGAGAAGCCGTGCTATCAGGCCAGTCTGAAATGTATTCCAAGAACTGTTCCAGATCCTCAACCGTTACCCGACCTCCCGCTCCGCTCCCGGCAATAGCTGAGATATCAGCCTCACGTAAGCCAAGTTCATCCATTCGCGCCCGCATTCTGGGCGAGATGTAATGAGCTCCCTTCATCCCGGCCGGAACCGGAAGCCCCCTCACGCTGGGTTCGACCAATTTGGGCTCCTCGTAACTCTGTTCGGTCTGACGGAAATGCAGATTTTCTTCCTGCTCTTTCTCCTGGGAACTCGACTTGGTCTGTTCCCCAAGCTTGGGGGCCCCGGTCCGGGCGATTTCCTCCTCGGTTGCCTCAAGGATTCCCAGCAAACTCCCTACCGCGTAATCCTCTTCTTCCTTGGCCCGAATCTCGGTGACCGTTCCTCCACACAGAGTGGTCACCGCCATTGTCGCCTTGTTGGTTTCCACCTCGATGATTTCTTGGTCAGCCACCACCTTATCCCCAATTGAAATTAAGAGGCGCACAATCCGGGCCTCGGCAATGGACTCACCGAGTTGAGGCATAATGATAGGAACCTGAGGCATAAGGTCAGAGAGTCAGAAGTTGGCGAAGACTTTGCACGATCGATTCAGGAGTGGGTCGATGTGAGGCCCACAGGTCGGGATGGTAAGGAATCGGAGTGTCCTTGGCATTCAAGCGCATCGGCGGAGCATCGAGGAGGTGAAAACCTTCCGCCACCACCTGAGAAACGACCTCAGCGGTCACTCCCCCCCACGGAAAAGCCTCCCCAAGGGCCAACAACCTGCCGGTCCGGGCCACCGAGGCAATTACAGTGTCCATATCGAGTGGCTTTACCGAGCGGAGGTCGACCACTTCGATTTCCCAGCCTTCCGCGGCCATCCGGTCAGCTGCCCGAACAGCTTCGTGAACCATCGCGCTATAGGTCACCACGGTGGCATGCTTCCCGGGACGAGTGATCCGCGCCACACCAAAAGGCAGCAAGTCAGGCTCGATAGCCGTAGTCTTCAGCCATCGATAGAGAAACTTGTGCTCGCAAAAGAGCACAGGATCATCGAGACCGACGGCTTCTTTAAGCATGTGATAGGCATCGGAAACAGTTGCCGGGGTCATGACCAGAAGTCCCGGGTAATGACCGTAAAGCGACTCGACCATTTGACTGTGAAAGGGACCGGAACCAGGAGTTCCACCACAAGGCAACCGGACGGTCAAAGGAATGGGTACTCCAGTCCTGTAATAGTGAGTCCCAGCATTGTTCACGATTTGGTTAAAGGCAATCGAGGAAAAGTCAGCGAACTGCATCTCAACGATGGGACGCATTCCGCTGATGGCAGCTCCAATTGCCATTCCCACCATCGCATCCTCACTGATCGGTGAATCCAACACTCGTTCCGGATGTGCATCCTGCAGTCCCTTGGTCGCTTTAAAAGCACCCCCAAAGGACCCGATATCCTGACCGTAAAGAAAGACCTCTTCACGGTCATTTAGCAACTCCTCCTGTGCCTGATGAATCGCATCGATGTAAGTGACACTCATCTTTGAACTCCTTTCGATGCGTAGGCCCGCCAATCGTCGTGATAGGGGTCGGGACCCGGTTCGGTCTGGGCTTTTGCGACCGCCGCTTGAATATCTGTGGCTGCTTCTTCGTGCCACATTTCAATCTCTTCCTCCGAGGCCAAACCGCTATCCACAACCTGGCGGATCCCTACTTCGAGACAATCGCGACCCAAGGTTGATGAGCGGATTTCGGGAGGAACATAGGATCCGTCGTCATGTTCACCGTGACCACACAAACGTAAGAGCTTTCCGACGACCATCTGGGGGCCCTCGCCAGAACGGGCCGCCTCCACGGCATTGTGGACCACTTCGAGACAAGACAACAAATCAGTGGCATCGACTTCTCTTCCGGTGACACCATATCCCCTTGCCCGATCAACCAATTCCTCACACGCAAACTGACAGGCTCTTGGGGTCGAATAGGCAAATTGATTATCCGCCACCATGATCACCATCGGCAAACGTTCCACCGCCGCCAAATTGATCCCTTCGTGGAACGCTCCCGTCGAAGTCGCTCCGTCTCCGACACAAGTGGCCCCGACTACTCCTTCAAGCTCCCCCTTCATTCGTCGGGCGACTAACATACCCGCCACTACTGAAACCGAGGCTCCGAGATGACTTATCATGGCGGGCCGACGCTCCGCCGGCCGACCACGGTGAATGTTGCCATCTCTCCCCCTCATCGGACCGAGAGCAGACCCAAGATAGGTTTGGGTGGCTTCGATCAACGGTTCGCCAAAAGCGGTACGCCCAGCCTGATCCCGGATCAAAGGAGCAAATATATCGCGATCCTGCTTTAAGGAACATCCGAGGGAAGCGGAGAAAGCCTCCTGGCCTGTCCCAAGATAAACTCCGCCCACAATTTTGCCCGCTTTGTAGAGACTCGAAAATTTGGCCTCCAGCGTCCGCGAAAGGATCATCTGGCGCAAGGTCAGCCGAATCAAATCACCCTGCTCCGACACAAACCTCGACAGAGGTGCGGACGGAGAGACTGAAGGTGATTCCATGGTGCTTTGAAGTCGTTCGTTTTAGAGCTCCTGCTCGATAGCTTTGATTTCCAAAAAGAGGTTGTTCCAACGTTTCATTCGCGGCTTGAGGAGCGTTCGTTGATCCGCAATCCGCTTCCGGACGATCTCGAAAAGCCCCCCGTATTCAAGATAGAATTCACGTACTCCATCCTTGTAGTCCTCCGTCAGGGAGTCGGCAAAGGGCTGACGCAAATCCTCGATCCGCTCCATAAAGCCCCGGCAAAGGAGTTTCCGCGACTTTTTGACGAAAAACCAAGCCACTCCGAGGAACAATACGGCCACTCCGATCGCTCCCAGAGCCCACATCCTGAGCCCAAAACCACCCAAAAGCCCCGCCCCGGTCAAGCTCAGCAAAACCACCGAAAGATGTCCCCGCAAGACCTGACGGCGCTCTTCGAGTTGACCATCGAGGACGCTGCGCAACTTCAGCTGCGCGACCGATTGTTTGGCAGAATCGCTCAATCTCTCGACAAAGCGTTCCCTTGTTCCCGTCAGATTCTCCGTTTCCCGCTCAAAATCCGGAGGACTAACTGCCAGATTTTCCTGAATTCTCGGCTCGACCGTTTCCCAGTGGCCCCGGCAGCTGCTCACCAATCCTCCCCCGTCCTTTTCGGCCTGCTCGGCCACCGCATCACGAACGGCCTCGGTCAGGTTCCTCTCGATCGTGTGCGGCAGTTTTTCCTGTTGAAACATCGATACGAGACTCTTGAGAAGCGACATTCTCTTGCCCAACTCTCTGGTCGACAGCTGCCCTTGCCTCAAAAAGACCCCACCGAGATCCGTCAACCTTTGGGATAAGACCATCGCTTGCTTCTCTCGCCGCTCATCGACCTCATTCTCTAACTCGGCAAGAAACCGTTCATCATCGTCGAGACGGTCGACGCACTCCTCAATATGATCCTCAATGCGACGCAGAGTTTCCTGGGTCGCGGCCCTTACCTGCCGGAGCACCTCAAATCGATCGGAATTGCGGTTCACCAAACCGGAAACAAAACTCTCGAGGTCCGTATACCCACTTTTTCGCCAGAGATGAGTCAACATCGATTGACTTTTCCGCGCCTCCAAAGCCAACTTGGCGGATACCGGATGAATGGTGGGGACGATCCCGGTCTTCTGTTCCGCAAGCGTGCGCATATGCCCCTTGATGACTTCCAGATCTCCCTCGTCTTTCAGGTCACTCTGTTGGACGACGAATGCGGCATTTCCCAACTGCTCTTCGGGCATTCGGGCCACCAGTTGCCAAGTGCCCGCACCCCATGGATTGCCCACCGGGAAAACAAAGAAAATGACGTCTGCCCGCTGCAGATAATTTTCGATCAACGGAAGATGATCTCCTGGCCGGGAATCGGCTCCCGGAGTGTCGACGACCTCAAAATCCCGTAAAAACTGGTAAGGTCTCCCCAGCCGAACCACCCCGTCTACTCCAACTTCCTCCCGTTCGGTTTGTGTCCATCGGTAGTGCGTCACCTTGTTGGTGAGAGGCAACTCACCCGAATCACAAAACTCCTCTCCAAACAATCCATTTAGAAAGCTTGATTTGCCGGCATTCACTTCGCCACACACCAAAAACAAAAAGGGCCGTTTCAATCCGCGCAGAGCGTCCTCACCATCGCCGGCCACACCATCAAGATGGTCTGCGAGCAATTCCGCCCCGCAGTCCCTTCCCAAGGCAAGAGCTCCATCAACGACCTGACTCAGGCGTTCACGTGTCGCAAAGTAGCGGTCCCCGAACATAACCGGCAGCGGTCAAGGCCAAGCCCTTCCGCTAGTTAGACCTGACTCTTTTGGGCTAGTAGCTGGGAGACCGTAACGAACCGAAAGCCGCGCGACAGCAAACCGTCAAAAGTACGGGGCATGGCATCAATGGTGGGAGCATGGAGGTCATGGGCCAAAATGATGGCGCCATTGTGAGCCGAATTCAAAATCCGCCCGGCCACAACCGAAGGTCCCGGGCGACGCCAGTCATTCGGGTCCACCGACCACATGATTGTCGGGTAACTGAAGCTCGAAAAAATCATGCTGCGTTGCCGCTGATACAACGCCCCGTATGGAGGTCGCATCGTTCGGGGCTTCACTCCGGCGGCCCGGACAATAGCATTCTCGGTTTTTCGCATCTCACTCTGTATCTGGGAATCGCTCAATCCGGTCAGCCTGGGGTGCGTGTAGGTGTGGTTTCCGATTTCGTGACCTTCCGCCACGATCCTCCGCGCGATTCCCGGGTAACGATCAACATTTTGACCAATGACATAAAAAGTGGCCTTGATGTTACGAGCGCGAAGAATGTCGAGCAATCTCGGCGTGTTGCGAGGGTGAGGACCATCATCAAAAGTCATCGCGACATAGGGCTGTCCGGAAAGCCCCCGGGAATGGGTCACCGTTGCTCTACCAAACTCCGAAGGAAGATTCATATTGGGGTTGCGAAGCCCTTTGTTCACGTAGGCCGACTGGCCATATTGGGTGTTGGCCCCCGTCCTGCCAAAGCCTTTCGAAACCACTTCCTGGTTCCTCTTCTTTGAGGCCTTCTCGGCCTTCTTCTTTCCCCCCGAGCAAGCAGGGAGAGCAATCACCACCCCTGACCCCATTTTAAGAATGTTGCGTCGCTTCATGAAACAACATGCAGAATGGGATCAAACTCCCGATTTGTCACGCTTTTCCCCTTTCTTGATCTGCCCTGCAAAACGTCTAGACAGGACCAGTAGCGGAGGGCAACTTCCTGCCGCGATGCCCAAGCCCAAGCTCTTCATCCCAGGTCCCGTCGATGTTGCTCCGGAAACCTACGCCGCCATGGCCGGCCCCGCCATCGGCCACCGCGGTGCCGACTTCGAAAATCTTTATACTTCCATCCAACCCGGGATCCGCCAGATCGTCGGGACTTCCCGCCCGGTCTTCTTTTCCACCTCGTCCGCCTGGGGCGTGATGGAGGGGTGCATTCGAAACCTCGTGAAAACCAAGGTTCTCAATCTTTGCTGCGGGGCCTTTTCCGATAAATGGTTCAGCGTGGCCCAAAGCTGCGGAGTGGAAGCGGAAAAGATTCAGGTCGAATGGGGCCAGCCGATCGACCCGGAAGCGGTTCGCGCAAAACTGGCCGAAGGCGGTTTTGACACCGTCACCCTCGTTCACAACGAAACCTCCACCGGTGTTCTGAATCCGCTCAGGGAAATCGTAGAAGTGGTCAAGTCCTTCGAGGGAGTTCTCATGGTGGTGGACACCGTTTCCTCGCTCTCCACCGTGCCGATCGGATTTGATGAGCTAGGAATCGACGTCCTTCTCGCGGGTGTCCAAAAGGCCCTCGCCCTCCCTCCAGGACTGGCCATCTTCGCAACTTCAGAAGCGGCACTCGACCGGGCCGCCTCGGTTCCCGATCGTGGTTACTACTTCGATTTCTGCGAGTTCGCGAAAAACGACGCTAAGAACAACACCCCCTCAACCCCTGCCATCCCCCACCTTTATGGATTGCAAGAACGAGTTAAGGTAATCATGGCTGAAGGACTGGAAGCCCGATATGAAAGGCACCGGACCAATAACAGACTCGTGCACGAATGGGGCGACCGACACGGGTTCGAACTCCTGCCTCCCGATGGCTATCGCTCCTTATCGCTTTCCTGTTTTATGACTCCGGAAAATCTCGATCAGGGCGGCTGGATCAAAGCGGTGATCGTCAACCATGGCTTTGCCATCAATGGCGGCTACGGAAAGATCAAGGGTAAGACCTTCCGTATTTCCAACATGGGGAATGAAACCCCCAATACGATGCAAGAACTCCTGACCGCCCTCGACGCAGAGCTTCCAAAATTCCTCTCCTGACTCACGTTTAGTCGGGAAAGACCAGAGCGCGACGACCATCAATGATGGTGCGATCGTTCACGTGATAGCGGATTCCCCGGGCGAGTGCCGAGCGCTCGCAATCACGGCCAAGCCGGACCAAATCCTGCACAGTGTGATGGTGTTGCACCCGCTTTACCTCCTGATCAATGATGGGACCGGCATCCAGCTCACCGGTGACGTAGTGACAGGTCGCCCCAATAAACTTTACCCCGCGTTCGTAAGCCTGCCGATAAGGGTTGGCTCCGATGAAAGCCGGAAGAAAACTGTGGTGGATGTTAATCATCCGTCCCTCATATTTCTGGCACATCCATGGCGGAATAATCTGCATGAAACGGGCAAGGACTGCCAACTCAACTTGCTGCTCATCCAGCAGGGCTTCGATCTCCCGAAAGCCTGCCTCCTTATCATCAGCCATCTCCACATAGTGGAACGGGATCCCGGCGGCCTCGGCAATTTCGCGGCAATCCGTCCTGTTTCCTATCACCGAGGTGATCTCGATCGGCAATTCCCTCAGCTGGGTCCGCCACAGGATTTCGTTGAGGCAGTGATCGGTCTTCGTGACCAAAACCGCGGTCCTCATTCGATACGGCAGCCGCCGGAAATGCCAGTTGGCCTTAATCGCTCGACCCAAAACCTCAAAGCTCGCGATAAAGTCATCCACCGGAATCTCCAGACTGGCGGTGTCGATTTCGAGCCGGGCAAAGAATACCCCCCTTTCTTTTTCTATGAATTGATTGAACTCGACTAAATTGGCCTGAAATTCAGAAGTATGGTTGGCAATTCGCGCCACCAGCCCCGGTTTGTCAGGACAGCTGAGTTTGAGGATGAGACCTTCTCGCATGCGCGTCCTTTGCCCTAGAACGACGAAAACATCAAGCCCTCTGCGGACTAAGCGAGAGTCTCAACGTGTTCTTTGGCAATTCTCAGGAAATCCATAACTACTCCCTTTGGGCGTCCCTGATACATCGCGCCAATCACCAAGGGCGGAAACCCCTTCAGCGGAAGCGCCCTGATGCCTTTTGAACCATCGACTCCGGGAATGTAGATGCCAACTCCCACTCCAAATCCCCGAGCCACAAAATCATGCACCACGTCGGTGGAATTAACTTCCACTGCGACCGGCCAGTTGATTTCCCGACGATCAAATTCTTTCCGAAAAAGCTGTTGCAGCACTTCGTTGGGAGGCAGACCGATCAATGGTTCCGTGCCAAGCTGACCGTTTTTAGAATAAGGATCTTTTTCGAGGAATTCCTCCCACGACTTTGCTTTGGAGTCAGAAGGAACCCAGAGCACAGTGGGAATCTTCATGAGAATGTCGGCACGCAGCCCTTCGGACATCTTTCCGCCAACCACTCCGATCGCGACATCGACCTGCTGGGAGGTCAGGGCCGAATGGACGTCCGATGGAGTCACCTCTCGTAGCGACAGCCTGAGGTTGGGTTCCTCGATCTTCAGCTTCTCAAGGCAATCGGGAAGATGATTTCGCAATGCTGAAGCTGTAGCTGCCAGCCTAAGATGACGACCTTCCTCACCCCGGATCTTTTCCTCGAGGTCCCCCAGCCTTGAAAAGAAGGGGTAGATGTAATCATAGAGCTCCTCGCCGGCCGGAGTAAGGGCAAAGGGCCGCCGGTTGAAGAGCTTCACGCCGAGCTTTTCCTCCAATTGGAGAATCTGGCCACTCACCGCGGGCTGCTGAATGCCATACGGCATCTTTCGTACTGCCGCAGTGATCCCCTCAAACTTGGCCACAAAATAGAAGAGCTCGAGATGGTGAATATTCATACCTCCACGTCTCTAACATAACCCATTCATCGTTTCAATCAATGCTTTCA
>JBMYLT010000013.1:56658-60196 GCA_049596615.1 Akkermansiaceae bacterium | reverse complement strand
GACAAATCGAAGGACGCTTACGAGAAGCTGGTGGATCGCCTGCTCAATTCTCCGCACTTTGGCGAACGTATGGCGCTGGCGTGGATGGATGCCGCACGTTATGGCGACAGCAGCGTCATGCATGCTGACGGGCCGCGTACCATGTGGCCATGGCGCGATTGGGTGATCAATGCTTTCAATCAGGATATCAATTTGGAGAAAATGGGGACGTCCTCTTTTTTATCGCAGTCATCCTTTGGGGATTATTCCTGATCTCCGGACTGGAGTCTCCGGGAGTTCCGCTGGCGCTGACTTCAGTGGCTCTTTTCATCTTCGCTCCCTTCTTTGGACGGATCGTCTCACTGCTGGCATCAGTCCCCCTCTACTTTTTCGGAATCCTCTTAACCTGGGTTGAGGGTCACTCATTCGAAATCTACCTCAGCCTCTTGGCCTTGCTGGCCCTGCACCTTTACCGGACATCCGGTGACGAGGGCGAACCCCTGGTCATTATGACGACCATCGCACTGGAGCTATTCTGGTTCCAATTGAACAAAGATGCCGGCAACGCACCTCTTGCAGCAGTTTTTGGGGGGAGTCGGGACCATTTTCCTTCTGGTGGTCCTGGGCCTAAAAACTCGGTGTTTCCGGCCCATTGGCCTCATCGTCCTCAGCCTCAGGCTGAGTCATCTGATGCTTTTTGACCTGATTAAACTCAACCCTCTGCCTCGAATTCTCCGCTTCATGACGCTTGGATTGGGGCTGCTCGGACTGGGATTTGTGTATAATCGTTGGCAAGATCGCTTGAAACAAATCCTGTGAAGCCAATGGTGGCGCCATGCGAGCGGTGATCCAACGGGTTCTTGAAGCGTCGGTGGAAGTCGATGGCGAGATCATCTCCGAGATTGGCAACGGACTTTCCATTTTGTTGGGCATCGAGGAAGCGGACGATCGCACTGATCTCGATTGGCTGGTGCAAAAGATTGTCCGGATGAGAATCTTCGACGACGAAGGGGGCAAGATGAACCTCGACTTGAAGTCCAGCGGTGGCTCAGCCCTCGTCGTCAGTCAGTTCACCCTCCACGCCTCCACAAAAAAAGGAAACCGTCCCAGCTTTATTAAAGCGGCGCGCCCCGAGGACGCCGAACCTCTGTATGAAGCTTTTTGCGAAGCGTTTTCGGAAAGTCTAGGCCAATCCGTAGGTCGAGGTTCCTTTGGAGCGATGATGAAAATTTCCCTGATCAACGATGGCCCGGTAACCATTTTTATCGATTCCCGCAATCGCGAGTGAATCACTCTTTAAGACGAACCGAGGTTCCGCAATACATGCAACGGAACCAGTGGAAGATCCATAAATGGATCGAAGTCGGAATGATGTGACCCAAGAGCGGGATGTGGTGGGCCTTGGGGTTTCTCCGGCAGGCTTTTTGAGAGAACACGGGTTGTCCGCACACCCGGCATTTTACCGTACGGGAAATCGTGAGATGTAAGCAGCCAAAGAAAAAAAACAACCCAGGCAAGAGAAGGAGCCAGAATTTTAGCTCAAGCGGCCATTCCTTGAATACCGTGAGAGCTAGCCCACCGGCCATCAAATTCAATGGTAAGAGAACCAGAGTCAGCAGGGAAATGACCGCCCCGATTTTGACCCGAAAAGGCTGAGGATGAAGGACACCACGAATATAACGTCTCGAAAGGGGCTTCTTCCCTGCATTCAACTCGGGCGATGCGGTCGTGCGAATATCTTTGCGACGAATGCTCTTGAGAGGCGCTACCTCTCCTTTCTCACTTGAAACCACAATTTCATCTTTATCTCCCTCTTCAATCCCCGGAGACGCTTTGGGTGCGATTTCACGGACGGGAACACTGACCGGCCTGGAAGGCCCGGCCTCGACTAAACGTTCCTCGACGAGATCATCCTTTGCAAGGAACTCCGTCATCGCAGGAACATCCGAAACCGCGATGTTGTTGCGCACGATATTTTCGGCAGGGATCGGAAAGGCCTGACCAACCTCAATGGGAACCAGTTCAACCATGCTTTCAAGTCGAGTCACAAGTGGGCCCTCAATTCCGTCAATTTCCTGAGCAGCCTCGATCCAACCGACCAAATCATCCAATTCCGGCAAGCGATCTACCAACTCAAGGTGCTCGTTGGCTCGCTCCATCTCTTCAAGAAGCGCACTCGGATCACTTCGGGAAAGGATCCCGCATCCCTCCACGCCAACGGCCTGAAGGAGCCCGACCCCATTGGAGTCCAGTCCGGGAATGCTCTCGAGAGTGGTTGATGACATCGTGACAGAGGAAATAAACACCGATTTCCAAAATTCGAAAACCTAAGAATTCCTTATCCTAAATTATCCCGCATTTCCTGCAGTTGACCCAGTTTCCCCTCCCATTCCGCAAGCCGCTCCCGCTCGAGAGACACCACTTCGGGTTTGGCATTGGCGACAAACTTCTCATTCCCAAGCTTACCTTTCGATTTTCCGACCTCCTTGGCGGTCTTTTCGATCTCCTTGTCCAGTCGGGTTTTCTCAGCCTCAACATCGATCAAACCTCCCAGAGGCATGAAAATTTCACCCATGTCAGTCACTGTTCCGGGCGTTCCCTGTTCCGGTTGGTAGTCATTTTCACGAGTTACCGCTTCCGCCCCCGACAACAAGGCAAGAATATCAGCCTCCTTTTCGAGCCAATTCTCACCGTTCTTCACGATAAAGCGAACATCCTTGCGGGCCGCCAACCGGTATTCGGCTTTCAAGTTACGAAGACGAGCCGCTGTTTCGTAAACTGCGGAGGCCCGGTCCTTCCCTTCCTTGATTGTTCCGGCGTTCACTTCGTCCAGAAGTGAGGTAGCGGGAAGCTCTTTCTGCATCAGGAAACTTCCTTCTTCCTGATAGCCCATGCGAGCACAAAGTTCCTCCGTCAGATGTGGCATGTAAGGATGCAACAGCTGCAGATAGCGGGCCATCACCACATCAAATACACCAAGCGTGGTAGCCTTCCTGGCCGGATCAGCATCCTCCCGCAAATCACCCTTCACGGCTTCGAGGAACTTGTCACAGAACTCGCTCCAAAGAAACTCATACAGAGACTGGCCGACCTCATTGAAGCGATAGTCGGCAAAGGCTACTTCCAGCCTCTCCGCCAGTTCGTCGCACTTCGCGAGGATATCGAGGTGGTAGGGTCGGAGATCCAAACAGGATGAGGCCGCAAAATCAGTACTGCCCTCAACCCCCGACATTCGCCGGAAACGACAGGCATTGTAGATCTTGTTGGCGAAATTCCGGCCTTCCTCGATCTGAGCCTCGTCAAACCGAAGGTCCGCCCCGATGGGGGCCGTTCTCATCAATCCAAAACGCAGACCGTCGGCCCCGTATTTTTCCATCAAGTCGATCGGGTCCGGAGAATTCCCCAACGACTTGCTCATCTTCCGTCCCTGAATATCGCGGATGATCGAAGTAAAGAATACATTCCGGAATGGTAGCTCGTCCTTGAAGCGGTAGCCGGCCATGATCATGCGGGCCACCCAAAAGAAAATGATATCCGGCCCGGTAACTAGATCGGTGGT
>JBMYLT010000013.1:0-56648 GCA_049596615.1 Akkermansiaceae bacterium | reverse complement strand
CCTCGCCGGGATTTTCCATGGTGGCAAAGGGCCAGAGCCAGGAACTGAACCACGTGTCGAGAACATCATCGTCCTGAACCCAGTTTTCGGGATCCGTCGGTGGCTCTTCGCTGACATGAAGATCTCCGGCTTCAAGATCCGTCAAAGTGAGTGATTCGGCTTCTTTCAAAGCCTCGACCTTTTCCCTGCGATACCAAACCGGGATCCGATGTCCCCACCAGAGCTGACGTGACACGCACCAATCTTGGATGCCTTCCATCCAATTAGCGTGCGTCTTGGCCCACCGGGCAGGACGATAAGAGATTTCTTCGTTCGCCACCGCTGCCGCAGTCCGCTCGGTTTCCGGATAACGCAGAAACCACTGCATCGAAATGCGAGGTTCGATGGGCACATCCGCGCGCTCGGAAAAGCCCACGTTGTTTTCATGCTCCTCGACTTTGATCAACAGCCCGCGCTCTTCCAGCATTGAGGCAGCCTTTTTCCGCGCCACAAAACGGTCCAGCCCGTCGAGCTCAGGGACCTCGGGACAATTCACGGTGGCGTCCGGATGGAAAACATCGATGATTTCCAAGTCGTTGCGGATGCCGATTTCAAAATCGGCCTTGTCGTGTGCTGGAGTGATCTTGAGGGCACCGGTTCCGAATTCAGGGTCGACGTGATCATCAGCCACCACCGAAATCTCAGCCTCGGGAAAAGGACGCCGGACCAGTTTGCCGACATACTTTCCGTAGCGCTCATCCTTTGGATTCACCGCCACCGCCACGTCTCCCATGAGAGTCTCCGGCCGGGTCGTCGCGACCTCTAGGAAAGACCCGGGCTCATCGACCAGCTCATACTTGATGAAGTAGAGCTTGGAGTTTTGCTTTTTGGGAATCACCTCTTCGTCCGAGAGCGCGGTCAGAGACACCGGACACCAATTGACCATCCGCTTGCCCCGATAAATCAATCCTTCATGGAAAAGATCGGCAAAAACGCGGGACACCCACTGGGAGTAGTCCGCATCCATCGTAAAACGCTCACGACTCCAGTCACAGGAACAACCGAGACGCTTGAGCTGCTTGATGATGATGCCACCGTGCTTTTCTTTCCAATCCCAGACCTTCTCAAGGAAAGTCTCGCGTCCGATATCTCGACGGGTTTTGCCTTCCTCTTCGCGCAACTGGCGTTCCACCTTGGTCTGCGTTGCAATACCTGCGTGATCGGTTCCCGGAAGCCAAAGCACTTCACATCCCTTTTGGCGGGCCCTCCGAGCCAGAATGTCCTGAATAGTATTGTTGAGGACATGACCCAAATGCAGGATTCCGGTCACGTTCGGTGGTGGAATGACCATGGAATAAGCCGGCTTTTCCACAGCCGGATCGGCTTCAAAACACCTTGCATCCAGCCAGGCCTGATACCAAGACTTCTCAACTTCGGTGGGCTCGTAGGCTTTGGGCAACTCGGACATTTAGGATGTTCCGTAAACGAGAGCGCCACGAGGGGCAAGCCTGACGAACTCCGGCTCCCCTTTTCTAACCCAAGGAACTTCGACCCAATGAGCTCATTTTCGGCCCGGGGATCAGTTCCCAGCGAAAAAATGACTATTCCGCATCTTTGCGGTTCCCCATTGCCCCACCTTTTCTAGACTGCCCGCTCATGGCCAAAGAAAAACTCCTCGTAGCTAATCGCGGCGAAATCGCCATCCGCGTTTTTCGCGCCGCCACCGAATTGGGCATCCCCACCGTCGCCATTTATGCCGAAGAAGATCGCTTTTCCCGCCACCGCTTCAAAGCCGACGAAGCCTACCAGCTCGACCAATCGAAAGGCCCCGTGGGCGCCTACCTCGACTACGAAGGGATCGTAGCGCTCGCCAAATCAAAGGGCGTCACCCTAATTCACCCGGGATACGGATTTCTTTCGGAAAATGCCGATTTCGCCCGCGCCTGCGCCCGCGAAGGCATCACTTTCATCGGACCGTCCTCCGACCTCCTTGGCTCGATGGGAGACAAAACCGCTGCCCGCGCCCAAGCCATCGCGGCCAAAGTCCCCGTTCTTCCGGGCACCGATGACGCGATTTCGGATCCCGATGAAGCGCTTACCATCGCCCACGAAGTCGGATTCCCTCTCATCATTAAAGCGGCCTTCGGCGGCGGCGGACGCGGAATGCGGATCGTGGAAAAACCATCCGAGCTGCAAAGCCGTCTCGCGGAGGCCCAAGAAGAGGCCCAAAACGCCTTCGGGAACCCGGCCGTTTTTCTCGAGCGCTACATCAAACGAGCCAAGCACATAGAAGTCCAGATCCTCGGCGACCAACACGGCAACGTCGTTCATCTCCATGAACGGGACTGCTCGGTTCAGCGCCGCTATCAAAAAGTGGTCGAAATCGCCCCATCCATCGACCTCCCCGGCAGCCTCCGTGAAGAATTTTGCGAAGCGGCCGCCCGCCTTGCACGCGATATCGGCTACAACAATGCCGGCACCGTGGAGTTCCTCTACGACATGGATTCCGAAGAATGGTTCTTTATCGAAATGAACCCACGCATTCAGGTCGAGCACACCGTGACCGAGTGCGTCACCGGGATCGATCTGGTTCGTTCCCAGATTCTCGTCGCCCGTGGCAAGAAACTGCACGATGAGGAAATCGGTATCCCCTCGCAGGATCAGATTCCCTGCAACGGCTATGCCATTCAGTGCCGCATCACCACCGAAGATCCGACCAAGGGCTTCGCCCCCGACTACGGAAGAATCACGAACTATCGCTCCGCCGCCGGATTCGGCATTCGCCTCGATTCCGGAAATGGGGACGCTGGGGCAGTCATCACGCCCTACTACGATTCCATGCTGGTGAAACTCACCGCCAGTGGTCGCGATTTTGAAACGGCCTGCCAGCGGATGGACCGAGCCCTTCGCGAATTCCGCATCCGGGGCGTGAAAACCAATATTCCCTTCCTCGAAAATGTCATCGAGGATCCCACCTTCCGGTCGGGCGATGCCCACACCAAACTCATCGATTCCCAACCCAGCCTCTTTGAGTTTGTTCCCAAACGCGACCGAGCCACCAAGCTCCTGAATTACCTTTCCGACCTCACCGTCAACGGAAACCCCGGAGCAAAAAACTGGCGCCCCGCCAAGCCATTCGCGCAACCTCGGATTCCTGACTCAGCCCCCGAACCCGGGCACCTGAACCCCGAAACTTTCGCAAGTTCCCGACAAATCCTCTTGGAACATGGACCGGAGAAATTCGCCGAATGGATCAAAGAATCCAAACGCCTCCTCTGCACGGACACCACGATGCGCGATGCCCACCAATCGCTCATCGCGACCCGCATGCGGACCTTCGACATGCTCAACATCGCGGAAACCTACGCCAAGCGGACGCCCGATCTATTCTCGATGGAGATGTGGGGTGGAGCGACCTTCGACACCGCGATGCGCTTTCTCAAAGAAGATCCGTGGGAACGACTCCGAGAGCTCCGCGAACGCATCCCCAACATCTGCTTTCAGATGCTCTTCCGTGGCTCCAATGCGGTCGGGTATTCCAATTACCCCGACAACGTCGTCGCCGGATTTGTAAAGCACTCCGCCGATGCCGGCATGGACATCTTCCGGATTTTCGACTCCCTCAACTATTTGCCCAACATGCAGGTCGCGATGGAAGCAGCCCGCGAACACGGTAAAGCCGTTTGTGAAGCCGCGGTTTGCTACACCGGCGACATCACCAATCCCGACCGCGCAAAATACTCGTTGCAGTATTACATCGAGAAAGCCAAGGAGCTTGAAAAAATGGGCGCCCATATCCTCTGCATCAAGGACATGGCCGGGCTCTGTCATCCGGCTGCCGCGACCAAACTTGTCTCAACCCTGAAGCAGGAAATCGGAATCCCCATCCACTTTCACACTCACGACACCTCCGGTCTCAATGCAGCCTCTATCATGGCTGCCGCCGATGCCGGGGTCGACATCGCCGACATGGCCCTCGCCTCGATGTCCGGCTCGACCAGCCAACCCAACCTAAACTCGGTCTGCGCTGCGATGCACGGGCACGACCGCGACCCCGGGCTCGACATCGAAACCCTCAACGAGATTTCTGACTATTGGGAGGAGATCTTGGCCCACTACGAGCCCTTCTATTCAGCCCCCCGCAGTGGCACAGCCGAAGTTTACCTACACGAAATGCCCGGCGGCCAATACACCAACCTCAAGGAGCAAGCCAATGCCATGGGTCTCGGCCACCGCTGGCAGGAAATCGCGCACACCTACGCCGACGTCAACCAGCTCTTCGGAGACATAGTGAAGGTCACCCCCTCTTCCAAGGTGGTCGGCGACATGACGATGCTTCTCGTCACTCAGGGGTTAAAGGCCGATGATCTTCTCGAGGACGACGCTCCCACTCTCGATTTCCCCGAATCCGTCATCGATATGCTTGGCGGCGGACTCGGACAGCCCGATGGAGGTTGGCCCAAGGAGATTCAAAAACGGGTTCTTGGCGGTAAAACTCCGGTGACCGTGCGCCCCGGCGAATTGGCCGCTCCCATTGAGCTGGAGGAAGTCCGCGCCGAACTGGGTGAAAACACCAGTAACGATGACCTCTACAGTCATTTGATGTATCCTCAGGTCTTCGCCGACTACCAAAGCACGCTGGCCGACTTCGATCGCCTGACTGTCCTTCCGACCCCCGCCTTTTTTTACGGCCTCTCGGTCGGGGAGGAAATCCATGTCAATATTGCCCCTGGCAAAACCCTCTTCATCAAGCTACTCAACATCGGTGAAGCTGATGACGAAGGACGTCGCACCCTATTCTACGAGCTCAACGGGATGCCTCGCGAGTGTGTAGTAGTCGACAAAGCCCTCGGCAAAGAGACGGCGGCCAACGCCAAAGCCGACCCCGGCAATCCAAATCACGTTGGTGCCCCGCTCCCCGGGATGGTCAGCGAAGTCGCGGTCAAACCGGGCGATACGGTCAAGGAGGGCGATAAGCTCGTCGTTCTTGAAGCAATGAAAATGCTCACCACCGTAAGCGCTCCGGCCGACGGGACGGTCTCGGAAGTTATTCTCCAAAAAGGAAAATCCGCCGACACTGGAGACTTGCTGGTGACCTTGTCTTAGTTTGTAGCCAACAAAATCGGCATCGTTACCTAGCCAAACCGAATTTCCGCTTGGCAGAAACGACTTCTTGGCCCCACCTTACAGCAACCCAACCCGCCATGGAAACCATCACTGCCCAGATTAAGGATTTCATTCAATACATCGCTCTACAATTCATCAAGGACCCCAAACTTGCCGAATTACGAATCGGCCAGTCAGGTGACAAGAAGGTGAACTTTCGCCTCGTCCTAAGCCAGCCCGATGTCGCCACTCTAATCGGACGCCAGGGCTTCACCGCCTCGACCATTCGCAGCCTAATCAAGGCCGCCGCGGAGCGGGAAGGAGTCCAAGTAAACCTTCGCATTCATTCCCACGAAGAAGAGCGCCAATACACCGCGGCGCTTGAAGCCAAGGCAATGGAATCGGAGTAAACCCCGATTCATTCCAACGATTTGAATGGCGATCACTTCACTCCAGTCTAAAGTTAACTGGTATGAAGTATCTACGCCGGCTCCTTTTCCTGTCTATTCTAGGGGTGGGTGTGGCCCTGGGATGGATTTACCGCGGCCCGCTCATTGATTTGTGCCAAAAACACTTTGGGGCAAGCGGAACGCCGGTCGTCCAGCCGAAGCCGGACCCCCAGCGCTACCAACAGCTCATTGCGGAACTAAAGCGTGAACGGGAAACCCTCGCAAAGCGCTATGCCAGCGCCCGCACCGCTAAGGAAATCTCCAATGTAATTAACGAATCGCAGTGGCTTCTCGAAAAAAGGCTTCCCGAAATGATGCGCTGCTGGCTGGGAACGCCTTGGGGCTTTCACGGAACCTGCGAGACTCCCGGATCCGGAGAGATTGCCTGTGGCTATTTCGTTTCTACCATCCTTCGCGATGCCAGCTTCAAGGTAGAACGATTTCGTCTGGCCCGGCAACCCTCTCAGCGCATCATCCGCACCTTTGTCCCGAAGAAAGAGATGCACATCAGGACTAGGCTCAACTACGAGGGTTTTCTCGCCCAGGTCATCGAGCGAGGCCCCGGCATCCGAATCGTCGGGCTCGACAAGCACGTGGCTTTCCTCGTTGTCACTGAAGAGAAGGAAGTTCGTTTCATCCATTCCTCCGGAGCTTCTCCTTATTGCGTGGTGGACGAAGACCAGTCCAATGCTTCCAGCCTCAAAAACTCCCACTACCGAGTCACCGGAAACCTCACCCGGAATCCCGAGATCATTCACGGTTGGCTCACCGGTGCGGAATGGCCCACTTATCAGCCGGCGTCCTGAAACTCTCAGCTACCCGGGAAGTGAAAAACCGTTCTTCCAAAGACTTTTGTTCAGGACAATGATCGCGCGGCCGTCTCCGAGCGATTCGAGAACGTCCCGGTAATCTGCTAAAACGATCTCATAATCGTATTCCAACGGGTCGTTTTCAAACTCTATAAAATGCTCCAGACTTTCCTTGTCGTTTTTGGTTCTGACCAAGATGAGGGCGAGGTCTCCATAGTTCTGCGCGGTTTCGACATGGAATTTCCCGAACTTCTTGGTCGGCGGTGCCAAAGCCCGGTCGTGCATTTCCTACGCCTTTTCATCAGCACCCGACCGGAAGTAAAACCCACCAAGGTTGCTGGTCGATAAGGGAAAACTCACAGATTTTAGTTCTTCCCTGTGTTGCTAACGCTTTTGTTTTATGTCTTTTCCAGAAGATCAAGACAGTGATCACGCGACTTTGGTAACTTTCCGTAAACTTCCCGGATACCGATTGGACCGGCACGCCCAAAACCCAATAACCGCGCCACTTCCAGCTCGAAAAAGTCAAAAGCCCGGCGATCCGCTCCCTTTTCCTCCAAATACCCCAAAGCTCGGTCCAAAAGGTTGTCCAGACCCGCTTCTTCATGATCCATTTCCAAAACCAACTCTAACAACTGTCCAAAATATCCGGCCACTACAGTGTCTCGGTAGCGCTCCCGTAGTCCCCGCCGGTAATTCGTGACCGTGACCTCTCCCAGAGTGTGAAGTTCACTTTTCCGACTTCTCGACCATTGAAAGTCAGCCCTGACGAACAAATCCAACCGCCCGGCCAAGGGACTCCGCGCCCTCCTCGCCCCCTTCGCCACCGTCTTGATGAGACCGCTTCGCTCGGTCATCCAGTGTACAATAAGGCTCGTTTCAGTAAATTTGGTCAGTCGGATTATCGTTCCGCGTCCCAGCTCCATCTCTCCAACGTTATAGCGCCGGGCAACGTTCCCGACAACCCCACCCTTTCAAAGTCCCAAGACGAGGCATTGATCTCAGGCTTTCAAAATGCCAAACCAAGCCCGTGCCTGATCCCAAGAACGACTCCCGCGGAGTCAACGACGCTCCTCGCTCACCCTTCGCCGGCTGCCTGATCCTCATCGTCATCGGAGTGGTCATCTGCATCCTCATCGGCACCACCGCTTACACCCTCAAAAAGCAAACCGACGCCTATAAGACCTTTACCGAAGAGGAAGCCCGGCCCGCAAAAATCGAAGATCCCTCCCAATTTCCCGCCCCCTTCAATTCCCTGGCCAATCGCCTCCGTCATTTCGATCACGAGGTCAAAAACGACCGCGCTGCCGAAATCGAGCTCACTCCCCTCGATCTCAACCTCGCCATCGCACGATTCGACGCCCTCAAGAGCTTCCGAGGGCAACTCTACTTTGAATCCATCTCCGACACCGAAATCGCCGGAACCCTTCATTTCCCATTCAATTCCAACAAAAACCTGCCCAACTTTGTTCGCTCAGTCCTTGGGATCGAAGCCCGTGACAACAATCTCAACGGAAGCTTCACCGGCACTCCCCTTCTCACCGACGGAAAACTCATCCTCAACCTAACAAAGATTACCCCACCCAAGGGAGAAGTCCCTGAAGAAGTTCTGGTCAGCATCGCGCGCATTCTCATCTCCGGGGAGCTTGAAAAAGCGGTCGAGGAGGATCCCAAAAATCTTCCCGAACTCCTCCAGACCCTCCGGAAACTGACCTCACTCACCTTGCGAGACGGCAAACTCGTTCTCACCCACAGCCCGGGCAAGGAGGCTCCCAGCATCAAAGAAGAGTCCAATGCCATGGCCACCAAGGCCAAACAGCTGATCGCCCTCGGGGCCGTCATTTTCATCCTCACCATGATCCTTTTCTTCATTTTGATGAGCCGACGCCGAAAGGCCAAAAGAGAGGCACTCCGCGAGGAAAAGCGCGAAAAAATTTGATAATAGCTCAAGACCGTGTCGTTTATTGAGACATGGTCAAAAATATCATAGCACTCACGGCCGTCTGCATTCTTGCCGCCCCGGCCGAACCCATCCAGCTCGACCCGCCAGCCAACGCGGTGGAGGCAACCAAGCCCTCCAAAAAGAAAAAGGAGGAAAAAGCCAAGCCCGACAAAAAAGAGGCCAAGCAGGGCGATAAAAAAAAGCCAGCCCAAGAAAAGAAGGACAAGCCCAAGTCCAAAAAGGACGACAAAAAGCCCTCAAAAAAGGACAAACCGGCCGCAAAGCCTGAGGCCAAGCCCTCTGCCAAACCACAGTCAAAGCCTGCTCCTGACAAGAATCACCGTCCCAAGGGCATGCCCAGCGATGAGGAAATCAAGCAGGCCAAAATGCTTCATGAGGCCCTCACTGTGATGAACGCTCTCGAACTCGAAAAGCAAAAGCAGGCCACCAACGGACTCCGCAGCGAGATTGACCGGCTGAAACTCGAAAAGGAGCTTCTGACCGAGAAACTTGCTCTTGCTACCATGAAGCAAAGCGGTGGTAACATCGAGGCCATGGCCAAGTATGAAGCTGAAAAGAACAAGCTGACTCGCGAAGCTACTCTCGCCAAAATCGAGGCCGAGAACATCGCCGCCAAGCTTAAGGCCGTCCAAGCTGCCTCCTCGCTCAAAACCACTGAAATGATGGCCGAGATCGATACCATTGAGGCTACCAAGAAGCGCGACGACTACGCTAACGCCAAGCCGCAGTATCTCGACAATCCCCTCAAAAAGGACGGCACCCTCGTCGTGTCCGACCGTCGCATCCCCTTCAACGGGCCCGTCACCAGCACCCTTGCAGATCGCGTTACCACTCGCATCAACTACTTCAACAACAAGGACCCCAAGAAGCCCATCTTCATCGTCATCGACGACTCACCCGGTGGCTCAGTCATGGCCGGATACCGCATTCTCAAGGCCATGGAAGGCTCGGAAGCTCCGGTCTACGTTATCGTGAAGTCCTTTGCCGCCTCGATGGCCGCCACCATCACCACCCTCGCGGAGAAGTCCTACGTTTACCCGAACGCCATCATCCTCCACCACCAGATCAGCCAGAGCTTCATGTTCTCAAGCATGAACCTGACCGAGCAGAAGGAGAACGTCGAAGACCTCAAGAAGTGGTGGGCCCGCCTCGCCGATCCCATTGCTGAGAAAATGGGAGTTACTTCCGACGAGTTCATCGAGATGATGTATCAGAAGACCGTTTCCGGTGATTGGACCGAGTTTGGCGATGATGCCGTGAAGCTCAAGTGGGCTGATCATGTCGTCAACCGCATCCACGAAACCTCTTTGCTCAAGAACCCAGATGCCAAGAAAGCGGTTGTCACCACCCGCAGTGCTGCCATCGAAAACGGCCTCACTCCGGCGGTCGACGAAAATGGCAATCCCTACATGATTCTGCCCCGTCGGAATCCCAAGGACGTATACATGATGCATAACCCGGACGGGTTCTACCGATTTAAGTAAGGCGAACCTTCCTTTTCCAAAAGCCCGGTGCTTTTCCTCAAAGCCCGGGCTTTTTCTTTGCCAAGGGGATCTTAAAAGAAAGGTCCTTCTGGAAAGTGAATCTGGCACTAGGCCATTTCAGACGTCACCTCCGGGATCCCCTTAGAGGACTTGGCACAGCCCACAAAGAATCCGCTGCCCAGCAACACAAATACCATCCATCGTTTCATCCCCTCAACGCTAGCCGGATCTCATTCGATCCGTCACCTTCCCACAAGTGCGCCCTTCCTGAAAATCCATCGGGATCACCCGTAAAATCACAAATTTTGAATTTTCCCCACCCTGATTCCATTCTAGGTTCCGCCCGCCAACCCATTCGCAATCCTCTTTTCCCCAGCATATGAGCCTCTACCAAGCCTACCTCGCCGAGATCGATGAACGCAAAGAACAGGGCCTCCACCCGAAACCAATCGATGGAGCCGATCTTCTTGCTGAAATCATCACCCAGATCAAGGACTCCGGGAACGAACATCGCGAAGCATCTCTCAAGTTCCTAATTTACAACACTCTCCCGGGCACTACAGCTGCCGCGGGGGTCAAAGCAGCGTTTCTTAAGGAAATCATTCTCGAGGAATCCACGGTGGAGGAGATCTCACCGGAATTCGCATTCGAGCTTCTCTCCCAGATGAAGGGCGGGCCCTCGATTTCGGTCCTTCTTGACCTCGCTCTGGGTGAAAACGACACCATCGCGCAAGAGGCGGCCAAGGTGTTAAAAGGTCAGGTCTTCCTCTACGATGCCGATTTGGAGCGTCTCAAGGAAGCTTTCGAGGCAGGCAACGCAATCGCCAAGAACCTCCTCGAGAGTTATGCCGCGGCCGAATTCTTTACCTCCCTGCCCGACGTTCCGGAGGAGATCCAAGTTGTAACCTACATTGCCGGTGAAGGCGACATCTCCACCGATCTTCTTTCACCTGGGAATCAGGCCCACTCCCGGTCCGACCGCGAGCTTCACGGGAAGTGCATGATCTCCCGTGACGCCCAGCAGGAAATCGAAGCTCTTAAGCGCCTTCATCCCGACAAAAGCGTGATGCTCATCGCCGAAAAAGGCACGATGGGCGTCGGGTCCTCTCGCATGTCCGGAGTGAACAACGTCGCTCTCTGGACCGGCAAACCAGCCAGCCCTTATGTTCCTTTCGTCAACATCTTCCCGATCGTAGCCGGCACCAACGGGATCTCGCCCATTTTCCTCACCACGGTTTCGGTGACTGGAGGGATCGGCATCGATCTTAAAAACTGGGTCAGGAAATTGGATGCCAACGGCAAGCCCGTCATCGACGACAATGGAGACCCGGTTCTGGAACAAACCTACTCAGTCGAAACCGGCTCGGTCCTCACCATCAACACCAGAGAGAAAAAGCTCTTTCAGGGTGAGACCGAGCTCACCGACATTTCCTCGGCGCTTACTCCCCAAAAGATGGAGTTCATCAAAGCCCAGGGGTCTTATGCCATCGTTTTTGGCAAGAAACTACAGACCTTCGCAGCCAAAACCCTCGGGGTGGAAGCACCGGTCGTCTATGCCCCTTCGCAAGAGATTTCAAACGAAGGCCAGGGGCTCACCGCCGTCGAAAAGATCTTCAACAAGAATGCCGTGGGCACTACTCCGGGCTCGATTCTCCACGCCGGTTCCGACGTAAGGGTCGAGGTCAACATCGTAGGTTCGCAGGACACCACCGGGCTCATGACAGCCCAGGAACTCGAAGCAATGGCTGCCACTACGATTTCACCCATCGTCGACGGCGCCTACCAGTCCGGCTGCCATACCGCTTCCGTCTGGGATAAAAAAGCTCAGGCCAATATTCCCAAGTTGATGTCCTTCATGAACGACTTCGGCCTCATCACAGCGCGCGACCCGCAGGGGGAATACCACGCCATGACCGATGTGATTCATAAGGTCCTCAACGATCTCACCGTTGACGAGTGGGCCATCATCATCGGGGGTGACTCCCACACCCGCATGTCCAAAGGGGTCGCCTTCGGAGCCGACTCCGGCACCGTCGCACTGGCTCTCGCCACGGGAGAAGCGACCATGCCCATTCCTGAGTCGGTGAAGGTCACCTTCGAAGGTGAGCTCAAATCGCACATGGATTTCCGGGATGTGGTGCATGCCACCCAATCGCAAATGCTTAGGAAGTTTGGCGAAAACGTCTTCCAGGGCCGTGTGATCGAGGTCCACATCGGCACACTACCCGCCGACCAGGCCTTCACCTTCACCGACTGGACCGCCGAAATGAAGGCCAAGGCTTCCATCTGCATCTCTCAGGACGACACCCTGATCGAGTCGCTCGAAATCGCCAAGAGTCGCATCCAGATCATGATCGACAAAGGCATGGACAACGAAAAGGGTGTTCTCCAAGGGCTTATCGATCGCGCCAACAAGCGTATCGCCGAGATCCAGTCGGGCGAAAAGCCTGCCCTCACCCCGGATTCCAACGCGCAATATTACGCCGAAATGGTGGTCGATCTCAACATCATCGACGAACCAATGATCGCCGATCCCGATGTCCACAATGAGGATGTCTCCAAACGCTACACCCACGACGTCATCCGGGAACTTTCTTACTATGGCGGTGAAAAAGATGTCGACCTCGGCTTTGTCGGTTCCTGCATGGTTCACAAGGGTGATCTCAAGGTCGTTTCAAAAATGCTTGCAAATCTGGAGGCCCAACAAGGCAAGGTGAAGTTCAACGCGCCTCTCGTGGTGGCAGCACCAACCTACAATATCATTGATGAACTCAAGGAAGAGGGCGACTGGGACATGCTTCAAAAGTATTCCGGATTTGAATTTGACGACAACGCCCCAAAGGGTGCGGCCCGAACCCAATATGAGAACATGATGTATCTCGAACGTCCGGGCTGTAACCTCTGCATGGGCAACCAGGAGAAGGCCGCCAAAGGTGACACTGTGATGGCGACTTCAACCCGCCTCTTCCAGGGTCGGGTGGTGGAAGATTCCGAGCGAAAAAAAGGCGAGTCCCTACTGTCCTCGACTCCGGTTGTCGTCCTTTCGGCTATCCTTGGCCGCACTCCCACTATGGAGGAATACAAGACCGCTGTCGAAGGCATCGACCTTACCCGCTTCTCGCCTCCCATCGCGGCGATGAGCGCGTAAGTTCGCGGGAGCCCTTGTTCCTGAAACGGTTTGAGCTAGGCTCCAACCGGACATGAACACGCTTAGGACCTTTACCACTGGATCGGGCACCGAGGCCTCCTTCCACTCTCTCCCCGTCTTGAAAGAGCTGGGAATCGGGGATGTCTCCCGACTGCCGGTATCCATCCGAATCGTCCTTGAGTCGCTTTTGCGAAATCTAGATGGTCGCAAGGTCACGGAAGTCGACGTGAAGAACCTCGCAAACTGGAATCCTTCCTCACCCGGCGTCTACGAAATTCCCTTCACGGTCGCCCGCGTCGTCCTGCAAGACTTCACCGGGGTTCCTCTCGTGGTCGATCTAGCAGCTATGCGCGATGCCGCCGAGAAGGCTGGCGCGGATCCCTCGGTCGTAGAGCCACTTGTTCCCGTTGACCTTGTCGTGGATCACTCCATTCAAGTCGACTTTGCCGGGTCCCGGCAAGCTATGGATCGCAATCTCGCCATCGAATTCATCCGTAACCAGGAGCGCTATGAATTTCTCAAATGGGGCCAACAAGCATTCGATACTTTCGGCGTAGTCCCTCCAGGCATCGGCATCGTCCACCAAGTCAATCTTGAACACCTCGCCACCGGCGTGCTCGAAAAAGACGGAGTCTTCTACCCCGACACCCTCGTAGGCACCGACTCCCATACCACCATGATCAACGGACTCGGCGTGGTCGGCTGGGGCGTGGGCGGCATTGAAGCGGAAGCCGGCATGCTTGGCCAGCCGGTCACTTTCCTCGTGCCTGAAGTGGTGGGCGTTCACCTTCATGGCTCACTAGCCGATGGAGTCACCGCCACCGATCTCACCTTGAAGATCACGCAAATGCTTCGCAGTCACGGGGTCGTGGGTAAGTTCGTCGAATTCTACGGACCCGGCGCGGAAGCGTTGAGTCTCCCAGACCGCGCGACCATCGCCAACATGGCTCCAGAATACGGAGCAACAATGGGCTTCTTCCCAATCGATGGTGAGACCATAAACTACCTCCGTGGCACCGGCCGGTCCGAGGAACTTTGTGCGACGATCAAAAATTACTTCAATGCCCAGGAAATGTGGGGCATCCCGCAAAAGGGCCAGATCGATTACACCGACGACCTTGAGTTTGATCTCACCACCGTGGTTCCATCCGTTTCCGGTCCCAAGCGCCCCCAGGATCGCATCGACGTCCCTGAACTCGGAGTCACCTTTAACGACCTTTATACCGCCCCCGTTTCTGAAGGTGGATTTGGACGGGAAGCTGCAACCAGAAACGACACAGTCGAGCTCGAACTTGACAACCCCGCTGGGTTTTCGCCCGAAGGTGCCGAACTCTTAAACTCCGATGACGACCCCACCAACAATGTCGTCATGGAAACCGAAGGCACCCGGATCGCAATCGGACACGGATCGGTCCTCATTGCCGCGATCACCTCCTGCACTAACACCAGCAATCCGAGGGTGATGCTTGCCGCCGGTCTTGTCGCCAAAAAGGCCAACGAACTCGGGCTGACTGTTTCTCCCTTCGTAAAAACGTCCCTCGGACCCGGCTCGCGGGTGGTGACCGATTACCTAGAAGCGACCGGACTTCAAAACGAACTCGATCAACTCGGGTTCGAGACCGTCGGATACGGATGTACGACGTGCATCGGAAATGCCGGACCTCTTCATCCTGACATTGAAGCTGCTCTTAAATCAAAAAGCCTCGTTTGTGCCTCCGTCCTTTCAGGCAACCGAAACTTTGAAGCTCGCATCCACGGTTCGATTCGAGCCAATTTCCTGATGTCTCCTCCTCTCGTGGTCGCCTACGCTCTGGCCGGCCGCGTCGATCTCGACCTCACCAACGACCCTCTAGGAGAGGACAAGAGCGGCAAATCGGTTTATCTGAAGGACCTCTGGCCCACACCAGAAGAACTTCGAGCAGTCATCGGAACAGCCCTCAAACCGGAAGTTTTTCAGCGACTTTACTGCGACCTCGACACCGCCAGCGAAAAATGGACTGCCATCGACTCCTCAACCGGTGATACCTATAGCTGGAATGAGAACTCGACTTACATTCAAAACCCGCCCTTCTTCTCTGAAGGATGGCGTAAAGCCAAGACTGAAGGCGCCGACATCATCGATGCCCGGCCTCTCGGTATCTTCGGTGACTCGGTGACGACCGATCACATTTCACCAGCTGGCGCGATCACTCCGACCAGCCCCGCCGGACAGTTCCTACTCAAAAACGGTGTCGAAAAAGCCAAGTTCAATTCCTTTGGCTCTCGTCGAGGCAACGATCAAGTCATGACCCGTGGAACCTTTGGGAACGTCCGCATCAAAAACCTGATGGCCACTCACGATGGCAAACAGGTCGAAGGAGGCTACACCCTTTACTTCGGAGACGCCGAAGTCTCCCCTCCCGACATTCAGGTCGACACCGTTCCGGATGCCAAAGCAACCTTCATTTATGACGCGGCGGTGGCTTACCAACAAACCGGACGTAATCTCATCGTGATCGGTGGAGAAGACTATGGCATGGGGTCCTCACGTGACTGGGCAGCCAAAGGCACAGCCCTCCTCGGCGTGCAGGCAGTGGTGACCAAATCATTCGAACGAATCCACCGTTCCAACCTCATCGGAATGGGAGTTCTTCCTCTCACCTTCAAGAACAAGGAAGATTTCAATCAGGTGACCAAAATGCACTCCTGCACCTTCAGCATCAAGGGACTGAATGGTGAACTGACCCCTATGCAGGAAGCGACACTGGAAACCAGCTGCGGCAAGAGTTTTCCACTCGCCGTTCGACTCGATACTCCCGCCGAAATTGATTACTACCTCAGCGGTGGGATTCTCCCCTACGTCCTGAACCAGATCCTTGACCGATAGGGAGCGTTAGCTTCCGGCCTAACGCCATATCGATGCAACCGCCGCTGAGGGGAAGTTTTACCTATTCCACGCTCCCTATTCCCAAAGCTTGGTGAAGGCCCCGATTGATTTTTTGAGATTCTCTTTCCGGTCTCCTTTGATGCCATAGCATTGAAGACTCAACGGACCACTGAACCCAACTTTCTCCAACTGTTTGAAAAGTCGCTTCTGGGGAAAGGTGCCCTTGTCCAAAGTTTGGATCAAACCGCCCCAGCCTTTACCGTTGAGGTCGGCCCCATTAATACTGACTGCGAAAAGGCGGTCACCGGCTTTCTCCAACACGCTCTCAAGATCCGCTTCCTTCTCGTTCTTCAGGAAGTGGCAAAGATTAAACATCATCCCCAAATTCGGATGATTCACCTTGGCGATCAAATCTATGGCCTGCGGCACTGTAGCCACGGCGAATCCGGTATGAGGATAGAGCGCGACCCTGATCTTGAGGCGATCCGCCATCGCAGCCGTCTTGCGAATCGACTCAATAATCTTGTCGTCGATCTTTTTTTGAACAGTTAACTCAATCAAGGACCCACGATTCGCAAGAGCTTTGACCGTCTCCTCCTTGATGGGAACCTCGGTCGCCGGAAGGTAAACGCTCAGCACTTTCAATCCAGCCTTCTCATAGATCTCGACCCGCTTGGTGAGCTTCTCACCCAATTCGGAGGAATAAAGCTGGCTGATCCCGGCATAGCCCGACTGCTTTAAGAATAGCGCTTCGTCAACGAGGTCTCCTTTAGGAGCCCCATTGAAAAAAGCATAAAGCCCGGGTGCACCTTCCTCGCCGTAAGCCACAGGGAGAAGGGTCAAGGCGGCGGCGATGATTACTGAAAAAAACCGTTTCATCATCGGTCAAAACGATGGTTCTTCATTTCTTCTTACGACCGTCGGGCTGAGGCATTTCCTCACTCCTCTTGCACCACGTAAAAGCGCGTTGGATCGGTCACATTCAAATCAACAAAGGAGGTCTCGTCTCCGCCGCTGGCCCATCCGCTCTCGACAATAGTCCACCCGGACGGATCTCCGCCCAGATCCTCCGAGGTCCGGATCGTATAGGTCGCCCCGGGCTTGGAGGCCCAGGTTAGGGAAACCAGTTCGTTGTCCGGATCCCGGGAAATCCCGGTGATTTGCAAGGCCGGGCCGCCACCGCCGGTCTGGACCAACTCAAAGCCATTTAAGCCCACGAACTCGGTGTGCACATTGATAGCATTCGAAAACGGAGCGAAACGAAGAACCACATCCTGTCCGGCCAAAGCCTCAAACTCAAAAACCTGGGTCGAGCTTAACTCGGCCGGATCACCATCGGCAACGTTGGGAGGAGTCCCGGAAAAAACCTCGTTCCCCGTGGGGTTTCCACCGGAAAGACTATTGGTCATGCGGCCTTCAATGGGAGTCGCAAAGGTCGAACCACCATCGGTGGACACCTCAATGGTAAAGGTGGCATTCATATGCTCAACATCATGCATGAAGGCCGTCATCTCGTAGGTCGCTGCGGGGAGATCACCGAATCGAAGTTGAAAGTAGGTAGGATTCCCGTTGGTGCCGTCCCAGGCGCCATTCCCGCTTTGGGAAGTCCGGCTGTCCGCTCCAATCCAATCGCGAAGGAGGTTGTTTTTGCTGCCAATCCAGGTATCGGCCTGCCCTTGGGATCGACCAATCGACTGCTGAACGGTCGCCGCCGTAGTCGATGGCCATTCCGGCGTCATCGTCACCGTTGCCGCTCCAGTTCCGGTAAAATTGACATTGTAAGTCGCGGTCAGAAATGACGAAGCAACTTCGTGTTGCGCGTGATAGCAAAGATACCCTTCCTGCTGAAACGAGGCATTACTGGGATCAGTTGGGTCTTCGAAAACCGGAATTCCGCCCCCGCTTTGACTTGAATTGAAATCCACCATTAACTGACCTGTGGCCACCGAGTGTCCGGCGATCAAGGTTACCAACACAAATTTTTTTTGTGAGCGCATGACAGTCGATGGAATAGCAAATTGCTCTCGACTTCTCAAACCTTCTCTTATCCGGCGGTCGCTAATTTTTGTTCGGCCCGATACGACTCAGGATAGTAGGTCAGCCACTTTGGCAGGGTTCGAAAGGCCACCGGAGCGACCTTCCCAAGAAGCATCATTCTAAATCGAGTCCACGGAGTTGATTGGAAGCCCAGTCGCTCCCGGACTTGCTCAGGCACCGTTTCGATTGGGAGGAAATTCACCACCCTGCCCAAGAACCAGTCGCGCAATGGCTTCTCAGGCCAGACCACCGCCGCCGCGACCTCGACACACAAGCGATGACTGCCGAGAAGATCACTGGCCAACATTTCCTCATAATAGTCGACAAACTCACGATAGTCCGCCGGTCCCTCCTCTAACTTCAAACCAAAGAAAGTCCCAAAATGACGAAACTCGCGGTAGAACCTTTCACGCCTCTCCCAACTCAATGGCTCCCAGACAAACTCATAGCCTCTGATCGAGGCATCAATCAGCGTCGCAAGAACCCACATCATGAGATCAGGCTCAAATGCCGAGTATCCCTTGGGCCCCGCCATTCCCCCGGACACCTTTCCCTTCACCCGGCCATGAACCTCGCTGAGACGGGCTTTCATTTCCTCAGCTTCTGCCACCGTTCCAAAGGTGATCTTGTTGACCGTTGACAGAGTTCGTCGCAATCGTCCAAGCGCGTCCTCCCGAAAATCAGAGTGGTCTATTACTCCTTGCGCCACCCGAGGATGCGCGACCTGCAACAAAACCGCGGCGGGACCAAACAACAAGCCATTGGCATAACGGTTCACCCGCCACACTTCGCTCTCACGAGAGAAAACAAAATTGTTGAGCTCAGAAGCCTTCGACACCTTCTCACCAAACGCTCCAGATCTTTTCCGGTCGATTCAAAAAACGGAAACACCTCGATGGCTTGCCCCGTCCAGACTATTTTTCAAAATCATGCCTTTTTTTATGGCCAAAAAGCACTGATCCACGTAATTTTCTCCTCTACACAATTATGAAAGCGACTTTGACCCTCTCTGCACTAGCCTTGGCTGGCACGATTTCTTTATCTTCGGCCGTCAATATCCTTGTCTCCGCCAGTGATACTTCGCAGATCGAAGCCTTTCTCTCAGCCAACTACACCAACGCCAATGTCACTGCGGCAGGGAACTTCTCAGACTTCGGGGCCCAAGCCACCCAAGACGCCTTGGTCGGGGTTGACCTCGTTATCATCGGACGTTCCCTCTCTAGCGCCGACTACGCGAATGGCCGGGCCGATGGTTACAACGGCCTCAACATTCCCGTCCTGAACTTCACCAGCTACACGGCACGAAACGCGGGCAATCGAATGGGCTGGCACACTGGGTCGGCATCCGCAAACCAACCGGTCGCCGGCGCTGAAACCACCATCACCATCGCCGGAGCCGCGCTTCTTGGGATCCCTGAAGGAAACTACGACCTTTTCGATACCAACGTGAACGGCGACTTTAATGGTCTTGGCACCGGAAGTGTTGGAGGAGGAAACGTCCTCGCCACCATCGGAGGAGATATTCTTGCCGCCTACTGGGGGACCGGACAGGCCCCTGGAGATCCGACCGCAGCCGGAGTCGATACGTTCCCAGCACCCCGTCTACTTCTGAATATTGATGACGACCCGCGGCCAAACGGCGAGTTTACTGCACAGACCCCTCTTGGACTACAACTCACCGTTGGAGCAATTGCAGATTTCGGTGGCCTGACCGTTGTCCCTGAACCATCCACTGCCCTCCTCGCTTTTGCCGGACTCGGCCTCCTTGGACGACGTCGCCAGAGATAAACGAATCTCTACTCTTTTCGAAAACACGAGACCTTCGGGTCTCGTGTTTTTTTGTTCCCTCAAACCGCCCCCGCCCTTGATCCAAATCGGCTTCACTCTTTCTTCTTGCCGAGCTTCATCTTGTACTCGCAGGACTGCACCTTTCCTCCTCTCACTTTGACCAGGTAACCAGAAGGGACATCGAAGAAGTCATCGCCATTATAGACATGATAAACGCCCTCTCCCCTGTCTTCGATTTCACTGACTGGAGTCATTGCGCTCATTAAAACCCTTAGCTGCTTCGAGCTGGCCACCTTTCCTGCGTAACCCTTGATCAGAAAGATTGCGGCGTCCCGCCCCGAATCAAAAAGCGTCATCTGGTCACCCTGCATAAGGACACTCATGTTCAACCCGGAGGCGGCCCCTTTCCGCACCGTGCTCTTGATCCAGATCTGATAGATTTTCGCTCCCTTAAAGACCTTTCCAATATTCTCAAAATCATCATCAATCTCGAGGTAACCGTTTTCGAGGAAGTGCTTTTGAATGGCATCGGCGACCGGTTGATCAATGGCTTTCTCTTCAGAGGCAGCCAGAGAAAGAAAAGAAAGGGCAGCAATCAAAAATGGAGTCATCAATTTCATTACGCCTCACTCCTAGCTACGGAGAAGAATGATGGCGACTCCAAATTCTCTCCCAGATTGTGACAACCCGACAAAGAGCCCCCCTCTGCTCCTTCTCATTGGCCTCGTTCAGGTTTCCGGTCTCGCGCAGAACCTTCCCAAGTTTCGGCTTACTGGAATTGTCAGTGATCACACGATCCTTCAGCAGGACAAACCCATCACCATTTGGGGATGAGCCAAACCAAGCTTCGAAGTCACGGTGAATTTAACGCGCAATTCAAAAACCGGAACGTCTGTCCAAAACGAGACCGTCGCACAAGGCATTCACGACGATGAAGCAGAGAACGGAGCAACCGCTCGGGTTTAGTATCGCGCCCGGCGATCCAAGGCATGACTCAACTCCGCTTTTCCCGGTCAAAGGCGTCAGCCATCTGACATGAACTTTAGCATTTCATTTTCCCGGCCAAAGCCCTCCTCAACCGAAATCGTAGGGCTGTAAGCCCACGCTCCATATTCCTGGCCCGACAACCACGACCAATGACCACTGGCCGTTCTACTCCCACTCAAAGGCAATCGCTTCACGGTCGTTCCGGATCAGAAGCAGCTTGCCGACCAAAACCGGATGATTCCAAGTGCGGTGTTCGAGGGCGTCGAATTCGTTGACGATGGTCTCCTCTTCTGGGTTGAGCGCCATGACAGAGATCGGACCGTCTTCGTGTTGGATGATAGCGTGATCGCCCACTCCGAGGAGCTGGCCGTGGCCGAAGTTAGTACCACGCCAGGTGCTTTTGCCGGTTTCGAGATCGAGGCAGACCATCCGCCCTTCGTTGAGTCCGTAGATGTGACCCTCGTGGACCACGAAGTCGGCAAACTTGGCTTTGAGCTTGAGACTCTTCCACATCTGCTTGGCCTCAAATCCTTCCTCGGTCTTGCTGATCTTGATCCGGTGAGTTCCGTATCCGTATCCCCCGCTGGTGATTACGGTGTCACCCACAATCATAGGCGAAGCACAATTGCTTTGGGCGTTGCCAATCGGAAACGACCAAAGGATCTCGCCGGTAACGATGTCGTATCCATCAACCGACTTTTGCTGTAGAGCCACAATCTGCTCTTTGCCCGCCAACTCTGCGACCACAGGAGAAGCATAGGACGAGGGATAGTCACCGGAGCGCCAAACGGGCTGACCAGTAGTCACTTCATAGGCGGCAAGATTTTTGTGAGCGGTCTCTCCCAGAGTCACGATCACTTTGTTATCGACCACCAGAGGACTGCAGCTCTTGGCCCATTTTGGGACCGGATGGGAGGCTTCCGAGAGGACATCCTTACCCCACACCAATTCACCGGTGCGGGCTTCTAGGCAGTTGAGAATTCCCGTTGCTCCGAGTGAAAAGACGCGACCGTCATCAATTGTAGGCGTACTGCGAGGCCCATCGTCCCCCATCGATTCCTCGAAACGGACCTTTTCCTGATGCGCCCAAACCGGATTGCCAGTTTTGAGTTCGTAACAGATCGTCAACTCGGTCATATCCCGTTGTTCCATGGTGAAGGCATAACCGCTCGAAACTGAAAAGGCGGACCATCCTTCACCGACCGGATGACGCCAGACTTCTTGAGGCGTCTGATCAAACCAGCCGTCGGGCAGCATCTCACCACTCACCCGGTTGTTCATCGCTTCGCCGAGGAAACGAGGAAAGTTGGAGGCTCCAGACGTTTCAAAGACCTCACCTTCTTCGGCCATCTTTCCCGTGAACTCTGGGAGATCGGTGGCCGATGACTTGGTCCACCGAAAAGAGAACTGGGGAAAGAAGCTCCCGGTGTGGCCATCCATCTTGATCATGCCAGGCAGAAGGAGAGCCACGGCGGCCCCGATGAATCGCAAACGCCAGGTCAAGCCGCTGAGGAGGACGAGCCAACCGATGAAAAACCCTCCCATCAAAACCAAGAACACAAAGTTCACCGCTCCCACCCACCCGGATTCTTCGACGAGAGGAATGACCCGGAGAATCACCCACATCATCAACAAAACGAACTCAACACTGAGGAGGAGCTTCCAACGGGTTTTCCTTTTTGGCTTCGATTCGATCGTTTCGTCCACGCCCCAACATAGCGGCAGAGTCAGTTCACTCAAGCACTCGGACCAAAACATAACAGGAGATCAATTTACAAATAATCTGGCGTCATCGGACCTCACGAATTAGCCTCTCTCGATATATTTTCGGAAAAATGCTTCCTGTGATCAAGGCCGTGATGGCGTTGATGCTCTTGGTGGCATTTGTCATTCCGCCGAAAGGTCTCCCCCAAAGTCTGCTCCCGTCAGTGACGAGGGATGTCCCTTTTGCCTCGTGATCGTGGAAGACGCATCGTGTTGCGAGGATTCCTGCTGCGAACCGGAGAAACAGGAGAATCCCTGCGATGGAAGCGATTGCGAGCGCCCTCAATATCCGGGTGCTCTGGCGGCGTCCACTCCTTTGAACGCGATCCGCCCTATGCTCCCTCCGCAAACAAACGGTATCCTTCCTTGCCCATATATTTCTGGAGGAGGGAAGCCGGTGCCTGGTGGAGATCCACAAGAACCATGGCATCGAGACAATGCTGGAAGTTGGGATCGTAAACAAACTCCAGCAGAGTCGCGTTCATTTTAAAGTACTGACGAAGCAATACCGGGATCCCCTTTCCGTCCGGTTCGTGACGCGACACCTCAGCCGAAACTTCCTCGACACTGTTCAGAGGGAAATCTTCACTCCCGACCTCGCTTTCGAAAGGCAGAATGGGCTTCACTGCTCCGAGCCAGTTTTCGTCCAGCCTGGTTTTGCGGAAGTAACGAACAATGAGCTCCTGCGAAATTGCGGTGTAGTCATCGCTGATGCTCACCGCGCCAAAGAGTTTGTGATAGCGGGGATAGCGAACGACAAAATTCGCGATCCCCTTCCAGAGCCCAAAAAGTGAATGTAACGATCTTTGATAATCCGGAAGGACCCATGACCGCCCGAGCTCAAGGGCCGGATTAAGATATTCCAAAAAAGAGTCGTTGAACTCACAAAGCGAAGCGCTGTAGAGACCGTCAAACCCAAACTCAGCAAGGATCAGATCGGTCCGGCCCAAGCGGTACCCCCCGGCGAGACATTCCTTTTCCCGGTCCCAGAGGAAGAGGTGAAGGTAGTAGTCATCGTAACGATCAAGATCCCTGTTTTTCCCGGATCCCTCACCTACCGCCCGAAAAGTCACCTCCCGTAGTCTGCCGATTTCGAGAAGGATGTTAGGGATGGCATCGGCGGGCGCGAGGTAGATGTCGAGTGGTCCCTGAGTCGCCAGCGGGCCTGCCTTTTTCAAATTGGCAAGATCAGCAAGAACGGCGCTCCGTTCGGTTGGTCCGGCTATCGGCTCATGATCGAACTTCATCGTATTTAGCGAACTCATGTAAATTGCTTATCAGTTGCGCAGGTTAAAGTCACATCGAAAGAAAGTGTGACAAAATCGACTCAATCAATGCCCGCCTTGGCCCGAAAGCGAAGGGTTGAAGGGGCCACGCCAAAGGATTCATCAAGAATGAGCCCCTTCCTGCCGGCAATCCCGCTAATGATGGCAAAGTGATGGACGGTGTGACTCACCAGAAACTGCAGTTCGCGCCCGAAGGTCGAATCCTGCCAGGCGTTTTCACCGTCACCACAGTCCATTTTCACTCGAATGCGTTGATTTCCCGTCAGATCTTGGTTCTTGAGCGATTGAAGGTCGTTCCGAATCGCCTCGAGGCAAGCCAGAGCGCCTTCGGTAAGACACTCGATTTCGCTTTCCCGCTGGCGGTGATCGTAATCAATCTTTCCAGAGGACGCCCCCCAGATAAATGATAGGTAGTGATCAAAACAATGGCGCAAGTGCTGTCCGATACTGGAGCCAAAAAACGCGATATCGCTGGATGCGTAGTCCACATTTTCCATCCGACTAAGAAGCCTTTCGGCCTGCTCAAGGTAATAAAGATTAGCGTCAACCAACTCTTCCATCTTGATCAGTTTGAATTGGGAGAAGGGAAGCGTCGATTTAATTCCCTAAATCTGAAATTGATTCCAGTTGTTCGCGCAACCACGGACCGGCGGCCTCTCCAAGATCACGAAGTTTTCGCGAATCCACCGGCTCGCCGGCACGAGCGACGATCTCGCGGCCTTTCATTTTTGCGAGACTGGTGGGGATCAGGGCTGTCCGGACGAAGGCGGAGAGTTTGGAAAGAATGGCAATCCACGATGGCTGTCTCCCGAAGAACCAAAGAGGCACGACGGTCGCATTCATTCGTTGGAGCAAGCGGATAATGTGAGGACTCCAATCCGGATCCTTGATCCGATCCCCCTGCCAGTAGGCCACCCGTCCGGCCGGAAAAATCCCAAGGGCCCCGCCGTCCCGCACATGCTTCAAAGTCGTTCGCAAGGCGGCCGGGTTCCCCTTCCGGTCCCTCCCCTCCAACAAATCGACCGGGATAATGTTGGTCTCTTCATCGATTCCCTCAAGAAGGGTGACCTCCCGATTGGCCAGAATCCGAAAATCCTTTCGAAGGTGGGACATTACCGCAATCAATGCGAGCGCGTCCGCCCCTCCGTGACCGTGATTGGCAATGACCACCACCGGACCTTCCGCTGGAACTCTCTCTACCAGTCCCTCCATTGTGATCCTCAACCCAAGTTTATCCGCAATGGCGGCCCAGGGATTTTGCTCACCGGAACACTCGGCGAAAGCCCGTCTGATTTCGGGATAACAAAGGAAGCTTTCGAGAAGGAGGGCCGAGCGCTCATGCCGGGCTAGAATCGGAACATGATTCCTCACATCCGCAAACTGCTCACTCCCGGACCCATCGCTCATCAACTTCCAAATAGTCTTTTTCGCGATGTTGGCGAATTAAATCGAGCAAATCGCCAAGTTCCGGAGGATCGATTCCCCGGTCACAGCAGGCTTTTCCAATCTCGGCAGCGAGCCGAAAATGGCGGCAGAGATCCCGAATTCCCCGCCACCAGGGATACCCCGGTTGATAGATATGCGCTGGTTCCCCCATCACCCCGTTCAATTCCAGCACGACAATCTCGCGTCCGGCCTGCAGGTCATCAATCGACGGAACCTTGATGTCATAGCGACCCAAATGAAATCCCGGAAAGCGATCACCAAGCCGGTCAAAAGCCCCCCGTAATCGCTCGGTCACCAGAGATCTCTCGTCAGTAAAGACCGCACCGCGGGAATGAGTTCCGATTGGCGCGAGTCCGAAGACCTCTCCCTCTGCCAGGACGCGATTCAATTGTCGGGCGAATTTTTTGAAATAGTAAGACGCCATCAGAACGGCCCGATCGTCATCTAAGATCAACTCCTTGAGCGTTCGTTTTCCATCTCCTTGAATCCGCTGAGGGTGTTTCCCGCACAACGAGGGTATCATGCCTCTCTTTGTTTCGGGAAACCGGGCCCACTGCACTCCAAACTCCAATCCCCTGACATACTCCTGGACCAAAAAGACCTCATCACAGTGCGAAATCCAATCCCGAGCTTCTTCCTCATCATGAACGATGGCAACCCCCTGCCCTCGCTGTCCAACGTCGGGCTTGAGTACCACTGGAAAACCACCTGCCTCCCGAACAAAACTCCTAACCTCCTCCACCGGTTCGGCACCTTCTCCCGACACCCGACGAAAACGAGCGACCCGAATCCCCTCGTCACCTGCTTCGAGCGAGGCAAGCAAACCTGACTTAGATTCCAACGCAATCCCGCTCAGGGTCATTCCCGGATTACAATTGGCCCACAGAGTGAGACCACGAAAACGCAGACCCTCCCAAATTACGGAAAAAAAGACGGGCGGATAAACGGCCCAAACCGGCCAAAATTCCCATCGCGTCAAACGCTGCCACTTGGCCCACCAAAGCCTCATTTTCACACCAATCTCATCTCCACCCGGGTTTCTTTGGGGTCTCCGGCCAAATCAGGCTGCTCGGCCAGATAGTGCCAGCGAACCCGATCGGTCACTTCAATTGTCGAACGACTCCAAGTTTGGGCATCGGGACGATTCATTCTCACCGTATAAGCCGAAGGCATTTCCAGAGGAGAGGCATGAAACTCCGCGCCACGAGGATGACTTCGGTAGCTCTCCATTCGAGCGCGGAAGACCTCTTCGAACTGAAACGAAGATGAAGTCAGGAAGTCAGGAACCTCCATCGATTGAAGTTTCACCCCGTCCCATTCGAAGGAACGGTCTCCCTTTTTGGAGAAAACCACCAGCGTGAAACCCTGATAGTCATGCAAATCCAACAGCCTGTCCGCCACCTGATGCGGAGACTTCAGCGAGGCCAAACTCCAGACCAACTGCCCCCGGCTCTGCGGGTGATCGATCGACCTTCCTTTCAATTCCCAGCGATTGAGAAGACAAACTACCAGTCCCAGTTCGTTCGCCAGCATCCAAGTTCCTCCACCTAGAGGATCCCGCGGGCTGAGAAAAGAAACCCCGTCTTCTTCGCAGAGGATCGGAGGTTCGGCGATCGGGCGGGTCTTGCGTTCGTCGCGGTTGAAATGAACCGACAGCGCACCTTCCGGATCACGCTGCCAGGTCAAAGTGCACATTGGCCCGTTCTGCTAGGGAGCGGATTTCTCGGGCTCCTCCTCGGGAGTCTCCTTTTTTTGGTTGTCTCCGACCGGAAACGTTTGCTTGGCCTTGCCTCATCCAGAGGACATTCCGCCGGACGCTCAGGTTTGAACGCCCATCCCGGGCAGAATCCACATCTGCAGGGCCAGATAGGCTCCCACCACTCCCGATGCTACGAATATTCCTTTCATGATTTCTGATGGAGTTATGAAACTCCTAGGTGGGGATTATTCCCGATGAATCTTAAAAAGCAACTGATCCGGACGCAAAATCACCCTTCAACTTCCGCCAAAAAACCTTTCCCCTCATGCCATTCTCCTGTTTCCTCGCGGCCCGCGGCAAAACGACCGCTCTGAATCATGGCCAACAAAGACCAGACTGATACCGCCCGCATGGAAAAAATCGTCTCTCTGTGCAAACGCAAGGGATTCATTTTCCAATCCGCCGAACTCTACGGCGGGCTCAATGGCTGCTGGGATTACGGTCCGCTCGGTGCGGAACTCAAACGAAATCTGAAGGAACTCTGGTGGCGCAAAAACGTCCAAGAGCGCGACGACATTCTCGGCATGGACGGCTCCATCCTGACCCACCATGCCGTCCTCACCGCGTCCGGGCACGTGGGAGGTTTTTCCGACCCCATGTGTGACTGCCTGCTCACCAAGGCCCGCCTGCGCGCGGATCAAATCGAACCCCAATCGGGAACAGCCTACCACTACACCGGTGCTTCTCACGAGGAGTCCGGTTGGTCTCTCGAGCGAGACTATTCCGTCCTTCTCAATCAACCAAATCAGGACGAAAACAAGGCCCGCAAAACGGCCAAAGAGTTTTATGGGCAGTTTCTCAACGACAAAGGCATCTCAACCAAGAAGCTCACCCTCCACGGCGAGTCTACTACCGAAGAAACCGACGTCACCAACTACAATCCGGAGAACGGCTCCCTCCTCACCGAGCCGCGCGATTTTGAACTGATGTTCAAAACCCAGATGGGCGCTTCGGCGGATGAAAACGATCCCAACGCAGTCGCCTACCTTCGCCCCGAAACGGCCCAGTCGATCTTTGTCCAATACAAGAACGTTCTGGACTCCAACCGCGTGAAGCTTCCGTTCGGAATCGCTCAAATCGGGAAATCGTTCCGGAACGAGATCAACCCACGGAACTTCACCTTCCGTTCGCGCGAGTTCGAACAAATGGAGGTCGAGTATTTCTGCCGCCCCGAAGACGGCCTTCGTCTCACCGACGAGTGGCTGGAGAACCGTCTCGCCTTCTATGACGAGATCGGACTCGATAAGGAAAAGCTCCACGTCCTCGATATCCCCGATGGCGAGCGCGCCCATTACTCCCAGAAGACCTACGATATCGAATACGACTTCCCCTTCGGCCAGCAGGAGCTCGAAGGGGTGGCCTACCGGGGTGACTACGATCTCGGCCGGCACCACGAGCAGTCCGGCAAGCCGCTGGAGTATTTCGACGAGCAAACCAAAGAGCGTTTCCTCCCCCACGTCGTCGAGCCTTCCGCCGGTTGCGACCGCACAGTTCTTGCCCTCATTTGCGAAGCCTTTGACGAAGAAGATCTCAGCAAAGGTGAAGGAAAGCCTGACATTCGGACCGTGATGCGCTTCAAGCCAGCAGTGGCTCCGATCAAGGCTGCCATTCTCCCCCTTCTCAAGAACAAGCCCGAGCTCGTGGAGAAAGCAAAGGAAGTGAAAAACCTCCTGCAACCTTTCATGAATGTTTTTTACGATGAAACTGCTGCCATCGGCCGCCGTTACCGTCGTCAGGATGAGATCGGAACACCGTTTTGTATCGCCATCGACTTCGAGACCCTCGGACTCGAAGAAGGGAAAGAGGAGCTTAAGGACACCATCACCATCCGTCATCGCGACTCGATGGAGCAAGAACGTGTTGCCATCAGCGACCTCCTGCCGTGGTTGCTTGAGCGGATTCGGTAGAAATCCCTGACTACCCGAAAAGAAGTCCGGAAAAGTAGCCCAAAAGACTCACCAAAAAATCCCGCCCCAGCAGGTCCAGAGGCCGATCCGCCTTGTGGGAAGTTCGTGGTGGGTCACCATTTCAGAAACCATCAGGAACAAGTGGGCGATCACCAAGCATCCAAAGAATGTCCCCCCGGTCCAGGGGAAATCGAAGGAATGGCCAAGTAGCATTGAGAGCGGAACTCCGAGGGAGATTGTCACGAAAACCCAACCGAGAATCTTCATCTTGAAAGCGCTGGAACCATTTCCAATCGAGCCCCAAACCCTTGCCACCCCTGCCCCGCGTTTCACCTTTCGAAACCCATAACGGTTTTCATCGGGCTCGGGTGGCTTGAAGTAACTGCTTGGGCCTCCGTTCATGTTGTTGATCCTATGCGGTCTCGGGATTCTGGCCATGGGAAAAGCCCGGCTCATTTGGAATCACTCGGCGATCCAAGGCGACAACTCTCGCCTCAAGCCAACACACTCTCTGGCATGAAACTCTACGGGCAACTCTACGGTTGCCCGCTTTCCCGCTCCGTTCTGGACGTGGATGGAAACTGGGGTCTTGCCTTTGTATTCAGCGAGGATGTCCTTGATGCGATGAAGATCTGACAATGGATTTCGACCACTCCAAAGCGTTAGCTCCAGCAAGCCATCCTTTTTCACCCGACGCGCCTTCAACTCTTTGATCTGGGAGCCAGTCAATCGCCGTTGTTCGGTCCGGTCATCAACCGTGATCTGTGCCTTAAACTGAATCACCTTGCCGGCCTCCATCAATCCGGCATCGCGAGCCGGGAGATAACTCTCACTCCAACAAACCATCTCCCGGTCTCCAGTGAAGTCCTGCACAACGACCACGCCAAAAGGCTTTCCAGCCTTCGTCACCTTGTTTTCAACACTTCGGATCATCCCGGCAAAAGGAAAGCGAGCCCGCTTGTCGCGGAGATCCACCTCATCCAGCAACCCCAGTTTCACAAAGCGATCTGAATCAACGACGCCCCGGAACTTGTCGAGCGGATGACCAGTCACGTAGAATCCAAGGAGTTCCTTTTCATGCTCCAGCCGCTCGTCCTTCGGCCACTCGGGCACGCCCGGAGACTCCTCGGAGATGGGAGGCGGAGTAGCAAACGCCATTTCATCGAACAAACCACCCTGGCCGGCTTCGCGATCCCGCTGGGCACTGCTGGCACTGGCCACCACCTTCTCCAACCGCTCGGTCATCCCGGCACGGGTCTCGCCAGTCCAATCAAGGGCGCCAGCTTTGATGAGATTCTCAAGAATCCTTTTGTTGATGACCTTCGAATCGAGGCGATTGCAAAAGTCATCCAGCGATTCAAATCTGCCGCTTTCCTCCCGCTCCTTGATCGCCATCGCCATCGCAGCCGAACCAACATTCTTGATCGCCGAAAGTCCGTAGCGAATTCCTTCCCGGTCACCTTGGATTTTTTCGGGAGCAAATCGTAACTGCGACTTGTTCAGGTTAGGCGGTAGAATCTCGATTCCCATTCGGAAACACTCGTTCACGAAGACACTGATCTTGTCGGTATTGGTAATTTCATTCGAGAGCAGGGCCGACATGAACTCAATAGCGTGGTTGGCTTTCAAGTATCCCGTCCAGTAAGAAATAAACCCATAACAAGCCGAGTGGGACTTGTTGAAACCGTATCCCGCGAAACCGGCAATCTTGTCGAAAATCAAGTTCGCGGATCGCTCGTCGATTCCATTAGTCTTCTCGGCTCCTTCCACGAAAATCTCCCGCTGTTTGGCCATCTCGGCGGGCTTCTTTTTGCCCATTGCCCGACGCAGGATATCTGCACCCCCAAGGGTGTATCCCGCCAGCATCTTAGCGGCATTCTGGACCTGCTCCTGGTAGATCATCACGCCATAGGTGTCGCCGCAAATCTCTTCCAAAAGCGGATGCTCGTAGTGCGGCTTCTTGCGACCTTCCTTCACCTCAATCATCTGATCAATATACTGCATCGCACCCGGGCGATAGAGCGCCAAAAGATCGATAATATCTTCAATCCGATTAATCCCATACTTCCGGCAGGTTTCGACCATGCCACCACTCTCCAACTGGAACACACCCATCGTTTCTCCTGCGTTGAGCATCTTGAATGTAGTTTCATTTTCGAGGCTGATCTCGTAGATGTCAAAGTCCGGGGTATGTTTGTGAATGTGATCAACGGCCTCCTGGATGACGGTCATATTCTTCAGCCCGAGGAAGTCCATCTTGAGAAGGCCGACATCGGTAATCGCCCCCATGTCATATTGAGTCACCACCTCTCCTTCATTCCCACGGGTCAACGGAACATGTTCATCGAGCGCCCGATCCCCGATCACCACCCCGGCAGCGTGCACCCCAACATTCCGGCTCATCCCCTCGAGCTTGAGGGCATAGCCCCAAAGTTCCTGATAAGTAGTACTGCTTTCGATGACCTCGCGAAGCTCGGCCTTCTCTTCAAACTCCTTGGCCAGCTTCACTCCAGGCTTGGCCTCGATCATCTTGGAAATCCGGTCCGCTTCGCCGTAGCTAATTCCCATTACCCGGGCGACATCCCGGATCACCGACTTGGCGCCCATGGTGCCGTAGGTAATGATGTGAGACACATTTCTTTCCCCGTATTTGCGTCGGACGTAATCAATGACTTCGGGTCGTCGGGACTGGCAGAAATCGATATCGACATCCGGAGGCGAAACCCGCTCGGGATTCAAAAATCGCTCAAAGAGTAGTCCAAAGCGAATGGGGCAGATATCGGTGATCCCCATGGTGTATGCCACCAAAGAACCAGCTGCCG
This sequence comes from Akkermansiaceae bacterium, assembly GCA_049596615.1. Classification (GTDB taxonomy): domain Bacteria; phylum Verrucomicrobiota; class Verrucomicrobiia; order Verrucomicrobiales; family Akkermansiaceae; genus SW10. The sequence goes on along the minus strand of JBMYLT010000013.1, from coordinate 25,048 downwards.
ACCCCCGTCCCGGACCTACCGGAATGTTCTGGTCCTTGGCCCAGTTGATAAAGTCCGCCGTGATCAGGAAGTACGAGGCGAACTTAAGTTGAATGATAATCCCCATTTCATACTCAAGCCGCTCGATCAACTCGGGGTCCTGCGCTTTCTCCTTTCCATATCGCTTTTCAAGCCCCTCGAAGCAAAGCTTGCGGAAATGTTCGTTGGGGGTGGAACCGTCATCGGGCTGGTATTCCGGGTATTTTTCGGACGAAGTGGGATCGAGCGTAAAGGTTACGTTACATCGCTCGGCAATTTCGAGAGTGGCGTCGCAAGCTCCGGGATACTCCGCGAACAAGGTCCGCATTTCCTCGGCCGTCTTGAAATAAACCTCGTTGGAATAGCGCATGCGGTTTTCATCAACCAAAAGGCGGCTGGTCCCGATGCAGATCATGACATCATGCGCCTCGTGATCCTCCCGATTTAAAAAATGAACATCATTGGCCGCCACCAGCTTGACTCCCATCTTCTCTGAAAAGCGGACCAGAGTTTCGCGGATCTTGGCCTGCTGTTCCATACCGTGGTTGTGAATCTCAAGGTAGAAATTCTCTTTCCCGAAAATCTCCATCAGCTCCTGGGCGGTCTCCCAAGCTTTTTCCTCGTTGTCCTGCAGGATCCACTCGTTGATGGGTCCGGAAATGCAGCCCGACAGGCAAATGATCCCCGGCGCGTACTCCCTCAACACCTCACGATCCACCCGAGGTTTGCCATACCACATTCCTTCAAGGTGCCCTTTGGAGACGAGCTTCTGAAGATTCACCCAGCCCTCATTGTTTTCGGCCAAAAGAGTCATGTGACAGGAGCGCTTGCGACCCGCGATTTCCTCCTTTTTCTCCATTGATTCCGGAGCCAGATAGATCTCGCAGCCGAGGATCGGTTTCACTTCGGCCTCCTTGCAGGCCTTGTAGAAGCTAATCGCACCGTAGAGATTCCCGTGATCAGTCATCGCGACCGCCGGCATTTTCAGTTCTTTCGCCCGAGCAGCCACATCCATGGTCCGACAAGCTCCGTCGAGAGTGGAGTATTCGGTGTGAAGGTGAAGATGAACAAAGGATTCCGACATCCCTACCAAGATGCTCCTTACCACCCGATTTTTGAACCCCGAATTTCTTCTGCGCTCATTTTGTGAACAATCTTAAATGCTTTTAAAAACAAGAGCATCTGCGAATAGGATCTGATTCATTTGTCCCTAAAATTACCCCTCGGGGCTTCCGGATTCTGAAAAAGCCCCTCACCATCGGCGCTGAACCGTAACAGTCGTTCCTTGCACTTATCCAGATTAATGATCTCCTCACCCTGCCAGATACCTTCTACCCATTGAGCTGTCGGATTCTGGTCAACAGCAAAAAGGCACGATTTTGTCGCTCAACCCAGATGACGACTCGGATTTTGATCGCCAGAATGAGATGGATTTGCTCGCATGACCCCATGAAGAAAGTCACATTTTTCCTCTTCCTGAGTTTGACCGCTTCTGTCCTCGAAGCAAAAGACTGGCCACAGTGGCGGGGTCCTGACCGCACGGGAATTTCCTCGGAGACCGGTATCATAAAAAACTGGAAGGACTCGCCGCCCAAGCTGCTCTGGAAGGTCAAGGGCTCGGGTAAAGGGTATTCCTCGGTTTCCATCGCCAACGGAGTCCTCTACACCACTGGCAATTTTGAGGGAGATCAAACCGGACAGGGTGTCAGTGCCTTCTCACTCAAGGATGGCAAACTTCTCTGGCAAACCGCAGTCACTGACTTCGTTCCCAAACACGGCTACCAAGGCGCTCGTTCAGCTCCCACCGTCGATGGCGACCACCTCTACATCACGACCTCCAATGGAGTCATCGCCTGCCTCAACACTTCCGGAAAACTGGTTTGGTCCAAGGAATTCAAAAAAGAATGGAAGGGCAAGATGATGTCAGGTTGGGGATACTCCGAATCTCCCCTCGTCGATGGCGACCGAGTGGTGTGCACCCCGGGGGGCTCAAACGCCTTCATGGTCTCACTCGATAAAAAGTCCGGTGCCACCAAGTGGAAGACCAAAGTCGACCCGGAGAAGCTCGGAAAAAAAGGGAAAGACGGAGCGGGCTACAGCTCCATCGTCATCTCGAACGGGGTCGGCGTAAAACAATACGTCCAGATGACTGGTCGAGGTGTCATGGGAGTCCGGGCCAAGGACGGCAAATTTCTCTGGAATTACAACCAAGTCGCCAACTCAACCGCCAACATTCCCACCCCGGTGGTGGTCGGTGATCACATCTTTTGTTCAACCGGTTATGGCACCGGTTCGGCGCTCCTAAAACTCAAGTCCGAGGGAAGTGGAGTCGTGGCCGAGGAAGTCTATTTCCTCAAGCCCAAGGTTCTCCAAAACCACCACGGAGGAATGGTGCTCGTCGATGGTCACATCTACTGCGGCCACAAGCACAATGGAGGCGACCCCATCTGTATCGAGGTCAAAACCGGCAAGGTTAAGTGGGGCCCCGTGAAGGGAGTAGGGAACGGTTCCGGCTGTGTGACCTATGTCGACGGTCATCTCATTTATCGCTACCAGAGTGGACATGTCGCTTTGGTGAAAGCCACCCCCGAAAAGTATGAACTCAAGGGCAGTTTCATGCCGGCTCACCAGGAGGATAAGTCATGGGCCCATCCAGTGGTGGTGGACGGCAAACTCTACCTGCGCGAGCAAGACCAGATCATGTGCTACCAACTGTAGCGATCAATTGCTCGCAAAAGGATCGCCCCTTGCCTTACAGGCATAGGTCTGGTGACACTCCAAGTGGAGCATCAATTTTCTAAATTCTCCCTCATTGCTCTTGGGTTCGTCCTCCCATGACGTTCGCCAGATCGAACCTAGTTTCAAATCACCGGAATCTGCGAATACCTCCTACCGGCCCTTTTCTGGTCGTAATTTTATCAGGCCCTCTGCACCCTCCAAACCGATCCCTTCGTTTCAAGCCAGAGTGGCGTAGTTCCCCGAAACGGGCCAGACCTCCTCTACTTCAGCATCGTGACTCTGACCACTTTGGGATATGGCGACATGGCTCCCCTTCCCAACGCCATGGCCTGCCTTTTTGTTCACTAGAGGCCCTGACCGGAACACTTTATCCCGCTGTCTTTGCAGGCTCTTCCCTGAACTTAAGTCGCTACGTATCTCGTATCTCTCAAGACCCTTCAGGTTAAGAATAAAGCGACTGATTCACGGGCCGTGGTCATGCCTTGATCCAGCAATACAGGGAAATCACCAACACCCCGATCAGATTCAGGACCACACCCTCTCTCATCATACGCAGCACGGTGAGGTGACCTGAAGCAAAGACCACGGCATTGGGAGCAGTCGCAACTGGCAGCATAAAAGCACAACTTGCACTGAGAGCCGCCGGAAGCATGACCACCACCGGGTCGAGATCATTCGAAAGGGCCACCGAGGCAAGAATGGGCATCACCAAAATCGTGCTCGCGGTATTGCTCGTGAGTTCGGTGAGGAAGGTCATGAAGAAACAAATGGTAAGAACGAGGACCGGCAAAGGCAGGGAATCAAGCCCAGACAAGGAACCGGCAATGATCTCGCTCAACCCCGAATCCTTGATCCCGGCCGCCAGGCAGATCCCGCCCCCGAACAAGAGAAGAACTCCCCACGGAACATCCTTGCACGATTCCCAATCGAGGAGGCGCTTCCCCTCCCCACTGCCATCGGGAATCAGGAAAAGGGCGATCACTCCCAGAAAAGCCACCGAAGCATCATTCGCTTGTTCCAAACCAAACCATGAACTCCACCCGCCGAAAGGCTCAAGACGAGTCATCCAACCCAGTGCCGTGATGGAAAACACCACGAGCATCCGCCGTTCGGCAGGACGCCACCTCCCGGCCTTTGGCAACTCCAATAAAACTTCTCCCCCCAAACTTCGTCCAAGCCAAAGCCACATCAATGGAATCATGACTAAGACCACCGGCACCCCGAAGGACATCCAACGAGTAAATGACATCGGGGTCCCAGTTACTTCCTCATATTGCTCCAGAAAAACAAGATTGGGCGGTGTGCCGATCGGCGACCCCAATCCCCCGACACTTGCGGAGTAGGCAATCGCCATCATCAAGGGCGCGGCTAGAAAAGTCACCTTTGGATCGCGCCCTCCGCTCTGCAAAACCGCAAGGGCGATCGGCAGAAGCATCAACACTGTGGCGGTGTTGGAAATCCACATGCTGAGCATAGAAGCCGCCAACATGAATCCAAGAACAAGAGCGCGAGGCCGAATCACCCCTCCCTCTTTCCCGCCGCCACACACCCGCACCATTCCAATGGCCAGGCGACGATGAACGCCGCTACGCTCCATCCCTTTCGACAAAAAGAATCCGCCCAGTAAAAGCAGGATCAAAGGATGACCATAACTCTGGGCCACTGTGGTTTTGGCCGGAAGGACCCCAAACAACGGAAGAAGAGCAATCGGAGCCAAGGAGGCGATGGGAATGGCAACCGCTTCAGTCATCCACCAGAGGGCCGTAACCACCGTCACCCCCAAGGTCACCGAAGCATCGTGAGACAAACCTCCAGCCTTGCCCGAGGCAAAAGCCACCACCCCAAAAACGGGAGCCAACCATTGCATTATTTTTCCTAACTTCATTATGACTCGCTGGCAGTTTATTCCAACCGCCGGTATAGGAGCATCCCGTTCCCCATGCACTTTGCCAAGCTCTCATGAGGACAAGATTTGGGAAAACGAAGACCCTCTTGATGTGGTTTTGCCATATCTGCTTGTGAATCTCCCTCATTGACGAAGAAAAGTGATTCAAATCGAATCAAATTGTGCGAGATGAATGTTCGTGTGCGACTCTTGCTCCCAACGGCACCCGGGCCACCAACTCAAAGCACTCTCTTCTCGACATCTCCTCCGGTATTTCAACATGCTCAACAGCGTGAGACTGTTCACAGCTGCCCTTTTCCTTCTCTCCTCCTTTTTGTCCTCAGGTCAAGAGACCATAAAACTTGGTCAAATCGAAACAGCCCAAACTAAATCTTCCCGTCAACGTCACGAGGAAAAACTCAATCCGGCCAGGGACGGTTGGGACACCGAAGCATTTGCCAACGAAGCTCAGGGGAAACTCAATCAACTTGGTGAGCTACTTTGCGAGCCTGCAATGCTCAACCTGAAAGCCTTAGATAAAATTATAACTCCAACCACCAAAATCCACACGCTTTTTCCCGAGTCCGACATGCCGCGGGTATACCATAGCAACAGACTCGTGGTCCGCCGTTTTGCTCCCGATACCAAAACAGACCTCCGGGACTCTCCCCTTGCAGAGTTCCAATCTCTCGCCACCCGTTTCGAATCACCGCGATTTAAGTTCAAACTCTTCAAAGTCGAACCACTCGGCAGCACCCGCACCCGCACCCGTCAGTTTCTTGCTCTAAGCGATCAAAAACACGAACTCAATGCCACTTGGTCGATCGTCTGGGACAACAAGTCCCTCACCATAGAATCGATCTCTCTTCTCGAATGCGAGTGGATCGAACGACAAAATCCAGAAACCCTCATGGTCGATGTTACAGGTTCCTTTCTCGAAGAACGGGAAGACCTCACCGAGCACCTCGGCCACGGGATCAATCACTGGCAGGGCCGGGTCGAAAAAATCCTCTCAATGCACTATTTCGGCCACAATGGACTGGCAGTTGGAGATGTGAATGGCGACGGACTCGACGACCTCTACCTCTGCCAGGCAGCCGCTGTGCCCAACAAACTCTTCATCCAACAAAAGGACGGAACGACTCGCGAATCAGCAGCGCTCAGCGGTGTCGATTTCCTTAATGCCTCACGTGGATGCCTGCTCGTCGACCTCGACAATGACGGCGATCAGGATCTAGCCCTCACCACTCCAATGTCCACCTTGATTCTTGCCAACGACGGGACAGGAAAATTCTCGCTCGTGCAGACTGTCGATGTTGCCAGCGGAGGCTACTCCCTCACCTCTGCCGATTACGACAACGACGGCGACCTCGATCTCTACGTGTGCGTCTACTATCGCAAGCCAGGCGACGCTTCCGCCCTTGCGTACCCCATTCCCTATCACGACGCCAACAATGGCGGACGCAATGTTCTCCTAAGAAACGACAACATGAAGTTTGTCGATGCCACCAAAGACGCGGGCCTGATGATTGAAAACGAACGCTTTAGTTTCGCGGCCTCGTGGGAAGACGTCGATGCCGACGGAGATGTCGATGTGTATGTGGCGAACGATTACGGACGCAACAATCTTTATCGCAACCAACTGTCCGAGACCGGTAAGGCCACCTTTCAAAGTGACGCAGCCTCGGCTGGCATCGAGGACACCTCTTTTGGGATGTCAGTCTGCTGGGGCGACGCCGACGGTGATGGCTTCATTGATCTCTACACCGGCAACATGTTCTCGGGTGCGGGTAACCGTATTGCTTTTCAAGATCGCTTTCAGCAACACGCACCCGGAGCCATCAAGGCAAAGCTCCAACGCACCGCGAGAGGAAACTCGCTTTTCCTCAATCAACGCAACGGAACCTTCTCGGACGTCACGATGATCGCGGGAGCTCGACAAGGTCGCTGGGCTTGGGGTTCCATCTTCGCAGACCTCAATAACGATGGTCTCGAAGATCTTGCAGTCGCCAACGGCTTCGTCACCGGAAAGAGAGAAGATGACCTCTGAAGTTTCCTTTGGCGACAGGTCATGTCGATCACTCCAGACAAAGCCCCCGAGACTCTACTCGCTTCCGATCCAAACGCCCTGTTCCTGCAACGAACTGACGAGATCAACGAATTACTGGATAGTGGCGCTTCCTTAAGCGGACACGAACGAAACTGCTTCTTCCTCAACACCGGCCAGGGAAAGTTTGCAACGGCCTCCGCGACCAGCGGATTCGATTTCTATGATGATGCGCGGGCCGTCGCACGAACCGACTGGGATCACGATGGCGACATCGACCTCCTCTTCGCCAACCGCACCGCACCCCGCCTCCGCTTCCTCAAAAACAACGGCACCCCTGACACCAACTTCCTCGCCCTCCGCCTGACCGGAAGCACTTCCAATCACGATGCCATCGGGGCACGAGTCGTCCTCAAATCAGGCAGCCGAACCATCCTCAGGGGATTACGAGCCGGCGAAGGCTTTCTCGGACAATCCAGCAAATGGCTCCACTTTGGACTCGGGGAATCCAAAGCCATTGACTCCCTCACGGTCTACTGGCCGGGAGGCAAGGCAGAATCATTTTCGGACCTCCAACCCAACTCATGGTTCCTCCTCAAGCAAGACACTGGGAAAGCCACGCCGTGGACTCCTCCCAATCGCTCCATCAATCTTCCCGAAAAGTCTTTTGAGCTTCCCATCCCTACCTCGCGCGCTGCCGTTCGTCTCTGCGCACCCATGCCCATTCCTCAACTTGAGTTTCTCGATGAGAACGAAGCCAAGCAACCTATTGTCCCTAATCGAGGTCGCCCTCTTTTCGTAACCCTTTGGGCAAGCTGGTGTCCCGCATGCGATGCCAGCTTTACCAACCTTGCCGAGAACGTGACACGCCTCGAGAAGGCAGGCATCGACACCCTCGCTTTATCGGTCAACGGCCTGGGTGAAGGAGATCAGTCCACTCACGAGGGGGCCAAAGCCTATTTAAAAAAACACACGATCCCGCTCTCTCATCAACGAGCTCATCCTGATCTTCTTCATCAACTTCAACTCATCGCCAATCGCATCATTGCGCAAAACGAGCCCCTTCCTCTTCCTTCCGGATTTCTGTTGGATCCTCAAGGAAACATTATTGCCTTCTATCGCGGTCCGGCACCAGTAGATCATTTGGTTACCACGGCAAGCGCGAAGCATTCCAATCCACTCTCTCACTTCCGTGCCGCCCTCCCTTATCCCGGTATTTGGAGTGGCGCGGCAAGACTCCACCCGGTCAGCAAACTTGTGAGTGACTTCATCGAAGCGGACTTCAGTCAGCCCGGTCTTGCCTTTGCTAAGAAACACAAACTCTCCTTCGAAAGCGCCCAACGCTACGCTGAGGTTTTTTCTCAGGTCGGCAATCGTTACGCAAGAGACGAAGATTTTGACACTGCCATCTCCTACTACCAAGAAGCACTTCAAGAACATCAGGACTCACCTCTGGTCCACTTCAACCTCGCTCTTGCTCTTGAGCGACAGAAGAAGATCCCCGACGCCCTCGCCGAATACGGACGAGCCATCACTCTCGACCCGAAAATCACCGTCGCCCACCTCAACCGTGGTGCCATCCTCGCTCGCAATCCCAAAACGATTGGAGAAGGCATCGCGTCTCTTCAGGAGGCTGTTCGTCTCAATCCAAATCTCGCGGCCTCTCATTATCATCTCGGTCTTGCTCTCGAAAGAACCCGGCAGTTCCAATCGGCTTTCAAACACTACCAGCAAGCCTACCTCCTCGCTCCCGACCATTTTGGGAATGCGATGCAACTAGCCCACCTTTACGAAAGGGCCGGCCAGATTGAGCAAGCCCTCGCCGAATACCAGAAGATCGCTCGTATTCATCCCAACAATCCTCAAATCCCCTTCCAATCAGGTTTGGCCAGCGAGAAGCTCAAACGACCTGCCAAAGCCCGCGACTTTTACCAAAAGTCCCTCGCCATCTCTCCCAACTATCTCCCCGCCCTGAACAATCTCGCCTATCTTTTGGCAACCTCGCCCGGCTTCAAAGATCGCCCTCAATCTCTTACGCTCGCAACTCGAGCCGCCAAGCTCACCCAAAATCAAAATCCTGCCATCTTGGACACTCTGGCCTCCGCCTTCCTGGCCAATCAAAAAAAGGAACAAGCTCTTGCGACCCTTGAAAAAGCTCTCGACCTTGCCAAAAGACAAGATCTCAAACCGCTGGCAGAAGAGCTTTCCCAGAAACTTTTGGAGTTGGCTGAGGAAAAATGAGCCACCTCCAAGAGGTGGATTTCCTGTATGCGTCTGTGGAGTTTTTCCATTTGCAAGATCATTTAATTATGCATGATCAACAGATCTCAAACGGGTAAACGATCGATATGAAGAATCTCATTACTACACTTGGCATTGTGGCCTTGGGGACACTGGGAGCGAATGCTGCCACAATCACCTCGGCTGGAACTCTCACCGACCTGACCTCCGCGGGCTTTGCATCTGGAACTGAAGTTGCTGATCTCGATGCCACTGGGGCTGCTGCCGATGGCTTCGTGATCTTTAACTCAGTGCCCGAAGGCACCAACGTGGCAAACCGCCCATGGGATGAGGCCCTCGTCAACAACTCTCCCGCCTACATCAGCACGATGGATGGGAGCGGATCAGCTTCTTCCGGGGGCTGGGCCAACTACGATGACGTCATGGTGGGTGGAACCCAATACAATACCGGAGGCTTGGTCCTTTCTCCCGGGAATGGAGTAGAAGCCCCACTTCTCACCTTCGAGCTCGGTGCTTCGGTTCCTCCAGCCATCACCTTGGGCGTGATCACCAATCATAGTGACAGCCCAAACTGGAGCACCACCAATATCCGGATTGAAGGACCTGGTGGAATCACCGACAACCAAAGCGTCAACATCAACGGTGGAACCGACCTCGTTCAGTTCGACATCAATGGAGGTGTGGCCGGTGAGACTTACACCGTCTATGCGACCTCACCCGGCTCTGGCGCCCTCATCGGTGGTCTGACATTCTCCAGCGTTCCTGAGCCGAGCTCACTTGGACTCCTTTTTGTTGGTGCCGGATTCATCCTAAGGCGGAGAGTTCGCTAATCATCGTTCGATTCCACACTTCCTCAGGCCCGGCATTTGTCCGGGCCTTTTTTTGACCCTCGATGCCATGAAAGCTCTCCTCCTGTTCCTCCCCGGATTTGCCCTCGGACAGACACTTTCCAAAGAAGCCCTTCTTCTTGATCTCGACGCCACCAAGGGACTGAAAACGGATGCTCAAAATCGCGTTCTCTCCTGGACCAATCAGGCGAGCGGTCACGAAGACCTAATTTTCGAAAAACAGGATGAGGGACGGAAAACCCCTCTCAGCGGATGCCCTACCCTTCGAACCTCAAACTCCTCAAAAGGAACACCTGCCAGCCTCATTTTCAGGCAAGGTGAACTGGTCTGTCCGGACGAGGATATTTTCGATTCTCTCACAACCGGAAAAGGTCACACTTGGATCACTCTGCTATCGGTCTACGAGCAGCGAGTAGGGCTTAAGGACGTCAACTCCTTCTTCGGCAACCTTCGCAATGGCGGTAAATACGAAGGTCTTTGGGGATGCCTCAACGATGACAATACTTTGTGGTTCGGGACTCGCAACGGGATCACTTTCGGCCGATTCGATCTCAATAATCCGAAACTCACCGGCCCCAAACTGGCAACGAGACGGTTCCACTTGGTGGCCGGACGACAAGGAGCAGGCACGGGCAAGGTCTTGCTGGAGTTATTCCTCAATCGCTCGGATCAGGCCATTGCGACCACTTCATTTCCGGTCAATCCCAAAGCAAACCCCTCCCGCCTCGCCATTGGTCAAGAACGCGACGCCATTGAGCACCCAGGCTATGAATCATTCGACGGGGAAATCGCCCGCTTTCTCATCTGGAATCGCCCCCTCTCCAACAAGGAGCTTACATCCGCATTTCTTGCTCTCAAAAAGGCTTATCGGCTTGAGAAGTGAGACCGTTGATTCCAAGAGACGAAACTGCCGAGAAAGTCAGAAATCAAAGGCATCCCGGAACCACTGATGTGGATTATATGTATGCTATGGTTGACCAAAGATATGGCCAAATCGTTCCTTGTTGTATTTAATACGGGAATATGAAGACTTTCGTTGCACACACCCTTCCATTCCTGCTCACTGGAGCTCTCCATGCCGGCACGGTCACTTCCGCAGGAGTCACCACAGACCTCACCCCTCCAGGCTTCGGGAGCGGCACCGATATTGCCGATTTTGACGCCAATAATTTGGGCCAGGAAGGTTTCGTTCTCTTCAATTCGATCACCGAGGGAACGAATCTTGCAAACCGTCCGTGGGACGAGAACGTCGTTGATTTCAAACCAGCTTACATCTCGTCAATCGATGGGAGCATCGCCAACTCCTCGGGTGGTTGGGCCAACTATGACGACGTCACGGTTGGAGGAAACAATTACAACACGGGAGGCATCGTTCTCTCGCCAGGTGGTGGTGTTGAAACTGAGCTTTTCCGATTCACACTTGGTGCTGGAGTCCCTGATGATATCCGGATCGGCCTCATTGCTGACCAAAGTGACAGCCCCAACTGGGATGTGACCAATGTGCGAGTCGCTCAAGATGGGGGTGGCACCGCCAATCAGGATATCGATCGCAACGGCGGACTCGACTTGGTTCAGTTTGATCTTGAGGGTGTTTCCGAAGGAGAGGTCTACATCATTTACGGAACATCCCCTCCTTCCGGTGCTTTGCTCGGTGGCATCACCTTCGACCTTCCTCCCAATGTCGAATCACTCTCAGATCCCACCAGCACCGATGGCGACTCCTTAGGAGATAACTGGGAGAATTTCTACTTCGGCGGCCTCGACATTGCGAACAACACCACCAACTCCGACACGGACGATCTCTCTGACCTTGAAGAATGGAACAGTCTCGCCAACAACAACATCTTGATCAGTCCACTCAGCGACGATACTGATCAGGATTCTTTGACGGACGATGATGAAATCAACACCCACAACACGGATCCCTCGGATCCAGATAGTGACGATGATGAACTCCTTGATGCCTTCGAGGTCAACGGAGGACTCGATGCCAACGATCCCAATGGGGACAATGGCGCCAGCGGAGATCCCGATAACGATAACCTTTCTAATCTTCAGGAACAAACAGCCGGCACTCTCCCACAAGATGAAGACACTGACGATGATGGCTATCATGACGACGTGGAAACAGGCACCGGCTTTTGGTCCAGTGTCACCTCGACTGGGACAAACCCCTTGAACGAAGATACCGATGGCGATGGCCTTCTGGATGGTGATGAAAATCCCGACCTCCCCTTCGATCCAGCCAACCCGAACACCCAGCCGGGTACTGATCCCAATCTCTGGGATACCGACTTGGATGGAACCAACGATAACAATGAAGTCATCAACGGAACCGATCCTAACAACGCCGGAAGCACTCCTTCAGGCTCACCCAATGTCCTCAGTGTCGACTTCCAAGGCATCCCGGGAATCTTCCCAAGCCTCCCAATTCTCATGCAAGGAGGATCGCCCCTCAGCAACTACAATTCGGGCGCTTGGAATGCCTTGGACATCACCGGGCACGACCAGTCAGAAACAGACCCTTCCTGGAGCGATCTGGTTAATGCTGCCGGCACGCCCACCAACGTCGCCTTCAATGTGACCGGAACGATTTCCTCATGGAGCAACACTCCTTCCAATCAGCCCATCTTCGACGACTACATGTTTGTCAACGCTGGCAATGCTGGAGTTTCCATGGCTTGGCAAATCACCGGCCTCACTCCCAATGGCAGCTACAAGTTCTTTCCCTTCGGGGGCATTGCGCGCGATTTCTCGGTCACTGTGGACACCAACGGAAACGGTGATCTTGGTGACGAGACCCCTACTCTCGTTCCTGCGGCAAGCGGCTTGGAATTCGACGTGACTGCAGATTCAACTGGGGCGATCAATGGCACGATGGATCCGGGTAACGCTGGAGAGGCCAACTGGGGAGGATTCGAGCTTGTTGGAACATTTGTTGGCGTAACTGGTTCCGGTGTGCGCATCGAATCCATCGACTACGACGGCGAGGATGTTTTCCTTACCTGGACGAGTGCACCGGGAGCGCTTTACACGATCGAAGCCAGTCAAGACCTCCAGTCTTGGACGACCCTCTTCTCAGACTTGAACGCGGCAGCGGCCCCCGCCACTACCACGTCCCAACTCGTGGATTCGCCCATCGTTCCAGCCAAGTACTACCGCGTCACCCGCCAGTAGAATCGCTTTCGTAAACTTTCAAGAGGGGGACCGGTCTTCGGCCCCCTTTTTTTATCCTAATGAAACCCACCTTTTTTCCTCTTCTTCTCTCCGTTGGACTCGTCTGCGGACAGGATAGCGTCATTGTCTTCAACGAGATTCATTATCATCCGACTTCCGACAACTCTTCGCTCGAGTATGTCGAACTCCACAATCAACTCGCTATCGATACCGACATTTCAAATTGGAGACTGGATGGCGACGTTTGCTTCAACTTCCCTGAGGGAACGACCATCCCCGCGCGAGGCTATCTCGTTGTCGCGAAGGATCCTTCCGCGCTTCAGGCCGCAACCGGACAGTCTGGGGCTCTGGGCCCCTACGATGGCTTTCTTTCCAACTCAGGAAATACTCTCCGCCTTTACAACAACAATCGTTCCTTCCGCATCACGGACTCCGCCCCACCTGAGATCGTGGCGGAAACCCTTTGGAACGTCGATCTTCAGGGCAACGGCAACGGCGGAGCTCTGGGACAACTCGCTCCCCCCCTCGACATGACTGGCGAGGCGACAGGACTGGGTGGGACTTGGAATCACCTGACAATTGGCGGACATCCCACCACCAGTTCCAATCCATCGCTGGCTCTTGTGAAAAGTGACGGGTCCTCCTCTTCGGTAAACTTCAATATCACCGGAACGGTCAGCGGATGGAGCCAAGCTGGCAACCCCCTTTTTTCCGATTACCTTTTCGTCAACGCTGGCAATGCCGACGCTTCCATCGATTGGCGAATCACAGGACTCGACTCGGGAGAATCCTACTCGCTCATTCTTTACGGAGGAGTCGCTCGCGATATCCAAATCACCATCGATACCGATGGTGACGGAAGCCTCGCCGACGAAACATCCGTCTTTGCCCCCGCCGGTGGGAGCGTCATCATTGAAGACATCAGCCCGTTTCCAGGAGCAAACTCACTGATTCTGGGCCGAGCCGAAGGAGGCACGAACGGAGAAGGAAACTGGGGTGGATTTCAACTACTGATCCCTGATGACTCGGGAGGTGGCAACGGAGGGGCATCACTCGGTGGCGTTCCAAACGAATCTCTCGATTCCCGCCGCATCATGGACGAATTGGATTACTCCGATACCGCACCATGGCCAATAGCACCCGATGGTTCAGGATTCACTCTTGCCAAGATCGACCCGATGGCCGGAACGTCCCACCCGGAAAATTGGAGCTTCAGTAGCAACACAAACGGGACTCCGGGTTCCGCGAACGCCACTGCTTCCACCGCCGCTTTCGTCTTCAATGAAGCTTCGGGTAGTATGGATGCCAATTTTCAAGTCGAACTTTACAACGGAGGAACCTCTCCAATTGACTACGGCAATTTCGTTCTCTCCTCATCGGATCCGCTGCACAGCGACTACCTTCTCCCCGTGGGCACCCTTGCACCAGGAGCCTTCCTCAGTCTCGATACCGCCACGCTGGGCTTCTCACCGGCGGACAATAATCGACTTTTCCTTTTCTCGCCTGGAAAAGCCAGCCTCCTCGACACTCTTCGGGTCGATGATCGGGCCTGGGCTCGATTTCCCGACGGATCTTCCGAGTGGTTTCGCCCCGACCTCTCAACCCCCGGCGCCGCAAATCAAGTCACTTTCGAAGAGGGTCTCGTCATCAACGAAATCTTTTATCATGCCTACCCTGATCGTCGCATTCCCACCTCATCACCTCCGATCACAACCACCGTCCTCAATTTCGACTCAACTTGGCGTTACCATCTCGATGCCGGAGCGTCCGGTCTTCCATCCAACTGGGCCACCACAAGTCATCCCGTCGATGACGTAAGTTGGGACGAGGGACCAGGTTTACTTGGCAGGGAGACGAGCACCCTTGGCGAACCCATCGGCACCGAGATCACTCTATCTCCAAAGATCACCTATTACTTCGAAACCGAATTCAACTATTCCGGCACCACGCAAGTCAGCGAAATGACCCTGAATCATTACTTCGACGATGGTGCCGTCATCTATCTGAATGGCATTGAAATTGCTCGCGTCGGCATGCCCGGAGGAACCATCACTCCGACCACCCCGGCCTCTCCTGGAATCGGAAATGCCTCACTCGGTTCACTCACCATTTCCAAACCAAACATTCTTGAAGGGAGCAATCGACTTTCAGTCGAAGTCCATCAGGCGAATACCGGCAGCAGCGATGTCGTGATGGGCTTGGAGGTGATCCTTGACTATCCCGATCAGGCCGGAAGCAGCGAACCACCATACACCGAAAGGGAAGAAGAGTGGATCGAGCTCTACAACAGATCGAGTGTGGCCATTGCTCTTGATGGTTGGGCTATTCGGGGAGGTATCA
Organism: Akkermansiaceae bacterium; assembly: GCA_049596615.1. Classification (GTDB taxonomy): domain Bacteria; phylum Verrucomicrobiota; class Verrucomicrobiia; order Verrucomicrobiales; family Akkermansiaceae; genus SW10. The sequence goes on along the minus strand of JBMYLT010000013.1, from coordinate 9,753 downwards.
GCTTTGATTTCCCCGCCACCAATCTCAACCCGGGCGATTATCTCGTGGTGGCGAAAGACGCCTCTGCCCTCGCTGAAAAGTTTCCTACAAGCACCATCATCGGCGATTACTCAGGGCGCTTGAATAATGGAGGGGAGACTATCCGGTTGATCGACCCCAATGGCAATCCAGCCGACATCGTCCGCTACTTCGATTCAGGCAAGTGGCACGCCGAGGCTGATGGCAGTGGCTCCAGTCTCGAACTTATCGATTCCCGATCAAACAACAATGTGGCTGGTTCCTGGGCACCATCCCGAGAATCGGGCACCTGGCAAACCTACACCTATACTGGAACCGCAATCAACGATGGCATCGGCAACAATGTCTATCATGAGTTCCTCATCGCTCTCCTTGATCGCGGAGAATTTCTGCTCGATGACGTTAGCGTGGTGGAAAACGGCTCAATTGAGTTCATTCAAAATGGAGACTTTGAATCAGACACCATTGGTAATCCAGCCGACAAGTGGCGCGCCGTTGGCACCCATGGCAGCCATGGCAAGACCATCGTCGTGACCGATCCGGAAGATCCCGGTAATCAATGCCTTCACGTCGTCGCGACTGGCCCGACCGAAGATAAGCACAACAAACTTGAAACGACTTTCGCCAACTCCGAGAGGGTCGTCACCGGTCGCGAGTATACCATCACCTTCCGGGCCAAGTGGCTCAGTGGATCGAATCAAGTCAACACCCGGCTTTACTTCAATTACCTGCAGAAAACCACGCTCCTCGATGTTCCCGAAATCTGGGGCACCCCGGGCACTGCAAACTCGACCGCCAGTGCCAATACCGGCCCGTCCCTCTCCGGACTCTCTCACTCCCCGGTCATCCCCAATCCTGGTCAGGCGGTTTCCGTATCGATTGCGGCCCAAGACCCGGATGGCATCGGCCAGATGACCCTCTTCTATTCCGTCAATGGCGGCGGATTTAGCAGTGTGGCGATGATACCGCGAGCGGATGGTCGATACACCGGGACCATTCCTGGTCAAAGCAGCAGCCGAATCATTCGATTCTACGTCAGAGGTCGTGACTCATCTTCCACCGAGTCATTTTTCCCCGCTGAAGCAGGAGACGGAGGAGCATTCTACAAGGTTCAGGACAACCTTGCCGATAACTCGGGCCTTCGACACAACCTTCGAATTGTGATGTCCAACAGTGATCGTTCCTTCCTGTTTCTCAACACCAACCGGATGAGTAATGATCGCTTTCCAGCCACCGTGATCGAGGACGAAGAGCGAGTCTACTACAACGTGGGAATCAGGCTCAAGGCGAGCGGCTTTGGTCGCTTTCAAAGTGGGCACTACGGCTTCAACCTGGAGTTCCAGCCAGACCACCTTTTCCGGGGAGTGCACCAGACCATTTCCATTGAGCGGAGCCCGAATCTGAAGGAACTTCTTGCCAAAATGCTCATGAATCGCGCAGGTGGCGGTTATTGGTCTTTCTACGATGATGTCGCTCACATCATCACCCCGAACACCGGCGATCGGGGCGTGGGTCTTCTTTCCATGAGTCGGCACACCGCAAATTTCTTCGATGGCCTTTTCCCCGAAAGCGACACCAGTGGCACTCTTTTCAATCAAGAACTACTCTACAATCCCAATGGGACCAACGGTGGCCCCGAGGGGCTCAAGATCGGTAATCCTTACAATCATACCAACGGTCGTTATGACCTCCAGGACCGGGGGGGCGACAAGGAACCCTATCGATGGGGATTTCAGATTCGGTCGGCTCGCGGGAGAGACGACTACTCACAGATGGTTGCCCTGAATCAGGCACTTAGCCTCAACGGCACTGCCCTGAAAAATGCTCTCGACGACCTCATCGATGTTGACCAATGGATGCGCACTTTCGCCATGATGTCCCTCAATGGAACCGACGACATTTATAGCCGGATTTGGGAACACAATTTCCGCTATTACGTTCGACCAACCGATCAAAAGATCATCATCCTTCAGTGGGACCTGGATCGCTCCTTCCAACTTGCTACCGGCTCCTCGATCACCCCTACACGCAACAACGTGGTCAAGCTCTTCAGCATCCCTCAATACCGACGTGTCTTTGATGGTCATTTGGAGGATTTGGCCGCTACCACTTTCAACACCGCCTACGCCACTCCACTGGCCTCCCATCTCACCACGCTGACCAGAGACAACCTCAATGGACTCCCAAGCTACATCTCAGGAAGAGCGGCCACGGGTGCGAATTCCCTCCCTGGTCAGATCGCCTTTGAGATCACCACCAACAACGGCAATGATTTCTCGGAGGCCGACAGCGCCGTTGAGGTCGAAGGAGATGCATGGATTGATGTCTTTGCCATCGAGGTGAATGACATCCCGTATCCGGTCACTTGGACCGATGCCAATTCCTGGCAGATGACCATTCCCGTTGCGCTCGGGGCCAACCCATTGACCGTGAGAGCCTTCAATTATCAGGGACTTGAGGTTGGAAGCGACACCATCACCATCACCAATACCAGTGCCACTCAATTGGCGAACTCGACAAACACTGTCGTCAGCGAACTACACTACCACCCTGCGGACCCCTCACTCGCAGAAATCGAAGCTGGCTTCAACGATGCAGACCTCTTTGAGTTCATCGAAGTTTCGAATGTCTCAAGTGTCGATGTCGATCTCAGTAGATCCTCTTTCACCGATGGGGTCTCTTACACTTTCCCTCAAGGCACTCTTCTCAGCCCCGGGGCAAGAGTCCTAATCGTCGCCAATCGAGCGGCCTTCGAGTTTCGATATGACACTAGCAGCCTCACCATCGCTGGAGAATACGTCGGACAACTGAGCAATGGAGGAGAACAGGTTCGTTATGAGGCCGTCGACACAAGCATCATATCCGAGTTTAGGTATGGCGATGAAAATCCATGGCCTGAAGATACAGATGGGAATGGCTACAGCCTCGTCTTCTCAGGTAACGATGCCGTCTCGCCCCTCAATTGGAGAACGAGCACCGCTCCAGGGGGGAATCCTGGCACTACCGATGGACTCCCCTTCACCGGAACGCCCGACCAATTGCAAGACTACGCATTGGTGAGCACCCCAGCCGCCGCCTTTAATGGCACCACCTTGGAAATGAGCTTCGTGCAAAACCTCTCGGCAGACGATGCCATGATTATCGCGGAGTACTCCACGACCCTGTCGGGTTGGACACCACTCACCGCCGCCGACCTTGTCTCTCGGACCAACCAAGGAGATGGAACAACTTTGGTCACTTATCGAACTCCGCTCTCCCCCACCACCGAAGACCGGCAGTTTATCCGGGTGAAGATGGTGCTCCGCTGAGTTACTTCCGAAATTCCGAAGGTCGCACACCGGCCCATTCCACAAAGACGTTTGAAAAGTGAAAGGCATTGCGGTAACCCACCGCCCTGGCAATCGTTTCAATCTTGGCATCACTATCGAGTAGCAACTCACTGGCCCGTTGCATTCGCAAGTAGGTCAACTGCTGCATGGGACTGCGTCCCAACTCCTTCTGACAAAGCCGTCTAAGATGCTCAGGGCTGACACAAGCCACCTCGCCAAGTTCCACCAATGACCACGGATGTTGCAAGCGTCGCCCCACCTTCTTCCACAACTTCCACAATCGATCATCTTCCTTATGAGGTTGGGCAAAGCGAAGAACGTATTGATGGATCAGCTCTACCCAATGGTGCGCAAGCGCCATTTTTCCCTCGAATTCACATTCCGCCAAGAGCCCCTCGATAGCACGACAAAGTGGTTCCCCGGCATAATCACCAAGTACCGGCGAAATGGCAGAGACAATCGGGGTGGTGTCCCGTCTCTCAAGATAACGCACCCAGCAAAATCGCCAACTTCGACCACCACGGCACTTCAGGCCATTGGCGACAAAGGGTGGCAAAAGACAAGCCTGCCCCTCCTTCACATCCTTCCAGCCACCACCCACGAGAATCGACCCTTGACCACTGAGGCAAGCCATCATGAAGGTTCCCGACTGATCGGTGCGAAAGATCTCAAAAGGAGGCCGGGCATCCATGATGCCTGCATGAATGATCTGATGACGTCCCAACAAAGAACAAACCGGAGCATCACGAAGCCAATCCCGTTCATCTCCAGGCCATGCCTTCACGACTCGTGAGCGCGTGTTCTTGCCGAACTCCCTGACGTTCTTGGGACTTTCCACATCCTTTTTCTTGCCCGACATCTTGCTTGGCAGGTTGCCTTTCACAATGGCCCATCACCAGAGAAAAATCAGCGGTTCACTTACCCCGGGATGTGGATTTTTTATATTCGATTGTGCACCCAATCTACACACCATTTGCCTAACCTAATAAGACAAGTTTTTTCATCCCAACATGCCCAATCCATGGACCGGGGTCGGCAACCCCTACACAAGACAAGAAATGCTGGAGCGGCTTCACGACACCCTCTCACGAGGCGAAGCCATTATCGGTGCCGGCGCCGGAACCGGAATCTCCGCCAAGTTCATCGAAAAAGGAGGTGCCGACCTCATCATCATTTACAATTCAGGTCGCTTTCGCATGTCCGGTGCCGGATCCACCGCGGGATTGATGTCCTATGGCGACGCCAACGCCATCGCGATGGAGATTGGCGAATTTGAAGTCCTTCCGGTCGTTGAGGAAATCCCGGTGATCTGCGGCGTTCATGCTACCGACCCACGCCGACGAATGTGGCACTTTCTTCGCCAAGTAATCGACATGGGTTTTTCAGGAGTAAACAACTTCCCCACCCACACCATCGTCGACGGTCATTACCGTCAGACTCTCGAAGAAACCGGTATGAGTGTGCAGAAAGAAATCGAAATGATCGCCCTCGCCCACAAGATGGATCTTTTCACCATCCCCTACGTCGTGACTCCAGAGGAAGCCAGGGGAATGGCAGAAGCGGGAGCCGATGTCATCATTGCTCACGTTGGCTGCACCATTGGTGGTTCCATCGGCGTGACCGATGCCACCGTCTCGATGGATGACGCGGTCAAGGCCACCCAATCCATTTGCGATGCCGCTCATTCCATCCGTAAGGATGTCATGATCCTCTCTCATGGCGGCCCCATTTTAACTCCGGAACATGCCGCCCACGTTTGCGAACACACCGACGCGGTTGGTTTTGTCGGAGCTTCCAGCCTCGAACGGATGGCGGTCGAGAAACCTCTCGAAGACCTTACCCGCGAATTCAAGTCCATTCCGGTCAAACGAATCTACTGAAGCCATGACGATTGCAGTTTTAGGAACGCTCGATTCCAAGGGCCATGAACACGCCTTCGTTGCCGACCTCATCCGGAAACAAGGTCACGAAACCCTCCTGATTGACGTCGGTTCGGGTGGGGAACCACAAGTCACCCCGGACGTGACCCGCTTTGAAGTCGCCGCTGCGATCGACCTCGATTTCCAGGCACTCATTGATCGCCAAGATCGTGGGGAGTGCGTTGTCGCGATGTCCAAGGCAGCTCCGGTGTATCTCGCCAAACTGGTTGCCGAGGGAAAGATCAACGGCGTCATTTCACTCGGCGGCGGTGGAGGAACAGCCCTCGGCACCGCTGCGATGCGAGCTTTACCCATCGGTTTCCCGAAGCTGATGGTATCGACCCTCGCTTCCGGCAACACCGCCCACTACCTCGAAACAAAGGACATCACCATGATGCCTTCGATCGTTGATGTGGCCGGCTTGAATCGGATTTCCAAAACCATCTTCACCCGGGCTGCCGGGGCCATTTGCGGAATGGTTGAAGCAGAGATCGTCGACGAGAAGGAAAAGCCTCTCATCGTGGCCAGCATGTTCGGAAACACCACCGAGTGTATTAACATTGCCTCCAAAGTCCTCGAAGAAGCCGGATACGAAGTTCTCGTCTTCCACGCCACGGGCACCGGTGGAAAGACCATGGAGTCACTCATTGAGTCAGGCATGGTGGCCGGAGTTCTCGACCTCACCACCACCGAGTGGGCGGACGAATTGCTTGGGGCCACTCTTTCCGCAGGCCCTGAACGAATGGATGCCATGGCCAAGGCCAAGGTCCCGGCAGTGGTCGCGCCCGGCTGCCTCGACATGGCTAACTACGGCGAACGGGAAACCCTTCCGGCCCAACACGAAGACCGCACCATTTACATTCACAACCCCCAGGTCACCCTTGTCCGGACCAATGCCGCGGAGTGTGCCCAGCTTGGAAAGATTCTCGCCGAGAAAGCCAACGCCAACCCGGCCCCAACCGCCATCCTCAACCCACGCAAAGCCATCTCCATCATTTCGGCGGAAGGCCAGAGCTTTTTCGACCCCAAAGCGGACCAGGCGCTCTTCGACGCCATTCACGAAAACGCCACCTGCGAAGTCATTGACTACGACGAAGAAATCAACAGCGAAGTCTTCGCCCGCGGTGCCGCCGAAAAACTCCTTTCCCTCATCAACTCCTCAACCAGATAATACAATGACCAGACACTATGGAGTCTTCCAATTCAAGGAAGGTGTGACCGACGAACAAATCGAAGAGTGCTTCGCCGAAATGCGCGCTATGGTGGGCCTCATTCCTGGCCTGCTTAGTATGGAAAACGGACCTTACAAATCATCGGAAGGCCTCGACGACGGATACACCCACGGCTTCATCATGACCTTCGACAGCGCCGAGTCGCGCGATGCCTACCTCCCTCATCCGGAACACATGAAACGAGTCGAGCTCGTTCAACCGAAACTGGAACGATTGGTTGTTTTCGACTTTGACGTGACTCCGGAGAATTCGGCCCAGCTCTAAGCTAGGCTTCGGACAAATAGACGTCCGCTCACCCCGTCACAGGAAACGGAATGTGGATATTCCGTATATTCTTGTGGCTACACCTCCCTTTTTCACCCGTAAATAGTGGAGAATACCCACTCGATCAGAATCATGAAAGCCCTCACGATCCTTCTCGCTCTGCCCCTTCTTTCCTTCGGTCAGAAAATTTCCATCTTCGACGGTAAGACCCTCAATGGATGGGATGTCCGCCAAGGAGAAGAACAATGGTGGACTGCCCGCGATGGCATGATCGTAGGCGGCTCTCTCAAACAAAAGGTTCCCCGTAACACTTTCCTTGCCACCAAAAAGAGTTACGAGAATTTCGAACTCGAATTTGATGTTCGCCTCGTCAAAGGCTCCGGCTTCATGAATTCGGGAATTCAGGTGCGAAGCATCCGAATCCCGAACAATTCCGAGATGATGGGTTACCAGGTCGATGCCGGAATCGGTTGGTGGGGAAAGATCTATGATGAGTCACGAAGAAATAGGGTCATCGCTGAACCGGTCGATCCCGCAGCCTTGGTAAAAACAGCGAAAGACTGGGACTGGAATCACTATCGCATTCTTTGTGAAGGACCACGGATTCGGTCGTGGATCAACGGAACTCCTGCTCTCGATTTCACCGAGCGGGCCATTGGGATTCCCCAGGACGGAATCATCGGATTCCAAGCCCACGGTGGTGGAGCTTTCGAAGTGCAGTTCAAAAACATCACCATCAAGGAACTTCCGGCCACTCCGAGGTCGCCGAAGTGGGCTGGCAGTGGCAAAAAAACCACTCTAAAATCCCCGATTCCTCCTGAGAAGGCGGCAAGCTCTTTCCAGCTTGCTCCGGGATTCACCGCTGAACTCGTTGCTTCTGAAAAGGAAGGAGTCGGTAAACCCATCACCGTGACTTGGGACTCGGCAGGCCGCATGTGGACCACCACCGCTTATGAATACCCAGTCGATGCCAACGAGAATCGAAAGAATGCCGAAGAACTCTACGCTCGAGGCGGGCGGGACAAGGTCCTTGTTTTCGACAATTGCTACGGGCCCGGCCCGCACACCCCTCGTGTCTTTGCCGAAGGACTCGCCATTCCCCTCGGCGTGCTCCCGTGGGAAAACGGAGCAATCGTGCAGTATGGCGACAGCATCAGGCACTATTTTGATTCCGACTCAGACGGAAAGTCGGATGGGTTTCGTACTCTTCTGACTGGTTTTGGCATTCAGGATTCCCACCTCTTTCCCCACCAATTTGAACGAATGCCCGGAGGCTGGATTTCAGTTGCCCAGGGACTCTTCAACAAGTCGCTCGTCAAACGCCCTAACAATCAATCCTTTATCAACGGTCAAACAGCCATCGCTTTCAACCAATGCAAGCTGGGTCGGATGCGGCCCGATGGCTCTGAATTTGAGCTCCTCACCGCCGGCCCGAACAACATCTGGGGGTTCTCCCAGACCCGGGACGGGCGAACCTTCCTCCAGGAAGCCAACGATCTAGGCATTCCTCTTGCTGAATTTGAACCCGGTACCCACTACCGCACCGGCTCCCAAGAAAAACTCCGGCCCTACGCTCCACAGATTCCGCCCTCGTTAACGAAAACCCAAATGGGCGGCACCGGACTCAGCGGACTTGCCCTCGTTGAAGACCACGACAGTCCATTTCAAATGGCCTACGATGGCGAGGTCTTCATCGTCGTTAACCCGATCACGAACCGACTTCAAATTATCACCGTCAAGACAAACGAGAAGGGGCAATACCTTTACCAAAAACAAGAAGACTTCCTGATCTCGTCCGACAAGTGGTTCCGTCCCATCGCGGCTCATTTTGGCCCCGACGGGTGCCTCTACGTTGTTGATTGGTATAACAAGGTGATCTCCCACAACGAAGTCCCCCGCGCTCACCCCGACCGAGACAAAACCCACGGGCGCATCTGGCGCATTCGTCATCACAGCCAGAAATCCGTCGCACCTCCCAAACTCGCAAAAATGTCGTCTCCCGAGGTCATTAAACACCTTGGTCAAGCCAACGCCCTCATTTCGCGACTGGCATGGCACGAACTTTCGGATCGCAAGGACGCTAATAGCATCCCTTCACTCGAGAGCATTGTAACTGACAAAGACGCTTCCGTGGCCCGACGCTGTGCCGCCCTATGGGCTCTTGAAGGGATGAAGCAAATCAAAGGACCAATTCTCGTGACTCTCGCGAAAGCGAAACACCCTTCCCTCCGCTACGAGGCCATCCGGGCGGCGGGTGAACACAACCTTCCCGAAGCCAGTTTCCTCGCCCTCGCCAAAAATGCCGACTTCAAGTCACACCGCCGCACTCGCGTGGCACTGGCCAATGCCATTCGCAACCACCGTGCGCCCACCCCGGCCATGATGGCTCTTGTTACTTCATTGGGCGACGCCCCTTTGACCACCGGAGGCTGGGATCAATATGATCGCGAATTCGAACGCTATCTCGCGCGCTGGGCCCTAGAACATCACTCCAAACTCACCACCCCGATGCTCGAGGCTCACGGTTCCAGTCTGAGCTCGGAGCAGTTCCTCCTTGCCATCCAATCGCTAGAACCGGCCGCGGCTGCCGCTCAACTAGTGAGAGCCATTCCAGGACTGAAACGCCCGCTGAGTTCGGGAGAGCTTTCCCTCCTTGGAAGCCAGCTCCAGAATCCCGATGTCAAGAATGGTCTCAATACCATCCTGTCGGATCCCGGCAAGCGACTTTCGCTCTTGCGCACCTTTGAATCTCTCGATGCAGCACTCGCCGCCGACCCCGCTCTTGCCGGACTTGTCGAGCAAGCCTCTTTGGAGGCATTCCCAACCGCTTCTCCAGAGAACCAGCAACTGATCCTTCGCTTGGCAAACAAGTTCCGTCTCAAGGGCTTTGAACCGATCATCACGAAGTGGTTAGCTCAACCCAAATTGGCCGCGGAAGATCAACAGCTCGGCCTGACCGCTCTGCGCGAACTGGGTTCCTCCAACCGCCCG
>JBMYLT010000012.1:96847-115404 GCA_049596615.1 Akkermansiaceae bacterium | reverse complement strand
GTAAATGCCTCGACTTCCAAACCCCAAATGACAGTTCTTCCTACTCACCCAATTGAGCTAGCGGCTTGAATCCGACTGGCAAAAAGGTGGTCTTAAGAAAACCCTGACTTCACTCACTCCAAGCTTGTTGGCGAGAGAGGTTTCCTTACAAACAAACGCCTATTATCTCTATGAATTCAATTCGCCCCATCATTCGATCAGTCTCTTGTTTCCTCCTGACGGGATTTTTCTACCTTCCTGCCACAGGTGCCGAAAAGGGTCATCGTTCCTCCTACTATAAAGACGGAGAAATCCATGTGAATATTCTCGGAACTCCCGAAGGCGAGCCGCTCACCGAGGGCCATTGGGACTTCAAACCATCGTGGTCGAAGACCGGGGACAAGCTCGTCTTCTTCCGTCGCCTTATGAACCACAAGGACGTCAGCCAATGGAAAACGGCGATCTGTATCATCAATGTCGACGGCACCGGATTCCATCAACTCACCGACGGCACAAACACCGACTTCAACCAAACATGGACACGTGACGGCACAAACACTCCGATCTGGAATCGTCGGACTCCGGGAACGGGACGGTACCGTGTATTCGCCAGCAAGATTGGCGCCAAACCGGGCGAGGAAATTGCACTCAGCCCGGAGGCGTTCAATACCTGGGCATTCACCTGTCTGACCGATGGCCGGATTCTCGTTCGGTCCAATCCACCCAAGCAAGGTCCCGGCTATTATCTGATGACTCCCAATCTCAAGGGTTCTCCCAAGTATGAACGGATCCGATGTGATCTCGACAAGGGAGGCATTCTGGCTCGTGTCAGTCTTTCCGTGGACGAAAAGAAAGTCTGCTTCGAGTATCAGAAGGGATTCAAAAAATCCGTTCCTGGCCGCACCCTCTATCTCGCTGATTTCGACGCTACCAAGCTGGCGATGACAAATTTCAAACCGTTCGCCAATGAGGGTGGCAAAAAAGTCTGGTTTGCCTACCCTCGTTGGACCAGAGATCAATCGGCCATCGTCTACCATGCCGGCCGCAAGCTTTTCCTCTACACCCCAGCCGATGGAAAGACCGCTAAGGTCTCGACCGATGACAAAGCCGACTACCGCTACCCTCACGGCGAAGCGACGCCGAAGTAGGATTTCTTAAATCAACTGCTCGAGGTCGATGAGCCACTCGCGAGCGTTTTCGTTTTCGTGATCGATAGTCAGGACTTCTTGGAACGCGGTTTTGGCTTCGACGAATCGCCTCTGGCTGGCGAGGTAGCCACCGAGATTGCTCAAGGCTTCATCGCGCTCACAATCCTTCTTCAAGGCTTCCCGCACCAAAAATTCCGCGCGTTCCACCTCACCACGACGAAAGGCCATGCTGGCCGCTTGGACAAGATAATCTCCGCGGCCTTCGTTTTCGTGTTTATCCGCTTCACGATAACAGACTTCCGCTTCCGAAAAGTCTCCTATCTCCTCGTGAACAGTCCCTTTAGCCCAATGATAACTCATCATCAGGACTTTGGGCACGAGATCTTCAATCCGCTGCAACGTGGCTAGGGCCTGCCCGTAGTTCCCAAGATCATTCAAATCTTGGACGTAGAGCAAAGTAGACGCGAAATCCTCTTCCTCGTCGTGGGTGAGAATCTCCTCGTAGAGAACACAGGCACTTGCGACTTGGTCGGCATCACGGGCCTTCTCAAGGGCTTGATTGAGTTCGTCGATCTCAGACATGTTGGCTGGGCCGGACCCTACTCCTCGTCCACCGTCTCGTCACGTTGGTAAATAGGCAACTGACGATAGGGCACGGTGAAAGCCAGGGTCATCATGGCGGTCCCGTAGACTGATCCGGCTTCCCGACTGGACCATGAACCGTCTTCTTTTTGAGTCTTTAAGTAGGTCTCGTACATCCAGTTGGCGTAGGTATCCCAATACTTACCTCCGATCTGAAACATGGCCTGAGCATTATAGTAATTACCGTAGAATTCAAACTGGGCGCCTTCAAGTGAACGGAATGTTTGGAGAATGAAGTCAGCCGCCTTGGTGGTAGCGGGCTTACCGTGTTCGCCACAAAGCTCCAGACTAAGGAGGCCCATCCCCGTCAATGAGTTCTTTTGGTTGTGGGGACTGGAATAACCAAAGTGCCCGTTCTTTTCCGAGAAATTTCCGTAGAGGTAAGCAACCGCATCAGCGATGGCCTTGTCGGGAACATCGGCCCCATTCAATTTGGCCGAACGCAGCGCCATGAGAGCCCAACCGCTGCAAGACGTATCGGAATCGCGCGAGTTCGGGTGATAGCGCCAGCCACCTTGATGCCGGTCGCTCTTTTTCACGGCTTGGGCTCGCAAAATTAGAGCAAGCGCCCGGGGCAGACTTTCATTAATCTTCTTCTGTCGATCAGGGTCAACCATTCCCGAGACCTCGGAAAGGAAAAGGGTGGCGATGTTGTGGCCATACATGGGACCGCTTCCATACTGACCTCCAGTGTAAAGTCCGCTCCGACGGTCCTGCCGACCCAACAAAAAGTCGATGATCTTGTTCAGCGAAGAGGCGTAGGGCCCTTCGGTGGGTAAATGGCCGCGCGACAAAAAAGCCATTCCGGCGAGAGCCGGCACCCCACAGGAATCGCCGTAGCTTCCGGGGTAGCTACCATTGTCTTCCTGAACCAAAGCGAGATATTCAAGACCGCGCTCAACGGCGGGGTCGGCCTTTTCCTTCCACTGGGCAAAAACAGTTTGGGCTTCCTCCTGAGCAGAGAGAAGAGCGGGAATACCCAAAGCAACGAATGTAATCAGAAGCCTTTTCATTTTTCCTTCGAGATCTGTTCAAAATACTTTCGCACTAGTCCGCGATAGTCCTCGGGAATTGCGGCACCTCGGGCGCCGCTGACATCGGTCTTCAGAGTTGCCTGAATCTTTTCCCAATCTTCGGTGTTGATGCCGAGTTTGGCCAACTCGGGCGGAACTCCTTTGTCGGCTTGAGCCTGGCGGAGGCCTTCCTTCGCTTCTTCGGGCGGAGGCGATTCCCCCTTCCCTTCACCGGGCTGCGGCGGTTGATCCGATTGCGCATTGGACTCACCGGGTTGGCTGCCCTGCTGCATGTTGGACATGGCCTGCTTGGCGGCCTCTTGAAGTGAGTCAGCGGCGGCCCTTGAGTTTTCGGCAGCTGACTGCTGTTGCCCCGACTGGCTGGCCTGAGCGGCTTCCGAGCTATTTTGCAGTGCATCAGCGAGTTGCTCTCCGGGGGCGTCAGCCATGCTGGGGTTTTCTCCCTGCTGCTGAGCCTGCTGAGCTTGCTGGCTCATTTGGGCCGAGGCACTTTGCAAGGATTGCTGGGCCTGAGCGAACTGCTCAGCTGCTGCCTGATGTTGCTGTGAGGCCTGTGAGCTTTGCCCCGATTGCTGGGACTGCTGGGCTTGCTGAGCTTGCTGGGCGCCTCCTTCGGCTTGCTGGCTTGCTTCCCCGAGAGGATTGCCTTCGACCGGCGGCGTTCCCTGAATCGCTTCCGCAAGGGCTTCAGCTCGATCGGCTTGAATATCCTGTAAGGCAGCAAGCGCGGAGGCCGCGTCACCTTCGGCAAGACTTTCGAGAGCTTCGGCCAACTGATCTTGGCGCTCCTGCAATCCGGCCTGCGAAGCGGACTGCTCGGATCCTTCGGAAAGCTCGGACGCGGCGGCCTGAGCGGCTTCAGCAGCGGCAGACAGATCGCCTTGTTTAGCTTGTTCAAGGGCAGCTTGGGCTTGGGCGAGGGCTTCGGGCAGATTGTTGGCGCGATCTTCAAGGGCTTCACGAGCTTCGCTCAATTCCTGCTGGGTTCCTTCCACAATGTCCTGTTGCTCGCGGGCGAGAGCTTGTTCGAGGGCATTTTCAAGACGCTCCGACTGCATGTCTTCGAGAGCGCTCGCGGCTTTCTCAAGATCACCTTCCGCAAACGCCTCGAACGCTTCAGCAAGCGACTCCTGCTGCTTTTGTAGAGACTCCTGAGACGGGCTACCTTCAGCACCTTCAGCAAGTTCACCGGCCGCTTCACTGGCGGCATCGGCGGCACCCTCGGCATCATTCGACTTTGCTTCCTGAGCGGCTTCGCCTGCTTCCTGAGCAGCTTCCGCAAGAGACTCGGCACGCACATCATCGCCGGCTTCGCTAGCCTCACCCTGCTCGTTTTCGATACCCTGTTGAAGATCCTCCTGAGCCTGGGCGAGAGCTTCGGCCAGTCCGTTGGGGTTAGGAACATTCTGGGCTTCCGCGAGAGCGTCTTGGGCTTTTTCAGCATCCCCTTCAGCAAGGGCTTCAAAGGCTTCCGCGAGCTTCTCCTGCTTTTTGCGGATGGCTTCCTGGGAAAGCGATTCCTCTTCCCCTTTCGCCAGCTGTTCGGCGGCCTCATTGGCAGCCTCAGCAGCTTGTTCAGGCTTGTTCTGATATGCTTCGTCGAGCACTTCATTGGCTTCCTGTATTGCCTGGGCAAGATCGGAGGCCCGTTCGTCCTTTTGTTGGCGGGCCTCGTTCAGCTCCTGCTGGGCCTCCTGCACCAACTTGGCCTGCTCTTGAGCGACCTCCTTGCCGGTTTCACGAAGGGTCGGGTTTTCCAGAAGTTCTTCAAGGGTCTCTCGAGCCTCTTCGAGATTGCCTTCGGCAAGTGATTCTAGAGCATCGGCAATCTGATCCTGCTTTTCTGCAAGCGATTCCTGGGTCGGTGATTCATCAGCCCGACGCGCAAGATCCTCGGCGGCTTTGTCGGCCTGGCGGGCTGCGTCTTCGAGCTTGTCCTCCTCGGCTTTCTGAGCGGCACGTTTGGCTTCTGCTACCGCCTCGTTCAAATCGCGAGCACGCTGTGTTTCATTATCACGACGGGCCTCGTTGAGTTCTTTTTGAGCTTCATTGGCGACCTTCTCCTGCTCGGCTGCCAGAGCTTCGCGAACCTGATCTTCGTTGAGTTCAGTTGCAGTCGCTTCATTCACCTGTTCGCTGATTTCGGCAAGATCTTCTTGGGCTTCCTGAAGTTCTCCAGCTTCCTTAGCAAACTCAAGAGCCTCTTCGGCCTGGGCCCGAATTGCGGCGGCCTTGGCTTCAGGAGATTCCTTCACCCTGTTGAGCAACTCGTCCCGAAGTTGTTCCTGTTCCCGCTGCCAATTTTCGTTGGGTTCAACCTGCTCGGCTTGACGGGCGAGTTCGTCCTGACGCTGGGCCATTTCCTGCAACTTGGCCAAATCTTCCATTTTGCTCCGGTCTTTCTCCACCTCCTGACGCAACTCCTGAAGATCACGGATGGCTTCCTCGCTTTTCTGAAGGGCTCGATCGACCTCTTCCTTGCGAGCCTCAGGGGTATCTTGGAGCGGTGCGTTCTGGACAGCCTCCTGAGCCTCTTCGAGTTTCTCAGAAGCCTCGGCCACTTCATCGCGTCGATGAGCCTGGACACTCTCCTTCATGCGCTCACTGAGGTCGGCAAGGTCAGTCCGGGCCTCCTTGAGCTCTTCGCGACCTTCGGCAAGAGACTCCTCGGCCCGGCGCGTGACCTCCTCCTGATGCAAAGTTGCTTTGGCCTCATTCATCTTATTCTTGGCCTTCTGAATCTTTTGAACGACCTCCTCGATAGTCTTTTTGAGATCCTCGTCCTGATTGCGGAGCTTTTGGCGGGCGAGAGACTCGGCACTCTTGTTGATTTTAAATTCGAGCCAATCCGAGTAACCGATGCCGGGCCCATCCAGTTCGGGCGGACGGTTGTCGCTTACCTTGAGTCTCATGCGAATGATACGAGCCTTGGGGTATTTGGTGATGAGACTGCCAAGATAGACCATGGCCTCCCCTTCCCACCGCTTCCCCTTGTCGATGGCAACCCGCTCGGGTGGGACTTCAGTGAGCGACTCGACGGCCTTGCCATCGATTTCCAGTTCGATTTCGGTCCGATCAATTCCGATTTCCTCAATAACGGCATAGGTGATCACAGCCTGGTCGGTGGGTTTCACCCGGAAGCTGCGCTCCAGTGGAGTGAGAATAACAACCTCGGGTGCCGGATCTTCTGCGGCGACAAGCGAGAAGCGAGCGGCTTCGAAATCGCGGCCCAGTTGATGGGTCACCTTCATCACAGCCGCTCCATCCTGTCCAATTTCGAGAGTTTGGCTCCACAAGACCATGGTCCCACGAGCCTTACGGTCCAACTCGAGAGCGCCGAGTGAATCTTCGCCAAAGAAAACCTCGCCATTTTTCACTGGAGTGTCCAAGCGTCCCTTCACCGTCACCTTGGTGCCCGACAAAGCCTGGATCCCCGTGCCCAGCGAAGAGGTCCGGTCGGCCCATCCGGTGTAAGCCGGGAAATCGAGAGTCACGACCGGTTCGAGAAGCCTTGGAATGGGATACACTTTGACTTCAAAACGATCACTTTCATCACGGGAAACCCGGGCCGAATAGCGGAACCCCTCGTCAGCTGAGTGAACCTTGTATTGGTAGCGGTAGGTTCCATCCTTGGTAGCAACCGGAGTCAATTCCTCAACCACCCGTTCGTCCCCTTTGTCCATGACCAATTCAAGCGGCTTGTTGAGCTCGCCGGTGTAGCTCAACTCCAAGGTAAACTCATCGCCCTCCAGCACCTCAAGATCACCTGGAGCCACTTCAAAGCGGAAAGCCCCGGCATTTCCGAGTTCCGAAAACGGAAGGACGGCCCGGACGAGCAGGCGTCCCATTTCGTTGGGCCAAATCACGAGCAGAGTGACAATGGAGGTTAGGCAGGAAACCGCCGGCCACATCGAAGCGCGGACTCTTCGGGTGCGAACTTCCTGATTGGGATCCATCGATCCCATGTCGGCGGCCGCTTCCTCCGACAACTCCTCAAGAAGGGCCGGGGAGACTCCTTCGGGATGATCAGCCAATTCCAGCGTAGTACTGATGCGCTCCTGAAGCTCGGGGTGACGTTCCTCCAGCCAACGAGCCAGACGAACCAAGGGCAACTTTGAAAAGAAAGGAATGAGCACCAGAACCACCGCACCCACTCCGATAGAAGCAAGCCAGCCGAAAAAAAGAGTGGCACGGGCCCAGGACGGAAGAGGAGCCAAAATGAAATCGAGCGCGACAATCGCCAGCAGGCCCGCCAGAGTCACCCCGGTCAATCGAAGCAAGCCACGGTAAAGGCGAATTCGCCGAATCCGACGTCGCAAAAGGACCAGGCCGTTCCTGATTTCAGGGGGGAATTGAGCTGACATGAGCCCTTTTACGCCGCTCTAACCGCGCAACTATCGAATTTGATAGCCCAAAAGTGCATTTCCCGAACTCTCCCGAGGACGCATTTTTTTTGACAGCGAAAGAGCCCTCCCGGGGTAGAATCGGTGCAACCGACCCGTCGAGGGTCCCGATGACGATGCGCTGCCTCCTTCAATCCTCCTTTTTCGCCTTCGCCGGGTTTCCGACTCTTCTGATTGCTGAGCCAATTTCCTTCGACCGGGACATTCAACCCATTCTTTCCGAAAATTGCTATTACTGTCATGGAACCGACCCGACTCACCGGGAAGGCGATCTTCGTCTGGACCTCCGTGAGGATGCTCTCGACACCGGTGCCATCGTCCCGGGAAAGCCCGAGAAGTCCGAATTAATCGAGCGGATCCATTCGGTTGATCCGGATGACTTGATGCCACCTCCCGATTCCAAACGGAAGCTCACCGCCAAGGAAAAAGTCCTCCTGAAAAGATGGATCGCGGAAGGGGCTGAATACACCGAACACTGGTCCTTTACCCGACTCACCAAACAAACCGGGAAGTCGATCGATGACCTCGTCACCGCGCGCCTTGCCAAAGAAAAAAGGTCTCTCAAACCCCAGGCAAAATCCCATCATCTGCTTCGACGTCTGACCTTTGACCTCACCGGTCTTCCCCCGACGCTGGATCAGATCAAGAGGTTCAATCCAGACAATCTCGAGCCCTTCATCGATGATCTTCTTGCGTCACCTTCTTTTGGAGAACACCTCGCCACGCCCTGGCTCGATGTTGCACGTTACGCCGACAGTTACGGATTCCAACAGGACAAGAACCGCCGGGTCTGGCCATACCGCGATTACGTCATCAATTCCTTCAACAGCAACAAACCCTTTGATCGGTTCATCCACGAGCAAATCGCCGGCGATCTCCTGCCCGATGCTACGCGAGAGACCCGCATTGCCACTGTATACTCGCGCTTGCACCAGCAGAAAGTCGAAGGAGGCTCGGTACCAGAAGAGTTCCGCGTCGAGTATGTCGCCGACCGTGTTCACACCTTTGGCACGACTTTCCTCGGACTAACCATGGAGTGTTCGCGTTGTCACGACCACAAGTATGATCCCACCACCGCGAAGGACTACTACTCCCTGTTCGCCTTCTTCGATGATATCGACGAGTCCGGTCTTTATTCGTTCTTCAATGCCGAGGCCACTCCAACGCCTGCGCTTTCACTACCTTCCACCAACCAGGAAAAACAATTAGCCCAGATGCTGAAGGATATTAGACAAGCTGAAGAGGCATTGTTGACGGGAGCAAAGAACACTGCCGCTCCAAAGAAGGCAGAACAATACGGCAAACCAAACCTCCATCTCGATTTTGAGCAACAAAACCCCAATGGTGCCAACAAGCCGGTTCCGGGAGTGGTTGGTCAAGCCGTCAAGCTCACCGGCGACGATGCCATCGGAACCAAGGTCGGCGACTTTCCCCGCGAGCAACCCTTCACGATTTCTCTCTGGATTCAAACCCCCGACATCAAAGACCGCGCGGTAATCTTCTCCCGTTCCAAAGCGTGGCACGATGCCGCCTCCCGAGGGTATGAACTCCTCTTGGTCGACAATCACCTTCAATGGTCCTTGATTCACTTCTGGCCCGGTAATGCGGTTGCGATCCGCACCGCCGAACCGATCCAACCAGGTCAGTGGATCCACGTGACTGTGACCAATGATGGATCTTCCAAAGCAAAGGGTCTCGGCATTTTCCTGAACGGCAAAGAGACCAAAACCGAAGTTGTGAGAGATCATCTCACCCGCCAAATCAAAGGAGGCGGAAACCCACACATTCGACTCGGAGAGAGAATGCGCGACCGGGGCTTCAAGCAGGGCTTGATTGATGAGTTCTTCGTCTTTGACCACTTACTTGCCACTACCGAGATCACCCAACTCCCCAAGGTCAAAAAGACCGTGAAATTCCAGCCCATCGGCTGGAGATCTTCGCAAGCTTACCAGGTCGCCGCGAAAGACCTCCAGACCAAGCGCGCCGCCTACAATCGACTACAGGAATCCATTCCGGAAATCATGGTGATGAAGGAAATGACGCAACCGAAGCAGACCCACATTCTCAAACGCGGCTCTTATGAATTGCGAGGTGAACCGGTCGAGCCGGCCTACCCAGCGTTTCTCCCTGACCTAGGCTTCAAACCCAAGAACCGACTCGACCTGGCGCGCTGGCTCACCCACCCCGAGCATCCCTTGACCGCTCGTGTGACCGTGAACCGATTTTGGCAGGCCCTCTTCGGACGTGGATTAGTCGGTACCTCAGAAGACTTCGGCATTCAAGGAGAACGCCCTGAACATCAGGCCGTCCTCGATGAACTCTCTGCGCGTTTTGTCGCGAACGGTTGGGACACCAAAGCGCTGATCAAGGAAATCGTGATGTCCCGGGTTTACCGACAGGATTCCTACGCGGATTCACTTGAGGCGGAGCAAGACCCTGGGAACAAGCTTCTCGCACGTGGCCCGCGGCATCGCCTCACAGCCGAGTTAATCCGCGATCAGGCCCTTGCCGCTTCCGGTCTCCTCGTGCAAAAAATCGGAGGACCACCGGTGCATCCTTATGACCTCGCGGAATCCTTCAAGCCCTCTCGTCCCAACATGGGTGAAGGCCTCTACCGCCGCTCGGTATACACCTACTGGAAACGCACCGGGCCCTCTCCTGCCATGATGGCTTTCGATGCGGTCAAACGCGATGTCTGCTCGGCTAAACGTGAAAGCACCTCCACTCCCTTGCAGGCTCTTGTCCTCCTCAACGGAACCCAATTCGTAGAAGCAGCCCGACTTCTCGCTCAGTCTGCTTCACAAAAGAATCCCGACAGCCTCGACGCCACTCTCAAAGAGATGTTTCTCCGTTTGGCCTCGCGCCCTCCCGATGAGACGGAACTCAAAACGGTCAAGAAGATTCACGAGGAACAACTCGCTCATTTCAAGGCTCATCCAGAGGAAGCCAAAGCCTTCCTCGGCCAAGGCCACACCAAATCGAAGTCCCCCACTCCAGAGCTGGCAGCCCTAACGGTTGTCGGCCAGGCCCTTCTCAATCTTCACGAAGTCAACAATAAGCTCTAGTCCTCATGACTCCTAACCTTCTCAATCGTCGCGACATCCTTCGCAAATCCGCGCTCGGCTTTGGTTCTCTGGCCTTGGCCGATCTGGTTCATGGGGAAAACTCATCGCTCGACGGCTCCTTCAAGCTACCCGCCAAAGCAAAGCGAGTCATCTTTCTCTGTCAATCCGGCGGGCCTTCGCAGCTTGATCTTTACGATCCCAAACCACTTCTCAATCAAAAGCATGGCGAGCAATTACCCGACGAAGTCCGCGGCAACCAACGTCTCTCCACGATGTCGGGAAACCAGTCATCAATTCCGTTAGCCGGCTCACCCTTCAAGTTTGCTCAGCACGGCGATTCCGGACAATGGTTCTCGGAAACCCTCCCCCACACCGCCAAGATCGCCGATGACCTCTGCATTATCAAAAACATGTACACCGAGGCCATCAACCATGGCCCTGCGGTGACCTACCTTCAGACTGGATCCCAGATTGCCGGACGCCCCTCAATGGGAGCGTGGCTGCAATACGGGCTTGGGTCATCCAACAATGACCTTCCTTCCTTTGTCGTCCTCAACACCCGGGGCAAAGGAGGCCAACCCTTGCTATCCCGTTTCTGGGGATCAGGCTTTCTTCCCTCCGAATTTCAGGGAGTCCGCTTTCGATCAGGCAAAGCTCCGGTTCTCTATCTTAACAACCCGTCAGGCGTCTCCGAAAAGTCGCGCCGCCTCCTTCTCGACCGGCTTGCCGAACTGCACCAACACCAAGATCAACTGGCCCCCGAAGCCGCCATTCAGGATCGCATCAAGCAATACGAAATGGCCTTCAACATGCAGTCGAGCGTACCTGAAGTCGTCGATCTTAAAAACGAACCCGATTCTACCTTCGAGCTCTACGGCCAGGATTCCAAAAAGCCAGGCACCTTTGCCGCCAACTGTCTGATGGCCCGCCGTCTTGCGGAACGCGGGGTGAAGTTCATCCAGCTTTATCATCAGGGCTGGGATCAACACGGCGGACTCAAGGGTGGTATCCAGAATCAATGTCGGGAAACCGATCAGGCCTCGGCCGCTCTCGTCACTGACCTGAAACAACGCGGCATGCTCGAAGAAACCCTCGTCATTTGGGGCGGCGAATTCGGACGAACCAACTACTCACAAGGGAAACTGAGTGGGTCCAATTTTGGCCGCGACCACCACCCTCGCTGCTTCACCATGTGGCTTGCCGGAGGCGGGGTCAAACCGGGGATGTCTTTTGGTCAAACCGATGACTACGGCTATAACTTGGTCGACAAATCCGGGGCCCCGATCTCTCCAACCAAGCACAAATATCACGAGGACGCAGTTCATATCCACGATCTGCAGGCAACCATTTTACACCTCCTCGGACTCGACCACACCGCCTTGACCTTCAAGTTTCAAGGACGGCATTTCCGTCTCACCGATGTTCACGGTCATGTCGTAAAACCGATTTTGTCGTAAATTGCAAATTTGACTCTTGTTTTACCCTTGCTAGAGACTGAAGAGGATCTCAGGCTGTTCACAATGCGCACACAGCCTTGCCCGCTTAGAATTGGATTCCGATTTCTTTTCGCCCTGCTGATGCCGGCAATTAGCCTAGGACAACTCCGCCTTAACGAAATCGTGGCCGACAATGACGGTTCTTTTCTCGATGCCGACGGCGAGGCTTCGGACTGGGTGGAAATCCACAATCCAGGTGCTTCGCCCGCTTCGACAGCCGGACTCTACCTCACCGACAACCCATCCAACCCCACCAAGTGGGCCCTCCCCGCCCTTATCATTCCGTCCGGCGGATATCTTGTGGTGTTCGCTTCGGGGAAAGACCGGGCAGATTCAGCCGATGATCTCCACGCTAATTTTTCACTTACCGCTGGTGGCGAATACCTCGCCCTAATCAGTGCGGACGGATTCACCCCTCTCAGCGAGTTTGCACCCAAGCTGCCGAATCAGTTTTTTGGAGTAGCCTACGGCGTGGGTTCCAATGCCCCCGTAGAAGAAACCACCTTCGTCCCATGGCCTGCTTCGGCCACCTGGACCGTGCCGACCACAGATATCGGAAACGCCTGGCAAGAGACCGGGTTCGATGATTCTTCGTGGAACCAGGCTCAAACCGGAATCGGATTTGGTTACAGCTTTCCCGGGTTTATTGGCCCGGGCGGGGACACCAGAAATGCCATGTTTTCGATCGCCTCAAGTGCCTACATACGCATTCCGTTTGAAATCGAGGACCCCGGCGAAGTCATCACAATGAACCTTGAGCTCTTTTACGAAGATGGCTTTGCCGCCTACCTCAACGGGGAATTGGTGGCGTCAGCAAAAACACCACCAAACCTGACCTTCAACTCCGGGGCTACTGAGCAGCGTGAAATTCAGGAAGACGATATGATGGATCGTTTCTCTCTCGACTTTGCCGGGAAGCTCCGGGCGGGGCAGAATATCCTAGCCTTTCAAATGCTCAACCGAAGCACCCGTAGTTCGGATGTTCTACTCGTACCCCGGCTGTTTGGTGAGACGCAGGCTCTCGCCGACAACCTGCCCGCTGGCTACCTAGAGGATCCCACTCCGGGTGCTCCAAACGCACCGATCGAGTTTATTGATCTCGTGAAGGATACCACCTTCGATGTCGACCGGGGATTCTTCGAAACTCCGTTCAACGTCAACATCACTTCGGAGACGCTAGGAGCCAGCATCATCTACACTACAGATGGAAGCGACCCCACGCCGACCAACGGCACAGTGGTCGCACCTCCTTCAAGCGACCAACCACCCACGGCCACAGTCAACATTTCCACCACCACGGTTCTTCGTGCGGCTGCCTTCAAGAGCGGCCTGCGACCGACCAACATCGATACTCAAACCTACCTCTTTTTGGACGACGTTTTGAACCAACCCGCCCAACCGCCGGGCTACCCCCTTCCCTGGCGGGCGAGGAACGGAAACACTATCCCGGGAGACTTTGAAATGGATCCTCAGGTGGTTGGTTCCATTTACAGTCGTGAAGAATTGAAAGAAGCCCTCCGGGATATCCCGACCATTTCCATTGCCACGGAAATCGGCAACCTCTTCGACCAGCAGACCGGAATTCAGGTCAACCCCCAGGATTCGGGCGAGGCATCGGAGCGTCCAGTCTCGGTTGAGGTTCTCGACTTTGAGGACGGCAGCCCGATGCAACTCAACGCCGGCATGCGCATGAACGGCAATGCGTCGCGGAGTCCGAATCGCGGAAAACACAATTTCCGTCTCGCTTTCCGAAACGAATACGGAGCCGGACGACTGCAGTATCCTCTTTTTGGAGAAGACGCTCCGACTGAGACTTTCAACCAGATCATTCTCCGGGGAGGAAATGGAAACTCATGGGTCCACCCCAACGCTCCTGTGCGACAGTTTGCGATGTATATCCGGGACCAGTGGTTCCGCGACGCCCTTTTTGCGATGGGATATCCAGAAGCCCTGCAGCGTGAAGTTCACGTCTACTTCAACGGACTTTACTTCGGCGTTCACCATCTCTTTGAACGAATCGAGGAAGAGTGGGCCGCCGAACGATTTGGGGGTAACGATCAAGACTGGGAGGGCTTTCGTATCGTTGGAGGAAACCGTATCGAAGTCATCAATGGCACCCCGGCCGAGGAAAACGCTCGCATGCTCGACAGCTGGCGAACCGTTCTGGATGCCGCCCAAGCCGGCGACCTTGCCACGGTAGAACAATATCTCGATCTCGATCGCTTTATCGACTACCTCGTCTTGAACTTTCACGCCGGCAACACCGACTGGGATCAGAATAATGTTCGGGCCATGCGACGCATCAATCCGCCGGGCAAATACATGTTCTTTTGTCACGATGCTGAACGTGCCGGGCTCAACGGACTTTCGACCGGCAACCTTAACGTTAACTCCCTCACCCACCCTCGAAACGGTGCAGAGCACCGCCCAACTTCCATCAACAACTGGCTCCGGAATAACCCTGAGTATGCCATGCGCTTTGCCGATCGCGTTCACAAGCACCTCTTCAATGGGGGTGCGCTCACCCCGGAAAACGCCCAAGCCCTCTGGGAAGCACGAGCCCAGGGAATCCGGACCGCCCTGAAAGCCGAAAGCGCCCGCTGGGGAGACCATGCCGACGCCAACCCGCGCACCTTAAACGACTTCGAAAACGGGCTAAACCGCGAATTCAACATATGGTTCCCCAACCGTACGCCGATCTCAATCAACCAGATGCGGGCTTTTAACGTCTATCCCGATATCGAGCCCCCCGTTCTCAACCAACATGGTGGTCGAGTCTCGTCGGGTTTCATTGCCACCATGACCAACGAAAGCGGCGACATCTATTTCACCACCGATGGGAGCGACCCCCGGCTTCCCGGAGGAAGCATCAGCCCGGTAGCCACCCGTATCAACGGCTCGGTTTCCGAAGTCACCGCTCTCGAGTTCGGCGCCACCGATTGGAAGTATCTCGATAACGGAATCGATCAAGGTCAGGCGTGGATCACTTCTGGTTTTGACGACTCAGCATGGGCCACTGGAACCGCACCTCTCGGCTTTGGCACCATCAATGGTTTCCCATTCGGAGGACCACCGATCAATCCCCAGCGCCATGTCACCGTCTACTTTCGCAAGGATCTCGAAATTGAGAATCCCTCTCTCATCACCGACGTCGTGCTCAGTGTGGTGTCAGACGGTGGAGCGATCGTTTATCTCAACGGCGTGGAAGTCGCCCGCGACAACATGCCGGAGGGAGCAGTGACCTTCGACACTCTCGCTCTGAGCGACAGCAATGTCAGCGAGGGGCACATCGATGAGTTTGCCATTCCTTCTTCAGCTTTCGTTGCTGGAACCAATATCATCGCGGTGGAACTTCATAACGGAAGAGTTAACAGCAGTGACCTAGGTATGGCCATCAAGCTCGACTATGGCCAACTCAATCCTGCTGCCGGAACCGGTCCCATCACCGAAGCCACGACCGTCAAGGCCCGCAGTTACGACGGCAATGAATGGAGTGCCCTGACCGAAGCGACCTTCATCACCGGAGTCCCCGCCAGCCCGGAGAATCTTGTCATTTCCGAGATCTACTACAACCCGTCGGGGACGCTTGAGACCACCGAGTTCATCGAGTTGATGAATATCAGCGATTCACCAGTCAGCCTTGCCGGGGTTTCCTTCACTGCGGGCATCTCGTTCACCTTCCCTGACGAAGCCACCCTGCCCCCCGGCGCCCGACTCCTTCTCGTCGCGGATCTCCAGGCATTCGAAGCGCAATTCGGAACCGACCTTCCTGTCGCCGGCGTGTATTCGGGCCGTCTCGACAACGGAGGCGAAAATCTTATACTCACCGGTGGGAATGACCTTCCAATCGCAGATTTCGGTTACAATGACCGTGCTCCCTGGCCGGTCGAAGCGGATGGCGATGGCTTTTCACTCACCTTGAAAGGCCCGCAGTTCAACCCGGACGGTGGAAGTCCGGCAAACTGGCGAGCCAGTATCAATCCGGGAGGTTCCCCGGGGGAGTCCGATATCATTCCATTCCAGGGAACCACATCCGATGATCTGCTCGCTTACGCCCTGGTGAATCCAGAGGGCGGACTGGCGGTCTCCCTCCGGGAGCTTGAGGACAACGGCTCACTTTCACCCTTCCTCGTGGCCACCGTCACCGGTCGCACCGCAACGGACGATGCCCGCGTGATCGTTGAATTTTCCCCGGACCTCATCACTTGGGAGAGCCAGCAAACGGTTTATCTCGGCTCCAACCGGGAATCCAATGGAGTCACCCTGAGTCATTGGCGGGCTCCCCGCCCGGCCAACTCTGCCGATCCTCCGCGCTACGCCCGCTTGATTTTACAAACCTCCCCCTGACAAAGATCGGTGATTTTTGATGTTTCCGAAATGAAACGACTTTCGTAAGTCCCAGGGATGAACTCAAGAGGCTCGTCCCTCCTCCACTCCCGACGGATTAAGACCAGCCTCCTCGTCACCGGCCTTTTTCTTCCAAATGCCCAAGCCGACCTCCTCGTTTATGAGGGATTTCAGTATGGTCCGGTCGAAAGCAGCCTCGCCTCACAACCCGACTTTCTTCCGGAAGATTCCCCGGCTGATGTCGATGCCATCGGTCTGGACGAAGTCTGGATCGATGCCCTCAGAAACACCGAGATGTTTTTGAAGGAGGGGAGCCTGGTCTTCAGCGATCTCGCTACCGCCGGGAACCACATTGGCTATCTCAGCAACATCAACAACGATGTCTTTCACCGGCCCTTCACCAGCGAAGTGACCGATGCGATCTCAGCAGCCGGAACAGGAAACCGGGCTCTTTACTTCAGCTTCCTCTTCGAGAAACTGCAAAACAACTTCGGCGCCGCCCACGAAGGCCTCGCTCTCATGAACGGCATTCTCACTTCGTCCCGTTGGGACAGCGGAAACTCCGGAGCGGCTGAAACCCACGGTTTTGCGGTGGCAGCAGTAGACGGGCCGGATCTTCAGGCCGTCGCCTACGATGGAACGACCGGAAATCGGACCGTGGGAGAGGAACGATTGCCCGTCACCGTGGTGAACGGGAGCAGCAACACCTCCATCAGCAACCAGGCCGTCACTTTTATCGTAGGTGAAATTTCCTTCAACACCGGAAACGGAGGAGCCGATGTCTTTCGACTTTATCAGGCCAACGACGACGGCGAACTGAGCGAAGACGATCTCGTTTTGATCGACACCATCGAGGCCGATGTTGATGAATCACTGATCTCAACCTTAAACGTGACCCGACAGGTCAATGTTAACTACGATGAAATCCGGATTGGCGAGTCACTGTCCGATGTCTTCCCGGCAGGCCCTGGACCGCTCGCACTTTCCATCACATCGATCACCCCGATCGAAGACAACGTCTTCGAGATCACTCTAACGGGCTCTCCCAATTCCTCGTTTGAGGTTGTTTTTGCAAGCGATCTCGACTTTGTAAATGGATCCCTTCTTACGGGATTTTTTCAGAGTGACCCCGGTGATTTCGGTCTGATCGCGGGCCCGGATGACAACCTAATTGTGACTAATGAGGAAGGCAACGCCATCACCCGGATCGACCTCGGCGACGGCACGAGAGGCTTCCTGCAAGCCCGCCCTGCTGCAGCACCCTGAAGAAGCCCCCTTGCTGATCCCTCTTGATAGAAGACCCGACAACCCTGTTTCTTGAACAAGAATGATGAAACGCATAACTTCCTTCATCTCTCTTTTTGCCATGTCGGCCGCGACCTCACCGGGAGCACTTTTGGTTACGAGGACTTTGATTACGGGACCGCTGCCAACCAACGGGCCGGCTTTCCCCGCTTGCGTCTCCCCAAGCTACAGGTATCCTCCCTCCTGTTATGAAAAAATCCCTCCTCGCTTTCTTCGCCTTTGTGGTTCTCGCGCCAGCCACCCTCTCCGCGCACTGCCAGATCCCTTGCGGGATTTACGATGATGACACCGTCCTCAAGGGCATGCACACCGACTTTGAAACGATTGAAAAAGCCTCCAAAACCATCATTGAGCTTTCCAAGGATCCGGCCAAAAACGCCCATCAACTCACTCGCTGGATCGTGAACAAAGAGTCCCACGCCCAAGCGATCCAGGACAAAGTGCTGAACTACTTCCTCGCCCAACGCCTCAAACTTGGAGAGGCCACCAACGACAAGGAAGCCTACCTTACCAAGCTCCAGCTCTGTCACAAGCTCATCGTGGCAGCCATGAAGTGCAAGCAGTCAACCGACGCCAAGAATGTTGAAACACTTCACGATCTGATGCACGACTTTGCAGACCAGTTTGGCAGTAAGGAGTAGCATTTTGAGGCTTTCCAGAGACCTCTTAAAAAATAACAGAAAAACCTTGGCAAAGCGCGGAAGTTCCCCCAACTTCCGCGCCCACCACCCAATTCTATGGTAGCTCTTCGACTCACCCGCAAAGGTTCCAAGGACCGTCCCTACTACAAGATTGTCGCCGTCGACAGCCGCAAGCGTCGCGACGGACGTTACATCGAGCAACTTGGGACCTACGATCCCATGGCTGAAGGAGAAAACTACACCCTCGATCTCGAAAAGGCCGACAAGTGGCTCGGCTATGGTGCCAAGCCCAGCGGAACGGTCGCCAGCATCATTAAGAAGGTGCGCAACGCCGGGTAATTCCCCAGGCAACTCCAACTGAACTCAGCCCGCTGTCCTTCGGACCGCGGGTTTTTTGTTTAACACCAATCACGAACCACAGAATCGAACTGGAAACTTGTCCCACCGAGATTCCGGGGCAGGATCATTCAGCCCTCTTCGCTTTGGGGATAAACTCT
>JBMYLT010000012.1:16574-96828 GCA_049596615.1 Akkermansiaceae bacterium | reverse complement strand
GTGAAATTGAAACTAGCAAATCCAATTATGAAGTTTTTTCTCGCCTTCCTATTGTGTTTCTCCCCCCTCTTTGGACATGATGTTAAACCACTCAGCAATGCCATTGCTTCGGAGTATGACCTCGACAAGTCCTTCTACGCAAAAACCACCCTCGTTCAGAACATCCTCATTGCCACCTCGGCCAAGGTCTCTGATACCACCCATCTCGAGGCGGCCTACCTTTTTGACAAGATGATGAGTCTTTTAAGAGAGGACGTCGCGACGCGAATTCGCGAAAAGAAAGTCCTCTGCCTGCTCGTGGGACACCAGGAACTCACCTCCGACCTCCCCCAGTTTAAAACAGACAAAACCGGAAAGGAACTCGACTTCTACAACTGGCGTCAGCGGGGCTTCCTCACCAAGGTCAAAGGTCGTTATGTGGTCCTTTTTGCCGAAGAAGACGTCATGGAGTACGAAGGCGGAATGCAAAAGGAGAGCATTCTCATTCACGAATTCGGCCACGTCATCCATGGCGCGGGATTTGATGAGAAACTGAAGAAAAGGTGGACGAGAACCTATGAGACCGCCAAGGCCAAGGGTCTTTGGAATGACGGCTACGCGGCCCAACGTTTTCGTCGGGTTGAGGACAACAAGCCAACCCTGCTTCTAGACGCCCTCGCCAAGTCATTTCCAAAGCAACCCCGCCCTTTTCTCCAGGCCTGCCTTGATGGGGGAGATATCCTCGTAAATGGAAAGCCTTCCAACTCTCAGGTCATGGTCACCAGTAAGGACAAGCTTCGCATTGTCTTTGGTGGACCAAAGCAATGCTACGCCGCCAAGAACAGGGCCGAGTATTTTGCAGAAGGCGTACAGTGCTGGTTCAACACCAACCGCACTATGGACCATGACCACAACCATATTCAAACCCGCGAACAACTCGTGAGGTATGATCCGATGCTCGCGGAATTCTGCCGCTTTCTTCTGGGCGACGATGAATGGCGCTTTGTCTCCCCCCGGAAACGTGCAGGTCGGGGTCACCTCAAGAACTACCGGCCGGAGAAAGCCCCCGTGGTGAAAGAACCCGATCATATCCGCCTAGCCGGGCTCGACTACTATGATCAGTATTGGGCCGATTACTGGGAACGGCTTCGCGAGAAACATCCAATCAACCAGAATTAACCAACAGCAAGGTGTCGACCGACCTTCAATACGCAGCTCTTCTACCCGAAAGGGACTTCGAACATAAGATGCGATTCACCAAAGGTGACATCGCTTCGTTTTACGACTCACGTAAGACCTCTCCTGAACTTCTGGCCGAACGAACAAGATTTCTGGAGAGCGATACCGGACTCTATTCCGCACTGGATCACAAGGGCGAGGACCTCCTTGAAGAAACCATCGCTCTCGCCAACTCCCTCAACTCTCTTCCTGACTACGATTTCTCTACTCTTTCACCCATTGAAAAATGTCACGCACTTGGGAAACTTTGGGAAGCCGACTTCCTCCTTATGAAGCCCGATCCCAAGGGCACTTTCCGAATGTATGGCGGCTGTGTCTGCTTCCCCTCCCACTGGGATCTTGGCGAAAAAATGGGTCGCTCGATGCTGGCCATTCACCAACCTGTTCCCGGCCTCAATGAGGCCCTTAGTAAACAAATCAACGGCTTTCTTGCCAAAATTAAACCAGGCATTTCCTGGGAGCGAGGTAACTGGGGATTGAGTGCCAGTCCCGAACGAAACCTTCACCCCTCTCTCAAGCGGCCTCGCCTGCACCATGAGATTGAGCTCGATCAAGTCTGGTGGCGGCTCGAGGAACAATCACTTGTTTCTCTCCCGGCATCCAATGGCATCCTCTTTGGAATCAAACTGGAGATCCGTCCACTCAGGGAGATCAAAAATCATGACGACGCCCGAAGCGGCCTAGTCCGGGCCTTACGAACGATGTCTCCCGAAGTATCAGACTACAAGGGAATCGAACCAGCGCGGACTCGCCTTCTCGAGCTCCTTGACGCTTGATTACTTTTCCTCTTTCCGTCCGGAGAACCGGTAAGCCAACGGACCCTTTCCTCCCGACTTGGAGGCTTCGAGACCAGCCCGTTTTTTCAGCTCGGCAATCTGGTCTCTCAGGTGGGCCGCCTTTTCAAACTCAAGTTTGGCGGACGCCTTTTGCATTTCCTCTTCCATCTCACGAATAACCTCAACCGCATTGAAGACCATATCGTCCTCCGCCACCATCGCGGTATTGACCTGTTGGCCCGCCCGGGCGCTCACCTCGCGATCATGAAGACTTTTCTGCACCGCACGTTTCACACTGGTCGGAGTGACGCCGTGCTCTTGATTGTATTCCTTCTGCACCCGTCGACGGTATTCCGTCACATCGAGCAGGCACTGGATTGAATCAGTGACATTGTCACAGAAGAGGACGCATTCTCCGTTCACATGACGAGCGGCCCGGCCAGCGGTTTGAATCAGGCTGGTTTCATTTCTCAAAAACCCTTCCTTGTCGGCATCAAGAATACAAACCAGCGAAACCTCCGGCAAATCGAGGCCCTCACGCAAGAGGTTGATCCCAACCAAGATATCAAACTCCGCCGCTCGGAGAGCCCGGAGAATCTCCACCCGCTCGATGGCATCGACATCCGAGTGAATGTAGCGAACCTTGAGATCAACTCCTTGAAGATACTCGGTAAGATCTTCCGCGGTTTTCTTGGTCAGGGTGGTAATGAGAACCCGCTCCCCCTTCTCCACCCGCTGCTGGCAAAGCTCGATCGTTTCATCAATCTGATCCTTAAGCGGACGCAGGGTTAAAACCGGATCAAGCAAGCCGGTGGGACGAATGATCTGCTCCACGATCAACTGGCCTCCGCTTCGTGAAACATCAAAGTCCTCCGGATCTTCGGCGGAACCACTGGCATTGACATTCAGCCTCTTGAAAAAACCTGGATCAAAGTCGTTCTCATTGCGCGACTTGACCGGAATGAACTTCGGGTTGTCAGGACGGGAGTTAACAATCTCAAAGGCTCCCGGTGTGGCGCTCACATAGACCCGTCGCTTGGTCATCTCCATATATTCGTCGAACCGCAAAGGGCGGTTGTCCATCGCACTCGGCAGGCGAAATCCGTGCTCCACCAAAACCGACTTGCGGCTACGATCTCCCTCATACATTCCCCGAACCTGCGGCAGGGTGACATGACTTTCATCGGCCAGCAAAAGGTAGTCATCAGGAAAGAAATCGAGCAATGTGTATGGGCGTTCACCCGACTTGCGACCGGTGATGTGACGCGAGTAGTTCTCGATCCCCTGGCAAAACCCCATCTCCTGCATCATCTCAAGATCATACTCGGTACGCATCCGGATCCGCTGTGCCTCGATCAGCTTTCCGTTCTTTTCAAACCAAGCGATGCGATCATCCAGCTCCTGCCGGATCGCCCGGATCGCCCCCTGAAGCTTTTCCTTGGAACTGACAAATTGCTTTGCGGGATAGAAGATGTATTGATCCATCTCATCGATGACCTTACCTCGTAGGGTATCGATGGCAGTAATGCGGTCGATTTCGTCACCGAAAAACTCAATTCGGATAGCAGTCTCCTCAAGGAAAGCCGGTCTAACCTCGACCACATCCCCCCGAACGCGAAAGCGACCACGTTCAAAGGCGATATCATTCCTCTCAAAGAGCAAGTTTACCAACTCGGCGAGAAAATCATCCCGGCCTATCTCCTGTCCTTCTCGAATCCCGAACATCATGTCTTTGTAGTCATCGGGATTCCCCAAACCATAAATGCAACTGACACTCGCCACCACGATGACGTCATCCCGGGTCAGCAAAGATCCCATGGTGCTCAGACGAAGACGTTCGATCTCCTCGTTGATGGATGAGTCCTTCTCGATGTAGGTATCGGACCGGGGAATATAGGCTTCAGGCTGATAGTAGTCGAAGTAGGACACGAAATACTCGACCGCATTGTTGGGAAAAAACCCCTTAAACTCCGAGTAAAGTTGAGCCGCAAGAGTCTTGTTGTGACTCATGATCAGGGTGGGCTTCCCCACCTGTTCGATGACGTTGGCCATCGAAAAGGTTTTTCCGGAACCAGTGACACCGAGTAAAGTCTGATGACGATTCCCCGCCCTTATCGACCTAACCAGCTTGCTGATAGCCTGTTCCTGATCACCCTTGGGGCCAAATTCGCTGACAAGTTCGAAGCTCACCGCAGATAAGCTAGGAGATCTTTGATTCTTGTCCAATGTGGAGGTGAGTGATACCTACGTCCGTTGCTCATGGGGAGATTTCAAACTGTTTACTTTCTTTCGGCGATCCTTGCAGGAGCTGACACCAAGCCTCTGTTTTCGTTGGGGGTAAACAATAACTCAGCCCGGGAGTTCGGTCGCGAATCCTACCGCCTTGAAGAGGCGCCCGGTAGTGCCAATGATCGCGATGACCACTTCTACCTGGCAGGGACCTATCCCGACCCGATTGGGGTGGTCAACGAAGACGAACCTCTCGACAACTTTGAACGGACATTGACTTCCAGCGACCCGAGAATTGTCGTTCATTTCAATCTCACCCCGGCTCAGGCGACGAACACAGGCTTGATGAGCTTCACGGTGGACTTCATCTGGAGCAGAGCCTCGGTTAATGGAGAGGATGCGCCTTTTGAAAATGTGGTCGAGATCAGCGTGAACGGTAAACCGGCCTCGTTCACAACCACTCCTTTCGAAAGCTACACGACGTTCAACGGCTTTTTCTCGACCGAAAATCTCGATCTTGTCACCGGGGCCAACACCATCGAACTGCGGCGAACCGGAACCACCCCAGGGACCTGGGTTGCCCTTGATCGCTTCGAAGTCTCGCTTGATCCAAGAGGATTCGAGGATCAGGACAGAGACCAACTCCCTCGATACTGGGAAGTTCAAAATCTTCTCTCGGATGATGAGCCAGCGGACGCCGAAGGCGATGTTGACGGGGACACCCTGACCGCCCGCCAGGAGTTCCAATTGGGAACCAACCCACGCTCTGACGACACCGATCGTGATGGTCTCACCGATCAACTGGAGATCAACAGCGATCCGCTGGACCCGGACAGTGATGATGATGGCTTGAAGGATGGAGAAGAAACCAACTCCAGCCCGGTTCTGGTCGATACCGACGACGATGGGGCCTCAGATGCCTGGGAGATCAGAACGGGATTTGATCCCTCTGACCGACAAAGCATACCACCAGTCTGGCAGGGTTCCATTGGGATCAATTTCCGTTCGAGGGCACGGCGGGACGCCGGCCTCTGGCCCGGCACTTTCCCAAATGGCTACATTCCACAGGTTCACTGGAATCATACCGAACTCCTGGAAGACGATGGTGTTTCTTCGGGAGAACCACTGCACTCCGGTGACACCTCCAACGTGGCTTTACCTTTCGCCGGGACCATCGTCGACTCCGCGGGAGATCCGACCCCCACCACGGTATCGTTTACCTTCGACGGAACAAGAACCTCACAAGCTGACAGCACTTCGGCAGCACAACTCTTGAACGGGTATTTGTCAGCCAACACGAATACCCCGGCCGAGTTGTTAATCGAGAATATTCCGGCCTCGTTCTCAACCTACGATGTCTACATTTACATGGCCGCGCCTTTTCTCAATCGCACGGCCAGCATTCGGCGGGACGGTAGCTTTACCGACCTTGTTTTTCTCCGTCCCTTCTCCACCGGAGCCGAACTCGAATTCAAGCTCTTCAAACCTTCCAGCGGGCCGATCACGCCCCAAGCAAATGTGGTCCGATTCCAGGGTTTAACCTCCCGCTCGGTCCTTTTTGAAGCATTTCGGATTGATGACGATTCCTCCGGAATCGCTGCGGTGCAAATCATCAACACCAGCC
The DNA here is from genome assembly GCA_049596615.1 of Akkermansiaceae bacterium. GTDB lineage: Bacteria > Verrucomicrobiota > Verrucomicrobiia > Verrucomicrobiales > Akkermansiaceae > SW10. The sequence goes on along the minus strand of JBMYLT010000012.1, from coordinate 90,981 downwards.
TCGATACCAACGCCAACAGCATTCCCGATTGGTGGGAACTCCAAAATCGTATAGGCCCAGCCACCCAGCCCGACCCCGATGGGGACTCGCTTGATTGGCTCGCCGAATATCAAGCGGGAAGCGATCCATGGAACGCAGACACCGATGGCGACGGACTCACCGACAGCGCCGAAATCAGTGCCGGCACCTCCCCAGCCTCCGCTGATACTGACGAGGACGGACTTTCTGATTTTGACGAGTTGAACCACCCTTTCGCGAGCGACCCAACACGGGTGGACAGCGATGGTGACGGGCTCGATGATGCCGCTGAACGACAAGCCCACAGTGACCCTTCTGATTCCACCGTGACCGGTCTGCCCGTTCCGGTTTTTGTCTCAGCTGACGAGGTCCTTTGGGAGATGACCGATTTACAATTTATCATCAACCACGGCGAAGGCATTCGAAGCGGCAGGGGGACCAACCGGAATTTCATCGACTGGCAGGTCGACAATGTCACCTCAGGTACCCGCTATGACTTTCGCCTTCGCCTCCCCCGCCGGGAAGGGAAGATCGTCTTCAATGTCAATGCACGCAGCAGCGGGAGTTTTAACAATGACGGAAGGAGCTTCAGTCATAGTGATTACGACACCGACTTGACCGCCGCCATGGGTTTGGCGGGTTTTGGCAGTCACGACACCACTGATCCGCTCACCTTCCGCATGAGAGGGGTCCGCGATAACACCAACCCGGAGCACTGGACCGTCACCTATGGAGTCTACAATCAGCGAACCGCGCAAACCGTCACTGAGCGGATCTTCACTGAACGCTCCGCCTCCTCTATCATCGACGACGAGTCTGCCACGTGGGGCCTTCGGGATATCCCCGGATCGTCCGGACTCATATTGTCCCATGGAGTCAGTCTATTTCGAACCCAAACCCCAATCGAACAACTCCGTGGTTTGACTGACATCGCCGACCAGGACAACGACGGCATGACAGATGCCTTCGAACAGCAATACGGATTCAATTCCAACGACCCCAATGATGCCGTCCTCGATGGCGATAATGACGGAATGAGCAATGTTGCCGAAGCCATTATCGGGTCCAATCCCGGCAATCGAGACACCGACAACGACGGTGTCCCAGACGGCATAGAGGCCCGTCAGTTTAGCGATCCCAACTCTGCTTCATCGGTTCCTCCCCTCTTCCTGTCCACCCCTCCGACTTCCAGCGACCTCAACCAGAATGGGCTCTCCGATATCTGGGAAGCCTACTTTGGTGCCGGAGGATTGAATGCTCTGGCCGACAGCGATGGAGACGGAGACACCAATCGAGAGGAAGAACTCTTTGGAACCGATCCCTTTGACCCCACTTCAATCTTCCGCATCAGTTCCGAATCTAACACGACCTCAGGCACAAGCGACTTTTCCTTCCCACGAATCGATTTTAAAAACCTCGCTTTGCTCACCTCCCCAACCCTGAGTGATTTCCAACCGTCGGACCTAACTCTGCAGAACGAAGGTGACCGATATCGCGTTTCGGTGCCCCACACCCCCGGCTCCACTTTCCTGCGGGTCTCGGTTCGTGAACGCGACTCGGATTCTGACGGCCTGACCGATTGGGAGGAAAATACGCTCGGTTCATCGTCTCTCTCACCTCATTCAATGGCTCGGCCGGTGGACTACGACTCGGACGGTGATGGCGAAGCCGACGGCACCATCGCCGGCGATCGGGCCCTTTTTCTGGAGCGTTTCTCGACCAGTTCGGATGATCCTGCCAGACCAGAGGCACCCGGCCGGACAGCGGCTTCCCGACTCCTGATGCAAGCCACCTTTGGCCCCACGTTGGCCGACATTGATATCGTTCGGGGCATGGGAATTGAAAGCTGGATCGACGACCAAATCAGCAACCAACCTGCCACCTATCATGAGAACTATATCGTCGAGATCGAAAACGACCTGAACGGACCGCGTCTGGACAAGACCTACCGAACCCGAAATGACGACGCCGATGTCGATGACTCCAATCTTCAGTCAGCATTTGCCCGGGCCGCTGTTTCGGGACCCGACCAGCTTCGTCAACGGGTCGCCTTTGCTCTCTCCCAGATTCTCGTCATCTCACGGCAGGATGGTGGGATCGACGATAACGTCCGCAGCCTTGCCCGCTACTACGACCGTCTTGTCGACCACGCCTTCGGCAACTACTACGACCTGCTTCTGGGCGTCACCCTGGATTCCAACATGGGGCGCTATCTGTCTCATGTGGGCAACCTGCCTCCGGCACCTGAGATCAGTCGTTTCCCCGACGAAAACTATGCCCGCGAGGTCATGCAACTTTTCTCGATCGGACTTTGGGAACTCAACCAAGATGGAACCCGAAAACTGGATGAAAATGGTCAACCCATTCCGACCTACGGAAATGAGACCATCACCGAAGTGGCCCGCGTCATGACAGGGCTCTGGTTCTCCAACAATGCCTGGGGACGTCAAAGTGGTGAGGACAGCGAACATCTACAACCTCTCCAGCTCTTTCCCGACTATCATGACTTTAGGGCCAAGACCCTTCTGAATGGATTCGTCATTCCGGCCCGTCAACCCAGTGTCGAGAACGGCCTGCAGGATATTCGCGATACCATTCGCCACCTCGTCGACCATCCCAATTGCGCTCCCTTTGTTTCTCGATCGCTCATTCAATTCTTGGTAACCAGCAATCCCAGCCCGGAATACGTTGCGAGAATATCGTCGGTGTTTGCCGACAATGGTGCTGGCGAAAGAGGCGATCTCGGAGCCGTCGTCAAAGCAATCCTACTCGACCGGGAAGCCCGTGACCCGGTCATTGCCAATACACCTGATTATGGCTTGTTAAGGGAACCGGTTATCAAGACCATGCATCTGGCACGTCTCACCCGCCTGAATCGTTCTGGAAAACTCGTTTGGTGGGACTACGGCGGCTTTTATGAGGACGTGTTACAAGTCCCGCTGTATTCACCGACGGTCTTTAACTTCTATCGACCCGATTACACTCCGCCCGGCCTTCTGGATCTTTCAGGCCTTGATGGTCCAGCCTTTGGGATCGCCAATTCCTACACCGCCATTTCGCAACCCAATCGTTTCTGGGACATCACAGACCGGGGATTCCTTCTGAGCGGAGCATACCAGTTCACTCCGGACTACCGGGACTTCATGCTTCACCTGGACGACTCTGAAAAGCTCCTCGACTACCTGAACTTGGTGGTTTGCGCCGGACGGATGGGAGCCACCACCCGCTCGGTTATCCTCACCAATTTGACCGAAACCGAGTTCGCAGACCCCGTGGAAAAAGCGCGCCTGGCTCTCTACCTCACTCTCATGTCTCCGGAGGGAGCTGTGCAAAAATAACCTCTTTCCAACTGATTTCATGTTTTCACTTCCCCAGCTTTCCCGACGTACATTCCTTGGACACGGCACCATGAGCGCCCTCGGTTCGACATCTGTCATGTCGACCCTCCTCAACCTCAAGATGGCCAATCAAGCCGTCGCGCAGGACCTTTCCAATGACGACGATGATCGCAAGACCCTGGTTTGCCTCTTTCTCAGCGGAGGGATCGACTCCTTTAACCTTCTCGTTCCCCGGGACACGCAGCGCTACGAAGAGTATGCCACAACCCGGACCAACCTAGCCCTCCCACAGACTGCCCTTCTTCCGCTCAACCAAACCGGTGGGGGCGATGGTCAGGACTACGGGCTACACCCGGCAACCAGAGGACTACAGACGCTTTTCAACGGGCCGGACCCGGACCGCCGCCTTTCCTTCATTGCCAATATTGGGACCCTTGTGGAACCCATGACCGTGCGGGACTATCAGGAGAGACTCATTACCCGCCCACAAGGCCTCTACTCTCACAGCGACCAAAGCGCAGCCTGGCAAACCTCGCTCCCTCTCGGTGCCACCCAGCTCACCGGTTGGGCCGGCCGGGTCGCCGATGTTTTGCACGACACTTCCAATGCCGGCAGCCGAACCTCGATGAGTATCTCCTTCGCCGGCAACAACATCTTTCAGGTGGGACGTAATACCCAGCAATTTGTGATGACCTCCAACGGCACCCAGTCACTCTCGGTGCAAAGCGGGGACAATCACCCTACTGCGAGGAAGAACATCGCATTCCGCTCCTTGATGGAGCAGGAATACGCCAGTTTGATGGACAAGGCCTTCGCGGAGCTGACAAGCGAGAGCCTCGAGCAACAAGAAGTGATCCAAGAAAAATTTGACGCTCTCGAAAATAATTTTTCCGGAGTGACCTTCCCGGACAACTCCATCGGAAGGAAATTGCTGGCAGCTCTAAAGACGATTTCACTGCGACAGGATCTTGGCCTGCGCCGGCAGACCATCTTTGTTTCCGAAAGGGGGTGGGACCACCACAGTGCGTTGATCCAGCCACAGCAAAACAAACTGGAGGACCTCACCCCGGCAGTGACCGCCTTCCAGACGGGCCTCGAGAACCTCGGACTCGCCGATTCTGTGATCACCTTTTCAGCATCAGACTTTGCCCGCACCCTTCGCTCGAATGGTTCCGGGTCGGATCATGCCTGGGGTGGTAATCAGTTTGTCATGGGTGGCCCGGTGGACGGAGGAAAAATCTTGGGGCGCTTTCCCAGCCTCGCTCTCGATTCTCCCGACGACGTCGGTCGGGGAGGCCGGATTCTACCCACGCTCTCAGTCGATTCTCTTGTTGCCGAACTACTCCTCTGGTTCGGACTTGAGGGTCGGGACAATTTTGAGCGAGTCGTCCCTAATCTCGGCAACTTTTACGACATTGCCTCCGCCGATGCCGCTGATCCTTCCTCCCTGCCAATCGGATTTCTGAAGCCCAATGCCTTTTAAATGAAAGCAGGTTACCTTGGCGTGATTTTCCTGCTTGCTTTTGTCGTCTGGTGGCTTCCAGATCCAAGAAAAGAGCACGAAAAGAAATCAGAATCACCGCTTAACCCGGAAATTCGATCAACTCCACCGGACAATCAGCCGGTCCTCGCAGACGACATGCTCGAGGGATACGGAAGCGAGGATTCGTCGGATCCCGAGGACCTTCGTCGATTTGCTAGGTTTCTGGATAGTGTCTTCCTCCTCGTCAAACAACGAGATACCTCTGACTACGCCACCAATCCGGATCTGGCTCTTTTCCTCCTTGGTTCCAATTCCCACCAATCCCCTTTTCTTCGAAAAGACTCTCCGGCTTTGAATGACCGGGGAGAATTGGTCGACCGCCACGGGACTCCCCTGATCGTGCATCCCATCTCCAGAAAGCTTTTGGAGATTCGCTTTGCCGGACCAGACCGGAAGCCTTATACCTCGGATGATCTTCTTTGGCCTTCCCCGGGCCAATGATTCGTCATTTCTCCAAGATGAGCCATCTCAGTCATGTCATCAGCCAGAGCCTAGAAGAGGAAATCCTCGGAGGTGAACGACTGCCCGGAGAGCGCCTTCCGTCTGAGGAGTCTCTCTGCTCTCGCTTTCAGGCCAGTCGCACCTCAGTTCGGGAGGCCATCCAGCAACTCCGCGGCCGTGGTTTAGTGCAAACCCGCAAAGGATCTGGTTCTTTCATCGCCCAACCCAATCTCGAGACCTTATCCGTTGCCGTGGAGACCTTTTCGGTCCTAAATCGCGGAAGATCCTATCTCGAGCTCATTGACTTCCGCATGCTTCTTGAAACGGAGTGTAGCCGTCTCGCAGCAAACCGGGCAAGCGACGAAATGATGTCGTTGATGGAGCGGGCCCTCACCAAAATGCGGAATTCCCACGGAAATAGAAAACGCCTTGGGGAGGCCGACATTGCCTTTCACCTTGCTATCGCGGTTGCTTCAGGAAATCAGCTCTATGCCAGCCTCCTCAGTGCGCTCAAAAACCGATCCATCGAATATGCCAGCATCACGCCGAAGGGCCTCGAGAATTTCGAAGAGATGATTGGCACTCATAATCAAATATTCAAGGCCATCGCCCATCGCAAACCCGATGAAGCCGGCAATCAAATGAAAGCCCACCTCGCGCGCTCACGCGCCCTCTATCTCGAGCAAACAGGCCAATCACAAAACGAACCAACTTGAATCTCGCCAGATCGGGGCTGAGGAACTATCAATTCCCTATGATGAAAAACATCCTGATGATCGCCGCATTCACCCTTGCCAGCCTCCTGAGTAGCTGCTGCTGCCTGTTTTAGACCTGCAAAATGGCTTTGGAGGGGAAAATTAACCCAAGATTAGATCTGCTCCGGGAAAAATCCCCCACTGATCAAGCGATTTTCAGGGCCGAATCGGCCTTTCCGATAAAAAAAACAGAGCTGGCACGGGCTTTGCTACATGAATTGCTACGGAATCGTTACTGAAGATCATGAAGAAAATTGAAGCTATTATCAAACCGTTCAAGTTGGAGGAAGTTAAAGAGGGCCTTGCCGAGGTCGACGTTCAGGGTATGACCGTAACCGAAGTCAAGGGATTCGGTCGTCAGAAAGGACACACTGAGATCTACCGTGGTTCCGAGTACACCGTGGATTTCCTCCCTAAAGTCAAGATCGAGATTGTTGTCAATGACGACGACGCCACCAAGGTTGCCGAGGCCATCGTCAAAAGCTCGAATACCGGTAAGATCGGGGACGGAAAGGTCTTCATCTCTCCAGTAGAGGAAGCCATCCGAATCCGCACCGGCGAAACCGGAGCTGATGCTGTAAATGTGAGCTAGTTCGCTACCGAAATCTCATTTAAAGAACCGCCTCCCCTCACCGGGAGCGGTTTTTTTTTTGCTCGATCACTCTTTGAGCGTCGCCTGATAAGCCCCGACCATCAACCGGGATTTACGAAGGCATTCCTCGGGCGAATCCCCGGCACGATAAAGGCATGACCCCAGCCCTGCTCCGCAAGCTCCGGCTGACAGCCATTCATCCAAATTCGAGGCACTGACCCCTCCTACCGCGTAGAGTCCCACCTCCTTGGGAAAAACTGCGGTCATGTCCCTAAGTCCAGCCGGCCCCACGGCCGAAGCCGGGAAGATTTTGAGCGCGTCCGCTCCCGCCGCAATGGCCTGAAATCCCTCGCTGCAAGTGGCCACGCCCGGAAGAGAGTACAGTCCCAGTTCAGCGGTTCGACGAATCACCTCCTCGTTGGTATTCGGCGAAACAACAAATCGGGCTCCGCTTTCCTTGACCTGATCCACTTCTTCGGGTGAAAGAACGGTTCCAGCACCCACTGCCATCTCTCCCTGGAATCGCGACGAAAGCCGTTCGATGCTTTTCAATGGGTCGATCGGTGAATTCATTGTCACTTCAACCACTCGAATTCCCGCTTCGAAGAGAGCATCACCAATCCCGATCACTTCATCGGGGGTCACTCCACGCAAAATGGCAACCAGCGGAATCTCGTCAAGATGCTTGTTGATCGCAGTCTTATTCATATCGAAAGAAGTGCCCAGTGTCCGGCAATGGCCGCATCCTCCCCTTCCACGATCTGGGAGGAAACTCCCATCTTTTCCATCGCAAGTGCGTATCGCTCCACCAGAGGTAAAGAACCACAGAGGTGAACCATCGCATCACCGGGAGCAGTAACCCTGATCTCGTTGGCAATGAGAAAGCCCGAGAGATAGGAATGAAACTCGTCTCCCTTGACCTTTGAAAAGACAAACGCGCTTCGTAGCTTGAAGAGATCACTTAAATCGTTGCCTTCTTTCGCCAACGAACAGCCTGCCAAAAAGGCATTCTCAACGAATCTCTTGCTGGTGATCTGCTCCCGAAAAATCGTGGCCTCGCAAAGTGCATGAAAAAGATCACCTGTCATTGCTGTTTTAATCGAAGCGATCTTCCCCTCCTCGATCCGCACCCACTTCGAATGAGTCCCTGGGAGGCAGACGACTTTCGCTTCGGGTGCATCGCGAAGTAATCCAAAAATCTGAAATTCCTCTCCACGCATCACCTCCATCGAGCCGTCGGGGTTTTCATGATTCACCCCTCCGTAAAGTCGCAGGTTCGGGAATTCCCTAATCTCCCAATAGTGATCCTTAAAATCAGCGATCCCGACGGGCGTCGGAAGATAGCCCGTTTCCCGCCACCCAACTTTTGAGCCGGCCATCCCGGAAATCCGAATTTCAATATCCAGGGCTGCTCCAAAGTCATCCAAAAAACGGGAAAGCTCCGCCCGATACTTCTCCGCCCGACCGGCCAGCGCCTTCGATCCCTGATCGGATTGCGAAGGGCCATAAAGCACCTGATTCCTGGTCACCAAAGACGCCCTGAGATGACTGCTCCCCCAATCACAGACGACAAATCTCTCTTCTGAATCCGGGCTTTCGTTTTTACTTTCCATGAGGGGAACGCTAACAAGCTCGCTGCCAGCCAAGAAAGGCTAGGCCATTTTCATGAAGATCACACGACTCAATCTTTACAAAATCCAACCCCGTTGGGTCTTTCTCGAAATAGAAACCGACGAAGGGATCTCAGGCTGGGGCGAGCCCGTTCTAGAAGGCCAGGCTGAGACCGTGATGGCGGCGGTCCGGGAGTTCTCCGACTTCCTAGTCGGCAAGGATCCCGGGCGAATCAATGATCTTTGGAACAGCATGGTCCGAGGACAATTCTACCATAGTGGACCGGTCATCATGTCAGCGGTGGCCGGTATCGACCAGGCGCTCTGGGATCTCAAGGGCAAGGCCTTCGGACGCCCGGTGACCGATCTCCTCGGCGGGACGGTTCGCAATCAAATGAAAACCTACCAATGGGTCGGTGGAGATGATCCCAGGGACGAGATTGCCCAGATCGACAAACTGCGGATCGAGGGGATCGACACTTTCAAAATGAACGGTTGTGGGGCGTTGTCCCAGATTGCCAGCCATCGCGATATCGATCAAGTGATGGAGCGAATGCACGGTATCCGCGACCACTTTGGCAGCGCCATCGACTTCGGGCTCGATTTTCACGGCCGAGTCTCCCTGCCGATGGCGAAGGTCCTCATCAAAGAGTTGGAACAAGTTAGACCTCTTTTTGTGGAGGAACCAGTTCTCCCGGAACACTGGCCAGCCTACCGAGACCTTGCCGCATCAACCGCCATCCCTCTCGCGGCTGGCGAAAGGGCTTTCACCCGTCATGAGTTTCGCTCCATTCTGGAGCAAGGCGGACTCTCCATCATCCAACCAGACCTGTCCCACGCCGGCGGCATCACCGAATGTCTCAAAATCGCGGCCATGGCTGATGCCTGGAACGTGGCATTCGCCCCCCATTGTCCCCTAGGACCAATCGCCCTCGCCTCTTGTCTGGCAGTCGATTTCATTTCACCCAATGCCATCTTGCAGGAGCAATCACTGGGCATTCACTACAACGAAGGCCTCGAACTCACCGACTACGCAGTTAACAAAGAAGACTTCGCCCTTCAGGAAGGGTCGATATCGCCGCTTCCCAAACCCGGTCTAGGAGTGGAAATCAACAAGGACTTTGTGATCGAGCAGAGCAAGATCCCTCACAACTGGAAGAACCCGATCTGGCGACATTTGGATGGTTCCATTGCAGATTGGTAAGCAATGCATCTTGCAGACAGCAGCAACCACATGACAGCCATTGACTGGCTCGTCGTCGCCGCCTGGGTTCTTGGCACCAGCTTTTTTGGCTTCTGGTTTTCCAAACACGTCAAGACCGCGCGGGACTATCTGGTTGCGGGACGAAAGCTAAAATGGTGGCAGATCGGGATCGCCCAGGCCGCCGATTCGGTGGATGCGGGAGACTTCATTGCAATCGCCGGCATGGCTTATCTCAAGGGTTTCACCGGTCTGGGTTACATCTGGATCGGAATGGCCTTCGGGACCTACCTCCTGGCCCGCTACCTCGCTCCTATGCTTTACCGCAGCGGCGTGCTGACCAACGCCGAATTTTTGGAGATTCGCTTTACCCCATCCATGCGAATTGCCTCCGCTCTCATTCAAATCCTCTATCGCTTTATCGCTCTCGCTCTGGTCGGATACGCCCTCGCCACCATGTTCCGGGTGGTAATGGGAGTCGAGATGACCTACGGAATTTTCATTTCGATGACCCTAACGGTGCTTTATGTCCACGCCTCCGGACAGCTCGGAGTGGTTATGGCCGCCATCCCTCAGGTTGGCTTGATGCTCCTAGTTTCAGGGATTGTTTTTTATTCTGTCTTTTCCGATCTCGGCGGAGTCCAGGGATTCAAAGACAACCTTCCTGATTATCAGGACATGCTTCACCTCACTTTCTTTAGCGAGGACGGCATCAACCCCTCGGTTTATCTGGTCGGATTGATTCTCGTTCTCTTCACCTACCCTCTCGTCAATCAGACCGTTGCCCAACGAATTGTCTCCGCATCCAGCGAATCCGATGCCCGCAAAGGAAGCATCATTTCCCTGCTTCCGTGGTTCATTGTCACCGGAGTGGCCATCCTCGCAGGAGTCGTGGGGAATGTCCTCGTTCCCGACCTTCCCGCGGACTCACGGAACGATCTTTACCCGCTCTATATGGTCGAGTATCTGCCAACGGGCGTGCTGGGACTCGGAGTCGCCGCTCTTGTTGTCGGGAGCATGTCCACCGGAGCGGGTATCGGCACCGCCATTTCCGGACTCCTTGCCAACGATGTCTTCGGAATCATGGGCAAAGAGGAAATGGGCGACGCCCGGAAGCTTGCTCTCACCCGCCTTTTTTCCACCTCCGCCATTGTCCTGGGATCCCTTCTCTCCTCGCAGGTCTCCAACTTCGGCGGAATGGTTCCTTTCTACACCACCTTCTCCGGGACCTTTGTCCTCCCCCTCACCGTCCCTTATCTTGCGGCCGCATTTTTCCCGTCAGCCAGCCGCCACTCGGCGCTTGCCTCGCTGGTGGCGGGTTGCCTAGTCGGTCTTGTGTTATTCAACACCATCGGACTGCTTCCCGTCTCCATGACCCACCCCCAATGCCGCCCGTTCTGGGTTCTCGGGACCGCCATTGTCGTGATGATTCTATGGTCTCTGATCGAAAATCGCATGAAGGGGCCTATCCCCAAAAACCAATTGGCCGCCCGCTTCAACGCCTTCGACTTTGGCCGCTCCCTTTCTCCTCAGGAGATTCAAACCATGATTCAAAATGACGCTCTTGATTCGTGGGGCGGAAAAGCCAATCTGAACTTTGACACTCTGGGACTGAAAACCTCCACACCATGGTTTCGACATCCGGGCTTCTACGAAAATATCATCCTCATTCTCATCATCGCCCTCATGGTTCTTCTCTGGTAACTTTCACCATCCAAACAATGAAAACCAACATCCTTACTCTTTTTCTCCTCGGCGCTACTCTTCTGGTGGCTGAAAAATCCTATGATACTATTGGCCTGCTCGAAAGCCATGACCCTCGCTTTGACGAACTCGTGGTGCCGGGTACCAAAATCGAAATCATCGCCAAGGACTTCACCTGGATTGAAGGACCACTTTGGCTCCCCTCGGAGAATCACCTCGTCTTCTCCAACATTCCAGCAAACAAACTCTGGAAGTGGACTCCGGGGAAAGGAGCAGTCACTTATCTCGAAAAGAGCGGCTATCTCGACTCAAAGCCTAGGGTCGATTCAAAAGCCGAAAGCGATCAACCAGGCTCCAACGGCCTCGTTCTCAGCCCTGAGGGCAAGCTGGTTCTCTGTCAACACGGCCTTCGCCAAGTCGGCATCATGACCTCACCGCTCAATGCCCCTAAGCCTCAATACAAAGCCCTGACCGACCGCAATCACGAAGGCAGACGATACAACAGTCCCAACGACGGATGCTTCCACAAAGATGGGAGTTTCTTTTTCACCGATCCTCCATACGGACTCCCCGGCAAGGAAAAGGATCCCGGCCGCGAGACACCCTATTGTGGTGTCTATCGAGTTTCGAAAGACGGCAAAGTCACCCTGATCGATGATCAATTGGAACGACCCAACGGCATTGCTTTCTCGCCCGATCAAAATACTCTCTACGTGGCCAACTCCCACAAACCTCGTGCAATCTGGATGTCCTACCAGCTCAATCCCGACGGCACGGTGAGGAGCAAAAAAGCCTTCAAAGATGTCACCAAACTCGTGGGAACCCGCAAGGGCATGCCCGATGGGCTTGAAGTCCACCCCAATGGCACTCTGTTTGCCACGGGCCCCGGCGGAGTCTGGGTCATGGCCCCTGATGGCAAACACTTGGGCACTATTGTCACCCGCGAGTTCGCTAGTAATGTCGCCTTCGGTCCTGATGCCAAGACCCTCTACATCACGGCGGACATGCTCCTGCTGCGAGTAAAACTGAAGTGATCTCCTCTCACCAAAACTATGCGCAATCCGACAATCACTCTGCTGTCTCTCTTCCTCACCATCGCTCCGGCTGCGGCCAAGCCCGTCGTTGGCCCGGAGAAAGGAACCCTAGTCATCATGGGGGGAGGCGGGAAAGCCCGGACTTTTCCGCAAGTCTTCGCCGAATTTGTCAGACTAGCAGGAGGCAAAAAGGCCCGCATTGTTGTTGTTCCGACCGCTGCTTCCAGCGACCCGGATTACAAATATCAACGTTCCTGGGGAGCTGCCCTGGCCCGAGAGATGGGCGTGACCAGCGTCACGATCCTTCACACTCATGACCGCAAGAAAGCCGACACCAAGGAGTTTGCCAAGCCGCTCGACCAAGCGACCGGAGTTTGGTTCGGAGGTGGCAGGCAATGGCGCTTCACCAAAGCCTATAGTGGCACGCTGACTGAAAAAGGATTTCACAGCGTGCTGGCCCGCGGAGGGGTGATCGGTGGTTCTTCCGCCGGAGCGACGATCCAGGGTTCCTTTCTCGCACGCGGTGACACCAGTGGAAACACCATCATGGTCGGAGACGTACAACGGGGGTTCGGTTTTCTCAAGAACAGCGCCATCGACCAACACCTGATTGCCCGGGAGCGTCAGAAGGATCTTCTAAGGGTGCTCGAAGATCCCAAAGGAAAGATGCGAAAGGAATTCAACCGGGCCGAGATGCTTGGGATCGGTATTGACGAGGATGTCGCCATCGTGGTCTCTGGTGACCGCTTCAGGATCATCGGAAAAGACGCCGGCCAGGTTCTGGTTTATGACCCCAAGAAATGGACAAAGGACACCCCTGATGATAAGAAATGGGTCGTCTTGTCAAAAGGTCAGGAATACGACCTCAAGGAGCGGAAGGTCCTGAAAGGAACGAAGTGAAGGTGCCGGTCGCTCTACTTTTTCTGAAGTAACTTCACCATCGCTTCACCCATTGCGAACCCCACGTCCATATAGGTCTGGGCATTGCCATTGTAGTGGCTGTTGGAAGCACCGCCCTGACTCAGCGGATAAGTGTAGACGGTCGAAACGTTACCTTTGAACTCCGGATATTTTCCAGAAGATCCATCCACCGCAAACTTGGCCTCGATGATGAGCTTTTCGTTCTTCTCCTGATCATTGGCCGGCACATGGTCTTTTTTGGTTTGCCCCAGCGTCGCTACCACGAACTTGGCATTGGGGGCCTTGAACTCGTTGCGAAGAGTTTTAATGAGATGAACGAGGTTCTCTTCGTATTTCACGGCGTGGGCTTTATTGTAGCGATCCTTGTCACCTTGCCACCACGCAAACCCAACGATCTCGTATCCCCGTCCCTTCCAGTGTGGGAACTGTTGATCAAAGTTGTTCAAGACTTCATGGGCTGCCGAAAAACACTCATCGTACTGTTTTCCCGCATACCAATTGATGGGTTTGGGCTGACTTCCCTTATCCCAGCTTAGAGGCGATTGCTTGTATCCCGCGTAGATTTTCCCTTCAAACTCATACTGCTTGCGACCCGGAGGCAAAAAATCCCATCCAAGCGAACGATTTCCCTGTGATGTCTTTAGGACCAGTATCGGTTCATCGAGTACCTCTCCAACGGCCTGACCAAATCCGAGTTCAGGGCCAATTCGTCCACCGGAGACACCCAGCCAACGACTTCCGGTCGCCGTCACCACTCCCCGGTAATAGACATCATCGCGCGTCGTCCATTGCCCCTTCTCATTCATGAGATAAGGGTATTTTCCCTCAAATTTGACGAGAGTCTTTAATGATCCAGGGACGTCCAGCCTCGCCGTCCACCCCAACCCGTTGGCATCTTTGGTGAAATAAACAATTTTGAAGGGCACTTTCTTTCCCGCCTCGAGCCTGATCTCGGTTCGAACCGCCTCGCCACTCGCTGGCTGACGATGGACCTCCTTCCCGGCGACCTCCATCAGGCATTGCGAAGATCCTCCGTATCCTGGCCTGAACTCATAGACCCCCGTTTCCTTGGGTAACACCATTCCGCGCACCACCTGGACCCCTCCGCCGGGATAAGCGGTGGGCTTTACCCCCCCAAAGCTCTCCAGCTTGAGAGTCTTGATCGGCTTAAGGGTGTCATAATCAACTGTTGCATCGTATTGCCCCTCATAAACCGACACCACTGGCTCAAGCATCTCGCTTCCCCACCGGGTTCCACCGCCATCAACCTTCCCCGCACCGACCATGTTGGATTGGCCGGACAAGATAAAGACCTTCACCGGCCCCTCGGCTGCAACTGACACGCCCACCCAACCAACGGCAACAGCAATCACACTCTGAATCAAAGAATTCTTCAGTTTCATGAAGTAAAGCTATCGACACTTCGAAGAATTACGATCCAAAGAATGAGACTTCACCGTTTCAAGTCCCGGTCAGCTATCGATGCACCAGCTTGGCGATGACGTCGCCAGCTGTCTGAAAAAACGACGGTGCCAGTCATCTCCATGGGTCTTCCAAAGCGACAACATTGCCGAGGCATACATCACCGGTTGGTCACTGGAACCGACCTTCAAACGTTTTTTTTCACTTAAACCACCTGCGTTGGTGAAGGAACACAGAAAGGGCAGGCGATCGTCTTTGGCATAAAGCACGATGGCCTGATCGATCACCCTTCTCGTTCCTTGGTCGATGTCGTGGGGCTTGAGGGTATCGGTGCAGACGTAGCGCATGAAGACCACAAACCCAATGGTGAAAGCATCATGTCACGATTGAGATGACTGACTTTCACCGGGGAGAAAGCGCCCATCTTATTTGGACCCATTTGTTTGGGCCTCTCGAACCAATCCCAGAAATGCTTCATCTTCGTCCAGCTGTTCCGTCCGTAGACTCATCCAGCCGTCCTTCTGCATCTTTCGCTTTGCTACCTCTTCAGCATCGGCTAGCGCCTTGTCCCACTCCTTCATCGCAAGATAAACACGGGCCCGGGCACGTAGAAGAGAAAGCGAATATTCCGGCTTCTTGAGCTTGCGCCCCCTAGCGTCGACTGCTTCGGGATCATAAGGTGGAGCGAGAGTCATGATCATTTCCTTTGCCTCCTGAACCTTACCAGTCTCAAGCAGGTCAACCACGGCCTCACGATCCTGCCATTCTATGATGTTGATGAGAACATCTCCTTTGGCATGGCTCATCGACAACCCGGAAACAACATTGACGACCTTGCCATCTGACCGGACCACAAGTGCATTGGCTCGTTGGTCTTCATCAAGCACTCCAAACTGCTTTACAAATGGATGATTCACTCCTCCTGGCACAAGGACCACTTCACAACTCAAAGGGCGTTCCTTGAGCAAAGCATCCAGCTTCCCAGCATCGGATCCCAGCACTGCCACCACAACCTTGACATTCTTTAACCCGCGCTTCTCCAAATTGGGATTGAGGTAACGCTCCACAGTGGAATAGATGGGCGCTTTTTTGGTATCGTTCCAAACCTTGGTGAACAAAAGGACGGTCCACTGATCAGAACCTTCAATCGGAAGCTCGAAAGCCTTCCCGTCGAGGGTTTCCAGACTTCCCTCGATCGTCCGCTCGACTTCATCCGGGTCCCCCAAAGACATCAGAAAGCTACTTCGCCTGCCGTAGGTCCAGCCAGCCACAAAAGGAACTCGGTAGAGCCAATAACGATGATGGCGATCCAGCAGAAAAGAACTAAAAGTCCACATCGCCGGGTCATCAAGGTGATTCTCAAGAATGAGTGAGCGGTATCGCTCATGACCGGCCCGGTCAGCCACTTCAAGAGACAATAAGGATGCAACTGCAAGAGCCTGGCCCGAAGCCTTTTCGCCACCCAGATTTTTGATCCATTCGGCGACCACCTTGCCAGGGTCAACATCCGGTTGGCGAACCTCTCCTTTGGCCAGAACATACCGAGGCACCACCTCGGCTCCCTTTGGCATTCCCTCCTTCAAAGCGACCCGAGCCTCATTTACCGCTTCTTCAAAATAGCGGTGATCCGCAGTCAGCTTCCAAAGCCCAAGGTGCGCCACCATACGACGATTGCGAACCACCCAAAGATTTTGATCACCGGCATGACCGATGATTACCTTTGCCGTGAGGTCGAGGGCGCGTTCGTAGTTGGAACGGATCTCAGCAAGTGAAAGACGATAACGAACCGGAGGCTGCACGAAGCACTCCTGAATCGACTTCAAAGTCTCGGCGGGAATCCGGGAGGAAACAGAGTTGATCTTTTCGTCAAGATTCTCGACCAAGAAGTCGCCTGCAAAAATCGAGCTCAACTGATTAACGTAGCGCTCCTCCGTCCAAACCCTCGCCAGCGACGACTGGAACCAACGTTCAAAATCCCGGATCCCATCGGTCTCTCCCTTTCGCCTGCGGGTTGCACCCGACATGACAATCGCGGCCTGCCCGGTTGGAGTCACCGTGACAAGGGCGGTATCCCGTTTGGCAAAAATCTCATAACGAGGGTTCTTTCTCCCCTCGTGCAGGTGGAGGGCGGGCCACTCAACCCCGAGATCGCGCAAGATCTTCTCTCCGGCATCAGGAAGTTCGTCAACGTTCAGACTGATGATATGAACCCGGCCGGCGATTTCTTCACGATGAGCCTTCCAATAAGTCGCCAGAGCCTCGAGGTCACCTCTTCCTTCCGGCTTACTCGACCAGAAATACAGCAAGAGGGCACGACCCATTCCATCTGCCGGAAGATGCATTGTTTTCCCGTCACTCGTTTTAAAGATCCCACTGAACGGCGCCCCAAAGACCTGCCCTCCCAGCTTATCCCTCTGGAAATTGATCATTTCAAAATCACTGGAAAATCTTTCGTTCATGATCTTACGGAGATCCCGCACCACCCGGGAGTCACCCAACTCCAGAGCCATCACCATCGCAGTTTGTAACATCTTTTTCTCGCCCGCCGTTCCACGATACCTCGCGACCATTCCATTGAGGGCTTTCATCCGCTCAGCCGGGTTAGCGCCCTTGCGAGCCAATTCGGTTTGCGTTATCAACAGGTCAGCTTCCAAGCGGGAAGCCGCATAAAGGTCGGGAGCCTTAAGGAGTTCTCTTGCGGTCTCTAGAACCGCCGTGCGATTCCGGGTCGAGTTATCCATCCCGAAGAGCAACTGCCTGGACTTGAACAAAACTGCCAGAACCTCGTAACGGTTTTTAGCATCCCCATGTGATTCCAGCAGCTTCCCTGCATCGCGAACCACCCGCTTGACCGCCAGCCTTTTGCGGGCTGCTGACCCATCTTCATTCCGAGCCGAAGAAAGGGCTTCCTCAAGGATCTTCACTTCCGCCGCCGGAATCTCTTTTGCACCCAACGAGCCACCAAAAAGGGGAAAAAAGCCCAGTCCAACCAGCCAAAGAAAAAGGATGCTTCGTGATATCATGATCATCATTCGATGGACTCGATACTCCCGCAGAGAATGACGTCTATCAAGAAGGGCCGGGCGTTCAGCCTTGGGCAAGCCTACCGGTGT
Organism: Akkermansiaceae bacterium; assembly: GCA_049596615.1. GTDB lineage: Bacteria > Verrucomicrobiota > Verrucomicrobiia > Verrucomicrobiales > Akkermansiaceae > SW10. The sequence continues at coordinate 73,289 of JBMYLT010000012.1, read as the reverse complement.
CCCCTATTTTTTCTTCTCCGATTTCAGGGCTTTCTCCAGAGACTTTGAATCTACATACCATTCGCCCTTCCTCTTGATAAATTTAAGCGATTTGACTCGGGCTCTCTCGACTTTGTCCCCACCGATCCTCGAAACCACGCTGACTTTACCTTCAAGGGTGAACGTGTTGGCATTCTTATTCTCAAGCGGAAGAATAAAAGTGCGCTCAAAAGTCATCGGACGTTTTGACAATATCCTGACCAATTCCTCACGGGCTTCCCCGTCCCAAGTCACACCAAATCCTCCGGCATACACTCCATCCACCTCAACTCCGGCCCCCGCAAAAGTAGCGGCCCGAGCCGGATGGATCGCTAGAGATACGATCATTGAAATGATAGTGAAAAAAACAAAATGGGCTTGGGAAACAGCTTTCATGATCACTGAGAGACAACTCAATTCGGAGTTTCTTGGGTTTATTTTAACTGGGTTTAACGGCCCTAAGACGATGAAGGAATTTTCCCTCGGCCTCCCACTGAAGCTGAAAATCTGTTTTGGGATAAAAGAAAGCATCTTCCGGCCAATCAAATTGTCTGAGCCCGGGATAGTCCTCCAGATGCTCCTCACTCCATTCAAAATACTCAGTATGATCGGTTTTAAAAAGAAGCTCTCCACCGGGCTTGAGAACCCTTACCACCGCATCCAAAAAGGGCCTTTGGAAGAGGCGGCGACGATGATGCTTCGCCTTGGGCCACGGGTCAGGGCAAAGCAAATGAACACGGTCTAGACACTCGCTGGGAAGCAACCATTCCAAAGTATAAAGGCTCTCGAGTCTTAAGACCTTGAGGTTCTCAAGCTCCCTTTTTTGAGCTCCCCGGCAGACTTTGCGAACCCGCCCCAGAAGCCGCTCCACCGCGAGGAAGTTTCTCTCGGGAAAATGTTCGGCCATACCAAGAATAAACCGACCATCCCCACACCCAAGATCAACCTCAAGCGGCCCTTCCCCGGCAAACCAACTCATTGGGTCAATCTCCGCAAAATAGTCTTCGGGAACCAGTTCATGCGGTTCGGCGGGACGATCAAACAAGCATTTCCTTTCCATCAATATTGCCCCTACCGGATTTTTTGGAAGATCCCGCTATAGTTTAAGACGGGTGCCTGTACGTTCGTTTCCGAGGCATCGAAACGCCGGATGAATGAAGCAGGATTCGCCTGCGGATTATTGAAAAGAACTCCGGAATCAAAATGCATGGTGATCTGCCCAACGTTGAGAGGACCGGTCACGTTGGTGAATTCCAGTCTTCCTTGATAAGGCCCACGTGAGGAATCATATGTCGCGAGAAACGATCCACTCCCGACACTAGGCTCTTCCGAAACGATGTTTCCCGGCAAGATTCTCTGGATCACCATCTGGATATTATAGGTTCCGTCCACCCGAATGAGACCATCGTCCTCTTCTCCCGGCGGTGGCGGAAAAACCGAACCGAAAAAGAGATTCATCGTTCCGGCATCGCCATCCGATGTGACCACAAAATCCATACGGGCATTTTCGAAGTTAAACCCGGCCGACGGCCATTGCGGCAGACTCGTGGCAAACCCTCTGAAAAAGGACCTAGGAGAAAACTGAGTCAGCAAAGTCAGATCGCTTCGAAAGGACCCGATAGCATCTGGCCCCTGGGCCTGCAATGATCCCCCCGTAAAACTGATGAGATCAGAGCTGAGATAAGTCAGTTGAAAACTCTGTGGATCAGGGGGTGCCACAAGCGTCAGAACCCCGTCCGATCTCTCCAAAGACAGTGGAACCGGACGCACCAGACCGGGTAGGTATTTTTGCTGTAACCCCTCCATAAAAGCATTTGCAAGCGTCCCACTCCGGCGAATCGTGATATCGAGAATGAAAACCGGACTAACCAGACTTCCGTCGCTATCGACCGGACTATTCACGATGTTTTGAACCACCTGAAGATCCAAGACAGTGGCCACCTGACCGAAAGCGGTGTATCGGCCATTAAAGGTTGGCTCGGCGACCGAGGTTAGAAAGAAGCCACTCCCGTTGCGATTGGGTCCAATGGAGTCCATCGCTAAAATCCCTCGTCCCGACAGATCACCCGGCAAAGTTCCAAATGGAGTTCCAAACGGGTTCGAAAGATTCCCGGGATTCCGCGCGACTTCATCCTGAAAGTAATAGCCGGGATTCTCCAGCCGGTTGTTGGTCACCGTCCCCGCATAAAATCGCCTCCCGCTTACAACCCGGTGCACTTTGAGACCCCGGTACATGGGGGTTTCCTTGATCAGTTGATTCCGGGCGTCAATCCACGGTCGAGGGTATCTTAAGGTAATCCGGTATTGAAAAGGATCCGAGAGAGTTGGGCGGATATTCTCCAGCCTAATTCGATCCTGGCCGGTGATGTCAGAATAGTATCCCCGCGGCGAGGTGGTCTCAACCCCGCCAATCAAAGTCTGGTTTTGGTAGATGCCGTAATAGGCTCTAAAGTTAGGCGTCTCCGGCACTAGGGCTACGGTGAGTGGAAGTCGCTGCACATCCGATCCAGCGGTCGGTCGATAGAGTTGTCGGTCATGCCCGAACCGACCAACTTCCGGCACTCCAATCGCTGTTTCCAGAACATCTTCATCCTTACCGGCTAGGTGGATAAAATTTGCAACTGCAAGGGGAGAATTCTGGAAATCCAGAAGCACTGTGAAGTCGCCCTGCGTAGTCCGGAAGTCTGCGGCAATGAAGTTGGCCTGCAACCATGAGGCAGCAAAGAAAAAGAAGGTTAGGAATCGCCTCATTAATCCAGTGAGTATCGGATACGATAAAATGATTTGGGATTTGCTGTCATCGGGCGTGACACCCGAAAAACTTCCGTCTTGGAGAACCTCCCAAAACGCGTGTTTTTGGTTGCCATCACCTCGCTCCAACCCGTCAGGTCGTCGGACACTTCCACCACGAGGTTAAGCCCCCGGCGATAAGGGGTTTCCATTTCCAAAACCACCACTGTGCCGGTCGAAACGAGCGCCGGAGTTCGGGCAACCTGCGGCACTCCTACCGGCAAACCCTGAGCAAACAAGGTCAGGTTGTTGACCCCATCACCATCCGGATCAGCCGAAGGTCCGCTGACGGTATCATTGGCTGCATTTGCCGAGGAAAACACTCCCTGCCTCCAGGCTTCATATCCCACTTCAGTCAAAACCTCGAAGGAATCGACGACCTCGTTCCCGATTGCATCGGTCGCCTTCAATACCAATTCCTTGCGTCCCCCGGTGACTCCGGTGACGTTCATGATGAGCTCGCCATTCTCAACCCGCACCTCTGAATCATCCCCTTCAACATCCCCCTCGAAACTGTAAGTTAAAGTGGAATCGGTCGTCGCCTGCCCCGGAGGCAGAGGCACTTCCGTCACGGAACGGAATCGATAAAAACGCTCGGCGGTGAAAGTAGAGTTTGTGGTATTACTCACAAGCGGAGTTGCAGTGAAAGCTCCCCCGAGATTGAAAATTTGAAACTCATCCAATCCATCCAACTCAAGAGCCCTTGGAAAGCTCTCTTGGCTCACCCGTCCGAAAACAGTAAATCCACCATTTTGATTATCCAGATTGTCCGAGTTCGCGCCAGTACTGATAAACCACTGGCTTGTGGCACTGTTGGGATCTCCTCCGAGCTTTGCCATCGAAATGGTTCCAAGAGTGTTGGAGACACCGAATTCATTTTGGATCGGAGGCTGGGTGGCCACGTTGGCGGAAGCCGGCCCTCCGCCCGCTCCATTCACCACCGTAAATCCCCCTCCCTGGATCACAAACCCGGGAACGAGACGATGAACGAACATGTTGGTGTAATCGCCCCGGTTGACGTAGCCCAAAAAGTTGTCCCGGGTAATTGGAGTGCGATTCTCGAACAAAAGAAAATCGATGTCCACTGTCTTCACCGTTCCATCGAGCAAGGTCCACTCCGCCATCAATCTCACCGCATCATCTCTAATCTCCTCCATTCCAAAATGATCGCCCAAAGCGAAGGTTTCTCCGTCTTCCCCAGCCACTAAGACAACATCAGGAACCATCTGGTTCAAAACCGGTACCATGGGCTGCTGGGCCTCGGCGGCCGTGGCAAGGATCGTCAGAGCGAATAGTTGCTTCACGGGCGGCACCCTAGGCCACCTGCGCAAAGAATAAAATTCCAATTTACCTCCGATCCAAGCACCTTTGATCTCGTGAGCAAGCGAGCTGCGCCGGTCCTTTTCGATCTCGATCAAACGATCATCCCTTGGGATACCCAACTCGTCTTCCGCTCGTTCGTGTTGCGACGTGAACCGGCCCGGCGATTCCTCACCCTCATTTTCCTCGCCTTTTTACCACTGAAAAAACTCCTAGGCACGGGAGGAATGAAACGTGTTTTCCATTCCTACCTCTGGGGAATGTCCCGCGAGACCCTGCAATCGCATGTCGCGGCCTTCCTCGAACATTGGCTTCCAAAAATCACCTACCCCGAAATCGTGGCCATCATCGATGACTACCGGGACCAGGGGCACCACCTCGTCCTTTCTTCAGCCAGCCCCGAAATCTGGGTCGAAGGCATCGGCAGGGCCCTCGGCTTCGATACCAGCTTCGGAACACGCTTCGAATGGCCGGACCGCGTTCCCCTGTTTCCAGAGCTGATCGGAGAAAACAATAAAGGTGCCGAAAAGGTACTTCGCCTAGCAGCCATCGATTTGACCTCGGGACAGGCCGGCTATTCCGACTCCAAAGCAGATCTTCCGCTCCTCTCGCTGTGTCAGGAAAAATTCCTAGTCAATCCGCTACCCGGGATACGCCAAACCGGCGAGGAAAACAACTGGACCATCCTCACCCCGCAACGTCCCTGGCAAAACCGTTTTGCTTTCGGAATTGGGTGCGTCCGGCAACTCTTCGGCTTCTGGGAACCATGATTCACTGCCTCCATGGAGCAGCCGGAAGCTTTCACGATTGGGATTTCTTGCAGGAAGCCCTACACACTCCGATCCGGGCTATCGATTTGTGGCGATTTTTTGACGATAGGAGCCCTTCGCTTGCGGAAGCCGGAAAGATGATCGCGGAGCAAGCGGAAACGGGTGATCTGATTTTAGGATATTCCATGGGAGGTCGACTCGCCCTTCACGCCCTCCTCGCTACTCCTGAAAAATGGCGTGCTGCCATCATCGTGAGCGCCCATCCCGGACTCACCGAAAACCAAGGGGCCCGACTGGCCGATGACCGTCGCTGGGCCGAGCTCGCTCTTAGCGACTGGCCTCGGTTCTTGAAAGAATGGAATGCCCAGGGAATTCTCAACGGCACCCTCCCGGGGCTTCATCACGCATCGGAAGAAGACCATGCGCTGGTTGCACGGAGCTTCCTACACTGGTCGCTCGGAGCCCAAGGCAACCTGTCTCCCCGACTTAAAGAAATCACCTGCCCGATTCTTTGGCTGACCGGAGAGCATGATCCAAAATTCACCCGCCTCGCCCTCGATACCACTCCGGCTATCCCTGAAGCTCGTCACACCATCCTGCCGGGATGCGGCCACCGCTTGCCGTGGGAGAGTCCCGAACTGTTCCTTGATGCCGTGGAAAAACATCTCGCTTCCCTTCGTATCTCACCCCGTTCCCCATCATGAAGATCCTCCGCGACTGCCTCTTCTTCACTTTATCCGCACCTCTTCTTCTGGGTGCCGGCCCCAAGGACTATTCCGCCAACCCCGATTTCACCAAGGGGGGCACCATTCCGAAAGGTGCCACTCACGATTGGAACCTCGGAGCCACCGGAGCACGTGGCTGGATGTTCAGCGATAAAATGGAAACCTCGTCCGCCCGGCAAATCGCCATTACCAAAGTGGCCCCGGGATCTCCGGCGGAGGGAGTTCTTCAGAGAGGTGATGTGATTCTCGGAGTCAACGGGAAAGCCTTTTCCTACGATCCACGAACCGAATTTGGAAAAGCCCTCACGCAAGCAGAAGCCGACACCGGTCGCTTTTCCCTCCTCCGGTGGCGCGATGGCAAAAGCGAACGGGTGACTGTCACCCTTCCTGTCCTCGGCGCTTACTGCGCAACCGCTCCGTTCAATTGCGCAAAATCCGCTACCATCCTCAAGCGAGGTTGTGCTGCTATCGCCCGGAAAATCTCCTCCGGCGAATCCAAGCGCGACAACCCCATTGTACGCTCACTCAACGCCCTAGCCTTGCTCGCCAGCGGAGACAGCCAATACTACCCCTTGGTTAAGCAGGAGACCGAGTGGGCCTCCGGCTTCAAGGCTGATTCGATGGCCACCTGGTATTACGGCTACGTTCTCATGCTCCTCTCCGAATACACCATGGCGACGGGAGACAAATCCTACTTCGAGGGAATGCGTCGCGTCGCCCTCGAGGCTGCCCGCGGGCAGAGTATGGTCGGATCCTGGGGACACAAGTTTGCGGGCGAAGACGGTCGCCTCTTTGGATACGGCATGATGAATGCCCCCGGCTTACCTCTCACCTCAGGGCTCATCCTCGCGCGCAAGGCCGGAGCAAAGGATAACGATGTCGCCAAGGCCATCGAGAACAGCGCCAGACTCCTACGCTTCTACATCGGAAAGGGTGCCGTTCCCTATGGAGACCACCAGCCTTGGTATCAAACGCACGAAGACAACGGGAAGTGTGGCATGGCCGCCGTCCTCTTCCATCTTAAAGGGGAACCCGAAGGGGCTGAATTCTTCTCCCATATGAGCCTCGCCTCCCACGGCTCCGAACGCGACACCGGTCATACCGGAAACTTTTTCAACATCGCCTGGTCCATGCCAGGCATTTCGCTCTCCGGTCCGCAGGCCACGGGAGCATGGATGAAGGAATTCGGATCGTGGTATTACGACCTCGCCCGCACCCACGACGGTTCCTTTGTTCACCTTGGACCTCCGGGAATACGAACCGACCGCTATGGAAGTTGGGACAGCACCGGAGCCTACATGTTGGCCTACGCACGCCCTCTCTCCAGAATCCACCTAACCGGAAAAGATCCCTCAATCATCCCGCAGCTCGATGCCCTCACCGCAAATGATATCATCGCCGACGGACGCGGTTGGTCGAACAAGAATCGGACTAAAACCTACGACAAACTCACAGAAGCCCAGCTTCTCGCACTACTGAGCCGCTGGTCACCCATCGTCCGCGAGCGGGCGGCCAAGACCTTGGGTCGAAAGGACCTCAGTCCCAACGAAGCATTAATAAAGATGCTCTCCTCGCCCGACCTTGAAACTCGCTATGGAGCTTGCCAGGCCCTTGGCCATATCAAAGACCCCAGCACTGGTGCCATTGAAGCGCTCCAAGCTAATCTCAAACACGAGGACCTCTGGCTCCGGATCGAAGCTGCGGAAGCCTTGGCTCGAATCGGACCGGCCGCCCTGGTCGCTTTGCCCGAACTGCTCACCATGATTGCCCGCGGGCCCTCGCCTGCCGATCCTCGCGGGATGGAACAGCGTTATCTTAGCTTTGCGGTCTTCGGACAAATGCTCCGCAAGGACCTGACCGGAGTCGACCGCGAACTTCTCAACAAAGCGGTCATTACTGGACTCCAAAACGAGGACGGTCGAGCCCGCGGCGAAGTCGGCCACGTTTACGACAAACTCTCCTACGAGGAAATCAAACCGCTCCTCCCGGCCATTCGAGACTCCGTCGCCAAGCCGGCTCCCAGCGGCATCATGTTTGCCGATGGGATTCGCCTGGCCGGACTCAACCTTCTCGCTAAACATCGGATTAAAGAGGGAATCCCTCTCATTTTCGAAGTCGTGCAAGCAGACCGCTGGGGCAAGGGCCGACGTATCCCAGCCTGCCTGAAAGTGCTTGGACGATATGGTTCCGCTGCCAAGCCCATGATTCCAAACCTCAAGCAGCTGAAGAGTGATCTCGGCAAGCAACGAAACATGGAAAAATTCATCGAACAAATCGACAACCTCATCGAGACCATCGAAAAAACCAACAAACCGGTCATTCTTCGCTCCCTGTAGACATGAAAATTCTCCTCTTGCCTTTTATCACCCTCTCTCTTGCCGCCCAGGAACCGTCCACGGAAAAGAACGCCCTAGACAAGCTCGAACTGCCGGGTGTGACCGTTAATGTGAAGGAGAACGCGGTCGACGTGGCCTCCATGATCTGCCTCAACGAAGGGCCACTGGAATTCATCGCCTGCACAAAAAACACCAAGGAACACGAATCGCTGATCCGAACTGAAGCTAAGCCTAGCCACATTCACGCCGCTCTTCTGCTCATCGGAGCGAAAGCCGGCCACCCCGCCATCCGTAAAATGGTCGGAGAGGAGGAGCAAGCCCGCTTCATTGACCTCCCTCCAAAGGGCAGCCCCATCGGGGTCTCTCTCGTCATTACCGGGAAAGACGGTAAAAAGACCGAGCGACTCATTTCCGATTTCGTCGCCCGCATTAACTACGACGAGGAAACCGAAGAACCGAAGATCGAAAGCACCGCCGAGGAATTCAAAACCTTCCTCTTCGCCGGCTCCCACCTCCACGGTCCGGAAGGACAACCCAAGGTCTACCTCGCCGACAATAGCGGTAGCGTGATCAGTCTTTCGACTTTCGGAGACGAACTCCTCTGCCTTCCCGGCGTCCACGCCAAGGTCAATCAGGCCCTGCAGTGGGAGATCAACCCAAAGCATATTCCCAAGGTCGAATCCAAGGTCCTGCTCCGTCTTCGCCCACTGAAGGAAAAAGGAAACGCTGACAAATAAAACCGGAGTTGCCGGCAGGCATTTGGCAGTCCTCAAGATTTTTGACATCAATCGTCCTCAGGTTGATACAATCTGGAATCCAAGACATTCCAACCCGAGTCTCCTCGCTCGAGGGTGACCACCTAGACAAAGAGTTGTTAATCGGCTCCACGAAAAAAGGCCTCTGGTAGAGAGGCCTTCTTAAAGACGAATGAGCGACCGGGAAAGACTCCTTAGAACTGGTAGTTCAGATAGAAGTTGAACTGACCTCCGTTGTCGGCCTCCTCATCGGGCACTTCGAGGGGAATCGCGTAGTCAACGGCCAGCGGTCCAAGCGGGAGGTCAAGGCGAAGGCCCACTCCCGCGTCGGTTGCGAGGGCACCCGTGTCGAAGTCCCAGGAGTCCTCGTTAACGATACCGAGGTCGAAAAAAACCGCACCCCGGACCTTCTCCACGATCGGATAAGTCAACTCGAGCGAGGCAAAGAGACTAGTGGCACCACCAAGAACTTCATTGGTGGCATTAGGACCCTCTGCATCCCGGGGACCAAGGTCGCGGAACTCGAAGCCCCGCACGTCTCGCGCACCACCAAGGAACTGTCGCTCGAAGATTGGAATATCTCCGTCTCCATGGCTGTCAACCACCACTAGGGAACTACGGGCGGTCAGGATGGTATCGTAAGGCAGGTTCCAATGCTTGGTACCAGCCGCGGAGAAAGTGTAGGTGTCGATGTCTCCACCGAGGAAGCCGCCGGCGTAGGTGAGTCCAAGGTCGATTTTATGACCTCGGCGAGGCAGGATATTGCTATCCCGGCTGTCATAGACATAGTTCAAGGTCACCGCACTCCGGAGAAAATCCCCTTCTTCGTCCTTGAAGGCCTGTGAGGTGTCCTCTTCAGCATTCACCTCAATGTTTTCGATCCGATACTCCGCTTTCACGTAGGCCTTCCGACTCACCGGCTTCCGCAAGAACACCGAGGCTCCAACGTTCGTTTGGTCAAATTCCGGGCTCAGAAAGAGGAGGTCGCGATAGTAAAGCTCGGTTCCGAGGGAAAGCTTCCGCCCCAGGAACCAGGGCTCAACCAATGAAAGACGGAAGTCGGTTCGCTGCGCGCCCGCCCGCAGACTGACGCTGAATCGCTGACCACCCCCACGGAAACTCTTCCAGTTGGTGATGTCAAAGTTGGCCTCCTCAATATTGACGAATCCCACCACATTATCGATGGAGCTGAAACCAAGACCAAAGTTCACCGTCCCCGTCTGCTTTTCGCGAACAAGAATGTTCACGTCACGGAACCCGGAGCGAGCGCTGTTCGAACTACTGACCTCGACCGTGCTGAAATAGTTGAGGTTTTGCAAACGACGCCGGGTGGTATCGAGATCCACCGAGTTGAAGTTTTCGCCGGGACGCATCGGAACCTCACGTCGAATAACCCTGTCCTGACTCTTGGTGTTGCCCTGGATGTTCACCCGGCCCACCTTTTTGCGACCGCCAGGAGTGATGCGGTAAAAGATATTTACCTTCGATCCCTCGATCTCACGAACATCTGAAACGATGGCCACATCGGCATACCCGCGAGATCCGTAGTAGCTTCGAATCATCCGGATGTCATCTCGCACCTTTTTGGAGGAGTAGGCCATGCCTTGGATCAAGCTCAGGCCCGGCATCAACTCTGCAGGTTTGAAGACTTTGATGTCAGGAAAGTTGATGGAGTTTACGGTGTAGCGGGGTCCTTCTTGAACCGGAACAACAAGATCCACTGCATCGACCTTCCTCGTCGGAACCCGTTTTGGCGAACCCACTCGGGCACGCCAAAACCCCCGGCTCTGATAAAAGTCCTTCAACTTCTCGATGTCTTCATCGAGGACGAGATCGTTAATCCGGCCGGACTTGGTGAAGAAGGAAAACCATCCCTTCTCCTTGGTGCTCATCTCCCGACGAAGATCGGCAGTTTTAAAAGCCTTATTCCCTTCAAAGCGGATCTTACGAACTTCGCTCTTTTGACCTTCGCCAATTAGAAAAACGAGATCGGCATATCCATCCCTTTCGGTGGCCTGCAGGCGGTGCTCAATGGTGACGTTCGGGTAACCGTAACCCTCATAATACTCCACGAGATTCCGCCGGGCCTGAATAATTTCGGCATCACTGAGGATCTGCCCAACCTTGACCTTGGTTTCCCCGGCAAGCTTCTCATCGCTAAACTTGGTGTTTCCATCGAATCCCAGCCCCCGGATCAAGGGGCGGGTGACAACCTCAGCAATCACTTTGACCCCTTCCTCGATTTCCTCGGCAAAGAACTGGACATCATCAATCAATCCACTTGCATAGAGGGTCTTAATATCCTCATCGAGAACCGTCTGGGAGTAGAGCTTGCCAGGCCGGATGGCCATGTGAGTTCGCAACTTTTGCTCATTCACCGTTTTAGCGCTGCGATACCGGATCTCCAACGCGGTGATTTTGCGATCGTCAAACTCCGGAACCTCGTCCAGGAATTCCTGACCCAAAACAGTCAGAGGGGAAATTGGCGCCAAAAAGGCGAAAAATCCAAGGCATAAAGAGAACAAAGCATTTCCGTAATCAACAAAGTATCGCATGATTCGAGAGGGCCAAGCGGGCACGTCCATGAATTAGGCCGGTCCCAGTCGCCCCCGTCAAGGTCAATGACCGCCCGGAAAGCCCCCCGGACATACCAATATCGATTTTGGAAATCGGCTTCCCTCCCCTTGACCTCTCCCCAGTTCCTTCCTAGCGTCCATCCCCCGTTGAAAAACACAACGTTGATGACGACATGAACACCCGCCTGGAGAAAAAAGAAAACTGCCTTGCCACCCTCAGCGTCGAGGTCCCCGCTGAAAAGGTCACCGAAGAAAGGAACAAAGTGCTTAAAGCTTTTGTCACACAGGCCCGCATTCCCGGATTCCGTCCCGGCAAGGCTCCCCGTTCGGTCATTGAAAAGGCCCACGGAGAGGACATCGCCCGGGAATTGGAGAGCCGGCTTATCCAAAACAGCTTCCAGGAAGCCCTCCGCGAAAACCAGGACGTCACCGTTCTCGACGCGAAAGCTCCCGAAAATGTGGTCCATCAAGCCGATGGCACCTTCACCTTCGACGCTACCCTCATTCTCTCCCCGGAGTTTGATCTTCCAGAATACAAGGGCCTTGAAATCGAGATTCCCAAGGCCGAGGTCACCAAAGAAATGATCGACGATAATCTCAACCAACTTCGCCAACGCTTTGCTGACTACGAAGATATCGAAGGCCGGGGCGCTGAAGAAGGTGACCTAGCCATCATCGACTACACCGCCACCATCGATGGCAAACCCCTCGACGAAGTGGGCGGCGAACAAGCCAAGCCCCTCGCGTCCAACGAAGGCTATTGGATCAAGATCGAAGAAGAAGCCTTCTTCCCTGGTTTCACTGACGCCCTCGTCGGGACCAAACCAAACGATGAAAAGGAAATCACCGTGACTCTTCCGGAGGATTTCCCAATCGAGTCGATCCGCGACATGGAAGCTGTCTTCGCGGTCACTGTGACTGGTTTAAAGAGCGAAACCCTTCCCGATCTAGACGATGACTTCGCCAACCAGGTGGAAGCAGGAAAGACTCTCGATGAGATCACGGATCTCATCAAAGAAGATCTCGAGATGCGCATGAAGCGGCAGCTCGAAGAGATTAAAATCAACTCCGTCTTGGCCAAACTGGGCGAGGCGGTTGACTTCGATGTACCCGAAGAATTCCTTCAGTCGGAAACCCAGGGACAAGCCGACGCCATGGTGCGCGAAGGTATGGAGCGCGGTATGAGTGAAGAGCAAGTCACCGAGAACCAGGAAGGTCTTTTCGCCGAAGCACAAGAGAGAGCGAAGAACAGTCTCAAGACCAACTTCCTGCTCTCCGCTGTTGCCGAAGCAGAGAGCATCAAGGTGGAAAACAGTGACGTTCTCCAGCGCGTCACCATGATGGCCAAGCAGGCTAAGAAGCCGGTCAAGGGCTACATGAAAGAGCTCCAGAAAAATGGCCAGCTCGGCAACATCCGTCAGAACATGCTTTTCAGTAAGGCCATTGACTTTCTCGTGGAGCACGCGACCGTGACCGAGGTAAAACCAGAAACTGAATAATTCATGACTCCCACCTCACAGTCCGGAGATTCCACTCCACAGAACAACTACTACATCCCCACCGTCATCGAATCCGATGGTCGGGGTGAGCGGGCCTTTGACATCTATTCGCGCCTTCTTAAGGACCGCATCATCTTCATCGGGACCGGCATCGATGACGGCGTCGCCAACTCGGTGATTGCTCAGATGCTCTTCCTGCAAATGCAGGATCCGAAGAAGGACATCCACATCTACATCAACTCGCCAGGTGGATCGGTCACCGCCGGTCTGGCCATTTACGACACCATGCAGTTCCTCACCTGTGATGTGAACACCTACTGCATCGGCATCTGCGCTTCGATGGGATCCGTGCTTTTGACCGCCGGAACGAAAGGAAAGCGCTTCTGCCTTCCTAACTCGCACGTGATGATCCACCAAGTCAGCGGCGGAGCCCAGGGAACGGCTGCCGATGTGGAGCGAACCGTGGAGTTCATGTATTCACTCAAGCGTCGCCTCAATGACATCCTCGCCCACCACACTGGCAAGACTGCCAAGCAGGTGGAAAAAGATGCCGACCGCGACAACTACATGTCAGCCGAAGAGTCCGTGGCCTACGGCCTGGTCGACAAAGTCCTCGAAAACAAGAAGGAGCTTCCGGACGCCAAGGACAGCTGATCCGGTTTACCCGGCCATCAATCTCCAAAGCGACGGTTCCCGGACCGTCGCTTTTTTCATGATTTGCCGGAATGTGTTGGAAGACCTATCCTTTGGGGAATGAATTGGAAGAAAATCTTGGTTGGCAAGTGGTCGTGGAAGCGCCCGCTCTACAGTCTCGCTTTCATTTATCTGACATTTTTACTCGTCGCTTGCTTTCTCGCTGACCAGATCATCTTTCAGCCTCCGGGGATCGCCTACTCCAAGAACCGACGTGGCTTCAGCCTCCTTGGAAAAGGTGAAGAGGCCACCGCGATCTTTTATCTCCCAGCCCGACCTGGCATGCCCACTCTCCTGTGGTCCCATGGGAATGCCCAAAACCTCGAATCCCTGAAGCCTGCCCTTGATTACTTTCACACCTATGGGTTCGGAGTGATCTCCTACGACTATCCTGGCTACGGTGAAAGCGGAGGAGAGCCTTCGGAGGAAGGATGCTATAGAGCAATCGAAGCCACCTACCGCCACCTTACCGGCAAACTCGCGGTGCCTGCGTGCGATACCGTTTTGGTCGGGCAATCGGTGGGAACCGGCCCAACCTGTTGGCTAGCGGCTCGTCAAAAACATGCCAGCGTGGTTCTCCTTTCCCCCTTCATGAGCACTTTTCGATCAGTCACCAGAATCCCACTCTTCCCGGGTGATCGATTTCCCAATCATAACCACCTAGCCGAGGTCGCAACTCCGCTCTTGGTCATTCACGGGAAAAAAGATCAGGTAATTCCATTTTCCCAGGGTGAAGATCTCTTCAGGTGCTCCCCTTCCCGGCAAAAGACCTTCCTTCCCGTCGAACATGCGGGGCATAACGACCTCTTTGAATCAGGGGCTTTCAATCTCCCCACCCTCATTCTCGAACTCCTCGGCCGGGACGACATCAAGACCTCCGGGTGAGCTTGACGATTCTCCCCTAATCTCTAAGTTTTACAGTAATGAGTGAACAGCAGTGGAGGGTGCTTGACGGCTCCGGAAACGATGTGGGGCCCTATTCTTTGCAGAACATTCGGGATTTCCACGCCTCGGGCAACATCACCAACGAATCCCTGGTCTGGTCCGAAGGAATGCCTGAGTGGCTTCCTGCGGGACGGATCCCCGGACTCCTTCTTGAAGTGCAGGTCCCAGTCGTTCCTCTTGCTAAAGGGACTCCTGCCGCTGCAACACCTCCCGCCCAGGCGACTCCTGGAGCCGGGATCAATCTCAGCCCCCAAATCAACGTAGCTGGAACGGGCGTTCAGACGGTCAAAGATACGAAGAAGGAAAAAGCCTCGGGATTCACCTTCGTGACCGCAGCCTGTGGCATTCTCGTGCTCGTTCTTTTTTTCATGCCGTGGGTTTCCATAAACATGGACATCGATGGATCAAAGAAGGTCAAAATTGTCACCCTCTACACTCAGACCGGGTTCCAAACGGTCACCAAAGCCTACTCAATCAGCGATGACCCAATTCCCGGGGCAGACGAGGACCAGGGAATGGCTGAAAAGCCCAAGGAGGTAAATAAGCCAGAACCAACCAAGGAACCCGAGGACAAAACTGGGGAACTTGAAGAATCCGAGACTGGCAAAGACGATGCCCCGGCGGAAGACCAACTGGCCGAAGACGATCCGGAGAAGGCCGAAGAAGCAGTCAAGCCCCAAGAAGAAAAAAAGTCTGATAGTCCGGCCGAAAAACCCACTCCGAAAAAGATCAAGGTCGCCGGCTCGGTCATGGTCCTCTTGGCTCTCATCGCGGTCTGCCTTGGCACGATTCTCGCCATCATTGGAATCTTCAAGCCAGTCCAAATGCTGACCATTTCCGGTCAGCTTCTTTTTGTGGTGGCGGCATTCTTGATCGGCATTCAAATGGCCCTTCAGTTCCCAATGGCGAAAGTAGTCCTAAATTCCCAAGCCAGCGTTCGTGAGTCGGTGCAGAAGTTCAACGAACCCCTCTTCAAAGCCTACGACGCCATCGGAAACGGGGATCTAGAAACAGCAAAGGAAATCGCGGCCAAGTGCAAACCGAAAACAAAACAGCTGATCCAAGAGGCTCTCCCTGCCAGCCCGGCGGAAATCACCAAACTGGCCAACGAACTCCGGCAGTCGGAAGCTCAGCTGGAGGTCCCCTACGGAGTCTCCTATGGAGCAAGTTGCTTCATCGCCGTGGGTGTTCTGGCGATCTTCATCTTCCTAGCTGTCATCACGATGTCCTCAGAAAGCTCAACTCCGCTGATCACTCCGCAAGGCGGCTTCCAAATGCCTTCCACGGGAACACCAGGTCAACCCCAACCTGGCCAGCCCCAGCAACCCCAGCAACCGGGAAGCGGACTCAAATTCCACTGATCAGTCACCAAAGGGCCAAAGCCCCTTGAACAAGCGGCTTAAACTCCGCCCACCCGGCGGTCTCTCTTCATCGAGGATTTGGGCATATCGGATCAAACCGAGGGCGGTGGCATACTGGGGATCCTTGAAATAAGCGTGGACCCCGCTGACATCTGGTTGTTCCGGCTTGTAAACCGGCAGATCAAAAACCTCGCAGGCCAATTCGCCAATCCCTCGCATCTGGCTCGTTCCCCCGGTCAAAAACACTCCCGTGCCAATCTGCTCCAGAGCACCCTCGGGCAATCCTTCGATTACCAGCTCAAAAGCCTCTTCCAGTCGTCCGCGGATGACATCATTCAAAACCTGACGGTCGATCTCGATGGGCGGAAAGCCCTTCTCATCTTCCACCTTCACAATCCCCACCGAGCTGGCCGGATCTGCTGAGGCATTCCCCTCCGCGATCTTGACTTTTTCAGCCTTGGAAAATGGGATGTGGGTCACGAGGTGGACGTCGTTAGAAACATGATTCCCTCCCACAGGGACACACCCTGAAGCAGCGATCGCGCCGTCCAAATAAAGAACGTAATCGGTGGTCTCTCCCCCGATATCGATGACCAAGGCGCCGTCAACCTTTCGCTCCCGTGTCAGACAAATCTGAGCCGATGCAATGGGCGCAAATACCACATCATCCACCTCGAGCGGAATCTCCCGAACACACTTGATGCTGTTTTGGATCCTCGTTCGGATCCCATGCACAATATGATAATCGGCATCAAGGGTTCGCCCCAGCAAACCGTAGGGCACGGTGGAGTGGGCCTGGCCATCTAAGGTGAAGTGGCGAGCCAGATGATGCAGATAGACGTTATCACTAGGAATGGCGATATCACGCGCAATCTCTTTGACCTCCTCCAGATGATGGCGTTCGACCTCTTGCTCGTCTTCCGGAAGTCGGAAGGTGCCGGTATTGTTCACACCCTGAATATGAGCTCCGGTCACCGCCAAGAAGACGCTCTTGATGACGACATCGCTGACATCCTCGGCCTCCAGCAAAGCCGACTTCACGCAGGCTCGAACCTGTTTGTAATCGGCAATTTCTCCTTTTCGCACTCCCGCTGAACGAGTCTCCCCCATTCCAAGAATCTTGGCCGATTCATCTGGCTTGATTTCGGCCACCACCATGACGGTTTTAGTGGAACCAATCTCGAGTCCGACGTGGATCTTAGAGCGTGCCATAAGATCTAGGGTTTCCGTCGGTATTTTAGCGGAGCGAGGCGCTTGGGAATCAAATTCACCTGGGCCAGTTCCCTGCCTTTCCTCTGAGCATGGGACGTCAGCTTGGCGAGCCGCTTCAATTGTTCTTCCTGATCGTAATACGACATCGTCGCGCGGACTCCGCTTCGAGTCTGCATCTCCAATAGAATCTCATCTTTCACCACAACGCTCGCAGGTCGCTCGGTCATTTCCAGTTTCTCATTCGCAAGCCTCACTAAATCGAGTGCGAAACTGAGCCCCCGGTGCTCGATGGCCACACCTTCGACAATACTACCCTCTTCAGCCTTGGGAACTAACACGACCGGCAGCTGTTCGGCAAACTCCCAAAGCTCCCGGGAAGCACAACGGAAGGGAACGCCATCGATATCCACCAAAAATCCCTTATTTCGGTCGAACTCCCGGATCCCAAGGGAGCGACAGGCCACCCAGGCAATTGGCTGCCGCTCGGCCACCTCGATTTTCAGGGTCCCCGGAAGGCGCCGATTGACCTTGGCCGAGATGATTTCCGGTAGACTGAGCAATGCTTCCTCAAGATCATCGGTATCAATCGCAAAGATCGTCTTTTCAAGATCGAGACCGGTCTTGCGCACCAATCGATCGTGTTTCAGAAATCGCGTTTCCTCCCCGCCAGGTTGAAAAATCTCCACCTTGCTGATGACAAACTCATCATTCTCCACGAACAGCTTCTGCCAACCAAACCCAAGACCCACCCCGACACCCAACATCAACAGCAGGATCAGACCCAGCTTGAGAAAGCGGGTGCCAAACTTCAAGCAGTCGAAGAAGACGATGCGCGGCGAAGTGACCTTCAAATGAAGCATTCGTTCGCGGGATTTTCGCGTTCGGCTGGAGGTTCGACGGAAGAACATGGATTCGGTTTTACTAAGGCCTGGCGGCCAGAGACAGCTCGGTAATCCTGACGCAAAGGTCACCAAATGAATGACCGGCTGCCGCAGCCCCCATGGGAAGGAGGCTGGTTTCGGTCATACCCGGAATAGTATTGGCTTCTAAAACGTAAGGACTTCCTAGAGAAGTTAACAACACATCGACCCTGGAGTAAACCTCAATTCCAAGAGCTTCGTGTGCTTTTTTGGCCGCTTCCTGCACGATTTGGGCCTCTTCCGGGGTCAAATCGGCCGGACAGGTATACTGGCTTCCCGTCGCCTTGCCGCTGAGCCAAGGATATTTGGTTTCCATATCATACCAATCCCCCTCGGGAGGAGCGATTTCCACGACAGGGAAAACCTCACCATCGAGCACTCCCACAGTGAGCTCACGGCCCTCGACGAACTCTTCGACCAACAAATCATCACTAAATCCGGCAGCATGCTCCATCGCCGGCAGCGCTTCGATCTCCTCCTTGACCACCCGAATTCCCACACTGGAGCCCTCCCGGGGGGGCTTCACCACAAATGGCACACCCATTTTGGGCAAATCCACTCCACCCGAGCAATCGATCACCTCGGATTTTGGAGTCGGCACCCCGTTTTCCAGAAAACACGCCTTGCTAAGATTCTTATCGAAAGCCCGCTCGCTGCTCGCTACGCCGGCCCCGGTGTAGCGGATTCCCAGATTTTCGAGATAGCTCTGCAAGCCTCCATCTTCGCCGAATGTTCCATGAATGACATTAAAGGCGAGATCCGTGCCCTCCGGCATCTCCGGAGTGGCATCCACCACATCCACCATCACCGCCTGAAAACCTTTCTCCACCAAAGCTTTCAGCACCGCCCTGCCAGAAGCCAAAGACACCTCCCGTTCCTTACCAGGACCTCCCATCATCACCGCAATCTTTGTCTCAGCTGTTAATTTCATTGATTCCAAATCTCTCTCCCAAAATCGCATCTTTCAATTTTCAAATCTCCGATTTGAATGCCGGTATGCCTGAGCCGACTGAGCCTCGATCCAGCCGATGGCTCTGCGCGCTGGCCGCAATCTACCTTTTTCTTTATGTCATGATGGCTCCCAAAGATGGGATCCTGTCCACCATTCGATGGGGCGGCTTCTTCCTCCTTACCCAGATTTTAGTTCAGGTGATCTTTCGCTCGTTTCAGTGTCGTCGACTTGCCAACCTCTCCGTGGCAATCATCGTCATCATCGCCACCTTCCTACTCTCACAATGACCATGAAAACAAAACTCATCCTCTTCGCTTCCCTCCTGTCCGCTCTCATCGCGCAAGCCGAGCGACCCAACATCGTCATCGTCATCACCGACGATCAGGGTTACGGCGACCTTGCCTGTCACGGCAACCCGGTGATCAAGACTCCCTATCTCGACAAACTCTACTCAGAGTCCACCGTTCTCACCGACTACCACGTCGCTCCGACCTGCTCTCCCACCCGGGCCGCCCTGATGACCGGCCACTGGACCAACCGCACCGGCGTTTGGCACACCATCATGGGCCGCTCGATGATTCGCGCCAACGAGGTCACTCTCGGCCAGCATTTCCAAAAGGAATACGCCACCGCGATGTTCGGGAAATGGCATCTTGGAGACAACTATCCCTACCGCCCCGAAGATCGGGGATTTGAAGAAGTCTATCGCCACGGCGGGGGCGGGGTGGGTCAAACTCCGGATGTCTGGGACAACTCTTACTTCGACGGCGGTTACTTCCACAACGGTATGATTGAATCAGCCAAGGGGTTCTGCACCGACGTCTTCTTCGAAAAGGCTCGCGATTTCATCAAAGCCAAGGCCGGCAAAGAGGAACCCTTCCTCGCTTACATTTCCACCAACGCCCCTCACGGCCCCCTGCATTGCCCTCAGAAATATCTCAATCTCTACAAGGATCAGAATCCCAAAATCGCAGCCTTTTTCGGAATGATCTCCAATATCGATGACAACATTGGCAAGACCCGAAAACTTCTCACCGACCTCGGAGTGGCAGACAACACCATCTTCATTTTCACCACCGACAATGGCACCGCCTCCGGCGCCAAGGTCTTCAACTCCGGCATGCGAGGGCAGAAAGGTTCCGAGTACGACGGTGGCCATCGCGTGCCTTTCTTCATCCACTGGCCCGCCGCCGGACTCAACCAACATCGTAAGATCGACAAGCTTACCCACGCCATCGATGTCGTGCCGACCTTGATGGATGTCTGCGGAATCTCGAACACGGCCAGTGTAAAATTCGATGGAGTCTCGCAAGCCTTCGTGATTGATCCCGGCAACACCGGATCTCCGGAACCCGACACCCGTATGATTATCACCGATTCCCAACGAGTAGTAGATCCCATCAAGTGGCGCAAGTCGGCGGTGATGTCTTCGCAATACCGTCTCGTCAACGGCAAGGAGCTCTACAACATCAAGGCGGATCCGGGACAAAAGAAAGACATAGCCAAGGACAACCCGGAGCAAGTAGCCAAAATGCGTGCGTTCTACGACAAATGGTGGGCCGAACTCGAACCAACCTTCGCCCAGACCACCGAGATTCACCTCGGACACCCCGATCATCCCAAAGTCACCATGACCGCTCACGATTGGCTCAACACCGGACCTCCCTGGCACCAGGGATCCATTCGGGCGGCACGAGGGGGCAATCAAAAGAAGTTCAAGGGACACTGGGCCATCAAGGTTCTGGAGGAAGGCACCTACAAGATCTCCCTGCTCCGTTGGCCCGAGGAAGCCAACCACCCCATCAACAGCCCTTTGCCTCCTGGAAAAAATGTTCCCGGTTCCAGCAAGGCCTTCCGCACCACACCGGGGATCACGCTGGCCGCCACCACCGCGACCCTGATGATCGATGGCAAAACTGTCGCCAGCAAGCCGGTCGGGAAGGGTGACACCGCCATTAGCTTCACCACCACCCTGAAAAAAGGAGCCCATCAACTGGCTCCCGTTTTCATAAATGCCAAAGGGCAAACCGGAGCCTTCTACTGCATCGTCGAGAAGCAGCCATAACTCCGTCCTTCCTCCCCAATGCTGGCCTTTTCCACCTGCTGGAACAACTCCCGCCACACCGATGGCGAAGAGATGATCGATGAGATTCTCGAACTGGGGTTCGACACTCTGGAGCTCTCCCATGGCATGACCATCGCCAAACTTCCTGGGATTCAGCGGGCCTTCGCGGCCGGGAAATTCAAGTGCGTGGGTGTTCACAACTACTTCCCCTCACCCACCGAGGTGATGATCGATGCCCCCGATGCCTACGAGTTTTCATCGGATGATCGCAGCGAACGCGAACGGGCCTTCCGAGAAACTCTCAAAACCCTGGAAATGGCAGCCGAGTTTCAGGCTGACTACGTGGTTCTCCACATGGGCTCGGTGAGGACGATGTCTCACAAACAATGGACCGGTGCCCTCACCAAGAAACTGGCAAACGGCGAGCAACTCACCGACTCCTATGCCGACGATAAACTGGAATGCGTGAAACGCCGGGAGAAGCAAGGACCAAAGTATTTCCAACGAGCCATCGAGACTCTGGAACGGTTGATCGAGCCGGCACAGGAAGCCGGAGTGGTTTTGGCCGTCGAGTCCCGGTCAAAATACGAAGACGTCCCGGACGAACGAGAGATGATTCGACTCCAGGAGCACTTCGCCGACTGTCCGCAAATTGGCTACTGGCATGACTTCGGCCATGTCGGGCTCAAACACAATCTCGGCCTCCTCGATCATAATCAATGGCTCGGCGAAATGGAGCCTTACCTCATTGGCGCCCACCTCCACGATGTGCAATGGCCGAAGCGTGACCATCGCGTTCCCTTTACCGGCGAGCTTCCCTACGAAACACTTCTCAAGCACTTCAAGCCCGAGATGCCTTTCACCTGGGAGCTCTCTCCCACCCGTAAGACGGAGCAAATTTTGCCCGCAACAAAGCTGTGGCGTCAGAAGTTTCCGGAAACCGAGGCCCTTCCGGAAGGTCGTTAGTCGTGTCTCTAGAAAGCGAATCTCCCTCCGAGCTCTCCCCGCAATTTAAAGCGGCGGTTCTATCCGCCACCGGAGCTTCCCAACTGGAGATCGACTCTGTCATCCAGGAACTTTGGAGTGGCTACGGCCGGATTCTTCGGCTTCGTCTCAAACGCTCTCCTCTCAAAACAGTCATTGCCAAGCTCATCAGCCCGGGTGACTCCAGAGACCATCCACGCGGATGGAACTCCAACCTTTCCCATCAGCGGAAACTTAAGTCATACCAGGTGGAATCGGCTTGGTATCGCGGCTGGGCGCAAGCATGTGACCTGACCCACCGGGTTCCCCGCCTGATCGCCTTCGAAGAACATCACGGTCAAACTCTTCTTGTTCTGGAAGACCTCGACGAAGCCGGATTCCCCGAGCGCTTTGCCAGTTTACCGTCTCCCGCTTTCGAAGCCTGCCTCGACTGGCTAGCGTCCTTCCACGCCCGCTTTTTAGGCCTCAAACCAACCGGTCTCTGGGAAAGGGGCACCTATTGGCATCTGGAAACCCGGAGTGAGGAATGGAAGGCCCTTGACGATCCGCCTCTCAAAGAAAAAGCCGAGGAAATCGATCGCATCCTCTCGAGTGCGAAACACCAAACCATCGTCCACGGTGACGCCAAGGTGGCGAACTTTTGCTTCTCCGAGTCAGGAGATAAGGTCGCCGCAGTTGATTTTCAATACGTGGGTGGCGGTTGCGGCATGAAGGATCTCACCTACTTCGTAGGGTCGTGTCTCGACGAAAGCGCTTGCGAACAACGGGAAGGCGACATTCTCAATCGCTACTTCCAATCTCTGCGGAAGGCCTTGCAGAGACACCATCCGGAAACGAATGCCGCCGAAGTCGAAGCCGAATGGCGACCTCTCTACCGGGTCGCTTGGGTCGACTTTCATCGCTTCCTCAAAGGATGGAGTCCCGGTCACTGGAAAATCAACTCATACAGCGAGCGCCTCGTTCGCGATGTTCTTTCCACTCTTTGAAACGGCGAATTGAAACTGTGACCCCGGTCATCAATCAATCGCTCAGTCCGACACGCATCCTGAGAAAACTTGTTTCAAGAGTCCACCGAGCGGTTACCACTTCAACTCCCCAGTCGTCGTCAGGTTCCACCGAGACAACTTCCAGCTCCTCAACGGTCTGCCAATTCTGGAGATCGGCTGAATGTTCTAGCATGACTCGAACACTTCTCGGCAGACTTCGTCGACGAAACTTGATCAAGGCCTCCCCCGAACCTCCGCCCTTCATGACCTGGATGGGCGGACTTTGATCGGGATTTCTCGGATCAAGTCCCATCCCAAACTCCATGACATTACTCCGACCGTCACCATCGGGATCAGCCGACGGACTCGTCTCGGTCCCATGCTCGATCTCTGAAGGTGAGAAATGTTGGGCAAGCCAAGCGAAGTAAGGAGTCTCCGGCTCAATCACTTCCAACACCTGATCCGCCCGGACGTTACGGAACTCTTGTTCAATCCCACTGGGCCATTGGACTTTGACAAGCCTGACGGGAGCGCCTGAAGCACCGAGGCCAAAATGAGCAATCTTCTCACTTTGAGTCAGATAGTGGCTTCCTCCGCTGATTTCACGATATTGGTTCGGACCTCCCTCGTTTCGTTCGACCGTCACGACGGCACCGATGCCATCCCGATTGGAAAAAGTGCCACGAAGCTTTACCCTCAACCAGTGGTTCCCCCCGGTGGCGTCATTTCGATAAAGGATCGGAAACCCCAGATTGTTTACGATAAACAAATTAAGGTCACCATCCTTGTCGTAGTCAAAAACCAACAGTCCTTTCCCCTTGTCCGAATCTGTAACACCCATGTCATCCGACACGTCGGTAAAGGTGCCACCGTCATTGCGCCAAAGCCTGGTCGGGTCGGCATGAAATGGCGTTTCGGTCTCCAGACGATCCGTTTCAAATCCATTGGTCATGGCCAAATCGAGATCGCCATCGTTGTCGTAATCAAAAAACACCGCTCCCCAACCCCAACCTCCGTCACGCACTCCGCTTACTTCCGTCGCATCCTCAAAAACGCGGTTCCCAAGATTTCGGTAGAGCCGGTTGCCGGTCACTCCCCAACCGACGATCGGGATCTCCGGCGAACGGCCATCAAAGATCGAAGTGAAAAACAAATCGGGAAGCCCATCGCCATCGTAATCTCCCACCGCCAACCCCATGCCATTTTCATCACCTCCAATGCGGGCTTGCTCTGTTCCGTCAGTAAATGTCCCGTCACCATTGTTCCAAAAAAGTTGACTGGTTCCGTAGTCCCCTGCCACCACCAGATCCGGCCATCCATCGCGATCAAGATCGGTCAAACGGGAAGCAAAAGCGTAAGTGGTAAAATCCGGGCCGTCATCACTCTCGGGATTGTCCCACAATTCCACTCCGGCATTCGACGTCACGTCCTGGAAGCCCTCATGCTCTCCTCGGTTCATGAGCAACACCGATCGGTTACCCGGTCCTCTGACGCCCCACTGGCAGGTGTGAATGTCCAAGCGACCATCCAGATTATAGTCCCCGAAACAAACGCTAAAACCAGAATGCAAAAACTGAGCCTCCAGATCCGCCCCCCAAACCCGGGCTTGCTCAACAAAGCCTCCGTCTCCCTGGTTGATGTATAGGAGATGGCGCAATGGACCAGGCGACTCGTCTGCCACACTGAGGTAAAGGTCGGCGTCTCCGTCGTTATCGACATCACCCCAGGCAGCGCCATTTGTTGGAGCAACCAGATCGAGCCCGGCGAATTCACTGACATCCTCAAAGGTCCCATTACCTCGATTTCGATAGAGAATGTCAGTTTCCCGGTATCGAGTGACCACCAAATCACACCACCCGTCATTATCGAAATCAGCCACCGCGGCTCCCCCGGTCATCACCTGGGGAACCATCTTGAACCAACCCGAAGGAGGAGACCACTGACGGTAATCAATTTCGGCGTCGCCTGTCACATTAACAAAGCCCCCTTCAGAATTCGCCTCGGCGGACAGGATGGAACCAAAAAGGGCCCACCAGAGAGCCCCCCGACACCGGACTAATCGTGTCAATTCACGACAGAATCTCATCTCTTTCTACGCTGCGACCGGTCCTGGCCCCTGTCCACGTAAATCTTCCTGTAGGGAGCATCCAAACGCTTCGAGCACCGCCCGCCACCAAAAAAAACCGGGAAAAATCGCTGTAGAAAGGAAAAGCGGTGTGGTTCTTTTTTCAGCGGCTGTTGAGCATACCCCACCAGACGCTATCATCCCAGACGGTTCTTTTTCCTTCACAAACACATGGCCACAAAAATCCTTCAGAATCTCTCAATCCCGGCGTTTGCTTTGCTCGTCTCCGGCTTTTTCTCTGCCCATTCCGTTCTGGCAGACACGCTCACCGATGCCCGCATCAGCGAATTCCTCGCAAACAACGATGATGGAATCCGGGACGAAGACGGTGATCGGGAAGATTGGGTTGAAATCAGAAACAGCTCGGGAGTCACCGGTGATCTCGGAGGCTGGTTTTTAACCGACGATCCAGGAAACCTCACAAAATGGGAACTACCTGCCATCGAACTGGCTGGCGGACGACTCCTTGTAGTTTTTGCTTCTGGAAAAAACCGAAGCGATGCCAGTAGCGAGTTGCACACCAACTTCCAGCTCCAGAGCGAGGCCGGTGGTTATCTAGCATTGGTCAAACCCGACGGAGTGACGGTTGCCAGCGAGTATGTCGACTACCCGGAGCAGTCACCGGACATTGCCTTCGGGCAAAGCCTCCAAGGGGCTGCTCCAACCACTCTCATCCCGGTAGGCGCCCAGACAAAATGGCATGTTCCCTCCGGTCCGATTCCCGATTGGACAGAAACCAACTTTGACGATAGCAACTGGAATTCCGGAGCGACAGGCATCGGCTATGATGGCGCAGGAGGCTCCTACCTGCCGCTGTTGGGAGCTGGTGGTAACACCCGCTCCGAGATGTTTCGGGTAAATTCCTCGGTCTATATTCGGATCCCGTTCGAGGTTACCGATCCCGCGACCATCAGCAATCTCACCCTACGATTGAAATGGGAGGATGGCTTTGTGGCCCACCTGAATGGCACCGAGTTTCACCGGGAAGCTGTATCAGCCACTCCCACCTGGAATTCGAGAGCCGATGGCAATCGGAACGAAGACGATGCTCAAACCTTCTTCGATTACCCGGTCGATGCCGGAAGCCTCGCCGCGGGCACCAATATCCTGGCCATCCAGGGGGTGAACAATGCCAGTGGAAGCACGGATCTCTTGATTGTCCCGGAGCTCGCCGGCGTCTCCCAGGATCCCGACAATTTTGTGACCGGTTTCTTTGTCCATCCCACCCCCGGAGCAGAAAACACCCTGCGCTACGATGGTATTGTCGATGACACGAGCTTCAGTGTGGACCGCGGAATCTACGAGAGCGCCTTTAATCTCGAAATCACCACAAACACCCAAGGGGCCAGTATTCGCTACACCACCGATGGTTCACTCCCTAGCGAGACTTTTGGCGAAATCTACACAGGGCCAATCATGATCGACGACACTACCGTGGTCCGCGCCATTGCCTACAAAGAAGGCTATCGTTCCACAAACGTCGACACCCAGAGCTACATCTTCCCGGCCGATGTGTTCGGTCCCTCATTCACCGACTCTCTCACCGCCGTTCCCATCATTTCGCTAGTGAGCCAGACCAACTACGACCTGCGCCTGATGTCGGTCTCATCGACCTCCGAGCTCCCCTCGCAAACTGTAGAACGCCCCGAAAGTTCCCAGGTAATCGTAGCCAGCGTCAACGGACAGCTTCATGTCCGAATCATTGATGTTCATATCCGGAGGTCCCGGGAGACTAACACCGTGGAATACCGTACGGTCATCAACAAAACGGAAAGCCAGTTGGCAAACGGGGCCGCTAAAACAGACCTGCGGAACCTCATCAACCAATTCCCTTTCCCCGATGCCGCCACCTTGAGTCCAGAGGTCCAACGGGACATCATTCAGAAAGCCATCACGGCTTCAGAACACACTCCTCGCATCCCTTTCCTTCAGGACGGAAACAATGACTACATCGAACACAAGAGTTCGGTGGAATTGATCTACCCAGACGGAACCCGCGGATTCCAAGAAGATGCCGGAATGTCAAACTTTGGAGGTGGATTCACCAATTTTGCAAAGAAGAGCTTCCGACTCTACTTCCGCAAGAAATATGGAGCGGCCAAACTGGAGCACCCGATCTTCGATGGATTTGAGTATCCCAACTTCCCTCCGGTCGATGAATTCGATGCCATTGATCTTCGTAGTGGGTCACACGACATGTCCGCCAGGGGGGCCTACATGGCGGCGCGTTTTGTCGATGACTCGATGATCGAAATGGGCCAACCAGCCCCTCATGGACGCTACGTTCAAGTCTATCTCAACGGACAATTCTGGGGGCAATACCATCTGCGTGAACGCTGGGGCGCGAACATGGGCTCTAGCTATTTCGGAGGTGACAAGGACGACTACGATGCCAT
Source organism: Akkermansiaceae bacterium (assembly GCA_049596615.1). Classification (GTDB taxonomy): domain Bacteria; phylum Verrucomicrobiota; class Verrucomicrobiia; order Verrucomicrobiales; family Akkermansiaceae; genus SW10. The sequence continues at coordinate 45,861 of JBMYLT010000012.1, read as the reverse complement.
CGCGGCCAACAATTCCGGAATGGAATTTCAAACCGGAACCGCCTACGATGGCGACAACGTTTTTTGGACTGAGACAAGAAATCTCCTCAGAGGATCAGATCCATTTTCTAATGCAGCAGGTCATATCGACATCTCGAATGTCATTGATTTCATGCTCCTTTGGACGAGCGGGGAATGTGAAAGTGAGTTCCGTGCCTTTGGCTCTCGCTCCCGAAATGTCCCGTTCAAATTCATGGTCAGAGATCCCGATGGATTCATGCCGGCTGGTAGCTGGAGACATGTTCATGCCGTCACTCATAACGGGCCATTGAGCGCCATGACCGAACTCCGGACCGGCGGAAACCCCGACTACAACATCCTTCTGGCAGACCATATCCATCAACACTTTTTCAATGGTGGTGCCCTCACCGCGGAAAAGAGCATCGAACGGTTGCGCCGGCGGTTCGAAGAGATGCGACCCGGATTTCCCGCCGAAGCTCAACGGTGGAATTTTCAATCGGTTGCCTCGTGGGAGTCCTACGTGAACCGTTGGCTCAACATCAGCCTGGCTCAGCGTAGCACCAGTATGATGCAAAGACTGCGTCAGGCCGGCATGTATCCCGACATCATCGCGCCAGTCCTCTCGCAGCATGGAGGGTCTCTTCCCCTCGGAGCCGGAGTCACGATGAGCACTAACGCTAGCGCCATTTATTACACCACCGATGGTTCGGACCCGAGACTTTCCGGAGGAAGCATCAGCCCGGTCGCAATCAATGCCTCATTTTCAGACGGGGTTCGAGTTCCGCAGGACTTCGTGGTCTCGGGTGATATCTGGAAATACCTCGACGATGGAAGCGATCAGGGAACAGCGTGGCGGCAGCCTGGTTATGATGATAGCAGTTGGAATAGCGGCCCGTCACAACTTGGTTATGGCGAAGCTGGGATCCAAACGACCGTTGGATTTATCGATGTTGATCCCGACAGATTGGGAACTCAGAAAAACGCCACCACCTATTTTCGCAGGAAAGTGATGATCGAGGATCCGGCTGACTTCTCTAACTTTGTGGTCAGGCTTCGTTACGATGATGGGGCTGCGGTTTACCTCAATGGCATTGAAGTGGCGCGCACTCCCACCCTACCAGCCGGTGCCACTTTCGACACCTACGCCACCGGCAACACCCCAAGTGAGAGTACCTACTTCGACTACAACGTCCCCTCTTCTCGATTGATTGATGGCGAAAACACCATTGCGGTTGAGATCCACAATTCTTCGGCTGGGAGTTCCGATATTCGCTTCGACCTGATCCTAAGTGCCGAGGTCGACCTCTCCAATGGCAGCAACATCACAGAGCCAATCGTTCTCGATGGCCCTACCAAATTCCGTGCCCGCGCTTTCAATAGCACCAACAATGAATGGAGTGCCTTGACTTCGACTTTCTTCAGCACCGATACCGTCCGAGCTGACAGTTCCAATCTCGTCATCTCAGAAATTCACTACCGCCCCGCAAATCCCACAAGTCAGGAAGAAATCACCGTCTCATCGGACCGCGATGATTTCGAATTTATCGAACTCCTGAACACCTCCGATTCCTCGATTGACCTGACCGGGGTTTATTTTGATGACGGGATCAGTTTCTTCTTTGCCGAAAACACGATTTTGGAGCCAGGCGGGCGTCTCGTGCTGGTCAGGAATCTGGCAGCTTTCACGGCCCGCTATGGAACCCTTTCCGAAGGAACAATCGCCGGTGAATACAGCGGAAGACTCAGCAACGATGGTGAGCAGATCATCATTCGAAGTTCGGGTGCGGTTGAGGTCATCAACCTCATTTACAACGACCAACTGCCTTGGCCCATCGAGGCCGATGGCGGCGGGAATTCTATGATCTTCACTGGGGATGAACCCGGCGCAGGATCATCATGGTCTCCTTCCGCAGAAATCGGAGGAGCACCAGGTTCACCCGACGCCGCCCTCACCTTTGGCTATGATCAATGGAAAGTCGCCAACGGAATCACCGACGACAACAGTGACACCGATAGTGATGGGCTGACAGCATTTGCCGAGTATGCCACTGGAAACGATCCCGACCTTGCCGATGCCTCCCCAATCACAACCCGCGGGCTTGTCACGATTGACTCCGAAGGATTCCTTTCGATTACCTTTCAACAAGGCCTCAACGTGGACGACGTTCTTTTTGAGATCCAAAGATCCGTCGATTTGGAAACTTGGACGACAGTTCCCAATACCATTTTGATAGCGGAGGAAGAAGATCCTTCGGCTCAAACCAAGGAAGTCAGACGAAGGTTGCCCGACCCGATTTCCGCAGACGACAAAAACTTCCTTCGCGTTCGCATGGTCCGATAAGCGACAAAGCACTTCTCTGGAGGGTTCCATCGCGGTATATCCGCTTTCAGGAAGGTTGTCCCGGCGCCACTGGTATTGGTGGCCCGAAAGCCCAGGAAAAAGACTTCAAAAATGAACCAGGAACCGACATTCTAGAACGCTCATGAAACACGAAACGCTTTGCCTCCACGGTGGACACCAACCCGATTCCGACACCCACTCGCGTGCTGTCCCCATCTACAAATCGACCGCTTTCACCTTCAAGGACACAGAACATGCGGCCAATCTTTTCGCTCTGAAGGAGCTGGGTAACATCTACAGCCGCCTGATGAATCCCACCACCGATGTCTTGGAAAAAAGGGTATGCCTTTTGGAAGGAGCCCACGAACTGGCCGGACTGGCTCACGCCTCGGGGACCGCCGCCATTTTCAATACCATCAACAATCTTGCGGAAGTAGGCGACAATATTGTTTCCGCGCGAAATCTTTACGGCGGTTCATACACTCAGTTTCATGATATCTTCCCCGCCCTGGGTATCGAGGTGCGCTTCGTCGACTCACAGGACCCGGAAAACTTCGCCAAGGCGGCCGACGACAAAACCCGGGCCTTTTTCTGCGAGACGGTTTCAAATCCCGCCCTCGAAGTCACAGATCTAGAATCGGTGGCGGAGATTGCCAAGGCCCACGGCATTCCTCTCATTGTTGATTCCACCTGCTCGACCCCCTACCTGACCCGCCCTCTCGATCACGGTGCCGATATCGTAGTGCATTCCCTCACCAAATGGCTGGGCGGACACGGCACCGGCCTTGGTGGAATTGTCATCGATTCCGGACGCTTCAACTGGGCGGGTGGACGCCACCCGCTCTACGACAAACCCGATGGCTCATACCACGGGTTGCGCTGGGGGCACGACCTCCCCGAAATGCTGGCTCCGTTGGCTTACATCCTGCGCATGCGCACTGTCCCACTCCGCAATCTTGGCGCCTGCATCTCACCCGACAACTCCTGGCAGTTCCTGCAGGGCATCGAAACACTCCCGCTCCGAATGGAACGCCACTGCGAAAATGCCCTCGCTGTCGCCAAGCATCTCAAAGACCATCCCGACGTCGAGTGGGTTCGTTTCCCGGGTCTGGAAGACGATCCGGAGTATGCCAAAAACCAAAAATACCTCCGTGGCAAAGGCGGTAGTGTCGTGGTCTTTGGCATCAAGGGAGGCGCGGAAGCGGGAGCAAAGTTCATCAATTCCCTGCAGATGTTCTCACACGTGGCCAACCTCGGTGACGCCAAGTCCCTGGCGATCCACCCTGCCACCACGACCCATTCCCAACTGACCGCCGAACAACAAATCGACGGTGGGATTCGCCCGGAACTGGTTCGCCTTTCGGTGGGCATCGAACACATCGATGACATTCTCGGAGATCTCGACCAAGCGCTGGCCCAGTCCTGAGGGCTCCTGGGTATCCAAATCATGGTTTCGAGAAAACCTCAGTTGATTTTCTCCGGCCCTCGTTGATCGTCACTCTCGAGAACGTAGGGATTTGTTTTCCCGTGGTTCATTTCCCATGTCCTCGCTTTCCATACCAAAGACTGCCGGTGTCATGCTTTTGCCCGACACCGTCCTTCTACCTCATGGCGGGATGCCCTTGCACATCTTCGAACCTAGGTATCGCCAGATGCTGGATGAGGCACTCGAGAGAGATTGCATGTTTTGCATCGGAAACTTGCTTGGCGACGACAGCTCCGATCCTGATCGCTGTGCTGCCCCCGTCGGCACGGTCGGTTTGATCAGAGCATCCCGCGAAAGCGAAAACGGAACCTCCAACCTCCTTCTTCACGGGGTCTTTCGGGTGGCTTTCGAGGAATGGCTCAACGACAAGCCCTACCCGCATGCTCGCCTCCGCCCCATGATCGACACCACTTTGCCGGAAGCTGAAGGAAAAACCCAGCTGGCGCGACTTCGCCTGACGATCAGGAAGGTACTTGCCGGGTTCCCCCCGGAAGTCACCGAACAAATGGATGCCACTCTGGACAAAGCAGGTGACCCGGGAACGGTGTCGGATGCTGTGGCACAGCAGTTCATTCACGACCCCAATGACCGTCAGCGGCTCCTCGAAACCACCGAAGTGCGGGAGCGGCTCGATTTCCTCATTCATTTTCTGGAAAACGCCGGCCCATCCGTCTAAGAGGGTATGAAAGGCCTCTCTTTACTGCTTCTTTTTCCGCTCCCATCTTCAGCCCAAATACTAGGGGCTTACGCCACATTTAGCAATGAAGAGACTGCCACCAACTGGGGAGTCGTGGATTTTGGTGATTCCTCATCCGCTTTTGCGCCCTCTTGGACCTATCCGGGATCGGAAGACGCCGAAATCTACACAACTTTCGAAACTACCCAAAATCCCGATAACGGCCAATCCGAAGTCTTTGAGGTCTCCCTTTTCGCCGATCAACTGTCATCGGACTCGGCATTTATCGGGGATTACGATGAGGCTGGAATCGACACCGTCCGCTGTGATGTCTTTGTTGAGGACATTAACAGCTTCCAGGAATTAGAGGTCTATTTTCTGTCCGGCGAGACTTTCTATTACAGCGAAGTCTTCGACTTGAACGAATCCGGTTGGGCTCAGATCGAAACCAACTTCAGCAGGGACGAATGGTATATCTTTGACGATCAGGATAGGGCCTTTTTCCCGGTCGAAATAACCCCGATGATCCTCAGCGATGTCAAGGAAATCGGTATCACATTTTACCCCAGCAGCCCTGAGGCCCAGGGCAGAGTCATTGCCATCGATAATTTCAGCCTTCTCCCCGATCTGGCAGTACCACGTCTTAGCATCGACACCTTGGGAGAAAACCCGAGGGTTCGCTTCAACGGCGTTTCCGGAATGCAATACACCTTTCAGCACAATATCTCGCTTCGCGAAAGCAACTGGGCCGACCTCGGAATCCCCTTTGAGGCAGACGGTCCTTTCCAACGCCTGGTGGCTGCTGGTCGCCGACGGTTTTTCCGGCTCATTTCCCAGCCCTTCTTTGTCGAGATTCCCTAGTTTCCCGGTGGACAGCCGAGAATTTTAACGAGCGTTTTTCGCCGATTCCGCGAAAAATGCTCCTTGTGATTCACCGGCATAGCGGTATCAACACGTCAAATTTTGATTAATCAAAATGAAGATTTCGACCTTTCAAACGGTAGCACTCCTCTCCTCATTCTCAGTTCCGAAAGTTTTCGCTCAGGATGCCTTCTCTGGCATCGATGCCCTGGATGTAGAGGTGGTGACAGGCTCCCAATTCCGGGAGCCATTAAGAAACACTCCTGTCAGAACCGAGGTCCTTGATGCCGAGTTCATCCGTCGCAGCGGTTCGCGAAATCTTGCCGAAGTGGCGGAATACTCGCCTGGCGTGCGGATCGATACCACCTGTTCCAACTGTAACGCCCAGTCGGTTCAAATGTTGGGTCTTCCCCAGCAATACATCGGCATCCTGCAGGACGGTCTACCCAATTTTTCGGGGCTCGCGGGAGTCTACGGGATTGAGCAGATCCCAGCCGGTCTCATCGGCTCGGTTGAGGTCGTCAAAGGGGGTGGGTCGGTCCTTTACGGACCAAATGCGGTTGCCGGGGTCATCAATCTCCTTCCACGCGATCCACAGGTCGGCGGCACCATCGCCCGGGCCAGCATCGGCTGGTTTACCGAGGGCGATTCCTTCGGAAAGGGTCCAAACTACTCCGGCTTCTTTCTTCATGACTTCGTGACCGAAGACCAGGAGTTCAAAATGAGCCTTTTCTACAATCTCGATCATGTCGCTCCTGTTGATCGGAACAACGATGGTTTCACCGACGTCTCGCAGCGTCTCAATAATTCAGGAGGAGTCCGTCTGGTGTGGCAACCTTCGGAACAGAACACCTTGAGCTTCGACTATTTTATTAGCGACGAGGAGCGGCGCGGAGGAGACACCGGCACGGCTTTCGACCGCAATACCAATACGAACATCATTGCCGAAGAAATTTTCTCCAACCGGCAAGTTGCCACTCTTAAGTGGGATACCGAGTTCAACGAGAAGTGGAGCGGGAGCTTTGCCTACTCTTACTCAAGGACCAAACGAGACAGTTACTATGGGGGCCTCGCTGCCTTCAATGATCCCGACGGAGTGGCGGGAGGTCAGCCCTTCTGGTTTCCCGGTCGCAACACGGGAACGCTCGGTTTTGGTGACACCACCGACGACCTTCATTTTATCAATGCCTTAACCTTCTACGAGGCCAACGAAAGGCACCGTTTCACCTTCGGGGCCCAGTATCGTCATGAAACGATGGTCGATAACTACGACGCGGCCAATCGGAACATCGATGATTCTTTCTCCGATCTGGGCATCCTCTTCCAGCATCGATACAAGATGAACGATTACTTCACCTTTGAGTATGGAGCGCGGGCCGACTTCCACTCGGATGTCGATGAACCTATCTTCTCTCCGCGGGCCTCGCTCCTTTGGTCGATGAACGACCGCTTTCGCATCCGGGGAGCCTTCTCGACCGGATTCCGAGCACCCGAAATTTTTGACGAAGACCTGCACATTGCGGCTGCCGGGAATAAGGTCGCGGTCACCACGAATGATCCCAATCTGACCGAAGAATACTCCACCACCTTCTCGATTTCTCCCGAGTGGGAAATCACAAAACAGTGGCGACTCGAAGGCAGCCTCTTCTTCACCGCGCTCCGCGACACTCTGGTTGTCGAACCCCTTGCCGATACGAATCCCAACGACAATGTCCTCCCTTTCCTTCGCACCAACGGCGAGGATTCAACCATTTTAGGAGCAGAGCTCAATCTGGGGTATTTTGCCGACAACTGGGATATCCAGTTCTCCTGGGTTCAGCAACGCCTCGAATTCGACAATCCGCAGGAACTCTTGGGAACTCTGGGCGACCCAATCGATAATCTGATTCGTTCGAGCCAATACACCCGCGTTCCTAAGTCCCTCGGACAAATCCGCCTGACCCACAACGGTCAGTGGTTCGACACCTTCATCAACTGTAAGATCACCGGCCCCATGGATATACCACGGATCAATGTCGATCCCGCCACCGGTGACACCACCAGCAACGAACTCCGAAAGACCCCTTGGTTCTTCAATGTCGATGTCGGCTTCCGCAAGACCTTCGAGATGGCCAATGCCAATACCCTGACGATCGATCTGGGTGTGCGAAATCTCCTGAATGACCTTCAGGATGATCTGCAGGAAGGGGCCTTTCGGGATACCGAATACATCTACGGGCCGGCTTTCCCCCGAACCATCTACGCTGGCCTGAGCTACGAATTCTAGGGTCTCCGCCCTCAAAATTCGCCTCGGAAGGAACAGCGGGCTGTCGGGGTTTCGTAGATGACAATCTCACACAACCCCGGCAGGTCAGATTCCAGCTTTCGCCAAAACCAGGCAGCCATCACCTCGATGGTCGGACTTTCCAGCCCTTCGATGTCATTAAGATATGAATGATCCATGCGATCAATGAGCGGCCCCATGGCGTCAGAAATCCGCTTGTGATCGTAGACCCAGCCGATCGCAGGATCAACTTCCCCCTCAATATGAATCTCCACTTTGAAGCTATGACCGTGCATCTGCCGGCACTTGTGGTCGTCGGGGAGGCTGGGCAGGGTATGGGCCGCTTCAAAACGGAAATCCTTGATCAATCGAGCACGCATCGAGAGTAAATTCTAAGGGTTGTGGGCAGAGGATAGACTTGTCTCCCCCGCCGTCCATCGCCAAGTTCCCCCAGTTCATGTCCAACCGCATCGACACCACCTTCACCCGCCTTCGCGAACAAAATCGCAAGGCCTTCGTTGCCTATGTTGCCGGAGGCGATCCTGACTTCGATCGCTCGCTGGAAATTCTTCACGCCCTCGCTGATGCCGGAGCGGATATCATCGAACTCGGCGTCCCTTTTTCCGACCCCATGGCTGATGGAATCGTCAATCAGCTGGCGGCCGATCGAGCCCTTCAATCCGGAATGAATGCCCATCGCATCATCGATCTAATCAGGGCATTTCGCAAAACCCGAGAGACCCCACTGGTGCTCTTCACCTATCTCAATCCGGTCTATGCCTACGGTTTTGAGGCTTTCCACAAGGATGCAGCCGCCGCCGGAGCGGATGGAATTCTTCTTCTCGACCTCCCACCGACGGAAGCTCTCGTGGACAAGGAATTTGCCCATGGTGAGGCTCTCCATCACATCCATCTGATTGCCCCCACGACTCCTCCCGATCGTCAGGAAGTCCTCGCAACATCCTCCCAGGGGTTTATCTATGCATTATCCCGCACCGGAGTCACCGGAGGACATTCCGCTCCTTCCGATGCCATCGGGGCCCAGGTTGCCACCATCAAGGAGCTGACCAACACCCCGATCTGCATTGGGTTCGGAATCACCACCCCTGAACAGGCTGCCGAAGTGGCAAGTCACGGTGATGGTGTGATTGTCGGGTCAGCCATCGTCCGCAAGGTCCAGGAAAATGCCGATGACCCCGAAGTCGCAAACATTCTCAAAGAATTCGTCACTCCTCTCATTGAAGCTACACATTCCGCCTAATCTCATGACGTTGCAATTCACCAAAATGAACGGCGCGGGAAATGACTTTATCGTCATCGATAACCGCGACCTCAGCCAAAACCTGACCAAGGAGCAGATTGCCCACCTTTGTGACCGTCACCGGGGCATCGGGGCCGATGGCATGCTCGCGGTTGAACCGGCCGAAAATGGAGCCGACGTCAAATTCCGTTACTACAATGCCGACGGAGGCGAAGCCGAAATGTGTGGAAATGGAGCCCGCTGTTTTGGACGCTACACCGCCCGCCTCCTCGGAGATGACCGGGAAACACTGACCTTTGAGACTATTGTGGGGATTTTGACGGCCGAGTTGATCGGAGACGAGGTTCGCATTGCCATGTCAGAACCCTTTGATCTGGAAATGAACTCACCTGTTTCCTCGGTGGCTCCGGTTCACAATCTCAATACAGGTGTCCCCCACGCCGTTGTTTTTGTCGATAAACTCGATGAACTGGACATCGTTTCAGCCGGGTCAGCCATCCGTTATCACCAGCACTATCAGCCCGATGGAACCAACGCGAACTTCGTGGGAGTGCTGACGCCAGACCACCTCTCAGTCCGCACCTACGAACGAGGGGTGGAGAACGAAACCCTCGCCTGCGGAACTGGCATCACGGCCTGTGCCCTGATTCACCACCTTCTGACCGGGGCTCGTTCCCCTGTTCGAATCGATGTCCAGGGAGGTGACACCCTGTCCGTTGGCTTCGAAACTGGCCCGAACCAGACATTTACCAACGTCACCCTGACCGGCCCAGCCGATTTCGTATTCGACGGGCAAATGACGATCTGACAAATGCCGCTTCCCTCGTGGGTGGCCCTGTGCCTTTAATAGTCAACGACTCATGGAACTCGACTTCTCCGATACCCCCTTCGACACCAAGGTCTTCAAGCCGCACGAAATCGAAGAGATCTTCGAAGACCCATTTTCGATCAGACTCCTGCCTGATCACGATCGGGCTGACGGGGAGGCACGCTTCTATCTCATCGGGAAGACCATCGGAAATCGCGGACTCTTCCTCGCATTCTGGTCCAACGGCAAAAATGCCCGTGTGGTCTCCGCCCGTGAGCTGGAACCCGATGAGGAGTCCTACTACGAACGCCGTCTGGCCGAATTAAAATAAAGAACTTCGCTGTGATGAAAACCATATCCAACTGGAACGAGGTCCCCGACTTTGAAAGCGATACCGATGAACATGAGTTCTGGACCCGGCACTCGCTCAATCCACGGCTCATCAATGCTTCAGTCCACTCACCCGATTCCAAGGAATCCACCACCATCACCCTGCGGTTTGACCCCCGCATGCTTTCCCGAATCAAGCGCATCGCCCGATCCCGCTTTCTCAACTACCAATCCATGATGAAGCAATGGCTCGCCGAGCGAATGGAGGAAGAAGTTCGCCGTAGCGGAGATCAGGACTAGGATCTCGAGCGGGGTTGGTTTGCAGTGTTTGGTGACCAAATAATGAAGCTTCTGAAGTTTTTCTTTCTGATGTTTCTTTGGGTCTATTTTTATTTTTTTGTCTGCTGGGGACTTCTCTGGCTTCACTTGACCCAACCGGATCTTGCCAAGGGAATTGGAGTGGCCGCCCTATTTCTCTTTCTGACGATTTACCTTTGGCAAATTGTTCTCAAGCCATTTCAAAACGGAATTTCTGAAGTCACAGGAGAAAAAAACTAGCCTTTTTACGTCATGCCCAACGCCACCTTCAAAACCAACCCCAGATTCTGGGGTGTTGGCTTTTTGGTTTGGTTTATCGTGCTTTGTCTTCTTTCCCACGGAGACCGTTTTCATCCGCCACTCCCCATTGGTTTTTTTGACTTCGCCAATTCTGACAAGGTGATGCACTTCGGCTTCTTCTTTGGGGGCGCCGGATTATTGGCCGCACTACTCCACTTCTCTCGCGATTTTTCGACCCAAGAGCTGACCCTGATCGTCACAATTGCCCTGTCGATTATAGGGGTCGCCGATGAGTTTCACCAATCGTTCTTTGAAAACCGGAGAGGAAATGACCCCGGAGACTGGTTCGCGGACACCCTGGGAGCCTTCTTTGGCACCCTTGTCTTCAGATATACTTATCGATTTCTCCTCAAGTTACCAAATCAGGAGAATCCTCCACAAACACTTTAAAGCTAAACCAACTTCAGTTTTTGACTTCAGGACGAGCCTCCCGATCGGTTGAACCTAAAGGCACAGGAATAGCCTCGCAGGCCTCCCGCCAGTTCTCAAAATTCCATCGATTTGGAAATCCGGTGCATTGATAGGGCTTAACCTCTTGAAGCCGGCAATCAATGCCATCAAGCATGATGCACTCAGTCGTTCCCTCCTTGTCGATCAAGGAAAGCCCGTGGCGGTTGTCTCTGAGCCTGGTGAAATCCCGCACAAAATCATAAATAGGCAGACCAAGGTGATCGGCAATCTTTTCGACCTCCCCCTCGGCGAGAATCACATCGCCCTCCCACTTGCAACAATTGGTGCAGCGCTGACATTGGTACCACACTTTATCATCTTCCCCAGGCATCGTCACTTACTTCCCTAACATCCGGCGACGGTAAACCTCGACCGCCTTGACAAAGCCACGCCATTTCGATCCCGGTTTCCCATTCGAGAGAAGAAAGTGCGGACAGTTTTTGTTGGGGGGGTTCTTCCCGCGTCGAGGCCACTTGTAATGCGGCACGACCCGGGAAGCCGGAAGGTCATACTTCACACATAGCCATGCAGCAAGTTTAGCCGTTCTTTCTAGTGTCTGACTACGACTGTTCCCCGGATGCTCACACATTTCGATGCCAATGCTGTAGCGATTCCCGGGACCATCATAATCGGCATGATTCCCTCGCTCGTTGGTCGGCAAATGCTGAACCACCCGGTCTTCATCAACCGTGTAGTGCCAGGAGAGGCGGCCAAGGGCCCCGTTTTTTAGAGCAAGCGAATGTCGGAGTGCGTCTGCTCCCCGACTCCAATTCTGGGTCGAGTGGATGGTAATATACCGTGGGGACATCTTCTGGCGAGTCCGACCACGGGCCCGGTAGGAAAGATAGTCCTTTTTCACATTAATCTGCCGGTATACCGAAGAAGGGCTGAGCGAAGACGGGTAACCTGACTGGCTTGACCGGATCATCGGATTCCCTCCGAGCGAAGCGGTCGCCGGGCCATCTCCAGACTGCATCTTACTGTAGTTTTCACGCCAAGTCTTCGAACGGCTGTCTCCGTTGCGCTCATGGATTCCGCCATAAGGATTTCGAGACCCTGCCCAGTAAGGGGTATACACATCACTCACGCTCACCACCGGTGGGTCGGCAGAGCAGGCAACAATAACCGCAACTCCGAGACCAGACAGGGCGAACCAAAGTGATTTCCTAGGCATCTTGGTAAATTCATAGCACTTTAATAAGCATCAAGAAAGAACACAGTTTCCCAACCGGCGGATTTATGAAATGAGAATCCCGACTAACTCTATCCTCATCAAACACAACTCTCCATGAAACCTCGCGAGATTATCGCCGAATCAACCTCTTCCAATGGCGCCCAGCTGAATTTGATCCATCATGACGGCCGCTATTTTCTCGAAAACGAAGGTCGGCAGGTGGACGCGAGCCACCTGGGCTATGCCGCTCAACAGTTAGTCTTGATGCTCAGCCGCCCGTTTCGGCCGGCCCGCCAACCAAGATTGGTTTTTCTGGGATTGGGTTTCGGCCACACTCTTCAGGCCGCCCGCACCGCCCTCCCCCAGGAAAAAGCCTCATTTGTCATTCTACCCGAAGCTCCGGAGATTCCAGACTGGCTCACCAACTATTTGGACAATTCGTTACTTGACGACGAACGGATCCAAATCGAAACCCTCTCCCCATTTGACCCGCTCCCAACGGAATTTGCGGGAACCCAGGGAATCATCGGAGATCTGGATTTCCTCGAATCGCTGGCGCCAAAAAGATGGTCCATCTTCGGACCCGCCACCCTCCAGAACTTCCAGGAACGGCTTAAAAGCGGCGGGCTCCTTGGGCTGCTTTCAACTCGGCCCGTTCCAGGACTGGAAAAAGAGATGCGAAAAGCTGGTTTTGAGGTAGCGGTTGATGCCGTCCCATTCTCTGAAAAATCGAGGAAAAACCGGACTCTTTACCTCGCTCGAAAAGGTCGGTATCAAACGGCCCGATAACTGCTAAGTAACCCTCTCATGAAGTCTTTCTCTTTGATTCCTCTTCTGGTCACCGCTGGCCTGAACGCCGGCGAGCTCACGATCAAAACATCTCCGCTCGAAACGACCCTTGAGCTCTCGGCGACCATTTACCCGGAGAATGCCAAAACCTTCCGGATTGAACCCAAACAGTGGTCCAAATTTGTGATCTCACAGGTGGTTGATCACGGCACTCTGGTCAAGAAAGATGACGTTCTGGTCGCCTTCGAAAGCGAAGAATACGAACGAGCCCTCATCGAAAGTAAGGAAACGGCGAAAGGCAGGGAGATTGCATTAGCCAAATTGGAGCGCGAGCTTTCCGAACTAGAAGCAGCAACCACTCATTCCCTCGAAGGGTTGAAGTTGGCCCATGACCGGGCCAAAGAGTCGCTCGATTATTTTACTACGACAGGCCGGGCGCTGCAAATCGAAGACGCCAAGCAAAACCTCGATCGCGCTAAGCGCTCGCTCAGCTACCAGGAGGAAGAGCTAAAGCAACTTCTCAAGATGTATGAGGAAGACGGAATTACGGAGGAAACCGAGGAGATCATTCTCAAACGGCAACGAGCCTCCGTCGACTCCGCCAGATTTGCCCTCAAGAAAGCAAACGAAAGCACCAAGTGGAATCTTGAAAAAACCATCCCCCGGCAAGCAATCGATCTACGGCGTGCCTTTGAGGAAGCCAAGCTGGCTTATGAAACCGGCCAGCTCAATCTCCCCCGCTCGCTCGAAGAAAAGAAGTTGGCGGTTGCAAAATCTAAACGAGACAACGACCACTCGGCCCAAAAGCTCGCCGAACTGGAAGCCGACGGTGCCTTTTTGACAATCAAAGCCCCGGCAGACGGCGTCATCTATCATGGCGAAGTGAAGAGGGATTCCTGGTCGCTTGGCGGGACGGCCAAATTTCTTTTCAAGACCGGACTTGCCCCGGCCAACACCACCCTCATGTCATTGATCCCTGCCGGAACCAAAAGCGTCATTCATGGCACCGTGGATCAAGGGGAGATTTTGGGCCTTTCAAATGAAATCAAAGGCATCGCTACAATTACCGGACACGAGGGAATCACTTTCCCGGTCGCGGTCAGTTCACTCGACGGAGCTCCACGGGCCGACGGGAAATACGGAGTAGGAATGACCATCGAGGTCCCGGAAAACATCACTCTGATCACCGGAATGAAGACAACGATCACTCTTATCACTTATCAAAATGAAAAGGCCATCAGCGTTCCCAATGCTGCGATCATTAGAAAAAACGGAGTGGCCTTGGTCAAAATCAAGATGGCCGATGGAAAACACGAACTCCGGCCCGTAAAGACGGGAAGAAGCACGGAAGGAAAAACCGAAATCCTATCCGGTCTGGAAGTCGACCAAGTCATCATTTTTTCGGAGTAACCAGGACTTGACCAGCCCGTGTTCCGGATCGCCCTCATTACCACCCTCGGCCTACTTCCATTGGCAGGCCAAAGCCTGCCCAAGCTCGCTCCACTTCCGGTGATCGAGGAGCTCGATCAGGCGGAACTCGAGGCCTCGATTCGCCGTGGGGTGGACTATCTCCTCGCCAAGCAAAACAAGGATGGCTCTTGGGGCAGTGCGACTCGAACGAAAGGGCTGAATATCTACGCTCCCGTTCCGGACTCCCATCTTGCCTTCCGTTCGGGAGCCTCAATGCTTGCTCTTGCCGGACTCCTCGACAGTGGCGACCGCAGACCACAGGTAATTGCAGCCATTGACCGTGCCGAAGCATGGATGCTCAAAAAGCTGCCTTCCCTCAAAAATGTCGATCCTACGACGGCCTATAACAACTGGGGACACGCGTATGCCTTGCGGGCCATGGTCCGCCTTTTCTATTACCGCAAAGATGACGAGGCCAGGCGGTCTCAATTCAAAAACCTCGCGGCCCAGCAATTGCAAAGACTTCTGCGAACCGAAGATATCAACGGTGGCTGGGGCTACTACGACATGGACTACCCTACCGCCCACTTTTCGGGCATCCCGACTTCCTTCACCACTGCGACTGTCCTTCTCGCCCTCAAAGATGCTGAGGAGACCCTTGGGATCGCCCCACCAACCAAAGAGATCGAAAGAGCGCTTGCGTCGATTCGCAAACAACGAACCCCGGACTGGTCCTTTGTTTACTCCTTCGACCATCGCTATCGCCCCCGCTATGGCATCAACCGCCCAGCAGGTTCTCTTGGCCGCTCACAGGTTTGTCTGGCCGCCCTTCGCCGGTTTGGCGACGAACAAGTGAACGATTCCTTGATCTCTCACTGGATCCATCGGCTTTGCCTCCGGGAAGGATGGTTTGACATTGGACGAAAGCGTCCGGTACCCCACGAGACCCACTTTTCTATCTCAGGTTACTTCTACTACTACGCCTTCTACTACGCTACGGAATGCCTTGAGATGTTGCCAGAGGAGAAACAGAAGCCATTCATTCCACACCTGGCCCGTCACCTCATGACCAAGCAGGAAAAGGATGGTTCATGGTGGGATTTCCCCCTTTACGATTACCATCAGGCCTACGGGACGGGTTATGCCCTGACCACTCTCTCAAGGCTTCGTCAAAAGTAGGTTTAGCTATCTGACGATGATATCGTCGGCCGTCCAATGCTCCCGATCAGGACCAGCCGAGCGGTATTCGAATCGCATGCCGCTCAGGCGATGAAAAAACACCGGAATCCCCAGCCGGTCAACCAGCTCACCCTTATCATTCAAAAAAGAGAACTCTTCGGGAATCCAAGCTAGCTTCTCTGGATTGAAACCTTGTAGGAATTTTACAATCTCCTGGTTACCGGGAAGGTGAAAACAATCGAAGTTTTTCATCAACAACTGACATTCCCGGACCACATCACGGAGGGCTTCCAGATCGCCACGAGTTGTTCCGCTGACAGCTCCAAACTCCTCAATCATTGGATTTCTTTCGATGAGCCGAATTTGTCTCTCCCGAGAAGGCCCTGCCGTTGGCGACTCTAACCTCATTAAGGTAGAGGCCTCTACGTCCTCCTCCCCTTTGCTGCCTTCCTCAAACTGGCGGAGCAGTAGGAGCACCAAAATTAAAACCAACAGAATCGCGAAGCCCTTCATGGTTCGGCCGACATCAAACCAAGCGGAGGTCCATCAGCAACGACGTCGTGAAAATTCAAGAGGTTGGGCAAGACTAACTCCGTCAGATTGGAGGGAGAAACACCCATCCAAAGCGCCAAATCCGCAACATATTCGTCGACCGAAGTGGTGGGAATGAAACGCCCTCTCCCAGCATCCAGCTCGTTTCCTAGATCCAACGAAGGATAGGTTCCAAAAACCTTCCCGCCATCGACCGCTCCTCCAACTACAAATTGATGACCTCCCCACGCGTGGTCGGTTCCTCTTCCATTCGGCGAAATCGTGCGCCCAAAATCAGAAGCCGTAAACAAGGTGACTTTGTCCTCGAGATTCAACTCAACCATGGCACTGTGGAACTCCCCAACGGCTTGACTGACCTGCCCGAGCATTGCTGGATGATTTTGCAGTCCGCCATGATGATCCCAACCGCCCAATTCAACAAAAAAGGTTTGCCGCCTTTTTGACAACTCATCACGCGCCGCAATCGTTTCCGCCACAGCCTTCAATTGAGCCGACAAAACATTGGTCGAATCAAAGGTAGTGGCCAGAGGGTCAATCGCTTCGAGCGCCTGACGATATTCCGCACTGGCAACGATCGCATCCTTCTTCAGACTACTAAAGGAACGGGCGAAAGCACTGTGATATTCTTCGTCCAGCATCGATTCAATTGCGGTCCGTCGAGGAAGGAAGGTTGTGTCATTCCAATTGCGAATCTCGGGAACCTCGTCTGCATTTCGCGAAAGCAAAGTTGTCACGGCCCCACTTTGAAAGAGATTGACTCCTGATAGGGATACACTCATGGAGACCCGGCTTTCACCATTTAAGTCGTTGAGCAAATCAGCAAGGCGTCCCCCCCAGCCATTGAGGGGGCTTCGGACTTGTGGAAGTCCAGACTGCCAGTGCAATTGTTGATCAGAATGGGAATACAATCCCAGAGGGAGACTAGCCAACCCGTTGGATAACTGAGCCTTGGTCACCGGTTCCACCAAAGTCCCCACGTTGGCGACAAAGGCAGCTTTATTTTGGTCAAAGAGATTCTTGAGCTCAGGCATTTCAGCGTTCAGCCCAAGCATTCTCCCGTCTGGGGAAGGCAACGGACCACCGATCGGCATAAAACTCCCTGCCGGCAATGCTACGACACCTCGAGCAGCGACATACTCAGGATATCCAACCTCCAAATCGACTGGTGCCAGCATATTGAAGGAGTCATTTCCTCCGGACAAAAACACACAAACCAAAGCCTTGTAATCGTCAAGCTCGTCATCTCCGTCCGAGGCAGCCAAGGTTCCTGTGAGCCGTAGGTTGACCAGAGCGGAAAGCAGAGAGGTGGTCCCGATGGCAGAACAACTGGCCTGTCCTAGGAAACGACGCCGATTCACTGATTGATTAGAATGATGATTCATTAGTCTAGTATGAGACAATCCGTCGATTGACTGACCAGATAGACGGCAGTTTTCACCCGATTGAGTAAATTGGTTTCGCTTTGCATCGCCATGAGGATATGGCTCCGGGTCGTTGACTTCAGTCGTCCGCCGGTGAGAAGCAGGTCAACCCGGTCAAGAAGCGCTAAGGGGTCATCTGCCAGCAGTAGCTCAGTATCGAAATCGATAGTGACGTTGAGGTAGCGTTGTTGATCAATCGTAAGACTAAAACGTGAATCCAGTAGCATGATCTGGCTCAATGAAGCCAACTCCAACTCAGGACTCACTTTCCCTTGAATCCGAAACTCTTCATTGGGAGCAAAGTTGGGAGAATAAAAGTTGAAGACCGACCGAGCAATCATGGGATACTGTCCAAAGTCGTCGCGAAGACCTCGAGCAGAAGAATTGTAGGTAACCTGAGTGTCCGGCTGATGGAATGCCCTGAAAAGCGAAGTAAAACGAACCATGGGTTCCCGCACCTTGCCATGAAATGGATTGGTTGGAGCTCGGTTCAACGCTTCTGGATCCAGTAAGATGGCTTTGAGAACACAGCCAAGATGATCAGGATTCGAGCGGGTCTCATTCCAAACTCGGGAAACCCTTTTCAGATATTCCGGGCTAGGGTTGGAACTTGTGAGCCGCTGAATCAACAACCTCGATAAAAATGGTGCCATAGAATCATGGCTCATGAGGGCATCCAGGGTAGCCTGCACTTCTTCCTCGCCAGTTTGTGTTCCATCCAGCTCAACTCCATTGATAATAGACTTCGGTCCTGGCTCGTGTTCTTCATCCCAAACTTTCATCGGGTACCAATAATCATTGCCCCGAGGCACGTTGAAAAAGCTGGTGGCCTCGCTACCATTGTTGGTGGTTGAATGACTCATGCCGGTAAAGACTTTCGCCATCTCGGTGATGGTCCCATTGTCGTAAGTGGGGATAAAACGCCCGGCTTCATCGAGCTTTCTTTTTCCATCCTCGTTCAACTCCCAAAGCCCGATGGTAAACAATTGCATAATTTCGCGAGCGAAGTTCTCATCAGGAAAACGAGTAGGATTTACTGGATCATCGGACTTCCGATTTTTTAGATGCGAAAGATAAAACCCCATCACCGGACTGTAGGTGACCTGCTCAAGCACATCCCGATAGGGACCAAATCCTCCATTGACAAAAATATCGTAAAAGAACGACTGGGTCACTGGATTATCTCCGACAACCGTCCCACCTTCAAAGTTCACCACAAGAATTTGGCTCAGAGCATACGCCATTCGCTGCCGTAGCTGATCTGGGGCAATGTTAGCTATTCTCCACCACCCTTGGAGGGCTAAGGAGGCTCTCCAAGACAAGCCATTGCGGAAAAGTTCCGTCCGCATCTTGGTTGGCACAAGAGACATTTGCTCATCAATCCAACCGGTAAAACCCAGCTCGCGAACTCGATCGATGGAATGATCGTTCGGACCGAAACTGGCACTCAAAAGAAACCGCGCCGCCATTTTCTCATCGGGCAAAACCGGCCCCACTCGAAAACCTAGAGTCGTCGTCACTCCCTCCGACGCCTCCAGTAGCCTGAGAGCGGAGACGAAGTCTCCTTCACCATCCGTCCCCACACTAAAAGGATCCTGATCATCCATTCCTAGGAGAGCTTCCTCCCACGCGGTCAAGCCATCACCATCGGAATCCAAATCACCAACGCGTAACCGGAAAATCCCGGGCTCAACCTGTGACAGCACGAGCGCGCGGGACTCATTCACCAATGATGGCGCCACCAGTGACACGACTTCCCAAGCAGCCTCGCGATCAACCCACCTCTCGATTCGATACTCCTTCCCTAATTTTCCCTCCCAACGGCAAAGCAAGCAACCGTCTTCATTCAAGGAAATCTCGAGCTTCAAGGAGCTTTCGGGATCCAGCGGATCGGTTCCGGCAATTCCTTCATCGTGATTGCTGGTGCCATCTCCATCTTGATCTCCCGCATCGGGAACAACACCCTCATATTGTCGCTCCCAGAGCTCCGAAACCCCGTTTCCATCAAAATCGATCCGCGCTTCCCCTCCCGAAACCGAGAGCAAAAAAATTAGTCCCGGGCGGCTTGCACGAAAAAAACGATGCATCAACAAACCAAGCCTCATCGGAAAAAAATTGACGAACAACCAATCTGTTAGCAAACCAAAAAAATGAAACCCGAAACTGTTTCAACCTGCCCCTTAAAGGGCTCACCCAATCAGTGAAAACTCCAAATCACCCGAAAGGAATAAATTGGTATCAAGTATTAGATCAATCCATGTCTACCAGCCCCGAATCCGGCTCAAACGCCACCGACGATGTCCAAGCTGTTGAAAGCCTGGGAAAAGCCCGCGATGCCATTGTCGGCGAGCTCCGTAAAACCATTGTCGGGATGGAGGAGGTCATCGATGAAATGCTGATCTCCATCTTCGCCCAGGGCCACTGCCTTCTCGTCGGAGTTCCCGGCCTAGCCAAGACTCTTTTGGTAAGCACGCTGGCCGAAACGATGTCCCTCGGCTTCAAACGAATTCAGTTTACCCCGGACCTGATGCCCTCCGATATCACCGGGACCGAACTTTTGCAGGAAGACCCTGAGACCCACGCCCGCCGATTCAAATTCATGGAAGGGCCGGTCTTCACCAATTTGCTCTTGGCGGACGAAATCAACCGGACCCCACCCAAAACCCAAGCCGCTCTGCTGGAAGCGATGCAAGAAAAACGCGTTTCTTCCGGCGGAGTGGATTACAAGTTGGACAAGCCCTTCTTCGTGCTAGCCACCCAGAACCCCATCGAACAAGAAGGAACCTACCCCCTCCCTGAAGCCCAGCTCGACCGCTTCCTCTTTAACGTTCTTGTCAAATACCCCAGCCATGACGAAGAACTGGAAATCATGAAGAGCATCACCAGCGATGTTCGTCCCGAAATCAATAAGGTCTTGAAGGGTTCCGATATTGTCGAATTCCAACATCTCGTGCGTCGCATCCCAGTCGCCGATCACATCTTTGAATACGCCGCCAAACTCATCCGGGCCACCAGGCCAGAACAAGACGAAGCTCCCGAGTTTGTGCAAAAACTCATGTCATGGGGCGCCGGCCCACGGGCTTCTCTCAACCTCATCCTAGCCGGAAAGGCCCGGGCCGCCCTTCGCGGCCGTTGCCATGTCGCGATCGACGACATCAAGGCCGTTGCTCTTCCCGTCCTCAGACACCGGATCATTCCCAATTTTGCCGCACGTTCCGAAGGGATGACCTCCGACACCTTGGTCGCCCGACTTCTCAATGAGATTCCCACCGGCGACTAAAAATAATCCAATCCACGGATGTCCCGGCACCTCCCCGATCTCAATTATTTCGACCCCGAGATTCTGCAAAAACTCGGCGACCTCGATATGATCGCCCGAGAAGTGGTAGAAGGCCTGCGCGCCGGAGCCCATCGTAGCCCGCTTCGGGGATTCAGCACAGAATTTGCCCATCACCGGCAATACGCCCCGGGTGATGCCATCCGAGACCTTGATTGGCGTGTCTATGGTCGTACCGAACGCTACTACACCAAGCTCTACGAAGCCGAAACCAACTTCGACTGTCACATCCTCATGGATGCCAGCAGTTCCATGACCTACACTTCCAAAAAGGTCAGCAAACTGGAATACTCCAAATTCCTCGCCGCTTCCCTGACCTACCTGATCCTCAATCAACGCGATTCGGTCGGCCTTGGCGTCTTTGACTCCAAGCTGCGTGCCTACCTCCCCCCTCGCTCGGCCCTCGGTATCATTCTGGAAATCGAAAAAACGCTTCGCGATATCGAACCGCACCCCAAGACCAACATCGCGAAACAGCTCAATGACATCGCGCTACAAATAAAACGACGGTCATTCGTCATCCTAATCTCCGACCTTTTTGCCGATGTCGATGACGTGATGCGGGGGCTTCAACGGCTACGCTACGCCGGCCATACCGTCCTCGTTTTCCATACCCTCGACCCCCACGAACTCGACTTCCCTTTCAAGGGCACCTGGAAGTTTGAAGGACTCGAAGGAGAGGAAGAGCTGATCACCCAGCCTGAGCGCATCCGTTCCGACTACCTTGAAAACTTCAATCAATTCCTCGAGGCCATCCGTTCGGGATGCATCGGTAGTGGAATGGATTACGCCCTCGTTGACACCTCACGCCCACTTGTCGCTGTTCTCAGCGAGTTTCTTGCCGAACGTTCGCTCGTCACGATGGGCCCCACTGTTGGTAGCCGGTCATGAGTTTCTTAAATCCATGGATGTTGTTGGGAACCCTCGGAATCGGGCTACCAATCCTTGCCCACATCCTCAACCACTACCAGGTGCGCCAAACCGAATGGGCCGCGATGCGCTTCCTGAATCGCAACATCCGGGTGCGCTCCCGGCAAATCCGCCTACGCGACCTTCTCCTCCTTATTCTTCGTTGCCTTGCCCTTATACTCCTGATCACCGCACTCGCTCGTCCCGCATGGAAGGATGGCACGGCTGACTGGCTTCCGGGAGAGTCACGAGCCGGGGTGATCATCGCTCTCGATACCTCTTTCAGCATGGAACACGAGACCTCCGGCGAATCTCGCTTCAAGCGAGCACTCGACCAGGTCCAAACGATTGCCTCCAAAATCAAGCCAGGCGACCCGGTCTCGCTTCTGCTCCTCGGCGGGTCGGGAGAGGTCGTCGCACGCAACATGGCCTTCGATTCCAGCAAGTTTCAAAACCTACTCGAAGAAATCCAGACCTCCCCGCAATCCCTCACTCTCGATGACGTTCCGGGGCAAATCGCCTCCCTTCTCGACGGGATGGATGCACCCCAAAAAGAAGTCTACCTCATCACCGACACCCAGGCCCGAGATTGGCGATCGGCATCCGATCGTTTTCTCGAATCACTGGCATCGCTGAGCGAAGACTCCAACCTTTTCCTGGTCCCTGTCGATGGATCCGCAGATAACCTGTCGGTCACCAGCCTCGAGCTGGTCTCGGGAGTCCTGCGAAAAGGAACGACTGCCCGCTACCAGGCCACCGTTCACAATTTTGGAACCGAACCCGCCGTCAGCGTCGAGGTCAGTTGCCGGGTGGAAGGAGGCGAAGTCGACCGAAAAAACATCCTGTCGGTCGCACCAGGATCATCGGAGACTGTTTCTTTGTTCGTTCCTTTCCTCAACGCGGGGGCCACCAGAATCACCGCTGAAATCACCGGAGACCCTCTTGGAGTTGATAATGTGCGCCGCACGGTCGCCATCGTTCGCGACAAAGTCTCCGTCCTCTGTGTTGACGGTTCGGATGGCGATTCCGGTCGATTGGTCATGGCGGCACTCTTGGCCCGTGGCGAAGCAGGTGGAAATGAGGATTTTGTCGTTCGGTCTGTCCCATGGCTCTCTCTTCCCACCGAAAATCTAGCAGAAATTGATGTCCTCGTGCTGGCTGATGTCCCGGAAGCCACCCCGACCCAGATTGAGCAGATTTCCCGTCATATCCGCCAGGGAAACGGACTCATCTGGTTTTCCGGAAACGAGGTCAAAACCAACCGTTGGAATAAACACGCTGCCAGTGGATCCACCCCCCTTCTTCCGGCGAAGCTCGGACTCCCGATCAAAACCAACAACCTCGTCGGCACCGGGCGCCCCCTGGAACCCAAACTCCCAGATCACAGCATCTGTCTGCCGCTCCAATCGCTTCCCGAAGATCTCTTCAGCGAGACCCGCTTCCTCAAACGCCTTGAGGTTCAACCCAACCCATCCAGCTTTCCCATTCTCACTCTGGCCGGCGGAGGAGGCCCCATCCTCCTCGAACAATCCCACGGACGGGGTCACGTCTTCCTCTTTACCACCACAGTAACCAACGAATGGAACAACATGGCCCAGACCCCGGTTTTTCCAATGTTAATGCAGCAAATGGTTACCTACCTGTCCGGCCGCGAATTCGAAAAGCCCCGGCTCGTCGGTGATTCGCTTTCACTCTCCTACACCAGTCAACCCGATGCTAGCGATGCCGTCTTCGAGACGCCCTCCGGCGAGACTATTCCCGTTCCAGTCCGACAATATCAAAGCCAGCATATCGCTCTGCTAGAAGAATCCAAAGAAGCCGGATTCTACCTTGGGAAAGTCAGTGTGCAGTCCCCGGGGGTTCCGGTCGCGGTAAATGTCGATTCCGCAGAATCCGAGGTGGCCTCACTCAGTCAGGAGGAACTCGAGAAATCCCTTGAAGGAACCGAAATCAAAATCGTGGACTCCGACACCAATCTGGCTTCAGCCATCGATACCACCCGGAGCGGCCGCTCTTCCTGGCGCCAGTTCATGATGGCAGGGTTCGTCTTCCTCCTCATCGAGTGCCTTCTTGCTGATCGCCTGAGGGCCAAACGCTTGGAGCGCTCCTCTCAAACAGAAGACTCCCGAGAGTCCCTGCCCGAAACCCAAGATGCCTGAACCCATACTCATTCTAGCGCAAATTGAGCGGATCTTCTGGGCCCGCCCGCTTCCGGTTGCCCTTCTCGCAACCATCTTGGGTGGGATCATGCTTCTCTCCTGGTATCTTTACCGTCGGCCCTGGGGACTTCCCCTTTGGCTGCGTCTCTCGCTGGCCTTCTCACGGATGGTTGTTTTAGCGCTCGTGGTGGCCACGCTTTTGGAACCGACCGCGGTCATCAACGAATCCAAAACCGCCCTTCGAAGTCTTCCGGTGCTCATTGACCGTTCCGCGAGCATGTCGATGACCGATCAACGCAAGGACGCGACCGATCTGACGGATGCCGCTGTCGCTCTCGGACTCATCACTCCCGATGACGCGAAAGACGCCACCCTGACTTTGGGAACGGACCAAAGGCAAAAAATCGCTAATGCTTCCCGCTTCGATCTCGCCACCTCCCTGCTCACCGGCCCCTTACAATCGATCTTCGCTCCACTCGAAGAATCGCTCGATCTCAGTTACCATTCCTTTGGAGAAATCCCCCGCCTGGTCACCAAGAATCAAACCTTAAGCAAAGACGACCTCGATGGAGTCAAGGCGGATGCCTCCTCCACCTCGATCATGACCTCCCTCGAATCCGTCACGAATTCGGGGGGAATTCCGCCTGCCGGGATCATTCTTCTTTCGGATGGAATCGAAAACAATGCTTCGAGGGAATCCGAAAGTATCTTACGCGATCTCGGAGCACGAAAGATCCCGGTATACACCATCCCGATCGGACTTTCCAAACCCGACGATGTATCCATTCGTAGCATCGTGATGCAGGAAGTTGCTTTTTCCGGCGACCGGGTTCCCGTGCGAGTTCAGATTCGGTCCGAAGGATACGAGCGACGATCCGCCCGACTTTCGATCAAACTCAACGGTCGCAGCGTCTCCCAAAAAACGATCCGCCTCACTGGTGGATTACAATTCGAAGACATTGATTTCCGGGTCGATCTTTATGAGAAGGGAGCTGCTACCATCAGCATATCTATCGAACCTTTTGACGACGAAATCTCAAGGACCAACAATCAGGTCGAGCGTAGTATCCGGGTGGTCAATGAGAAGATCAACGTGCTCTACATCGAAGGCAACGCCCGCTGGGAATACCGTTACCTTCATGCCATCTTGAAACGCGACCCCCGGATCAAGGCGACCTTCATAAACTCGAGCGTGGGGCCCGAGATTGCCCGGAACTCACCTGAGCACATCGAGCGTTTTCCCTCGAAACGCGAAAAGGCCTTCCAATACGACCTAGTCATTCTTGGTGATGTCGATGCGGCCTTCTTTTCGCCCGAAGAACTTACGCTCCTTGAAGAACTGATCAGAGATCGCGGGGGCTCGCTCCTGATGCTCTGCGGCCCGATGCACTCTCCCCTTTCCTATGCTAACACCCCGGTCGAAACGATGCTTCCGATTCGATTCGATTCGGAAGAGGGATGGGAGGATATCCCCGCTACCGTTTATCCCGTCCTCACTCCGGAAGGACGCAACAGCATGGTCATGACGCTCGAAAACGAGCGCTCCGAAAACGATCAAATCTGGAGCCGTGCTGCCCCACTCGACCAGCTCCCCCCACTTCTCGAAGCAAAGCAGGGCGCTACCATTCTAGCCTCCCTCTCAGACCGCAACACTGGTTCCCAACGTTATCCTCTCGTGGCCTGGCAACGCTACGGTACCGGCAAGTGCCTCTCCATCGCCAGCGATCGCCTCTGGCGGCTCCGCTTCAAAACCGGAGACAAATACCATTGGCGGGTTTGGTCTCAATGTATCCAGTTCCTCACCCTTTCCCGCCTGATGGGAGAACACAAACGGATCCGCCTCGAGACCGATCGCTCGGTCTATCCCCTAGGAGAGCAGTGCCGGCTCTATGCCCATGTCCTCGATAGCGAATTCGAACCGATGGTTCAACAGAGCTTTAATGTGATCGTGACTGATGTTGACAACCCCTCGCTCAAACAAACCGTTACCCTGCGCCCTGATCAAAGCCATCCCGGGCTCTTTGAAGGTTACTTCTCACCAGCAAGCGCCGGACGGTATCGGGTCGAGGCCAATGAGGACGATGCCGAAGTTTCCAACAACACCGAGTTCCAAGTCGCCGAAGTTCGCCGGGAACTCAACGAAGCCAACATGCAACGGGAAAGCCTCAAACGCATTTCCGAACTGACCGGCGGAAAGACCTTAACGATTTCCGACCTTTCCAAACTACCTTCATTACTCAATCAGGATCCCGTCACTCTCAACCTGAAGTCCGAACGCCCGCTTTGGGATCACAGCCTGATCGCCATCCTCCTCATCGCGCTGCTGGGAGCGGAGTGGATTTTGCGCAGAAAACACGATCTTCCATGAACTCCGAACAACAATCTTCTTCTCTCGGAGCGCGCGTTCATGCTGTCTGGCAGCGGACGCAACGTAATCACCTAGCAAATGGTCTCCTGGTCTTCTTCCGTTGGGGAATTCCCCTCTTTCTCATCGGGGTGGCCTTCGATTGGTTGGTCGATCTGCCTTCCTTTGGACGTCTGCCCCTCCTTTTCACGATCATCATACTCCCGATCCGGCAGGCTTGGAAATCCGGATGGCGGATGCTCAAAAAATACGATGCTGGTCAAACGGCGATCGCCATTGAGGAGAAAGAAGGCGGACTCGAAAGCCTTCTCGCCACCGCCGTCGAATTTGAAAAAAGCGGCCCAACCCCGGGGACTTCCAACATCCTCTGGGAAGCCACCCGCCGAAAGGCCGAAGAAGCGGCTGCTGGCCTCGATCCGGTTCGCATTGCCTCTTTCCGCAATCTGGTCCGACCTGCCGGAGTCGCCCTGGCTCTCGCCTTGGTCATTGTTGTTTTCGCTCTCATTAACGGGAGCTTCCTCGGCGCCGGACTCACCCGCATTTTTAACCCCTGGTCCCTCGCGGCCTATCCCACCAATACCCTGATCGCCGCCACACAAGGCAACCTCATCGTCAAGCAGGGAGAACGAGCCACCATTGACATCGGAATCTCCGGGGTGATCCCCGAATCAGCCACTCTCCTCCTACAAACCGGCGATGGGGACCCACGGGAAATCGAACTCACGATCACTGACGGAAAGTGCCAATACCTTCTCGCTTCGGCCTCCCGGGATTTTCGCTACCGTGTTGAAGCAGGCGACGCAAAAAGCGCGTGGTTTGAAGTGGACGTTATTCCCGCCCCCCGCATCTCGTCCGTGAATGTCGATCTGGACTTCCCGGACTATCTCGATCGAGAGAATGAAACCCGCGAAGCTCTGACGCTTACCGTTCCCGAATCAACTAGGGTCCACTGGGAGCTTTTGCTCGATCAACCCGTCCGCTCGGCCATTTTGAATCGCGACGACCAAGAACCGCTCGCACTTGAAGTCCTCGACGGAGGCACCCGGATCGTCATCGATGAAAAAGTTGAAGCTTCGCGCGGTTACTCCTTTTCCTGGGTTGAGAAACAACACGATTTCGAATTCACCAGTCCCCGATACTTCTTGCAAGTCTTATCCGACCAAGCCCCCCAGGTTGAAATTTCCTCACCCGAATCCAACCTCAGCGCGTTACTCGGACGAAAACTTGATCTCGCAGTTCGGGTCCGTGATGACCACGGGATCGGCTCCACCAAGATCATTTACCGAGTGAACCTGAGGCCCGCCAAAACAGTCGAACTCGAAACCCCGCTAAAAAACGGGGAAGGCGAGCAAACCCTCGCTTGGGACTACCGGGAGGCGCTTCCGGATCTCAAAGTTGGCGATACCGTTTCCTTCATTATGGAAGTCGCCGACCGCTACCCGGGGCCGGACGGGCCGCATCTCGCCCGCTCGGAAACACGACGCCTCAACTTTCTCTCCCGTGAGGAGTATCTCAAACAGATTGAACGCAAACAAGATCGACTTCTGACTCGTGTCCGCAATGTCTACCGTCAGGAACGAGGTGCCCACGAACTGGTTCGCGCACTCGACCGTAGCAGTAGAGAATTTCGTCAAACCTGCCAGCTCGAAGCAATTCGTCAGGAAATGCTCCGGGAACAACTGAAGGAAACGGCCCGGGAAGTTCAAGCCCTGCTCAATGATCTAGCAGCCAACAACGTAACCGATGCCGTCGAGAAGAACGCGCTTCTTCGAGTCAAAACAGGCATCGTGGAGATTGCCGAGAAGCGAATTGCCCAGGCTGCTGATTTACTTCGTCAGCAGGCCAGCCAACCCGACCGCGAAATCAGTCCTTCGATTGAAGTCGTCAACCTTGCCGCCCGCGAACTTGCTCAACTAGTCCTCCTCCGGGGAATCGACTCAGCACGGGAGGTCTTTGCCCGCGAAACCCACATGTTTGCCGGCGAGCAGGCTGCACTTCGACTTCTAACCTTCCAGAACAAGACCGACTCTGCGCCCGAAACTCTAGCCGCACGTCACGAAGAATTGGCAGGCTGGACTACGGCCTTGAACAAAGCACTTCGTGAAGGAATGCGGTATCAAAAGCGCCCCATCGCCGTCCTTCAACTCACTCGGAGAATCGAAGATCTCGCCACCGGCGGCTGCCTAGAACAACTTTCCCGCACAAGCGCGCTCATTAAGAACAACAAAATCCGGGAAGCCGCCTCCATCCAAAGCAACATCATCTCCTCTTTCCTGCAAGCGGAGTTCAGCATGCGCTCCGGTGCCGAGTATGCCGCCATTATGGAGTTTCGAAAAACCCTCTCGAAGGTCCGGGAAGGCCACGAAGCTCTACAAGCCTCCTGCCAAGCGATGAAGCCCGAGGACTTCAAGGAACGTTTCAAAGAGCTGGCAGCTGAACAAGCCACCCTGAGAAATGCCTTGGTGCCCGCTCTTCTTCCCCCGGTTCCCACTCCGCGGACACGCCTTTTCGACGCCACCCTTCCCGAGCCTCTTCCAGTAGATTCACTTCGCCTTTCCGCCGAGGAAGCACTGGTGGACG
The DNA here is from genome assembly GCA_049596615.1 of Akkermansiaceae bacterium. Taxonomy (GTDB): domain Bacteria; phylum Verrucomicrobiota; class Verrucomicrobiia; order Verrucomicrobiales; family Akkermansiaceae; genus SW10. The sequence continues at coordinate 16,892 of JBMYLT010000012.1, read as the reverse complement.
CCCATGCTCAACTTTTAAAAGGGAGCCAGCAAGCAGCCCTCTCCCAACAAATTGAAGCGACCCAAAGCCTGGCCAAGCTCGATCTACTCCTCAAGGACGCCACCGTCGAACTTGGCCTCCGGACTTCGGGCCTGACCTCACTGGTCTCCAGCGCCAACGAACGCGTCGCACTTATCGAGGATTTCGAGGCCCGCCAAATCTCATTGCTCGAGAAGACCGAGGAAGCCGTTCTCGACGAAGTCAATTCCACACCGCTTGCCGAACCCCAAAGCTTTCTGTTGGAAGAGGTGACGTTCCTCATTAATGACCTCATCAAAG
>JBMYLT010000012.1:0-16564 GCA_049596615.1 Akkermansiaceae bacterium | reverse complement strand
AGAGGTCCTTCCCCTCGTCGTCCAACTCCAGCAATTAACCGACCCGGTCAAACAAGCGACTGCTCTCCTTAAGTCAAATAAAGGGGAAGAAGCTTTGGAACAACAGGAACAGGCAGCCGACCTTCTCGCCGGAATTCTTGAAGTGGCTCAGGCTCAGGTTGAGCGGCTTGTCATCCTTCAGGATCTTTACCAATTTCAACGGGCCGTTGGAAATGCCAGCGGCTGGATGCGGGACATCGTCGCCGAGCAAAATACCCTGATTGAATTGACCCAAAAAGAAGACAAGGAATCCACCGCCCCCCTCATTGCCCGTATCAACAACATGCGACAATGCTTAGTCGAAATCGCTCCCGTTCTCGATCTTGTAGCCGGGCGACTCGACGCCGGCACTCCCCTGCTCTTCGCAGGCACTGACCTCGAAGACGCCGTGCTTGGCATTGAGGACGGCGATTTTCTCGACGCCGAGGATGCACAGACCGTCGCCTCGGAATCACTGGCCAAAGTTCAGGGACTGGTCAGCGCGGTGGAATCCCAGACCGGATACATCGCCGAAATTGTTGAGTTCATCCATCGGGCCCAGGCCGAAGCCACTCTCACCTCATTCCGTCAGGGGGAAATCCGAAAGGACCTTGCAGCGGGAGAGGGGCAAATCCCGGAAGGTCTCGCCGACCGCCAGGAAGCCCTTCTCAAGAAGACCATGGCTCTTGCCACCTCCCTAAGCCGAGCGACCGGAATGCCGGCCTACTCCCTGCCTTCGGGCCAGATGGAAAAGGTGGTCGCCGCCCTGAAATCCGGAGAGGTTAATGAAGCGACCACCCTCATGGAGTTGGCCGAAGAAGCACTGGCGAGCAATGCCGAAGAGCTCTTTCTCATCATCACTATGCTCCAGGGCCTCCCCGCAATTGAAATCACTAATGCCTCGGACCCCGAGCTTGTTCTTCTCGTCGATGTCCTCGCCATTGCAAGTGACCAACGAACCCTTTCCCGCATTACCGAGGCCACCGCTCCGTCCGAGCTTACGGCACTCATCAAGCCACAGGAAAAAATCGTATCAGCGAGCGCCAAAACTCTCAAAGCGGAGACACCAGACGAACGACTCATGGGGATCCAAAACAATCTCTCTCAGGCTTCATCTGACATCGCCAAAGGGGTGAAAGCGAAAGCCCGGCAAAACCAGAATACTGCTGACGATTTGTTACGCCACTACGTCATCGGACAAGCTCTCGCTCTCGAAACTGCCAAACCCATTCCAGCTCCCAGTGACGAACCCGTTCTCTCCGAAAACGAAACAGATGACCTCTACGAATCAACCGCCAACTTCGTCTCGGACTTTGTGAGTGGAGAGGCACCCAAAAACAAGCGCACTGAATGGGAGGTCCTCGGAAACCGCAACCGTGCCGCACTCAATCAGAACTTCGCTCGCGAACTCCCGCTGGAGTACCGCGCCATCCTAAAGAACTACTACGAAAGAGTCGCCAAATGAAACTTCCTCTGATCATCAATGCCGCCATGCTGGCGATTCTTTCTCCGCTCCACTCTCAGATCGTTCCGCTTACCAAAAGCGAGGACAAGGAGGAAAACGAGGCTCCCGAGCTCACTGAAGCGGCCGACGTTGCTATTGAAAAAGGGCTTCAACATCTGATCAAAACCCAACGGAAAGATGGATCGTGGGCCGCCGACAACGGTTCGGTTTCTATCGGCGGGACTTCGCTCGGCCTGATGGCTTTCATGGTCAAGGGCCATTTCCCCGGATTTGGTCCTTACGGACCGGCTCTGAATCGTGCCAAGGAATACCTCCTCAAACTCGCCAAAGAATCACCCAACGGGGTCATGGGAAGCATGTATGAGCACGGTCTCTTCACTCTCGCGATGTCGGAAATCTGGGGCATGACCAAGGATGTCGGGGACAACAAGGAAATTCAAACCGCCCTAGAGCGAGCCGTTCAAGTGATCCTCCGAGCCCAAAGTCCGTTGGGTGGATGGCGTTACGCCGCCCGCCCCGATGCAGGCCAAGACACCTCGGTTAGCGCGATGGTCTTCGTGTCACTCGCTTCCGCACGGCAAGCTGGGATCCTTGTTCCCACCGAAACGATCGATCGGGTCCTTTCCTACCTGCGAGATCAGGTCTGGAACGAACAAACAGGAGGCTTCGGTTACCAGGGGAGCAACGGTACCACTGTGGCTTGCACGGCAGGTGGGGCTTATGCGGCCCAACTCTGCGGGAAACGTGAAACCGAGTGGGTCGCCGCTGCTATCCGATACCTCGAAAACAACCCCAAGGTCTTCAACCGGAAGGAACTCGGCCATTTTTACTATGCCCACTACTACGCCATTCAAGCAATGGTGCAGGCAGGCGGCGATCACTACGCCAACTGGTATCCCAAGATTCGCGACGTCCTTCTAAAACTCCAACAACCGGACGGATCGTGGCGCGAAAAGGAAGAAGAGGCTCATCCTCACAAAACCCCGATGGCCATCATCATTCTGGGTACCCCCTATCGCTACATCCCGGTCTATCAGCGGTAGCCAACCTATATCACCAGGACATCAGCTTCAGAAAACGGAGGTAGGCTTTCTCCCAGTCAGCAACCTCGGAAGGACAATAGCTTTCGTTCTCGAAGGATCGTCGGATCATCGCGCGTCCTTCCTCAAGGTCACTGACTCCGCATGCGGCATGACATTGCATCATGACGTTCCCCGCAGCCGTTGCTTCGTATGGACCGACAATTACCGGACGGTTGATGCTGCTGGCGATGCTCTGATTCAATAGCGGGTTCTTACCCCCTCCTCCGATGATGTGGAGCAACTCAACGGGTTCACCGACAATCTCCTCTAGCTTTTCTAAAACAAACCGAACCTTTAAAGCGAGGCTATCGATGATCACCCGGATGACCGAAGCCCGCGATTGCGGAACTTGCTGCCCCGTTTCACGACAATAATCCGCAATGACCTCAGGCATTCCACAACGACCGGTAAAACGGCCCTCGTCAGGATCAATGAAAGCCTGAAAAGGCGAAGCCCCATCCGCAAGGTCTGCGAGCTCCTCAAAGGAAAAATCGTGACCCTGCTCTTTCCAAACACGACGGCATTCCTGAACAAGCCACATCCCGTTGATATTCTTGAGAAGCCTGACGGTGCCAAAGACTCCGGCTTCGTTGGTGATATTATGCTCAAGAGCCAGTTTCGTGAGGGCGGGCTCATCCAACTCAACCCCCAACAAAGACCATGTTCCAGAGCTCAGATAGGCAAAACGTTTTCCAGATTTAGCAGGCACCGCAGCCACAGCCGAGGCAGTGTCATGACTCCCAACGGTGACAATCTTGGTTTCCGGAGACAACCCGGTCTGCAATGCCAGATCAGGTAGAAGCGGACCAAGCTCGCACCCTGGGTCAATTAAGTCCGGAGCCAGCCTAAAAGGCACGCGCGCGGCCTCAAAAACCTTTCGCGACCACTTCCGCTTCATCGGATGATACATCTGGGTCGTGCTGGCATTGGTTCTCTCGCACACCAATTTCCCGCTGAGTCGGTAATTCACCAAGTCCGGCATCAGGAGAAAGCAATGGGCCTTCTCCAATAACTTCCGATGATCTTCAGTTTCGGCACATAGCTGCGGCAAAGTGTTGATGTCAATACACTGAATGCCGGTTTCCTTGAACAGCTCTTCTTTAGGCAAGGATTTAAACAAACGCTTTAGCATTCCTCGCGTTCGCGGATCTCGATGGTTTCTTGGGCGTGCCAATAGATTTCTATCGCAATCAAGCAAGCCGTAGTCCACCCCCCAGGTATCCACCCCAATCGAGCGAATCTGATCGGCCCCAAGTTTTTGAACCGCTTCGCCCAGCCCATCCAAAATACTTTTCCAGAGAGTCTCGAAATCCCAAAAAAGGTCTCTTCCCTCTTCGATGGCATGGTTCTCGAACCGAGCCACTTCCTCTAACCGCATCACCCCATCAGAGACAATCCCGGCAATCACCCGGCCGCTCCCTGCTCCCAGGTCGATCGCCAGATAGATGCCATCACCACCCTTCATTTTTTTAATCAGATCAATTGCAGATCCCTCATGGCCTTTCTATGCCAATCCTTGAAATCACCACGCGCGGAAGGGTCTTTAAGATCAACCTCCCAATTGGGAATCATCTCGCTCATACGCGCCTTCCCTTCCTCCGTTTCAAGAAGCTCCGGGAAGCATGCTTCGACGCATTCAAGCATCACCTTCACCGAAACCGAGGCCCCGGGTGACGCCCCCAGCAAGGCCGACATGCTCCGGTCTTCGCTGGTGAGAACTTCGGTCCCGTAGTGGACGATTCCGGGCCTCTCACCTGGTTCTTGTTTGATCGCCTGCACCCGGATTCCAGCATCGATCACTTTCCAGTCTTCGTCTCTGGCTGCCGGATAAAAATTCCGCAGTTCCTTCATGCGGGATTCCTTTGACTGCAATCCCTGTGACACTAGATAGCGAACAAGATCCAGATTGTGAATCCCCACCCGCATGAGCGGAATAATGTTCCCTGGCCTGACCGAACGAATGAGATCCCAATGACTCCCTCCGTGATGGAGAAACTTCCCGGTCCAGGCGGCAAAAGGCCCGAAAAGGAGGTAGCGTTTTCCATCAATCACCCGTGTATCAAGATGGGGCACGGCCATGGTGGGGGCCGCGCCAAGAGCCTGCCCGTAGACTTTGGCAGTATGCTGTTCAACGACCTCCGGATTGTCCGTCACCATCCATTGTCCGCCAATGGGAAAACCGCCATACCCATTTGCTTCGGGAAGTCCGGCATTCTGTAGCAGTGGAAGCGATCCGCCTCCGGCTCCCACAAAGACAAATCCAGCCTCGATCACCTCCCGCTCTCCAGACATCTCATGCTCGGTGGTTACCCGCCATCCATCTTCGATTTTCTCTAAATCAACCACCCTCGTGGAGAACGAGACTTCGGCATGCTCCTGCTGATCCAGCCAGTTGCAAAACTGCCCGGCAATGGCCCCAAAGTTGACGTCGGTTCCACCGTCCATTAAGGTTGCTGCCACCGGTTGGTCTTGATCCCGTTGATCCACCAGTAGCGGAGCCCACTCCGCAATCTCATTGCGATCGGTGGAATAAAGCATCGATTCAAAAAAGTGATGTTCTTTGAGTCCCTTGAAACGAGCCTCAAGGTAAGGCACTTGCTCTGAAGTATGCACCAATGAGATATGAGGCAAGGGGTTCAAACAGGCCCGAGGATCAACAAAAATCCCGGTTCGTGCGGCATGAGCCCAGAGTTGAAGGGAGCACTCGAAATCCTCAAAGACGGAGATAGCCTTGGTGACATCCACCGTTCCGTCCTCCTCCAAATGGGGGGTATAAGACAATTCACAAATGCCGGCATGTCCGGTTCCCGCATTATTCCATCCATTGGAAGCCTCCGGCGCCGGAGCATCTGCAACCTCAAAAAGCCGCACGGAAAGTCCGGGGTGCAGTTCCTTCAGGAGAACCCCCAGTGTCGAGGACATGATCCCCGACCCTATCAAGACAACATCTGTTTTCATCGTAAAAATGCTTCGTGCAACCCACCATCGACCACAAAAATCTGCCCCGTCGTTTTGGAGGACGCATCACCCAAGATGAACAGCATGGCCTGGGTCTGGTCGCGCGGAGAAATCGGAGTGCCGGTCAAGGTTCGATTGGCATAGAAGTTGGCCAGCTTACCCCGAAGCTCTTCGGTGGTTTCCTGCTCGCTAAAAGAAATCTCGTACTTTGTCAGAGAGGCAATGACCCGGTCGCGCGGAAACATGGCACTCCCGGCCACCACGGTGGCCGGAGCCACTCCATTGACCCGGACGAGGGGGGACAGCTCAATCGCCAATTCACGAATGAGATGGTTCGCCGCTGCTTTCGAGGTGTCATATGCCACCGAGCCCTTCTTTGAAACCACCGCATTGGCACTGGTTGTGATGACCATCGATCCTCGCAGTTTTTGCTCACGCCAGACCTTGGCAGCTTCGTCTGCGACCAGATAAGGCCCTGCGACGTTGATTCCAAAAGTAGTTCCCCACATTGCGTCCGGAATGTGTCCCGTTCGATCCGGTGCCACAAAAATACCAGCAGTGATCGCAAGATGATCAAATCCCCCGTATGCCAACGTGACCTCGCCCAGCATTCGTGCAATCGACTCCCGGTCCGTGACATCGCAAGCCAATCCAATAGCATTCCCGCACCCGGACAATCCACTACCAGCCACCCCAATCCCCTGCCCGACTATTGCGGTCAACTCGGAAGCGGTTACTTCAGCAGCCGCCTTGTCCAAATCAGCGCAAACCACATGGGCCCCTTGTTCAATCATCAAATGAGCCATGTCTTTCCCGATCCCACTTCCGGCACCAACGACGATTACCACCTTACGGGCAAACTCACGCTCCGGCGGCATACGCTGTAGCTTCGCTTCCTCAAGTGCCCAGTATTCAATATCAAAAGCCTCTTTTTGGGGCAGCCCAATGTATTCATCAATTGCCTCCGCACCGCGCATCACAGCAATGGCCGAGTTATAAAATTCAGCAGTCACCCGGGACTCCGACTTATTTTTACCGAAAGCCACCATCCCGATTCCCGGAATCAAAATCACAGTCGGATTGGGATCACGCATCGCTGGAGAATCGGGCTCCTTGTTGGTTTCATAGTAATCGCGGTAGTCCTGTCGATATTGCTCTAAACCCTCGGTGAGCTTTCGTCTTAAATCGTCAACCGCTTCGTTCTGGGGATCCCAGTCGACAAAAAGAGGTTTAATTTTGGTCCGCAGAAAATGGTCTGGACAGGAGGTTCCCAAAGCCGCGAGGCGAAGCGCGGCATTTGAATTAACAAACTCCATCACCGTATCGGTGGTCTCAATCGTAGCAATGAAACGTCGTTCGGCACTGACCTGCCCCCGAAGCCACGGCAAGATTTCCACTAAAAGCTCCTGCTGACGTTCATCCGAAAGCGCCTGATACTTCGCTCCTTCAAAAGTATCAGAACCGAGGTCTCGTTCCTCAATATAACGTCCGGCCCGTTCGATCAGCTCCAGAGTAAGTTCGTAACACTCCTTATCGTCATCCGCCCAGTTGATGAGACCATGCTGCCCCATGTTAATCCCCCGGGCTTTCGGGTTCTTCCGGCAGATCTCCTGAAACACCAAACCGAGATCAAAACCGGGGCGCTGCCACGGCGTGTAAACCACCTCCTCACCAAAGACCTCGGCGGTGATCTTCTCGGAATTCCTCGTGGCACAAATCGCGATAAAAGCATTGGGGTGCATGTGATCGACATGGCGGGCCGGGATAAAAGAATGGAGCGGTGTGTCAATCGATGACGCCCGCGGATTGAGATTAAAGGTCGTGTGTCGGTATAACCCCACCATAGAATCTTCGATCTCAGTCTTCACACCATTGGGGGTGGTCGCATGATAGAGCTTTTGCAAAGCGATCAGCTTCTCCTGCACGAGCGATGAGAAGTTCTCTTTCTTCGAAGTTCGAAGATCCCCCCCGGATCCCTTGACCCAAAGAACCTCAACCTCCTCACCGGTCAGCGGGTCTCTTTCCATGGCAATCGAAGAGGTGTTCCCGCCGCCGGTATTGGTGATTCGTTGATCATCACCGAGCAGATTGGAGCGATACACCAGGCGTTCCAGCGGTGTCATCGATGCCACCTCGGCATCGTCCCAAGCGTAGTTGACATGGCGAAAATCCAAGGGTGAAAAGGTCATGCCCAAAGCAAAGCCGGATCGCGAAACAAATCCAGACCGGATTACGAAATCCGCCGCTTGAGGGCAGTCACCTAACGATCGGCCCGGGCCACCAGCAAATCACGCAAGACGCTCAAAGCCTCACGCTCAACCGCATCAATTCCCCCCGGCCACGAAGGCTCCTTTTCAAGAAGAGTTACCTCATCCTCCAGGACTTTCATGAAAGAGGAGACCTCTTCGTCGCTTGTATGCGGAACCAGGGTCTTCACAGCCAAATCATCCAAAGTGAGACGATACCGCTTAAAGCGCTTCCCATCGTCTTCGCGAATGGTCACAAATCGATTCTTTTGGGCTGTCCGCCAAACCTGCTGTCGTTGTTCCTCTGCTTCGAGATCAGCGATTCTTTCGGCAAAATTCAATGACACCATCGGATCCTTTTTGAGCGCCATCTGCTTTTTGACCTCCTCGGCCAGATAAGCGAAGTAAGGCTCCTCCGCCACCCGCTTGGCGCTCTTCTCCCGGATTAAAGGAAGAAACAGTTGCTCTGGATCAGCCGGCAAGAATCCCTCGCTGGCCCGAATCACGTCGTGTGGCAACGTATAGCGACTTTCTCGCTCCCCCGCCTCGCCGGTATCCGGCAGAATCAAATCCGGCACCACCCCTCGAAGCTGCACCGAACTCCCGGAAACCCGGTAGTATTTCTGAGACGTGAGCTTTAACCAACCCGCACGATCGCGGTCCGAAAACACCGGCATGTAGTCGGCGATATCTATCGTTTTCTGGACCGTCCCCTTTCCGTAAGTCGATGGAGATCCGACCAGAATAGCACGATGATAATCCTGTAAGGCCCCGGCGAGGATCTCGGTGGCCGAAGCACTGTTGTGATTGGTCACCACCACCATCGGCCCATCAAACACCGGTTTGCGATGAAAGGAATCAAGTGACAGGATCTGCCCGTTCGATGATCTCACCTGAACAACCGGACCTTCCCCGATAAAAAAGCCGGTCAATCGCTGCACTTCCGAAAGTGATCCTCCGGTATTGTCCCGCAAATCGAGCACCAGTCCCTTGATCCCTTCTTTGACCAAACGTTCAAGAAGTTGCTCCACATGGACCGAAACCCGGCTCCCCCGGTCCCCGATATCAAAGTAAAACGACGGGATTACCATCACGGCCATCCGCCACGGTATCTCCGGAGTCCCGAAGTCAAAGATGCGGGCCCGGGCCAGTTCGTCCTTGAGGGTAACCACCCCTCGCTTGATCGCGATCTCGACCACTTCGTCTCCGTTTTCGCCTTTGCGTCTGAGTCGAAAACCCACCTCGCTCCCTTCCTCTCCCAAAATTAGATCGATGACCTCGTTACCCGTCTGAAAGGTGATGTCCTCCCACTTCCCTTGGTTGGAGGGTGCCACCGCAAAGATGCGATCACCCAGCCGAAGCAGCCCCCCTCGGTCGGCAGGACCATTCCGGACCAAGCCACGGACTTCACTCTCACCATCATCATTCATGCCCAGCTGAGCTCCAATCCCGACTAGCTCGTTGCTGACATCAATCCGGAACCGAGCCATCTCATTGGCACTCAGATACTCGCTGTGGGGGTCGTATGACTTGGTGATTGCCGAGAAAAAAGCGTTGGCCACCTGCTCCATTGTGACCCCAATCACCTTTCGCTCCAGCTGATCAAACCTCTTCAGCACCTTGGCCGCAACTGATGGTGAGTCCCGAAATGGATCCGGTTTCCCTAGCTGGCTTGCCCTTCTTCGAAGTCGATGACGCCGAAGCATCTCCTCCAGAACCATCTGATCTACGGTATCACGCCACAGTTGTTGCAGGGTCGAACCATCCACCGCCCACTCAGCCTTGGATCGATCCCTCAACACCTCGCGATCTCCGGTCAGGTCAAATCTTTCAGCTTCTAGGTATTTTCGTGAAAACTGAACCCGGGCCAATACTCGCTGACGGTAGCGATCATAAATCTCCTTTGCAGCCGGCATCACTCTCTTCGTGCTTATGAGATCGTGCAATCTCCGCTCGTAACGCCGCCTGAATGAACCGACCTCTTCTTGCAGAAAGTAGACCCGGTCACTGTCGAGGCTGGTAAGATACCTCTCCAAAAAGCGCGCACTCAGTTTCTCATTGAATGGAAGGCGGGCGTAATGGCCATTTTGAAGCATCCGAACCATCTCCCGTCCCACCAATTCCAGCTCGGCGGCCTTCGCCGGAACCACCAAAAGCAGGATCCCCAGAATCATTCCAATAAACCTCATTCGACCAATCCAAGACATGAAACCTGAAAGCGACACTCACTCGTGCCATATCACCCGGTGAAGGGGCAAGCCCCGCTGAAGCAAAATACGTTCCGGTCAGGCTACTTGTTTAGCCAAAAACGCTTCGATCTGAGCTTTTCCTGGATTCATGACCGGGTCGGAGGCCAGAAATCCCCGGATTTTGGTCAAATGCAGGCTTGACCACACCCGATCTGTCGACTAATCAACCGCCCCCCTAAGCGATAACAACTCAGATTTTATGGAAAAACACAATCGAGGCGTAGATGTCAAAAGCGGAGAAGGCGTGGACCGCGCACTCAAGCGTTTAAAAACCAAACTGGATACCGAAGGGATCCTTGAGGAAATGCGCCGCCGACGCTCCCACGAGAGCACCATTGATCGTGCCATCCGCAAAGCCCGCACTGCTCCTAAGCGCAACAAAGTGCGTTGGAGATTCCAAAGTGAGTCCCAGGACGCAACGGCCGAAGCAGCCAAATCGGCCAACTAGACTTTCCTTCCCTCACGAATTCCAAGTTTCCACCCCGCAAGCCGCAGGCTTAGCGGGGTTTTTTCGCACTTTGTGGAAATCCCTTCCTTGCCATCAGGCAACTGTCGGGTATCCTAGCGCTGCTATGAAAGCATTTATTAGATTCGGCATGTTTTGTGCCTTTGGAGCAATGTCGCCAGTGGCTCTCGCCGCTCCGGCTGACGGCAAAGAGGACGCCGCATCGACAATCGCAGGATACTCCGTATCCTTCAGCGGTGGTGGGTGAGGCGCTGCGAAAAAGGCCCGTGCGGCCTTGAGCGGAATGGATGGGGTGAACAAGATCATGCTCTCGGGTATGACCGCCTTTGTCACCACCAAAAGCGAAGACACAAAGATGGACAAAAAATCTATCAGCAAAGCCTTCGCCGCCAAGGGACTCAAACTGGAAAAGGTCTCCACTCGCGAGATCACCAAGCCAGTCGAGACCTATCAAATCGCCGTAACGGGCGGCACATGAGCGACCACCAACGAGAGATTGCGTGCCGATCTCGAAAAGTTGGACGAAGTCGCTGCTGCCTTCGTGAATGCCGGTTCGATCACCCTGATGATGGCCACTGCCGACTCCTACGATGAGGAGGAAATCGGTAAAATGACCAAAAAACGCAAGTCGGTGATCCGTAATTCGACCAAGCTGGCCAAAAGCCCACTCTAGGGCAATCCAGCCTGAAACTTTAACCGAAACCCGGATCGCTACGCGCGATCCGGGTTTTTGCTTTTCGGGAGAAGCGGGGACTTCCTCCATTTTTTTTAAATTCCCGTTTTGGCTTCTTCAGTTTCTAATCTAACATCCAAGAGATATGAGCATCAACGTTGGCGATAAAGCCCCTGATTTCTCGCTCGTTGCCCTCAGCGACGGCGGCCCCGAAGTAGTCACCCTCTCCGAGGAGACCGGTGATCAGAACATCCTTCTTCTCTTCGTCCCCATGGCCTTTACCGGCGTGTGCACAGAGGAATTCTGCGCCATCTCTGCCGGATTGGGCGCTTACACAGACCTCAATTGCAAGGTTTTCGGAGTCTCGGGCGACAATCCCTTTGCTCAAGCAGCTTGGGCCGAAAAGGAAGGAATCTCTCTCAAACTTCTTTCGGACTACGACCACAAGGCCACGGAGGCCTATGGTATCGCTTACGACCGGTTCCTTCCCGACAAAAACCTGATCATGGGGGGCGTGCCCAAGCGCTCCGCCTTTCTCATCGACAAAGAAGGAGTGGTTCAGTTTGCACAAGTCAATGACAGTCCCGGCGATCTTCCCGACTTTGATGCCATCAAGGCCAAACTCGGGGAACTCAGCTAAACGTAGTTCTCGTCCATTTCTCCGCCACTTCAAAGTCCGCCCTCAGCAATGGGAGCGGATTTTTTTGGGCCGTTCAGGTAATCTCGACTCCAAAAAAATCGGCTAACACATTTCGATAAGTTGCCTTTTTGAAATCCGGTAACCATTCCAAATCAAAATCGGCCGGATCAATCCAGCGAGCGCGGGAAAACTCCCGGGGTTCGCCGGTTAGATCCACATCGGGCGCACCATCGATTAATCGGCAAAGAAAATAGGTCTGCTCTTGGCCCGCAAATCCGGCCTTGTGGGTAGGTTTAGCGCGAATAACCTTTTCTGGATAATCATATCGGTAGCCCCCTTTTAAGCCCTCGACCCGATAATGACCGGGCTTGAGACCAACCTCCTCCTCAATCTCACGAAGCAGTGCTTCTTCTACCGATTCACCGTCATCGACCCCTCCCTGAGGAAACTGCCAGGCGCCCGGAATGGTCAGACGTTCGCAAACTAAGAGTCTTCCTTCGTCATTGACCAGCAAGGCCGCCACATTCGGTCGGTAGTTTCCCACCCGGCAAGTCTAACGAAACTGCCTTCCCGTTCAACTCTCGCGGACTGGAATTCAAACTTTGACCTCGAGGGCAGTCCGGTTGATAGTATTGTGGCAATGAAAACGATTTCCCTCCTTATAGTCTTCGCCGTCTCCACCCTCGCCAGCGTTGCCCAAACGACTCCGGTCCCGGGAGGTCGCCGCACCTCCCAGCAGCAGGAACAAATGGATCGAGAACAACGCCAGCGTGATGAAGAGGCGCTTGAGGGAGTGAATGATGACCAAAACAACATCCGTCGCTGGCAATGTAGTCTCCCCGGCGGGGATTATGCCGTCGGGCTGAGTGCCATCACATCGGTCAGCAAGCACTCTTACGTCCTCGATGGAACCTTGCTCGTGACCGAAGTCACCGTGGACACCACTGGCACGGCCTTGGCACGCTTTTACTACATCGAACCCATCACCAAGGACACCGCTTTCAACGCCCTTGACCGCATCCAAAAACGGGCAGAACAGCTTCGCCAACGGGGACAGCAACGGTCCGGCACCAAAGCCGATGAAATGGCTCAAAAGAGCTATCCCACCACTACCCACGCCCGCACTATCGAATTCCGGATCATGAACGAGGTCGAATTGAACGCCCTCTACAGCTCGGTCTACCAGGCCTGGATTTCCGGAAAAGGCCGCACCTTCCGCATCCAGTAGATGTCGATCAAATGAGCGACATTCTCTCTTGCAGAATTGGCGCCTGCGCCCGATGTTCCTCAAGACATGAAAACCGTCACATCAAAACTCTTTGCCGCCGCCCTCGCCCTCTGCCCGGTCAGCCTTTTTGCAGACCATCACGGTGAAAAGAAAGCGGAAGGTAAAAAGCCGGATCAGGAAATCGTTCTCGAGTGCAACGACCAGATGCAGTTCAACAAAAAGGAGCTGGAGGTTAAGGCCGGAACCACCGTCAAACTGGTCCTTAAGCACACTGGCAAACTCCCCAAAGTGGCCATGGGACACAATTTTGTCCTTCTGGCAAAAGGCACCAATCTCATGACCTGGGCAGCCGGCGCAGCCAAGCCCGACCTCCGCGAGAATGATTTTATTCCGAAGGAGGAGAAAGCCAAGAAAGCCGTCCTTGCCAACACCAAAGTCATCGGTGGCGGCGAGGAAACCTCCATCACCTTCTCTGTGAAGGAAGCTGGCGACTACGAGTTCCTTTGCAGTTTCCCGGGACACTTCGCGATCATGAAGGGCAAGCTAACCGCGAAGTGAATGGGTTGTTTCCTTATCTTCCCAATGCGCGTCCTTGATGGGACGCGCTTTTTTTATCCCTCACTTCCATTGCAAGGTTTCGTGGCACAAAAAAGGCCGCGACCCTTTGGTCGCAGCCTTCTCAAAACTGACTGAACCCGGTCTTACTTTTCGTCAGGAATATTTGTCGGTGCCTCAACATCCGTATTTGTCGGTGCCTCAACATCCGCTCCAGGAAGCTCCTGCATCTTTGGAACACGGCGGAGCGGAGGATTCGGCGCTTCGTTGGTGCAGCAACCACAGGAATTCAGGAAAAATGATCCCAAGGCAAATACGGGAACGGCGAAGAATTTGATGATTTTCATAGTCGTAGGCTGATTTTATGAGTGATGAAAAGCGCCGGAGCGACCACGTGAAGATCGACTCCGGCACAAGCTTGAATTTGATAATCGAGCTTACTTAACGGGGACCTCGATAACCGGGATTGGGGGAGCCTCGGGGGGCGCACTGCCGCAAGAAGTGAGGGAGAAGCCAGCAAGGGCCGCGATCAGACCAAGAATGGTAGCAATTTTCATCTGTATTCGTTTCGTTGTTTTTGTTGTTGGCTGGAGACTGTTGAAAACACTCTACGCTCTGAGGATCAAATGATAGGAATCATTCTTTCCATAGATGCGAAGATAGAGATCTCTTTAACCCATGCAAGAGGTTATCTGACATTTTTCGCGGACAAATTTTGGCGAACAACAGATAACGGGAGTTGCATCCGGACGCCGAGGGGACTACGTCCGCCCCATGAGTTCAGCCCCTCATGTCGCCATCGTAGGAGCCACCGGCGCCGTCGGACGTGAAATGATGACCTGCCTCGCGCAGCGCCGCTTCCCTCTTTCCAAACTAACCCTCCTCGCTTCAGCCCGATCAGCTGGGAAATCCCTCGAATTCAATGGAGAGCAAATTGAGATTACCGAGCTGACTCCCTCTTCATTCGAAGGAATCGACATTGCGCTCTTTTCCGCTGGCGGTTCAATCTCGCGGGAATACGGCCCAATCGCCGCAGCCGCCGGCTGCCTGGTAATCGATAATTCCTCCGCTTTCCGCCTCGACCCCGAGGTTCCCCTCGTCGTTCCAGAGATCAATCCCCAGGATGCCGCGAACACCCCGCGCAACATCATCGCCAATCCCAATTGCTCCACTATCATCACTTTGATGGGGCTGGCGCCGCTCCATCAAAAGTTTGGCCTCACTGGAGTCATCGCCTCCACCTATCAGGCAGTTTCGGGCAGCGGAGCCCAGGGAATTGCCGAACTGGAATCACAAATCGAGTCTCTGGCCTCCGGAAATACCGTAACCAAAGCGGTTTATCCCCACCAAATCGCGCACAATGTCATCCCTCATGTCGATCAGTTTGAGGAATCGGGATACACCAAAGAAGAGCAGAAGATGCTCCACGAAGGCCGGAAAATCCTGGGCCTTCCCGACCTCAAGGTCACCTGCACCTGCGTCCGGGTCCCGGTGATGAGATCTCATTCGATTTCCCTTACCGCTCTTTTTGAAGAGGACCCCATGATTGAGGAAGCCCGGGCCGCTTTTCAAAACAAGCCCGGGATCCGTCTCGTTGATGCTCCGGCCGATGGAATCTACCCGGTTCCGCTCAACACCACCGGCCGGGATGAATGCGAAGTAGGTCGCATCCGCAAGGATCAGGTTCTGCCCAATGCCCTTGCACTTTGGGTGGTCGGCGACCAAGTCCGCAAAGGAGCTGCTCTCAATGCCGTGCAAATCGCGGAACTCCTCTAATGCAGGCTGAAAATTTTTTCCTAAGAAAAAGATTAATATGATCGTTGCCCTCTGGGAAGGTGACGTCGCATCGAGAGCCTCCGAAAAAAGTCCATACGTGAAAGGCTCTTCTTTTCAACTGGCTATTTTGCGGTTACTTACTAACAATCTCTTACCCAGAATCTCAAAACATGGCCCAAGACTCTTCGAACTCCACCGGCTTCGTTGCCCCAACTCTCGAGGAGCTGGTTCCCCTCTTCCCGGCTTATGAGATAGAAGCGTTCATCGCCCAAGGCGGGATGGGAGCGGTCTACAAAGCCCGACAAAAATCGCTCGACCGGCCGGTTGCAATCAAGATTCTTCCCTCGGAGTTCGGCGCAGATCCCCAGTTTCGTGCTTCTTTTGAAGCCGAGGCTAAGGCGATGGCCCGCCTGAATCATCCCAACCTCATTTCCGTCTACGACTTCGGGGATATCGAAGGAATGCTCTACATCGTCATGGAATTTGTCCATGGCAAGGCTCTCTACTACTCATCCCACAACAAGGCAATCGACCCATCAGTGGCTCTCAATATCGTCTCGACCGTCTGCCGAGGCTTGGCCCACGCACACCGCGGAGGGATCATTCACCGCGATATCAAGCCTGCAAACATTCTTCTGGATACAGACGCGCGACCAAAAATCGGTGATTTTGGTCTCGCCCACGCAGTTGACCGCAATGAGGACAACGGGCTAGTCTTTGGCACTCCCGGATACACCGCCCCGGAAATCTACCGTCAGGACCCAAATGTCGACGAACGTTCCGACATTTTCTCGGTGGGCGCCCTGCTTTATGAGCTGATCTCTGGCAAGCCGCCGGGTAAGGACACCTACAACATGTCCACTGGGACAGACTCCCGGATTGATATCATCATCAAGAAGGCGACCAATCCGGATCCCGAACTTCGTTATGCCGATGTCGACAAGCTGGCCGACGAGCTTGACACACTTATCCCGAAGCTCGCAGGCCCCAGGTTTTCCACCGCTCCGACAGCCAAGGTTCCAAGTTTCACCTCTGCTCCTCCGGTCCTGACCAGCAGCAAGTCAAAATCAGGCGCGCTCACCTTTTTCCTAATCCTGCTGGTCGTCCTCGGAGGTGGTGCGGCTGCCTACTTTGGTTTCAAGGACACTTCCAAGAAACCAACTCCTTCAGCCGCCACGATTAAACCTGACAAAGAAAAAAACGGCAAA
>JBMYLT010000011.1:131592-145811 GCA_049596615.1 Akkermansiaceae bacterium | reverse complement strand
ATTGTCAGAGCAAAGCTCTGACGCGCTTAGCTATCAAATTGACTTTGGTTTGGAAATCTCGCGATTTCCCGGAAGGACCTAATCAGGCCTACTCCCGTGACCCGCACCTCAAATTCCCAAAATCAGAAAATTTAAGACGCAGCACACAATATGATTTTTTGTCATTTTTCTTTCCGCAGATCGGCCTTCAAGGTGCCGGGTCACACTTCATTCAACATACGTGAAAAGTGCTCCAACCCTCCAAGGTGGAAGAATCTGCGAAACCCATACTTTCAAAGAACTATAGACCGGAAGACTAGGCAGGCCCGCTGATGGAGAGTCATCTAGGCGGGCCTTGTATAGTGTATCTCGGTCGCGGCCGGCAGCGGCTGCGGGGGCAACCCTAACGATCTCTCACAGCACGTCAATGTTTTTAAAGACTATTTTTTGATGAATTTTTAGCCCCGCTCATCCCATGTCTTCTCCAGCACCTATTATCAGGATTTGGGACGCTTGCGTGACTGATCTAATATTGACCAATTTGAGCTTAGTCGGCTCCTCCACCAAGGACCGCTCTCACCATTCGAAGAGTTTCCCGGCATTCGCGGACCTGATGAACCCGATGGATCATCGCTCCATTTCTCCGTGAAAGAACGGTCAAGGCTTGGGTGGGCCGCTCCCGGCAAGCAAAACCGTCGCGACCGACCAACAAGCCTAGGAAGGACTTCCGCGACAGGCCCATCAAAAGCGGACGCCCATTGACCTCCAGATCCTTCAGACCAGCGATCAGGGAAAGGTTGTGCTCCAACGTCTTTCCAAAGCCGATGCCCGGGTCAAAAACGATTCGCTCCGGCGCGATGCCGGCCGAGACCAGAGTTTCAAAACGCTCCTCAAAGTAGGCCCGTACATCGCCCACGACATCAGAGTATCTAGGGTCGCGCTGCATCGTTCCTGGCGTTCCCTGCATATGCATGATGACGACTCCGCAATCGAGTGGCGCGCAGAGTTCAATCATGCGCCCATCCCGAAACCCCGTCACATCATTCACAATGTGGGCTCCCGCCTCGAGAGCAACCCTGGCGACCTCCGGCTTGCTAGTGTCGATCGACAGTGCCACCTTTTCTGAAATTCCCAGAGCCTCAATGACCGGTTGGATTCGCTCAATCTCCTTGTCAATAGGAACGGTCTCGGCTCCCGGCCGGGTTGACTCACCCCCGATATCGAGAATATCCGCGCCTTCTTTCACGAAACGGCGTGCCGATGAAAGGGTGTCTTCCAGGAGCAAATTGTCACCGCCATCGGAAAAGGAATCAGGAGTGACATTCAAGATCCCCATCACCAGTGCACGCCGGGACAGATTCCACTCAAAATCTCCGGCACGCCAAACCGGGAAATCCTTCGTGGCTTCACCCCTTCCGGAGTTGCCTTTATCCACTTCCTTCTTCATACTCTTTGGCACACCTCTACCATCTCAATGAAAAAAGCCATCTCAATTGTCATTGCTCCCCTTGTTGTGTTGGGGAATCTTCATGCCGACGACGATCTTTGGGAATCCAAGGGGCCACACGTCCGGATCAAACGAAACGATCAGGATGGATCTTATGTCGTCTTTGAACGTTCTCCCGATGACCGCCGCCTGGTCAAAACCACGAAAAACCAAAACGGCCAGGTGAAGATGCGGGCCACCTACAAGAGAAACGAGAAGGGCTACCTGACCTTCGGGCAGATTCATGATGGTCAGGGCACTCTGATCTACCGGGTGCAATACGGTTACCATCGAAAGACCGGCAAACTGATTGCGGAGCAAATGTTCGACGCACGCGTAAAGAACTACTACCCTCTCTGGTACACCGATCCCGAAACAGGAAAGCGCGTCAAAGTGGTCGATCCGACGACCGGGCAGCGCATCGAAATGCCCGTCCGCCGCGTATATTACTACTACGATGCCGAGGGAAACCAGAGCAAAGCCATCTCGCTTGTGCCCATGGACGGTCAAAAGGCCGAGGAAGCTTTTCGGCGGACTGGTAAGGATCTGGCCATGTATGGTGAGGAACAGGGATTCGATGCCAAAACTCAGTCGACTCGTCCCGAGGATGTTTTCAAAGACGAAGAGAAAAAACGCGGCAAATGAAACCCGAGCGGGTTTTTCAGATCCTTCTCTTCATCGGCCTCGCAGCCGGTGGGTGGCTCTATGGCGACTACTGGAAAAAGAGCAGCGCGTCCTTGCAGCAAAGTAAAGAAGCCAACGAGTTAAGAGCCGAAAACAGCGAACTGATTTTGGAGATCGAACAGCTTGGCGAGAAGCTGGCGCAGATTCGCTCGATGCTCGCCAACGGTCCCTATCCCGTTCCCGATGTCTTAATCTCGTGGGTCGAGAAGGAACATGGAATGGTTTTCCTCAAATCACCCGATGTGCGGTTGGCCTCGCCGATCGATCTCAGGGAGGCGGCCAATCGAAATCTCGATCTGATTCATGGAGAGACCGGACTCGATTACGAGGGGCTCGTTTGGGAGTATCTAGGTATCCTCCCGCCCAACCAACGACTCAAGACCCAATTTCTTTTTGTGAACAGCAGTGGGGTCAAGGGAGTCTTCGACTTTACGAGAGCACGGATTCTCCTTTCGGACGATTTCGATCCGGTGAGCGTCCCCGACCGATCGGTCCTTGTTCGCCTACTGGGACAACAGCTGGCATTTCAGAATCATCCTCGCAAGGAATGGAAGAGCCGGGACGAATGGCAGGCCTGGGAGGCAGTTTTTACCGGAGCGGCCGCCGCTCTTCAGGATCGATTTCTGAGACGGAACTCAGCGGCGAATCAAGCCGCCTGGGCCAATCCGGAATCAGGACGTGAAGAACTGCTGAATGACCTCGCCCCGGCGTTGGCGGGCTTCTGCAACTCGGCCTTCGTCGAGGGCACAGCATACACCGGCTTTTTCTACAATGATTCCCGCAAAGCCTTCGCGGAAATGTTTCGAAGTCCTCCCGCAACCACCCGTCAAATTCTCCACCCCAATCATTCATTCGAGGACGTTCCGGATCCTTCTCCGCCCACGATGCCGGGAGAAACCGTTTTCAAAAGCAACCTTGGCGAACTGGGAATCCGCCTGTGGCTTGATCCTTTGGTTGGCAATCAAGAGGCGGAAAAACTGGCTTCAGGATGGGTCTTCGATCAATACTTCCTCCAAAGGACGGAAAGCACCCACACGCTGGTCTGGCAGATCATATTGGAAACTTCCGAGAAGACTGATGCCGTGGAAGAGGCTCTTAAGACGACGATCGTCCCCGGACTTAAACAGCTACAGCCGAGCCGCGTCATCGAGATCTCGCGTTTCCGGGAAACACTCACTCTGACCAACTCTCCCAAAACGGAATGATTGCGAAACAGGTCATCTTCAGCGGCAAGGTCCAGGGAGTGGGGTTTCGTTACCAGACGAAGGAAATCGCTCTTGGATTCGATGTCGTAGGCTGGGTCAAGAACCTGCCGGAGGGAGCGGTGGAACTTCAAGTTGCAGGTGAGGAAGACGAGATTAATGACTTCCTGACCGAGATCACCGAAGAATCGGAACTGGCCTCATTGATCAAAGAGTTCCATTCATTTGACCTTCCCGGGCTATCTGGCTGCCGGGGTTTTCGAATCGTAAGCTGATAATTTCTAAAAGCTCGTATCGCCAAACGGAAGACCTTCGACCCTAAAAAGTAGAAAAGAAAATTAGGGGGCATCTTTCTCGATCACCCGATAGTACTTGCCAGTAAGTTCTGCTGTGTTGCCGTAGGCATCGGTAAAACCTTCTTGACCGTCGATCCACAAAACCGAACCTCCATTCCCGACCAAAGAAGGTGCCACATCAACCCAGCTCGCCCCATCAGGAGATGTTTGAATGGTGTAGATCTTTCCGACCTGTGAATTGATCTCAACCCCGATCGTCCCCGATGGTGAAGGAAGAAATTCCACGGGTAGTTCCGGAGGTCGGGGAGGGACTTCATCAAGGATATCCCAGCCCAGATCCTTCAAGGCGAGGGCGTCAATATTGGTGACTTCCAATCGCAGACCTGCCTGTGGACGAAACGCTGGCTCCATCAATAGCTCCTGCTTACCCATCGGCCCAACCGTCTTTAGATAAAGCGGTTCACCAAAAGGAAAGATCTTGGACTCATAAACCAACTCACCCCAATGGTGGTCGCCAATCGAAACGTTTGAAAGATCCAAGGAAGTCAGGGTGGTTCCGTTGTCAGCATTGTGTGCGGCCACAGCATTCTGACCCAAAAAGTTGTTTCCGCTGACCAGATCAGTCCACTCCATGACGCTGGCAGTGTTCAAGCCGAGCACATGGCCAATCTCATGAAGAGCCACGCTGTAAAAATCAATATCGCCGGGAGACTCACCAACCTTGGTAAGATCAAAATTCCACACCCAGTCTGTGTCAAACGAAACAAACCCTCCCATCACCGGGAGAGACTCACGGCCAACATTAAATCCACGATTCAGAAAACTATCGGGATCATTATAGGTCTGGTTAGTGTTTTCGTTGCCACGAATCGCCCCACCCCGGGCAAGGACATTGCTGGGCTGAATATTTCTTGAGCCCACGTAGATGATGAATTCATCCTGCTTCAAGGTGAAGCCATTGAGATATTCATCGGCTTCCCTCCCGGTGAACTGGTAGGTGATGTCCGTAGCGCGACTGGCTGCCGCACTCATGGAATACGGCAGGCCGGTTTCAGGATGAATGACCTGAAATCGACCGTCGAGATTCATTCCATCTGTCATGTTTACCGGCAGAAGGCTCTGAGTCACGATTCGGCTCCACCGGGCCGCTGCTGCTTCCATCACCAACCGCCGTTGGGGATCGTCAAAGAAGCCCGAGGAATCGAAGCGGTAGTTCACAGTGATTTCGACAGCCTCGGAAATGAGACTGGTCAAAGCTATCAGTGGAATTACACGCATCACCGAAGAATAACATGTTAAGATAGATTGAAAATAAATTTAAATGAATCTTCATTGGCCTTTTCCAGCCTTCATTGGAAGTGACGCAGCAGTCACAAATCTAGTTACAAAAGAAAACTTTTTCGAGAGGCGATGCAAAAGAGGCGAAATACTTGGTTCCACCATGCTTCACTGCCCGAGAAGATCAAAGAGATTGCCGCCGGAATGACCTGACGATTCGTCGTCCCCCTCCGCCACCACCGTGCAAGCGGAGGGGGCGACGACGTCCTCGGCCAACGCATCTTGCTGGGCTGAATCGAAGAATCCGGCGATGGTCTCATCGAAAGTTGAACCCGGAGTGATCAAGGGAAGGGACTGACCATTCACGATCATGTCGGGGTGGGCCTGGTTATGATGGGCCACGATAACCCCTTCTACCTTAACTCTTTTAATAAAATTACTTTGTCTCACTTGAGCGGAGACCAATTAACTTCGCAATCGCCCTTCCGAACACCACCAGCCCACCCACAAAAAAGAGCCCGGGAAACCAAATAGTATAGCCGGGTGCTTTGGTGTCATGATCCAGAACAGCCACAGAAGGATCGTCGGGATTGACATACACTTCGACCCTCTTGCCCACTGGCCAATCATCGATCCACCGCTGGGCCTTTGCCTTACTTTTGAAGTAAGGATTCTCCCGCCGCTTAACCCGATCACCTTGATAAGATCGACCGTCGTAGCGGTAGTCGAACAAAAGGTCCTGAGTGTACTCGGTGGGCACCCCCGGGCCGAGATTTCGCTCGCCGATCTGAGACCGGATCACGGTGCCTTCCTCAACTTCCCATTCCCTCGTCTCGCGAGCTTTGAGATAGCCACGCCCTAGGATCATCACAAACGCACCTCCCAGAATTGCCAACGCCAATCCAATCAACGCCAGATAATAGTAACCTCCTTTCCCTGCCCGCTCCATGCTCATCGGTATCACATTCCCGACCTACGGCAAGACCCGTGCTTGCGCCTCCGCCCGTTTCGAGCCAGAACTCCTACATGAGCACATTTGCTGAAACCGTCATGTCGGATCTCAAAGAAGCGATGAAGGCCAAAGATACCGTCGCTCTCACCACACTGCGTGCCCTGAAAACTGCGTTGACCAATGCCGCCATTGAGTCGGGCAACAAAGACAACGTAGTGGAAGATGCCGATGCTCTTGCCATCGTTCGCAAACAGATTAAGCAACGGCAGGACTCCATCGAGCAATTCGAAAAGGCGGACCGCCCCGAACTTGCAGAGTCGGAAAAAGCCGAAATCGTCGTTCTCGAAAGATATCTCCCAGCCGCTTTGAGTGCAGAGGAAGTAGCCTCCATTGTCGCTGAAGCCATTGGGGAAACCGGTGCCACCTCCCGAGCCGATATGGGCAAGGTCATGAGTGCTGTTCAGGCCAAGGCGGAAGGCCGTGCTGACGGGAAGACCCTTTCCCAAGAGGTGATGAAGCATTTGGGATAAGTGATTCGGTTATTGGATGATTCAGTGATCAGGCTATTGGTTTCGTGAGTAATGCTGCCATAATTGTTGCTTCGGGCACCAGCCGTCGCATGGGCTTCGACAAGCTCGCCATCGAATGGCAGAGCCGGCCAATCCTTTGGCACAGCGTCCGGGCCTTCACCACCCTCGAGGAGATCGACCAAGTGGTAGTGGTCGCTCCTCCCGAAAGGTTCGAATGGCTTCACGATTTGGGCCCAAAAGTGATGCGGGTCGATGGAGGTCGGGAGCGATCAGATTCCGTTGCTGCCGGGCTCGAGACACTCGACGAACAAGTCACCCATGTGGCCATCCATGATGGAGCCCGCCCTTTGATCACCAGAGATGCCATTCTTACGACCTTCACCATTGCCCGCAAAACCGGAGCAGCCTGCCTGGCCCGTCGCGTAACGGAAACCTTGAAACGGGCCACCTCTGAAAACATCACCATCGAATCCGTTTCACGCGACGACCTCTGGACCATGGAAACACCTCAGATTTTTGATCGCAGCCTAATTCAAAGGGCTTATCACGAAGTAAATTCGGAAGATGCTCAAATCACCGACGAAGTCTCTGCCCTTCAACTTCTGGGACACGGCACTACGCTGGTCGAAAACCAAACCCCAAATCCCAAAATCACCACCCCAGCTGACTGTCACCAGTTGTCCGGATTTTCGTAAATCAACCAGAATCAGAGGCCATGCCTGTTCCTAGCAAAACTCCTACTCGTGCTCTCGGTAAATTGTATTCAACCCGGGACTGAGAGAAAATTCCTGATTCCCAGTATTTTTTCTTTTTCCCTGTGAACTCCGATTTTAGCGTTCGGCCATGTCCGTCGGAATTAGTGTCGTTTGTGAGCCCGAAATCGAGGATCTCGAAGGCTATTTTGTCGAGCTGGCCGAGGTTTACGAAGAACTCGGAGCACTTTTGAAACCAGAGGGATTGGACATCCTCACTTACCTTTTCGACCCCGATCTCGACCTCTCCGACGATGAAGCGGAGGCAGCCGGCTACTCCGAAGAAGATCGAGCCGTCCTCAAAATTGTCAGCACCGAAGACTTCCATGATGCCGACGAAGTATACGATGACATTAACACCGCCCTCGATCTCGTGCGTGCGATGGATGATGACGTCTTCGAAAACGGGAAGAAAGTGATCATTGATGACCTCGAGGGACTCGCGGAGACCCTTGAAGTTCCCGTTGAAGAAAAAGTGACCGTCCAGCTGCTCCGGGGCTAGGCTGGTGTGTCGAATCAGAGCCCGGCTCTGGGTAAACTCATCTAAAACTCGAAGCTGACCGAGAGCTCATAAGCCACGCTGTCGTTCGTTTTAAACTGATCGCCGAGAAGGGAGAAATCCTCACGAAAAAGATATCGCAACCCAAGCTGGCCCCAAACCGGACCGAAGTTTATCCTAACCCCCGCAAAAATCTGGGAGACAAAATTGCTGTCTGAATCAAAGCTGAAGTTAAATCGGTCATCCAAGCTAATCAACTCAAGCCCGGCTCCAGCCCCGGCATATAAGGAAACTCCGAAATCGAGCTTCGCTTCCAGTTCGTAGTTCACAGTGATGTTAGAAAAAGTGATGTCCCCGTCTTCGAAAAAGCCACCTTTGCCAAATGCTGGAAACTCGAGAACCGCATCGTCGACATGGCCGAGATACTCCAGGAACAGGCTGTGCCGGAAGGCATCGTCCTCATAAAAAGCTCCCCGCGCTTGCAGGAAGCCATAGGCTTTGCCCGGGTCTTCGAGATAGCCTCCACCCAGCATTATTTCGCCTCTCCATGCCGTGTCTTGTCCCGAGGCCAAACCCGCGCCAAACAAGGTGGCGAGAATCAATATCAATCGTTTTATTTTCATCATTGTCTTTGTTTTTCGTTTAGCGACTCATTCGATAAGATGACGGGCGGACCGAAACAGGTCTCCCGGAGCAGGGTCGCGAATGCACCCAGCCCCAACCACGTCCCCACCCCCAGAAGCCGGTGCTGACTCCCACGACTGGGACTACGTTGGCTCCTCCGCCATTGCTGGCATGATCTATCCCGGCTGGGGGAAGTTCACGATGTCGGTTCCTATAAACGAAGGTGGCATCGTTCACGATTCGAACCGTAAATCCCTGTTGACCGCAAAGATTGGGAACGAGCGCTCCCTCTTCGGCATAAACTGTAGTCAGTTCGACGCCCTTCGGAAATCCTGTGAGTACTCCACCTTTCTCGACAAAATAGCGGGTTCGCGAACTATAGTCCACCATCATGGTCGCTCCCTCAGGAATCAGGAAGTCACTATCCATGACGGTCTTGGAAACGTGGTTACCCGTCGCCAGGCGTTTTTCCTTCCCGACAGTCCGTGAGCTGGAACAACCCACGAGAAAGCCAGAAACCAGAGTCACGATGAATCCTGAAAGAGCCCGCACGAGAGGTAGAACGACTAGTTGGTTTCTCTTATTCATCGAAAAATTCAAAGAGCGACCGTCGCTTCAATCGAAACGAAGATCAACGACGATCCCTCCTGTGCTTTGTGGGCGGCCGAGCGGGCAGAGGATTCTCAGTCGTGTTCTGAACCGGTCAGATCCTCGGCGCTCCGTCCAATAAGACGTTTCCCCTTGTAGATCATGGAGAATTTTCCTCCGGTTTCCTGAGCGATTTCCATCAAACGAGCAGCCGGAGTCCCCGGCAACTCAAAAGCAATGGTATCGATGGGCACCCCATCCGGATTCAAATCGTCCATCTTCTGGAGAACGTAATCGGCATCGGTCGGTTGCCCGTCGGAAAGAAGATAGAGAATATCGGGACGCGGATTCATGGCGAAAGCCATGCGAAGCGGGGGATACCAGGCAGTACCTCCCACCGCAGGCATGGTCCGGACCGCGTCAATTACCACTCCCTTGAGTCTTTCGCTCGCCGGATACCAAACCACTTCGGGCACCTTTCCGTTTCCTTTGAAGCCGGAGAGATGAGGAGTGTCTCCCTTGGTATCGATGGTCCAAGCGGTGGTTGAATAAAAAATAACCGAAACATTCATGCCGGACGGCAAAGCCTTGATCGAGCGCTCCAATTCCTTTTTCAAAGCGGCGATCCGAGTCCCGCCGCCGCCGGCGGCATCCGATTGCATGGACTTCGAAAAATCGACACAAAACACCACATTGCGGCCCTTACGGCGGCTCCCGAAGAAACTAGCACCACCACCACCATCTCCATCTCCATCTCCGGTTCCAAATCCAGGGCCAAAGTCCTCTTCCATCCCGAACAAGCTGTCGGGATTAGTGGTGATGGGAACCGGCACGGCGACGGGAGCTTCAGCCTGCGCCGCAATCACCTTAGCCATTGAAGAACTTGCTCCCGGAGGCTTCGGTTGGACTGTCTTGGTTAGCTCCTTCATCCTGACGGGCGGATCTTCCTCCGGAGTCTCGGCCGAATAGGCCACAATTTGCGGAATCTCCTTGGAGACTGGAAAGAGCGCGATGAGGGCGAGCAAGGCCAGCACGACTCCAAATCCGAGGACAGCCGTGACCGTCGCCTGAATCGATTCCTTGCGACGCTGCCTTTGCACTGCCAAACGGACAGCCTGTGAATTGACGGCCAATTGGGCGTGGTCGGCCTCGGTCACATAAATATCACTCACTTGACGCTGAAACTACCCTCTCAAAACCAAGCTGGCGAGGAGTTTTCCTAGGTCGAATCTGCCAAAACGGAAAAAGCCCCTCGGATTACCGAGAGGCTTGAAGAATGAAGATGTCGGGTGCCTTAGTTCATTTTGAAGTGCACCGAAGTGCGTGTTTCGCCCCCTTCTTCCCGCACGTGGGAGGTGAACTCCTCGAATTGCCCGAAAGCGGCCAGAACTTTCTCCACCATGGGAAGGTTCTCCAGAAAGTCATCGCGCTGGAATTCGTTCTCAAAGATTTCCTCGGCATTGTCCTTCAGCAGTTCCACCCAGTATTTCGCCATTTCGTTGGCCGCGGAGAAATTAACTCGAGTGTAGTTTCCGCTTCGGGCTGGGCCCTTTTCCCCCATCGCCTTGTTCAACTCGCCGATGAACTTGGGTGAGGTTGCGAAGTAGAAGTGCTTGTCCGAAAGCCCGATCACCGGACGGGCGTCAGGAGTCGAGAACTGGATCTGGGTGGTGTAGTAAGTAACTCCATCCTCGGTCTTGTCATCGATGGCTTGCATCGGGATCGCTGGGCCGTCCATTTCCTTCATGGTCTTGAGGAGGTTCTTGATTCCTCCTTCAATCTTTTCCCAGGAGGTCGAAACCTTGGCCCGGTCCGTTACCGGAGTGACATAGGCAATGCGTGGAATGAGTCCTTTCTCGATGATGGCGTCAGGAACTTCCGGAACAGTCGGCATCGTTCCCTTGGTATCAATGATCACGGCAGACTCGTTGCCGGTCCCTTCGGCCCAATCGACAGTGAGAGCATCCCAGATGGAACGCAGATCCTTCGCCACCGTCTGTTCGAACATCTTGAAACCTTCACCGAACTCGCGGAGTTCCGGGTCATCGGCATTGAGCTCGGACGCACGGCTTGCCATGAGATAGGCGGCCTCACCAAAAGAGCTGAGGAGATCGTAAAGCTTGGAGCTAAACTCGGGGTTCGACCGGGAGTTGCTGAAGAACACCACGTCATCCATTTCTCCGAGGGCAGAGAAGGTATGGGGCGTTTTGGTGTCGACCATGGGCTGGTTGCTTCCCCCGTGAACCTCGATCTTGAAGCCATCTTCCAAGAAGCCAACTCCTCCAAGACGGCTGTAATCGATCATTTCGACCATGGACTTTTCGAGTCGGGCCACGTGCCCCAGCAGGGCCTGAACGTCGCGAGTGTCACCAAAGAAGTCGGAGGCAGAGAGACCGGCCTTGAGGCCTTTGGCCGCCGAACCAATGATATCCGTGCCACCCGTCATAGTCTGAAGAGCTTCTCCATTTCCAAACAGCAGCATGCGCACATCCTTGTCGGCGTAGTTGGTCATGAAATCCATGCCCGGATTCGCCAGCAAAGAATCCTCGGGCTTGGCCGGGAAGGAGAGCCCATCCAGCGAATCGCCCAAATAGGCCACGATGTAACTCCCTTTCAGGGCCAGAGCGATGTTCAGATTCTTTTCTTCAAGGGCCTTGAGGAATTCCTCAACCTTTGCTTCGGAGCCAAAAGCTTCGACGACATCATCGTCCAACTCGGCGCGACCGAGCGCGGCCATTTTTTTCCCGGAAATGGTCACGCCGGTGACTTGGACGCTATCTTTTTCAACATCGATTTCATCACCCGGAAAATCAACATCTTCAGCAATCATGGCCACTCCGGCGTTCATCATTTCGAAGATCTGGTTACGCATGTCTTCGTCACTTACCTTGAAGCCGACGGTCACCGGGGGCATCTTAGCCTTCTTGAATGACTCCATCCCGGCCTTGGGATCAGCAACCATATCGGTCACCAACCCCTTCATAAGCCCTTCCATTGCCTCGAAGTCGGGTTCGGCGCTGAGACCGATCTCCACCATCTTCACCACCATTTTCATGATGTGGTAGTTGTAGGAGCTGTTGATAGCGTTAAGATGGACTGCCTGGCCACCGGCGCCTTTGCCGAATGCCATGAAAAGCTCTTCCCCTACCACCGCTTTGAAGATGGAAAATTCCTCGGTTTCCTCAAGATCGGAGGGACTCACGCCCTGAGCCTCCATCATCTGGTTCATAAGCTGGCCAAGGTCGGTTTCTTGCAAACGCTCATACAGGTCGTAGGCACCCATCAGCGAAAAGTAACCTTCGGTGTCCTTAGGGACATGGGCTGCAAAACCCAGCTTCGCCAGCAGCTCCGATGGCTCCGCCACTTCCTTCGCCGGCGAATTCTGAATAAAGCTGACTGCCGGTTCAGCCCACGAAGGGGCGATCAGGCTACTCCCGAGGAGCATGGACAGTGCGAAAGTCTTCATCTTCATAACGTGCGGAACCTTAACGTCACGACGAGTTTTGTTAATTACAAAAAACTCGCCCGATTGGAATTTGATCACGAGATTCGCTGGATTTCGGCGTTTCTTCCCTTAAAAGTTGCAATTTTCAGTAACTAGTGAAACTTACCGTTGTCGATGAATCTCAATCGCGAAACCGTCAACCCTGAGCTTTTTCCGTTCGATCTCATCCGACCGCACATCGCCAAAGTGGAGTCCCGCATTCTGGCCCAGGTCAAAGACTTCGATCCGGGAGTTGAGCCCTACATGGAGTATATCTGTGATAGCAGTGGGAAACGCATCCGACCAGCCCTCGCCATTCTTACAGGCGGAGCCACCGGCGGCCTCCGCAACGAGCATCTCGATCTGGGAGTCATTCTGGAGCTGATCCACATGGCCACCCTCGTTCACGATGACATTATCGATGGGGCGAGCTCTCGCCGCAAAGTCCCCACCGCCAACGCCAAGTGGGGCAACGGGATGGCCGTTCTTCTTGGTGACGCTCTTTTTTCACACGCCTTAAAACTCTCCACCGATTTCAACGATCTCGCTCTAAGCCGCGCCATCAGCCTGGCGGCCCGCGAAGTTTGCCAGGGGGAAATCCTTCAAACACAAAGACGCTTCGATCTCAACGTCACCAAGCGAGATTACTTCCGCATGATCGAGATGAAGACCGGTGCTTTGTTCGCCGCAGCCTCCAAGCTCGCCGCAGTGATTTCAGGCTCTCCCGGGTCAGTGACCGGCCCGATGTTTGACTACGGAATGAAGCTGGGGACGGCTTACCAGATTTATGACGATGTCGTCGATCTCATCGGATCCGAGGATCAGGTCGGCAAAACACTCGGCACTGATTTGGAAAAAGGAAAACTCACTCTTCCGATCCTTAATCTTCTCGAACGGGCCAACCCCAAGCAAAAAGAACAGCTCTCCAAGCGCATCATCGAGCAGGAGCCGCTCGATCTTTCTGTCCTAGTGGGCATTGCCGAATACGAAGGCTCCATGGCCGATGCCATCGACACCGCGGCCCAGCTCGTTTCCGAAGCACGTGACACCCTAGTGGTGCTCAATGATTCAGAATCGCGCACCGCGATGCACAACATCACCCTCTTTGTCGACCAACTGCTCGATAGCTGCCGTTAGAAGCGCACGAAAGGTGCTTTCCTCCCGCCGGATCTGCGCTAGCGTTTCACCTCCATGGACGACATCAAAATCACAATACAGACCGACAAGGGCGACATCCACCTCACCTTGTTTCCCGACGACGCACCGGTCACGGTGACCTCCTTCCTTCATCTTGCCTCAAAGGGATTTTACGACGGCCTCACCTTTCACCGCGTCATTCCAAATTTCATGATTCAGGGCGGCTGCCCGCTCGGCACTGGCACTGGCAACCCCGGCTACAAGTTCGAGTGTGAATGCAAGCCACACCGCCGTCACGACAAGCCAGGCATTCTCTCGATGGCCAATGCCGGACCCAACACCAACGGTTCGCAGTTTTTCATCACTCACCTCCCAACTCCCCACCTCGACGGAAAGCATACCGTTTTTGGAGAAGTCACTGAGGGACAGGAAGTAGTGGATGCCATCAAGGGAGGAGATCTCATCAAAGGAATCACCATCCACGGATCCACCGAAGACCTCTTCGGCGCCCATCAGGCCCGTATCGCAGAATGGTCGAGCTAGGTCGTAACCTTTTCTGAGTAGCGAGCCCGTTCGTGCCAAAGCGAACGGGCTTTTTTGTTCCCCCTCGATTCCTCGTCTCCCCATGACAACTGACCACTGACTTCCCCACCAATCTTCTCCTCAAACCGCTCATCCTCTGATTCCCTCATCGCATGGCCGACGAGAAAAAGATCATTCCTCCCCCC
>JBMYLT010000011.1:96583-131554 GCA_049596615.1 Akkermansiaceae bacterium | reverse complement strand
TCGAAACCGCTGATCTCGAACCTCCGGCAGTCGAGGGACTCGAGGTCGTCGAAGAAATCACAGAGGAAAAAGAGAAACTCGCCGAGCCAAGCCCGCGGGACGATGTCGAAGTCGACCTCGTGAACCGTTTCCTCGGCGCCTTAGTTGACTCACTGGTGGCCGGAGGTCTCGGATATCTCGCCACCGCTGCAACCGGGGTGAGCGTCGTCCAGTATGTCGTCGTCGCCATCGTTTTGCTTACCCGCGACAGTCTTCCCTTCCTGGAAGGACAGAGCATTGGAAAGAAAGTCATGAAGACCAAAGCAGTCAAACTGGACGGTTCTTCGCTTTCCAATGACTGGGTCACCGGAGCCATCCGGAACATCCTCCTCGCCGTCCCGATCGTCGGGCTCATCGAGTGCTTTATCCTTTTAACCCGGAGTGGAAATCCTGGGGCCGGTTTCCGCTTGGGTGACGACTGGGCCAAGACCAAAGTGATCTCGGTGGACGAAGACTAATTCCTTACCGGAAAATTCCCGTCTTCCTCCTCGACGGTTTTTGATTCGCATTTTCGTCCGCCTCGACTAATCCCTCCAGCGTGCTCGCTGTCAAAAATCTTCGCGTGGAATTCGGACCACGTGTGATCTTCAAAGACCTCACCTTTTCGGTCGGGGAAAAAGAGCGCATCGCCTTCGCAGGACACAATGGTGCCGGCAAGTCCACCCTGATGAAATGCCTCAGTGGCGTGCTTGAACCCAACGGTGGCGAAATCACCAAACCTAAGCATTTCCGGATCGGCTACCTTCCGCAGGAGGGAATTCACGTCAAAGGAATCTCGCTCTATGACGAAGCCGCTTCGACCTTCGCCGAGACCACCGAACTCCAAAATAAAATCGAACGGCTTTCAGCCAAACTGGAAAAACTCGACCCGCGCTCTGCACCCTTCTCCGAACTCCTCAACGAAATCGGCGATTTTGAACTCCGCCTCGAAGGACATGACCCCGCCCGCATGAAGCCGAAAATCCACGCCGTCCTCGGCGGCCTCGGTTTCAAGGCCAAAGACCTCGATCGCGATTGCGGTGAGTTCTCCGGTGGCTGGCAGATGCGCATCGCGATGGCCAAGCTCTTCCTCGCCGAACCGGAGATTCTCCTCCTCGACGAACCCACCAACCACCTCGACATCAACGCCCAGCGGTTCATGGAGAGCTACCTTCGCAACTACCGAGGAGCGATCATCCTGATCTCGCACGATCGCTCAATGATGGATGGCCTAACCACCCGAACCATTGCTTTCCACCACGGACGCGCCGAGGAATTCACCGGGAATTACTCCTCATACGAAACCCAACTCAAAGAGCGGCAGGACGTTCTCCGCAAACAAAAGATCGCTCAGGATCGAGAGATCGCCAAAACCGAGCAATTCATCAACCGCTTTCGCGCCCAGGCCAACAAAGCCTCTCAGGTCCAGTCGCGAATTAAGCAGCTGGCCAAGATCGAGCGCATCGAAATAGATATCGAAGACGCGGTCATGTCATTCCGCTTTCCCGATCCCCCGGCCTCTACCCATCTCGTTGCCAAGCTCGAAAAATCGGCCCAGCAATACGGCGACCTCACAGTCTTTCGCGACCTCGATCTCGAAGTCATCCGCGGCGAAAAGATCGCCATCGTCGGCCCCAATGGTGCCGGAAAATCGACCTTTTGCCGGATGATCACCGGCGAGGAGGCACCCTCATCCGGCCGACACGAGCTCGGTCCCAAAACCCTCCCCTCTTTCTTCAACCAGAACCACGCCGACGAACTCGATCCCAACCTCACCATTCTAGAAACCGTTGAAAAAATCCAAACCCGCGGATCCTCCATGCCCGCGCGTGATGTCCTCGGTTGCTTCCTTTTCAAAGGCGATGACGTCTTTAAGAAAATTGGCGTCCTTTCCGGAGGAGAACGATCTCGCGTCGCCCTCGTTCGCATGCTCGTCCGACCGGCCAACTTCCTCATTCTCGACGAACCCACCAACCATCTTGACATGCAATCGCAGGACATCCTGCAAAAAGCACTCATCGATTACCCTGGCACCCTCCTGATCGTTTCCCATAACCGCGCCTTCCTCGATCCCATCGTGCAAAAAACGATGGAGTTTAGGCCCGGCCACGACCCGCGCATGTTTGCCGGCAACCTCTCTTACTACCTCGACAAAATCGAAGCCGAGGAAAACGAAACACCCGCTCCTGCCCCAACTTCAATCACCATAAAATCGTCATCGGGCAAAGCCCAACTTTCTTCGAAAGAAAGACGCAAACGCGAAGCCGCGCTGCGCGAAAAACGCAACAAGGTCCTCAAACCGCTACAGAGCGAGTTCGAAGCGACCGAACAAACGATCGCCGAACTCGAAGGCGCCCAGGCCACTCTCACCGCCCACCTCGAAACTCCCGAAGTTATAAGCGATCCCGACAAACTCCAAGAAACCACCCAAGCGTACGAGGTCATTTCCCAGAAACTCGAAAAGGCTTACTCAAAGTGGGAGGACCTCAGCACCCGCATCGATCAAGTCCAAGCGGAACTCGAAGAGTAACTCCATATCAACGCGGTTTCACATAACACGCAGGATTCATGATTTCGATTCATGACCTGCCCAATGAAAAACCGGTTTTTACCGTTCGGTAAAAACTCGTGATTGACGATTCGGTCCTAGTGGCGATGAGCGCTTTTACGCCCTAGCCGGACCGACCCTCCCTCAAAAGATGATTACCGAAAAGCCGGGATTTCCCTGCGGGTAGGGCACTTTTTCATTTCTTCGCCCCGGGGCCCCAACGCGGCTCGGTCAACTCACTCTCCCACTTGTCCAGCATCGCGAGCATCTTTTTCAATTGCGTGGGCTCACTCGCGGCGAGGTCTTTCTCTTCAGCAACATCTTTCGAAAGGTCATAGAGAGCAGGCGGAGTGTTTTCCTTTCGGCCGTGGAAGAGCTTCCACCTGCCCAACCTCATCGCGCGATTGCCACTGCTGCCTGCCTTTCTCCAATATAATGGTCGCTCGGCCAACGGTTTTCCTTTCTGCCAAGAATCCAAAAGTGAAACACCGTCCAGCTTCCAGGACTTCTCGACCTTGCCTCCAGCCATTTCCACGAACGTCGGCATCAGGTCGAGTGCGATCACCGGATCATCAAGAACCGTTCCTGGTTTGATCTTGCCCGGCCAACGGATGGCCCAGGGCACCCGCACTCCTCCTTCGTGCAAGGTTCCCTTCTTGCCCTTCAGCGGGAAGTTGTTCGCGCCCAGTTGGGTTTGCCCACCATTGTCATTCGTGAAGATCACCAGAGTGTTTTCGTCGAGCCCTTCACTTTTCAAAGTGTCCAACACTTTGCCCACATTGGTATCAAGAGAAACCAGAAGGCCAGCATAGTTCCGACGGCGTTTTTGCTCGATGGAGGAGAGTTTTTTGGCATCGGCCTCCTTCGGCTGCAGTGGGCCGTGAGGCGCAGTGAAGGAGAGGAACAGGAAAAAGGGATCCTCCTTGTTTTCACGAATGAATCGGCAAGCCGCATCCCCAAGCCGATCAGTCACGTAGCCGATTTCCTCTGTTGTCTTGCCGTTTTCTTGAATCACGCGGTGAGGAGTCGGCTTGGGCATTGGGAAGTAGGGGCGGGATCCCTGAAGTAAACCGTAGAACCAGTCAAAGCCCCGCTTGTTGGGGTGAAAGGCCTCGGGATAACCTAGGTGCCACTTTCCGATCAAAGCCGTTTCATAGCCCAGCTTCTGCATTCGCTTGACGCCAAAGGTTTCCTCCAACGGCAAACCGTCTTTCGTCCCGGGAGGCAGGTTGTTATCATAACCAAAACGCTCCTGATACCGCCCCGTCATCATTCCGGCTCGTGAAGGTGAGCAAACACATCCGCTCATGTAACCATTGGTCAACCTTGCTCCCGCTTTGGCAAGACTGCTAATCCGCGGGGTGAGTGATTTGACATCGGGGCGGCAGTTCGGTTGGAACCCAAAATCGGCAAACCCGGCATCGTCGGAATAAAGGAGGACAATGTTGGGGGGCTTTTTGGCCGACAAGAATGACGACATTAAAAGAGAAATGAAGAGGGAATGAAACGGTTTCATGAATTTGATTACGCCTCCTTTTTTAATGATCTGACAAGTCCGATTACTCCTTTTGAAACTTGGAAATTTCTTGGCATTTCGACTCTCGCCATTAGTCTTCGGAGGACGAAAAAGCCCACACCACGTCACAACGCACCTCCGCCAAGGCCTCCGGTCCGTCCCCCTTTTCACCAAATCCGATTCATTGGCTCCCCGTTGCGATGCCACTCTTACCACGATGAAGACCCTCATTGCCCTCGTCCCCTTTCTTTTCCATTCCGCCGTCACTGCCGACCAGATTTCCTGGCTAAACCAAGAGAAGTTCCAAATCACCATCGAGCCCCACCCGACCGATTACGCAGTGTTGGAACGCTCGCGTGACCTGGAGCACTGGGAACCAGTGGATATTGTCTCAGCCTCGGATGACAACCTGACCCTGACAGACTCGGTCAGGCGCAAGGGGACTTCGGTCTATCGGGTCAACTATCACCCGCGGTCCGCCCCGGCCGATCAGGACGGGGACGGCGATGATGACATCGTCGAGATCGAAGGCGCCTTCATGAACGCCGCCGAACCTTTTAGCGAATTGTATGGTGACACGTTCCTCGCTTCCCGAGAAATCTACGACCAGTTTTCCAACCGGCAAAATCTCCCAGGAGCGCCCAATGTGCAGGAGGTAAAGTTTTTGATCACCGAGATCCGTAATCGCCCGAAGCTCCATTTCATCAACGTCAATCGTGCCCCCTTTCATCGCATTTTTGCTGAAACCGTTCTCGGTCTGACCTCTTCCCAGTTCAACAGCCAGACTTACTTCTTCAGTCCTGGAAATCGCCAGAATATAGCAGGCTCATTGCTCTACCACGAAAACTACGTCGCGCCCGACGGAACACAGGGACTCTTTACCGTGGAGTTTTGGCCCACTGATCCGGTTCCCTTTCATTATGTCGAGCTAGCCTACAAAATGGTCGCGAACAATGCCCCCTTCATCAGACGAATGGCCTTCCATGCTCCAAGTGAGACCCAGCGCCAGATTCTCAACGAAAACCGCGAAGACTTCGACCGCTCCCTGATTCACACCGTCGACACCGACGAGCTGTTTTCAAATGTCAGCTACCAACCGATGAACCAGGAGCAAGCCTTCGGGCGACTCGTGCTCTCGAATGGCTCGGATACTCTCTCCGCGCGGGACATTGTCATTTTTAGCCAACTCCCGAACGACCTGACCTACGTCTCCGGAATCATCACCGAAGTTCCCCAGACTCCCCTTTCGCATGTCAATCTGAAGGCCCAACAGAACAACATCCCGAACTCCTTTATCGCCAATGCCTCGACCCACCCCGACATCGCTCACTTGATCGGTCAAAACGTCTTTTACCGAGTAACCCCGCAAGGCTTTGAAATCAGGCCCGCCACCCAGGAAGAAGTGGAAAACTTCTTCGAGTCGATCCGTCCTCCGAGAGTGACCTACCCGCCGCGCGACTTCAGTGAGACCGAGATCAAACCGCTCTCCGAGATTACCTTTGCCATGTCTGATTCCTTCGGGCCCAAGGCTGCTAACTTGGCTGAGCTGCAACGGATCATCCCCGAGAATACTCCGGATGGTTACGCAATTCCGTTTTACTATTACGATGAATATATGAAGCACAACGGCTTCTACCGGGACCTCAACAACATGCTCGCTGATGCTGATTTTCAGAGCGATGCCGCCGTTCGCGAGCAAATGCTGGCAGACTTCCGGAAAAAGATTAGGGAAGACGGCGAGATGCCGCAGTGGATGTACGATGACTTCACCGAACTCCGTCTTGGCTTTCCCACTTATGTCACTCCGCGTCTTCGATCCAGTGCCAACGCTGAGGATTCCACCAGCTTTAACGGAGCAGGACTCTACGATTCCTACTCCCACTACTGGCGGGAAGGACACATGGGCAAGAGTGTCCTCCAAGTCTGGGCAAGCCTTTGGAACTTCCGCGCTTACGAAGAGCGGGAATTCTATCGTATCAACCACCGCACCTCCATGATGGGCATCCTGGTCCATCCCAATCAGAAATACGAACAGGCGAACGGGGTGGCGGTAGCCAGTGACCCTTATGATACGGGCTGGGACAGTTACTACTTCAATGTCCAGTTAGGTGATAGTCTGGTGACCAATCCCGATGTGAACACCGTTCCGGAGCAGTTCCTTGCTCTCGACCTCCCTCGAAGCGATGTCCTTGAATTCCAGTACATCCGATTCTCAAGCCTCGTGGAAGACGGCGAAACAATCCTCACCCGCCCACAGGTCCTCGACATTATCAGTAAGATCAACCGGATCGACAACCACTTCAGACCCCTCTACCGCGCCAGCAATGACTTTGCGATGGAGATCGAATTCAAGATCACGCAGTATGGTGAGCTCTCGATAAAACAGGCCCGGCCCTACAACCGCTGAGTGAGGAGAGGCGATTCCTTCAGCCACTCTTAGAGGTTCACTTTAGGTTTGCTTCACCAGACTCTTCAACGAGAGCTCGAACCCAAGGTCATACGAAACCAAAAACCACTGACTTGGAGTTGAGCTTTGGTAAAATGCCAAAAGACAGGACAATGTAAGGAAGGGCAGGAAGAACCAACACCGTCAAGGTCAGCGAGATCTTCAGAATCGGTCTCCAGATCATTTGATGATGGAAAAATCCATTAGCAGAGAAGATAACACGAAGCAGTGGCACCAAAAAGGTCGAACCATTTGGAACCCCCTCAGATTTGGAAGCCTCCTTAGATCAACCTCGTATCCACCTCTCACACTCATGAAACGCTTTCTCCTTTTCCTCCTCGCCCCTGTATTGCTTGCCCAGGACAAGCCCAACGTCATTTACATTCTTGCGGACGATCTCGGCTACGGTGATCTCTCGATCTACGGGCAAAAAAAGTTCAAGACTCCCAACATCGATCACCTCGGTGAAGAAGGAATGAAGTTCACTGCGCACTATTCCGGCAACACCGTCTGCAGTCCGTCTCGTGCGGTTCTCATGACGGGCCAGCATCCCGGGAACGTTTACCTACGCGGAAATGTCACCGAGCAAAAGACCGCTCCACTTGACCCTAAAATGACGGTCCTTCCCGAAGTCTTCAAAGCAGCCGGATACAACACCGGAGCCTACGGAAAGTGGGGGCTTGGGTGGACCCACGAAAAAGGAAAGCAGAATCCCCTCACACACGGCTTCGACGAGTTTGTCGGCTGGAAAAGCCAACGCATCGCTCACACTTACTACCCCACCACCTACGTCCACAACGGGAAGGAGATCCCACTCAAGGAAGGAACCTACGTTCACGACATCATCATGAACCACGCGATGCAGTTTATCGAAAGCAACGCGAAAGCGAAGAAGCCTTTCTTCTGTTACATCCCGACCGCAGTGCCTCATGCCGCGATGCACGCACCGAAAGAACTCCACGCAAAATGGCGCAAGGTCTTTCCTCAGTTCGACAGGACCATCGGCAAGTATGGAGCCGGACCCGATGAAAAAACGCCCGATGTCATCAACCCGGTTGCGGGCTTTGCCGCCATGATGGAAAATCTCGATAACCAAATCGGCGACATCCTCGCGCTCCTCGAGCACTACCAGATCGGCGACAACACGCTCGTCATTTTCGCTTCGGACAACGGCGCTCATCGCGAAGGCGGCCACAAACCGGAATTCTGGAACTCAACCGGTGGCTTAAGAGGAATGAAACGCGATATGCACGAAGCGGGAATCCGCACGCCCATGCTCGCCCGCTGGCCCGCTGTCATCAAAGGAAGCACCAGTAGCGATCACATCAGCGCATTCTGGGACATCCTCCCCACCATGTGTGAGATTGTGAAGCAACCCGCCCCCAAACAATCCGACGGTATCTCGTTCCTCTCCACCCTCAAAGGGGAAACAAAGGAGCAAAAGCAGCACGACTTCCTCTACTTCGAATTCTGCAAAGGCGACAATCAGGCCATTTTCTCGCAAGCGGTCAGAAAGGGAAACTGGAAAGCCTACCGTCAGAAGAAGAAAGGCGGCGGCATGACGGATCTGGAGATCTACGACCTCGCCAATGATCCCTCCGAGAAAAAGAACCTCGCGAAAGAGAAACCGGAAATCGTGAAAACGATGCTGGCTCACATCAAGGAAGCCCGCACTCCACTCCCCTCTCAAAAGGAAGACGTCAAGTAACTCTCACTTCACAATCATCACCCCCTGCATGATCGTCCAATGACCAGGGAAGGTGCAGACAAAGGGATACTTGCCGGGCTTCTTGGGAGCGATAAACCGCAAGGTCTCGCTTCGGCCGGTTTTGATCAGCTTGGTGGCATAAAGGATCCTTTTATCGTTCGGAATGTAATGCTTCTTGGCCCCTTGCGGTGACTTCGCCATCTCATTGGCGGCGAGACCAATTTCCTGCACCGAGGTTCCAGACTCAAGAATGAGCAGATTATGCTCGGTGGCATCCGGGTTGGAAAACACCAGCTTCACCGGCTGACCGGCTTTCACCTCAAACTTGTTTTTGGTGAACATCAGCCGCTCGGGAATGGCACCGATCTTGACCGTTTGCAGTTCTTTCTGGCGATCAAACTTCTTTTGCTCGCGGGTAAGCTTCTCACGTTCCGGTGGCGCGGCAGCCTTCAGGTTTGCCAACTTTTTTTCCAGTTCCTCGGTGCGGGAAGGCCTCAGCGCTTCCGACATCAGAGACGAACGGATGGCGTAGCTCAGGTGCAACCCTGCCGGTTGATCGAGGACCGGAAGGATCGCACGAACGATTCCTTCGCGCTGTGTCTCAGTGGAAACCGGGATCTGAGGAAAGGGATTACTTTGCGAGCCAGCTCGGTAGGTGGCGCAAAGGACCGCCTCCCGGCGCACATGCTGGGACGGATGATTGGCCCCATATGCCAAAAGCTCACACACTTTCTCGTGCGAAATGTCAGCAAAACGCAGCGCACCCAAAGCCGAAGCGGCCACGAGAGGGTCGTCGGCTCGAATCAGTCCTTCCAATAGGGCCACTCCCTCGGCCGACCACTGATCAGAGGCCTGCTGCAACCAAAGAGCCTCAAGTCGATGCAAGGGGGCCTGAAGCTCCTTGCGCCAACTCTTCAAACCGGAAACCACTTCACCATGATCCCGGCTCCGCAATTCCAGCTTGGCCCGGTAACGGGTGCGGTAATGAGGCGACTTTAAGTGATCCAAAAGCTCGATAATCGAGGCCTCGGCAATCTTTGGAGCGGCAGGAAGCTTGGCACCCTTGGGCACGATCCTCCAGATCCGCCCGGCCTTGCGATCACGACGAGGATCGCGCAAGGAATACTGGGCATGACCTTTCACCGGGTTGTACCAATCGCATACGTAGCACGCCCCCTGCGGACCGAAGTTCAAGTCCACCGGAATAAAGGATAGGTTGGTCGAGAAGATGAGATCGAATTGATACTCCTCGGCGAAGTGGTCGTCCTTTTCGACCCACTTGTGGAATTCGATCCGGTTGGTTGGCTTGTAGCGGGCCTTGATGAACCCTCCTTGCATTTCCTCAGGCCAGAACTCATGGCAGACGAAGTCGTGTCCGCAAGTTCCGGAGTAGGCCTGCATTCCCCGTGCTCCGGGATGCTGACCAGGCTCTTGCTTGAATCCATCGCCCGGTTTCCCTCCCTTCGGGTAAGCCGGATTGGTGGCATGGAAGGTGGAGGCGAAAATAGGGTGTGACGCCACGTGGTTCCCCCACTTGTCAAAGGTCACGCCCCACGGGTTGGTGTTTGGATAAGAACCAAAAGCGAGGAGCTTTTTGGTCTTGGGCGTGTAGAGGAACCACGAAGAATTCTTGGCACGGATCGGGCCATAGACCGTCTCGACCTGACTGTGATGAAAGATCGATTCACGAAAGAGGAGGTCACCTCCAGGTGTCCAGGTGAAGTCATGAATGGAGTGATGAGAGTCCTCGCAGCCGAATCCGGTCAGTATGATCTCACGGTGATCCATTTTCCCATCGCCATCACGATCGGTGAGATGCGTGACGTGTGGTTGCTCAGAGCAATACACGCCCCCTTTTCCGTCGAGAACAAAGGACAAGGGAACATGAAGATCGTCCGCCCAGGTGGTGCACTTGTCGGCTTTCCCGTCGTTGTCGGTGTCCTCGAGGATGAGCATCTTGTCCACCGGCTTCTGACCAGGATAAACATGCGGGTAGGTCACCGAAGTCGAAACCCAAAGCCGTCCGAGGTTGTCCCACCGCATCGCAATCGGGCAGGCCAATTCCGGAAAATCCTCCTCGGACGCAAAGCAGTTGACCTCGAAACGCGGGTCAATCCTGAAGGCCTTCTCTTCATCGGCTGGAGAGAGGAACTTGTTGGCGCCACGTGACAAAAGAACCTCGTCCATCTTCGGCAAGTTCGAGTCGTTTGGCTTCACAAGATTTCCACTTTTCACCGTGGCATGAATGGCCTTGTCCCGATTGGCCACCATTAGGTCAAAGTTCCGCATTGCCGGCAGGAAATCGAGATAGCCATACGAGCGATTTCGTCCTCCGGTGTAGTAAAAAGTATTGAGCGGGCGATAGCGGTAAAAGAATTGTTCGGCCTTATCAACGACAAGACGGCGAAGGTCTTCATTGATCGAAAATCCCTTTCCATCCTGATAATCGACCGACTTTCCAGAAAGGGCCTCAGCTACTTTGACCGCAAGCGACTCATGTCCCGCCAAGGTTCGTTGATGTCCGTCCAAAGCAAGATTAGCACCAGCCTGTTCACTCATCGAAACCACCGGGCCAAAGAGATCGACGAAACCGACCTTGTGCTTGTTGGCGGCTTTCTTCATCGCCTGAAAGTAGGCCGAGATCCGCAAATTATTGAGATCTCCCGCCTTGAGTCCTGGAATGTTGAAGCAGCGGACGGGCGAAAGGAGCACCACCTTCGGGGCGGTCTTGCCGTTGTAGGCCTTTGATTTAAGGTCGGTCAGAAAGGCCTCAAGTCGTCTTTGAAACTCAGGAAGTCCAGCCTCATCGGCAAAGGATTCATTGTAACCAAATGCCGCGATGATGACGTCGGCCTTAAAGTAGGTCAGGTGTTGATCGAGATCGCCGAAGTTGTCGGGCCGGGGCATGAGATCAATCTCATCGGCGGGCCAGGCCAGGTTCCGAAACGACAGTTCATGCTCCGGATAAAGCTGGTGTATCAGGGTTTCGAGATGCCCGTAACGGCGTTCGGCATCAAGGAGGAGATTTCCGATAAAACAAATGCGGTTCCCCTTTTCCAGTTTCAGCGGAAGAGTCGTGTCAATCGGGGTAGCCTTCACCGCCCGGGGCGAGGTTTTTCTGTTGATATAGTAGCGTGCCAATTCTGGATCCTTGGGCGGAGCCTTCCGGTTGAGTTTCACTCCCTTGGCATCCTTCACCTTGGGATTTTGAGCCTGACCGGCAAGCGGACTCATCAGCGCGCACAGGATCAACCAAGAGAATGAAAGTTTTTTCATGGGGGGAGAACCTGTCCTTTTCCTCGTCCCGGGACAAGGCGGAAGGAGAAAACAAAAAGCCCGGAGAGTTCATCTCCGGGCTTTGATGATCAGATGAATAGAAGTGATCGGATCAGAGATCGA
Source organism: Akkermansiaceae bacterium (assembly GCA_049596615.1). Lineage (GTDB taxonomy): Bacteria > Verrucomicrobiota > Verrucomicrobiia > Verrucomicrobiales > Akkermansiaceae > SW10. The sequence continues at coordinate 119,919 of JBMYLT010000011.1, read as the reverse complement.
AACGATCGGCCTTCATCACCTTGCTCCAGGCCTTGACGAAGTCAGCGACGAAGCGCTTCTCGCCGTCGGCACTGGCATAAACTTCCGAGATCGCCCGAAGCTGGGAGTTAGAACCGAAGACGAGATCCACCGCCGAAGCGGTCCATTTGGCCTTGCCGGTCTTACGATCTTTGCCCTCGAAGAAATGTTCGCACATCGGCGAGACCTTCCACTCGGTATTCATGTCCAGAAGGTGAACAAAGAAGTGGTTGTTCAGCACGCCAGGCTTCTCGGTCAGGACGCCCATGCCCGGGAATCCCACATTGGTTTCAAGAACCCGTAGCCCGCCAACCAAAGCCGTCATTTCCGGCGCAGTCAATCCGAGCAACTGGGCTCGATCCACGAGAGCTTCAGGAGCAGGTCGCTTAATGGTGCGGCTGAAGTAGTTTCGGAAACCATCTTGCGTCGGCTCAAGGAGGCCAAACGACTTGGTGTCCGTCATCTTTTGGCTGGCATCGGTGCGACCGGGAATGAAGGGAACCTCAACCGAGTGACCCGCTTTTTTGGCAGCCGCTTCGATCCCGGCAGCGCCGCCGAGCACGATGAGATCCGCAACGGAAACCTTCATCCCACCTTTGGCGGAATCGTTGAATTTCTTTTGGACTTTCTCGAGGATCGGCAAAACCTTGGCAAGCTCATCGGGATTGTTCACAGCCCAGTCCTTTTGCGGGGCAAGACGGATGCGGGCTCCGTTGGCACCACCACGACGATCGCTGCTACGATAGGTCGATGCAGAAGCCCACGCGGTCGAAATAAGCTGGGACGGAGTCAGGCCGGACGAAAGGAGCTTGGACTTAAGAGTCTTGATCGCTGCTTGGTCGATGACCTTGTAGTCAGCCTCCGGAACGGGGTCCTGCCAGATTTGGGCTTCCGGAACGTCATCACCCAAAAGAGCGGCGCGTGGTCCCATGTCGCGATGGGTCAACTTATACCAGGCACGGGCAAAGGCCGCGGCGAACTGGTCGGGATTCTCTAAAAAACGCTTGGAAATCGGTCCGTAAATCGGGTCCAGTTTCAACGCCAAATCAGAAGTGAACATAATCGGTGTGTGCTTCTTGTTCGGATCGTGGGCATCGGGCACCGTGGCGGCGGCCGCACCACCTTTGGGGATCCACTGCTTGGCGCCAGCTGGGCTCGTGGTGAGTTCCCAATCGAAGGCAAACATGTTTGAAAAATAGCTGTGGGACCACTGGGCCGGTGTACTGGTCCAAGCCCCCTCAAGACCACTGGTGATGGTCTCCGCTCCGTTACCCTTCCCCTTGGTATTGATCCACCCGAATCCCTGGGCCTCGAGCTTTTCTCCTTCGGGTTCGGGCCCGACGAACTTCACCGGGCTGGCTGCGCCGTGGGCCTTTCCAAAGGTATGACCACCGGCGATCAAAGCGACGGTCTCTTCGTCGTTCATGGCCATGCGACCAAAAGTCAGACGGATCTGTTTGGCGGAAGCGAGAGGGTCGCAATTGCCATCGGGCCCCTGAGGATTGACATAAATCAATCCCATCTCCACCGCTGCGAGCGGGTCGTCCATTTCTCCTTTGTCGTTGTAACGTTTCTTGCCGAGCCACTTGGTCTCCGGCCCCCAATAGATGTCTTTCTGGGTTTCCCAAACGTCGGCACGACCGCCACCGAAGCCAAAGGTCTTAAAGCCCATCGATTCGAGAGCAACATTTCCGCTCAGGATCATAAGGTCGGCCCAGGAAATTTTCTGACCATATTTTTGCTTGATGGGCCAAAGAAGGCGGCGGGCCTTATCGAGGTTGGCGTTGTCGGGCCAGCTGTTGAGGGGTGCAAAACGCTGGGCACCGTCGCGTGCTCCGCCACGACCATCGTAGGTGCGGTAGGTCCCGGCACTGTGCCAGGCCAATCGAATGAAGAGCGGGCCATAGTGGCCGTAGTCGGCCGGCCACCAATCCTGGGAATCTGTCATGAGCTCGGTGAGGTCCTTCTTAAGAGCCTTCATGTCGAGCTTCGCAAACTCCTTGGCGTAGTCGAAATCGGGGTCGAGCGGATTTCCCTTCACCGAGTTTTGATGAAGAATGTCGACGTTGAGCTGATTGGGCCACCAGTCCTGCACATCGTAACCAGCTCCGTTTTGAGCCTTGGTGGGAATCGCTCCGGCGGGATTCATCACCGGGCACTTATCGATCGATCCTCCGGGACTTTTGTCCGGGGTTGCCGCCACAAATTGACTTCCAGCAAGGGCTAGAAAGCTGAGGGAGAAGAAAAATTTCTTCCGCGGGATTCCGTGAAGTGGGCTGTCGTTATGTTTCTTAGTCGTCATCATGATTCAGATTAGATCTCGCGCAAACTGCCCCGGAAGCGGACATCTTAAAATCATCTTTTTGGATGCAACGGTCATTGACATTATTCTCTCTTATTCCTGAAAAAGGGAACCACGAGATCCGATAATTGAACTCAATCATCTGGTCATAAGTGATTTGCTGTTCTAACGTGCCCCTGGAATCAAGGCAGGAGGTGCATGGAACTCCGGTGAAACTCCGGGACAGGCGCGCTGCGGTAACTGGTGACAAACTTTTCAATCAACCAATTCCGGATTAATCCGGGGTGAAGGGGAAAGGGAGGCCATCAACCAGAAGTCCGAATACTTCCCTCCCTTGCTTGGTTTTCGTTCTCCGGCTACCGAGGCCGGAGAGGCGCACGGCCTTTCGCGAGTTGAGGGCTTACGGGAAGCGCAGCGGACCAACTATCCGCCGTTCTCGCTCGGTGTTTAAGAAAAACAAATCCAGCGAAACCAAATGAACCAGAAATATGGCGCCCGCCTAACGGGCGCGCTTGTCGTCGTGTCCGCAAATCTCAACGCGGCCATCATCACCATCGGATCCGGCCCTGACGTTAGCTACTTCACTATCGAAACCCCGAACGTGGGAGTTCGACAGTATGCGATCAGCTACGATGCCGCCACCGATGCTCCTGCCGGAGGAACTTTCCTCCTCAATCTCATCGATGCAGCTGATCCTGAAGTCAGCTTTGTCATCAACGATTTCGGAACTCCCGAGCAGCCCAACGAGTTCTTCTCGTCGGTGACCTTCAATGGCGTGACCGAAGAAAACGACTTCGCCCCCGGTGGATCAACCTTCTCCCACTGGGTCACCGGTGGAGAAGCAGGAGCCGCCGGTTTCGGCATCCCAGGACCGGTTCCAATCTCCGACACCACCTGGACCCTGAGTGCGGGACTCGCTGTCAACTTCCGCTTGATCGAAGATGGCTCGAATGACGCCCTTGTCTTTTCCCCAGCCCGGAATCAACCATCGGTCGCTCCCATCCCCGAACCTTCCGGAACAGGTTTGGTGATTCTCGGGATTGCTCTTGGCTGCCGCCGTCGTCACCGCAGCTAATCTTGAGGAATGAAAGGCCTACGATTGTTCTCTTATCTCCTCCTGATTTCCCTTGAGGTCTCGGGACAAGACGCCCTGACACCAGCGCGTCTTCCTGAAGCCCAGGTCGTCGGCGAGGAGGAAGAGAGCCGTCTTGGCGAAGCCGGCCAATCCCCTTCTCTCCTCCTCGGACCTGAGACCATTCGACAATCCGCTCTTCCTTCGGTCGCAGACCTACTGCACCAGCAAGGTGGGGTCAGCTTCACCAGCTTCTTTGGAAGTACGGGGACTGGCGTACCGCAACTGCGAGGCTTTGGAGAAAACGCCTCCCCACGGGTTCTGATTCTGGTTGATGGCCTCCCCATGACTCGCCCGGATCTCGCCGCGCCAGTCTGGTTTGAGTTTCCCATCGCTGGACTCGAGCAGGTGGAACTACAACGTGGGGCCCGGACCGTGCGATACGGATCATCCGCACTCGCCGGAGTCATTTCACTCGAAACCCGTCGTCGCGCTGTGCAACCCGAATGGTCCTTGCAAGCCTCCTACGGATCGTGGAACACCAGTCTCTTCAGAGTCACCGGGCTCATTCCAAGCGATCATGGTTGGACGACTGGTATTTCGCTTGACTGGTTTGAACGCGACGGCTGGCGCGAAAACTCCGCAATCAAGTCACACGCAACTCAATTCAGCCTCTCTTCCCCTCAAGACCGTGCCTGGCAATGGCGGACCACCCTCAATGCAAGCGAAACGGAACTCGAAAACCCGGGAGGCCTGACAACCCGTGCCTATGAAGAGGATCCACGTCAATCGGTCTTCACCCGCTTTGGGATTGGTGAGCAACTCCAGAACTCCCTGACTACTCTGCGCTCGACCCACCAGATAAGTTACCAACCAAACCCTGACGAACTTTGGACGCTGAACGCTTCGTGGACCGGACGGGAACGCGAGCTCAACTTTGGAGCGGGAAGCCACACCGATCACGATCTCGTTTCCTTTGCTTTCGATCTCGCTCACGAGTGGCAGTGCCAAAAAATCTCAAGCTCATGGGGAATTCGAGGGAGCTTCGATACTCTGTTTCTTGAACGCTTTCGTGACCAGGATCGCCGAGATCGTTTCGCTACCTCAGATCTTGAGCGACTTGCCTTCGGAGCTTTCGCCCGGAGTGACTTTCAGGTCAATCCCAAGGTGACTCTCTCAGGTGGAGTTTCGTGGGACACCTACAATCTCGATGCCACAGTATACGACTCCACCGCACCAAACGATCCTCTTCTCAGTTTTGACGGTCACACCAACGACTCTGCCTGGGGAGCGGAACTGGCGCTCGAATTCAGGCCTAGCGAACAGTCCCGTTTATGGCTTCGCTACGACCGCGTCTTTCGCTTCCCCGTTCTCGACGAGATTGCTGGCTACCAAGGGTTCATCCTCGAGGCACCCATCAATAGCGATCTCAGTCCAGAAACCGGTCACGGGCTGGAATTGGGAACGAGCTGGAAAGACGAACGCCTCACCGCTTCCCTCACGGCATTCGCGCAATGGCTCGACGGCGAAATCATCTTTGATTTCAATAACAATCTGAATACCAACTTCGCCGATAGTCGGCGCATCGGCATCGAGTCACGTTTCGTCTGGCAAGGGGACGGATGGACGGGTTTGGTCAACTATCAATGGACCGATGCCCGCTTCGCAAACAGGTCATTCTCAAGGAATGTAATCCCCTTGATCCCGGGGCATCAACTTTCGTTCGGCTTAACCTGGAATCCCGGCGAGAGATTCGAAACCACTCTCGAATGGGAATGGCTTGATGACTCCTTTGAAGGAGGCGATTTCGCCAACACGCAAACCAAACTCCCCGGGCGAAGTCTCATCAATCTTGAGAGTCGATACCTCATCAACGAATCGATCGAGATCTACGGCCGCGTCGACAACCTCTTTGATGAGCAATGGGCTTCTTTGAAGTTTCTCGGCCAATGGTATCCGGGGAATGGACGAAACATCACAATTGGGGCCCGCTTCACTTTTTGAATCATGAGGAAACTTCTTCTTTTTTCATTCCTGATTACCATCGCCAACGCCGGAGATTTCGACCCGGCAGCTGGTCAACCCGGGAGTCTGGCCATCCCGCTCGACGATTCTCGTATCCGCAGCTGGGCAAATGGAATCCATGACTACCAACCAGGCGACGACGTCGACGAGGTTTGGCAAACTCCCCAGAATGCTCTCGGTCCGGCGAGCGGGGACCCCTTCGACATCCTCTGTCTTGGGCGAGGCGGAAGCATCACGTTTTCATGGGTCGCCCCTCTGTTCAACGGGCCCGGGCCAGACATTGCCATCTTTGAAAACAGCTTTAGTGATCGCTTCCTGGAGCTGGCCCATGTCGAAGTGTCCTCCGACGGCGAAAACTGGCAACGCTTCCCGTCGATCAGCCAAACTCCGTCACCCGTCGGGAGTTTCGGGATCACCGAACCCACCAATGTCAGCGGCCTCGCCGGAAAGTACCGGGCAACGTTTGGGACCGGGTTTGATTTTGCAGATCTTCCACAACATCCGCACGTCGATCGCGATGCCATCCGCTTTATCCGCATTGTCGATGTGGTCGGCAACGGCACGGATCTCGATTCTCTTGGAAATCCCATTTATGACCCCTATCCGACTTTCGGATCTGCAGGATTTGATCTGGATGGTTTGGCGGTCCTCTCTCCACCGCCGCTTACCCTTTTGGATTCGAAAGTGGATGGATCCAACTTGACCTTTTCCTGGGCTGTCGAAGCAGGAAAAAGCTACGTGGTTGAGCGCGCGAGCGACCTTCGATCTTCATCATGGGATACAATCTTTACCGCGACTCTAGAATCACCTCGCTTTGACTTCGTAGCTCCTCAGCGAACTGGTGAGTTCTTTCGCCTTCGCGAACACTCAACCGCTGCAGATCTGCGATAACTCAAAAACCTACATCGCAGTTTACAGGTGAACCAAAAGCTTGAATCCAATCTACACCTCCCAGAGAGTCGCTTCGTGGAAAGCGTCACTAGGAAGATCCAAGTCACTTAAAACTCGGCTGGCGCCAATCGATGATCTTGCCTGGCTTGTTTATCTCCTTGAGCACCGGCTGCAGACCTTCAGCGGTCCAACCGGGATTCTTCTTTTTGCCTGCTTTTTTTATGAGCTACAACATGCGCGCGGCCGTCGGATTGATGGCTGGGTTGGCTTGAGGCAAACCCGAAGCCGCCGACATCAACTCGATGGCTTCAGAAAATTCAATCCGGACCTCACAGGGAGGGGATGCATTACCGGCCTTGCACCACTTTATATTTCATTATTAGCAATTTTTATCTCGGAGATTTCGAGGTGGGGTCACTTGCAAAAAAAGGTCAGGATAAAACAAGAAATGAAACGTCGTTCCATTTTGGCTTCACTCGGACTGCTTTTCAGCCGCGGACGTGGTCAGGGTGCCAGTCAAGGTCCCCATCACGGTTTTCAACAACCCGATGCTAAAAATTTCCCTGATCTCTTTTGCTGGCGCGATGTCTGTCAGGTCTACCTTTTGCGAGATGGCGACGAAGCTCTCCTCATCAATCTCGGCGACGGTAGCATTCTCGATCACCTAGGCAAAATCGGAGTGAAGCGAGTGTCCTGGCTCCTCCTCACCGACCATCATCGGGAACAAGTGCAGGGAATTTCCCGTCTCGACCGGAACCTCACCAAAATCGCCGCACCGAAGGCTGAACAGAGCTTATTGAAGAACCCAACCTCCTATCGAAAATGGAAGGCCTCTCTCGGTGATTCTCACTCGGTGCATGGGGCCAGCTACGTACGACCTCCCCGAGTCGCAGTCACTCTGGACCGTGCACTCAATGAGGATGAGCACTTCGTTTGGAAAAGCCACAAGCTGAAATGCCTCGCCACACCAGGCCATTCCCCGGGCGGGATGTCCTTTGAGCTCAAGACTGATCAACGCACCGCCCTATTCATCGGAGGAGTCATGCATGATGGTGCGAGGATGAGCAATTGGTTCGATACCGAATGGGATTACGGATTTGCCAAAGGAATCGACGCCCTCATCGCCACCTCGAAAAAATTACAGAAGCGGAAAGCGGACCTCGCCCTTCCACTCCACGGGCCGACCATTTCAAATCCGCAGGAACAGTTTCCTCTATATCACCAAAGGCTCGTTGGGTTTCGTAAGCCCTTCCTTCGCGGATATCCGGTCTTTGATTCCACCAAGGAAGACTCCGACCCTATCTCCAAACCCACAGCCGTTCCCAACCTTCATCGTGTCACTCCTCATCTCTACAAACTGAGCCACAAATTCGCGGGGAAAAATTTCGCGATGATCATTTCAGACAACGGCAAAGGATTGATCATTGATTGCGGTTTGTTCCGAACCGAGGTGCTTGATCAAATCATCGAAGACTCAAAAAAACACCTCGGACTGAAGCAGGTCGAGGCGCTCTGGGTCACGCACATGCACGGCGATCATTTCCTATTGGGCCCTCACCTCAAGGAGAAGCATGGCGTCGAAACCTGGTCGATGGATCGAGTCGCGGATCTCTGCGAGCATCCGTCGAGATACGATTACTCCGCTATGATCTCTGCCTACGGTGAAGGGATCGAAGGAATGAAAATCGACAAGACCTTCCGCAGTGGAGACACAATCAAATGGGAAGGTTACAATTTTCATGTCGACTGGATGCCCGGCCAAACCGAGTTCGCCTCGTGCCTGTGGCTCGAGCTCGATGGACAGCGCGTGGCCTTTACCGGAGATAACCTTTTCGCCAATCCCCGCAAGGAATCTCAGGACGGACATGAATGCGTGATGGCCCGTAACAGCGGGATCATCGGCGAAGGTTACCTGCAAGCGGCCAAGTATCTTCGTAAACTCAAACCAGATCTCCTGATGGGCGGGCATTCCTGGGTCATGCCAAAGCCCGCGGCTCTCATTGGGCGCTATCACGCCTGGGCCGAAGAGATGATTGCGCGCTTCGAGGAAATGCTCCCCGAAAAGAACTACGAGTATCTCTTCGATCCCTACTGGGTGTCAGCTTATCCCTATCGGGTCGATCTCAGCAAAGGACGTGAAGCAGTCGTTGAAGTCACCATTCGCAACTTCCAGAACAAACCTCAAAGACACGAGATCGAATTGAAGCTCCCGCCAGGCGTCACTGCGGAACCCAAAATCCTCACCGGCACCATCACGGCCCAAAGTCGCGAAACCTATCCGGTCAAGCTGACCTTTAATGGCAAACAGGATTCACAAGATCTTCAAATCGCAACCTTCGATATTACGCTCGATGATGAACGCCACGGCGAGTTGTTTGATTTCCTGATCAAGATGAGCCAAACAGCACTTCCGGAAAAGTGACCTAACCTCTTATCTTGCTGGTGCAAGACGTAGGAAATCCAGGCCAAACATGTAACGCTTCTGGGCCCTGGGATGGGCACCGGTGGACTTGATGATGAGCGTATTCTTGCCTTTCTTCACTTTCACTTTCCCAAGTGACACCTGACCGGTGTGGGAGACACCGCTGGGCTGGAAGAAGTCCAGCGATTGTCCGATGGCCTGCCCATTAAGAGTGAACGAATGGATGCCGTAATCCACGGCCTTGGTCCCAGCGAAATAAAGCGTATGAACGGCATCAGCAGGAGCGGCGAATTCGAGAGCCATGGTCGCGCCCTCTCTTCCAGCGGTCCACCAGAGTTGAGAGTTCCCGCTCCAAATGCCATTGCCGAAGGTTTGCATCGCCTGCGAAATGGCCCGGCCATCGGCTTTGATAACTCGCAACGATTCACCTTCGATGACGAGACCAGGTCCAAATTCTTTCTTTAGCTTGGGCTGAATTTGGGGACCCACTGGCAATGGCCCCCGAGAGTATTGCCCCCACTTGATCAGCTCTCCCGCACCGGCTCGATCGAGCATGACCTGCAAACCCTCCTCCGTCCAACCGGGGTTGCCTTTCAAACCGGCGAGCATTTCCTTTGCGGACGGACGTTCCGAAGGAATCCCGCTGGCCGGCACCTCCGCTCCAGTGGTCCAGTAAACTCCGTTGAGAATCAACTTACGTAGCTCGTCGCGTCCCCAGTTCCAGTGGGTGTGTCCACCGGTGAAGCCAAAGGTCCGTCCCCCTTGCGGCCGTTCGAAGCCCCAGGCACAATATTGGTCAATGCCCTTCTTCACTTCTTCGAGTGCCGAAACACCACCCCGGTCCATCCCGCTGCCTGGCTTGATGATCTCAAGTGGAGGAAGAGCCCCGTGCAACGGAGTGACATGATCGCACTCGGGGCTTTCGCAACGAAGATGGAAGTAGCATTCGTCATGAATGACAAAGGGAGGCACCCCGCGGGTCACGGGATGCTTAGGGAGCTTCTCAAAACTGGCATCCCAAAAACGACTGACCGAGTGCCACGGTTCAAAGTCAGCACCAACCAGATTGCGCCATTGGCGACGAACGGGATCGACGGAGTGGTCTTTGTTCCGGTTCCCAGCATCAGGCGACCCCAGCCCGGTGGCCCAGTGAATGACGGTGAGACCACCTCCTTGGTCCATGAACTTTTTCAGAGAGATCAGTTTCCCATTAGCAGGATGCCTACCCCAACCATCGGCATAAATCACCAGGGCATCATGAGCGAGAAGCTCGGCCTCCTCCGGCCACTGATTGATGACCTTGACACTCACCGGGAGGGCGGAGTCGCGCATCCCTTTTGCGAGAATATTGGTTCCACCGACATGTTGGTGGGCACCCCATCCGTGGGAGTCAGCGCCAGCAAGGAAGAGGATTTTCTTGGCCTTAGGATCGACCACCGAAGTGGTCGACTTTCCTCGAACGCGAAGAATCCCCTTCATGACCCGCCAATGGCCGGGGAAGGTACAGACGTAGGGGTAATCGCCGGGCTGACTCGGTGCCCGCATATTGAGGATGAAGGAATCTCCGGCGTTGAGGACCGGAATGAAATCCATGACCTCCGGTAAGCCGGGCACGTAGTGTTTCTCGGCGGCTTTGGGATTACTGACAAGGGCATCGGAAGCGGCCCCGACCTTTTCAAGGCTTCCCGGTTTGATCAGAACCAAATTGTGCGGAATTCCGTCTTTATTGTGGAAGGTCAGTTCGAGGCCTTCGCCGGGGTCCACCACGATCAATTCCTGAGCATACTTTAGCCCCTTTGCGGCATCAACCTTGATCTTGCGGGCATTGCCAATCGGCTTCCCCTTAAACGGAATTTTTTTGGCCACGACAGCCGTGCCTTCAAACTTGGCATCAAGATCCGCGACGTGCTTTTGAATATCCCTATTCCCGCTCTTCAGTGCCCGGGCCTTGAGAGCAGGCCACGCGGAAGGGGTGGCGATCTTCTTGGTTTTTTGATGAAGCAGAAGAGTCATCGAAACGACGTCGGCGGCCTGGTTGTCGGAGGCGAGTTTGAGGGCCCGATCCATTGCCTCCGAAAGGTCCTTTTTGGCATGGTTCCAAAAAAGAGCGCGACGCAAGGAAGGCAGCGGAGTTTGTGACGCGAGATCAAGGGCGGCCGAAGGGTTCTCGTCGACAAACCGGCTGAACGCATACCAAACCGCCTTGCCAATGAAGCGATCGTCTCGGTCCTCAGCCTTCATGGAGAGATTGGCGAGGATGGGCTTTACCACTTCGAGAGGGAGTTTGTTCTGACAAGCGAGAGCAAGATGAAGCCGAACCGTCGGGTAGGGAGTCGACTCCGAAAGCGCGACCAGGTCAGAGGCGATCTCCTTGTCCTGCAGTCCTCCTTCGGTGGCGAAGAGAAGGGCCTGTTTGACCAGATGCTCGTCTTCACCTTTGAGCAAGATCCGGGTCGTTGCCTTGTCCAACCCGCCACAAGCGTGGAGCATGATGAGGGCGCGGTAGCGATTCGACTTTGAAGGATCGAGAACGTGCTTCTTCAAAACCGGAATGACATCGCCCAGGTCTTTCCCGGCAGCCACACGCTGACGAAGGACGTGCTGTGCGGTGTGCGGGAACCACTCGTTCTTATGGTCGCAGTAGCTGATGAGCTTTGCGTTGTTCTCTTGATCCAGGTTGACCTGCACCGGCTTGTAGGTGGCATCCCACTGCATCCGGTAAAGACGCCCGTTCTCGCGATTCCAAATTTCAAAACGATTGTTGTGACACTGTTGTTTGTCGGCCCAGTCGGAGAAGTAGACCGCACCATCCGGACCATACTTGAGAGCGACCGAAAGATACTCGTGATCAGCGGTATAGAGTTGGTCACGACCGTAGGACGACGAGAGGTAAGCCGAGTCTCGTTTCACGAGCTGTTCCCGGTTCATCTGGCTCCCGTGCAGATTGCTGGTGTAGAGATTGCCTCGGTATTCGTCCGGCCAGTTATCGCCGAGATAAATCATCGTCCCGCAATGCGAGTGTCCTCCAAAGATCGCCTTGGACCCTTGCGCGCCGGCTCCGCCTTCGCCGTGGCCATACGCCGCAATAGATTTGAAAAAGGTGTTCTCACCAATCTCCACATTGCTGTATCCCCCGCCGGGAGCGGCGATGAAGGGGGCATGATTACGATTAGCTTGGGACCAATAGTGGCCGTCACGGAAAACCTGCGTCACCGGCCCAATCCCCCAGGCGGAACGGCAGTGGGTCATGAAAAGATCACCGTGTTCATTGTAGGTGAGCCCCCACTGGTTTGAGCCGCCGACCGCATAAACCTGGAACTCATGAGTGACGGGGTGGATGCGCCAGACAGCCGACTCGACGTAAACCCGCTCTTCCTTGGGAGTCCCCGGCTTGCCCACCCAACTTGGGTTAAAGACCCCGTGGCAGCCATAGAGCCAGCCATCATTTCCCCACAAAAAAGAGTTGGGGGTTTCGTGGGTGTCACGCGTGCTAAAGCCGGTCACAAGAACCTGCGGTTCCCCGTCGGCACGATCGTCGCCGTCTTTGTCAGAAAGGAAAATGAGGTCGGGAGCCGAGCCGACAAAGACTCCCCCATAACCCACGGCAAGACCACTGATCAGACTCAGCTTGTCGGCAAAGACCTTTCGTTTGTCAAAGGTGCCATCGCCATCGGAGTCTTCCAAAATGATGATACGATCCTTGCCCTTCCCGGGTTCCGGTTTGCGGGGATAGTCCACCGACTCTGCAACCCAGAGACGGCCCCGGCCGTCGAAGTCAAAGTTGATGGGCTGAACGATGTCAGGTTCGGCGGCCACCGTCGAAACGCTGAAACCGGCGGGCACTTGCATACTGCGCACCGTTTCCAGGTTATCATCCTGATTGGGATTTTCACGGAGATGCCAAAGGAGCGGACTGCTAAGATTAGGCTTCGGGGCAATCTCTAGGTTAGTGGGCTTTTCCTTATAAAAACGGAAGTCATCATAGTTGATGTGACCCCAGCCACCGGAAGCCTCGTCAACGACGCGGATCCGAATCATCTTCCCGAGATGGACTTTCAGATCGATCACGTTGACCACCATATCTTCCACTTGACCACGTCCACTGGCTTTATGAATGACCTTACCCGACTTGGCCTCAAGGATCTCAACGCGGGTTTCAGGCAGCGGACCGGCACCAATACGATAAGTCGCCCAAGGGTGAGTAACTTTGAAGGGATCGGAGGTCATCGTGCCCTGGGATGAGTCGCTCTTGTCGACTTCGTATCCGCCGATCCAAAAATTACCGTCATGGTTGGAATTTCCACGACCACGAGCCACGATGGTGTCACCCTTGATAGGGCCCTTCGGGAAGACGTTGCCGGTCTGGGTCCAGCCATCAAAGTTGCCCTTTTCGAAACCAATGTTAGGAGCGTCGGCTGGAACGATTCCCGCGACAGCCTTTTTGGCGAGACCCACTCTCTTTTTGTCCGGTGCAGCTACTTCCGGCTGCGGATCAAAGGTCGTCAGATTGATGTTGCGGAACTGGATCTTGGCGGGACCGGCCCCGCTGTGAAGCTGGACCCCGAGAAGTCCGGAAAGATCAGCCTGTCCCACCTGCACGTCATCGAGGGTGGTAAAATGGATGTCGTTAATGTGAATCTCAATCCGGTTTCCAACCGCACGAATGAAGTAGTGATTCCAGTCATGTGTCTTCGCAAATCGTTGCAACGAAGCTGGAGGCGAAAAGGGAAGCGATTGACGTTTGCCATCGGTCGAAATTTTCGTCAAAGCTCCGCGCTCGGCGATGAGCGCTCGTCCGTGTTCATCGTAGATCCGGCCCAGCCAGAGTTTCCCGTCATCTAGGTCACACTGGTAACCGACAGCATGACCGGAAGCATCTTTGGTCGAACGAATCTGAATCCCGGAGTTGGCGGTGGGGCCACCGGTGATTTTGTATTCGAGGGAGAGCTCAAAATCGGCAACCTCCCCTTTCCAGTAGAGAAACTCGTTTCGACCCAGTCGCTCGCCGTCTTTAATCGAAGCCGTGATGGCGCCATCCTCGACTCGCCAAATCCCGGGAGCACCCTCCCACTGGTTGAGGGTTTTCCCGTCAAAAAGAGAGCGGGTCTCGCCAAAAAGACTAGCTGCGGTGAGCAAGGTGATCAGGAGTGGTTTCATATCGAATGGCTGTCGGAACGGTCAGGCAAGGTAGCGAAAGAACAAGGCCACAAACAAGACAGAATCGCGTTTTTGAGGTGTCGTTTTACGCAATGGTGATCTTGGCGTCGGGAACCTGGCCAATCACGTCAGGGTTTCCTGCCGAACCCTCGAGCGGGCCTTTTGCAATACCCTAGAGATGGCGGTTCTCGGGGCCATTCAACGACTACGGATTCGAAAAGCGAGGTCGCTCCTGAGCAATACAGCCTTGCCCATCGAAATCATCGCAGGAGCGTGCGGGTTTTCGAACCACCGCCGCTTCGACATTGTCTTCAAAGGAGAGATGCAAAAAACACCAACCCATTTTCGTCAGGCCAACCGCTTCTCACGCGATGATGTCCGTCACTACCCGTGATTTCTCTACTCCGGTGAGTTTGAAATCGAGGCCTTGAAAGCGGTAGCTGAATTTCTCGTGATCGATGCCGAGGAGATTCAAGGCGGTGGCGTGCAGGTCTCTGACATGAACCGGATTCTCGGCGACATTGAAGCTGAAGTCGTCCGTCTGCCCGTAAGTCGTCCCCGGTTTGATCCCTCCCCCAGCCATCCAGAGAGTGAAGCAACGTGGGTGGTGGTCCCGTCCCGCTTCCGGACTATCCCACTTTCCTTGCCCGGCCACGCCACGACCAAACTCACCGCCCCAGATCACTAGGGTGTCTTCAAGCAATCCGCGTTGCTTAAGATCTTTGATCAAGGCCGCGCTTGCCTGATCGGTGTCGCGGCAACGGGCAGTGCACCAGCTCGGGAGACGACTGTGGTGATCCCAGTCGGGATGGAAAAGTTGAATAAAGCGCACCCCACGTTCGGCCAGCCGACGGGCCATGATACAGTTGGCAGCATAGCTTCCGGGTCGACGAGAATCTTCTCCATAAAGCTGAAAAGTTGATTCCGGTTCGTTGCTCATATCCGCCAACTCCGGGATGCTCGTCTGCATGCGAAAGGCCATCTCGTATTGCTGCAAGCGGGTCACGATTTCGGGATCATCCGTTTGTTCAAGCCGCTTTCGATTGAGTGCTCCGATGCCATCCAGCATGGTACGGCGCCCTTCCCGGGAGAGACCATCGGGATCGCGAAGATAAAGAACAGGATCTTTGGCATTCCGAAGTTTAACCCCCTGGTAACGCGACGGAAGAAACCCGCTCCCCCAGTAATGATCGTAAAGTGGTTGATCACTGGGACGCTTCATCCGAGAAATCAACACAAGATAATCGGGTAGATTTTTGTTTGTGCTGCCCAGCCCATAACTGGCCCAGCATCCGAAGCTGGGACGTCCGGGAATCTGGTGACCAGTCAGGAACTTGGTCATCGCCGGAGCATGGTTAATCTGGTCCGTGGTCATCGACTTCACGAAGCAAAGTTCATCGGCAACCGAGGCGATGTGCGGCAACCATTCGCTCACCGTGGCTCCGCTTTTGCCATGCTTCTTGAACTTGGTGATGCCCGGCAGAATCAGCTGCTTCTTTCCCGCCGTCATGGTGGTAAGTCGCTGCCCCTGACGCACGCTGTCGGGCAGGTCCTTCCCAGCCCATTTCATGAGACCGGGTTTGTGATCAAAAAGCTCCAGCTGCGAAGGGCCGCCTGATTGGGTCAGAAAGATGACCCGCTTAGCCTTAGGGGCGACTTCCTGGAGAGCGGGGTGAGCTCCGGATTCCTTTCCGAGGAGATTCCCCAGCGCGATCGCGCCCAGGTTCAAGCTGCCCTGTTGAAGAAAAGCCCGTCGGCCAACATCGATGCGGAAGTCATTCATGGGTGATGGTTTCGTCGAGGTTTAAAAGGACACTGGCAACCGTCATAAGAGCGGCCGTTTTGGGTGCCAGATCTGCTGAAGGAGGAGTTTGCTGTCCCACCGTGATCAATCTGAGAGCGTCGTCCGGGGACTTCTCAAAGAGTGCGAGGTTCTTCTTCCAGACGGTCTCGATCGCTTTGCGTTCTTCTGGGTCAAGGTCGCGAAATAGAACCCGTCGCGACATCATTCCAACCGGATCATCGACACTAAGAAACTGATCAGCCAAGGCACGGGAAGCCTCAAGCATGTTGACGTCGTTTAGAAGCACGAGGGCATGAAGCGGGGTGTTGGTGCGACGAACGTTGACTTCACAAACCCGGCGTTGGGCACTGTCGAAGAGGAAGGTCGGTGCGCTCGAACGTCTCCAGTAGGCATACAAAGTCCGGCGATACTGGGCTGGCCCCACGCTAGGACGATAAGTGAAACGTCCCATGAAAATCTCATTCCAAACCCCAACCGGTTGCCAGGGTTTCACCGGAGGACCGCCGAGCGACGGATTGATCAAACCGGAAACGGCAAGGGCTTGGTCGCGCAGCATCCAGGAAGGAAGGCGGAATCGAGGAGCCCTAGCGAGGAAACGATTGTCGGGATCTTGTTCTCGGTGAGCTGACGAAATATCGCTAGTCTGACGATAGGTTTCGCTGGTCACGATCAACCGGAGAATATGGCGCAGGTTCCAGTCGCTTTCCATCAACTCGACCGCCAGCCAATCGAGGAGCTCCGGATGGGTGGGTAGTTCACCCTGCAAACCGAAGTCGCCCGGCGTGCGCACCAATCCTGCGCCAAACATGAGCTGCCAAAGGTGATTCACAATGACCCGCGCAGTCAGCGGGTGTTCTCCGGAAACGAGCCAACGCGCCATGTCGAGACGATTGGCTCTCGCACTGTCTTCCGGGTCATGAATTTCGGAAAGATAACCCATTTTCACCTCAGCCCCCTTGGCATCCCAAACACCCCTCTCAAGGATGTGGGTCTTGCGGGGAGCCTTGCGCTCGGCCATCACCATGACGCTGACGTCACCGGCAGATCGTTTGACTTCCTCAAGTTGTCGGTTCGCTTGATCAAGCAGGCTCTTGGCGGATTGATAAGTGCCGTCATCAAGCAGGAATTGCGTGAGCAGGCGTTTGCGAAGATCAGGCGACACACCTTTCGCTCCAGCCAACGCTTCGAGAGGAGCCTGCTTCAAACTCCGCACCGTCTCGCCGGCCTGGTCGGTCATCGAGATACGAAATCTTCCGATGTTGGCCTTCCCGTGGGTGGAACGATGAAGCAGGACAAAGGTCACCGTTTCATCGGGGGCGAGGACGAGTGGCGAGCGAAACGAAAAGACTGCCGTGCGCTTCTTTGGTGCTTCCTTGGTATCGGCTCCCCAACCGTTGCGCGGGTCGTCATCGAGAGTGTCTTTGACTTTGCCGTAGCGACCTGGTCCAGCTTCGAGATCGGCCACCGCCGAAGCCATTTCCACTTCGCGGACTTGCGATGATCCCTTGCGACGAACCAAGACCTTCACATTAGTCAGGGTGAAGCGTCCACCCGTTCCCCGGGAAAGACGCCCGTCAGTATGGCTTTCGTGAGGGAACACTTCGAGCTTCCAACCGGTGACACGGGAGAGGTTTTCGGGTGCGGGATAATCAACGTAGTAATCATCCTGACGCGGGTCTGGTCCTTTCGCCTGCACTGTGCCATTGGCTTCGATCGCAAAGGTGCTTCCTTCGACCGAGCGAATGGCGGAGGGTTTGGTTACTTTCCATGCGCGGTAGTTTTTGGGTAATGATTCACGAGTCTTGGCCAGCCAATTCTCGAAACGTTTCCCAGCCTTGGCCCGCTCGGCCGACTCGATGGGTCGACATTCGTTCATCCAATCGGTTGCTTCCTTCAGCGAACGTACCGCCGCCTTGGAACGATACTTCAGGTAAGGCTTGGCCGCTTTGCCCGCCTTCCCGTCTTCATCAACACTATTGAAGAAGGCGAACATTTGATAGTAGTCCTCGTGCGAAATGGGATCAAATTTGTGGCTGTGGCATTGCACGCAGCCCAAGGTCAGCCCCATCCAAACCGTGCCGGTCGTGTTGACGCGATCGATGACGTAATCGATGCGTGACTCTTCGGGATGACGACCCCCTTCACCATTCGTCATGTGGTTGCGGTGAAAAGCGGTGGCAAGAATTTGTTCCTTCGTGGCATTCGGGAGAAGGTCGCCCGCGATTTGCTCGACGGTAAATTGGTCAAAGGGCAGATTGCGATTGAAAGCATCGACAACCCAATCCCGCCAAGGCCAGTTGGTGCGCTCGGCATCCTGCTGGTAACCATCGGTATCGGAATAGCGTGCGGCATCGAGCCACCACATCGCCATCCGCTCGCCATGATGGGATGAGACCAACAACTTCGAGGTATATTCCGCCCAAGCCTTGTCGGTATTGTTTTTGGTTAACTGTGCCACGTCCTCGGGCGCCGGAGGCAAACCGGTGAGATCAAAGGAAAGACGTCGAGCCAAGACATGAGGCTTCGCACGCTGGGATGGCTCAAGCGGGCTATCGGCCAAACGCTGTAGCACGAAAGCATCGACCGGGTGCCTAGCGGTGTCCGGAACTTTGGGACGAACGGGCTTTTCAAACGACCAATGCCTGCCCCAAGGCGCTCCCTCTTTAAGCCAGCGTTTGAAGGTGTTCTTTTCGGCAGCGCTCAATGGCTTGCGATGAGAATCGGGCGGCGGCATCACCTCGTCCTCGTCATCCGAAATGATGCGGAGCCAGATCTCGCTCTCCTCCGGGTCGCCGGGAAAAACCGCAAATAAACCATCGCGATCCTTCTTGGCCTCGGATTCCAGATCTAGCCGCAGCTTGGCCTTGCGATGGCTTTTGTCCGGGCCATGACAGTGAAAACAACGGTCGGATAGAATGGGTAAAATCTCCCGACTAAAATCCACCGGCTTTGCCAAGGCGCTCGAGGAACCAAGAAGCAGAAAGACTGCCATCGGACTCAGCGAAGCGCGGATCTGATCCCAAAAGGAAATTAGCACCAGTGGAGATTGCTCAAAGACCGAAACTTTGTCTTGTAGCGAGATTTCGGATTTTTGGTATGATTTGACCATGGCTGACGCAAGAAAAACGATCCTCGACGAGACATTTTTTACCCAGCATCCACTCGCCTCCGACCTAGCCTCACTCTTCGACCACCTGCCCAATGTCATCTTCTACGCCAAAGATCGCGAGAGCCGGTTCGTGGCCGCCAACTCTGTGATGGCCGAAGCCAAACCATTGGAAGATCCTCGCTCCATTCTTGGATGTACGGATTACGATTTTCACCCCCCCGCTCTCGCCGACGCCTATGTCGCCGAAGATCGACGCGTGATGGATGCCGGTCGTGGTCTCCCGAATCAACTCTGGTTCGTTCTCGATCATCGCGGCCGGCCCGGTTGGTTCAATTCAAGCAAAGCCCCTCTTCGCGATCAAAACGGCAATGTCGTGGGGATCGCCGGGGTGCGCTACGCCGTAGAAGCTCCCCACGAAGCCGAAGGAGGTTTTAAAGCACTCGCTCCGGTAATCCGTCATCTCGAAGAGCACTACGCCGAAAATGTCCCGATGAAAGCGATGGCCGATCTCGCCGGACTTTCCTCCACCCATTTCAATCGTAGCTTTAAGGATCTCTTTGGTGTCACTCCAACCCGCTTCCTCCATTCCATGCGAATCGAGAAGGCCCGACAACTCCTCGCGAACACCGCCCGCCAGGTCGGAGAAATTGCCCACGAAACCGGCTTTCACGATCAAAGCCACTTCACCCGTCATTTCAAAAGACAAACCGGTATGACCCCACGTTCCTATCGCGTGCGCTTCCGGACAGCTGGTTAGAGGATAAAGTGTTCGCATTTTACATCGGTGAGGTTAAACCCGTTCCACCATGAAAAGAGATTTCCTCATTCACGGCACTTGGGTGCTGGTCGCCGTTGGAGCTTTTGCGATCGGAAAATACGACTCAAATCCCAGCGGGGAAACTTCGAGTGATCAGTCGGCTGGCACCAAAGGGGCACTGGCTTCCAGCTCAAAAAGGAAAGCCGCTCGAGGCGAGTCCGACGATGAAGGCGATGGCACCGCGAAAGGCGGGGCCAACTTTACGGGGGGAAACAAAACCTCGTTTTCGTCAGAAGAGATGTCTGACTTGGTGCTGAAGACCCTCGCGATCACGGACCCCATTGAACGGCAGCGCCAGTTTGCCGAGCTCCTCGCGTCTTTGACCGCCGAGAATGCCGAGGCCGCCGTAAAGGCCTTACGCGAAGCTCCCAGATCTTCCCGCTGGGGATGGGGCCAAGAATACAGCCTTTTAACGATGGCGTGGGGGCGGCTCAATGGGCCCGCTGCGGTAGCCTTTGCCAACGGACTGGAAGGACGCACTAAGGAATGGACCATGGGAACCGTTCTCTCCGGTTGGGCCAGCGAAGATCCTGCTGCTGCGATTGCCCATGTCGAAGGAATCGAAGACAACGAGGAACGTTCCAGATGGACCAATGGCCTGGTGTCAGGGCTGGCCCGGCACGACATCGCAAAGGCCACCGACTACGTTTACAATCTCGCTGAAAATGATGCTCCAATGACCGACCGCTACATGGACACAGTGGTCCGACAACAATTGACGCAGGGTTTGGATGCCGCCACCGCCTGGACAGATTCACTGCCTAACGGCGAACTCAAAGGATCCGCCCTCGAGCGGGTGGCCGACGAATATGCCCGCCTGAATCCCGCAGACGCGGCAACGTGGGTGACTCAATATGCTGAACAGGATTTTGCCACGAACGCCATTGGTGAGATTTCCGAGGAGTGGGCTGAACGAGACCCTGTCGCCGCGATCGAATGGACCGAAAGTCTTCCGGAAGGAGAGGGTCGCCGTCGCGCAGTGGCTGAAGTAGTGTCCGAATGGGCCAGGGAAGACCTCACCGAAGCCGGAAACTACGTTTCAAATCTCCAACCCGGTGCTGAACGTGACTCGGCGGTGAGTTCCTATGCTCGTCGAATGGTCAATGAGAATCCGGAGGTGGCGGTCGAGTGGGCTCTCTCAATTCAAGGAGAAGAACTTCGTCAG
This sequence comes from Akkermansiaceae bacterium, assembly GCA_049596615.1. Lineage (GTDB taxonomy): Bacteria > Verrucomicrobiota > Verrucomicrobiia > Verrucomicrobiales > Akkermansiaceae > SW10. Next base: position 99,137 of record JBMYLT010000011.1, on the reverse strand, counting down.
GAATCCACCGCCCGGACCGTCCGCGAGTGGCGCGAGCGTGATCCCGCTGCCGCCCAAACCTTTCTCGACGGGACCCAACTCCCCGAAGCGGTGATACAGGAGATCAACCGTCCTCGTGAACAGAATCGCTGGGGACGCGATCGTTGATTTCCCTAGAGAAACGATAATGCCCAGCCTGTTGAGTTAATCGTTGGTAGTTGACTCAGCTTGATTTGAAAAGCGGGACAAGGAGGGCAATTCCAGCCGCAAGAAGCGGCAACCCGTAGGGAAGGTCACCGTATAGGGTGAGGCCGGTTCCCAAAAGCACGGCCAAAATGGCGAAACTTCCGAAAAATGCCTTCAACAAGTCGCTTCCAACCGAAGGCTCGTTCGGGTCGTGCTCCTTCGTGCGGAATCGATCCCAGCTGCTTCCGGGAGGAGATGTTTGATCGGCAAACTTTGAGAGCGTGGCCTTGGATTCGGGAGCAGTGAGAAAGGTCAACACCAACCAAACTGTGGTGGTCAACACAACGGTTCCCAAATAGGCCCAAGGCCCAAGGGATTCGGCCCAACCAAAAGGATCGGCAAACGGAAGGGTCCCTTTGCTCACAAACAAATAACTGGAAAGCACCGCCGTGATCATGGCGGCAATTTCACTCCAGGCATTGACCCGCCACCAGATCCATCGAAGCAGGTAAACCAGCCCCGTTCCTGCTCCGATCATCAGGATGACCTCAAACATCTGAGCAGCATTGGAAAAGAAAAGAGCCACCAATGAACCCAGAGCGAGAACGACAACACTCATGACGCGACCAACGAGAACCTGCTGCTTTTCAGAAGAGGCCGGGTCGACGAAGCGCTTCCAAAAGTCCTTGGTCAGATAAGAAGAAGCGAGGTTCACCTGGGTGGAAAGGGTCGAGATGTAGGCCGCGATCAACGAGGCCAAAACGAGACCCTTTAAACCAACCGGGAGCTGCGCCACCATCGCGGGATAGGCGGCATCGTCTTTGAGCTTGTTCTTGTCGAGATCCGGGAAGGCCTCGCCAATCGATTCGACAGTGGGAAAAACGACCAAGGAAGCGAGAGCAATCAGGATCCAAGGCCAAGGACGAAGAGCATAATGGGCCACGTTGAAAAAGAGACTGGCCTTGGTGGCGTGCTCTTCATTCTTGGCCGCAAAGATCCGCTGAGCAATGTAGCCCCCTCCCCCGGGTTCGGCTCCGGGATAGTAGGCAGTCCACCATTGAATCGCGATCGGAATGATGAACAAAGCCACCCACGCGTCTTGCGTGGAAGGCACAAGTGACATCTTGGCCTGAACACTTTCATTAGAGAAGAGACCGTCGAGGCCACCAATGGCATCCATGTTGAGGATGTAGAGCATTGCCGCAACAGAGCCGACCATGGCGAGGGCAAATTGGAAGAAGTCCACCAGCAATACCGACCTCAATCCTCCCGCTACGCTGTATAGCAAGGTCGCACCCGCCCCAATCAAAATCGTTTGAGTCGGCGAAAGTCCCATTAGAATTCCCATGATCTTCATCGCTGCCAACGACACCACCGCGATGATGAAGACGTTGAAGGCTAAGCCGAGGTAGAGTGATCGAAAGCAACGGAGAATTTTTCCACCCGTTCCGGAATACCGGAGTTCGTAGAATTCGACATCAGTCACCACCCCAGATCGCCGCCACCGACGTGCGAAGACGTAGGTCGTCATCATGCCGGAGAAGACAAAGGACCACCAGAGCCAGTTTTTGGAAACACCTTCGGTCCGCACCCAGTCCGTGACTAGAGTTGGAGTGTCCGCCGCAAAGGTGGTGGCCACCATGGAAACACCAAGCAACCACCACGGCATCGATCGCCCGGCCAGAAAGAAGCTCTCAGACGTACCTTGGCTCTTCCTGGACGCCCACCATCCGATTCCGAGGCTGACAACCAGAGAAACCACGATCACCACCCAATCCATGCTCTCGATCATGCCCTCGTTTTTAGAACACCCGGGGGCATAAGTCGAACCTAGCGTAAACCATAGAAATCGAGCGTTCCTTTCCCCAGCGAGAGTGTTACTTTTGGGGTTACCTCTGGGCCGAATCGATTGACAAAAGCCAAACCCGCGGCCCGTAACTGGGCTTCCAGAATAAATGAAACGCCTTTTCCTTCTCCTTTTCACCATCCTTCCGGCCTCTGCGATCACTTTCCAGAATGACGACACCGTCGTTTTGCTCGGTAACACCTTCATCGAGCGCGCTCAAAAATACGGTCATCTCGAAACCGCCCTCACTCTGGCCGCTGATAAGAAGAACTTGAAGTTTCGTAATCTTGGCTGGAGTGGCGACACGGTATTCGGACACGCACGCAGCTACTTCGGACCACCGGCCGAAGGCTTCAAACGCCTCACGTCCGACCTCAGCGAGCTCAAGCCCAATGTGGTCATCATTTGCTACGGAGCCGGTGCCGCTTTTAAAGGGAAGGACGGGCTCACTGAATTCATCGGTGGCTACAAAACCCTCATCAAGATGATTCAGTCGACGGCTAAACCACGTGAGATTGTCATCGTTTCCCCTCTTCCGGCAGA
>JBMYLT010000011.1:0-96573 GCA_049596615.1 Akkermansiaceae bacterium | reverse complement strand
TGACATGAGCGAACACAATAAAAATCTCGTTCAATACACCAAGGCTCTGGCCGCCATGGCCAAGGAGCACCAACTTCACTTCGCTGATCTCAATACCGCCGCTGGCTCTGCCAAAGGACTCACCGACAACGGGCTTCACCTCACTGACCAAGGATATGAAGCCATCGCTCCGAAGTTTGTGGAATCGCTCGGGATGAAGAACTCCGCCCAGCTGGGCCATGGGTCGGTCAAGGCCTTCTGCGAAGCGATCATCGCCAAGAACAAGCTCTTCTTCTTCCGCTGGCGTCCCGCCAACGAAACCTACCTCCGTCTCTTCCGAAAACATGAACAAGGTCAGAATGTGAAGGAACTCCCCATGTTCGACCCGCTCATCGAAAAGTCCGAAAAGGACATCGAATCCCTTCGTACCTCCATCCTCGCCCTCAAGTAATGATCTACCGAATTCTTCTCGCCACCTCGCTTGCCATCCTGACCGCTCACGCCCAACGCGGTCTCAAGAACATTCCCGATCCCGATCCGATCAAACAACAAGCCGCCTTCAATCTTCCGGAGGGGATGCAGATCGAGCTCTTTGCCTCCGATCCCATGATTGCCAAGCCGGTTCAGATGAATTTCGACACCCAGGGGCGCCTGTGGCTCGTGTCCAGCGGGATGTATCCGCATATCGTTCCCGGTGCCGAGGAAAACGACCGCGTCCTCATTCTCGAAGACACCAACAACGACGGCAAAGCAGATAAGCGCATCGTCTTTGCAGACGACCTTCACATTCCCACTGCGGTTCTGCCGGCCGACGGCGGAGCCTACGTCGCGAATTCCACCGAGATCCTTTTCCTCAAAGATACCGATGGTGACGACAAGGCCGACGAAAGACGCGTCGTTCTCTCCGGGTTTGGAACCGAAGACACCCACCACCTCGTGCACACCTTCGAGCAGGGGCCCGACGGGATGCTCTACTTCCTGCAGTCGATCTACATCCATACCCACCTCGAAACGCCCTACGGCATCCGCCGTCTTATGGGAGGTGGCGTATGGCACTTCCGCCCGGAAACCCAGCGCGCCGAAATTCTTTCGAAAGGTCTCATCAATCCCTGGGGATTCATCTTCGATGATTACGGACAGACCTTTGCGACCGACGGAGCCGGCGGACATGGCATCAACGACATTTTCCCGCGCTCGGTCTTCCGCACCTCTCCCGGAGCACGCCGCATCGTCGACGGCCTCAACCCGGGACAACCGAAACTGTGCGGCCTCGAGGTTCTCTCCGGTTCTCACATGCCCGAAAAATACCGGGGCCTCCTCATCGCGCCCGACTTCCGGGGCCACCGAATCAATGCCTACCGCCTCTCGCCTGATTCAGGTGCTTACGTCTCGACCCGGGTCGATGACTTTCTGAGCTCCTCCCACCGGGCCTTTCGGCCCATCGATGTCAAGATGGGCCCCGATGGTGCCCTTTACATTGCTGATTGGTACAATCCAATCATCCAGCACGGTGAAGTCGACTTCCGCGACAAACGACGCGACCACACCCACGGACGGATCTGGCGGGTCACCTTCAAAGGACAGCAACTCGTTACAAAAAAGAACTTCACCAAACTCACCATCGACGAGCTCCTCGCCCACACCATATCCACGGAACGTGTGCATCGCGAGCAAGCCCGCAGCGAGCTCCGCACCCGCAATCGCACCGAGTCCCTTTCGGCCCTCACTGCCTGGAGCAGCAAACTAACTAAGGAATACCAACTCATGCAGGCGATGTGGAACCACCAGGCCCTGAACCACACCGCCACCGACATCATCAAGAAGCTACTTGCTTCCAAAGATGCCCGCTACCGCGCAGCGGCCCTGCGGGTGGTTTACCATCGCCACGAAGAACTCCCAGATGCCAGTGACATTGTCGCCAAGGCCATCAACGATCCCAATGGACGAGTACGGCTCTGGGCAATCAGCTGCCTGGCGCAAATGCCCGGGCCCAAGTCGGTCCCCACCGCCTTACAAGCCCTCGATCACCCGATGGACAAGAACATCGACTTCGCGCTCTGGTCGATCGCTCGCGAACATCAGGACCAATGGGCTCCCACTTTTGAAGCCGGAAAACCAATCTTTGGCGACAAAATCGCCCATCTCATCTTCGCAATGAAGGCTCTTGGAAAACCCCTGTCCCTCGCTTCCATTTTCAAAAGCATTGACCGCAACACCTTGAGCAAGGAGGAGCGCGAAGACGCGATCTCCATCATCGCGCAAACCGGGTCGCCAGACGATCTCTCCAAACTCATGGACCTCGTGGCAAAAGAACCGGCGATCCTCAAACAACTCATCACTGCCGCGCAGATTCGCAAAATTCAACCCAAACCCGGGAAGGAAAAACTCTTGCCCCTGCTCAAATCCACCAACCTCACGGTCTTCGTTGATGCTGCCAAACTGGCCGGACTCTGGAAACTCACTGCCGCCCGCGACATCCTCATCAAGGCGTTCATCAATACCAAGTCAACCGGCCGCCGGGCCGCCGCCGCAGAAGGCCTTCGCCTATTCAATGACAAGGAGACCATCGCCTTCTTTTACAAGCTCGCAGGAGAAGATAACGACGAAGCGAAGCGCGCCCTTGCGATCAAAGAGCTTTCCAAAATCGCTCCCGGTCAGGCCGCAAAATATGGAGCCGACCTCCTCATGCGCGACACCGACGGAAAGGATCCGCATGACCTTTACCGGAGCTTCCTGCAAAACCCGAAAGCCTCCAAAGCCCTCGCCGATGCTCTCAAAGGAAAAAAGATCCCCGCCAAGTCGGCCACCCTCGGCCTACAACGGGCCGGCACCACCGGCCGGCCGCCCAAGGATCTCATGAACGCCCTCCGTCTTGCCGGCGATCTCAAGCCGATGGCTCAAAAGCTCTCCAAAGACGAGATGGCGAAACTTGTCGACCGCGTAATCAAAAACGGCGACCCACATCGTGGCGAAACAATCTACCGGCGCACCGAGTTGGCCTGCCTCACTTGTCATGCCATCGGAGGGGTAGGCAGTCAGATCGGCCCCGACCTCGTAAGCATCGGAGCCAGCGCTCCTGTTGATTACCTCATCACTTCCCTGCTCGATCCCACCGACAAGATTAAGGAGGGATACCACACCACCTTTGTGGTAGAGAAAAACGGCAACAGCCACGCTGGTGGCCTCGTCAGTCAGAGCGATACCGAGGTGGTGCTGCGCGACAACACTGGCAAGATCATCCGCATTTCCAAAGCAGACGTTAAAAGCGTCACGATCAGTCCGGTTTCAATGATGCCCGCCGGTCTCACCGGGTCACTTCGAGAAGACCAATTCGTGGACTTAGTACGATTTCTCTCGGAATTGGGCAAGGAAGGAGAATTCAAGGTCAGCTCCAAACCCATAATCCGAGACTGGGTCGTGATGCAGCCGCACCCTCGCACCGTTGATCAATACGGTCACTATGGAGCCGCGATGTTTGCCGAACGCTTCGACGGGTATCAATGGACACCTTACAGCGGAAAAGTGAGCGGTGAACTCCTTCCCACCGAACTTCCAAAGGTTCGCGGAAGGGGTCGCGCCTCCTGGGCGGTCGCTCGTTTTGGAATCGATCGCAAAGGCACTATCAAAATCAAGATCAACGACACCAACACGATGCACCTTTTCGATGGCAAAAAGGAAATCAAGCTTCCCGAAAACGGCTCCGCGATTGTCGAGGTCACCGGAAACAAAGACCCACGCAACTTCACCATCGCAGTCAATCAATCTGCCCGCCCGGCCCCTGTCCTCATTGAAATTGTCGAATAATGAAGCTTCTGAAACTCATCCTTCCCCTCGGCTCGGTTGCGGTCGTTCTTTTCGCACGCGACGCAAAAGAACCCTCCGCTCCGGCCCACCAAAAACTTCTGCTCTCATCCGGCGTTTATACGGAAGGCGCGTCCTTTGGCGACGTCAATGGAGACGGCAAAACGGACCTTCTTGCCGGACCGCTTTGGTGGGAGGGACCCGACTTCAAAAACTCACACCGCTATCGCCCGGGCGAAGCCGTGCCCGCGAAGGGATATAAACACAACTCCTTTCTAAGTTGGGTAGCCGATATTAACAAGGACGGTCGCGCTGATATTTTCCAAGTGGCGCACGATGGCAAATTCCACCTCGACCTTTACCTCCAGCCAAAAGAAAAATCAGAGAACTGGCCAAAGTATCGCGTTGCCGAAAAGGTGGGTAACGAATCACCGGAACTGGCTGATCTCGATGGAGACGGAACCTTGGAATTTATCGCGATGAAGGACGGTCGCTTTGGCATCTTCCATCCCGACCCCAAAGCACCCGAGAAACCCTGGACCTTTCAGCCCATCTCGGAATCCCGCACCAAGTCACCCTACTACCACGGTCTTGGACTGGGCGATCTGAATGGCGATGGCAAAGTCGATCTGCTCGAAAAAGATGGTTGGTATGAATCCCCCACCAACCTCAAACAACCCGGCAACTGGACCTTTCACTCCTATCCGTTTTCAAAGAAAGGCGGGGCGCAAATGCTGGTCTTTGACATCGATGGGGACGGCGACAACGACGTCGTTTCAAGTACCTCGGCCCATTCCTGGGGCCTGGCTTGGTTTGAAAACGAAAAGGCCGACGGGAAAATCACCTTTAAGCAGCACATCCTCGTGCCCGAAGACAAATCGGCCGGGGTCGGCGGAGTGACTTTCAGCCAAGCGCACTCGCTGGTGGCTGGCGATTTCAATGGCGACGGTCTCACCGACTTCGCCACCGGCAAACGCTACTTCGCCCACAATGGTCGCGACCCGGGCGCCATGCAACCTGCCGTTCTTTACGTCTATCAATTGGTGCGCGACAAGAAAGGAGCACGTTTCATCCCCCGGCAGATCGACAACGACTCCGGAGCGGGCACTCAACTGTCAGCGGCCGATATTAATGACGACGGTAAAACAGACATCGGAGTCGGGAACAAAAAGGGCGTTTTTGTTTTCAAAAGCTCCCTGTAGTTCCACCCATCTCTCAAGCTCAAACCAGCCATGAGAGTATTGTCATTCACCCGGATCATCTTTCTATTTCTGGTCCCTCACGGTCTTGCCTTTGACAAGACTCCACTCGAGCTCAAACTCGCGACGATTGATGTCTACGCCGAAAAGGCCCACAAGGACTGGGAGATTCCCGGCATGGCGGTTGCAATCGTCAAAGATGACAAGGTGGTCTTCGCCAAAGGATACGGCATTCGCAAGCTGGGAGGGAAGGAAACCGTCGACAAAAACACCCTTTTCGCGATCGCCTCAAACTCAAAGGCCTTCACCACGGCCGCCCTCGCAATCCTGATCGATGAAGGGAAGATTGGCGGCTGGGATGACCGAGTCTCCGAATACCTGCCTGACTTCCAACTCTACGATCCCTACGTCACCGAAAACCTCACGATCCGCGACTTGGTCTCGCATCGGGTCGGACTCGGAACCTTCAGTGGTGATTTGCTCTGGTATGAAACCACCTATTCGAGCGACGAAATCTTGAAGCGCCTGAAGCATCTCAAACCCGTGCGCGGATTTCGTTCCGGCTTTGGTTATCAAAACCTCATGTTCATTGCGGCTGGCAGGATCATCGAAAAGGTCTCCGAAAAAAGCTGGAGCGAGTTCGTCACCGCAAGATTCCTGAAACCGTTGGGGATGAAGCGGACCACCACGAGCGTGAACGACCTCAAGGGCAACGCAGCGTGGCCTCACAATGAATCCGGCGGAAAAGGCCTGCGCGCTCTCCACCATCGGGGAAACGTCGATAGCGTGGTGGCGGCAGCGGGATTGAATTCCTCGGTCGTCGAGATGGCCAACTGGCTGAGACTCCAACTGGGTGAAGGGAGTTTCGAAGGAAAACGAATCGTGAGCGAGCAGAACATTTGGGAGATGCATCAACCCGCCGTCATCATCCCAATCAGCAAAGGCGCTAGCACCTTCATGCCCTCCCGGCATTTCAACACCTTTGGGCTCGGCTGGAATGTCTGGGATTACCACGGTCGTAAGGTCGTTTCCCACAGCGGAGGACTCGATGGCATGATCTCGATGACCGCCATGATGCCGGAAGAGGGTCTCGGCCTGGTCGTTCTCACCAATTGCGAAAACTCTGTTCCCACCGCCCTGCAGCACAAGATTTTCGACATCTTCTGTGAGGCCCCTGAGCGCGACTGGTCATCCGAATTCCTGGCTTTTGCAAAAATGGAAAAAAGGGTTCTCCCGCCGAAGAATGAGCCTTCTCCTTCGAATCTCAAACTCGATGACTATGTCGGCACCTACACCGGAAAACTTTACGGCGATGCCACCATTGCGAACGAAAATAACAATTTGGTCCTCCGCTTGAAGCCCGCCCCCCATCTCGTGGCCGATCTCGAGCCGATGAGCCGGGAAATCTTCCTGATCAATTGGCGCCCTTCTGTGTCCTACCACTTCCCGCTCGGATCGATTCTCTTTTCCTTCGACCAAAAAGGAAAACCGAATGAGCTCAAGATTGAGCAACCCAACCGGGATTTTTGGTTTTACGAGCTGGAGTTTAAACGGGCTGAAAAGAAATGATCAGCTCACAGATGGGGTAAGGTGCCCGGCTTTCCACTCAGCAGGCGCCATGCACATTTCGTCACCGACGACGGTCATTTGAAGATGAGCCACGTTCTAGACAAAAAATCTTGAACGGAGGATGGTATCATATCGTCGCTACGACCACGCACAACGGCGGCACGGAACTCTTTGTCAATGGAATCTCTGTTGCAAGTGCGAGCAACAGGGCAATGGCAATCTCCGACAACGGAACCGATGTCTTGTGGATTAGAAACAACCCTCAGGGTGGAGCGAACCGCATGTGGGGCGGCCAAATTGCCGATGTCGCGATGTGTGATCGCGTTCTCACCCAGCAAGAAGTGCAACAAATTTATGATTCTGGTCAGGCCGGCATAAGCTTAGGCGGGATTGGGATTCCCGTGCCCGCCACCAGATTACTTGGTTCGCTTGGCTTTTTGGCACTGCTTCGCTGACGCCGCTAGAGCCCGAAACACCTTAACTCTTCAGACAGAACAAGCTGCAGACCCGCGGCTTGTTCTTTTTGTTGAAGGGGTCTTCTATTTCCATGATGCTAAATCCCGGAGCCTCTCCACTCTAATTCCCATATCAAGTGCCTCGCACCCGTATATTGCTCAAACGCCTCCCTCTGTTTCTGGCCCCTGTCGGATTCCTTTCTTCGTGTCAGGATTCCGAGGTCGAGACGGAAACCCGCAATGAGGTCCAAACCCGGGAGTTTTCCAAAGGAACGATCGAAGCACCTGGCCTGAAGGAGCGTGAACTCGTGGCTCCGCTTGCTGATGCCTGGAATCGGATCGATCCCTCTGCCGACGGATGGGACACCGAAGCTTTTAACGAGGAAGCCGGAGCTCAACTCAAATTTTTCAAGCAGGCTCTCGCCGAACCCGATCCTGCCGCCCGCGACCTCGAAGGCCTCGCCAGCAAGGAGTTTTCGAGCGCCGGACTTCGTCCCCCCGAGCTGGAGGAACTCAATTACAATGGACGGGAATTTTCAATTCGCCGCTGGAACAATAAATCGTGGCCGGGAAAAAGAGATCTCGCCAAAACCATCTCTGATCTCCGTACGGCTTTCGCTCCTGATTCCCTCCTTCAACTGGAAACCAAACTTTATCGGATCGAACAGGAAAGCCCCACAAAGATCTACACCAACATCCTTTTTCATGCCTCGGGTATTTCGGTTGCAGGAGGCCGACTCCAGATGAATGCCGAGTGGCGTTGCCATTGGACACAATCCGACGCCTCTCCCCTGCTTGTCGGTATTGACCTGCTTTCCTACGAAGAAGTTTATCGAGCGAACGGCGAGGGTCGTCCTCTTTTCTCCGATTGCACCGCCTCGGCACTCGGAAAGAATCCCAGCTACCAGAATCACCTCCTTCGCTCCACCGACCACTGGCGAGCCCGCTTTCCCCGCGACCTCGGGCTTGATGTCGTGGCCAACCTTGGCCTCGTCCTTGCCGACCTCAACAACGACGGTCTGGAAGACCTTTACTTCTGCCAGCAAGGCGGACTTCCCAATCGTCTCTATCTTCGGCAGCTCGATGGAACCCTCGTCGACCACACCGAAGAAAGCGGGGCGGGCTGGTTGGACTACTCGCCTGCCGCTCTTGCCATCGACCTCGATAACGATGGAGACCGTGATCTCATCATCGCCCTGCAATTCCGGCTCATCCTGATGCGCAACGAAGGCGGGGCCAAGTTCGTGGTCGAGAGAGACGTTCTCCTCCGCGCCCAGACCTTTTCCCTGTCAGCGATCGATTACGACCTCGACGGCGATCTCGATCTTTACACCTGCGGCTACAATGCGAGCCCGGATGACCTCGCAGAAGCCGGCGCCCTTGGATCACCGATGCCCTTCCACGATGCTCAAAACGGAGGGCGGAACGTTCTACTCAAGAACGAAGGAAATTTCTCTTTTTCAGATGTCACCTCCAAAACCGGCCTCAACCAAAACAACACCCGCTTCAGCTTTGCAGCCGCTTGGGAGGACTATGACCGGGACGGAGACCCCGACCTTTATGTCGCCAACGACTACGGTCGCAACAATCTCTATCGAAACGATGGCTCGAAATTCACCGACGTTGCCCGGGAGCTTGGGGTGGAAGACCTCTCCTCCGGGATGTCTGTGAGCTGGGGCGACTATAACCGGGATGGCCTGGCCGACATCTACGTGAGCAACATGTTCTCTTCCGCCGGCAACCGAATTACCTTCCAGAAACAATTTCAGGATGGCAAAGCCGGGGAAGCCCTCCCCACCTTTCAACGCTTCGCCCGCGGAAACACCTTGTTTGCGGCCACTCCCGGCGGTGGCTTCAAGGATGTCAGCGTCGATTCCGCCACCACCATGGCCCGCTGGGCCTGGGGCTCTCGCTTCGCCGATCTCGATAATGACGGCTGGGAGGACATCGTAGCCGCCAACGGCTTCATCACCGCCCCCGATACCGGTGACTTGTGAAGTGTCTACTGGCGACAGGTCGTGTCGCAATCCCCGGTTGATGACTTCAGTGAGGAAATCACTTCCCGATACCGCTTTGGCTGGGCCGCCCTCAGCCGGCTTCTCCACATGGGTCGGTCTTTCTCGGGACGCGAGAAGAATTGCGCTTTCCTGAACACCGGCGGTGGTCGCTTTACCGACATTTCCTCGGTCTCAGGATTTGATTTTCCCGACGACGCCCGAACAGTCATCGCAACCGATTGGGACTTCGATGGCGACCTCGATCTCTGGACGAGCGCCCGCACTGCTCCCCGTCTCCGGCTGTTGCGCAATGATCTCGCTCAGGAATCCACCTTTGTTTCCCTTCGACTCCATGGAGACGGAACCAAGGTCAATCGCGATGCCATCGGTGCCCGTGTTGTGGTCTCTCTCAAGGAGGACCCCCGCCCCATTACCCGTACCGTTCGGGGCGGAGATTCCTTTCTATCCCAGAACGGGGCCTGGCTCCATTTCGGGATCGGAAGGCAGGCCGGGATCGAAAGCGTGATGGTCCACTGGCCCGGAGGAAACACCGAGGCTTTTAAGGAAATCTCTCCCACCGGCTTCTACGACCTTCATTTCGGAACCGGAAAAGCCCAAGCTTGGTCGCCGCCCAAAGTTCAAAGCGCTCTTCTTCCTGCAACCCAAGAGCCTGAGCCTGAATCAGAAAGAACCCGCATCGTTCTTACCCAACGCCTGCCCCTTCCCATGCTCTGGAAAGAGGATGGCACCGAGATCCCCACGACCCAACTAAAGGGACCACTCCTCATCAATCTGTGGGCCAGCTGGTGCCCAGCCTGTCTCGATGAATTGAAGGACTGGGTGGCTCATGCCGGCGATTACCGTTCAAAAGGGCTTCGTGTCCTTGTCCTCAATACCGACGGTCTTGACGAATCGGGCGACCCTACACGCGCCCGTGAGACTCTTAAGGAAATGGCGTTTCCTTTCGACTCCGCGCCGGTCAACGCCGACACTGTGCAGATTCTCGACTTGTTTCAGCGAAGCTATCTCGACAGCTGGCAACCGCTTCCCGTTCCCGCCAGCTTCTTGATCGATACCAACGGCAGCGTGGCGGTCATTTACAAAGGCTCGGTGCGTGCCAAAGACGTCCTTTACGATCTTCCATTACTTAAGGAAAAGCCAGCCGCCCTCCGCGTCGCCAATTCTCCCTTTCGGGGTCGCTGGGCCATGCCTCCGGCTTCTCTTTCCACCTCACGGTTTACCAGCCAGTTGCTCGATCATACCAAACTGGAATGGCTTGAGACCTACCTCAGGCGATTCATAAGGATGGAATTAGAAAACGAATCGCCCAATCAAAACGCCATCAAGACGGCCCGCCAGACTCTCGCCACCCTCGAAGCCGAGCGCCCCAAGCCGAGCGCCTCGGAGATGCTCGAAAAGGCCCGGCAAGCCGTTGCCGAAAACCAAAAAGACGGAGCGGCGCGCATGCACCTCGCTGATATCCTGCGGGGATCGGGTGACTTTTCCGGCGCCATCAAGGAATACAAAGAGGCCCTCAGATACGCCCCCGGACTCACCGTCGCCGCCGGCAAACTCTGCTGGACTCTTGCCGCTCATCCCGACGCTGAAATCCGGTCGCCCGACGAAGCTCTTGCCATTGCCAACAAGCTCATCCAGCTGACCGGAGGCAAAGACCCCAACTACCTCGATCTCCTTGGGATCGCGCAAGCCGCCAGTGGCGATTTCAAAGGGGCGGCCTCAAGCGTCAGATCAGCCATGGCCTTGGTGCCCGGCAACTCTCCGGTTCAAAACGCCTTCCGCTCGCGTCTATCGCTTTACGAAGCCGGCAAAGCCTTCTTCGATGAGAGCTGGCGAAAGAAGTAGCCCGGCTCAACGCCCGACCTCTTTCAAACGCTCGTCGAGAACGGCCTGAAGCATCGCCTTCACCTTCTTCTGCTCATCAGTGAGTATTTCGCCTTTCAGCTCGTTTTTTTCCAGGCGGTCCTGGGGAAGGTCAAAGAAGCGGCCATCGCGATAAAGCTTGTAACGTTCGGTGCGGGCGAAGACGGCAAGATCCTTCTTGTAATTTCCCGACCGTGAATACCAACAGAAAGTGTGGTCGCGTGCCGTCCCTTTTTCGCCTCGAATCTGAGGCGCGAAACTCTGCCCATCGAAGGGCTTCTCCTGCTTGCCAGGATCGACTGCGGCGAGATCGCAAAGCGTCGGCAGCAAGTCAGTGAAGTCGACCAGATCCTTGCACTCTCCGCGCCCTTTCAACCCCGGTGCGCGCACAATGAGAGGAACCCGGCATCCATCATCGATGGTCTTTCCTTTGGAGCCCGCCACTTCAATGCCACGCCATTTTGAGACCACCGGTTTATCGGTGCCGTTGTCTCCAGTGAAAATAATGACGGTGTTTTCGGAGAGGCCACTCTTTTCCACCTGGGCCACAATCCGCCCTACCAACTTATCCATGTAGTTGACCATGTCGCCAAAATATTTGGGGTCGCCTTTGTAAGTCGGACTGCCGGGACTCTTGGGATCCCAGTCCTTCCCACCGGGCACCGGCCAAAAGGGGCAATGGGTGAGAATCATCGGATAATAAACCAGGAAAGGCGTCTTCTTGTTCTCGTCAATAAACTTGCAGAGAAAGTCCGTGCAGAGATCAGGAGCATACTCTCCGTTCGTGTAGTCTTCTTCGACTCCGTTGCGTTCGAGGTAGGGGTTCTCAAACCGCTTGTCGTAGACTCCTTTCCCCTCTCCTTTGGGCTTGGGCATACGACCACTGCGGGTGTGCTGCCACAATAGGGATTTTTCGAAGCCAAAGTGCTGGGGCGAATCCTTCTCTTTGCCGAGCTGCCATTTTCCCGCGATCGCAGTAGAATAACCCTTTTCCTTGAGCAAATGGGCAAAGGTGGTCTCTCCCCGCCGCAACTGACCGAACTTGGTGTAATTGCGATCATTATAAAGACCCGTCATAATCTGAACGCGGGTGGGCGTACAGATTGGCTGCGAATAACAATGCTCGAACCGTATCCCCTCCGCCGCCAATTTGTCCAAATTGGGCGTCTGGTAAGATTCTCCACCATTGCAACCAAGTGTTTCATGACCGAGATCGTCGGCTATAATGAGAATGAGATTCAGCGGTTTGCTTTCCCCATAGGCAAAACCGATAGCAGCAACAATGGCAGTGAGACGTTGAACCATTCCACCCATACGGCGTAAAATCCTCTCTTCCATCAGATTATCGGGCCAACCGATGATTCATCGCTCGGATACCATGCGACCTCGTAAAACACCAAGGACCCACCGCGGAAAACATCTTTGCAAGGCACGCGCTTGTTTTGTTGTATTCGTTCCCCGAAACAATCGCCACCACTTCATCCGTCCGTGAAAAATCCAATCAAAAAAACCGTACTACTGACCCTCGGAACTCTTGTGGCCGCCTACTCGGCCAGCGTTCCCGGTGAGCTCGAAACCAAACTCTTTGCTGGCCCGGACAAGACCCCCTGCCCCGCCGTCATCGCATCCGCTCCCACAGGCGAGGTCTACGTAGGCGTCGATCTTCAAGGATCACTCGGAAAGAAAGCGAATATGGGATCCATCGTGCGCCTCGTGGATACCGACAACGACGGCACCGCGGACCAAGTCACCACCTACGCCAAGATCGACAATCCCAGAGGCCTCATTCCGATGGGAGATCAACTCATTGTGCTTCACTGCACTCAAAAGGATGGCAAACCTTACAACCAACAAATCTCAGTTTTCACCGATGCTGATCATGACGGAGTGGCCGATGGCCCTCTCAAGCCCCTCGTCAAAGGGATCGGAAATCCGAAGTTCATTCAAGGACGCGGAGCCGACCACTGCACGAACAACATCCGACTCGGAATTGATGGATGGGTCTACATTTCCGTGGGTGATTTCGGCTTTGTGGGTGCCGAGGGATCGGACGGAACTAGGCTGACCTTCCACGGCGGAGGGGTGGTGCGGGTGCGCCCTGATGGATCGGAACTCGAGACCTTCATTCACGGAACCCGTAACGTTTACGATGTGGCCATCGATCCCTTCATGAACGTCTTCACCCGGGAAAACACCAATGACGGTGTCGGTTGGTGGGTCCGTTTCAGCCACTACATTCAAAGCGGCGAATACGGTTATCCCAGCCTTTACACCCACTTCCCTGAGGACATGCTTCCCGCTCTCGGAGAATACGGACGAGGTTCCGGCACCGGTAGCCTCTACCTACAAGAGCCAGGATGGCCGGCGAAGTACAACAACAAGCCACTCCTCGCGGACTGGGGCCGTTCCAAGATCTTTATCCATGACGTCAAACCAGATGGGGCTTCCTTCACCAATAAGCCTATGGAATTCATCGGCTCCCAACAAGTGGCGGATCTCGACGTCGATGCCTCCGGTCGCGTGTATGTCGCTGCATGGGCTGGCGCCGGTTACAGCGGAAACAAAAACAAGGGATACGTCGACATCGTCACTCCCAAGGGATGGAAGTACGAACCATTCCCGAAACTTAGCGGACTATCCAAAGAAGCGCTCGTCGAAATGCTCAAGTCCGAAAGTATCACCGTCCGGACCTACACTTCCGTGGAGCTGGTCCGCCGCAAAGACGCCTCCGTCGTTTCGGGAATCATGAAAGTGATCCAAGACAAGGATGCTCTTCTTGAGGGTCGCGTAGCTGGCATTTACACCTTGGCCCAACTCAAGGGCGAAGCGGCTCTGGCCGATCTTGAGAAAATCTATGCCGACAAGGACCTACGCGAACATGCCGTGAGAGCGATGACCGATCGCCTTTCGGTTGCCAAAAAAGCCAACCTCGATCTCCTCACGAAGGCCCTCGCTGACGAAAACCCGCGCGTTCAGGTCGCCGCCGCTGTTGCGCTCGGACGCACCGGAAAAAAAGCCGTGGCCGACAACCTTCTCGCAGTCGCCGCTCCTCCCATCGCAGCCGCTCCCAAAAAAGAAAAGCCTTCCAATTCCAAGACGACCAAGAGCAAGGCGATTTCCCGGCTCAAGGACAAAGTACAGATCAAGGCCGACATCTCCGGCTTCGAGGAGCTATTTCTGATCGTGGACGAACAGGGGGGCGATGGCAACGACCACGCCGCGTGGATCAACCCAACCGTAACCACCAAGGATGGCAAGAAGATCGATCTCACAACAATGAAATGGGCTTCCGCCTCACAAGGCTGGGGAAAAACTCTGATCAACAAAGACTGCATCAACAAGCCGCTCGGTAATGGTATCAAAGGCATCGGGACTCACGCTCCTGCCACCATTAGATACAAGCTCCCGGCCAACGCCAAAACCTTCACGGCCACCGGCATCATGACTACCGGATCAAAAGGCCAAGGCAAGGTGTCCTTTGTTGTCTCCAACAGCGGGAAAAAAGCAGGAAGAAACTCTGGCGAATCCAAGCTACACTCCACACCCAATTCCAAAGCCATTCTTCCCCACATCGCGCGCCAAGCCCTCCTCGCTCTTGATGCCCAAGACGAGTGCATTGCCGCCCTCGGTTCGGCAGACACCACCAAGACCTCCGCCGCTCTGGCCACGATGAAGTTCATGCACTCCACCAAGGTGGTTGATGCCCTCATGGCCAAGGCCGATACGAGCGAAGGTCCGCTCAAGGAAAAAATCGTCAACACTCTGATCCGCCTCCATCAGAAGGAGAACGACTACGATGGCTCCACTTGGTGGCAAACACGTCCCGATCCACACGGCCCCTACTACTACGCGGTGGATTGGGAAGGGTCATCCAACATTTCGATCTTTCTCAACAAGCACATCAACTCTCTAACCGACGCAGCCAAAGAGGTCGTGATCGCAGAAGTGAAGAGGAACAAAGCCTACATCGGCGAACTGAATCCGCGACCCAACACCTCGGGTAAGGTGGCCAAGAAGATCGGCCAAACAGCCATCGAAGACATTGTTCTTTATCTTCAAAAGGCAAAAGGAAATGCCAAAAAGGGCTCCCGGATCATCAACGCAGTGGGATGTGCCGGATGCCACAATGTCACCTCAAAGGGAGTCATCAAGGGGCCGAATTTGGCCACCTTGGGCAACTGGAAAAAGGACGACCTTGCGGAAGCCATCATTAAGCCGGCTGCCTCCATCTCCGAATCCTGGAAAACCATCACGAAGAAGGATGGCACCATGGTGATCGGGACGCTCATGAGCGAGACCCCGAAAGAACTCGTCCTCCACGATATTGCCGGCACTCCCACCAAGATTGCGGTGGGGGATGTCATGTCGCGAGGCCCGGGTCTCAACATGATGAGCTTGCATCTCTGCGACAGTCTCACCCTACAAGAATTCGCAGATCTCATCGAATACATCCAATCGATGGACCCGAATCGAAAGAAGAAAGGGAAGAGGTAATTTGAGGCGAAGTTACTTTACTCCATTTTTGGAAACAGCGACTCAAATCTGAGTCGCTGTTTTTTGCCCTTCTCCCTTTGCCAAAATCCCTGCAACCCTGGATCTTTTGCCGGGTTTGATCGGTTATGAAACTTCTGGTCTGCCTCCTCCTCACCTTGGGCGCCCTTCCGGCCAAGATCCTTCGTGATATCGCCTATGTGTCGGAGGGCGACTCTTTACAGACTCTGGACGTTTACCTGCCGGATCAACCGTTCAAAAGAGGAACTCCGGTCGTGATTGGGATTCACGGCGGCGCCTGGGCCTTTGGCGACAAATCCAATCTCGGCTTCGTTCAACCCAAAGCCAGATGGTTCAACAGCCAAGGCTTCTTGTTCGTTTCCATCAATTACCGTCTCTCTCCCAAGGTCACACACCCCGAACATATCGA
This sequence comes from Akkermansiaceae bacterium, assembly GCA_049596615.1. Classification (GTDB taxonomy): domain Bacteria; phylum Verrucomicrobiota; class Verrucomicrobiia; order Verrucomicrobiales; family Akkermansiaceae; genus SW10. Next base: position 80,771 of record JBMYLT010000011.1, on the reverse strand, counting down.
AGACGTTTGTCAGGCGGTGACTTGGATCGAAGAGAACATCGCCAGCCACGGAGGAGATCCCAAGCAACTTTACCTTTTGGGGCACTCAGCCGGTGCTCATCTCGCTGCGCTGGCGGCCGTAGATGAAGCCAGGCTCAAGAAAGCGGGGACGGATCCCAAGTCAATCCGAGGAGCGATCTTGCTAGACGGGGCCGCTTATCATGTCCCCAATCAAATCGCCACTGCACTTCGCAAGAACAATATCTACACCAAGGCTTTCACTCTCGATGAAGAATCCCAGAAGGATGCTTCCCCCACTTTGAAGGCATCACAAATGAAGGGAACCCCACCCCCTTTCCTCATTCTCCACGTTGCGAAACGCAAGGAATCAAGAGCTCAATCTGAAACTCTCGCGAAGGCCCTTCGAGCAAAGGGTGGCAAGGCGCAGGTGATGGGAATCGAAGGCAAAACCCACGGGACGATCAACCGTGACTTAGGAAAAGCAGAAGATGCAACCACCAAGGCAGTTGCGAGATTCCTCAACAAGCGCTGAGTCCCCCGTTCGCGATTTGAGGTCGCCTTGAACTGGCTGCGTGACACTGACCAAACCCTTGCCGAAATCGCGGAACAACTGGAATAAGAAAGCGAAGACAGCTCTTCCCGATCATTAAAGAGGGCCACTGGCGCAACTCCGAGAAGTGTCAGGAGGCAAGGCTCCTAAATCAGTTGATATCCTCTTTCCCAACATTCCCCGAAAAAAGTCTGTTACCTTTAGTCCCAATTTCCGTAACTCCCCCCAGACCACTAAACCCACAGGTCTGAGTTAACATGAAACTGAAAATTACGATTGCCGCCCTTTTTGCCTTAAGCATGGCGTTTCTGCCCGCCCAAGACACTCCCGCCAAGGAGGCTCCGGCCAAAGAAACGGCCGAAGAACCCAAGCCAGAGGGCCCCTACGAGAAGCGTGCCTTCAAGGTCTTTGATATGATTGCCTCTCTTCCGGGCATCATCAGCGGAGTGAAGGACGAAGCGACACTCGCCACCGCCCAGAAGGAGCTCGATGAGCTGGCTAAAAAGCTAGAGACCGAAGCCACCGCCCTTTCCAAAACGGAGGTCCCTTCCAACGAAGCCCGCAAGAAGCTGGCAAGCAAGGTGAAGCCCAAGCAGAAGAAGATGGAGAAGGAAATGCAAGCCGCCATGATGGGAATCGCCCAGAAGGACCCGGCCGTTGCCGAAAAGGTGGGCCAGATGTTCATGGGCTTCGCCATGAAAATGGAAAAACTCGGCGCAACAATGGAAAAATACTTCGAGCCTGATTCCAAAGAGGACGGAGGAGAGTAAAGTTTCCGTTAAAGTTTATCTCTGAATTTCAAAGCCCCGTGGTCGAAGGCCTCGGGGCTTTTCACATTAATTCGTCCAGATTTTGGCCCTCTCGGTGGATCCTTTGACGCCAACGCCGTGCGCATGACCATCACCGACAACCATTTTGGTGGTCCGGCAAGTGAAGACCGGGTCGGCATGGGCGAAGTCCGGTTTGTGGCCATCCCCGAAGCCTCGACCCTGCTTCTCGGAGGGCTTGCATTATTCGGACTCGTGCGGCAGAAACGCCAAGCTGAGCCGAAGACCTTCCTTTTTCATCCACCCTATTTACGACTTGGGTAGATTTTTCAACTCTCCCCTCCACCCGTGAAAATCCTTCTTCTCCTCCTCCCCGGTGTCCTCACAGCAAGCGAAATCATCACCCCGACCTCGACCACCTTGCTAACTGGAACAGAGTTTTTTCCGGTCGCCAACCTCACCAACGGTTCAGGCCTCTCGGCAACTCCAACCATCGACAACTACCAATCAGTGACCCACTCGGCCGCCAGCGGATCCAGTGCCTGGACCACCAATGCTCCCGGTGGAGGATCAGCCGATTACTACAACTTTGCCCCTCCGCCGATTGTCTTGTTTAATTTCAACGAAACCCATCAATTCAGCGACCTCGTCTACTGGGGTTATCATTTTGGCAATCCCAACGGGAATGAAGGGAAGTCGTTCCGGCTGGAGTTCTCGGAAGATGGCGGAAGCACCTTCGACAACGCCGTTGATCTCGAATCTCCGTCAATCTCCCGCTCAGCGTCTACCACTCTGCCCCTTGAGCAGGTCATTTCAGCTAATGCCATCCGCCTCACCATTACTGACAACTGGTTCGAGAACTTCGGCGGAGGTGACCGGGTAGGCATCGGGGAGTTTCGCTTCATCGGCGAAACCCTGGTCAATCCAGCGCCAATACTGAAGGTCGAGCGGCTTCTCGATTTTGGGGTCGATCCAATCATCACCACCTTAGATCTCAACCTCAGCAACGAAGGTCCAATCGATGATCTAGTGGTCACTCCATTGGCAAACAACGGAGCCTTTCAATATCCCATCGAGCCGGTGGTCATTCCGGCGGGCACCTCGGTGGACCTTCTGGTTTCCTTTACTCCCTTTGCCGACGGTTGCTTCGCGGAAACTCTTCGTCTCACCACCAATGACCCGGAACGACCCGAAGTGGCGGTCACCTTACTGGCCGCGCAAAATTGCACCTTTCCGGCTCCCGAGAAAGCCAACTTTTCCCGTGAAGAAGGGGTCTTTGTTGAACCATTCGAACTGACACTCTCAACTGACGCCAATTCCACCCTGCTTTACACTTTGGATGGAACCATCCCTGGGGAGCAAGAGGGACTTCCTTATGAAGGCCCAATCACCATTAACTCGACAACCCAGATACGGGTTGCTTCATACCTTCCCGGCCATCCACCGGTCATTCGGACCCGTTCCTATGTCCGGGTTTCACCGGAACTCGCTACCTACACGTCCGCCCTTCCCATCCTCTTCGTTGAGAACTTCAATAGAGGGCCCATTCCCAACAAAGGTTGGTCCACCAGTACCCAAACGGGAGGGGGGCTTCGACAGGTTCCGCGCCAACCGGCTTTTCTCGGCGTCTTTGAAAAAGACGAGGTCACTCAAACCGCGAGCTTCAGCGAGCCAGTAGATCAAACCTCCCGCATTGGTATCCGGGTGCGAGGCGCGTTCTCTTCCACATGGAACCCCAAGCCCTACTCGATGGAAACCTGGAAGACAGACGAAGACAGCGACCGGACGATTCGCGTTCTCGGCTTGGCGGAGGAGTCTGACTGGATCCTTTACTACCCCCACCCAAACTATGACCGGACCATGCTCTATAACACCTTCATCTGGGAACTCAGCCGGCAAACCGGGCGATGGGCACCGGAATTCCGCTTCGTGGATCTTTTCGTTAATGAGAACGGAAGCGACCTGACCCTATCGGACCGCCGGGGCGTCTATGTCTTTTTGGAGAAACCGAAGAGAGATGCCAAACGAATGGAGTTCAAAGCACTTTCCGAAGATGGCAGTACTGGCGGTTGGCTCAACAGCATCAATCGTATGGACCCCGAACCGGTCGGTGGCTTCTCGGCCGAGAACGGAGCAACCACGCCTCAGTTCTTTCACACCGCCGGGCCGAACCGGATTCAGTCAACTCCGGCCAATCTGTCAGGCCGGGACGACGATATCCCACGGCAATATAATGCCTTCATCAATTTCGAAGACCCGAACGGCTATCGAATCAATCCCGCCCAAAGGGTTGCCATTGAAAGCTGGTTCCGCGATTTCGAAGACGTTCTCTACGACGACCAGCGATGGCTCGATCCGGTGAACGGGTACCGAAAGCACCTCGATACCACCGACTTCATCGACTACTTGCAGATGCTCACCCTCGCCAAACAAGGCGACGGCCTCCTGCTCAGCATGTTTCCATGGGTCTCTTCGCACGACCGCAAGCTCCGTATGGGACCGCTCTGGGATTTCAACAACGGAGCCTATGGAGGATCCACCACCGGCACCCTCTACTTTCGCCCTGATCGCTTGTGGTATGGACGGCTCTTCAACGATCCGGGCTTCCAACGAGAATACGAAGACCGTTGGTTTGAACTCCGCAAGGGACCGCTTTCGAACACTAACATGGCTGCCATTATTGACGCTCAGGTTGCGGAAATCACCACCGATCTGGCTGATGACCAAAACGGACTCTCGGCATCCTCGTGGACAAACCGGGTCAATGGGATGAAATCCTGGTTGCAAAACCGGGCAAACTGGATCGACTCTAATTTCATTCCTCCTCCCTCGTTTCCAGTAGACGGGGGCATCGTGCCTGATGGATTCCAGCTCGTCATCAACAACACCACCGGTCGGGCAGGAACCATCTATTACTCGTTAGATGGTCGTGACCCCATCGATTCGCTCACGGCCTATACCGGACCCTTTTCTCTCCCGGCTTCAAGCAAAGTTTGCGCCCGCGTTCGCACTACTGCCGGTGAGTGGTCTGCCCTTGCAAGGGCCACCTTTGTCGTCGGAACTCCGGCGGGACCTGATAACCTCATTGTCAGTGAAATTCACTATCACCCTGATAACGCCCATCCGGATACCGAGTTCATCGAGCTTCTCAACATTTCGACAAGCGAGACCATCGATCTGACCAACGCCTCCTTCACCGCTGGGATCTCCTTCACCTTCCCGCCCAACACTTTGCTCGCTCCGGGTGACCGGATTCTGGTGGTGGAAAACAGCAACGCTTTCGAAGCTCTGCATGGCGATTCACTCAATATCGCCGGCGAGTTCGCCAACCAGACCCGGCTCGATAATGGTGGTGAACAGATCATGCTAACGGCGGCTGATGGCACGGTCATTTTTGATTTCGAATACGACGATCGGGACCCTTGGACGGAATGGGCCGACGGTGATTCGTTTTCCCTGACCCTCGTTCGGCCTGAAGACAACCCGGACCTTTCCTTACCTGGGTCATGGCGAAATAGCACGCTGCCGCAAGGATCCCCCGGAGTATCAGACGTGGTCACTCTCGAAAGTCCATCGTCCGATCTCGCTCAATTCATGCTCGGGGGGCAGACGCCCACGGCCAGTCCGCAAGCGTTTGAGTTCAGCCTCAGGTCGGGAGTCGATGACTACCTGATCATTCCAGAAGGCTCCCCGGATCTCAACTCCTGGGTTCCCATTCCACTCCCCGCCCAACCGGCCAACCAAGGTGAAGATGGTCTGGCGAGTTACCGGATTCCAATCGCAAACACGCCGTTCCGATTCCTGCGGCTAAGATTCATTCCTCGTCCGTGAGTTCCTCGAGAACCATTCTCACTGCGAGAGGGTAGATATGGTGCTCTTCTACTTGAATTCTCCGATGGAGTGTCGCCGGCGAATCATCGGGCTTCACCGGGACCCGGGCCTGCATGATCACCTCCCCAGTGTCCATTCCCGCATCTACGAAATGAACCGTACATCCGGATTCAGTCGCCCCATCGTCCAGCGCTTGTTCCCATGCTGCTTTGCCCGGATACTTCGGAAGCAACGAGGGGTGAATGTTGAGAATGCGGCGGGGGAAAGCGCTAAGTAGGGGCTCTTTCACCAAGCGCATAAACCCAGCCAGGCAAACCAAATCAATCCCGTCGAGGTGGCTGAGAATGCGCCCGCTTAAGTCGGGACCACCTTCCTCAATCACGGCAGTGATCCCAGCATCTTTCGCCTTCAACAAAATCCCGGCCTCCGGTCGATCGGACAAAACCAGAACAATCTCCTTACCAAATGTCCGAAGCAGGGCATCGAAATTTGACCCTGTTCCCGATCCCAAAACTGCGATGCGTGCCATCAGCTCTAGAAAAACGGATTCGGCAAAAAAAGCACGCCTTGAATGACGCTGAAAACACCACCGAAGATCAGGTCATCCCAGACTGAAACAATCATCAAAGATGCGTGAAATTCCGCGTGCCATTCAGAGCCGATCGGCTACCGTGCGCGCATGAGCACAGTGGCAATCAATGTTCCCGACGCAACGGGGCACTTTGGTCAGTTTGGAGGTTGTTTCGCTCCTGAGACCCTGATGACTCCACTCGACGATTTGGGCCATGCTTACGAGGAAGCCAAAGCAGATCCCTCTTTTCAGACCGAACTGGACGACCTTCTCCAAAACTATTGCGGGCGGCCCACCCCGCTCTACTTCGCCGAGCGTTGGACCGAGCATCTAGGTGGGGCCAAAATTTATCTCAAACGGGAAGACCTTCTCCACACCGGAGCCCACAAGATCAATAACGCCATCGGGCAAATTCTTCTCGCCAAGCGCCTGGGCAAAAAACGCATCATCGCCGAGACCGGAGCCGGTCAACACGGAGTGGCCACCGCAACGGTTTGTGCGCGCTTTGGAATGGAGTGCATCGTTTACATGGGCGAGGTCGACATGGATCGGCAGGCCCTTAATGTTTCCCGGATGCGACTCATGGGAGCCAAGGTGGTCCCCGTGACCGCCGGCCAGGCCACCCTGAAAGAAGCGGTCAACGAATCGATGCGCGACTGGGTCGCTACCGTCGATGACACCCACTACATCCTTGGGTCCGCGCTGGGGCCTCATCCCTTCCCAATGATGGTCCGTGATTTCCACCGGGTCATCGGTTTGGAGGCCCGCGAGCAAATCCTTCAGAAAGAAGGCCGTCTCCCCGAGATGCTGGTGGCCTGCGTCGGTGGTGGATCGAATGCGATGGGTCTGTTTCATCCCTTCGTCAACGACCCCGGCACCCGCATGATCGGAGTGGAAGCCGGTGGCGGCGGAATCATTCCCGAACGCCATGCCGCCCGATTCCAGGGAGGAAAGCTAGGGGTCCTGCAAGGGTCAAAGACCTGGCTCCTTGCCAATGACGACGGCCAGATTCAGCTCACCCACTCGGTGAGTGCTGGCCTGGATTACGCCGCGGTGGGTCCCGAACACGCCTACCTGCAAGACATCGGGCGCGCGGAATACACTTTCGCCACAGACGATGAAGCCCTCGCGGCCTTCCGCGAGCTCTCCTACACCGAAGGAATCATTCCAGCTTTGGAAACCTCACATGCCCTGGCTTACGTCTCAAAGGTCGCCGGAGAAATGGATCCCAACGACCTGATCATCGTCAACCTCTCCGGACGGGGCGACAAGGACGTTGAGCAAGCTTCAAGGTATCTGCTGGGAGAGGAACAATGACCATCCGGGTATACTTCCTGATCACCGCAAACAGCGGAATGATGAGGATACCCTTCCTGATTGGCTCAGCCTCTGCCGACAGTGGATAGAGAACAATCCACTCCAAGGGCTCTCGGAGGAAGAAGTCAGTCAACTCTGAAGAACCGTCCTCGCGAGTGCTATCGCTCTTTACGTCAGTCTGGCAGCCTGGATCGTTTTCGTGGTCTTCCTGGTGCTATTTTTTGTTTTCAAAAGCTAGCTCGAGGAAAACTCCTGAGCCACTACTTCTTCCGCGCTTCCGATTTCTCTTTGGCGGCACGCCCTTTCATTGAGTTGATCTCCTCACTCAAAAGGCGGACCATACGACGAAGGTCGTTAATCTCGCTCTTCATCGCCGCAATCCCAGCCCGTTCTTCGGCTTCGGCATCGCGAACCCGCTGGATCTTTTCCCGTTCCTCTTTGCGACGATCGGCATCAGCCTTAGCTTTGAGCATCAACGTCACCTTTTTGATTTCGTAGTCAATCGCAGCCACCTTCTTGTCCGCATCGCGAAGGCTATCGGCCACCTTTTGACGGGCTTCCGTTGCCTTCTTTTTTTCGGCTCCCAGTGACTTCATTTTCGCCATGGCATCGCGAACCATCTTTTCTTCGTCCGCCTTCTTCTTAGCCAAGGCCGCTTTCCGGGCTTCTTCGGACTTTTTGCGCTCCGCTTCCTCACGGGCCTTTTTGGCTTCGCCGTTTTTGCTCTCCTCGGGTTTCTTGCGTTCGTCCGCTTTCTTTTTTTCAGACTTTGATTTCTTGTCTCGGTCACCAGAAGACTTCTGGAAAACAGTTTCCGTAGAATTGGCGGTCGGTGCTGCAACCCCCATTCCATGGAAGCCGAAAGAAACGAGAATAAGAGTTAGGGTATTTTTCATGGTCGGATTGATTTGATTTGAGGGAGGCCGATATAGGCAACCGCGAGGCCGGAATACCTGATTCCGGAGGTCGGTCTTTCAAGGCAGGCCCAAGTTCATGACTTTTGCCATGATAAACTCTCGCGTAGTCCCTTACCATACCAGACGCAAAGCAGATTGCCTGCCCAACCATCCACCTAATCGAAATCATGAAAGGCGCCGAACTCCAGCACTTCAACGACCACCTTCTTACCGAACAAAAAACGGTCGCCCGGTGCCTGCAGCACCAACAGGAGTATATTGAAGAAACCAACGATGAGGTTCTCGATCCGCTCACCGAAAGCGAACAGAACCTGGTCAGGAAAATCCAACTAGCCTTGATGAAAATCGAAAAAAGAAGCTACGGAATCTGTATGACCTATAGCCGGGAGATCCCCAAGGCACGCCTTGAGGTCAAACCGTCAGCTCTCCTGTGTCTCAATTGCCAGTCGGAACACGAGAGTTCCTCACCTTCACCCGCTGAGTTACCGTCACCAGATTCATCACGATCAGGAGACTTTTTCACTTGATTTCGCAAATCGTTTTGGTTGATCGTGTAGAGAAATCGGAAAAAGCGATTACAAGTAACCAGGCCCTCTTCAACGTATTCTTTAGTCACATCCAACCGCTAGTAATAGATGAAAAAACCTCTTGTCTCCACCTTCCTAGTGGCCGCAACCGCGGTCACGCCCGCCTTGGACTTCTTGGCGATCAATGACATCGCAACGCCTAACATGGTCGACGGATCGCCCTCTTTCCCCCTGAGTAATGTCATCCAAGGACCGGGTTTCGGTTTTGATGTTGCCGAGCCCCACAACAACATTGGTTCGGTTTGGTACACCGATGCCCCCGGAGGATTTCCTTCCGACTACATCGTCTTCAATCCGGGAGACGAGATCATTATTCTGGATCTGGGTGAAGACAAGAGTCTCTACGAACTCAGCTTCTGGGGCTACTCCACAGGCAACGAGAACGGCATGCGTGAATTCACCGTCCGATTCGCCACGGATGCAGAAGGAGGGACAGCCGTGCTTGGCGATGAAGCTTTCGGCACTTCCATCACCGACACCTTCGAGTTCGAGGCTATTCTAAATCCTTCGCCTCGACAGAGCTTTGGTTTTGGCAAGGAAATCGTGGCCCGCTACGTCGAGGTTAAAGCCCTCAGCACCTTCTTCAATCAAGTCGATGGAATCGCGGGTGGCGACCGGCTTGGGATCGGTGAAATTGCTTTTGCCGTTCCTTCGGCCATCGGGGAACCCGACATCGTGCCGACCGGCGCACAGTCGCTTGATCTTCAGTCAGTCGATCCCTTGCTGCTCCCGGTATACAATACCGGGGACTCTGACCTTCAGGTGACCAGTGTCAGCTTCACCGGAGCGAATGGCACAGCATTCGGTGTGGTCACCCCCCTTCCAGTGGCAGTCGGTCCCTTTATCGAGGGACTGATCGAGATCGACTTTGATGCCAATGGTTTGGAAGGATCAATCGAAGCCACCATGGTTGTCGAAACCAACGACCCTGATCAAGCCACGATTGAAATCCCTCTTTCCGGCACTCTTCCTGCCCTTGGTCCTGATCTAGTAGTGACCTCTCCGACAACCCTAACCGTGGCTGAAACCGGATTACAAAGCTTGAACGTTCCCATATCCAACGGTGGTGGTTCGCCCCTGACAATTACCGAAATCACCCTCATTGGAGACGATGCCTCAGCAGTGTCAGTGACCTCATTCCCTCCATCGATTGATGTGGGTGGTTCGGGTGAAATCGTGATCTCCTTTGACCCGTCCCAAGCGGGACCGGGCGCAATCGAAGTCACTCTCGAAGTTGCTTCAGACGACATCACCGAACCAACGACTTCAATCGCTCTTGATGCCGGGCTGCCTCTCATCTTTTCCCCCATCACTGCGGTGGTCGCCAATGATGTCTTCGCCAACTACTTCGCTTCGAACCTCATCCAGGGAATTGGAATCGGCTTCGAATCAGACTGGCCTCACAACGGAATTGGAGGCGGTCCCTCCGCGACCTGGGTCACCAATGCTCCAAATGGTGCCGGTGATTACTACGACAACGGCATCCCCGCTCCCGTCGTCATTTTCGATCTAGGATCGGATGTCGCCATTGGCGAAATTAGCACCTGGGGTTATGCCGGTGGAAACACCAACGGCGGAAAAGACTACACCCTGCGCTTTGCGACTGAAAGCGAAGGAGGTGGCGTCACCGTTGGCGAACCGGGATTTGTCTTGGAGAATTTCCAAAATGTCTTTGCGGACTCTATCGCCTACCAGCCCTCTTTCGAAGCAGCCTTCAGCACGGCCAATCGTGACAGCGAAGTTTTCGACGAACCGGTGGTCGCCCGTTACGTGGAAATGGTCATCACCGACAACTGGCGGGGACTTCAAGGAACTCTGCCCGGAGGAGACCGCGTTGGCTTCGGCGAAGTGGCCTTCCCGGTTTACACCGGCCCGCTAACTCAGGATCTCGGCATCGTTTCCGCTGAACGTCTAGCCAGTGGAGACTTCAGCGTGACCTTCTTTTCCACCCCCGGAGTGGATTACGAACTGGAACGCTCGATCGATGGTTTGGCCTGGGATCGCCTGCCCATCAGTGTCCCGGGCAGCCAGCAGGAAACCACCACCATTCTTGATACCGCACCTCTCCCGGACACCGAGAAGCAGGTTCTCTATCGCGTTGTGCGACCCTAAGAATATTAACAAAAGCTTGCCCAACGCCCCGGTCGGCCAGTCGCCGACCGGGGCGTCCTTGCCTCCCATCGAATTCGATGGCAAATTCGTCACATCTCCCTTTCCTTCCAACTCGTATGTTGTCCCCAACTTGCGCTCTTTTGCTTCTGGTCCCCGCGGTATTGTCCGCAACAGATTTCCACCCCATCTCGTCGATCACCAGCTCGACATCTGGCACCGACCTCTACAACGTCAACCATCTCATTCAGGGTCCGGGATCGGGCTATGACGCCAGCGAGCCCCACAACAGCATTGGGGGAGGTTCCACCCACACCTGGGTGACCAATGCTCCAAATGGAAGCGGCGACTACTTTGCCAATGGCGTGCTTAATCCCGTCCTCGTCATCGACCTCGGGGAAAACCGCTTGCTCAGCGAAATCAGCACCTGGGGGTATGCCAACAGCAACACCAACGGCGGACGCGAATTCACCCTGCGCTTTGCCACGGCAGCCGAGGGTATTGGCAGCTTTGGCAGCTCCATCACCTATTCTCCTTCTTTTTCCGCTGGCTTCAGCGCCAATCTCCGCGACTCCCATCAGTTCACTCAAACAGTCCTGGCCCGCCACGTTGAACTCACCTTCACCGACAATTGGCGGGGTGGCCAAGGCGGCACTCCCGGTGGCGACCGGGTGGGTTTGGGCGAGATTGCTTTCGAAGACCAGATTCCTCCGACCGATCCCCTCATCCAAAGCGATACGTCCTTTAACCTGGATCTCGACGGCTCAGTCCAGATTTTCAACTTTGAAGTCAGCAATCTGGGCGCCACCCAGAATCTGGTCATCTCTTCAACCGCTTTCAACGGAGCCAACGCCTCCGCGTTCTCGCTTCTCTCGACTCCCGGAAGCATCGCTCCGGGGAGCACCGGAATCTTCCAGTTCTCCTTAAACCCGACGGGTATCACCGGAAATGTTGCCGCGAGTCTGGACTTCAACACTAATGACACCACCCAACCCGTAATCTCAGTCGCGCTTACCGGATTCGTTCACGACCCCCGGATCTCGGCACCCGGATTTTTCAACATCGGTTCCTTCCCTGCCGGATCAGGTGTGCAATCCGCACCTCTCACCCTCGAGAATCTTGGCGGCGGACAGACCCTGACCATTTCCAACATCGAAATCCTTGGCAGCAACCCGGCGAACTTCTCAATATCCGGGGCTCCCGCTTCAATCGCTCCCCTTACAAGCGACACCTTGACTATCGAGCTGGATCCAATGGGAAGCGAGGGAATCTTTTCCGCCCAACTTCGCCTCACCACAAATGATGCCCTCAACCCAGTGACCCTGGTGAACTTGAATGCCCTCGTTGGCGATGCCATCCCGAACTCCGGAGTGCGCATCAATGAGTTAATGGCCAGCAACGGTAACACCATCAACGATGGCGATGGGGACTCTTCGGACTGGATCGAGCTCTTTAATGCCGGCCCCGGACCGGTCGATCTCAGCGGATGGTCGCTTACCGATTCAGCCAACAACCTGACCAAGTGGAGCTTCCCCGCGGGCCTCAGCTTGGGACAAGGCGAATACCTGCTCGTCTTCGCTTCGGGAAGTGACAGCGACACCTATGTCGACGCCGGAGGCTTCTTCCACACCAACTTCCGCCTGAGCTCAGGCGGGGAGTATCTAGCCCTCGTGGAACCCGACGGCACGACAATCAAAAGTGAATACACCCCAGAGTTCCCATCCCAATTTGGCGACGTGTCTTATGGGACCTTTGCCGAAGGCAGCTCGGCAGTGGATCTTCTTGAAAACGCCAATGCCGAAGTCTTGATTCCACAAGATGGCAGCCTCGGACTCACCTGGACGCAACCGGTTTTCAACACTCAGGGTTGGATTCGCCCGGAGACTGGAACCGGAGTCGGTTTTGACAACGGACCGGACTATCTCCCCTTCATCGATGTCAATATAAGCAACGAGCTATCAGGTAGTGGAACCACGGCTTACGTCCGCATTCCCTTCGAAGTGGCCAACACTAACAACCTCACCAGCCTATCCCTCGAGGTACGCTACGACGACGGCTATGTAGCCTACCTGAACGGGACAAAGATCACCTCGCGAAATGCTCCGGCGAGCCCCGACTGGCAGAGTAACGCCACCGCCAATGCCAACGAAAGCGACAACGTGGATCAAATTGATCTCACCTCGTTCCTTTCGGAGCTCCAGAATGGGACCAACGTCCTTGCTCTTCACAGCTTGAACCGGAGCACAGGCAGTAGCGATCTCCTCATCGTCCCAGCCCTGACCGGATCAACTCCGCCGACCGGCCCACTTTTGTCAGGATATCTCGCTTCACCCACCCCTGGATCGGAAAACATCTCAGGTTCCGCCAACCCTGGCCCGGAAATCTTTGAGGTCTCACACACTCCGGCACAGCCCAGCGAAAACCAGGACATCGTGGTGACGGCCGCGATCCTTCCCCGTCTCGTGGCAGTGGGACAGGTTCAGCTTACCTACCGCGTCCAGTATGGCGCCAGCACCACTATTTCCATGTTCGACAATGGCGCCGACAATGACGCCATCGCCGGCGATAGTATCTACACCGCCACCATTCCTGCTTCAGCTTACAGACAAGAGGATATGGTCCGCTGGTTTGTCACCGCTGACGATGCCTCGGGCGCCTCGTCGCGGGCTCCCCTTTTTCTGGACCAGACAGGCAATAATCAATCGGCGGAGTACTTTGGAACCGTCACTCAGGATCCCTCTATCACTTCGGACCTTCCCATCCTCCAGTGGTTTAGCCAGAACCGCTCGGCCGGGAACACCCGGGGCGGCACCCGTGCCTCCGTTTATTTTCTGGGCCGCTTCTACGATAACATTTTTGTCCGGCAACGAGGCCAGGCCACCAATGGCTCGCAGTCCCAAAAGTTTGACTTCAATCGCGGAGATTCACTCTACATCAACGAGGAGATGTCTTCGGTTAATGAAATCAATATTAACGGTCGGGGTGCCGACAGTACCTCTGTCCGGCAGACCCTTGCCTTCGACGCCCATCGCCTGGCCGGAAACGAATCCTCTCTCTCCTACCTTTGGCAGCTCCGCGTCAACGGAGGACCCGACCGTGTCGGCATCGCCATTGAACAAGTCGACGAAGACTTCCTCAATCGATACGATTACGACGAGGAAGGAGACCTCTACAAGTTTGTCCAACGCAACAATCTCAACCCCGTTTTCTTCGACACCATCACCGGGATTGAAAAAAAGACCGGTGACCTTACCAACATTGACTCGGCTGCCGACCTCGTCGCCGGGCTCAATCTCCCGACTTCCACTCAACGACGCCAATGGGTGGTCGACAATCTCGACCTTCCGCAAGTCGTTAACTACCTCGCCGCGCGCTCAATCATTCAGGATGCCGATGATCTCCGGAAGAACTTCTACATGTATCTCGACACCCGCGGTGACCAACGCTGGCGCCTCCTTCCCTGGGACAAGGACTTCACGTTCGGAGTGCTCGGTGACGGTGGGATCTTCCTGCCCCATCCTTTCTTCGGAGACGAAGAACACAAAAAGCAAAACGCCAATCAGTGGAACATTCTCTATGACGTCCTCTTTGAAGAGCCGGTCACCCAGCGGATCTACCTTCGGCGCTTGCGTACCTTGATCGATGAAGTCCTGCAACCAGCCTCGACTCCTTTCAACCAGCGCATTTTGGAAAACCGGGCACGTGAAATCATCAGCCCAGCCTCGCCTCCGCTGAGCAGCAATATCAGTAGGATCGACAACTACCTCAACAGTCGCCGAAGCGTCCTCACCAACAATTACCCCGACCTTATTCCCGGGCCCGAACCAGCCAATCCCGACATTGTGATTTCCGAAGTGGAAGCCAATCCCGCCAGCGGAAACCAGGGGCAGGAATTCATTCGCATCCACAACAACGAAAACACCGAGATTGATCTCTCCGGGTGGACTATCGAAGGGGGAGTGGATTTCACCTTCAGGCCCGGAACGGTGATTGAGCGAGACGGTGATCTTTTCGTGAGCCCAAGCAGCAGCGACTTCCTCACTCGGACAACATCACCCACCGCTAATGAAGAACGGCTCGTGGCAGCTCCCTATTCCGGTAAGCTGTCCAACTTCAGCGAGATCCTTGACCTGCGAAATGACAGCGGAGATTTGGTCGATTCCTTCACCACGCCAAACAACCCCAGCGACCCCCAGTCGTTCCTTGTTATCAGCGAAATCATGTATCACCCGACGGCTTCCAATTCGGACGCGGAATATCTTGAACTGATGAACATCAGCGACACCGTGACACTCGATCTTTCCGGTGTGCGATTCACGGCTGGCATCGATTTCACCTTCTCCCCCGGCACTACTCTCGCACCTGGCGCCCGTATTTTGGTGGTTCTCAATCAAGCCGTCTTTGAAGCAGTCTACGGAATCGGACTTCCGATTGCCGGGACTTTTCAGAATGGCAACCGCCTCAGCAACGGAAGCGATCGAATCAAGCTGGAGGATGCCAACAACAACACGATCCGGGAGTTCACTTACGACGACGAGGCTCCCTGGCCAGTCGGCGCCGACGGAAACGGCTACAGCCTTGTTCTGGTCAACCCGGAAAACTCACCAGACCACGATCTATCGGCAAATTGGCAGCAAAGCGCCTTCCTCGGGGGTACCCCGGGTGAATCTGAAATCATCCCGTTCACCGGCGACCCGAATGCCGATCCTGACGGGGACGGACTCAATGCCCTCCTCGAGTATGCCCAGGGCACTTCAAATACCAATCCTGATGCAAATCCCCTCAGTTTGTCCCTCAATGGCAACGCCCTCCGCATCACCACACGTCTCAGCCAATCGGCCACCGGCATCCAGGTGGACCTTGAACGTTCAACTGATCTGATCAACTGGAGCTCGGCCAACGACATGACCGTCATTGAACGCATCCCAAATGGTGACGGGACCGAGCAGGTGACCTACCAAAGCGGGCCGGATTTACTGACTTCCGAGAACCATCTTTTCTTCCGGTTCAAAGTACGACTCCTCCCGTAGTTCCACCGAAAAGTATTATCCATGAAGCTCCGGCTCACTCTTCCACTTGAACCCTCAAGATTGATGGTGATGGATCCTCCTGTGGCGTTCATTCCGTCGGGATTTGCAGTGACCTCCCGAACGATGAGGTCATCGAACTGAACAAAAACTTTGCTATTTGATCCGAAATTTCCGGTCGCCAGAAGACTAGCGGTGGAGCCGTCAAAGTTGTAATTCTCAAAATTGGTAGCATTCCCTATCGAGAGAGTAGTTCCCAACTACACCCCGTTTTCGTCAAGCAAGTTGGCCTCCTGAAACAGCGAAATAGCATCACTAGATCACCCCCGGTTCAACGCTCCGTTCGCAAGGGAAACGCCATCGATCATCAAAATGGACGAGGCGTAAAACTACAAGGGTTGGGAATTCGATTCTGTCGACGACAAGTCAAGCGAGATTTGCTTACACCTTCAGGACTTTCGCCACCAATCAGCATCCTTTTCCCAGGGCTCTGCCTCCCCGGGCTCTCCACCGGTGACCTTCCCTTCGCGCGGTTTTGGCTCGGCCTCTTCCTCCTCAGCCATCAGCTCGGCGATCTCATCACGCTTGCCGGCATTCTTGAGGAGGGAAAACAGGATCGTCATGAGCGTTCCCGCCGAAACTGCAAGGATCAACAGCATACAAATCGCGAGAGAATCTTCCGCCGACACGTATCTCAGCTAGCACGGTTCCGCCAAATTGAAAGCCACAAGTCCGCCAGGAATTCAAAGATACCGGGATCCCTCACCTTTCCGAACCGTATCATCCCCGGATCTTTTTAGAATTTCTCTCACGATGGGTTGACAAGACGTCCCTTCTGGATAGTCTCCGCTCCCCGCCCTTGAGGGCTCGATTCTTTTTTTCAAACTTCCACCTGATTTAAGGCCATGAAAATGACATACCAGCCTTCAAAGCGCACTCGCAAGAAGCAGCACGGTTTCCGCGCCCGCATGGCAACCAAGGCTGGCCGCGGCATCCTCAAGAACCGCCGTCGCAAGGGACGCAAGCGCCTCCTTCCGAAGGGAGCTGAACTTCACTTCAAGCGCCACACGGTGCAAAACAACTCCAAGTAAGCCGGGAGGCCTAAATGAAGTTGACTCGTCAGCGGCGCATGCGCCAGTGGGGCGAGTTCCAAGCGGTTCGTAACAAGGGCCGCTCCGCAAGTGGACGGTTTCTCGTTCTTGGAGCATGGCAGAATTCTTTGATCAGTGACCGCCGCTTCGGGTTCATCACTTCGAAGAAAGCCTCCAAGAAAGCCGTCACCCGAAACTTACTCAGGCGACGCTTCCGCGAAATTGTCCGCAAGCACGGTGATTTTCTCCTACCAAATTACATGATTGTGACGATTGCCCGTTGGCGGGCGACCAATGCCACCTTTGCCGAGCTGGAAGAGGACTGGATCAAAACCGCCAAGAAGCTTAAAATCTGGCAAAATCTCCCCGCTGACCCGTCATGAAGTTCCTCTTAAAACTCCTGATCAGAGGCTACCAGATATTCCTGCGGCCCATCCTCCATGCCCTGGGAGGCCCTCACTCGGGATGTCGCTACTCGCCCTCCTGTTCTCACTACTTTCTACAGGCGCTCGACACTCACGGCGCCATCAAAGGAAGCCTTCTCGGAATTCGCCGGATTTTGCGCTGTCATCCATGGGGGGGCAGCGGTTATGACCCCGTTCCGTCGGCTAAAACGCCGGAGTCCCCCAACGAAACTTTCTCCACCCACACCCACTGATCATGGATCGCAAAGCTTGGATCGTTGTCATCATCTGCGGCATTCTACTCGCTCTAAATTTCAAATACTCGCTGGATAATGCCCGCCAGCAACAGGTCGCCGAGGAAAAAGAAAAGAGGGAGGAAAAAGCAGAAACTCCCGACAAAGACACTCCCACCGTCGAAGTCGAACCCACCCCGGTCCTCGAAAGTCTAGGGACCAAGGAAGAACACGAATTAAAGACCGCAAATAGCTCCTTCATCCTTTCCACCCACGAAGGCGGAGTGGTTCAAAACACCATCCTCGATGAAAAGGCAGTCTACGGTGACGGACTGATCACAATAAATGACCTCGGTCTCCACAAACTCGGCGCTCTCACCACCATCTCGGGCGACAGCCAAGAGCAAGGGTATTACGAGATCGTGGAGGGCAGCAAATCCGGGAACGGGATCTCCTTTAAGGGCACGATTAGGAACAACCTCGTTGCCACCAAGACTTGGTCAATTGTGGAATCAGGCGCAGGACACCCCTACCGACTCACCTTCAAGCTCACTCTCGAAAACCCTACCGCCGGAGAAATCTCCATCGCCGACCTCGCCATCTTTAATGGCTCGGCCGCCCCGGCTTACGACGACGAACGAACCAACTACCTCAACTTTTTCTGGAACGAAAACGGCAACTATGACTCTGAAACCACCGGCTATTTCAGCAACATCTTCAGCGCCGACCCCACCGAATTCCGAACCAAGTTCGAACAGAACCTTCTCTTCACCGGCGTAGAGAATCAATTTTTTGCCACCATCCTGACTCCCGAAAAACCCTATCCGGGCACTTTCCGGGCGATTCCCGAGGAAGTCGCCCTGTCAGGCGGACGAGGAAACAAAAACGCCAAGGCCTTCAACACCTACCTTTCCCTGCCCGACGAAGCGATCCCGGCCGGGCAATCGCGCAACTATGTTTTCGACGTCTTCATGGGTCCCAAAAACAACGCCCTGATCCGGAGCCTCGATGGCGACAAGGGCGACGTCATGGACTACGGATTCTTCGGCTGGATCAGCCGCTTCCTCAACTGGATCCTCAACGGACTCAACGGCATCTTTGGAGGTGTAAACAACAATTGGTCATGGGGTTGGGCCATTGTCGTCCTCACGCTCATCATCCGCACCGTGATGTGGCCCCTCCACGCCAAGTCAACCCGCACTATGAAACGGATGTCGAAGCTCCAGCCCAAGATGGCAGCGCTTAAAGAAAAGTATCCTGACGACCCCAACAAGGTGAATCAGGAAATGATGAAGCTTTACCGGCAGTTTGGCGTCAACCCGATGGGCGGCTGCCTTCCCATGCTGGTGCAGATCCCCATCTTCTTTGGTTTCTACAATATGCTCCAATATGCCGTGGAGCTTCGTAACGAGCCGTTCCTCTGGTGGGTCAAGGATCTTTCCCAACCCGACACCGTGGGATACCTCTTCGGACTCCCTATCAATGTTCTCCCCATCCTGATGGCGGTCACAATGGTGATCCAGATGCAGCTCACTCCAAAGACAGGCGACAAGATGCAGCAGCGCATCTTCATGCTCATGCCCCTTATTTTCTTCTTCTTCTGCTACAACTTCGCCTCGGCCCTTGCCCTCTACTGGACCACCCAGAACATCTTCTCGATCGGGCAGACCTGGCTGATGCAGAAATTGCCGGAGCCCAAGCTCAAGGAATCCAAGAAAGCCAACAAAAAGGGATGGGCCCAGCGTCTCCACGAGAAAGCCGAGGAAGCCCAGAAAATGCGGCAAGCCCAGCAACGGGCCGCCCGCCCCGGACAAAAACAGGCGAAGCCGAAAAAGCCCCGAGGTCCAAAGACCGGAGGTTGATTTCGCGGAGTGGACATCTCATACTTGGGTCGCTATTTTGGAATCTCACACCCATGAAAGGCCCCCTCACTCTCACCATTGCTTTGCTCACCGGCTCCATTGGAGCCCAAGAAAAACCTCTCAGCGACATCGACCGGGAACTCCTGCTCGAACGTCTCGCCGAGATCAAAACCAGCTCAGATTCCACCGTCAAGGGACGCCTGCAGGTCGCCCTCACCGCCTTCCGGAGAGGGCGTGCCAGCGAATCGGCAGCACACGACCTCTATCTCGATTGCACCGAGAAAGTCCGCTTTGAAGACCAGCTTCGCAAGACCAGCGAGTTCCGCGACTGGAAAACCCGTCACAAGGCGCGGACTGATACTCCCGCATTCCGGCTCGCCCTTCGCCATCAACTCAACTGGCTGGCTCTCACGCTCGAAGTCGCCGTAGCTAAAAGCAGCAGCACCTTTGGTGACCGGGCTCTGGCTGTTGTTGATGCGATTCTCCAAGATGCCGAAAAACTAAAGGGACAGGAAAGGCTCCTTCGACAGGACCCTTTGCAGTCCGTCTTCGCCGAAGCCTATTCGGTGAAATCCGGTGAAATCACTCAATGGCCTTCTCACCCCCTTGATCTCGATGCTCTTTATGACTCGGTGGTTCTGCCTCCCCTGCGGGATGGAAATTCAACCACCTCACTCCGCAAGGCTTGGCTCAAACGAGTGGAACAAGAGGGCCTTTTTCTCGACAAATGGTCAAATGCCTCTACCAGCGACAAGGACCGCAAACCAGCTCTGGAGAAATGGCTCAAAGAAGAACGGCCCAATCTCCTTTGGGACATGGAAGTCGACCTCTTTAAGCATGGCGATGAAAAGGGAGCCTCGATTCGAATGCTCTCTCACCTTAAGGAACACATGTCTCATAAATCCGCACCCCGCTGGATCACCCAGTTCACCGCATTGGTGGAAGGTGAAGCAGCTGGAGGTGACTCCACCGGGACGAGTAGTCTTGATGGAGACAGTTCAACTTCTAGTCCCTCGGAATAGGCCCACCGGATCAAATTCCTTGTCCTTGGGATGGGCCGTGGTGTTCGGCAAGCACTAAAGGAAGAAAGTCCTACAGCCCGGCCTCTTTGCTCACCACCACAAAAAATCGTCTTATATCCATGCCGATCGATGTTGCGGGTACGGTCGTGATGATACCCTCACTAGGAATGTCTTCGTTCCCGTCCCAGACTTCGCAGGCGGACGGAGGCATGGAGGAATCCGCCACACTCACCAGATCATAAAGCAATTCTTCCTGGCTGATCCAAGTGAAGTTGAACCTGCCAGCAAGTTCGGTATTAGGCGAAAAGGAAAGCTCGATGCTGGTTAGATTAGGAACGACGAGAAGGTTCTCCGCCGTGTTCTCACCCGTCTCAGTTTTTTGTTCAATTTGAAATAAACATCTAAATTACAACAAGTTATAGTAATTATTCCAAAGCCTTAAGGCTCCCTAACCTCGAAATCCATTTATTTCTTACAGGAGCAGTTTTTTGCAAAAGAGACGATTCAATCATCCACCCCAAAATTCAGGTCCCGACCTCGAACTCCTACCTCTTCTCGACTTTGCAAACCCCCATGTTAGCCTGAGGGGCAATGAAGAAAAACATATCCACTCTCGCCTTGGCGGTCCTGTTGGCCTCGCCAGCCTGGACCCATGCCCAGGATCAAAAAAAACTCCCTGATTGGGAAGGGGTGCGCAAACGCATCGAAGCCGCAGTTGAGCGGGGCGACTTTTCCCGCGACGAGGCGAATCAAAAATACGCCGAAATCAAGAAGCGTATGATGGCTTCCTCTGTCAAGAAGGACGCACCCGCCAAGAAGAACCTCGACATGGAGGGCATCAAAAAGCGGATCGAAGGGGCCGTCAAAAACGGCGACCTGACCCGCGACCAGGCCAACCAGAAATACGCCGAAGTCAAAAAGCGCATGATGTCTTCACCTCGCAAGAAATACGCACCCGCGAAAAAGGGACCGATGGATTCCTTCGGCAAAAAAGGCGAACTTCCCAAAATGATGATACGTCCCATGGGTCAGGGCCCCGAAGCGTTAAAGCGAGTTCTCGGCGAAATGATGGGGCAAGGGAAAATCGACGAGAAAAGTGCGGCCCGCATTTACGGAGCCGCCTTTGGTGATCGTGCTCCAACTCCGACGCGCCCGATGGTCCGGCCAATGGCGCGCCCGATGACTCCATCTGCTCGCCCAATGGCTCGACCTCAACGATATCAGCCCCAGCCTTCACACCACGGCCCCATGGCGGCCGAAATGAAGAAGCTTCTCGAAGCAGCTCGACGTGAATTGACGGAGATCCGGGAAATGCGCAAGGGACTCGAGGAAGAGCTTCGCCACCATGAGTTGGAAATGGAGAGACATCATCTCATGGAGGAGCGTCGCGAATTTGAAGAGCAAAGACATGCTGCCGAGCGCGAACTTGATGAGCGAGGTGAGGCCGTTGAACGTGAACTCGACGAACGCCGCGAGGCTACCGAGCGCGAACTTGATGAGCGGCGGGGAGCCATGAGACGGGCCGAAGAACAGATGCGTGAGCGGGCCGAAGCCCGGAGCCGCGAACAAATGGAACGCGAGAGGGAACGCCAACGGGAAGCGATGCAGCGACGCCCTTTACCTGGGGCGAACAACGGTCCTCGCGAACGTCCATCAACCGAAGCACCGGCAAGACGGGGTCCTCCACTAGAGCGTCGCGAACGCTAAACGCAACTCAACCAATCATTTCAAGCCATCGGCAGCCTACAGGCCCGATGGCTTTTTCATTTCCGCTCGACAAGCGATTTCAGCCAAGCTCTCGCCTTTCCCCGGTCCTTGCCGGCGCGGTGCATCCATCGGTCAGTGTGTTCGTGAATCACCTTTCCTTCCGGGATCGAAAAGATCTTTGCCACCGGCGGATTCAGCTCAGTGAGCTTTGCGATTTCGGGATGACCACGTAGAAATCCGCTCGCAATTCCACAGGCCAGAACCGGCCGCCCTTTGAGACGAGCTAAACGGACCATCGCGGAATCTCGGTCGCTTTGCGGATAGTTCCACTGCCGATCCCCATCGAAATGGTCATGCGTGATCACCCCCTTCCAAAACGAAGCGATCTCATCGTCGGCCAACCCGATATAGCTGGTGGCAATGGCCCCGCGCGAGAACCCGCAGATGAAGACATTTTGAGGATCGCCTCCATAACCCTTAACAATGCGAGGCAGGTTCGTCTTGCAATAGTCAATCGTCGCCTTCCGATCTCCCCACCAGTTCAGAGCATTCTTCATCCGGCCCTTTTCGATGTATGGCAGGGTCACCCAAATGAAGCCCTTTCCCCCTGTGAGACCATATCCCAAGTTTGCATCCTTCACCATTCCGGTGGAACCATGGCGTGGTGAACGATTCCCAGTGTATTCCACCAGGACCGGATAGCTTCCCACCGGCTTCCAGTCCACTGGAAGGTAGACCGCATGATAAACTTTGGTGCCTTGATACTCCGGCGCCACCTGCCGAACTCTTTTCCCAGGCGCCGGTCGGCCATCGAGCATTTCAGGGGTCTCAAGGTCCTTTTCATCCGCAATACCAAAAGCGATCCCGAAAAGAACCGCCATCATGCCATGAAAAAAACAACCTCCTCGAATCCTCATTGGTCCCAATGCTTTTTGATGACCATGCGAACGGCCGGGTACTTCGTGTCAGTCTCATTCAGCTCTTCGCGAACTCGAACCAGCTGGTCTTTCATTCGTATAATCCCCCCACGATAGTTCGGGTCGTCATAGCCGTTTTTTATTTCATGCGGATCTTTCTCCAGATCATAAAATTCCCAAGCGACCTGAGTGGGTTGTCTGCCCTCTGGAGTGACTCCGCAGAAGAAGATGAGTTTATAACGATCACTCCTGACCCCAAAGTGCGCCGGAACTTTCAGTCGATGAGCCAGATGCATCCAGTAACGGTAAAAGGTCACCTCCGGCCAGTCGGAGGGCTTGGGCTTTCCACGCGAGGCGGCGGCGAGACTCACACCTTGCATCCCCATTGATTTCTTCAGCCCCGCCACCTCGAGAAAAGTCGGCGCAAAGTCCGCATTGTTGATCAACCAGTCATTCACCGACCCCTGCTTCATCTTCTTCGGCCATTGCACAATGTTGGGCGTCGGGTTCAAGGGAGCCAAATGCCCCCTGTAGGCTCCGATCGCCTGGGTGGTATGATTATCGGCCATGATGAAAAGAATGTTCGGTCGTTTTTGGTCAGCAGCTTCAACCCCCGCCAGCGAGGAAACCAGTGACACCAGCATCACCTTGGAAACCAACAATCTTTCCCTGAGCGTCATAGATTTAGACTTCCAAAAGCTCCTACTCCTTTCCAGTCAATTCACCGGGCGATCGAACGCCCTTTTCCGTGAAACCGGCCTTTGATTATGCGATAAACAAACAATGGTTTCAAAGAACACTATATCCGACTCGCAGTGACTTTGGTGGGGATCACCTCCTACACCACCACGGCTTCCGGAATGGTCGGCTACCTGTCCCGTCTCATCCCTCTGGGTGACATAACCATCATCATTCTCTCGGTCAGGATTTTAGTAGGAATCACGTTTTTTTGGGGGTGAAGCGGTCGGTTGGCATCGCCACTCTTATCACCATCATCGATGGCCCTCGGTCTTCTGTTCATTGGGAGCCTCCCACTTTGGTAGTCAAACGCCGCCCCGGTTGACTGGTCGCTCTTCCTTCCCACCTTGGGTACCTGGACCTGGGCAGGGGTGTTTCTCGACACCTTCCCTCCAAATTTGATATCGCTTTCCAACAGGCCCAACTAAGAATCTTAATCGACCTCACCGAATTCATGACACTAATCAGGCTTTTCACGACCACACTTCTGAGCACAGGTTTGGCTCTCGTTCCAGCAGAAGAAAAACCGGACCTTCCGATCATTAACCTTTCCCAAGAAGACAAGCGTCACGTGGTCATTGCCGCGGGATCCCAAAAGATCTACCAGGGTCACCCTACCACTGTCTCGATGAGCGACCGAAGAACGATCTTCTGCGTCTGGTGCATCAACCATGGAGGAGCGGCTGGCCCAATGGCCAAAAGCGAAGATGGTGGAAAGACTTGGAAACGACTTGACGACACCTTGCCGCCCGGATTTCTAAAACACCTGAACTGCCCGAGCATCTATCGCATCACCGACCCGGCCGGCAAAGAGCGCCTTTGGGTTTTTTCGGCAGCCCTTGGCAAACGCAGCGGCCCGGGAATGCCCAGCATCATGAGCGAAGACAACGGGAATACCTGGAAGGAAATGCCTCCTCTTGGATTCCCCTGTGTCATGACGTTCAGCAGTCTCATCCAACTCAAGGATGGCTCGTATCTCGGTCTTTTCCACAAGGGTCCCGGGGGAAGGGATCGCGCCCCCCTTGAGGTCCTGCAAACCATCACCCGCGACGGCGGTTTCACTTGGTCGGAGCCTAAGGTAGTGGCTTCGGTCAAAGGAAAGAATCCCTGCGAGCCCTTCATCTTCCGCTCGCCCGATGGCAACGAGCTCTGCACCCTGATGAGGGAGAATACCCACCGAGGTCGTAGTCTCATGATGTTTTCCAAAAACGAGGGAAAAACCTGGAGCAAGCCGGTCGACACCTCATGGGGCCTGACCGGCGATCGTCATATCGGAGTGAAAGTCCCAGACGGACGATATGTTTTTGCCTTTCGAGACCAGGCTCACGGAAGCCCGACCCGGGGGCACTTCGTCGCTTGGGTTGGGTCATACGATGATCTCAAGGCCGGCAAAGGAGGTGACTATCGAATAAAACTCCTCCACAGCCATGCCAAACGCACTTCGGACTGCGGGTATCCCGGCGTGGAGTTGCTGGCGGATGGCAATCTGCTCTTCACCACCTACCTCAAGTACCAGCCCGGGCCGGAAAAACACTCGGTGGTCTCGACCCGCTTGAAGCTTGCTGAAACCGATGCGATGTTACCAAAGGACTCTAGCGAATAGCCTTCTGACCACTCATCCCGGCCCATGACCTTCGAAGACGCTCAGCAGTTTTTATCCGATCACCAAGAAACCATCATCCTGCTGGCCGGATTGAGCCTCGGAGCATTGGTCGTTTCGGTCGTAGTCCTTCCCCTTGTGCTGATTGCCCTTCCGGCCGACTACTTCGTGCGCCCTCCCGGCGTTCCCAAAAGCCACCCGGTGATCCGGGCCTTTTTGAAGATTCTAAAGAATACCCTTGGGGTCATTCTTCTCATGCTGGGTTTCATCATGTTGTTCATCCCCGGGCAGGGCATCCTGACCATGGTGTTCGGGGTCGGCCTGATGGACTTCCCCAGAAAACGGGAACTTCAATTCAAGATTGCCCGTTCTCCCAAGGTTCATCACAGCCTCGACTGGCTTCGTCGCAAGGCCGACAAACCGGTCTTCGATCTGCCGGATCCCTGAAGCGAAGTAGGAGATGATGTGCCTACGGGCGAAGGGCATCGGCCTGAATCACCCGAAAATCAAAACAGCCAGACGGCAGGAATACTAACTTTCCAAGGAGCTTTTGGAACAAATCGAACGTCAACGACTTGAAACCCGCATCGCCATCAAAATGCCTCAAGCGGTGATGCTTATTAGGCAGAGGCCGGAGTAGAGAAAATGTCTTCCTGACTTAGGCCAAGATCTTTTTGATAACCTTCATTGGCTTTACCCCGGTGAGCCGCTCATCGAGTCCCTGATGACGAAGCGTAAACAGTTCGTGGTCGATTCCGAGGCAATGAAGAATCGTAGCATTGATCTCGTTGATGTGAACTTTGTCCTTTACCGGATTGTAGGAAAAGTCGTCGGTTTCTCCAATGGTCGTCCCTCCCTTGATTCCACCCCCGGCCATCCACATGCAGAAGTTCCGCGGGTGGTGATCGCGTCCATATTGCTGGCGGGTGAGCTTACCTTGTGAATAGACCGTGCGACCGAACTCGCCACCCCAAATAACGAGGGTTTCGTCCAACATCCCGCGTTGCTTCAAATCCTTAATCAACCCGGCACAAGCCTGATCGGTGTCCATGCACTGGTTACCCAACTCTTTGGGCAGGTTACCGTGGGAATCCCAGCCTCGATGCATGATCTGGACCATGCGAACGCCTCGTTCGACCAAGCGTCGCGCTAGGAGGGCACTGGAAGCGAACGAACCGGGGGTCTTCACCCGGTCCCCATACAAATCAAGAGTAGCCTGACTCTCCTTGCTCAGGTTGGTCAGCTCGGGAACGCTAGACTGCATTCGAAAGGCCATTTCATACTGCGACATACGAGTCCGGATGTCGGGATCTCCGAACCGCTCGTAACCCTTTTGATTCAGCTGCCCGAGAGCGTCGAGCATGGAGCGGCGATCCTTGCGATCCACTCCCGGAGGATTTTCAAGATACAGCACCGGGTCGTTCCCCGCCCGCAGAACCACCCCGCTTGTTTTTCCGGGGAGGAATCCTGAACCCCACATGCGGCTGAAAAGCGCCTGGGCGTTTGAACCATTTGGGAAGTTGGGAGTCAGGGCGACAAAGGCCGGAAGATCCTCCGTTTCTGCTCCCAGACCGTAGGAAATCCATGAACCCATGCTGGGCTTTCCGGGCACCTCACTACCAGTCATGACAAAGGTGCAGGCCGGGTCGTGGTTGATGGCGTTGGTGTGTACCGCCTTCACCACGGCCAGATCGTCGACCACCCCGGCGGTGTGAGGCAACAAATCGCTTACCCAACGTCCGCACTTGCCATGTTGAGTGAACTTATACTTTGAGGGAGCAACCGGAAAGCGCCCCTGCCCGCTGGTCATCGTGGTGATCCGGTCTCCCAGAAAATCACGGGGCAGATCCTTGTCGAATTGCTTGTGGAGCTCCGGCTTGTAGTCCCAGGTATCAAGCTGGGAAGGACCGCCGTTCATGTGGAGATAAATCACGGCCTTGGCCTTCCCTTTGAAGTGGGGAAGATCCGGCAACCCTGGATGAACCTTGGAACCCGGAAGGCCATTCGCCGTCCCGGTCATCAGCGAGGCTATTGCGAGGCCGCCTAGACGCACTCCGGTGTCGCCGAAAAACTGACGCCGGGTCTGCAAGAGTTCATGTTCTAAAAAAGGATTCATAAAGCTTCCATCAATTGCGGACGAGAGCCTCGTCCATATTCAAAACAAGATTAGCCACTAGGGCCCAAGACGCTAACTCAACGGTATCAAGCGAGACATCAGCCTTACTTTCGCCGAAGCCAATCGCTTTCTTAGCTTCAGCCGGAGCCTTCACATACCTGGCTTTTTGTTGCTCAAAAAAAGCGGTTACGATTTGTCTTTCGTCGGCATCCGGTAATCGTGAAAGAACCGTCCGAAAGATGAACTCCATGCGCTTTGCCGACCCGGGTGAGGCTTTCATTGTTCGCTCGGCCAATCCGCGAGCAGCTTCAAAATGCTGCACGTCATTCAACAATTGAAGGGCCTGTAACGGAGTATTGCTCCGCTCCCGTTTCATGCAGAATTGTTCGCGGGAAGGCGCATCGAAATTAGCAAACATCGGATGGGGGGCTGTCCTCTTAAAAAAGGTATACACAGTCCTGCGATAAAGATCGGACCCGTTCCCCCGATTGTAGAAACGAGTGTTGGAACCCCCGAAGGCCACTGGCTCCCAGATATTGGGTGGTTGGTAGGGCATCACTCCGCGGCCTCCCATTTTTAAATCAAGCAAGCCACCTGCAAAAAGGGCCTGATCTCGCAACTGCTCGGCATCGAGTCGAAATCGAGGTCCTCGAGCCAGATAGCGATTCTCGGGATCATTGATCCAATTCTCGCCCGAAGCCGCGCTTTCTCTCCGAAAAGCCCGGCTCGTCACCATCTCCCGAACCATGGCCTTGATGTCCCATCCATTTTCCTGAAAGCGCAAAGCGAGATAGTCGAGAAGTTCAGGGTGACTGGGTAACTCACCCTGAGTTCCGAAATCGTGACTGGTTCTCACCAATCCCACCCCAAAAATCTGCTGCCAAAGTCGATTCGCCGCGACCCGGGAAGTCAATGGGTTCTCCGGAGCCACCAGCCACTTTGCAAGATCAAGGCGGTTGGCCCGCTCCCCGGCCTTTTTCATTGGCGGAAGAACAGAAGGCGTCATCGGTTGCACCACTTCACCCGGCTGGTCGTACTCTCCCCGGATCATGACATGGCTTTGACGGGGTTTGGGTAAATCGCGGAAGACAAAGCTCGATGGGATGGATTTTTGGTAAGACTGCTTCCTGCGTTCGATCTCTGCCAGTTTCAGCTTCTTATCCTCAATGCCTTTCCCAAGCGTCCGACAGACCCTGGCAAGATAGTATTCCTTAAGCTGAAAAATCTCGGAAGGCTTTCGTACTTTCTCCACACCTTCCTTGAGCCATTGGTTCAAAGGAGCCGGGATCCCCTCGGAGGGTTTCGACTCTCGCCAGACCAAAAAGGATGCTGCGGGATCTCTAGCGGGGTCCTCACTCCCGATAACCCCAAAACGATCAAAGTAAGCAGTTCCGCCGTGCACCGTAAAAGCAAAGCCCGTCACCTTCGTTCCAGGCTTCAGCCCCATCTTGTCTCCGGGCACTTCCAGACGGACCCAACGTCCAGTTTCAGGCAATGGTCCGGCCACAAAACGCTCAGTGGTCCCCTTGCGTCCAAAGTTAATGATGTCCGCCCCCCAAACAGCCCGATGAAGCCAACCGGAAGTGTGAAATTGAATCATCACTTCCTCCGGTGAGTCTTTCGGATCCAAGTAAACCTGAAGAAAGAACTTGGGAGCGGCCGGGACTCTCAGCGGCGCAGCACCAACCTCATAGTAGTCCTGGGCCATTCCAGGGCCACCTCGCTTCAGCGATTTTTTTCCACTGAAAACCAGCTGGTCAGTGAAGGTGGTGGGATGTCCGGAAGCACCCACCTTAGCACCGGCCGGGAAAGCATCATCAAACCACACAGTCTCGGATTCGACGATTTTATTCTCCTTCTTCAACAAGGCAGGATCCTGATAACCAGTCCACGCAGGATCCTTTTTCATTTCCTCGATCAATGTTGCGGACTCCCGTTCAAATGCCGCCATTTTCGTCTCGTAGTCTTCAGGCGTTGCCTTGATCACCGGAGCCGTGAGTAGGTTATTGCCATCCATCGCGGGATCGGCATTGGAGTGAAAGAAAGCGTAGAGCGAATAAAAGTCCTTCTGCGAAATGGGGTCGTATTTGTGATCGTGACAAACCGCACACTGGGCGGTGAGACCCAGCCAGACCTGGGCCATTGTACTGGCCCGATCAACGGCGTAGCGAAAAATGAATTCCTTGGCGATACTTCCGCCCTCGCCCGTAGTGACGTTGCATCGGTTAAATCCGGTCGCAACCATTTGCTCGACCCGCGGGTTGGGGAGAAGGTCACCCGCCAGTTGCTCGATCGTGAATTGGTCGAAGGAAAGGTTTTGATTAAAGGCCTTGATCACCCAGTCCCGGTAGGCCCACATCTGACGTTCGTTGTCGAGGTGCATCCCGTGGGTATCACCGTATCGGGCGGCATCGAGCCAATGGCGCGCCATTTCCTCTCCATATCGAGGCGAGGCAAGATAGCGATCAACCATCCGCTCGAACGCTCTATCGGCACGATCATTGAAAAAGCGCTCCTGTTCTTTCAGCGAAGGAGGAAGACCAGTCAGAGCAAAACTCACCCGCCGGATCAAAGTTCCACGATCCGCCTCGCTTCCCAGATGCCATCCCTTGTTTTTCAGAGCCGCCTCAAGGAACCGGTCGATGGTACTTCCTTCCCCCGAAGGAAGCGGAACCTTGACCGGCTTTTCAAACGCCCAGTGCTTCTGGTAGTTGGCCCCCTCCTTGATCCATCGGCGGATGGTCTCCTTTTGCACCGGACTGAGTTTCTTATGAGAATCCGGTGGAGGCATCACCTCATCTTCGTCATCTGAGATGATGCGTAACCACGCCTCGCTAGCTTCCGGATCACCGGGCACAAGGGCAGGTCTCCCGCTGCGCTTTTTGCGAAAAGCTCCTTCCGGGGTATCGAGGCGAAGTTTGGCCTCCCGGGCTTCCTCGTCGATCCCGTGGCACGAAAAGCAATTCTCCGACAAAATGGGCCGAATGTCCTGATTGAAGCCTATCGGAGAAGCCCCACTGGCTAGGTTCGTCACAACCACGGCGAGAAACAAAGGGCGAACGCCCCGGAATCGACTCAATAAAATAGGCTGCCGGAAGAAAGACATCGCCACCTTTTTGCCACGATGTGGCGACGGGTGAAGCCAATTTTTCCACCCGGCTGGCACCGAGCATCGTTGCCCGGTGAATCTGGCGGCTTGCACTCGGTCAGGTAAGAGGTTTTCTTTTCGCCGATGAAACCTTCATTGGCCGGACTTTTCCTCGGCATTTCAATTCTCCACGGAGCACCGATCGAAGTCAGCGATTTACGCGTCGGGCACGAAGAGTCCCCTTCCGGGACCGGGGTCAAACCCCGCTTCAGCTGGAATCTGGTTTCCAAGGACCGGGGCAAGAGACAGTCGGCCTACGAAATTCTCGCCGCCACTTCTCTCCAGAAACTCAACGTCAAATCAGCCGATCTCTGGAGATCGAAAAAGCAGATCTCGCCGGCAAGGCATCTCGTTCCATGGAAAGGCAAGAGCCTACAAGGCGTTGGCAAGGTTCACTGGAAGGTCCGGGTGACCGATGAAAAAGGAGGTATCAGCCCTTGGAGCGAACCGGCGGTTTTTCGAGTCGATGGCAAGTCCGTCCTACCCTCCGTTGATCGCATTTCTACTTTTGAATCTAGCTCCGCTCCGCTGAATACCCTTTATGCCAAGAGTATCGCGACTCTGAAAAAGAGACTCACAGCGTTTCAGGGTGGAGACGTCTCCGCACTAGGAACGGGAGATCAGGTTCACCGTTCGGCTCGCGCCATGCTCTATCATTTCGATGCCGTCCCTCACCTGACCCATTGGCTTCGCTTAACAGATAAAAATCGGACCGAGAAAAAAACCTTCACCACCTCGCCCAGCTCAAAGAGTGTGGCCTCCATGGTGTCCGAAGGCGCGATTATCGCCCATCATCCTGTTTGGTGGATGGGCGGAGATTCCGCCTACCCCGGGGAGAGGTGGAAGATCTACGAGGATCACATGGTAGCTCGGGAAAACAACGACCGCGCTTTCAAGGGAACTAAATGGGGTAAGGCATCACCTGCCGAAGGAATGACTGCGGAATTTCTCGACCTCGTCTACCTCGGTTTTTCCACACGGCTGATTCGTGAGTTGGCTCTTCCGGCCCAGCAACCCATGAATGCCATCCGCTTCCAGGACTACGCCTCCCGGATCAGGGGGAGCTTCGGCAGACAATACCTCAAGCCGGATGGTTCATTGTCGGTTGCCTCTCAAAGCGCGCATGTCACCGCTCTGCGGAGTGCCGTCCTCAAGAAAGACCAACAAGGCAAAATCATCAGGGACCTGATGGACTCAATCGAGAAGGACGGGGTGAAAGTTGGGCCAATTGGTGCCCATTTCCTTCCCGGTGTTCTTTCCCTAACTGGACATCAGGAAAAGGCGCTGAGTCTCCTCACGGAACTCACCCCCGAGCAGCAAAAATCCTTTATCGGCAATGGAATTTCTGAGTGGCTCATGGCTTTCCTTGCAGGAATTGATACAACTCTTCCGGGGTTTCAGAGGGTCCTCATCAGTCCACGAATCCCGGCTGATCATTCCGTTTCCTGGGTCAAAGCCTCCTACCACTCCCCGTCGGGCAAAATCTCTGTGCATTGGCAAAAACTTGAAGAGGGCGGACTCATGGTCGAATTCACCATCCCTGCTGGAACGATTGGCCAGATCAATCTTCCCTCAAAAGAAGATGCAGCAATTTTTGAAGGGGAGAAAAAGCTCAGCGAAGCTCAAGGGATCACGTTGGTAAAACAGGACGAAAAGATGATCAGCCTCGCCGCACAATCGGGAACCTACTCCATCACCATTCGCTAAGCCTCCTTTCTCAGCGAGCACTCTCCGTCGAGTTTCCTTCCAGCCCCTCATACTGCCACTCGAGAGGACCCCGTAACTCGTGGCGTCGCTCTCCCCAGCGTGCATCAACTCCTGGCGCACTACGCAAACTGGGATTGGTGGGTTTGCGCTCTCCCCAACGAGGATCCACCGCGCAACTCGTCACTATCACGGCCGCGCAAATCAAGATGATTATTGAAGCCCCCATGCCTCAGGGATTCCCGACTCTGGACTCAATGTCAAATTGAATCAGCCCCACTCGCCCAGCCATTGAGCCACTTGGCTGAGGGCCCTTGCCCGGTGACTCAAAGAGTTTTTCACCTCCTCGCCCAGCTCGGCAAACGACTCCTGAAATCCATCTGGCACAAAAAGTGGATCATAGCCAAAACCACCCTCCCCTTGTCGGTCGGGCAAAATGGTGCCTTCCACCGCACCGGAAAAATCAGCCAAGGGCTCTCCTTGGCGAGCGAGGACCATGACGCAACGAAAACGGGCCTGCCTGTTTGATATCTCCTCAAGTTCTCGTAAAAGTTTGGCATTGTTAAGCGCGTCATTTCCCTCTTCACCGGCATAACGCGAAGAATAAACACCAGGGCCTCCATCGAGCGCATCCACCTCAAGACCAGAATCATCCGACAGCACTAGATCGTCAGTCAGGCGACTGATGGAGAGCGCCTTCAAAGTGGCATTTTCAAGGAAAGTAATACCGGTTTCCTCAACCAGCGGCGGATTTTCGATAACTGAAAGGTCACGAATCTCAAATTCCTTGAGAATCGCCCTAATTTCCTCAACCTTGTGAGCGTTCCGGGTAGCGACGACAACACGCTTCTTCACCACCACCGGATACCATTCTGGAAAAAAAATTCGATAAATTTGGAATAAATCCGCGCCCGGAGACGCCTAATGAGATGATAAAAGGAATGAAAACCATCGTCTTTGCTCTCATGACCCTCGCTTCAGTGGGAACCACTCAGGCCGGAGATTTCTTCACGGACTATGAATCCGCAAAAAAGAAGGCTCAGGAAGACAAGAAAACTCTCGTAGTCAAGTTCACCGGATCCGATTGGTGCCCGCCTTGCAAAGCCCTCAACAAAGCCATCTACTCCAAGAAAGACTTTAAAGCTGAAGTAGAAAAGGACTTCGTGGTCGCCGTCCTCGATTTCCCCAAAACGAAAAAACTCCCCGAAGGACAACTTGAAAAGAATCAAGCCGTTCGCGACGAGTTCGGAATCCGGGGGTATCCCACTGTCTTGGTCATTAGCCAAAAAGGAAAGGTCCTTAAGAAGATGGTGGGATACAGTTACACCCCCAAGGAAGGTGAGGAAGGCGACGAACGCGCGGAGGTCAAAGCATACCTCAAGCTACTGAAGAACGCTGCGAAAGCCGGCCGCTTCCTTTAATCAAAAGATTCCCTCCCTCTCCACATTATGGAGAAACGGGATTGAGCCTCGCTGTGGTTTTCGGTGCTTCCACAGAGAGGTTTCTTTCACCCCAAGGGTCGTAATCCGATCACAGTCTCCAAGGTGTGAGAAGCGCTCGGCCTCAAGGTCGGCTTATCGGTCCCGGCATTAGCGCACTCCACGCAGACGAACTCCTGATATGCTTTATTCGGGAGATCCAGGAGCGCCTTCGATTTTTCCTTCCACGGATTCCAAATCACGGTAGAACGCGAACCCGCCTTATCCACAAAGACCGAGCGGTGACGATCCAAATCTCGGATCAGGACCGACGACATCGATTGATAAATCCGGTCAACCTCCCCTGTGATCTTGAGATTCTTCTCCTGATAGACGGGCTCCCCACCTTCCTCGAGCAGATCGAGATAGTGGGACCCCTTCACTCCCTCCAACTGGATGCGCTCGATGTCTCCGAGCGACAAATAGGTATGAAGGGCGCAACTCACTTTAAAGAGTTCCTCGCCCGTGTTCTTCATTTGCAGTTTCACCCGCAGTTTGTCTGCCACCTTGATCGTCGCAGTCAGTTCAAAGTCGTGCGGGAACATCGCTTTTGTTTCCTCATCGGGAAGCAAACGAAACACCAACACCGCCATCCGGCCCTTCATCTCCCCCGAAACCAGTTCCCAGAACCGGGTCCGGGCAAAACCGTGTGAAGGAAGATCAGAATTTTCGGGATGTTTCCCAAACCATGGCCAGCAAACAGGGATTCCTCCGCGAACCGGAATTCCTTCCTCCATGCGAGTTTTTGGGCTGAGATAGAGAACCGGAGGATGGTCGGTAGGAGCCCAAGTGAGCACCTGTGCTCCATGAACTGCGACCGTCGCAGCCGAGACCGGCGTCTGGACGTCAATCACCGGAAAGCCAGGTTCCTGTTCACTGACTGACAGTTCGGGAGTGCCGCTCAAGATGGTGGCAAGATCTTCAAGTGATTGAGACATAACTATGTAGGAGGTTCGTAATACGGCCACACCACTTCGCAAAGAGAAACCACAGAATGATGATTTTTTCTTCGTCTCCCAAACGGCTCAAATTCCCTGAAGACGACGCCCGAGGAAGACTGCGGTCAGCAAACCAATGGCGATTCCACAGGCCATTCCCGTCAGGTGGGCCAATGTATCGGTGCCGGGACCCCCGATCCCGGTTAACGAGAAGATCATCAAGCCAGCCAAGAGGGGAGCCAAGGTGCGCAAGCCCCAGCGAAGCGAGCGCGTCCGCCAGACCTCCTGAATCCCGGCCCCCACCAACAATCCGAGAGCACCAAAAACTGCCGTTGAAGCCCCGAGAGCCAGAGAAGCATCTGGAAAGCGAATCGCCGTTGCGGCAAGATTTCCCAAAAATCCACTCGCCAGCAAAAGAGCCCAGCCTCTCACCGGCCCGTAGGAATTGGCCACGAAAACTCCGAAGAGAGTCCCCATGAAAACATTGCCCATTGCATGATTTAGGTCGGCATGCAGGAAGAGGGAGGTGAAAGCGCGGTAAAACTCCCCATCCTCCCAAATCGCAATCGATGAACTGAGAAAGCGATCAGCCACTTCGGGATTCTCCATTTGATATCCGAAACACAGGAGAACAGTGCAAATCCAGATAAGAGCCAGATTGACCCCGGAGCCAAACACCGGAATCGCGGAATCAGCAGGCACGTTGGCTTGTTCCTCGGTATAGAGGCGAAATTCCTCTCGGATCGCTTCTTGAAACGCATCCTCCCCATGGATGAGATACCAGCTATCTTGAACGGTGATGAGGCAGTCCAGATTCATTGCCAGCACGACGAGGGCATACTCGCGAGCCGACTCAAGATCGTCGAAGCGAGCGATCGGCACCAGACCATCGACCGGACTGCCGGCTGATTCCAATTTCACCATACTCACATCGGAGCACGGGCACCCCTTCCCCGCAACCAGGAATCAGCAGACGCCACCCTCAAAAGCAAACGAAGCGACTTTCGCAAGTCCCAACCACCCGGATCCAGGTCATGGACCAAGGGAATCTCGATCGAATCGCCCCCGGAAAGAACCCGAAACTGATTGTCAGCCAGGCGACGGTAGAGGAAGCGGATGTCATAATCGGAACCAGGCGAAGCAAAACCCTAGGCACGACTTCCCGATCCACAGGCATAAAGAATTTCGACCCCACGGGGCTCTTTCACTTCGCCCTGCAGCTTCTCAATCCGGGCAAATGACTCAGCCGCCGGATGATCATAGATAAACAAAAGAAAACCCCGCACCGGGAAAACCCGATACGGAGTCAATTAAGTTCTTCAGGTTCCCCGAAGGGATCCGTCTACCTTAGCCTTTCTTAGAAGGACACAGAGAAGGAAGCACCGTAGTAAACTTCGGTGTCACCCCGTCCGTCGCCGGCACCTGCGTTGATCGCGTCACGAGCGTCACCAGAAATGTTGGCGGAGACGTGAGGGGTCAGCGTAGCAGTCTCAGTCACCTTGATCGGCATAGCGAGGGTAAGGAGAGCGTGGGTGAAGTCGTCGTCTTCAGCACCGAGGCTGGCGGAGTAGTAGTCGTCGATGCTGTAACCAACGTTGACCGAGAATTCGAGGTCAGCACAATCGGAAAGGCTCCAGCCCTTCGAAAGTCCAATCTCACCATACTGGCCATCGATCCGGAAATCGTAAGCATAGGTCAGAGACAACGCGATTCCCCCGACAATGTCTTGGGAGTAGGTCAGGCTCAGCTCGGTAGCATCGCCGTTGCCGCCCACACCAGCAGACTGAACTCCGTCGAATGCACCACCGAATCCGTCATAGAAACGATAGTTAAGGAAGGCAAGATCCCAGGTTCCGTAGCCGGCATCATAAGAGAGAGCCGCGCCCACGTTGGCCTCGGAGTATGCAAATCCAGCTCCACCGAGATTGTCGTCGAGAACCTCGGTGTAGAAGACGTTTGCACTTGCGGTCAGGTTGGAAGAGATCTCTTTCGAGAACGCAATGTTGGTCCAGGCGGTATCGTCACCGAACCAGAGTCCGCGGAAGAAGTACTGACTGTCCCATCCAGCGCTAATCTCGCCTGAGATGTCGCTGCCGATCATCGCTTCGACCTCAGCCGAAGCGGTGTTGACTCCTGCAAAGAGAGCCATTCCGATAATCCCGAAGGTCGCTTGAGTAGTTTTTTTCATTAGTTTCACTTGTTGGTTTTTTCAAATCACAAGCCCGAATTCGAAGGTCGATTTCGATGCTTGAATACTTGAGAGGCCTCCAGTTAGATAAAAAAAACCAATTCGTCGAACAAAAATATCGAGTTTTATTGATTTTTTTTATTGTCTAGGTTGCTTTCCCACGTTTCCGCCACTCCAACAAATCCTACCCCACTAAAAGTATTTCCAGACTCTGGAAGATTTCAAGAAGGCAGGGCGGAGGGAACGGTAGGGCCTGATAAGCACTTAACAGACCAACTTTTCGTCCCGGAAGATTTTTTTGATCCACGACTCACTCCGTCAGACCAAAGTCCGGAAGTCCCCATCCCTACGAGTAATCTGGTCTCGATCAAGCCGCTCCAACAGCGGCATGATGACTTTGCGGGAGGTGTCGAGATGCTGCCTAAGTTCAGACGCAGTCACTTGACCCTTTTCCTCGATGAACCGCCTTACCTTTTTGACGGTCTCGCGAAAGACCGCACCTCCCAGAGTGACTTTGGGGTCCAAGGGAATGATCTGTTTCGTTCGAGAAAGAAAGCGATAGGCAGCCTGATGATTGGCCGTGGCCTGCAGTTCCGCCGGCAAAGGTGGAGCAAGACCCGCCTGATCAAGGGTGGCAAGGATCTCGGCTGCCGGGGCCTCCAGTTCCTGCGGAAGCTCCAGCGAATGGGAGTTGTGGCTGATGACATTGTCAGCGACCTTAAAATTTTTCTCTTCAAGTTGCGAAAGAAGGGCGTCGACCAATCCAGCCACCGCTGTTGCTTCTCCAAGGTTCTTTTTCAGGACCTCGGTAGGCATCCCGATCTGATCCGGATGGCGGGCATGAAAGTCCTGCACCACCTTCGATGACTTTTTAACTATTTCTTTCCAAAAGGCCGCCGCCGCAATGTGCTTCTCCCCTCTCGTAATGGCTTCATTGGACTTCCCGAGTTTTTTAAGCGCTGTTTTGATTTCGGTGTCCGCGAATGGAAGACATTGCACCAACTCCTCTTTGGGCACAAAATGATCGCGCTCCAGATGGGTTCTCAAGAGAACAAGGAGATCGTCCGGTGACGCCGCCCGCTTTTTTAGAAATTCCTGCCGGCGCTCCGACCGAAACTGCCGTCTGGCCGGGTGGGCATCTAAAACCGTCCCACCCGCCAAAGTGGCCTCACCCGAAAGTTCCCGAACCACCAGATGCTCCCCCACAAAAACCTGTATTGGTTGGTCAAATCGAAGTTGGGCGACCGAGTGTCCTCCGGGATTCAAGACAATATCTTCCGGAAACAACACCCGGGCCTGGGTCCGCCCGGAGCCATGGTGAACGAAGACCCGGTGATTTGACTTCAGTGGCCGGGTGGTCCCTTTCTGATTGGGAATGGGGCGTGCCGCCCGGAAGAGATGGGCATCGATCTCGAGCGTGGCCTCTCCAGGAGCGCCTCCAACAAGCAGATGCCCTCGGGAGACGCCTTTCTTGCTCTTTGCACTCAAGGGCAGGTCAGGCAGGTTTAGGGCGGTCCGCATTCCAGGCACCGCGTTCTCGAGCGAGGAGCGATGGTTTTGAATGGAACGAACGTGGGTTTGAAGGCCGGAGGGAAAGGCGGTGAGCCGGTCACCGGTGGACAAGCCTCCTCCGGTCAACGTTCCCGTAACCACCGTGCCCACCCCTTTTGGCGAAAAGGCCCGGTCGATCGCGAGTCGAGGCTGCCCGAAGTCCCTGGGAGGTGGCATTTCCTTCAGAGTCTCCGCGATGGCCTTTTGCAGTTCATCCATCCCCATTCCGTTGGGTGCCGAAACCGGAACGATCGGCGCTCCTTCGAGAGCGGTCCCCTGAAGATCATCCGCCAGAATCTCAGTCACGAACTCAAGATCCTCCACGAGATCCGCCTTGGTCAGAGCCACCACGAAGTTTTTGATACCAAGATAGCTGAGAATCTGAAGATGCTCCTCGGATTGCGGCATCCACGAATCGTCGGCCGCCACAATAAAGATCGCGAGATCAATGGCCCCGACCCCGGCTACCATGTTGTTAACAAAGTCGGCGTGCCCCGGCACATCCACTACCCCGATCTCGAAGGTTTCCTCCCCTGCTCCAGGAACCGGCAGTGAAAAATGAGCAAAACCCAACTCGATGGTCACTCCCCGTTCCTTCTCCTCCGGGAGCCGATCGGGATTGGTCCCGGTCAAAGTCTCCACGAGAGTGGACTTTCCATGATCAATGTGGCCGGCCGTGCCGATGATGAAGTTTCGTGCCATGGCTCTCAGGAGGAAGAAACAATCCCCGCGATCCGTGCTTTTTCAAAGTCAAAAGGCGTCATCTCCAACGTCACCTTCGCACCGGGTATAATCCGGTCTCGCACAGCGGCCAAAGCCTTGGCGGGATGACCAATGACTTTTTTCCCATTGGGAAGGCTCACCTCAAAGGCCCGCTCACTGAAAATCCGCAAGACCTCGCCGGTGGTGATGATGGGTTCGCTGGGCACGCTCCGACCATTCGACAAGGAGCACGGCAAAGCAAGAATCGTCTGTCTGTTCACCTGCAAGGATCATATGATCAAAAAAGCAACCCTGATCGGGCTCAGTTCTGCCTGAACCTAAAAGCCGGTGAATCACCTGCGCGAAGTTCCGTCGATGCGGACCTAATTCAATCATATATACACTTATCACATCAGCTACGCCGCTTTCCCCAACTCCAGCGACGACACCGCCTACCCGCACGTTCGTTGATACCTCCCCGAAAAGTCAGGGCTTCAAGGCACCGATCTTACCCCGAACTACTTCCCAAGGGGCTCTTTGAACAAGGAGTGAAGCACGACATCACCGTGATCAAAAGACAACGCGAACTCTTTATGAGGATCTCGAACTCCAAACAGGTTTCCTACTGCCATTTTGAGAAAAGAAAATTCCCGGTCATCAAAGACGGCCACATTGGCCTCCCCCACATGTAGACCCGCTCAGCCCACTACCAAAACTTCAAGGTTAGTGTTCCGGCCAAGTGATCCACTCAGAAACGCTTACTTCCGCAGCGAAGTCAGGATCAGTCCTTTGAACTCCACTTCGACCCCTTCCGCCTGCAAAGCAATCTGACCCTTGGAAACGGTGCAGTTCTTGCCGTGATTCACGAGATCATCATTCACCCAGACTTTCACTTCGTTGCCTTGGCATTCGATGACCATCTTATTCCACTCGCCAACCGGGTTCTCAGAATTATCGGTAAGATTAAGAATCCGACGAGCATCCCCTTTCTTACCACCCCACTTTTGGTTCTTTCCCTTGGGACGACGTTTCTCCATGTCAGGCACTTCGATGTTTTCATCGATGCACCAGAAGTCGCCGGCATTGCGATGGTGCATCTGGACCTCAATCGAAGCCGGGAACATTCCATAAAGGGCCCGCGGCCGGGAGGAGTGAACCAAGACTCCGCAGTTGCCCGGCTTCTTGGTAAAGCGATAATCGAGCTCGAGCCGGTAATCCGAGTAGATCTTGTCAGTGATCAGATGACCGCCCGGTTTTCCCATGCTCACCAGCAACCCGTTTCTCACGATGAAGCTCGGCGATACTTTGGGGTTCTTGTCCGCAGCCGGAACATCGGTATGCCAACCAGTGAGATCCTTACCATTAAAAAGTTTGGTTTGGCCCTTTTCATCAGCCACGGAAACCTGAGCAAGCAACAAGCCCAAGACCATCACACTAACATTTCTCATCATTAACCAATCCATACCGGGAAGATGCACAAGATCTTTCTCCCGTCACCGGTCATTCACCTTTGAATTTTCGTCCTTCCAACGATCCCAATCCTGCAACAATCCGCGATCAATTCGTCGAGCCACCGCTCCCTCAATCCCTACCAGATCGGAACCAAGATGAATCCCGACCAGCCACTTCTGACCGCCCCGTTCCAACCAAACAGGGGCTCCGCTCATTCCTTTTTCGGTCCTCACATCGTAACCAAAAAACAATTCGTGCACTTGGGTGATACGTCCCGCCCCCGTGACCAGTGGGCCACCAAGAGGATATCCGGCCACCTGCACCGTCCGTCCAACGGAAATCGATGACTCTTCAAAAGGGACCATTCGGAATCCTGTCTGTTTTGAAGCCTCCGGCCCGAGATCGATGAATCCAAAGTCCGCTTCCAACAACTCCAGGTCCGACTTCTGGAATCTTCCGCTTTTCTGATTGGTCCGATACCGCCGCGCCACCTTCCACCCTTTCGCGGTCGAGCCATCGACTTCCACTGAACCGACGGTTCCCAATTCGTAATCCAAAATATTATGAGCGGCTGTTAAGACATAACGCTCATTCATCAACGCCCCGGATCCCT
Source organism: Akkermansiaceae bacterium (assembly GCA_049596615.1). GTDB lineage: Bacteria > Verrucomicrobiota > Verrucomicrobiia > Verrucomicrobiales > Akkermansiaceae > SW10. The sequence goes on along the minus strand of JBMYLT010000011.1, from coordinate 39,631 downwards.
TCCCCGTTTTTCCAAACACGCCACCATCGCCCCGAGCATGGACACGACAAATGCCGTGGGTCGCGGTGGTGACACGAGAGCCGCTTTGCCGGGCACAACCACCCGACAAAATCGCGAGACCCAATGCGATGAGCCTTCTCCGCCTCATGAATAAACCATCACCGGCCCTACGCCACCATCGCCCTGAACTGAGCGTAACTTTTTCACCGCCATCTTGATCCGCTCCACCGCCTCATCCGTTTCCTCACGGGTAGTGAAGGTGGACAAGGAAATGCGTAAGCTGCTCTTCGCCTGCTCATCAGAGAGACCCATGGCCTTCTGCACGTGACTCGGTTGTTGCTTGCCGGTCATACATGCGCTCCCGGTGGAGACCTGAACTCCAGACTCATCAAGCAGGATCAACAATCCCGCTCCTTCACATCCCTCGAAGGAAACATGGGCACAAGTCGGCACACGATGATCCCGGCTTCCGTTTAAAACGACTCCGTCGATTTCGGCGGCGAGCCTTGCTTCAAGATGATCCCGGTTTTCAGAGATTCCAGCGTGCCCATCTTTTTCGAGGGCAGCCCGGGCGAGGGCGGCCGCTTTGCCAAGACCGACGATGTAAGGCACATTTTCGGTCCCGCTTCTTCGGCCACCTTCCTGACCTCCTCCGCGAATCAAGGGCTCAAATCGCACCCCCTCCCTGAGATAAAGAGCTCCGACTCCCTTCGGCGCATGAAACTTGTGTCCGCTGATGCTCAGGAAATCGACCGGGACCTCACGCACATTGACCAGTGTCTTGCCCACTGCCTGAATGGCATCAGTATGAAAAGCAATCCCATGCTCGTGGGCAGCTTCGCACGCTTCTCCCACCGGCTGGATCACCCCGGTTTCATTGTTGGCCCACATTACACTGGCAAAACCGGTCTCAGCGTCCCGGCAAACTTGGCGAAATTCAGCCACATCCAAGAGCCCCCCAGAATCGACCCCGCAACGCTTCACCGCAAAACCCACATCTTCCATCGCCTGGATTGGTCGTAGCACCGCACTATGTTCTATGGCACCGGTGATCACTGTGGAGGTTTTCCGGCCGTATATGCGGGCCAGCGATTTCAGCACCATGTTGTTCGATTCGGTTCCGCAACCAGTGAAAACGACCTCTTCCTCTTTTGCTCCGATCAAATCAGCGACTTCCCCACGTGCCCCGGCAATGGCATTCTTCACGATCTTGCCAGCCCGATAACCACTGGAAGGGTTGTAAAACTGTTCGTGGAGAAAAGGCAGCATGGCCTCGACCACTTCAGGATGAACCTTGGTAGTCGCGTGGTTATCCAGATAGATCATTGATGTGATGGTATCCTGTCCCTACGTTTGAGCAAGCCGTTCCACCGCATGTCCATTCGTCTCCTCCGCCAAATCCTAACCATTCTCACAGTGATTCTTGCCACACTGATGGCTGTCTTTCTCTACCAGCAGTATCTGCAAAATGAGGGCGTCACCAAAATCGGCAATGAAATCGTGGAAATCTGCCAACTTCCCGAACTCCCCGAAGAGGTTGAGATAAAACATGCACTCGTCGACAAAGCCGAGGACTCAGGATTCGTCGATGTCATTCTCACCCTGACCGGTCCCCAAAAAAACCTCAATGGCTGGCTTAAGAAATTCGACGAATGGGAAAAAATGCGGCCTGGGTTGATTCAAAACCACAGCACCCGCGAAGCCGAAATGAGTTCCCGATTCGACTTCACCGCGGAAGTGTGTGTAGACTGACGGGGATGCGCACACTTCTATTTTTCCTCATCCAGTGCTCGTGTTCACTGTTCGCTGCTCAGAAGCCCAACATTCTTTTCATCGCCATAGACGATCAAAACGATTGGATTGGCTGCATGGGCGGTCACCCGAACGCGAAGACTCCCAATGTCGACAAGCTCGCAGCCCGCGGCACACTTTTCAACAATGCCCACTGCCAGTCACCACTCTGTAACTCCTCCCGGGCCAGCCTCATGATGGGCCTGCGTCCGGACTCCACGGGCATTTACGGACTGGCTCCTTGGTTTCGCCGCCTCGAGGAATTCAAGGACCTAACCACCCTCCCACAGCATCTCAAGGCCCACGGATACACCACCTACTCCGCTGGCAAAATCTACCACGGCAACTACGGTCGTGGGAAAAAGGACGCCGAGTTCGACCACATTGGACCCGGCGCCACCGGCGCTCCCTTCCCCAAGAAGAAACTGGTCAACACCCCCAGCAAAATGAAGCTCGTGGACTGGGGACTTTTCCCGCATCAGGATCAAGATAAGGGCGACTACAAGATCGCCGACTGGGCAGTCAAAACCCTCGACTCCAAACCAAAGGGACCGTTCTTCCTTTCTGCCGGATTCTTCCTCCCTCACGTTCCCTGCTTCGCCACCGAAAAATGGTTCGCGATGCACCCCGAATCCGAAACCAAGCTGGCCCAAATCAAACGCGGCGATCGCGACGACACTCCGCGCTTCTCGTGGTACATGCATTGGAAGCTTCCCGAGCCGCGACTTCGCTGGCTTGAAGAACACAACGAATGGATGAACCTTACCCGAAGCTATCTCGCTTGTACTAGCTTCGTCGACGCCCAGATTGGTCGCCTTCTCGAGGCCCTCGACCGTAATGGCTATACCGACAACACCATCGTGGTCCTTTGGTCAGATCACGGCTGGCACATCGGGGAAAAAGATATCACGGGTAAGAACTCCCTTTGGGATGACGGCACACGCGTTCCTCTGATCTTTGCCGGTCCAGGAATTACCAAAGGCGTCTCAACCCAACCTGCCGAGCTGCTCGACATTTACCCCACGCTTGCCGAACTCATCGACACAAAAGCTCCCGCCCATCTCGAAGGCCTCAGCCTAATGCCCCAGCTTAAAAATGCGGCGGCAAAGCGCGCCCGCCCCGCCATCACCACCCACAACCACCACAATCATGGCGTGCGCTCGGAAAACTGGCGCTACATTCACTACGCAGATGGATCCGAGGAACTCTACGATATGAAGAAGGATCCCAACGAATGGACCAACCTCATTGGCAAACCGGGATATGAGAAAGTCATTGCTGAACACAAAAAATGGCTCCCAAAGGTCAGCCGCCAACCCGCCCCCGGCAGCCGGTCCCGCATCCTCACTTACGATTTCAAAACCAAAGAAATCACCTGGGAAGGCAAGAAGGTTCTCACGACCGACCCCGTGCCGATGGACCTCGAATAGTCCTCTTTTGTCACTCGTTCTGATGGCCGGACCTAGCCATCAAGTGAGTCTTGGTATTCAATGCCGAAGCCATAATTTCCATCGGGATCCTTACTGTCCTGTTCCACCTCATAGAGAACCAATTTCGTTCAAGGTCGGAATATCATCACAGTGCAAACCCGTCTCTCGATTCAGCTCCGGATCGGACCAATAACTCCCTTCTGGTCGACTATCGTGAACCCGTGTTTTCATCACCACTCATAACCGCAAGCGGTTCTCGCTTTGGTTTGAGGGAGCTTCAGGCGCCCCTCTGAGGCACTCCTAGATTGGCTTGAGTGACAAATCTCTCCTATGTAACGGCAAACTCTTTTCAAACGACGAACATCTCCCAATTCATGGAAGTAAGATGGTGCTTCTCATCCGCCATTCGGAGCTTGTTTGGTTACCTGACAGTCATTTCTACGGAAACCTCCGTTTTAACTCAGATGAGGTCTCGCCCAATCTGAAAGAAGAGTGAGTTCCCTGATCTCACCAGACGTTCTACTTCTTCGCCCGTTTCTCTCGCTCCTTGGTGAGGGTTTTTTCCCAGGCTTCCTTCTCCTTAAGATATTGTTCTTTTAACTCAGCCACTCGAACCTCGGCCTCCTTGAGCTGCCGCCCCATTTCCACCACTTTCATCTCGCGGCGGATCATCCCTCTCATCGCGCGCTGGTTTTCCTCCTGGGCGGCCCCTTCAAAAAGCAACGGCGTTTCCTCGCTCGCCCAGTCATCGCTGCGTTGGGTCGCCAAGGGGATCTGCTTTGAATTAGTGAGGTTCGCCATCGGGTTGCGGGCCCAGGCATAACGATAGTGCTTTGGGGCAGAAACATGAGGGCTTGTCAAAACGAGAATATTCTTAAGGAGCTTGGGGCGGTTTCGATTATCCACTCCATTGGTAGCGTAGTTGACTTCGGCCTGATAAAAACGCCGGTCATTTCCCGCGATCGCAAAGCCCGTGAGCTTTTTGGACCGGTCATCTGCAAGCGAGATCTGCGTTGACACGGTGAGCTTCAAGCTCCCCTCCGTTTCTTCCACCTTTTCAATCGTAGGAGGGAGCCAGAACTCATCGCTTCGTCCTCCCAATAAGCCATACTGGGTCGCCATTGCCCACTTGGCGATACGTTCACCGGCCGGCACTTTAATCTGCGGGTGATACCACGATTTCCGGAAGTCGAATGAGCTGGCAAATCCGATCGCCTTGTCTCCTGCTTTTCGTAAATCGACAAAGGTTTGATACTGGGCCTCACGAATCTCCGGCCCCACATCGTTCATGGGGGTCAGGAAATTGTCCTCGGTTTGAGGTTCGCCGGCGGTGCACAACGAAATGATTCCGAAAGGCAGCACCGGATCCCCAAAAGCAGCCCGCCAAGCTGTGATCATTTTGCCAAAAATCTGGTAATACATCCGCGCACCCGCCGACCCGCCGAAGCAGTTGTTGAAGCCCTGGTGGAAAATGACGCCCTTGACCGAGAGCCCCTCGATCGGCTTGATCATTCCCGAATAACAATAACCCGGCCGGTTGTGATCCGCTTTGGGCCCAGGACGCATATCGGTGGGAGCCTTGCTATTTGCTGGAAGGGGCTTGCCCTTCTTCTCGGCATCCTTCTTTTTCCGCTCAAAATTCGCGACCCGCTTGGCGAGATCTTCCTGCGGATCAAAGGCTGCGATTTTTTCCTCCCACTCCTGAAGCTTGGCTTTGGTCTCGCTACCCTCGATTTTTGCCAAAACCTGGGTTGGAGTCCAGGTTTCGACGGTCGTTCCACCGCGCGAAGCATCCACCAATCCAATGGGAACGCCGGTGGCCATGTGAAGCCGACGGCCAAAGACATAACCAATCGCCGAAAACTCCCGCACTGTTTCTGGCGAGCACACCAACCAGTCGCCCTTGCGGAAGTGCCGGCTCGACCAACTGCTCCATTCGTGGAGCCGCTCAAAGCTCCTCACCGATTCAAACCCTTTACCCTGCGGAATGGTCAGAAGACGAATCGCTGGGAAGTTTGCGGAGGCTATCTCTAGCTCTCCATCGTTCACCTTGGCAATCTCAAACTCCATGTTGCTCTGTCCACCCAGGATCCAGACATCACCGATAAGAATATTTTCCAAAGTGAGCGTCTTATTGGCTCCCTTCACCGTCATGACCTGTCCTTCGGAATTCGCACCCATCGCGGGGAGGCTCAATTTCCAGGCTCCCTTGGAATCAGCCTTGGCCTCCTCCAACTGGCCAGCAAACGAAACGGAGACCTTTTCACCGGCTCCAGCCCAACCCCAGATTTTGATCGGCTTGTCCCGCTGCAAAACCATCCCGCTCTGAAAGACATTGCTCGCTGACAAGCCCTCGGTTTTTGCAGGAAACTCCACAACGTTTTCGCGAGGCATCTTTTGGCTCCAGCTCACCGAAGCTCCAAAAAACAACGACAAAGATGTAAGGGAGGACACGAAAAATCGATTGATCATCGGCCCTGCTACGGACCGCCTGACCCTTTTTGTTCACCGAAACCCCTCTCGAGTGCAGAGGCGAAACCCACCGTGACGGATCAGGTCGACAAACGGCTGTTGTGGTAGCTCGGAAGATGGGCCGAAGTCTAGGTCCACCAAATTGCCAAGAAGGAAATCGGCTATTTGGACGGCGTTGCCTCTTCCTTTTTTACTGCCTCTTTTTTGGTTTCAACCTTTTTGGCTTCTCCCTGTTTCTCAAGCTTGTTGATCTCCGGCTTTTTCTGACCAAACGGAACGAAGGTTAAAGCAGTTCCGTTGATGCAATACCGCTGGCCGGTCGGGGTCTGGCCACCGTCGAAAGCCTCAAATCTTTCCCCTGAGAAGACGTGCCCGAGATGACTTCCACAAACCGCACAGACCACCTCGGTCCGAACCATAAAGTGGCTATTGTCGACCCGGGTCTCCACGTTCTTGGCCTTGGAGGGATCATAAAAAGAGGGCCAGCCGCAATGGGAGTCAAATTTTTCTTTTGAAGAAAAAAGCTCGGCACCACATCCTGCACAGTAGTAAGTACCCCCGCCCTGAGCTTTAAACTCCTGGTAAACTTTGCCGTTTGGACGTTCGGTCCCCGCTCTTCTCATGATCTCATACTGCTCGGGAGAGAGCTTCTTCTTCCAGTCCGCATCAGTCATCTTGGCAGCCTCTTCCTTGGTCATTGCCTTGGGGACATCTTTTGTCACTGACATTACCTTACCGTCGGGCTGCTGGGCCTGAAGGTAAAGGGCCAACCCCACCACGCCGGCGAGAAGAAATGAGACGATTTTCATAATAGTAGGAGGTTAGCCCGACCTTCTTATTCCGTCAAACTTCAACCTCGTTGGCCAACTTGCGCTTGGCTTCCGACTCATTGGGCGACAAACTCTCTAGGTGAGAAACAAACGCCATCAAGTGATCATCGGTGCCCTGATCATTCTCGGCCTAACTTTTCTCACCATCGGAGTGCTCTACCAGCAGGATCCCGTCAAGTATTACGCGCACTCCCTACGAACCTGGCAGGAAGCGGATTCCGTCGCTGGATACCCCATTGCGACCGGAACCAAGAATGAGTTCAAGACCGCGGTCTTCGAACCCAACCTTTCCTCGATGACTTCGTTGGAGCGCTATCGACTCCCGACCGCAAGGGGATTTGAACGACCGACCGGCGACCATGCCACCGCCTCGGGAACCGGACTCGTCCTCTACACTGGCGACCCTGCCGGCTACCCGGGCAAAGCAGTTCTGCTCGGTCACCGCCTTCCCGATGGTGCCATCGTGCAGACCTTCTATTCAGACCTCGAAAAAATCGCCGTCCGGGTGGGCCAGCAGCTTGCCAGAGGCAGTAAACTCGGAACGGGTGGGTCACTGACCGAGATCCGCGCCGGATCATCCATCGATCTGGCCCGCGAAACCGTAGCCGGAGTGGTGCTCAATGACCTCAACGAACCCCTTCCTCCCAACCGCCTTGATCTCGAAGAGTTTCTCAAAAGTCATCCTCTCTCTTCTTCCGGAGCCGACCCTCTCGCCATCATGCAAAAGGAAGCCCTCAAGGAAGCTCTTCGCCGGCAAAACATTCAGACGAAATAGCGCCGAGCGGCATTGCTAGAGTTGTGATTCGATTAACCCCGAAAAGAATCGCAAATACCACGGTTCCAACACCGAATGGAGATTCGTCATCGTGATTTCACGACAGTGTCTCTTGTCCCGTTCGAACATCAAAAATTGTTCCCGGGAGAAGATTTCCGAGTCCACGTGAACGTTGATCTCATCATTGATGAACAAACTCCGGTCATCAAGGTTGGCGGAACCTACGATGGAAAACCGGCCATCAGCCACCAGCAACTTCCCATGCATCATGCTGCGCTCGTATTGATAGATTTTCACTCCGGCTTCCAAAAATTCCTTCCAGTGATTCTGAGAGGCCTGCCTGGTCGGCTTTGAATCCACCTCTTCATCAGGCACCATCACCTCCACCGCCACTCCCCTTCCGGCAGCTTTTAGAAGAAGATTACGCAACTCTCGATTGGGCACGAAATACGACTGCTGGAGAACAAGGGACTTTCGGGCTCCGTTAATGGCCGCGACATATCCGTTAGCTATGAGATTCTCTCCACCCCAGGGGGCATCGGCAACCACCTGAACCTTCAGGTCTCCGGCCGAAGCAAGTGAAGGAAAGTACGAAGGACCCCGGAGATCCTGCCCGGTCAGCTCCCGCCAATTCTCAAGAAAGGCCTTCTGAAAACCGGCCACCGCCGGACCACGAATCTCATACTGTGTATCCCGCCACTCTTTTCGAGTTCGGGCATCCCCTTCCCAGGCCTGCGCAAATCCGGCTCCGCCGGTGAAAGCTACTTTCCCGTCCACTACGAGAATTTTCCGATGAGTCCGATTATTGGAATGCCAGGGCCGGAGGACATTCATCGGATGGAAAAGACGGACTTCCACCCCCGCTTCCCGCATCATCCGAAGATTTTCCTCCCCGGCCCGACGGGATCCCACCGCATCAAGGATCACCTTCACCTCAACTCCAGCTCGGGCCCGCTCCGCAAGGCTCCTCGAGAAGCGCCGAGTCACCGGCGCTCGAACAAACGCAAAGGTCTCCAGGGTAATGCTTTTTTGCGCACCGCAAACCTCCCTCAGCATGGCCGCAAAAAACGAATCTCCGTTCGGCAGAGTTTCCACCGAGTGTCCATTCTGCCAAGGGATATCAGTAGCCTTTTCGATCGCCTCTCGAAAGTCCGGAGTGCCGATACTCGATCCCAGTCCGATCGAAGAATCCAGCGAGTTGCTGAAACAGGACGGTAAGAGAAAACCACACCCGGCAAGAAGGGCCCTAACGCCCTTTCGAAAGACGCTCGGCCAAACTCTCCGGGAGTCCGGCAGCCCGGATTTTTTCCTGAGTGGATGCAAGATTATATTCGACACGATGAATCCGGACCAAGGAACTCGTAACATCATAGGAAATGTAACAGGCTCTCCAATCACCGTCGCGCGGTTGCCCCACCGACCCGGTATTGATGAAATACTTGATCCCCGGTTCCAGTACGATGGTGTCCGCATCAACTTCCGATACGCGGGAATCCCTCACAAAAATCCGGGGCACATGAGTATGACCGTGAAAGCAAAGGTTGGTGAACTGGTAGGAGAAATTCGACATTGCGTCGAACTTGTTAGTGACGTAGCTCCAAGCCTGCGGTTGATCGAGGGTGGAGTGCACCACGGTGAAGTTTTCAACTTGGCGCACCATTCGCAGGTTGCGCAACCAGTCACGATGCTCGGGGGTCAGTTGCTTACGAGTCCATTTGAGGGCTGCCGCAGCCACCGGGTTCATGCTCTCCAGACTATGCTCGCCGGAAGCATCCTCATCGTGGTTCCCCTTCACCACCGGACAACCCATCGCGCACACTTTTTCGAGGCAAGCGACCGGATCGGCATTGTATCCCACAATGTCGCCCATACAGACATAATCGGTGCAGCCCTGGTCGGCCGCATCCTTGAGAACAGCCTCGAGAGCCTCGAGATTGGCATGAATATCTCCAAAAAGGGCAATGCGCATGGGGTGGGTCGGACGTCGGGCACCATCACCAGTCCCCGCACGACTGTAAAGATCGGATTGCTTCTTAGTTCCGCTTGCGCATCCAATCCGGCAATCCTTCCAGCCCCCGGCGAGCTTTTTCCTCATCCAGGGCTTCCCGCCAATCAGATCGGTAGATTGGCTTCTTCCTCGGGGTCACGAATGGATCGAGCTCGTCCGGGACCTTCAATTCCTCGATCAATTCCTTGAGAATTTCATCGACCTTACCCCGATAAAACCCCTCTCGCTGGCATCGCAAACGGTAGTTGAAGAGATCCTGATAGGCTCGTTCCCGGCTCGAAAAAAGGTCATCCAGCGACGGACGTAAACTATCCGCAGGCAAGTCGGGATTGCTAGCCAGCACCACTAGGAGGCATCGAAAGGTTGGCGCGATGATGTGCTTCCTCCCGTCTTCACGAAGCAACCGCACCGCCTCTTGATAGGCTTCCACTTCCCGACCCGGCAGCCGGGCAATAGTCATGAGATACCGACGTCGATAAATCGGATTGGGAGAATCCCTCACTTTCTCAAACGCCTCGGCAGCCCGCTCGTAATCGGGCCTTTTGAGCTCGTGGGACCACATCGCCCCGATCTCGAACCACAACTTCTCGCTATCCGGCAGATACTTCAGCCCATTCTTGAAAAAGGCATCACCCATCTCAAGATACTCCATCTCCAGCAAGCGTCGCCGAGCGGGAGAATACTCCGTGTAGTGCCTTGCCCACGAAGCGGCATTGTAGCCAAGATGCCAGCCACCATGAGTCCAATAAAATTCATTGTAGGGCTCGAGCGCGGTGATGACCTCGTAATCCCTCTTGAGATCATACCACTCGTTTTCTTCGAAATGCGAGTGCGCTCCGAGGCTGATCATCGTCGCCATCAGGGAACGGAGTCCGCCTAAGGCACCCGCGAGACTAGTTTGCCCCATTTCGCTCCACGCTTCGGTTTCGATGGGCGGAGGCATGATCTTGCGTTCCTGGAGATTTTCCGCGAATTCCTGCTCGGCCGGCATGCGCAGGTAACCCGTCCCCGCAAGAACGCCGGTGATCACCGTCAAGTTGCGGACTGTCTTGAAAGCACCCATCGCAAGCTATCTCTAAAATTCCTTGTCCCGGAAAACGAACCACGAAAGAACGACATAAATCCCCAGCGACAACCCGGCCAGTCCGCCCAGCTGCCATACGTCGTTGGGGACAATGGTCTCCGCCCGGGCTGCACCTTCAGCAATAGCACCATACAAACGAAAATCCGGAAAGATCACCGAGATTGTCGTCGCAACAATTTGATCCACCGTGGAGGGCAGTTCACCAAACTCCGCATCATTGAAAAGGCCGTCACGAACAATCCACTGAAACTCCCCGATGATCCACACCATCACACTGACCGCGATGGTAAACAGGGTTGAGGTCGAAAAGGTCGAAACCAAAAGCGCAACTGCCGCAATCACCGCCGCTTTCAAGAAGTGAGCGAGGACACCAAACTGCAGGTTCACCGTGGAACCATGTGCCCTCACCTCGGCCTCAACTGCCCCGATTTCAGTATCCGACAATCCACGCTCACGCAGCGTCGCAGTGATATCAGCCATCATCCCCTGCATGCGATATTCCAGTGTCGCCACCATCAAAAAATCCATCACTCCCATCGCGATCAGGATGACAAAGATCACCCCGAACAGCTTGCCGAGCAGGTAGTCCATACGTGGTACGGGTTTGCAAAGAATGGTATATAAAATGCGGTCCTCGATGTCACCGGGGATCAAAAGCGCCGTTGAGACCACTGCAAAGAGACAGCCAAAAAGCATCATCGTTCCGAGGCAGATATTCTTGTGCATCCGCAATTCCTGCTCCACCAGCAGCGTGTCCGGGAGGGCATACCAAAGGCCATCGAAAAACTGCAATCCAACGAATAACAGCGCGATCGGAGCAAGAAAGTAAAACACCTTCATGCGCACCAGCTGAGTCACGGTGCTCTGCGCGATGATCAAAATCCGTCGCGGTGAAACAAAGGTTGGGGCGGTGCTCTTACTCATGGTCTTGGGAATGTTTATCGTTGACTCCACGATCACGTGTTTCTTCGAGGAACAACCTCTCCAGCGTGGTCCGGGCCGTTCCTTCCGATACCAGCGCGGCTCCGTCGGTGACCTCCACCAACAAGCGAATCTGCTCGCGCAAATCCGGCCCGGCATTTTCGAGGACCATCTCGGTGCGGTTCTCCAGCGAAATCAAATCGTCGAGCGTTCCCTCCCTCACCATCACCCCGTTGTGAATGATACCCACCCGATCGCAAACCTCCTGAACCTGCTCCAGCAAGTGGGAACAAAGGAACACGGTAATCCCACGCTCCTTCAGCGTGAGAATCAAATCCCTGATCTGCCTCGACCCCGCCGGATCCACTCCGGCAGTCGGCTCATCAAGCACCAACAACTTGGGATCCTGAACCAAAGCCTGGGCCAAGCCGATACGCTGCAACATTCCTTTGGAAAATCCCCGCAAACGACGATCCCTCGCATCCTCCAGACCGACCAGTTTCAGGAGCTCAGTCACCCGATCCCGGAGTTTGCGACCACGCATTCCGCACAGTTTTCCGAAAAAACGCACGGTTTCAGCGGCGGTGAGGTGTTTATAGAAATAAGGATTCTCCGGCAAAAAACCAACCGATTGGCGCGAGTCCACTTTGAGAGAATTCCTCCCGAAAATCGCGCAGGATCCGGCAGTGGGAGCCAAAAGCCCCAGCAAGGCCTTCATCGTGGTCGACTTCCCGGAACCGTTCGGTCCAATCAATCCGTAAACCTCACCTGGTGCAATCTGCAGTGAAACCTTCCTCACCGCACGCACTCTGCGACCCCGGAAAGAGCCCTTGAACTCCTTCACCAAATCCTTGACCTCAACCGCCGGCACCTCGCTCATCGTTCCCAAAAGGTAACGAATCCCACGGAGGAGGCAAGACAGCGTCTGCTTGGGGTAGAAAATCCATCATTGCGGTGAGGAGCCACTCTCCTCCACTTTTAATACCGGCCGGGGCATGATCCGACAGGTCCGTTTTCTTCAGAACTCCGAAAGATTCCATCGTTGCCACCGTCCGAGGTTGCCCCTAGATTGGCGTCGAAATGACAAAGAAAATTCTCGCCCTTTTCGGCATAGCCGTGGCCTTGCTCCTGCCGAGCTGTCTCGAATTCGAAACCAAAGTCACCCTGAATAAGGATGGCAGTGGAACAATCACCGAAGAGATCATCTTCGGGCAACAGATGATCGGTATGCTCGATATGGCCGCCGCCCAGGGTGGTGAAAATCCGCTCGCCCAGATGAAAGACAAGGACGCCGCCCAGAAAAAAGCCACCGCCTACGGCAAGGGTGTCACCTTCGTGAAAGCCGAAGACATCAAAACAAAGGCCGGCGGCAAAGGGGTCCGCCTGACCTACAACTTTAAGGATATCAACGAAGTGACCCTGAATCCCTCCGGAGACATGATCACCCTCGGCAACATGCAGCAGGGCCAGGATCTCGAAGAATACCCGGCAGTCGAAGAAAAAGCGTCCTTCCGCTACAACAACGGCCGCCTGACCATCAAACTACCCGTTCCCGAAGAGGAAGAGGTTGAAGTCCCCGAAGAGGGAGCTCTCAACCCTGACGATCCCGAGGCCGCCATGATGGCTGAAATGCTCAAAGGAATGAAGATGAGCGTGAAGATCGTAGCCGCCGACGGAATCTCGGAAACCACCGCCACCTACCACGAAAATGGCACCGTCACCCTTTTGGAAATGGACATGGACATGGTGATGAAAAATCCGGGCGGCCTCAATGCCCTCGGCAAGCTTCAAGGCAAAAAGCCCGATGAACTCGGCAAGGCCCTCAAGGACATCAAAGGCGTCAAAGCCGAGACCAAGAAGGAAGTCGTCGTCATCCTGAAGTAAGACTTCCCACCCCATCGATCATTGGCCCGCCTGGCACTTGTCGGGCGGGCCATTTTTTCATCCCGATTTCCCGAATGAAGAACTACGCCATCGATCAACTCGACGAAATCGCCGGCACTCCCTGCCCTTGCGGAACGGCCCGCCGCGCCTTCGGGCTCCCTAACCATCCGGTTGCGAGCATTCACCTCGTCAACATTTCCGAAAAGGCGCGCGTCCACTATCACAAGAAAATGACCGAGATCTATCTCATCCTGGAAGGCAAAGGTCATCTCGAGCTCGACGGCGAACTGGTTCCCGTCAAACCCCTCACCACCGTCATGATCAAACCCGGCTGCCGCCATCGTGCCATCGGAAACCTGAAGATTATCAACATTCCCGTTCCCGCCTTTGATCCGTCCGACGAGTACGAAGATGCGTGAATCACTTCACCTCTCCGGGGCAACATTCCTCACCTTATCCCTCACAATTTCATCTGGGACCTTCCCCAAACCGACCTAAACTCCTTCCAAGGATGAAAGAGCAGCTTCTCAACGACGAGGTTTTCGGAATGGCCGCACGGCAGTTTGACCGGGTAGCCGACTTCCTCAAACTTGACCAATCGGTTCGCGAACGTTGCAAATGGCCTAAGCGAATTCTCACTTTCAGCCTCCCCGTTCACATGGACGATGGGCGCACCGAGGTCTTCTTTGGCTATCGGGTGCAACACCACCTCTCCCGCGGCCCGGTCAAAGGCGGTATCCGTTTCCACCCCAAGGTCAAGGTCGGCGAAGTAGCGGCCCTCGCGATGTGGATGAACTGGAAGTGCTCGTTGATGAACCTCCCCTACGGTGGCGGCAAAGGTGGAATCACCTGTGACCCCCGCCAGCTCAGCATGACCGAACAGGAACGGCTGACCCGTCGCTTTGCCCAGGAAATCACTCCCTTTATCGGACCAGAAGTCGATGTCATGGCTCCCGATGTCGGCACCACCGCCCAACATATGGCTTGGATTCTCGACACCTATTCCACTCACGCCGGACGCTTCGTCCCCGAAGTCATCACCGGAAAACCGGTCGACCTTCAGGGTAGCGAAGGACGGACTCAGGCCACCGGACATGGCGTGGCCTTTCTGGCCGCCCGTGCCCTCAACAAACTTCGTCTTTCGATTCAAGAAGCCACCGCCATCGTGCAAGGATTCGGAAACGTTGGTTCCTATGCGGTGGAAACGATGACAGCTTACGGCATGAAAGTCTGCGGAGTTTCCGATGTGTCGGGTGCTGTTTGGAACGACAATGGCCTCAACCCCGACCAACTTCGTCAACATGTCGCCGAGACCGGCGGGGTGGTGGGCTTCCCAGAATCAGAGCCCATCGATCCCGATGAAATGCTCACCCGGAAATGCGATGTCCTGGTGCCCGCCGCCCTCGAGCGGGTCATCACCGAGGAGACCGCCCCCAAGCTCCAATGCAGAGTTTTGGCGGAAGCGGCCAATGGCCCCACCACGCCGGCAGCCGACAACATCATTGAAGAACGAGGCGACATTTTCCTCATTCCCGACATTCTTTGCAACGCCGGCGGGGTCACAGTTAGTTACTTCGAATGGGTACAAAACCTGCAACGCTTCCATTGGACCAAAACAGAAGTCCTCACCAAACTGGAAACGAAACTCAACGAAGCCTTTGAGAATCTGCTCAACTTCTGTTCCCACCACAAATGTGATCATCGCCTCGGCGCCCTCGCGATGGGTGTGGACAATGTCGCCCGCGTGAAAAAAACCCGCGGCCTCTTTCCCTGATCCCACTTCCAGGCAAACCCATAGCCGAGCTTGTGTCATCATCCCTAAGCCCGCATCCAAACATCACGGCACCCGATTCTCTGTTCTCTTGATTTCGTAGTAATCGTTGAAGTAGCGGATCGTTTCGAAAACCATCTTCATCGGAAATTCTCTATCTCGCCAGAGATTGCCTGTGTTCAGACTGCCATCCTGAAGCAGCCCATGACTTTCTGGAGATCGACACTCCGCCTCCCTAAAAACCGACCGCCCGTCCGGCACTTTGAAGCGTCCTCATGGGCAGCTGCGCCGCTGATTTGGCAAGCCCACAGGAGTTCAAGAGCATCATGCCTGCCAGAGCGAGAAAAATCCGTGCCGCTTTCATACCCTCCCAATAGCCCTCGCAACCCTCATCCGTCAAACCCACAATCTCGGTTGCAGATTTCGTCGAATCCTTCATCATCCCGAGTCCCGAATATGAAAGCACTCGCTCTTCTTCTCCTCGGCACGACTCTTCTGCCCGCCGCCCCACCCTCAGAGTTTGTCCGACAGCCATACATCCAGCTGGCCACCGACAGCTCGATCAGCATTGTCTGGCGGACCAACAAAGCCTTGAAACCGGTCGTCAAATGGGGAGCCAGCCCGGGGCAACTCACAGGCATCGTGCCCGACTCTAATCTTCTCACCCGCGCCCATCCTTCCGCGGGCGGGAAGAATCCTCTTTTCAAAGATGCTCCGGCCAACACCCGCCAGTTTGAGGCCACTATCACCGGTCTCAAACCGCAGACCACCTACTACTATGGGATCTTTGACGGAGAAAAGCGCATCACCCCGGCCAATCCTTCGTATCGCTTCAAAACCCATCCGGTCCCCGGGACCGAGAATCCGGTTCACTTCTGGGTGGTCGGTGACTCAGGTACCGGCAGCAAGGACCAAGCGGCTGTGCACACCGCCATGGTCAACCACGTGAAAAAGACCGGACGCCCACTCGATCTCTACCTGCACGTGGGCGACATGGCTTACACCCATGGAACCAACCAACAGTTCAGCGATAAGTTCTTCAACATGTATGAGCCCACCTTGCGCCACACCGTGTGCTGGGCCTCGATGGGCAATCACGAAGGTCACACTTCGAAGGGTGCCACCGGGATCGGCCCCTTCTACGATGCCTACATCTGCCCCACCAAAGGCGAGGCGGGCGGACTTCCTTCCGGCAAGGAAGCCTTTTACTCATTCGACTTCGGAAAGGTGCATTTCATCTGCCTCGATTCACACGATCTCGACCGTCGCCCCACTGGCGAAATGGCCCAGTGGCTCAAAGCCGACCTGGAGAAGACCAAGGCCGAGTTCCTCGTCGCCTTCTTCCACCACCCGCCATACACCAAGGGGTCACACGATTCCGACCGAGAGCACCAGCTCATTGAGATGCGCGAGCACATCATGCCCATCCTCGAAAGCGGCGGAGTCGACCTCGTCTTCACCGGCCACTCACACATCTATGAACGGTCCATGTTACACGACGGCGCCTATGCCACTCCCACAGTGGCCAAGGGGGTGATTTTTGATGATGGCGATGGCGACCCCAAGGGCGACGGAGCCTATCGCAAAAGCGCCGGCCTTCAGCCTCGCAATGGCACCGTTTCCGTGGTGACTGGGCACGGCGGAACGAGAAACAGACGTTCCGGCAGCCACCCACTCATGAAGAAAATCATGGTAGAGCATGGCTCTTGCCTCATTACGATCGAGGGTGACACCATTCTGGGTGAGATGCTCAACTCTAAAGGTCAGATCCGCGACACCTTTGCCATTAAAAAAAGCGGCACGGTGACCCACACTCCCATTGCCAATCCGTGGCAACCCGCCCCCTACGGTCGTGGAGCGAAAAAGCCTACCCCGAAAAAGACCTCTGTCCCCGCAGGATCTGTCGAGTTGATTTCCAAGAATGCCAAGTGGTCCTACCTCGCCGGATCCCACCCTTCCGGGGATGACCTGACCTGGACCGGTCCGGGATTTGATGCCTCCTCCTGGAAGTCTGGAAAGGCCGGCTTCGGTTACGGCGACAACGACGACAGCACCACTCTCGATATGAGGAACAAATTCACCACCGTTTACCTACGCCGCGTGTTCGGCCTCCCCGAAAAAGCCAAGGGTAAAAAGTTTGGACTGCTCATCTCCTACGACGATGCATTCATCGCCTATCTCAACGGTAAGGAAGTACACCGCCAGGGTATCGACCACGGCCACGGAGCAAGCGCCATCGAGATCAGTGATCATGAGGCTGGTGGTAAATTTGAGTTCATCCCGCTCAAGATTCCCGACGGCCTGTTGCAACCCGGTGATCTCAACGTCCTCGCCATCGAAGGCCACAACGTCAAAAAGACCAGTTCGGACTTCACCCTGCATCCAGCTCTCCTGATGTCGAAGTAATCCGATCAATCCGTGCGCGTTTTTTTTCTATCGCTGGTCTTGAGCCTTGGGGCTTTCGCGCACACCGATCTCTCCAAGACCATCAAGGCCTTGTCGAGGAAGATCGCCGCGAAGCCATCTGCCTTACTCTACCTCCAACGGGCCCTCGAATACCGCGCACTCCGCGAAAAGAAACACACCATCGAAGACCTGCGCAGTGCCCTCAAGATCAAGCCGGACTACCAAACCGCCAAGATTGCCCTCGCCGAAGAGATGGGGAAAAACGACGAAGCCCTACAGCTGGCAATCGAGCTCAGTCAATCTGCCACCGCAGAAGCAACACGTCTTCAAGCCAATCTTCTTTTAGCCCGGATCCACCAGAAAAGAGACGCTCATACAGAAGCACTGAAAGTCTGTGAACAACTGGCTCCCCTTGCCGCAAAAATGCCCAAGGACGATACCGAGATCAGCCTTCTGCACGCTGACATTCTTCTCGATCTCAACCGCGCCGGCGAAGCCGCTGATATTCTCAAGGCCTCTTGGAAAAGAACCAACTCGATCGTGGCCCGGAACAACTGGATCGACACCGCTCTTACCGCCGGCCGCACAAAGGAACTTCTCCCATTCATTGAGCACGAATTCCAAACCTCGCGTCTCCGGTCCTCCTGGCTCATCCGGCGCGCCCGTGCCTTGCTGATTCTTGGCAAAAAAAACGCCGCACGAACCGATCTCGTTTCCGCTCTTCTCGAAATCAACCCGCGGATCAATCCCAACCAACCGGACCTCACCTTGATTGCCGATCGAGGACTCATTCACGCCTTGATGGAGAACCCAGCCCTCGCTCGGCGAGACCTTACCACTCTTCAAAAATCCACTCTCCCCGCCTCGGCCTATCGCCTTTTGTCTGACGTAATGAGTGAAGCCAACGAGGAACCCGAATAAAGTTTTTCACACAAACTTCTCTTGCTCTTCATCATCCTTCCACACACCCACGCCATGTTGTGGCTTGAAATGAAGAAAATCCCAACCTCACGCTACGATATCCTAATCGCAAGCCACTACGGCATGTGTTTTGGAGTCAAACAAGCCATCGAAGCCACCGAGCATCTCCTCACCTCTAAACCAGCGACCATCCTAGGCCAGCTCGCCCACAATCCACTCGTCAAATCCCGACTCGACCAACAGGGTGCTTATTCCGGCAAACTCGAAAGCACCGCCGCTCCCACTTCTGAAGTGGTGATCACCGCACATGGTGCTTCGAACAAGGACCGCCATCGCTGGCATCAAGCCGGATACCGGGTCACCGACACGACCTGCCCGCTCGTCAGAGTAGCCCACGCCAAACTTGCCCGTCTAGTTGCTGTAGGATTTCAACCCGTCATCATCGGGAAGGAAGGTCACGTGGAAGTTCGCGGACTCCAGGGAGATTTTCCCAATGCCAAAGTCATTCTTCATCCCCGCGATGTTGACCGCATTCCCCACGCCAAAAAAATCGGGCTCATCGCCCAGACAACACAGCCAATCGATCACGTCCACTCCTTGGTCGGAGAAGTCAGGCGGCAACGGCCGGAAGTCGAGGTGGTTTACATGGACACGGTTTGTTATCCCACCAAGGAACGACAGACTGCTCTTCACGACCTTTGTCGCAAAGCCGATCTCGTTCTTGCCATCGGCGGGAAAAATTCCAATAACACCGCCCAACTCGCCCGCACTGCCCGGCGCCTTGGATGTGACGCTCATCACATCGAACACCCCTCGGACATTAAGGAAGAATGGCTGGAAGGCGCTAAAAGCATCGGCCTGACTGCGGGAACTTCGACGCTCGACGAAAGTCTCGATGCCGTTTTGGAGCACCTAAAGTCAATCGCTTCAAATCAAGCGCATCCTCTCAAAATCACTCCAGCGGCGTCACCTCACTGATTGCCCATCCCCGCTCTTCATCCGCAAGCCACTCATCGAAGTCGATATAGGTCGTTTCCGGGAAACCTAGAGATGGGTCCCAGTCGACATCGATTCGAAAGGCATCATTCTCAATTGCGGAGGCAATCGTCGCAAACCAATCGTCCACCGTCACATCATCCGGCGGCATGATGAACTCCGGAAAAGCGGAAAGGACTTCCACCTCAGTTACCTCACCATCCACAACGGTG
This sequence comes from Akkermansiaceae bacterium, assembly GCA_049596615.1. Lineage (GTDB taxonomy): Bacteria > Verrucomicrobiota > Verrucomicrobiia > Verrucomicrobiales > Akkermansiaceae > SW10. The sequence continues at coordinate 20,130 of JBMYLT010000011.1, read as the reverse complement.
TAACGAGTCTCGGTCCTGAAAAAGCCCGTAGATGAAATGACCACATAAGAGTAACTCGTTAGAGCAGCCTCGTTCCATCTCGCCAGGGCAGCCTCATACTCCTGAGAAAGCTCAAGATGCCTCGAGTATTTCCGGGCCCGGAAAATCATTCTGGACGGCTGATCAGCCTGCGGATCATTGAGAACGGTGGCAGTATAACCTAAAGACCCAAGATCACTCTGGAAAGGAATCACATCTGTCCAAGTTTCGCCGTCACTCGATTGCTGCAACATCCAGCTCTCTCGCCACTCAAGCGACGCGAGTCGAAACTCCAACACCCCACCGGACATCGTCAACTCCAACTCTGACGCATCCTGAGCGTGCAATGGAAGCCCAAGACCCAAAAAACAAAAGCGACTCAAGATTGATATAGATAGCCTCGTCACGGTAAAACTCTGCCCTCCAACTTTCGGATGGCGAGAATTTTCTGGCGATGGTCTCAATCCACTTCATCTTGCCAAACGCTGTGAATATTGGCCCACGTCAGCCTTCCCCGTCCTACTGGGAACGTCTGAAAAATCTCGGCATCTGCGTTCTGGCACTCTGGGGGATCGAATTGATCGACCGATTTCTCTTTGGCCACTCCCTGCAAAGCCACGGTATCCGTCCCCGCTCTTTTTCTCAGCTGGGCGGCATTCTCTCCGCCCCTTTCCTTCACACCACCTGGAGCCACCTGAGCGGGAATTCCGCTTCGCTGATGATTCTGGGGGCCCTCGTTCTAGCTTCAGGGTGGCGGAATCTCGCCTCAGTCTCGATCTCGTCCGCCCTTTTTGGTGGAGTCACGGTCTGGCTCATCGGACGATCCGGAACGAATCATATCGGGGCCAGTTCCGTCGTCTTTGGATACCTTGCCTTCCTTCTCGCCTCCGGCTTCTACCGTCCGTCACCTGCCACCATTCTGGTATCGCTTGCAATTCTACTTTTCTATGGAGGGAGCCTTTGGGGAATTTTTCCGACGGACTCCGCCCGGAACGCCGGCATCAGCTGGGAAGGACACCTCGGCGGGGCTGTTGGAGGATTTTTGACAGCCCGTGATCGTCGACGGAATTTCGCTTCCCATTCGAAGAGAATGATCCGATGACTCCGGCGTGCTTCTCTTTCGCAGCCCGCTATTTCCGGTCCTCATCTGTTCCCTCCTTTGGGGCAGTGCTTTTCCTGTCATCAAGACAGTCTATCAGCACTGGGAAAACCAGGGACTGACACGAACCCTGCCTCTCATCTTTCTTTTTGCCGGGATTCGCTTTTCGCTGGCTGGAACGGGCCTGCTCATTCTAGGAAAAAATATCAAAGCGGAACTACGAGCCACTCCTCTCAAGCTCATCCTTGGACTGGCTCTCACCCAAACCCTGATCCAGTATATCTTTTTCTATCAATCGGTGGCCGTTTCAAGCGCCAGTCTCACTGCCTTGCTGGTGGCAACCGGTAGCTTCTGGTGGATGCTCCTCGCCCCGATAATTCAAAAAACACCATGGCCTACTCCGATTCAATGGGCCGGGCTCGCACTGGGGGGAGCAGGCGTGTCACTCGCGATCTACCAACCTGGTTCAGGTGCCGGAAATCCCGTCCTCGGGGGAATCTTCATGCTCACCGCCACCGCCAGCGGTGCCCTTGCGATCATCCTCTTCTCGCACCTGAAGCCCACCATGTCGGCCAAAAATGCTACCGGCATCTCCCTTCTTCTTGGCGGGCTGGGACTGGCGGCTCTGGGGTTACCTGCCTTTTCAAAGATGGGCTTTCTCCTCGATGGCCCGGTGATTCTCGCCACAGTCTGGCTTGCCTCCGTCTCCGCCACCTCCTTCAGCCTCTGGAACTATCTCTCCACCCTTTTCCCGGTCACCCTCCTTGCAAGCTACCGATTTCTCATCCCCATTTGTGGAGTCCTCGAAGCCTTGCTATTTCTCAAGACGGAGTCGCCCGGCTGGGGCCTGATCACTGGTGGAAGCCTCGTCATCATAAGCATGTTGATCGCCCGTCAAACATCCCGCCGATAAACTTCCCATCTTCTGGCTGGCTCTTCCAACCTCTTTCCCTCATCACTTGGCGTGATGAAAAATCCTCTCATTCTTATTGCCCTGTTTATGTTCCTCTTCCCCGTGGCGAATGCCAAAGAAGGGGAGTTTGCCAGCAAAACCATTGATCTGGGAATCGTAGTCAGCGACCTCGAAAAATCGTTAAAATTCTATACCGAGGCGGTGGGTTTCCAAATCACCGGAGAATTCACCGCCAGCGTTGACATCACCCGGGATTCCGGACTCACCGAAGGTTCGAAAATCCTCATCAAGAAACTCGCTCTCGGCAAAGGGCCCGGCGCCACCACGATCAAGCTCATGCAGCCCGGCAAGCCTGCACAAAAGCCCGATCAAAAATACATCACCAGTAGCCTCGGCTTCAGCTACCTCACCATTCGCGTCACTAGCACGAAGGCTGCTCTCGCCCGGCTTAAAAAATCCGGCGTGAAGGTCCTTGCGAAAGGCCCCGCGATTCTTCCAGGAAACAAGGTCGCCTTAACCGTGGTTAAAGACCCCGACGGAAACTTCGTCGAGCTCGTTGGCCCAGCCGACCACAAATAAGGCACACCATTGAGTCGGTTGAGGGTGGCGGAAAACCAAGTAGCATGGTCATCATATTTCACCTCACCAAAGCGCTTTGTCTTGGTTTTCCGGGAGAGGCCCTTTAAGCAGTTCACATGCGTTTGATCGCCTGTCTTTTCTTCGCCCTAGCTCTACTCGCTTCCGCGGCCGACAAGCCCAACATCGTCGTCATCATCGTCGATGACCTCGGTTACGGTGACCTTTCCAGTTATGGAGCAACTGATCTCAAGAGCCCTCACATTGATGCCTTGATGGCGAGTGGTCTGAAGTTCAACAACTTCTACGCTAACTGCCCTGTCTGCTCACCCACCCGGGCCGCCCTTCTCAGCGGGAGATACCAGGAATTAGTCGGAGTTCCCGGCGTCATCCGCACCCATGCTGCAAACAATTGGGGCTATCTCATCAAGAGCTCTAGTCTTCTACCTTCGGAATTGAAAAAGCAGGGTTACTCAACGGCCGGCATTGGGAAATGGCATCTCGGACTCGACGAATCCTCACACCCCAATTCCCGTGGCTTCGATCACTTCCACGGATTTCTGGGCGATATGATGGATGACTACTACAAACACCTTCGGCACGGGCAGCATTACATGCGCCTGAACCAGGAAAGGGTTAACCCAGAAGGCCATGCCACCGATATCTTTACCCAATGGACGATCGATTACCTGGCCGCCGAAGCAACAAAGAAGTCAGGCAACCCCTTCTTTCTTTATTTGGCCTATAACGCTCCACACACGCCAATTCAGCCTCCGAAGGAGTGGTTCGAAAAAGTAAAGGCCCGGGAAGAAGGGATCACGGATCAACGCGCCCGACTCGTCGCTTTGATCGAGCATATGGACGAGGGGATTGGCAAAGTGGTAGAAGCCCTAAAAGCAAATGGACAGTGGGAAAACACCCTGCTCTTCTTCGTCTCGGATAATGGAGGACAGCTCAACGTAGGCGCAAACTGCGGGAAGCTCCGGGGGGGTAAGCAGGATATGTACGAAGGCGGTCTCAAGGTACCGGCTTGTGCCGTCTGGCCCGGAGTGATCAAGCCCGCCACTACCGGGTTCACTGCTCTTACTATGGACATTTTCCCGACGGCGCTGGAGGCTGCCGGAGGCACTCCCGCAGGCAATCTCGACGGCCGATCCTTTCTGCCTCTTCTCAAAGCGGGGATGCAGGTGGCGGAGGAGCGTGACCTCTTCTTTACTCGACGGGAAGGCAACCTCCGCTACATGGGCGAGGCCTCCTGGGCGATGAAGAGAGGACCCTGGAAACTCGTGAAAAACTCTCCGATGGGACCCTGGGAACTCTATCATCTCGAAAAAGATCCCCTTGAAGCGACAAATCTCTTTGAGAAAGAGAAGAAAGTCTTCAGCGATTTGGCAACAGCGATGAGAGCCCACATTCAGCGGGGGGGCGCGGTTCCCTGGCAGAAAGCCGAATAAAAAAGGCCAACCGTTTCCGGATAGCCTGGGAATTTTTCACTGAAGACCAACAATCCTAAAACGGGATATCGTCTTCGTCGTTGTCAAAGCTGTCGGCCGCCGGAGCTCCTCCCTGTGGGGGCGGGGCCTGGTTTTGTGGCTGGGGCGGTTGTCCTGACTGCTGGCGAGGGGCATTTCCTCCCCCACCCTGGCCACCACCACCGATGAACTGCATGTTCTCAGCAACGACCCGGAGGCGCGAGCGCTTTTGCCCGGTTTGCTTGTCGTCCCACTGATCGAGTTGAAGACGGCCTTCGATGAAGACCGGGCGGCCCTTGGCAAGATACTGTCCGGCTAGTTCCGCTTGACGTCCCCAAAGGGTGACGTCGACATAGGTCACCTCTTCGATCCTCTCGCCGTTATCACCGGTGCGAATCCGGTTGATCGCCATACCAAGGTCACAAACCGCAGTACCCTTTGGCGTGTAACGGACTTCAAGTTCCCGGGTGATATTCCCTAGGAGCATGACTTTGTTGACATTGGCCATGGCGTTATCGGTAAGAGTTCAGGAAAGACGCTGATAGTGCTGAAGGTGCACCAGATTGTTGAGCTTCAGGCGGGCCTTGATCTTATCAATCGTTTCACCGTCTGCCTCGAAGATATAATTGACGTAATGTCCCCCATCAAGCTTGCGGGCATTGTAGGCGAACTTCTTGCGGCCCAGCTGCTTGATCTCGTCAAGCTTGGCACCCTCCTCTTCGAGTTCTTTGGAGACGCTACCGACCACTTCATCAATACTGGTCTCGGTCTCCTTTGTGTTCAGGACAATCAGCCCCTCGTACTTGCGATTCATCTTGTTCCGTTGGTGTTTTCGATTTTTTGGAAGTTCTCGTATTGAACTGGTTGGCGGCCTTCTCAGGTCCGCTAGAGACGGCAAGCTGAACAGCATCGGCGGCTCTTGCAAGCGTGTTTTCAACCAGTTCTCTCTCTTGAAGCGAAAAGGTGCCCAACACGTGACCAACCAACGCTGCTCCACTCGACTCCCCGATCCCGACCTTGAGGCGGACAAACTGGTCACCAGCAAGATGCGCGAGCATTGAACGCACCCCGTTGTGTCCCCCGTGCCCTCCATTCATCCGGAATCGCAAAGTGCCCAAAGGCAACGAGATATCATCAAATACCACGAGGACTTCCTCTGGCTTCCAACGGAAAAAACGGGAGAGGGACCCAATGGCTCTTCCGCTCTCGTTCATGTAGGTCATTGGCTTGACCAACCAAAGATCACCCAGCTTACAGGTCTGGGATTCCCACTTGGTCTCGAGCTGAAAAGATCCTCCGGCCCGCCCGACGAGCAGGTCGAGGACACGAAAGCCGACGTTATGACGGGTCGCCTTGTATTTTTCACCAGGATTGCCGAGACCAACGATGCACTTGAAACTCACGCGGGAAGGCTGGCGGGGAATTGTCCTTGTGCAAAGAAAAACGCCCGCAGCCGAATGCCACGGGCGTTTTGAAATTCGATGATCGAAAGAGCAGGTTATTCAGCAGCCGCTTCTTCGGTTTCTTCTTCTTCGCCACCAGCACCACCGGCAGACTTGGTGGCACGGGACTCGTTCACGATTGCCACGAGAACATCGGCTGCAAGAACGGGCTCAACGCCTTCGGGGAAATCGAGATCCCCGATGGTCATGGAATCACCCACTCCGAGCTGCTTAATATCGGCATCAATTTTTTCAGGAAGATCCGTCGGCGAGCAGGAAATCTCTAGGTCGCGCACGAGCTGCTCGATAAGACCACCAGCTTTCACGCCAACGGGCTCTCCGTGGAGAACAAGCGGGATTTGAGCGGTAATCTTCATGCCCTCGGAAACGGCCAAGAAATCAGCATGGATCAGGGCTCCACTCAGCGGGTTGTGCTGGGTGGCCTGAAGGAAGGCGGTCTGGGGAGCTCCTCCGTCGATCTCAAGATCAACCAGAATACTCTCAGAGGCACTTTGCGCGAGCATGTCGGTCAGAGCTTTGGAATTGATCTTGATGTTGAGGTTCTCCGATCCCTTTCCGTAGACAACGGAGGGAAGAAAGCCTTCGCGGCGCATTTGCTTGAGGACGCCGGAACCGGTGCGTTTACGGGTTTCAGCCTTGAGAGTTTGGGTCTTCGCCATGGTGGTGATGGGTTCGTTGTTGAGCGGTTCAGGCCGCGCGGGGCGGTTGGTTACACGGAGGGTGCGTCAATGTCAAAGAGAGAAGTGACAGATTTTCCATCATGGATCCGCTGGATGGCCTCCCCGAAGATCCCGGCGACCGACACCGGGGTCACCTTCCCCTTGGGGATGACTGGGGTGGAATCGGTGGTGATGACTTCCTCGATCACCGAATCCTCAATCCTTTGGTGTCCCAATTCGCCGATGACCGCGTGAGTCACAGCCGCAAAAATGCGGTTCGCACCTTGATTCTTGAGGATTTCCGCTGCCGCGCAGAGAGTTCCAGCGGTTTCGGTCATATCGTCAATGAGGACCACATCGCGCCCTTCCACCTCGCCGATGACCTGCATCGCCTCCACCTCGGTGGCGGAAACACGATGTTTGGCGACGATCGCCAGATTCGCTCCCAGGGCATCGGAATAGGCCCGGGCCATTTTCACGCCCCCCACATCGGGGGAAACTACGGTTAAATTCTGGCAGTTTTCGCCAAATCGCTTGCGCAACTCTCGGATCACAATGGGCTTTCCGTAGAGATGATCCACCGGGATATCGAAAAAGCCCTGAATCTGAGCGGCATGCAGGTCCATCGTCACCACCCGGTTGACTCCGGCGGCCGAAAGGAGATCGGCAACCAACTTGGCGGTGATAGGCACCCGGGGCTGGTCTTTGCGATCTTGGCGGGCGTATCCGAAAAAAGGAATCACGGCATTGATCCGCCCCGCACTGGCCCGCTTGGCGGCGTCCACCATGATCATGAGCTCCATGAGATTATGGTTGGTCGGTGGACAGGTGGGCTGGATGATGAAGACATCTTCACCGCGAATATTCTCGTTGATTTTCACGAAGGTCTCTCCGTCGGGAAAGGCGGTGACTCTGACATCGGCAAGTGGACAATCCAGGGTAGCAGCGATGTCCCGGGCGAGAGACTCGTGGGCGGATCCGGAGAAAATCTTCATGCCAAAATTGGAACTCATCGAGAGAGACTTATCGATTGCTCTCATCGGTGGCAAGACCGACCTCCGGAGTCAGGTATTTCTCGACCTCTTCCGGGGTCAAAACCACCGGGTTAGTCCGACCGGCTTTCAAAGCGCCGAGATTCATTTCGAGCTGTTTCCAATCTTGCTCCCACAGGGCCTCTTTCTCGGCCACGACCGCTTTCGACGCCTCGTATCGCTTGCGGGCTTCCAGCAGCAGAGCCATCGCCAAGGCCGGATCCCGGGGTCTTCTATTGAACCAGATCTCTTGACCTTTCTCAAAAAGCAGTCGCCCTTCCCGGTAGGCGATCCAGGCCTCCAGTTCAGGGCCAAAACCTCTTAAAGCCGCCGTGTCTCTGGGCGTCCGCAAGATTTCGAGTCGTTTCTGCAAACGCTTCCGTGCCTGATAAAGCAGGACGAGTGATTCCCCAGTATCTTGAACACGAAAAGATTTGAAGAATGAGCTTCGAGCGGCGTTGAAGTGCGGCCTCAGAGTGTATTCGCGAGTCCACAATTTCGACATGGCGATCTTGTGCCCTTTCTCTGCCTCGGAAAAATTTCCAAGTTTGTCGTTGAGGAGGGGGATCCCGACAATTCCTTCACCCAGATAGGGATTTAACTCGAGAGCACGTTCCAGAGCCTTTTTCGCTCTGAGATTGTAATCGCGGGCCAACTCCAGATCACCGTCCTCTTCAGCCTCGATCGCCCGGGTGGTGGCGTCACGTGCGATCAACTCCGAGAACTCGGGCTCATTTGCGAGATTTCCGGCTGCAGTCAATATCTCGTAGGCACGAAAAGCGTCATCTTTTGTCATTACGCCAGCCAGTTCCTCCCTACCCTGGAGTTGCAAACGATAGGACTTGCCAAGCGGTAGCCCAATCATCACTAGAGAGATTGCAAGTGCCAGCCCCATCAACCCCATGATGCGGCCCGAAACTCCCACTCGAACGCGCGAACGAGATTGAGGAGACGCGAACAACCCGAGTTGCAAAGCGGCAAGAGCCAAACAAGCCGGGAAGTGAAAGAGAAAACTAAAAAATGACTGGGCCAGCATGGCCACCAAGCCCCCGGCAGCCCCGATTGTCCAAATCATGATTTCCCGCGAATCAGCATCACCCAAGGAAACCCTGATCAAGCCAAGAATTCCGTGACCAAAAACTACTGCGAGCAAAAGAAGAAATCCAACCAGTCCGTAGTCAGACAAAACCTGGACATACTCGTTGTGGGCAAAAACGGGAAGACCATCCCGCATCCCCAGAGAATCAAGATCCCACTTTTCGAGCGAGCGATAAGAAAATGCACGGGGACCACTGCCAAAAATTGGCTCGTCTTGAAAAATTTCGAATCCCATCTGCTGAAAAGCAAAACGTCCTCCGTCAGCCTCTGACAGATCGACTTGCAGATCGAGATCCGGATCTGATTCGAGATGACGCTTCTCAGTCATCCTCTGGATCACCCCTGCGGAGGTTGCACCGCCCACGACCACAAGAACGGTTCCCAGGATTGCGATCGGTGCAAAGAGGCGGCTTTTGTCACGCTTCAGATTGACCATCAAGAAAACCAGCCAAACCCCTCCTCCGATCACGAAGGAAATCCAACCACCGCGTGACCCACTGTAGATCAACCCCGCAACCACGACCACCGCTCCGGCAGCCAAAAGAATTCGCAGCACGGTCTGCTTTCCAAGCACAACATAGGAAAGCAAAAAGAAAACCGAACCATTCAAATAAGAAGCAAACGCATTGTAGTGACCGAAAAGGCCGACAATCTTCTGTGCGTCACCGGAGGAACCATGCCAAAAGTAAAAAGCATCCGGAGTCCATTGCTGGTAGATAGCAACGCTCGCATTCAAGACGGCCAGCACGAAAACCATGCCAAGCCACAACCGTCTCGCTTTCTCGCCGGATAAAATCACCCCGAGATAGACACCTAGCCCACCCAGCACCAAAGCCACATCCGGGAAAGACAACCCCTCTGGACCACCAATCAAAGCCCGCCCAACAAAGTAAGCCCCGGTTAGCAGTACCAAAATGGCAAACCCAAAGCGCAGATTGGGCGAGGGTTTTACCACAGTCGCACCTGCGAGAACCGAGATCGCCCCCCCTAATGCCACTAGGACATACCCAGTACGTCCATGATTCAAATCAATCCCGGTTGCTACAAGAAGAGCGAACGAAAGCGCAGCTAGAACCGAAACAATTTGGAAAGCAGATTTCATCGCGCTCCCTTGCTAAATAGAACGGCTGGAACCGTTTTGATCAAAATCCAGAAGTCCTCCCAGATGGACCACCGGTCAATGTAGGCTTCATCGAGTTTCACCCATTCCTCAAAGTCCGTGATATCGCTACGTCCGGAAATCTGCCAGATACAGGTAATCCCGGGTTTGACACTCAGACGACGGCGATGGGAAGACTTTTTGATTGCCTCGATCTCATGCACTGGAAGAGGCCGGGGACCGACCAGACTCATCTCACCCCGCAGGACATTGATCATCTGGGGCAGTTCGTCGATGCTATGTTTGCGCAGAAAGTGCCCAAAAGGAAAAATCCTAGGATCCGAGGCCAACTTAAACGCGGGACCATCGACCTCATTCCCATGTTCCTCCTTAATTTTATCGAGTAGCTTGTCGGCATTCGGAACCATCGTTCGAAACTTAATGATCCGGAAGGGTCTCCCGTAGAGACCGGCCCGTTCCTGGGTAAAGAGAGCGGGAGCGCCCGGACTGCTGAAGCGAATCCCGATGTAAGCGGCCAACAAAAGAGGCAAGGTGAGAATGAGAATAGCCAGCGCTCCAGTGACATCCAAAAGCTTTTTGGCGAACAGCTGCCAGGAAAGCTCCGGAGTGGAGCGAAAGACCAACATCGGTTGTCCTCCAATGACATCAAAACCGGGACGGGCCACCTGGGTTCGCAGGAAGGACGCACCGATCCAAGCCTCCACTCCCTGGATTTCACAGCTCTCAACGGCGCGGGCCACCCGTTCAAAATCGGTGTGTTTGGCCAGAAAAACAACCCGTTGAACTGCCTCAACCTTGATGAGATTGTTGAGATCTCCAACCGAATTGGACTCGAGATTAAAGTGACCAACGATCTTCCAGGAATTTAAGACCCCGGGTTCGATTTCATCCAAAAAGGTTTTCGTCTCTTCCGGATTTCCGGCCAGCACCACCCGCTCGGCAAACCCTTCGGAAGAAGCGCGGGAGCGGAGATAACGGACGGTCAAAAAGCCACGCACCCAAATCAGGAGAAACCCGCAAGACAAACCGAGCCCAAGAACAAGACGCTTGGTATCCACCAATCTCCCGAAAACCGAAATCAACCCAACGATAAAGACCACGACAAAGAGCGCCCTAAAAAGGATCGTCAAGGATTGCCCGCGCCTTCGGTTGAGGAGGTTATCGTAAAAGCCCGACCGGTCCAAGACCAACGGGGTGAGAGGCACCACAACGAAAACCACCCAGGTCATCCCCACCAGGCTCCGCTGTAAAACCGCAGGAATACCCAAAAGCTCGCGCAAGGGATCATCGACATACGAGGCCACCATAAAACCCACCAAAATCAGGACCGCATCCAGAATCTGCAAACCCTGGATCGACAAATGCTGTTTCGAGCCGCGCTCCTTCATGATCCCAAATCTTTTCCACTCTCAAGAGACTCATCATACCCTTTACCGGGATCCGAGATCACGGAAGGTAGAAGTTGTTTCAAAAACGAGCGAATGTGTGCGGAGGTTTCCTCCTGATCCAAGGCTGTTCCTTGATAAGGCACTCCTTGATCTGCCAAATTGAGAGTAATATAGGATGAGAAAGTCGCATAAGCCCACCGTTGGTCATACCCCTTGAAGAGCCGGTCTTTGATATCCTCTCCAGTACGCTGGTAATGACCGGCTAGGATTTTTTCGTGACCTACAAACGTATAGTAGAAGACCTGCCACAAAATGATCGGCTTTCCTTCCGAATTCAAAACGGGCTTGGGATCACCACCATCGTCTTGCTTTTTCAGCACCCGCCGACACACCAATTCCTTCAGGGGGAGTAGTTCGCCATCAGGCAACACGTCTTCCCAGGACAGGTATCTTTCCGAAACGAACTCCCAACCCTGGGCACGCAAACAGACTTCAGGGCGATGAATACTTTGGCTCAAATTCTTTCCCGAAAACACGATCGATGCCTGCACAGAAGGCAACAAGCCATCGCGATCGATGTAAGCCACCCGCTCAAATTCAGTGTCACGAGCCAGAATCTTTTTCTCCCGCTGGCTGGGCTCTTCGGGGCTTCCAACCCAGTTGGCAAAAGACTCCGGGAGATCCTTGGCCAATCGCGAAGGCTTCATGTCCGGAGCATCCGGAAAGGCCAGAATCACTCCGGCAAATGCCACGACCACCGCCAGAAGGATCACTACGCGTTTTTTCATCCTGCCACCTCCTGTTTTTTGGTTTGAGTTCGCGTCACCGCCCGCTTGACCCGCTTCTTCCGGCGAGTCTTTAGGTTCAACAAGAAGTCGACCAGATACAACCCAGCCAAAGCAACCGGGAAGAAAAAGAGCAGACCAGCCCAATCATGCCAAGTTCCTGTTCCGAAACTCGTAAAGCCAAACTGGCCAAGCACCAGAATGGAAAAGATCCGGAAGAAGTTGGCAAAAACCGCCAGGGGAAATGATGACGCAAAGAGCACCGCCTTTTTCCACAGGGGTTTTTGGGTGTAGTTGGCATAAACCGCAGCGATCATGGTGAGGGCCATCAAGGAGCGAATCCCACTACAACCGCCGGCAACTTCCACCGGACTGTTACTGACGTAAATGGTCGAACCGTCTCGCACCAGATCCAAGCCAACGAAGGTTCCAACGTGATAGCAGGACTTGACGATAAAGTTTTGAAGTTGTCCGGTCAGCAACATTTCCAGACCGGGGACGGGCATGGAAAACCAAAGAAAAAAAGCAGGAAAAACGAGGTGCCTCGTGACGGAAAAACCAAAGAGATACTGACTGAACCCAATCACCAGAAACGGAGCCCCCATCAAGGCAACCCGCGGTTGGATGGTCCGCATTGCCAGGAGAAAAAAGATCATTCCCAAAATCAAAATCGCCAACCCAAGGTAGGATGGACGTGCCATCTCATCCTTCGTTCTCTGGTAGGACATCCACGCCATCAAAACAAAAGCCAGCGGGACAAAGCGGCCGTGGAGAAAACCGTTCGTGCTGTTACAGGCAAACCAGCACCATCCGGCAAGACTCTTGCCCACCGCGGTTGGAAAGGCCGGGTAAACAAAATAGACCAGAAGCAAAATCCCCAATGAAAGGAATCCCATCGCCCGGATCGAGAGGGGCATTTTGCCAATCCCGGCCAGCGTGAATGACTCCCCGCCTTCGGTTTGGGGTTCGTGCACCTCTTCGCTCATCGAGAGATTAACGGGGAATTCCCCAGCATGAGCAAGAGCAAAGGAGAGGCCAACCTTGCCCCCTTTTAAGTTAGGATTTGGACTCCCGTCGGTCGTAATCGATCTTGAAGCTTCGCCCACGCAACTTGGCCTTCTGCAACCCCTCGATTACCCGCTCCGCCACCTCCTTATCGACGTCAATCAGAGTGTGCTTGGGAAAAATGGTGATCTTCCCAAGGGAACCATCGGCAACCTCGCATTCGCGATAGATCATCCCAGCAATGTCTCCGGGCTTAATATGCTGAGCCTTCCCGAGATTCATGAAAAGACAGCTCATTTTCCCACTCCGATAAGAAGAAGGCCGACTTTTCCGGGCTTTTTTCCCACCTTCGGTTCGGGCCGACCTTTCATCCCGCCAGTTCGACCGGGCTTTTTCATTGGCAAAAGCCTCCTTTTGCTTGTCCTCGGCAATGAACTCACCTTCCCGTGAAGTGGAATCTCGAAGCAACCCGAATCCTGCGGTGGCGATATCCGTCGCGGTGTGTCCCTGCTCCAAGAGACGGTCCAGATAGTCGGAATAATCCGGCAACGCCCCTGCTTCGAGACGCTCACGAACCAATTCAAAGAGCTGATCCGCTCGCTTGCCTTCCACCTGCTCCTGGCTCGGCACGCGCTCACGGCGGATGGTCTGACGGGTGTATTTCTCAATCGTTTGGAGGCGATAGATATCGCGTCCGAAAACAAAACTAACCGCCCTGCCCGACTTCCCGGCGCGACCGGTCCTACCGATCCGATGAACATAGTCTTCCGGATCGTGTGGGATTTCATAGTTCACCACCAACTCCACATCATCGACATCCAATCCGCGCGCCGCGACATCAGTGGCCACTAAAATTTCGATCGTTCCCTCGCGAAAGCGGGCCAGAACCCGTTCGCGCATTTGCTGGGTCATGTCCCCGTGCAATCGGTCCGCGGAATACCCGCGCGCCAACAAAGCCTCGGTGACCTCGTCGACCAAACGTTTGGTATTACAAAAAACGACCGCAAGACGCGGTGAATCAATATCAAGGATGCGGGACAACACCTCAATCTTCGATCGCTGTCTGACTTCGAAGCAGGCTTGGTCGACGGCCTCCACAGTAAGGGCCTTGCGCTCCACCTCCACCGTCACCGGAGTCTTTCCGTATGTCTCAATTAGGCGACTCACCCGTTTGTTCATTGTCGCCGAGAAAAAAAGAGTCTGCCGATCCTCTGGCAATGCGGCCAATAATTGTTCCATCTCCTCCTGAAATCCCATGTCCAACATACGATCAGCCTCGTCGAGAACAACCATGCGAATTCCCGCGGGATCAAAGCTTTTGCGTTTCAGATGATCGAGCAGACGACCGGGAGTGCCTACCACCACCTGGGCCCCTTTACGCAATCCCTTGAGCTGCCGCTCGATAGGCGCCCCACCATACACCGGCAAAGCTCTCAGCTTGTTCACCTTTCCTCCCAATCGAAAGACCTCCTCGCAGACCTGGACCGCCAGCTCACGGGTCGGACAGACAATTAACACCTGAGGTTCGGCCATTCCAGGATCGACCCCGGCCAGACACGGAAGCGCGAAGGCCGCCGTCTTGCCCGATCCGGTCTGGGAGAGTCCGACCAGGTCTTTTCCCTCAATGGCCAGCGGAATGGTTTTGGCTTGAATCGGCGAAGGCGACTCGAATCCCATCCCGGCAACTGCCTCAAGGAGAAAATCCGGGAGCCCGAGTTCAGAAAACGAGGGTGTGTCCATGGGTCATCAGCTTGCCGGGACCAGCAGGACCGGTTCCCGGGAGCGGGGCGACCATCAGGGCTGCGTCCTCAATAGCAAGGACGAAACGACCGGAACCGAGGCGGTCACTTACTCCGCCAAAACAAAAAGAGCAACCCGCAAAGCCCACCCAACACAAGTGCCGAAGGCTCGGGAACAGCGACAGGATCAACCGATTCCTCCGCCCCCATCGCAAGGCCGACAAGGCACCCGTAGGTCAGGCTGAGCAGAGAAACAGATCGACAGTTTTTCATCGCGGGCCAAGAGGTTATCCGAAAGAACCGTGTGACTCAAGCTCTTTCATTTGAAATCGACTCGCTCTCTCCAAGACTGACCTCTCAACGCTACTTCCCGTCCCATCAGCGAAGCCGAAGCTTCAAACGAAAGAACTTTTGCGCGTTACTCAATGGAGCCACTGTCCGGTAGGTCACCGTGCTAGCCTCCTCCGGACCATAACTCTCGGAAATCCTAATAACTTGCGCGGGTGACCACGATTCCAGGTTCCCGGCCGACTCAACATCAATCAGAGCCGCATCGGCATTGAGACGGCGAGTGAAGGTGAGGTCCACGAAAAGATTGCCCCCGACATCCACCACCTCGATTTCGAGACCATCCAACAACGCGTAGTCTGTCAGGTCCCCGCTGAAGTCCAGGCCATCCCCGATACCAGGTGCCCCATTGGCACTGACGCTGGGACGCCAATCCGTCGCAAGCTCACCAAACCCGCCTGCCAGCACCAGGGCCGGACCCAGGCCATCGGCAGAATCAGGCCATGGGAACTCATCGCCATAAGTCACCTCGCGGACCAGGGTTCCTGCTCCGAAGGAGAGCCTCACCAGTTCGCCCCCGTTTGATAAGGCCCGCGAAAATTCTCCGACAACGAAAGACGGCGTTGTCTCATATCCATGACGCAGGTTGAATGCCGCCTCGTTGGCCACCACCACCAGACGTTCACCCGGCGCGATCGTTGTTTGACGCCCTTGCACAAAATCAAAGTCGACCCCCTTAGTGAAACGGATATCGGTCAGATCCAGAGTTTCGCTTCCAATGTTCATGATTTCCAGCCACTCGAAATCTCCCTCTTCCAAAGAGGGCAAAACCGCAAGCTCCCCGGCACTTGGAGGGAGCGGATGGTACATGATCTGGCTGATCACAAGCGAGTTCACAAATGGCTCGATCGAAGGTTCCCCAACAACAAACTCAACCGGATCCGACCAGTTGCTCCAGCGGCCGGTATTGTCCTGGTGTCTCACCCGGACCCGATAGGTTTCTCCCACTCTGGCAACCGTGGGAAGATCGATATTTTCGCCAAAAGTCGTCAGTTCCCCGGATTCCCAAGTTGAGGCCCACTCGAAGGCAGGATCGACTCCCGGAGCGAGGAGGACATCCCTGGCCGAGAGGCTCATCTCAAACCCCATGTCGTTGTTCCCGACCGAACGGTTGTGCACCTGAATCGCTATGACATTCGCGCCCTCTACCAGAAAATCCGGTCCGACCTCAAACTCTTCAAAATCGTCTTCGTTAGGATTGTTGTCCGCTAGGCTTTCATGCGTGACCAGTTCCCCGGGATCAAAGCCCTTGCGTAAGACCTCTTGGCCGTTGAGATAAACCACCGCCCCATCATCAACCAGAAGACGGAAAGTGAGACTCTCCACCAAGTTGGCGTTCGGGACATCGACCACCGTTCTATAATAGGCGGTTGGAATCCTAGAGGTGGTGGTGGTAGCGAGATTCAGTCCGTTGATGAGCCCGAAACCAGCAGGCGAGGCCCCGGTGGCCCAAGCACTGTCATCGTAATCCGGATCACGCCAGGCCGTTCCAAGGTCAACATTGTCATCCCGGTAGCTCCAAATCCGACCTTCGGGCATCAATTCCCGGCTACCGCCACCGAGACTGGTGACCTCGGCCAACCGCCACTCCATGGCCTGAAAAGTCCCGCTTCCTTGTGGATCGGAGAACGCCGAGCTGGTGAAAGCGAGGCCGTCCTGAGGAAAACCAGCATTACCTGAATAGCTGAGTGTCGGTTTCGCCGGCCCCAGCGGATCGTTCACCAGGGCATCGAGATAGGCATCTCGCCCCTGCTGTCCAGAAAGACCCGTATCCCGTGAAATCAAAGGCATCAAATTGTTCGTGCCCCCGACCCACGACCCCCCGTCAAAAGCAAATCTCTTCATGTCTGCGACGACATTTTCGATGGGCAAATCCACCTGACCGCCGCCCGGAGCTCCTATCCAGCGCGCCCGGTCGGCCGGAACAATCTGGTCGATTTTGGCCGCCAGTGGGTCAATCAACAAACTCACCTGCTCGGGAGTCCAAATGAGATCCCTCATTTCGCGCACCGTGTTGAGATAATCGATGCTGAAGGGCTCCCGGGGAACCGGGTTGGCCAGATTGCCTCCAAAGACAACATTCATTGGAAAATCGAGACCGTCATTCCAGTTCGGCCCCCAACTGGTATCTGAATCCCATGGAAGAACATTTAATCGGCCCAACGGATTAGTGGGCGAGGGCTCGAAATAGTAGGCCCGGTTCTTCAAATGCTCGCCGAGATTCGGGCGGACATCATAGTGCCGGATCATGTCCACCACCGCATGATAATGATTCCAGCTCTCCCAGTTGACATGGTCGCCCAACCAGTTGTCATCACGCTGGGGTCGTAATTGATTGATAATGGTCGAAAAGTCGGAGGCGTTATTGACCGAGTCCGCCGCCTGGTAGCGTTGCACATCGAGCCCGTTGGTGCGTCCGGAAATCAGCTTGTAGAGATTCCCCTTCTCCATGTTGTGCGAATCCAGGAAGCGGGCATCGTATTCTTCCAGAGCCAACAACATCCCGTAGTAATCGCCCTGGTACTGGTTCGTGTATTCACTGGCACTTTGCACAACCCGGAAGTGCGCCCAGTGGGTGAACGGGGCAGGGGTTCCAGTCAGATTCCAGAGCAAGTGATTGGTGGACTGGTCCAGCCCCCAGGTGGGATTAGACCTCGATCCAACCATCTTGTGGGTCGCCAAAAAACGCCACGGCTCCGAATATTTTTTCCCGTTTCGATCGCGGAAGGTCGGATAACTGCCCCGATTGAAACGGAACTTCAGGCTCCGCTTGCCATTTCCAGCGTAACGGGCATTCCGCTGACGAAGACGAAAGCGGGCGTTGTCATAAACCCTTCCTTCATAAACGAAGGTGCAGTTCCAGTTATACTCACTCCGTGCATCATAGTTGTCCCTTGGTATCCGGTCCCCGCCGTTGTAACCCACCATTTGATTGAAGTCTGCGGAGGTGGTCAGAACATGATACACCGGAATCGACTCGATCACCGAAGCCGGAAAGGTCCCAGAGTTGGTCTGATAATCGGGAACCCCATCATAGGTGAACCAAGCGAAGTTCAATTGATCGTCGTCCTCGTAGGGCACGCGAATTCCCGCCCCATTGCCATCGGTCACAGTAATGCGATATCTGACCAAAGTCCGGTTGGGCTGGCCGGGCAGTTCCACGGCATAGATTCCGTCGCCTGCCACTTCATCAGCTCCCGTTCCATCGTCCACCATGGTGTAGGTGGTCCAGTTCTGCTCGTAGGCTGGGTTTGGAGTTCGCGGGGCAGTTGGGTTGGACAAAAGCAATGGCGTGGACTTGGAGAGAAAAGCTGGAACGTAGGCACCGGGCGCGACGACCTGGGCTTCCAGGACAACCGAAGCAACTCCGTCAGGATCAGTGACCTTAGCCGTCACGACCACCTGTTCCGACGCCGCAGGTTGTCTCGGGGAGTGGTCAACCTGCCGAATGGCCGGCGGAGCGATCTCTGAAAAAACGGTATTTCCGAGTCCGGGCGAGGGTTGGGGCTCGGCATCGCTCTCCGGCTCGGGACGGATCAGCTCAATATCGAGACCAAAATCATTGTTCCCGGCGGTCCGGTTAAAGGCATGGATGGCAATCACGTTTGTTCCTTCGCGCAAACCAGCGGCACCGCCATTGATTGGGGCTTCAAACCACACAGTCTCATTTCCATTATCAATCGCGGAGTCGGAAATGGTCAACTGGCCTGCCGGAACGTTGTTTCGGAAAACTTCGTTCCCGTTCACATAAACAACCATGCCGTCATCCAGCAAATATCTCAGCAAAATCTCCTGTGGTACTTCTCCAGGGGCGATCTCGAACTCCTTTCGTAGAAACACGCTGGTATATTGACGCTGCATTCCGGAGATGGGTGGACTAAAGGTCAGGCCAGTCACCAAACCATAACCAATCGGCATCGATCGAGAGATCCAGTTACCATTCTCCACAAAATCCACTCCGGTCCAGTCATTGAGAGGTGTGGATGCTTCGCTGGATCCCGGGCGCCAACGCCATCCGTCACTGCCCGCGGAAAAATAGGTCAGTTCGGGGAGAACCACCACTTGGGAACTCCGCCATGATCCCCCAAGATCATTGTCGAGGTTCGGATTGACCAGTTCCATGGAAGGGCCGGCGCCCCCTGCGGCAGTAGGCCAGGGAAAGTTGTTTTGATAGTCCACTTCATCGGCGAGAGAGCCATCATTGCGTCTAATGGAGATTCGCTCACCATCTCCGGACAAACTGCCGCCAAACGGACCCAGAGCAGTCACCCCGTATCGCGCCTGAAGGGCTGCCGGATCCTGCGCGACCACCAAAAAACCGCCGGCGGGAAGAGTTATGCCTTGCGGAAAAACAAACTCGATTCCGTCATTGAAAAACCAACCACTAAGGTCCTCCGCCTCATTCCCGGTGTTCAACAACTCCACGAACTCATCACGAGCGTCGTTGGGGCGGCTGTTGTAGTGAATCTCATTGATCACCACCTCCGCGAAAAGCGAAGCCCCAACAAAAATCGTCAAAAAACCTGTAATGACTTTATGCATGCACCCAAAGTTGACCCCAAAAACGGGCCAAGATCAAGTCATCCGGCCGGTTATTACGCTCTGGGACGCTTCCCTCTGCTCTCAGGGATTCAAAATGAGCCGCAAACGATAGAACCGAACCTCTTCCGCAGAACCAGCTCTTTCAAGAATTCTGACTCGAACTCCTTCGGGATTGAGACGTTGTGACGAGAGCTCGACCAAATTTCCCACCGCATTCCAGTTGTTCAGGTCCTGGGAGCTCTCGATGATAGCAGTGAGCCCACGCCCGGCTAAATCGAGAGATTCACGAAGGGAGAATCTATGGGTTCCGGGCGAGGAAATCTCAAACTGCATCCCGATTTCGGCCTCCGAAAAGGCGGATGGATCGGACTCGGCAAAATACTCCTCGAGATTCGACAGACCATCCCCGTCCGGGTCGTCGTTGACCCCCGTTTCCGTAGTCACGCCGTGGTCCGTCAACCAGCCCAGAAACCTTCCCGCGTGATCCAGTTGCTCCCACGCCAACGCGGGCGCGATGATGGCCTCGATCTCTGCGAGTCGACTGCTGATGCGCGAGCCGTAGCTGTGGGATTGACGATAAAATTCGATCTGCCCCGGATTACTCGATTCCCCGGTGGCCGGAATGACCTGCCAACCAATTTCGTCCCTTCCGTAGGAAAGACCGCTGCCATTAAAGATCGCTCCACGGAATCCATTGGAATCCGCCGGAACCGTATTCTCGGAATAAAAGCTGTCGACCGAGAAAGAGACTGCGGCCAGCTTCCAGATCCCCCCCTCTTGAATGAACCATCCACCGCCTGAATCGCCACCAGTGGCCATCACCTCGTCCTGCCCGGGCAAGTTGTCGAAGCTAAAATAAAGAAAATCATTACCC
>JBMYLT010000010.1:125601-153884 GCA_049596615.1 Akkermansiaceae bacterium | reverse complement strand
CAGGCTCCCCCTCCATTTCCCAGAACGACCCCGGTTCTGAGGTAGACCACACGGACGGAGTCCGACACCGCCACGGCATCCTCCCAGTCACGACACAACTCGGCTAGATACCCCTCTCCCCCAGACGAAAATTCCGTCAATTCCTCCTCACCCCGATCTCCGTAGACACCAATCGCTGAAGCATTCAGCAAGATCTGAATTCCCGAAGCCTCAACCGCCTTTGACAGATCCTTCGTCAAATCTACCCGGCTCTTACGAAAGGCCACCTTGCGCTCCTCCGTCCATCTTTGATCGATGGATTCGCCGGCGAGATTAATCACTGCGTCCAGTCCGGTCAAATCCACCGGCCCCTCGCCACTCCAAACGCGCCAGGTGAGGTCATCGTCTTCCCGTGACGAACGAGAAAACCCGGTCACGTTCCATCCCTTTTGCCGCAGGGCTGTGCAAAGCGGTTTTCCCAGCCAGCCCGACGCACCGATCACTCCTACGCTCTTTCCATTCATCTCTTGGAAATCACTAACCTCCAAGTCCCACAATTCCAGCAAATCGTATCGACAGTTTTGTCCGCGCTTTCTAACTTTTCTGTGATTTGAAACGCTGGACGCCCGCCTTCGTCTTTCTCCTCGCCCTCGCCACGGGTCAGGAAGACCCCGGGAACCCCACCAAACCGGATGTCTTTGATCAATTCCCGGAGCTTACCAAAAGCCCCCCTGATCCGGAGGAAGACCCGCTCAGGGACATTCTCAATGGCAACGAGCAAAAACCATTTTCCAATCTCCCCTCCGGAGTGGACATCGAAGCCAAGTCGATCTCGATCGATGGCACCACCGACGGAAATGCGATCGTCTCCTATGAAGGGAACATCATTCTCAAGACGGACACCGGTCTCGACGCCTACGCCGACCGGGCCACCGCCGACCTCACCAAAAAAACCATACTCCTCGAGGGCAACGTCAGCCTCTTCCAGGATGGCCTGGCCTATCGCGGGCAGTCTTCGACCTTCAATCTGGAGACCAAGTCCTTCGAAACCCGAAACCTCCGCCTCGGCTTTTCCCCTCTGTTGGTGGAGGCAGAGCGTATTCGTAAAATTGAACACGAGGGAAGGCCCGCCTACGTTGCGGACCGATCCGGCATCACCAC
The DNA here is from genome assembly GCA_049596615.1 of Akkermansiaceae bacterium. GTDB lineage: Bacteria > Verrucomicrobiota > Verrucomicrobiia > Verrucomicrobiales > Akkermansiaceae > SW10. The sequence goes on along the minus strand of JBMYLT010000010.1, from coordinate 152,744 downwards.
CCACGATGTTGAGAACCCGGACTTCTGGCTTCGGGCCCGACGGACTACCATCTTCCCCGACGACAAGGTCATCTTTCAGGACTTCAACCTCGAGGTGAACAGCCGCAATTACTTCTGGTTGCCCTACCTTTCCCAGCCGCTCGATGCCAATCTGGGATACCTCGTCATTCCGGGCGGCCAAACCAACCTCGGTGCCTTCATCAAAAATCGCTACGGAATCATGCTGGGCGGAGAACGAAACCCAATGACGGGAGAAAAAGAGGGCGCCACCCTCCTCTCCCAATGGCACGCCGATCTTTACTCAAACAAGGGACTCGGGCTGGGACTCGATTTGTTCGACACCCGGGTCGACCGCCGTGATCAATTCGACTGGCTCAAGCTCTACTATATCTACGATCTGAACCCCGAAGACGAACGAGCGGGGATCGACCGGGGAAACCTCAACCCCAACCGTTTTCGCGTCGACTTCAACTACCGCCTCGATTTTTTCAAGACCGAAGTGGCCGAGTATAGTTTCGATGCCAATCTAAACTGGTTAAGCGACGAATATTTTCTCGAGGATTTCGACCCCTTGTTCTTCCGTATCAACCGGGCACCCGACAACTTCCTCGGTTTTTTCCGAAGGTCTGCCAACAGCCTGACCTCACTTGGCACCCGGCTCCGGCTCAATAATTTCTACCGCAGTGACAGCCGGCTTCCCGAGCTGACTCACGACTGGATTCGCCAGCCTTTTCTCAACACTTCCTTTCTCTACGAAAGCCAAACCTCAATTGGTGTTTACCGGGAAGAGCTCGCAGACCTTGAGCGACGAAATTTCCGCAACGAACTCGACAACCTCCTCCCCGGAGACCCCCGTCGCGAAGAGCTGGAGCGTTTGCTCGATGACCGGGGATTTAGCCGCTTCCACACCTATCACGAATTTTCGCTTCCCAGGAAGTTTGGGCACTTCAATGTCACCCCACGCTTCGGGGCCGGCCACACCAACTACTGGGCGGTGCAGGAACCCAATGACAGCACCAGCCGCACTCACCTTACTGCGGCTGTCGACGTTTCCACCAAGCTCACCAAATACTACCCCAAATTGGTCAGTGAAAAATGGGGTCTCGAGGCTGCCCGTCACGTCATCGAGCCCTACGCCTCACTCAGCTGGCTGTCCACCAATGAACTGGACAACAGCTTCGGACGGGTCGAACGCCTCACTCCCACCAGCCGGCCGCGACCCCGCCACGTGGGGCGATTCATCGCCAACGATGACCTTGCCGACTGGAGTATTCTCCGCCTCGGGATGCGGAACCGACTGGTCACTCAGCGCGATGGCAGCACTCATGATTGGCTAACGCTCGACACCTACATCGACGCTTTCATCGAAGATCCTGAACTGGATCGCGACTTCTCCAACCTCTACAATGATCTTCGTTGGAGTCCTCTTCCCTGGCTCGAGCTCAACCTCGAAACTCAATTCCCGATCTCACCCACCGATAACTTTACCGAAGTAGCGTCCTCCATCCGCTTCATGCCTCTCGACAAAATCGAATTCACCCTCGACTACCGTCACCTCAACAATCACCCAATTCTTCGGGACTCCGACCGCATCGTTTTCGAATCCTTCACCCGCTTTAATGAATACTGGGGAGTGGGCACCCATCATCGTTTCGAGTTGGTTGACAGCACTCTCGAGCTCCAGCAATACAGCGCGCATTACGACTTTGATTCATTTGTCGGTTCTTTTGGCTTCTTTATCCGGAACAACCAGGATCAGGATGAACTGGGAATCATGCTGAGTTTCGGGATCAAGGAAATCCCAAACCTCTCCTTGCCAATCGAATTTGGAGCGCAATGATTTTGCGCATGACGCCTCTTTCCCCACCCGAACTTCTTCAACAACTGACTTGGCGTTACGCGACCAAAAAATTTGATCCAACCAAGTCGATCCCTGAAGAAGCCATTACCGCCCTCACCAGTTCTCTTGTTCTCACCCCCTCGTCCTTCGGACTGCAGCCCTGGCACTTTTTGATCATTCGGGACCCATCCATCCGCGAAGAGTTACTTCCTAACTCCTGGGGACAGGCCCAGGTGACAGAGTGCTCCCACTTCGTGGTTTTGGCAGCAAAATCCGAAACAACCGAGGCCGACATCGATAATTTTCTGGACCGAACCGTAGCGGTCCGGGGAGGCCAGATTGATCAACTCAACCCTTACCGGGACATGATGATCGGCTTCACCAAAAATATGGACGAGGCCGAACGACTTCAGTGGGCCAAGCTGCAGACCTACATTGCTCTTGGCCAACTGATGACCTCCGCGGCGGTTCTTGGGATCGACGCCTGCCCGATGGAGGGAATCAATCCGGCGGAATACGACCGCATCCTCAAACTCCCCGAGAAAGGTTACACCACTTCGGTTGCGTGTGCGCTCGGTTACCGGGCAGACGACGACAAATACTCCTCCGCTCCAAAAGTTCGCTTCGAAGAAGACGAAGTCGTGTCACTTCTTCTCTGAAACCGCATCCAGATAATCTTGGAAGCTCGGAGTGGTATGGATAACCTCTTTTTCAGCCCTTTCATATAGGATCCTGGAAATGGTCTTCAGGGCATCATCCTGTTTCCGCTTCCCGATCAAGCCGATCTCAATGGTATCATTGGAATTCTTGAGCCGGACAACCGCAGCTTTGCGAAGGTTTTCTAGGGCCTCACCTCCGGAGATCTCGAGAGATGAGGCATAGTCGCTCTTGGCAATAATCTCCTCGAGCACCTCGTCGTTGTTGAGAGCATCTTTGAAAGCATCCCGCCATGACTTTACCATCGCTTCGGGCAACCCCTTCACGGGGATGGCACGCCCACGAAAAGCCGATTGGTTCCCGCTATACCACATCCAGCCGAAAACAGCCCCTCCCATGACGACCAACCCAACAATCGCGGAAATGAGCATCACTCGCTTCTTCATGGGTTCGGTCTACCACTTCAAACGGCTTCGGTCAGGATTTTTCCAAAAAAAATGATCTTCGACGGCCCCAAAAACGGTCAGACAACTGGTGTAAATGCCTTGCCTGTCCACAACCCCGGCTCCACCTTCCCGAGCCGTGAAATTTCCCGCTAGCTCAGCTTCCGTAGTCACTGTTGACCCGGAACTCGATACCATTCTCGATCCCACTCCGGAATCACCGGTTCTCTCGGCCCAACTCTGGGTCGCAACTGGGTCGCAGCATGAATCTGCTCTCACCGGATCAGGAATTTCCCACCTCCTTGAGCACATGGTTTTTAAAGGCACCGATCGTTTCTCCGGCGAGGCCCTCTCCCAGGAGGTCCAGGCCGCCGGGGGACAATGGAATGCCTACACCACCTTCGACCGCACCGTCTACTACATCGACGGTCCCGCCAAATCCCTCGACCTCTTTCTCTCCGCTCTGCTCGAAATGGTCTTTCGTCCGGCTTTTCCCGAAGAGGAGTTTGAAAAGGAAAAAGATGTGATCCGGCGTGAGATCGCGATGGGCCTCGATGACCCGGATTCGGTTTCCTCCCAGCTTCTGTTCCGCACCTGCTTTCAGCACGACTCCCGGCGCCACCCTGTGATCGGCCACCGTGATCTCTTCGATGCCATTTCATACGAACAAATGCGTCGATACCACGCCGCTCGCTACCGACCCCAAAACTCGTTCCTTGTTCTGTCCGGTGGCTTTGATTCCGAGGTTGCCCAAACCATCATTAAACGGGAACTGGATAAAGGGCTGCGCGCGCCGGCCGAGTTTCCGGTCATTCACCCAACCGAACCTCGTCAAATGGGACCACGACGTGCCTCCTATCCCTTTGCGATTCCCAATACGCACTTGAGTCTCACCTGGCAGGTTCCCGGCATGGCTCACGAAGACTCCGCTGCCTTGGATCTCCTCGCGGTCGTTCTCGGAGGCGGTCGAGCCTCCCCGCTTTACCGCGTCATCCGCGAGGAGCAGTCGCTCGCACATTCCATTGGAGCCTATGCCTGGATGCCAAATGATGGGCCAGGACTTTTCAGTGCCTACGCCGAGGTGGAACCAGAAAATGCCAAAAAGGTCGAACAGGCAATCCTATACCAGATCGGAGAACTCAGCCGCACCGATCTCACGCGCCCCATCGCTCGCGCCTTCCGCCAAATCGCCTCACAACAATTCAAGACCCTCACCACCGCTTCGGGCCGAGCCACCGATCTTGCCTCCAATTGGCATCACGCCCGCGACCTCAATCATACGGGCGCCTTCCTCGAAGCCATTTCCAAGGTCACCGAGGGTGATCTGCGTCGGACCATCGAAACCTATCTCATTCCAGAAACACTGACCGTGACCTCGCTCGTTCCTGAATCACAGGAAAACAAGGCCAAGTCCGGCTCAAAAGGAGACGGTCCCGGCCCCATGATCGAGCGCACCCTTTCCAACGGTCTTCGCGTCATTCTGCAACGAGACCCCTCGGTCCCCGTGGTTTACAGTCACACCTCACTCCTCGCGGGATCTCTTTCAGAAACCCCGGACACGGCCGGTCTCAATGCCCTTCTCGCCACCATGATGCTCAAGGGAACGACGACCCGGGATGCCCTTTCAATTGCCGAAACCCTCGAAGACCTTGGCGCCACCATCCGTCCATCGGCCGGCAACAACAGTCTGGCTCTGTCATCCTACTGCCTGCGTGACGACCTTCCCACCATCATCAAACTCCTCGGCGAGATCATCCGCCAACCCGCCTTCCCGGGAGACGCCATTGAGCGGGAAAGCGCTACCATGACCGCCCACCTCGAAGAGCTCCTAGAGGACCCGGCAAATCGCGCCTTCCGGGAAATGCGTACCCACCTTTGGAAAAACGAAGGATACGGTGTTCCTACTTCCGGCACCCTAGAGTCCCTTCCCAACATCAATCGGCTCGCCCTTTCGGCACATCACTCCCGACACTTTGTGGCCTCTAATATGGTAACCGCGATGTTCGGCGACCTTGATCCGGACGCCACCTTCGCCGCGCTAGAAGAGTCGCTTAGCAAACTCCCAACCGGCGAACCCTTCACCTATAGAAACCACCCGTCTACCACTAGTGGGGAGCACACCACCAATCTCGACAAGGAACAGGCCGTGATTGCTATCGGATATCCGTCGCTCGCGCAGGACGACCCTAAACGTTACGCGTTGGAGCTCATCGATGCCTGGTGTTCCGACATGGCCGGACCACTCTTCACCCGCATTCGTGAAGAACTCGGGCTGGCCTACTATGTCAGCACATCCCAATTCCTCGGCCTCAACACCGGGCTTTTCGCCTTCTACCTCGGCACCGCTCCCGACCAACTCGATCTGGCCCGACGCGAACTCGAAGGCGAGATTCAAAAACTAGTCAACGACGGTATCCCTGCCGAATCACTAGACCGGGTCAAAGCCAACGTCACCGCCCGTGAAGCCCTCCGAAACCAGAGCCCGTCCGCTCGGGCACGCATGGCTGCCCTCGATGTCCTCCTTGGCCATCCTGCGGACTTACATCTCAACCTTTCGGAAAAACTGAACGCCGTCAGTCCAGAGGAAATCAAAAGCTTGGCCGCAGAACTCTTCACTCAGGAGAAGGCCTTGGTCTCCATCGTATCACCTTGAAGCAAGGCTCAAAACTCAAGCCGCCTTGGCTTCCCCTCCGGCATCTGCACCAAAGCCAGGGCTTGACGGCAAGCGATGAGAACCTCCTCGCTTCTCAATATTTCAAAGTCACACCAGAACTTCACCTTACCCACTTCACTGACCCGGCCCCGGATCTCCAAAAGATCGCCCAGTTTGGCAGGACTTTTATAATCGACTTCGGTCCGCACCACGACCGGGTAAAGCCGGGTCTCCGCCATCGTGCGCAAGTCCATCCCCATCAATCCTGCCAACTTGGTTCGACAGGTTTCGATCATTCGCAGATAGGCAATATTATGAACCACCCCGCCGCAGTCGGTGTCAAAAAACATGACCTCTTCTTGGGTCGTCAGTTTCAACTCCTCGATTTTCATGCGCGAAGGATCACCAAAATCAGCCTGATGGCAAGGTGAGGCTGACATCCATTGAGGGAGACTTCACAATGCAAAGTTTCCTCCTCTTCACAACTATGGTCAAAGAGGTCCCTAGTGCTTCTTTAATCGGATTCGGCGGTACTCCATTTGCCCCCGATCTCCTTCCAGACCGATGGGACCACTGGCAGGGAGTTTGAATGCCGCTTCGAGCACTTCGCCATTACAGGTGCAGCGAGCCACTCGACCCTTCACCTCCACCACGATTTCATTCCAATCCCCGGCCTTGTATTTCTTCAGCTGCTTGTATGGACCGGCCACCAGATAGTCGCGACACTGCAATTGCGGCCTTCTGACAAAAACTCCGCTGTCTGCATTGGCATTCGCACGAAACTCAAGCTTCAGGGTAAAGTCCGATCCAAATTCCTCATGCGTCCACAATTGAGTGAATGCCCGTCCCTCTGGTGGCGTGTTCACAATCAGACGACCGTGCTTCACCAAGTAACGGCCTTCTTTCGATTCACTCTTCCCATCAAAGTCATCCGTCTGCTTCATCGTCTTCTTTTGGCGATAGCCCCAGCCGGTAAGATCTTTCCCGTTGAAAAGGAGCTCAAATCCAGGCTCGGGCTGGAAGTCGTCCACAGGCACTTTGACCAGGTCGAGTGTTTCTAAAACCGGGCGCAGGGTATTCCCCCACATCTTGTAGCCTTCCCCATTGGGATGAAGTAAATCAGGAAACTCAGCTTTGCGGGCGTTCCCATTTTCATCCGCAAACATGGACCAAGTATCGACCACGGTGACTTGCCGATCTCCCTTCACCAGTTCGGTGTAAAGTTTGTTGATCTCCTTGATCGTTTCAGCCGGACGCTTCTTCGATTCATGACTGGGGAATACCGTGCACAAGACGATCGGCATCTTCGCATTGAATGCCTTGAGATTCCCGATGATGAGCTTGAGATTCCCTGCGATCACTGCTGGCGCGGCACCTTCCTCCAGATCATTCGTCCCCATCAACATAACCACGCCTGAAGGTTTTAGCGCCAGCACGTCTTCTTCGAGGCGATACAACATCCCCCGGGTGGTGTCTCCGCTGATTCCCCGATTCGCGACCTTGGCATCAAAGGCCTTCCCCATGTCATTACCCCAACCTTGGGTGATTGAATCACCAAAAAAGACGAGCGCCCCTTGTTTTGCTTCAACCTCTCCGGCCCAGCCATTCCTCTTCTTTTTCCAGAGATTTTTGAACCACCCATAGCGTCTCACTGGCCCAGCTCCGGGAATCCCCTCGTCCGAATCAGGGATCTCGAAGTTCGAAACATCCTGCGCAATCAACGACCCGAGAAGGATCACACCAAGAAAGCCATGAAGTGAAAATTTGATCATCAAAGCGTTTTAGCTCGGTCGCTCTAACCTGACGAGAATTGAAATCCCTCATCTTTTCAATTACTTCACCCCTAATGTTCCAACTTCGAACAGGAATCAAAAGCGCACCGCCTTTCTCGCCGGATTCGTATCGAGTCCCTGCAATTTTCGTGGCTCTCGACTGAAAAAATCCTAGAGTGCGCCTGTGACCGAATCGCCGCCACGCACATGGGCCGAAATCGACCTCTCCGCGCTTTCCCACAACCTCCGTGTCGCTCGGGAGCGATCAGGAAAAGACGTCATGGCGGTGATCAAGGGCGGAGCCTATGGACACGGACTCGAAGAAATCGCCCGTGCTTTGGAACCCGAAAACCTTCCCTACCTAGGAGTGGCCAACGCGGGCGAAGCCCGTCGTCTCTTTCACGCTGGCATCAAAACCCAGCCCTACATTCTTGGAGCGACCCTGCCCGCTGAGCGAGAGGAAATCGCCGGCCGCCAATGGACCCCGTGCCTTTGTTCGTTTGACGAAATCGAACACTTCAATTCGCTGGGACAAACCACACCGGTAGAAGCCCACCTTGCCCTCGATACCGGCATGGGCCGCGGTGGCTTTCTCCCCCATCAACTCAAAGCGGCCCTCGAAAAAATCTCGGCCGCATCGGGCATCAAACTCACCGGGGTCGGTTCCCATCTCCCGGTCGCCGATGAAGATCCTGATTTCACTTTCAAGCAATTCGAACGATTCGACTCCTTAGTCGAATCGATTCCAAACCGGCCGGAAGGATTCCAGGTCCACCTCAGCAATTCGGCCGGCCTTCTTGATTTTCAAAGCCGTACCACCAATCTGGTCCGGCCCGGCCTTCTTCTCTACGGAATCTCGCCGATACCAAGCCACCAGGAACTCCTCATCCCGGTCATGACCTTCAAATCACGCGTCTCGGTCGTAAACCACCTTCCTGCCGGACACGGTGTTTCTTATGGCCGCACCATCCTGCAACGAGATACCAAAGCGGCCGTGATCGGACTGGGGTACGGCGATGGTTACCCCCGGTCCCTCTCCGGAAAAGACACCCGAATTCTCATCAACGGCCGATCCTGCCCTCTTCTGGGGCGAGTCACGATGGACCAAATTATCGTTGATGTCACCGATCTAACCTCTTGCCAACCCGGAGATGAGGCGGAACTTTTTGGACCCAATCTTCTCGTTTCCGATCTCGCCAGGAAAGCGGGCACCATCCCGTGGGAAATCCTCACCCAAATCACTCCCCGCGTGACCCGCGTCTATCGCTGAAGCACCAGTTCCCTTCCGGGATCCAAGTACGATGAAATTCGTAATTCCTCTTCATCGAAATCCATGATGACCGCTCCTGTTTCGGCTTGATGGAAAACCTTATACCCGTTGAATTCCAATTGACCCAACCAGCGTCGCGGTGCCCGCTCCAAAGAATTCACGGACGAGGCACTGACAATCACCACCTCTGCCCCTATTACATTAAGAAACTGATGCTGACCCGACACCCCCCAAGCATGCCGGCCCATCCAAACCACATCAGCAGACAAATCGACTCCGGCATCCAGAAGATCAAGCTCTCCCCGCATTCCCAGGTCGCCCGTCACCAGCACTTTCCAACCTCGCCAATGGACCTTCATCACCATAATGCGATTGTCGGCAATCCCTCCTCTTCCCTCATCTGCACCTCGAAGGATTTCCACCTTCGCTCCATCTGGCAAATCATACCACTCGCCCCGACGCCCAAAGCACAGGTCGCATCTCTCATCCTGGTGAGTTGACAGGAACTCCCGATACGAAGGACTCAGGGCCTGCTCGACCGGCAAAACTGCCTTTCGAAGCATTCTTTGTCCTAGGAGATCGCAAAGGGCTCCCGCATGATCGCCATCGGGATGGGTCACCAAAGCCATTTCGGGAACAACGTTCCAACCCTCCAAGATTGATCGGAGTTCCCGCTCAAAAAACAAAGCACTCCCGGTCTCAATCATCACTCCGTTGCCTGCCCGTAAAAACGACGCCGCACCGCCGTCATCGGGATCAAAAATCACCCAGTCACCAGGCACCATGCTCCGCACCCGGCCCTGTCCGAAGGGAACCTTCGCGAAACCTCGGGCAATCTGATACGAAGCTCCTGCCACCTTCTCATTGGCTTGGTTAATCCTACTTCCCAGAAAAGGAACAATGGTTCCCAACAAGGCCGCCAAGAAGGCCAAAGACAGAATCAACATGGTCGCAGGAATCAAAAAGAGACTGGTGAATACGGCAATTGGAGTAATCACTCCAAAATGCCAGATCATCATCGGCACCGAACCTGCCCAAGCTGCCATTGAGCTTGCTCCCAGATTGGAAAAGTACCTTCGCGCCGTCCAAAAGCGCCGTTGCCCATCGGTGAGCAGACGCGACGGGAAAAAGGAATCCAACTCAGCAAAACGACCTGTCACTCTCAAGGCCAACCCCACTCCCAACCCAATGGCCAGAATTACTCCATAAGAAAGCTGGAATCCAATCTCGAAAACTTGCGAAGGACGCCACGCCACCACCAGAACAAGACTAAAGGCCAAGGCATTGAATAGCGACGGTCGTCGTCGGACAAAGAAGGCTCCGAAAAAACAAACCGCCATTACGGTGGCCCGGATTGCAGGAGGCCTAAGTCCCGTCACCATGGCATACGCCAGCATCACCAGCATCACAACAAACAAGCCAATACGCCGTTGGATTGGAAAAGGTCGCAGGAAGAACCAGCACACCAAACCCACCAGGGTGACATGCAATCCGCTCACCGCAAAAACATGCATCGCCCCACTCTCCCGGAAAGCCCGGCTCACTTTTGAATTCCTCGGAGGCTTTTCACCCAACACCATGGCCTGAATGACCTGGCGTCCAGATGTTTCATCAGGGATTCCTCTCGTAATCGCTTTGGACAAGTCACCTCGAATCGCTTCAGCCCACCGCAGCGGTGCCGACAAGAAATCCACCTCGATCAGCTCAGCTTCATTCACCACCAGGCCACCCGAAACTCCCTGACGACGCCATTGATCCAATCTCGAGAAACTCCCCGGATTGCGTTCCGAACGAGGCACGAAGAAACGCCCACGCACTTTCAAAATTTGCCCCGGTTGATACCCGACCGCATCCATCACCACCACACGTCGTTCTCGGCTGCCTTCCCGCCATACTCCGAATCGACGAACCCCAGCTGGAGTCACTTTGCGGCCTACGGTTAGAACTCCCTCAACCCGTTCGCTTCTCGGCACCGACAGACTCTCCTGTATTGGCCCGGCCAGTAACGATGCCCGCCACACGACCCCTGCAGAAAGTAAAATCACCGACAGCCACCACCTCCAACCCACTCGAGCCAAAACCAAGGCGACCAACAACAGGCCAACACCCAACATCCAAGAAGCTGACCAAACCGCCCCTGACAAACAAGCCAACGCAAGCGAGGACACTGGGGCGATTGTCCTCGCGCGGACCAGAAATGACTCAAACCCCGACACTAACTACTATTTAATTCCCGGAGCCGGTGAGTGGCATTTCCGGCATGCCTCGTTCCGGGTAATGTCTCGACGACCTTTTTCATCACTTCGATCACTTTATCCTGATCTTCCAAATCCTCATCATAAATGTCCGCCATGCGGAACATCAGAAAGGCCCGGTCATCGGGTTCCCAGTCAAAATCTGTCACACCTTCCTCCAGGGTGTTTACCGCCAGAGCCGGACTCTTCAGGTGGGTCCGTTGCAGTTTCACAATCGCCAGCAAAGCCGCCCGGTCACCGGGGTTGTCCAAAAGATGCTTGTGATAAATCGCAATGGCATCCGAAAAATCGCCGTCCGCCACCGCCTCACGCGCGGCATCAAGAGGGTCGGGATCCACCTCGGCCGTCGAGCCGATCATTTCTTCGGTGACCCTGCCAACCAGTGTCGGCAGGCCATATATAATGGCCAATGCTGCCCCGTAAATCGTGGAAGCTAAAAGGGGGACTGCCACCTGAATCATCCCCATCGCAGTATCCGACTGACCTCCGCGATCATAGACAGCCTCCAAGATGTCTCCGCTCATTCGCTCGTCCCTCTTCTTTTGTGAATCATCAAAACGACTCCATGCCACCCAAGTGTAGATCAATAACCCACCCAGCAAGGTTCCGTGAATGATCACCTTCTTGTTCATGAGCTCAGCAACGTTAATCCTGAATTCGGCTCAAAGAAAGAGCGGAAAGCCTCACCCGACCCGCAATTCGGAGGCACTTCGAAAAACCACGGTCGAAAAATCCAGTTGTCCCTTCCGGAATTTCTCCATCTTTTCTTGGTCATACACCTCGCAAAACGGGTGCACTCCTTTGAGAAAATCCAAAAACCCGGACACGCCGCCGCAGCTCTCGGGAGGAACATGACCTTCACCGCTATGAAGTTTGGGCGAAAGTTCATCCGAAGTCTCCTTCATTCCCGCTCCCACAAAATCCTCGATCACCACCCGGTGCTCCCAATTATCTCCGAAGTCATACCGATAGAGGAACTCACCAACATGCTGCTCAAATAAGTCCATCACGCGAGTCTCCACTTCGTCGTATTCATCGTCATCTTCATTGTCCCGCCCGATCTTCACTTCCAGCCGTCCCTGTTCCCAAAGCTCAAAGCAATGAAGATGTTTGTCCTCCCATCCCAGTGAATCTTGAATCGCGCCATGCAAATGAAGGAAAGAACAATCCGCCGGGAGACTGAATCGTCGCCAGATCCGCGGTTTCACTCCGAGCAATTCAACTCGAAAAACAAAACGGGCCAGACTCTTTAAGGTGAGTGTTCCGGGAGTCTTTCCCGGCTCCTTATCCAGCCCGGTAGTGAGTTGCTCTGCCATCTGCTGGATCATCTCGAGGCCTCCCGGCTCAGCCATCACCTTGGTCATGAAGGTCTCAATTTCTTCCTCGCTGGCTCCAGCGTCAGGCATTTCCTCGAACCAATCATCCAGACTTTTGATCATGAGGGAGACTCACGCCATCGCGGCATGTATTCAATGTCGAATGGCTCGCATTTTTGGTGGCAGCGCGGTATCGCCAAGCCGTGCGACACCACCTTCAGGAAGCGGCGCGCCTCGGCTGGGGCGGAGCCCGAGCTAATCTTCTTCCGGCGGTCGCCTTGTGGGCCGTGGGAGTGACCCTCATTCTGGCTTACGACAAATTCCCGCCGCTCACCTTTTTCCTTGATCAGGTCGGCGAATGGAAAGTGGCCTGGACCCCCTGGTTCGCAATCCTCTCCACCGCACTCTTCGGAGCCTTGATCCCCGCAATGATCCAACGCCTTTTCGCTCCTAACAGCATTCCCTTTTCAGGAATCCAGATCACGATTCTCGCCCTCGCTTGGGCCATTCAAGGCTGGGAAATCGACCTTCTCTACCGTACCCAGGCCCACTTCTTTGGCAACGGCACGGATCCGGCCACCATCGCCAAAAAAACTCTCGTCGACCAGTTTGTCTGGTGCCCATTCCTCGGTCTCCCGCAAACCGTCCTCGGCTATCTCTATGCCGAAAAAAAAGGGTCTTTCTCCGCTCTTCGCATCGCTCTCCGGAGAAAGTCGTTCCTCCAACGCGCGATCCCCCTGCTCATCACGACTTGGGTCGTTTGGATCCCGGCAGTTTCCCTGATTTATCTCTTCCCTCCCTCCTTGCAACTTCCTCTTATGAACATCATTCTCGCCATCTGGTCGCTGATCCTCACCTTCTTCGCCCGAAACGCCGATTAATTTTTATGCAATTTTATCCAATAATTCAATGCTCCCGCCCTTACTGTTATTGTCTCATGAAGCTTCTTCTCTTTTTCCTCACACTCCCGAGTCTGGCTCAAATCAAGCTCACTCCACTGCCGGCGGCGGTCTTTTCCTTCGCAACCGAGAAGGGCAAGTTTTACCAGATCGAACAGAAGGCGGGCGACTCGTGGAAACCGGTCGGGCTTCCCCTTAAAGGAAAAGGCGGCAGGATCAGGCGCACTTTGGAGGAATCTCCGGGTGCCACCTACCGCCTCAGCGAGCTCCATCAGCAATGGGTGCCGGTCTGGAGTGACGAATTCAACGGGACTTCCATCGACCGAAGCAAGTGGTCTAACGTAGTCGACGGCTACGGAGGCGGAAACAACGAGCTGCAATTCTACTCAGACTCTCCGAAATACTCCTTTGTGAAGGATGGCAACCTCAACATCAGCATCTATCGCGATCCCCACACTACAGTCGATGGCAAAACTCAACCCTATTCCTCGGCTCGGCTTCGCACCATTTACCGGGGCGAGTGGACCTACGGCCGGGTCGAGATTCGTGCCAAGCTACCTTCCGGGCAGGGAATCTGGCCCGCCCTCTGGATGCTGCCCACCAACTCACCCTACGGAGGATGGGCGTCCGGAGGTGAAATCGACATCATGGAGTCTATGGGATCGGATGTCGGAACGACTATTGGGACCCTTCACTTTGGAGACAAGTGGCCCCGGAATAAATACAGGGGAAACAAAACCAAAATCACCGGGAAGAATGCTGCCGAAGATTTTCACATCTACGCTGTTGAATGGAAGAAGGATGAAATCAGCTGGTTTCTCGACGGACGCAAATGGCAAACCATCAACAAGAAGGACTGGTTTAGTGAAGGGGCCAGAAAAAGTGACACTGCTCCCTTCGACACACCTTTCCACCTAATTTTTAATGTGGCGGCCGGAGGACACTTCTTTAACGGCACGGGTCAGGATCCCAACAAACTCCCCGACTCGGCCTTTCCCCAAACCATGTTGATCGACTACGTCCGGGTCTCGCAGTGGGCCGAATAGGCCTACCTAGGCTCAAACTGTCTCTCCCGATAAAGCCGGGAATTGTGGACATACTTTTCGGCCCAATTCTTGATCTCGGCCTGGTCCTTAAGGTCGAGCGTCTTGACCACCTTGGCAGGACTTCCCAAAACCAGCGAGCCCTCCGGAATGATAGTCCCTCCGGTCACCAGGGAGTTTGCCCCGATGATCGATCTGGGTCCGATAACTGCGCCATCAAGCACACAAGCTCCCATCCCCACGAGCACCTCGCTTTCCACCGAGCAGGCATGCAGGATGGCACTATGCCCTACCGTCACCAACTCTCCAACATGACAACCGAAATCGTCGGCCAGATGAATCACCGCATTATCCTGCACATTACTCCGGGGCCCGATCGTGATTTCATTAATGTCTCCTCGCAAGGTCGCCTGATACCACACGCTGGCTTCCTCCCCGAGAGTCACCCGACCAATGACATCGGCACTGGCCGCAACAAAGGCTGACTGCGCGATTTCCGGCCAGGTTCCTTCAAATGGTTCGATTGCCATAAAATCGGAAAATAGCCTGACCGCCTGATCGAAGCAAGGTTAAGGAAACGGCTGGCATTCCCGAAAATCTAATTCATCTTAGGAGGTCCTCACTCTGACAACCGACGATGCGTGCCTTCCTGATTGTTCTCGCCTTCCTGATTATTGGCGTGGCCTTGCGATCCTGCCGCACGCTCCTGCTCCGCAAGCTCGGGGCATTGATCTTCCTTGTCGCCTCGTTTTTAGCCTTCTACTTCGCTTTCGGTAGCTTCGCCGCCGGATTCCTCGGTGTGGCCCTATGGTTTTTACTTCCCTGGATCGACCTTCTCGCGCGGATCCGCCGGATGAGGCTCCCTCTCAGCAAACGGCTCAATCTCACGAACCCGCCCTCCGAAGACCATTTTCCCAATGCCTCCCGTCTCGTTCGGGAAATCGAAGAAGCGGAGTTCGATCACGTGACCGACAGCGGCTGGGACTGGTCGGGAATGCAGCAATACTTCCGCTTCTTCTGGAATCCCGAAGCCAAAGCAGTAGCTGCCGTCTGCCTCTGCGAACACGAGCAAATTGCTTTCGCCTTCGTCACGATTTCATCTCGGGCTCCCGATGGGCGCTCGGTTCACACCACCAACTACCCTTTTTCACCAACTTTGAAACACGCACCGGGGTCCCACTGGGATCACCTCCCTTGCGAACGCAATCGGTTTGAAGCGATTTATCAAGACCACAAACGGCACCTTGAAAAACGTCGTCTCAAGGAAGAAGAACTTCTCATGCCGGATCCGGATGAAGTCCTCAACCAAATGGAAGAAGAAATGCAAAGACAGATCGATCACAACCTGAAGTGCGGTCTGATAAAGGTGGTCGACGACCGCTACTTCCACTACTCCACCAAGGGTTTGTTTTTTCTGTGGATCCAGTCGATCAAAGACATGATTCGGCTTTGCTGAGCATTCCTCGGATGAAGTTCGAGGTCGCACTGTCGACCTTTCGTCGTTAGCTTGATGTTAATGAGCGTCGAGGAGGCAAAGACCTGATTTCCCGAAGCTGAGACAACCTGTTTCGGCGACAGCAAGGTAATCAACGACCATCTAATCTCTCTGGTTCGCGCTGGAAAAAAGACGGGCCGCGTGTGGCGTCCTCAAAGCCCATCAGAATGACAATGAGCCGGTCTTAGGTCGTCAGGATCTCGTTTTGAACTCCGATGGAAGCCTAGCGTTGATCATCGAAACGACCCAGATCAAGATCCGCAAAATTTTACGAGGCAGACGAGGATTTCGCTCTTGCCGAAGGTGAAAATGATACTCGCGATGGTTGGCGGGCCAACCACCTTGCCTTTTTTGAAGAGGTTGTTCGCATGCTCGATCAGCTTGGACCGACGCTTCGCGTGGTCTCTTTTTCACCACAAACTACCGGGAATCCCCTGCGAATACGTCAAAAGGGTCATTTCCAGACCGACCCAAACCTGGAGGATTGTCAGGAGGAACCTCATGATCTAAACTCTTCCACAACCCTGAATCACCCTGCCAACTCAAGATGAATAAACCAATCGAAAAAGCCCTCCCCCTCGCCGCCATCATGACTTCAGTCGCCGCACTCGTGACCGTTTTAGTCGTCAACCCATCTACCTCAACACACTCGCAAGACAAATCCCAACTCGCAAATCTGGCGTCAAAGATCGAACGATTTGAAAAGCGTCTCGCCTCACTCTCCACTGACTCTGGATTACCCGACGGAACAAACGCGCTCACCGCCGATAGCAAAGAGAGCAATAGTGGGGCCGACCTCGCCACTCTGGAAGCCCGGCAATCCCGCCTCGAGCAAAAACTTCAAAATTACGGGATCTTCGAACGCTTCGAAGAACATGAAAAGCTGATCAAGGAATCCTATCAAGCAGCTATCGATCCCGAGCGGGCCGCCAAGCAACGTCTCGAGGCCCTGAAAATCTTGCGGGAAGAAGGCCGGATCGACCAGGCAATCGTCGATTCGATGATGGACCTTTGGGACCAAAGTCTGGATGACGATAAGATCGGTCCGTATCATCGCTGGACTTTGATGGAAAACCTCCGAGGCACGAACGACCCGAGATTCAGGGATAACGTTTTGTCGATGTTGCAGCAGGAACCGGGCGCCAAGATGACGGGGCAAGCCATTGCCACTTTGGAGCCCATGTTACCCGATCCTGCGGTGCAGGAATGGCTCACTCACCTCAGCTCAAACGGCCAGGAACCAAAGATCCGGGACTACGCCGCCAACGTGCTCCAAAACGCGGAGGCCGGAAACAAATAGGACCATGACGATCAGCGAGCTTCTGTCCACAACCACCGAGAACCCGGTTGAGCAGTCCTTTTGCGCCCAGCTGCAAACCTCCCGGGAACGGGAGACCAAAGGAGGCAAGCCCTATCTCGAATGGACCATCGCTGATGCCACGGGATCCCTCACTCTCAAGATCTGGAGCAACCACCCGCAATTCCACTCGGCTGCGGAAACCGCCTCCGAAGCTCTCCTGCGCTTTTCGGGAGAATGGACGCAAAACCAATACGGAGTGGATGGCAAAGGATGGAAATTCCGCCAACTCACCGATGAAGAAAAGGGCGAATTCCTTGCGGGCGATCCGGAAACCCGCGCCAAACAAAGCCGGGACTGGTCCGATCTGGTGGACTTTAACAACAGTCTGGCTGACCCACGACTAAAGGCTCTCTGCCTTCACTTCATCGATCAATTCGAAGACCGCTTCCGTCGCACCGCTGCAGCTCGCAAGAATCATCATGCTCGGAGAGGCGGTTTGGTCGAACACGTGGCCCAGATGATGCGTTCGGCGGACGCCATCTGCTCGGTCTATCCTGAACTCAACCGTGATCTCATGATCGCCGGCGTGCTCTTCCATGATTGCGGCAAGCTCTGGGAAAACACCTATCCCGAAACCGGCTTCAACCAGCTCCAGCTCATTCACGGCGAAGTCCTCGGTCACATTCCGCTGGGCCTCGAATTAGTCAACAAACTCTGGCGCGAGCTCCCCCTTGAGTCATGGAGGGAAATCGATCCCGACAATGAGTCGGTTCGTCTTCATCTTCTTCACCTCATTGCTTCTCATCACGGGCAATACGATTTTGGATCACCCACGCTCCCGCGAACTCCGGAAGCTCATGCTTTACACTACATTGATAATCTAGATGCAAAACTCGAAATGGTAAAGGACGCCTACGCCACCGCCAACGAGTCAGCTCCCGGCATCTTCGAACGCCAATTCCCACTTCCCGCCCCCCTTGTCACACCGTTACCTCCGGTGGCAGCCACCGATGCTCCGGAAGTTACGGAAACTCCGATCGTCCCGTCCGACGAGCTCTTTTAGCCCCTCTACTGTGGAGCGTGTGAATCACGATACGGCGGGCGGTCCATATCTGGAAGGACCTCTTCGGCACTTTGAATGATACGTTCCTCGGCTCGTTCCGGTGCAGCCTTGGACTGGGCCACGTGAAACAGGGCATCGCCTTCATCGACGAGACTTGCGCCCGTTCTTCCAATGACAATCCCGGCCCGGTCCGCCACCACTTCGGTCGCCCTTTGATCAAAGGGATCACCAATCATCCCCACTACTTGCTCTTCCTCGACTGCTTTTCCCAGCGGCACAAAGGAACGAAAGAGACCGCCTGCAGAGGCGCGCATCCAGCTACTCCCCACACAATAAGCCGACGGGTGATCCTTGTCCTTGGCCTTCTTTCTAAGCATGCCCAGCCCCCTCATAACACGCCGCACTCCCCGCTCTCCGAAGGTCACCGCCGGGAGTTCGATCCGCAAGGCTTCACCCGCCTCGAAAATCACATAAGGCAGACTCAGCTTTTCGCAGGCTGCCCGCAAACTTCCGTCCCGATTCCCCGCCTTCAACATCACCGGAGCGCCAAAATACTTGGCCATTTCCCGCGAACCTTCCACCCGATCGGCCAATCGGGTCTGCGGGAGGTTGATCCGTCCAACCGCCGCGGTGTGGAGATCGATTCCGTGGGTGGCCTTCTTCACCACCTCATCCATCAGGATGCAGGCAATGCGGGATCCAAAACTCCCGTCGGCATTGCCGGGAAAGAGACGATTCAAGTCCCGCCGATCCGGCAGGTAACGTGAACGCAGCAAAAAAGCCGCCACATTGACCACCGGCACAATCAAAAGATCTCCCTTCAATCCCCGGTAGTTTCGCGCCACCAAACGGCGGGCAATTTCGATCCCGTTCAACTCATCGCCATGCACCCCGGCAGTGACAAACAACACCGGTCCAGGCTTACGCCCCCTGATGACATGCACCCGCAGGTCCAACTCGGCATGACTTACGAGACGGCCTACCGGCAAATCGACAAATCCCCGCTCTCCACGCCGAAACGACTTCCCTCCAATCGTCAAAACGGCTTCGCTCTTCATCCTTGATTACCCTGACCGCCTCCCGTTCCTCTCGCAAGCGCGATTGTCAATTGAACGTTTCGCCCTTAATCTTCCACACATGACGATTTGGCTCACCGGTTGCACCGCAGGTTTGGGACGAGCCTTAGTCCCGGAGTTCCTCAAAGCTGGTCACAGTCTCGTCGGCTGCGGACGAAACGAAATCGCTCTGGCCCATCTCAAGAGCACTCATCCCGAAGGACACTTCATCCCGTGCAATGTGGCAAGTGACGATAATGTCGCCTCGTTTTGCGAATCCGCTCTCCGAGCTACTGGAGCCCCCGACCTCCTGATCAACAATGCCGCCATTATTAACTCCCCTGCCCCTTTGTGGGAGATTTCCGCCTCCGATTTCGATCAACTGACTGCCATCAACATCAACGGCACAGCCAATGTCATTCGGCACGCAGTGCCTTCCATGATTGCGGAGGGCAAGGGAATCATCGTAAACCTTTCCTCGGGATGGGGTCGATCTACCTCGCCCGAAGTCGCTCCCTATTGCGCCAGCAAATGGGCAATCGAAGGACTCACTCAGGCACTCTCCCAGGAACTTCCCCAAGGTCTGGGAGCCATTGCTCTCAACCCCGGGATCATCGCGACCGACATGCTGCGTAAAAGCTTTGGACCAGACGCCGAAAGTTTTCCCTCTCCCGAAACCTTCGCCGTGACCGCTGCTCCGTTTTTGACTTCATTGACCCCGGCCCAAAATGGCCAGGCCCTGACCGCGCCATGACTCTCCGCACGCCCTCACGGACTATCCCCTTTCCCCGCCGCCCTCTTCTCATGGGGATCGTCAACATCAACGACGATTCCTTTTCGGGCGATGGCACGCTCGACCCCACCGCGGCCATTACACAAGCCCGCTGTCATCTGGAAAACGGAGCCGACGTTATCGACATCGGAGCAGAATCCGCACGCACCAATCGCGAGGCTATTTCGGTGGAGGAAGAAGTCCGGCGCCTCCGGTCATTTCTCGAACTCTGGCCCGCCCTTCGGGAGGAATGCTTGAGAGCCGATGATGAACAAGTCACTCCCGCCCTGCTGTCAGTGAACACTTGGCGTCCTGAAGTTGTGGAGCAGATCCTCGGACCGGACATCGACCTTCTCAACGACATGTCGGCCCTGACCGACGACCGAAACGCCCGGCTCTGCGCAAAACATAGCGTATCTCTTCTTATCATGCACTCGGTGGGCCAACCCAAGGTCTCCCACACTCACCAGAAATGGGATGACCTCATGACTTCGATGGTTGGATTTTTCGAAGAGAAAATTGAAACGGCTCTTGCCGCGGGCCTCAGCCGGGATCAGCTCGTGCTCGATCCCGGCCTCGATTTCGCGAAACAAAAGGAGGACAATCTTCTCGTCCTCCGAGAGCTTGACAAACTCCTGGATTTTCAGTGTCCCGTTCTCCTACCGATCTCGCGCAAAACGGTCATCGGTGATGTTCTTGATCTTCCCGATGCACGCGATCGAGACGCCGGCACCATCGCTCTTCTGACACATGGGGTGATGAAAGGAGCCCACCTCTTCCGAGTTCACAACACCCGTGCGTGTTGGGAAGCCTTGCGATCCCTCGAACCCTTTCGCCCCAAATTGAAGATCACTCTCAACTTGGCTCTTTCTGCCGACGGCAAGATCTCCACAACCGGAAAATCACCCGCTCACTTTACCTCACACGAAGACCTGGAAAGACTGCTCACGCTGCGCGAAGAAGCAGATGCCATCCTCGTCGGGCGCGGCACTCTTGAGGCTGATCGCATGACGATGACAGCGAAAGAAAAGCAACCTTGGCGCTGCGTCATTTCTCACCGCGGCCAATTTGATCCCGACCATCCTTTCTTCCACGAAGAGGGTGGACCACGTCACCTCATCATCACCGGTGAGGGACCCGACCCGGATCTTCCGGCCACGATCCACCGAACTGATCTTGCGGGATTTCTTGCACAACTCCGGATCAACCCCAATATTGATAACCTTCTTTGCGAAGGAGGAGGATCTCTAGTCAAAGAGCTCTTCGCTCTGAATGTCGTTGATGAAATCAATCTCACGTGGGCTCCTCATACGTTATTTGGAGGACATCAGGCCCCCACGCTCACCGGCCTTCCCGGTAGTTTCCTACCATCCTCCCGGCACTACGAACTTGTTAGGATGATTCCTAATCAAAACGATGAGGTCTTTCTAACTTATCGTAAAACATCCCTTGAAACCCGCTGATTGTTGCGGACAGTGTGGCACCTACCCCAATGCGTCTGTTCCGTCGAATCTTTCTCACCGGACTGCTTGTCGCCCTGATTTACACGGCGATTCAGCTTTGGGATATTCATCGGGTGGGCCATCTCGATCGCGATCGAATCGCGGAGTGCGCTATCGTCCTCGGCGCAGCAGCCTGGCATGACAAGCCGTCACCCGTCCTTCGCGAACGTCTCAATCATGCAATCACTCTCTTTAAGAACCGACGCATCAAGTTTCTCATCCTCACCGGGGGATACGGAAAAGGTGCAGAGTTTTCCGAGTCTGAAGTCGGATTGGAATACTGCGTTACCCAGGGCATCCCACGTCAGAATATCCGGGTGGAACGAGAGTCCCTCAACACCATCGACAACCTCCGTGAAGCCCAAACCATTATGAAGGATGAAGGATGGGTAACCGCGCTGCTGATCAGCGATCCGTGGCATCTTAAAAGGGCTCGGCGGATGGCGTCTGACATCGATCTCAAGGTCTACGTCTCAGGAACCCCTTCCTCCCGATTCCAATCCTTCGGCGCGCGGAGCAAGTTTCTCTTCGGAGAATTCGCCTTGTATCACTGTTATCTTTTGACGGGGAGGTAAATCATGCACCTCAGCACAACTTCCGATGCAACCAAGCAAATGGCAACACGCCGGAAACTGCCGCCGCTGTCAATGCCATTCGCCCAAGCGGCCAAGTAAG
Organism: Akkermansiaceae bacterium; assembly: GCA_049596615.1. GTDB lineage: Bacteria > Verrucomicrobiota > Verrucomicrobiia > Verrucomicrobiales > Akkermansiaceae > SW10. The sequence continues at coordinate 130,734 of JBMYLT010000010.1, read as the reverse complement.
ACAACGATGAAGGCCCAAAGCAAGATTCACCCGGGAACGAAATCGTTTCTCTAGTAAATCGCATACTTCACTCCGTGCTTCCTCCCATTGCTGTCCACTTTCCGCATACCGTAGTAATGGCTCCAGCGCACACTCGGCCGACTCAAAAGCCATCGACATCCCGTTGCCGGTAAAAGGCGGAATCATCCGCTCGGAATCCCCCAAGGTAAGCATCGCACTCTCCCCTCCTTGCCTTCCCAACTGAAAGCCACTAATTCCGGTCAATGATCCGCCATCCATTTCCGCTTCCTTCAGGCATTCGGCAAGCCGTCCCAAACCACCTCTCTGAAGCGCATCCAACAAAGGGTTCATCCCCTTGGCTCGCGGGCCCTTTTTAAACAAGCCACAGACATTTACCTTCGAGCCATCCTCGCTGACCGGCGTCAACCCCACATACACCCCCTCGCCAATATGCATTTCCAAAAATCCGTCCAGCTCGATGCCAGTGAAGTGCGCCTTTAAACCAAGCAGTTCGCTGGATTTCTCAAGATGCCTCCCGGCCGTCCATACCAACCCCTCCCGCGCCCCAACCTTTGCCCGGTCATGCACGCTCAGGTTACCACCCAACCGTTCGAACTCCCGACGCAAAAGCTCATCCATTTCCCATCTCGACATGCCGAGCGCCGGACGCGTCAACTTCGCTTCCAAGATACAGCGATCACCCATCCACCATCGGGTCGCTTCATGTCGCAGGGCCTTTTTAAAGAGTCCTGCGATCCCAAGATTCCCGAGAGTTTCCGCAGTCACCCCATTGATAAACTCTCCGCAAACACGATGACGCGGATAGCTTCCTGCCTCACGCACCAAAACCGGCACGCCACGCTTGCGCAGCGCGATCCCGAGGGACAGGCCTGCCAGCCCGCCTCCGACGATCTCGATGCCCTTCATCGCCGCCACGCTAGCACATGAATCCCACCCAACAACGAAACCTCTTCACGCCATTCCCATTCGGGACCCAAATCCAAAAGTCGTGGCAGATCCCCTTTTCGAAATCCGGCCCTGATGCTGACAATCATGTCATGCCGGGTCACCTCATTGATGACCGGCCAAAGGAGACGACCTTCCCAAAGAGCGATACGATGGCGCCAGGGTTCCACCGCAATCAACCGGCGACGCTTTTTGATCAATCCGCCCAGTCTTTTGAGATCGTGGTCCTGAAAGTGATGAAGGATGAGATTAGCCACCACAGTGTCCCCGTCCACGCGGGGCAGGGTCTCAAACAAATTTCCAGACAACCAAGCAACCTCTAACTCCTCCGGCCTCTCCTGAAAATCCAGCCCCGTCACTTTGTGGTTCATCGACAACTTCCGGGTGAGTTGTCCCTCACCAGCACCCAACTCAATGAGCGCCCCTTTCATTTCCTGTTTCAGAATCCAGCGTTCGTTTCCCATTAAGACGTTGATCAGTCGAAGATCACGCCGACTCCGAACGGCCCGCGGGTCGTCCCCGGCAAGGGAATCCAAAATCTCCGGGCAAACCACTCGTTCCATCGCTCTTTGTTATCCTACCATTCGCGATGGTCAAGCGGCCCCCAATGCCCTAACAACTCATCCATGACCTCAGCCACCGAAAAGGCCTCAGTGCTCATCGAGGCTCTTCCCTACCTTCAACGCTTTCGCGGAAAGACCTTTCTCATCAAGATGGGTGGCTCAGCGATGGACGACCCGTCCCTCGTTCGCGAAGTGATGCGTAACCTCGTTTTTCTTGAGGTGGCCGGCATCAATCCCGTCATCGTTCACGGCGGCGGCAAGGCCATTTCTGCGGCCATGAACGAGTCAGGACTGGAAGCCCGCTTTGTCGGCGGGCTCCGCGTAACCACCCCCGAAGCAATCAAGATCGTGGATCAGACATTACATGGAAAGGTCAACCAAGATCTCGTTGGCATGGTGAATGAGTTCGGCGGGCGCGCGACCTCCATTCATGGCACCTCGGTTTTTCGGGCCACCCAGCTTTTTGGCCGGAACGAAGAGGGACAGGACGTCGACATTGGACGTGTTGGTCAGGTGGATCACTGCCGTCTCGAGGACGTCCTTTATGCTCTCTCGGCCGGACTCGTTCCCATCATTTCTCCTCTTGGACGCCATCTTGAAAATGGTAAAACCCACAACATCAACGCCGACCTGGCGGCCGCTGCGCTGGCCTGTGCCCTCAAACCCGCCAAGCTCGTTTACCTGTCCGACGTTCCCGGTTTGCTGCGAGATCCGTCCGATGAATCATCGCTCATCGAATCAGTCACGAAAGAGGAGGCACTCACCCTCATCGAAGACGGCACCATTTCCGGCGGGATGATTCCCAAAATCAACTCGGCCCTCGAAGCACTCGCTAGCGGAGTGGAGAAAGTCCACTTCATCGATGGTCGCACTCCACACTCGCTTCTCCTGGAGATTTTCACCCAATCTGGAATCGGGACCGAAATCCGCGCAACTCCCAAGCCTGCCGGCTAATGGCCAACCTTGGCCTCCTCGACTTCAAATTTCCTGCCCTTGCAAAGGACTTTCTTAGAATTTGCCACCCGACCGCACTTGCGACAGTAAAATTCAGGCTCCCGAATGAGCTCCCAGAGCTTTTCAGGGTTCTTTTCGAGGTCTTTTTTGGACCAATCACAAATCGTCTTCGTCATTTTTAGATGTTACTGAGACTCAGTCTCATTTATTTCTTGCAAGAAGCTAACTGCCGAACAAAATTTCGCCAGTCGAATGAAAGTGCCCGTATCCGTTTCTGTCCTTAAACCAAAGCAGGCTCGTGAACCCGTGCTGGATGCGATCATCGACTGGATAGATCGTGAACTTGGAGTGGTCTATGGGCGTCAAAGCGGGCGAGGTGGAAACACCCTTCTGGAGCTGCGACGTATCTTTTCCGGACCGAGTCTCCCTCGTGCCGTTCCGCGCTTTCTCGGACTCCTGACAAAAGTCGAGAAGACCCACTATCTTCTCTCCTATCGCATCCGCACCTTACTCACCTCCCAGTTTAGTGCGCGCATCTCGGATCCCCTCGAAAGATCGCCGGAGATCATCGCCCCCCTCCCGGCAAGCCTGCGCGCTCTTCGCGATCTCCGCTCGAGATACTTCGAACACAGTAAGGTCATTGTCCCACTCAACGACATTCGCATCGAGTTTGTCCCAAGGACCGTCACGGCTTAGCGGTTGGTCCCAACGTTGCCAAATGTCCGATTAGTTAGGATTCCTTAACAAGGGGTTGTCTTTCGCTCCGGTTTCCCCTAGGTTCTATAAATCATGATTCGTCTCCTCCCCCGAATCGCTGGGCTACTTCTTGTGGCCATCCTTGTCGGTTGCGCCAACAAGCAGACCCCGGCCTATAACCCGAACATGGGGCCGTTTGACGAAGATGGAAACTATATCGAAGCTTGGGCTGACAACCCCCCGCCTCGAAGCAAACGATCCAAATCCAAGCCCGCACCTCCCGGTCCTGAACCTCGGCTCGCCTCCGCGCCAGCGACGATCCCAAGCTCCCAGCCACGAACCTATCCTCCCGCACCGAAACCGGTTTACAAACCCAAGCCAAAACCGAAACCCAAGTTCGTCCGACACTCCGTAAAGAAAGGCGAGACTCTTTACGGCTTGGCTCGAAGATACGGCACCAGTGTCTCGGCGATCCAAAAAGCCAACGGAATCTCCGGAGCTTTGATCCGGATTGGTCAATCGCTAAAGATCCCCAAGTGAGGGACCTCGCAATTGCAACCATTTTCTGAACGTTCACCACTTCCTTCAGCGTATTCTTTAGCGTGAGGGCCCTCTTCCTTTTTGCGCTTCTGACGGTCGTTCTCCGGGCAGAATCCGACGACCCTAGTATGAAAGGTCCCGGTCTCAAAATCGAGCTCATTGCCGAGACCGCCAGCATGACACCGGGAAAACCGCTGACCGTGGGAGTTCACATCAAACACTTTCCAGGTTTCCACACTTATTGGAAAAATCCCGGCATGGTCGGGATGGAAACCTCACTCAAATGGAAACTTCCCAAAGGCTTCACCGCCTCGGAAATCCACTGGCCGGCCCCCGAAAACACCTTCATGGGCCAGTATCCTTGTCACGGTTATGAACGGGACGTGACCCTGCTTGTGACCATCACCCCGCCCGAATCCCTGTCTGGTAATTCCGTGACCCTTTCAACAGAAGCCGGATGGATGTGCTGCGCCAAGGGGTGTTTTCCTGGATTCCAGACCCTCAGCCTCACTCTACCGGTGCGCGAAAAACCTGTCCCAGCTCCCAACCACGCCAAACTGATTGCACGCGCCAAAAAAGATCTTCCTTCCACCGATCACGGCCTCACCGCAACTCTGCTTAGCAAAGTGGATGCCCCGGTCGTCCGCATTCACTTCACTTCCAAATCGGAACTACCTCTAAAAGATCTCTATTTTTTCTCCACAGACCGTCAGATCTCGTCAGATCAGGTTCAAAAATTTGAACCACAACCTGACGGCTCCCTGATTCTGAACGTTGCTCGTTCAGAGTTCTCGCCAGAAGAAAAAACAAGCCTTCCGGGTGTTTTAAGAATCGGGAAGGCCTACTACAGTCTGGTCGCCCAACCCAGCAAGTAGTTTAATCATGCACGGTTTGGAAGAATTACTGGCTTAAGGAGAATCACCGTCTCCGCCCTTTACCGGGCTCGCGGAATTCAATGAGAACATTTCCTCCCCCCGACCAAGGGGCTCGGAATCTCTTTCGCGGCTCTGTCCCGGGAAAATGAAATTGATCCATCGGCTCAGCTTGGCTCGGTTTCAGAAGAAGAAACAGCAAGACCAGCACCACCAGTCCGACCAGCGGCACCCCGATCTGCCACCAAATTTCAGGAACCTCGTTGCCCGATTTTTTCGACGGTAGTGGCTCCGGAGGCTTTCCACGAGCTTGGGCGAAACGATGATCGACCCGCTCCATGACCACTCCCAGATATCCCAAGCCCTCAGCCATCACCCGCGTCGCCAATTCCACCCGCTGGCGTTCTCCCAAAACCGAAACCGCATTCAACTCCACTTTTTGCAAGGCCCCTTCCAGCGACTTGTCGAACTCCTCCTTCTCTGCCTTCCCCCAAGCCGGCTCCCGGCTGAGCTCACCATAGAAACGAGGAAATCCTTCCTCA
>JBMYLT010000010.1:97140-125591 GCA_049596615.1 Akkermansiaceae bacterium | reverse complement strand
AGATCAAGCCCCAAAGTCCGCCCTTCCCCCAAGTTCTCCCCCATCGCATCGCCACTCCGTCAGCATCGTCCGGGCGGGCCTCCAGAACCACCACGAAGATCGAGCCCCCCCCTTTTTCCCGCACTCCCAGGATATTCCTCACCATGCCGGCGCGCGAAACACCTTCAAGCCATCCACTTTTATCATAGATTCCGTCGGACGGTCGCAGGGGAACCCGCCCCGTCGCTGTAACGGAATCTCCGAAAACGCTCCCCATCATAAGGATAAACAAAAGCACCCACCTTACCATGCGGCCTCCTTTCGTTTTCGGCGACGTCCCCGGGCCGACAATTCATTGCTCACCCGTTTCTCAGCCTCGCCGAGCACGTTCGCCGCCCCCTTAGCAAATCGAAGAAGCGCCGAGCCGTAGTCTCCTTCCCTGAAAAACCGTTCCTCCAACCGCAAAAGGGAACGCCAGCCTTCCTCGTTCAAAAACGGTTCAATGGCATATCCCGAAGTGATCGAGACCCGGCCACAGGCGTGATCCACCAGCACCAACACAGTCCACGGACGCAGTCGTTCTTCAACCGGACTTCGAACGGGGCTGGCATTCATCAACCAAAAGCCAAACTCCCTAGGGTCGGTGGACTCGACCAAATCGACAAGACAAAAACAAAAACGAACCTGCGGGTAGTCTTCCTCCAGCTCATTCAGCACCCGGTCGATCTTCTCCCAGTCCGAGACATCGAGATGGTTGTCGGGGTCAATGAATCGTTCCATTGCCGGAGCCGCGAATGGGAATTTATCAACCGCGCTCGCGCCTGAATAACCACAGGCTGGACACTTCTCAACTGGCTCCCGGATGGCCTGACGGCACCCCGGACAAAACAAGCTATTGACCGCAAAAAGAGATGCCGGGAAAACTTCCCCGGGATCGCTTTCATCACGGTAACTCGACATGACTTAGTCCTCCGCTCGCAGAGTCACTGACCGTCCGTGGGCATGAAGCCCCTCAATCTTCGCAAAGTGCTCGACGACTTTCTGCGATTTGCGCAATGCCTTTTGATCCATCCTCACCACGCTGGCTCTCCGCTGGAATTGGTCGGCCCGTAGTCCCGAAAAAGAACGACCCGACCCTTCGGTGGGCAAGGTATGGCTTGGCCCGGCAAGAAAATCGCCCACTGCCACGGCGGAGTAGTTCCCAACATAAATCGCCCCAGCGGTCCGCACCTCGGCGAGCCATTTGTCCTCGTCCCGGGCCACCAGAACCAAGTGCTCGGGTGCCCAGTCGTTTACAATTGCGAGCGACGCCTTCATCGACTTGGTTAACAAAAGAAAGCCCGCCTTCTTGAGTGCCTTGGCGGCCATGTCACGACGGGGAGTCTTCGCCAGCTGTTGGTGCAATTCCCGCTGCACGGCCTGAAACAACTTCTTCGAGTGAGTGACCATCCCCACCACCGAATCAGGACCATGCTCGGCCTGAGCCAGCAGGTCGGCAGCGAGAAAGCGGGCGTTTCCAGTAGCATCAGCTGCGACCAATACCTCGCTCGGTCCCGGCAAAAGATCGATCGAGACTGCTCCGACCATTTGGCGCTTTGCCTCAACGACGTAGCTATTGCCTGGACCAAAAACCTTGTCGACCGGAGCAATGATCTTGGTCCCTAGGGAAAGCGCGGCAATTCCGTGAGCACCACCCGCTTTGTAAATCTCGGTCACACCAGCCGCTTCAAGCGCATACAAAAGCTCCTGGTTCACCGTGCCATCAGGTCCGGGCGGGGTAGCCGCTACAATTTCGGGCACTCCGGCCGCTTGGGCAAATCCAGCCGTCATGAGGGAAGTCGACACGAGAGGCGCCTTCCCTCCCGGAACGTAGACTCCGACACGATCATACGGCACAAAGCGTTCCCCCACTTCAACTCCTTCGTTGTTCTTTGCGCTCCAGTTCTTGCGTAGGCTCTTGCGAGCAAAGGCATGGATGTTTTTCAGAGAAGCCGTAATGGCGTCCCGCGTTTCCTTGCTCACTGATTCCCGGGCAGCCTTTCTCTCATCCACGCTCACGCGGAGCCCTTTGACGGTCAGCTCGGCTCCGTCGAACCTCGCCGCCAATTCCACCAGGGCGCGATCCCCTTTCCGGGACACCTCCGAGATAATTTCGGCCACCCCTTCCGAAACCGCTCCACTCGGAATAGCCCGACGGTAGAGACGTTTCACAAAAGCGGCGTAGCCTTTGTCCTCGTAGGTCAAAATCTTCATGCGGTTACCTAAGCTTGCCTGCTCGCGAGAACAAGCGATTCAACTAACTGTTCAACTTGGCGAGACTCTTGGGCAGGAACAGTCCGTCCTTCCGAATCAATTTGCCGTCGAAGTAGATCTCGCCTCCTCCGTAGTCCTTGCGCTGAATACTCACCATGTCCCAATGAACCGTAGAACGGTTACCGTTGTCCGCATCTTCATAGGCCTGTCCCGGGGTGAAGTGGAAACTCCCGGCGATTTTTTCATCGAAAAGAATATCACGCATGGGTTCGCGAATGTGCGGATGGAAGCCGAGCGCAAACTCGCCAATGTAACGGGCCCCGGCATCGCTATCGAGGATCTTGTTGAGGTCCTTGGTCTTCCCGCCATCGGCCACGGCCTTGACAATTTTGCCCTTTTCAAAGGTCAGGGTGATGCCATCAAATTCGATCCCACGATAGATCGTTGGGGCGTTGTAATAAAGGACCCCTTCGACCGAGGTTTTAACTGGCGAGGTAAACACTTCGCCGTCGGGTATGTTGTAATTTCCTCCGCTGGTGAGTGCCGGGATATCCTTGATGGAAAATCTCAGGTCGGTTCCCTTGCCCTTGATATGCACCTGATCGGTCTTGTTCATGAGGCGCTGGAGCGCCTTCATCGCAGGCTGGTAGCTCTTGTAATCAAGCAGGCAGCAGTCGAAGTAAAAATCCTCAAAGGCCTCGGTGCTTATGCCCGCTTGCTGGGCCATCGCTGGATGTGGCCAACGCAGCACACACCATTTGGTTTTCTTGACCCGGTGATCGAGAACCTTGCGAAGGTGCTTCATCGCCAACCCCATTTTGAGCGAAGGAACATCGCTGGTCTCGGTAATGTTATGAGACCCCCGGATGGCAATGTAGGCATCCATGTCTTTCATCTCGGCGAGCAGGTGCTTCGAAGTTAGGTGATATTGTTCATCGCTCGCTCCCATGAGCATTTCGCGGCTCAAGCGATTGGAACCTAAACGAAGAAACGGGATCCCTTTTTTTGCCCGGACGGCCCGAACCAGGGCGATCCCCATTTCTTCCGGCGTATCCACGAGGTCCAGGAGAATCTTTTCTCCCTTCTTCAACGCGGTGGAATAGTTGATCAACTGCTTGGCAAGCTCGACATAGCGTGGATCCATGGCGGTGAGCAAACCGTGACCGTCCCGCGAGAACAATCAGAAAAATGCCCGAAAGAGATTGGTCGAGGCAATTTGCTTTTCGAGCCCAAAGTGCTGTTCCTAAAGACGCTCGCTAATCAAGGCTTCGCCAAGCCTCGAAGGAGCGGTTGGCCAGCTCCTCGTCATCAGGCACCACGGCACTGCTATCGAGGGTTCGCGCCATCGGAGCATCATCAAAAGCAGCCCCGCCAGCGCGCCGACTGTCGACCGATTCACATGAAACCAAAATAAGAGAAGCCCCCATAGTGAGGGTCAGGGCGAAAAGCTTTAGCATCCTGTCAGTATGCCTTGACTTTCATTGACTGCAAGGCTGACGCATTCGTCCGTAGCCTTTTTTGAAAAAAATCTACTTCTTCCCAATCATTTTGACCGCGGCTTCCGAAAGAGCCTTCTCGAGTTCCTCGGGAAGACCATACTCGGGTAGCTCACGTACAAAGACCACCCAATCGCGCTTCATTCCGCTTCCCAGGTAGGCGTTCAGCCGCGTCGCCACGGTAGAATCCGCCAGTGACTTCGCGTCTGGATAGGTCTTGGCCAGCAAACCTCTGATATCCTGAAATCGAGTCAGATAATACTTCTGGTGGTATGCTTCGGCGTAGGTGAAATCACCAACTGGTAAAATGCTGGTCTGGATGCCAGCAGACTTCACCCCTTGCTCCTCGGCCGCGGCTGCTCTCGATGTCTCAGCTTCTTTTTTCTGCGCTTCATTGTGATAGAACACGGCGTTCATATATTGCCGCGAGGTATTGATCTGGTCACAACGGTGGGCGGCCCAAAAGATTTTCAACAAGTCCCCGTAGCCCAGTACTGTGGGATCATAATCAATCGAAATTACCTCGGTGTGATTTCCGAGGCTGTAATAGTTTGGATTTTTTTTCTTCCCGCCGGCATATCCGGCCCGGGTGCGCAAAACTCCTTTCAGACTTCCGAACTCGGAATCAGGTCCCCAGAATCATCCTAGGCCAAAGGTTGCCGTTTCATACTTAACCTTTGCAGTTTTGGCATCGAGAGGCAACTTTGTGGCGGACACCTTTCCGTTTGCCTTGGGCAGAACTTCCCCGTTTGCAATTCCAGCCATCGCCAGAAAAGCTGCGGCCACCCTTAGAATGATCAATCGAAATTTCATGGTTCTTTCCGTATGATGCCTCCGAAACCGCGTTATTCCAGACAAAGAACAAACTTCCCGCTCCGTGCCCCCTGCCTCCCTCTCCAGACCCAACTCCGTTTCAGAATTTGCCGAGCGTGTTCTCCTTGGTACTTCGCTGGAAGAAAAACTCACGCCACCTCCATCGAATCTCCTTCTCGATCCCCCAAGAAAAGAGACTTTTTCCGCTCCCAACTTACCGGGCCGTCCGGATCACCTGCGACCCCGGTCCAATTCAGGAAAGTCTCATTTTCCTTCCTCCGATCAGGTCTACGACGAAGAACAGCGGGGCATCCTTCTCCATTTTTTCGCCAACCATGAACTCCTCGCAGTCGAACTGATGGCTCTGGCCTTGCTGAAGTTTCCGGACGCCCCGGATTCCTTCCGCAAGGGCGTGCTTCGCACCTTGAAGGAGGAACAGAACCACACCCGATGGTATCTAGAACGAATGGAATCCTGTGGTCTTCACTTTGGCGACTACCATCTCAGCCCCATGATCTGGTCGCACATTTCCACGATGGAAAGCCCGCTCGACTATGTCTCACGCCTCTCTCTCACCTTCGAGCAGGCCAACCTCGACTACGCCCATCACTATTCCCAAGTCCTCGCCCAGGCCGGAGATCACGACTCGGCCAAACTCCTTGCGAGGATCTACAAAGATGAAATTGCACATGTCGGGTATGGTCTGAAGTGGCTTCGTCGCTGGAAGGAAGACGCCCAGTCCGATTGGGACGCTTGGCACCAAAAACTCCACTTCCCCCTTTCCCCAATCCGCGCCAAGGGGCTGGCACCCTTCAATGAAGAGGGCCGCCGAAAGGCCGGGTTCAAAGACGATTTTATTGCCAACCTCAAACGATTTCAAACCTCGCGGGGTCGCAGCCCAGATCTTTACTGGTTCAACCCCGACGTCGAGCTCGCGGCCGCCTCGCCAATGTGGACCGCCCCAAAACGCCTCGAAGAACTGGCAGCAGATCTCGAATACGCCTTCGCGTTGGCCGCCCCCTCGTCCGACGACCTAGTTCTTCTTCGCAAGCAACCGTCCGACACTCTTCGGGAATCGTTGGCCGCCCACCATCTCCACTTTCCCGAAACAGCCCTGCTTTCCAAAAGCTCGGAGATCCGACAAACACGCAAAATTCGCAACGAACATCCTTGGGGAATCCCCGATCCGAAACTGCTTTCCAAAGAACTCGCTCTTGCGCTCCGGTCTGAGATGAACCAACACGCCCTCCCGGCAGCCATTTGCCGGACCCAAGGAGAGGTCGAATCCTTCATTGCGGAATTCCCTCAAGATGAGTGGATCGCAAAGCCTCTCCTTGGTTCGGCAGGCCGGGGGATTCGGCCGTTTTCTTCTGAAAACACCCCGATCATTTCATCACCCTTCCTCATCGAGCCCCGCCTCCGCATCGATCTCGAGTTCTCACTTCTTTACCAAGCCAACCCCGCCCACCAAGGTGGGCTCCGTTTTCTGGGTCTTTGCCATCAACGAGTCAGCAAAGGCGGACAATGGATCTCCTCAAGATCGTCACCTAAACCCGCCACCGGCCTTCGCCCGGAGCAGTCACAGCTCATCGCCAACCTCGTTCTCCCGGTGGCCAGGAAAGACCTCCTGCGGGCCCTCGCAAGACTTCTCGAGAAACAGAACTACCACGGTCCGGTCTGCATCGACTCCTTTCTCCATCAAATACCCAAGGGCCTGGCCTGGCATCCCGTGAGCGAAATCAACGCGAGATGGTCCATGGGGCGCCTCGCTCACAACCTCCGCCTCAAACTCTGTCCCAACCGCTCGCTGACCCTCACGACCGTCGACAAAGACGCTCCGATTCCTGAAAACGCCCTTCCTCTCGCCGATCCAGCCACCGTTTACCGGCGCCTTCCTATTGCTCTGCTTTCTGGAATGAGAAAAACGAGCCCAATTTGAGTACTGGAAGTTCTGCCACCAATGTACACAATCTCCCTATGAGCGAACTCTCTCAAGCCGTCAGCATTCACCCCTACTTCAAGGTTCAGCCGGGCAAACTCGACGCCTTCAAAGAGACCATGAAGAAATTCGTAGCCCGCACCAGCACCGAGGACACCTGCTACTACTACGATTTCTCGGTCTGCGATGACGTTGTCTTCTGCCGCGAAGCCTACGCAGGGGCCGCCGGAGTGCTCCGTCACCTCGAAAACGTCGGTTCCTGCATCGAGGAAGCTCTCACCGTCTCCGAGCTTTTCCGCCTCGAGATCCACGGCCCCGCCGAAGAAATCGATCAACTCCGCGAGCCTCTCGCCGAGCTCAATCCCGATTTCTATGCCCATGTTACCGGGGTTCCAAAATAGAAATCCCGTTCTACGTCACCCCAACACAATCGCGCACCATGCCTTCAAAGAAAGACATTCAGGACCTCTATTTCATGGATTCTCGTTTCAAGCTCCTTGAAATCGCTTCGTTTCTGGATCGCGTAGACCGGCACGAAGGAGAGGCTGATTTCCGCCATCCGGCTTTCATGAAAGCCTTGAAAGCTATGCAAAATCCGCCCGAAGGCACCACCCGCGCGCAGGCCGTTCATCTCGCGTTCTCAGATCACTCGACCGAACCTGCCGAAAGCGCGACTATCCAATTTGCCTTCGGAGCCCACCAGGAGGGAGACGCATGAGATACATCGAGCCACACGCCCACATGGTCAGCCGCACCACGGCCGACTACGAAGCCATCGCCCAAGTTGGCTGCGAGGCACTCTGCGAGCCGGCATTTTGGGCGGGATACGATCGGGCTTCCGCCCAAGGATTTTTCGACTACTACCGTCAACTCACAGAATACGAGCCGGCCAGAGCTGCCAAATTTGGCATCAAGCACTTCTGCTGGCTTTGCATCAACCCCAAGGAAGCGGAAGATCCCGTCTTTGCCCGTGAAGTCATGTCGCTCATCCCCGACTTCATCAACAAACCCACAGTCCTGGGTATCGGCGAGATCGGACTCAACAAAAACACCAAAAATGAACTCGCCATTTTTGAGGAACACGTAGAGCTGGCTAAGAAATACGATCAGGCCATTCTGATTCACACCCCGCACCTCGAAGACAAACTGAAAGGCACACGCCTCATTCTCGACGCCCTCAACAACGCCAATGTCGACCGCAGCCGCGTCATCATTGACCACGTTGAGGAACACACCGCGCCCCTTGTTCTGGATCAAGGATACTGGGCCGGCATGACCCTTTATCCGGAGTCCAAATGCTCCCCCGCCCGGGCCATCGACATCCTCGAGACCTTCGGGATGGAGAACATCTGGATGAACTCAGCCTGCGACTGGGGCATCTCGGATCCCTTGGCCGTAATCAAATGCGCCCTTGAAATGAAAAAGCGCAGTCATTCCGCCGGAACTATCGAGAAAGTCATCTTCGACAATCCGAAAAAGTTCCTCTCCCAGTGCCCAAACTTCTCCTTGTGAGGCCCTTCCCGGCGGCCTAAACCTCGCTGTGACCTTTCGCCAGCACCATCTCGCCTACTGCACCAACATCCATCCGGCCGAGACCTGGGATGAGACCTTTGCCGTTTTAAAGACGGACGTGCTAGCGGTTCGCAACCGGGTAGCGGCTAAGGAGAAATTTGCGATCGGACTCCGCCTTTCCGCCCAAGCCGCTCTCGAGTTGCTGGAAAACGACAACCTCGACCAGTTTGAAGCGTGGCTGAAAGCGGAAAACTGCTACGTCTTCACCATCAACGGCTTCCCTTACGGAGCATTTCACGGCACCCGGGTGAAGGAAAAAGTTTACCAACCAGACTGGACCCAGCTCTCCCGTCTTGTCTACACCGAACAGCTTTTCACCATCATCGCCCGGCTCTGCCCCGAAAATTCCGGCGGTTCGGTTTCCACTCTGCCCGGTTCCTTCAAGGAATTCGAAGCCGACGAAAACCTGATCTTCGCAAACCTCTACTCCTGCGCTCTTACCATCGAGAATCTCGCACGTGAAACCGGCAAGGACCTTCACCTGGGCCTCGAACCCGAACCCCTCGGCCACTTCGAAAACACCGAGGAAACCCTCGCTTTTTTTGAGCGGTTCTTTGCCTGGTGTGACGACCAGGAACTCGACAAGGAACCGGTTCAAAAGCACATCGGGATCAACTACGACACTTGTCACTTCGCCCTTGAATACGATGACTGCCGTACCTCACTTGATGCCCTGACCGGAGCCGGCCTACGAATCTCCAAGATTCATCTTTCCAACGCCCTTTCCTTTGATCCGAGTGACCCCGAAGCCCTTGAAGCCATCCAGCCATTTGATGAACCAACCTACCTTCATCAGGTCATCATCAAATCAGGCGAATCGCTCACCCGCTTCAAAGATCTCCCCGATTTTCTTCAGTCCCTTCAAACTGAACCCTTTCACCTTCAACCTCAGTCCGAAGGCCGTATCCACTTCCATATCCCTCTTTACTCCGAGCCTCTCTCTCCCCTCGCCTCCACTTTGGATCACGCTGAAGCGGCTCTGGCATATCTCAAGGACAAACCCGTGACCTGCCCCCACCTCGAGATCGAAACCTACACCTGGGGAGTCCTTCCCGGTCACCTTCAAAAAGGACTCACCGACCAAATCAGCGCGGAGTATGACTGGGTCAAAAGCCGCTGAGATCCCTCCTCCTGCCTGAGCATAATCACATCAAGCGATGGCCCTTCGACGACACTTCTTCACTTCAGCCTTCCTGTTCATTTTCGGTGGGATCTGCCAGGGCGATGAATCGAAACAGGACTCACTGACCTTGGCCCGCAAGGCCCGCCCCATCCTCTCTGAAAACTGCTTCCAATGCCATGGTCCGGCCGAACAAAAAGCCGACCTGAGACTGGACCAACCCAACCCCGCGGTCGTGCCCGACAAACCGGAGGATAGCGAACTCGTGACCCGCATTCACGAGACCGATCCCGATGAGATCATGCCGCCACCGGACTCTCACAAGTCGCTGTCCACTGAAGACAAAAAGCTTCTTGAAAACTGGATTTCCTCAGGCGCACGCTACGTGTCCCACTGGAGTTTCGAACCCATCATCGACTCCGCAACCAGGATTGATGACGCCATTGGGAATCGACAGAATGAAGCTCCGCCAGGACGCCTGATCCGCCGGCTCTCCCTCGACCTCACCGGACTACCCCCGGCCATCGATGCCGTCGAACAATTTGAGCGTGGCGAAATCACATACGAATCCCTTGTCGACCGCTTTCTAGCCTCGCCCCGATACGGAGAGCATCGCGCTCGCTTTTGGCTCGATGCCGCGCGTTACTCCGATACCCACGGTCTGCAAAACGACTACTTCCGCGCGATCTGGCCTTACCGGCAATGGGTCATCGATGCCTTCAACACCAATCTTCCATTCGATGAGTTTTCGATCAGGCAACTGGCGGGCGACCTACTACCCGACGGAGAGAAGGACCCCATCGCGACCGGATTTCTAAAATGCAATCCCTCCACACACGAAGGCGGAGTGATCCAAGAGGAGTATCGCGTGAAATACCTCATGGACCGGACCGACACGGTGGCGACTACCTGGCTGGGTCTCACCGCAGGTTGTGCAGCTTGTCATGACCACAAGTTTGATCCCATCTCGATGAAGGACTACTACTCCCTCAGCGCCTTCTTCGCTCCGATCGAAGAACCGGTGATGAATGGCGACCGGGCCTACAATGGCCCCATCGCCTACCTTCCCCTTGGCCCAAATCAGGACGAACTTGAGAAACTGGTTCAGTGGAGCTCCAATCCGGAGTTTGCCCCCACCACTCATCTCGATGTCTTCGGAAAAGATAGCGAACCCTTCTTTGCTGGTCAGGCGGCCTCGGCACAAACCGTCGCTTTTTGGTCCCTTCCCCCGGAAAGCGGAACCATCCAAAACCAATCAAACGGCCGCGGAGCGGCTAGACACGGTTACGAGTTGATTCGTGACGCGAACGGACACCTCCTTCTCCGACTGATTGGGAAGAAAAAAGACGGAAAGGCCGGGAAACGGGAGTTTCGCACGGAAGCCCCCACTCCACTCGAAGGATTGACTCACTTCGCCATCACCGCCGATACCGGGAGCAACTCCTTTGCCGTTTTTCTCAACGGGTCTCCGGTCCCCATGAAAGAGACTGTCAATGACTTGGAACAACCTGTTCTATCCAAAGCTCCCAGAAGACAGTCTTTCCTGACCAAGGTAAGTCATCTGCCGGTGCCTCCACGTTTTCTGACTTTCTCGCGATACGATCGCGTGCTCACTCTCGGGGAGATTGCCAGCCTTGCCAGAGTCGATCCGGCACTGCAAGAGGCAATGGCCAAGATCAAGGCGGTCGCCTGCTCGATCGTCGCGAAAGAAAGTGCTCCCAAATCATCACACATCCTCATTGGCGGAGCCTACGACTCCAAAGGCGATGAAGTCACTGCAGCCACTCCAACCGCCCTGCCGCCTATGCCGGATTTCCTTCCCCGTAATCGCCTTGGTCTGGCGCAATGGTTGTTCCTGAAAAAAAATCCTCTCACCGCCCGGGTTGCGGTGAATCGAATTTGGGCCCAGTTTTTTGGTGAGGGGTTCTGCAAAACCCAAAACGATCTCGGGAACCAGGGAGCCCTGCCCCATCACCCCGAGCTCTTTGATTCCCTCGCAGCGGACTTCAAAAAAGACTGGGATATCAAACGACTGATAAAGCGACTGGTGATGTCGCAGACCTATCGCCAGTCTTCGATGGTCGCTTCCGGAAAAAGCCGGGCGCATCGTCTCCGTCTCGATGGCGAAACCCTGCGCGATCAGGCTCTCGCGATTGGAGGACTTCTCGTTCTTGAATCCGGTGGACCACCTGTCTCGCCTTATCAACCCAATGGCATCTGGCGTGCCGTTTCGGTGGATATCTCCGACTCGAAGCAATACCGCCAAAGTACTGGTACCGAGCTTTACCGACGCAGCGTCTACACCGTACACAAACGAACCGCCGGTCCACCCATCATGATGAACTTCGATGCCCCATCGCGCGAAGTCTGCTCGGTGCAACGCGAAGTCACAAATACCCCGTTACAAGCGCTTCAATTGATGAACGACGTGCAATTTGTCGAGGCTGCCCGCGGCCTGGCAGCACGGGCTCTGAATCATCCTGATCCGGTTCGACGCATGTTCAAACTGGCGACCTGCCGCGAGCCCGACCGCGACGAACTCAAGGTTCTCGAATCTCTTTTGAAGCAATTCAAATCGGCTGATACTGAAGCGCTCGCCAAGCTTGGAGAGTCTTCCATCAAAGCCCCCGGACCTTACGTGATGCTGGCCACCACCCTCCTGAACACCGACGAAGTTCTCTGCCGATGAATCGACGCCACCTTATTCAAAACAGCCTCACTGCCACCATCGCGGCAGCTTTGGGCTCCCGCGCCTCGGCGGCCGGCCCGGCGGGATCCCATGCAGCCACCATGGTGCCCAAGGCCAAACGAATCATCTACCTCTTCCTATCCGGCGGACCATCACAACAGGACCTCTACGACCGCAAGCCCCTGCTCAACAAACACCACAAAGAGCAGATGTTCACGGTGGGGAATCGCAAGGGCCTAATCGAACCCAAGTTTCGCCTCACCGGCATGACTGCAACGGCCGCTCATCCGGTCTGCGGAACGCGGTTCCAGTTCAAGCAACACGGCCAAAGCGGAGCATGGCTCAGCGAACTCCTTCCGAACGTGGCAAAAGTGAGCGATGACATTTGTTTCATCAAATCGGTTCACACCAAACACATCAATCATGACCCTGCCGTCACCGCGATCCAAACCGGATCACAAATCGCCGGTCGGCCATCCCTTGGAGCTTGGCTTTCCTACTCGCTGGAATCGATGAATGACTCTTTGCCCGGGTATTTCGTCATGACTCCAACTTGGACCGGACGCAAGCCCGGCCAGCCGATCTACTCCCGCCTTTGGGGAGCCGGAGTGCTCCCTTCAAACTACCAGGGCGTTCCCATCCGGCGTTCCGGCGACCCCATTCTACACCTCGCAAATCCCACCGGGATTCCAGGAGAGCTTCGCGGTCGTATGGTTGATGGCGTCACACAATTAAACCGCCTCAATCACCTTCGCATGAACGATGACGAAATCATAGCGCGCAGCCTGCAATACGAAATGGCCCAACGCATGCAAAGCAGCGTCCCTGAGCTCACCAACCTCAAGGACGAGCCCAAACACGTTCTCGATCTCTACGGACCGGAAGCTCTCAAGGCGGGAACCTTTGCCAACTCATGCCTTTTGGCCCGACGCATGAGTGAGCGCGGGGTTCGTACCATCCAGATCTTCCACCGCGGATGGGATCAACACGTTAACCTGCCCGACCACCTCTCCAAACAATGCCGTGATGTGGACCATCCCATCTATGGTCTCATCACCGACTTAAAACAGCGCGGTCTTCTTGAGGACACTCTCATCGTTTGTGGCGGGGAATTCGGAAGAACCTCATACTGTCAGGGGAAGCTCGACGAAACTACCTACGGCCGGGACCACCACCCCGGTTGCTTCACGGTATGGATGGCGGGTGGCGGAGTTAAATCAGGATACACCCATGGTGAGACCGACGACTTCGGATACGACATCGTCCGGGATCCCGTGAGCACTGATGACCTCAATGCCACGATCCTTCACCTCATGGGTATTGACCACAACCGCCTGAGCATCCGCCACCAGGGGCTCGACCTCAAACTCACCGGAGTAGAAAGCGTAAAGGTTGTCGGGGATATTCTTTCCTAGGACTAGCTTTGCCCGAAAGAATCGAGCTCTCCGCTATCGGGCAGGGAACTCGCCTGAACGGAAGCGAGCATTTTGATGATGGAGTTCCCACTTCATGTCCTCACCCAAAGTGGCGTTTGCGATCGATTTCTCACTCCACTTGACTGCCTCTTCCCGGTTTCTCCGGGCAAAGTAGATTTCGCCCATGGTGTCCAGATAAGCCGCAGACTGAGGGTTCAATTCAAGAGCCTTCTTGAGATACTCTTCGGCTTCGTCGAGACACCGGTTGGCCCGCGAAGCCATCCAGGCGAATGAATTGTAGCCATTGTCATCGAGGGGATACCGTTCGATCATTTCCCGGGCGTGTTGGGCTGATTTTTCAAAAAGGCGGTCGTGATGATCATGGAGCCCCAGTTCACGCATCGCCGGAAAAAGCTCATTCGCCAGATAGCCATCTCTCGGCAGAATCCGGTGGGCTTCCTCGAAGGCCGACACCGCTTTGTCCTTCTCCCCATTTTCCATGGCGAGGGCACCCCGCGCGACCAAAACCTGGAATCGATTGCGGCTGTAGTAGTGTCCATATTCGATCCCGTCCCGGTAGGTCTGCATGAGGGCAAAGACTTCCCGGTAAGCCTGGGCTTTCTGCCATTCCTTTAGATAGGCCGTCAGAGTCGCTAGCTCTTCGACGAAGGCATTGGCGAGGCTGTAGCTACCGACTGAAGGCAACGAGGGGGAGCGCAAAAGCGCCTTCTCGTAATACTCGCGTGCCTCTTTCCAGTCACCGGTATGAATACACTGAACGGCAAAAGCCGCCATATTGCGCGGGCTCCCGGCGGAATACAGCTCAGCTTTCTCAAGAAACTCTTTTCCTTTAGGCAATCCCGCCTCCGTCATCACCCGTCCCAGCTCAAACAACTGGACAGGCTCAGCCTCGTCGAGGCTGATATCGAACTTGGCGAAATGCTCTCCGGCCTTGGCGACATCTCCCCGGTCATACGCCAGAAGGCCCAGAAAGTAATGGTTGGGTACTCCCTCCCGGGCCAGTCCTTCCTGAATCCGTAGTAGCTCGTCACCCCTGTTTCGGTTGTAGGTCAGGCGGGAGAGTTTATTCAAATCCTCGACCTTGTTTTCACCATTGGAAATTCTCTTAAAAACCCGATCAAAGTAACGGTTAAAGGTCGCGGCATCAACCAGAGGGTAGCTGCGATTTCCAAAAGAGTAGGTCAGAAGAACGCGATCCCGGGTGCTCAACTTGGGATCTTCTTTCCCAAGGAGGTTAAACAGCCAAGTATAGGCATCAGACCCACGGGGGAGCTCTTGAAAAATAACTGAAACGACCTCCTCGTATTTTTCAATCTCACGCGCCACCCCGGAGAGGAGTGCCCGGGTGGCGGGGTAGAACAGGGTGCCCATCCAGTCTTCGCGTTCGAAGCCGCCATGTTTTCGGCTCAGATCAAACAAAGCTTCGCAACACTTCACAGCTTCTTCCAATCGTCCCCGGCCTTCGAGAAAACCAGTCGCCGCTACCAGCCGGTCAAAGGTTGGACGAGGGCCCCCGCGGGCGAGCTGTTGGTTCGCTTCGCCAACCCTCTTCTCCAACCAACCGTCAAATTCTTTGCCCGAAGGAAGCTCCAACATCTTCTCGACCAACAAAAAATCTTCCTGCATCTCATGGTAGTCGAGAATCGTGGAGAAGCGCTCCGGAGGAAGGGAGGCAATCACTCGGTCGCCGTATCCCATACGGAATAAGGTCACCTTTGCCCCCAAAATCGGTCCGACTGAGAGCTCAGCAGTTTTCGATACCCGGTTTAAAATTTCTTTCTGCTTTGCCTCATCACCCGAGTGTTCGGCCAAGACCCACCGGAGGTAATCACGGGCCGGGTCACTCATCCGTCCTTTTTCAAGCAGACTCTCGAAATAGGAGGTGAAATCCCCCAACACCAGAGCGGCCAGCAATTCGGTGCGTTGATCACCCAGTCTCGCTGCCTCACTCCTCAAAAGAACGGCATCACCTTTCACCTTGAGATAAGCGAGATACCGTTTCTGATCCGGCTTGGACTCGGAAGCACGAAGCCTTTCAATCTCTTTTTCCAACTCTCCCGACAGCTGCAAGAGGTGTCCGAGATTGATCATGCTTTCGAGTTGGTCGCTCTTTCCGAGGAGCTCGCGCGCCCTCTCCTGCTTCCCCTCGTTCAGTAATCCCCGCACAATTTTAGGCAGCTCGGAGGCCACCAGTTCGTCAATCGATCTCCGCACCATCGGATCCGTCTCCATACCTGCCAGACGAAACAGAAAATCAAATTCTGCCTGGCTCTTGAGTTGTTTCAGGATGGAGATCTTTTCGCGAGATGAACCCGACCAGTAGTTTTCGATGAGCAACACGAGTTTCTCCGGGGTCTCCGGAGTGATTCCCAGTTTCACTTTGCGAAAGAGCATGCGAGCCCGCGCGGCCACCTCGGGATTACGATCCGTGCTTAGTTTTTCCAAGACGACCAAAGCATCGTCCCCAATCTCCCAAAGCTCCTCCATGGCCTCCTCACGCTTCGCGAAATCACTTGCTCCGAGGACCTCCCGCCATTTTGTCCCAATACCCTGATCATCCGCGCCCGCTGCCAAAACGACGGGGAATGCAAAAAACATGACCGGGAGAATCAACTTCATGACCATAGAACCTTCTAAAACTCGCCTTTTTTGCTCCGCAGGCAAGACCTGATGCCAGAACTTCGCGGAGTTTCGGCCAAGCTATCGAAACATCCCCGGCGAGCCCGGCCAATCTCGGGATTCTGGCCGAAAAACCTCAGCAAGGCTGTTTTCCAAGTTCCCTGTCCAGAAATCTCATTTTCGGGTTGACCAACCCCAACTATTTATCGTGACGTCAAAAACTCAAAAAAAAGTCACACATTCATTATCTCTATGAAATCCGCACATCACTCCAATCTGAGAAAACTGATTGGCACATTTACCCTGACGTCGCTTTTGGCCCTGCCCGCTCAGGCCCAAATCACCGCCAACGACGATGGATCCGCCGGAGGCCCATTCGAGACGACCGGTGAAGAGGCCGCTATCACCGCCGGATCATCCGTAACCGCCAATGACACCGGCACACTGGAAGTCCTAACCCTTTCAACCACCTCCGCCAATGGTGCGGCAGTTGAAATTGAAGATTCCTCCGGAACAATCGGCCAGTTTTCCTACGATCCTCGTTTTGCCCCGCTTCTTCAGGCTCTGCCGCTCGGTGGGTTTCTGATCGACACCTTCGATTATACTGTCGTGGAGCAAGCGACCCCCACGACTGGGATCACCAGTGAACTGAATCCTAGCTCGGGCCTCAATAATGTCGTGTGGGCTAATCTGCCGGGCACTGCGACCCCCGGAGCCGGCGCCCCGCCCTCCTTCTCTTCCGTATATGATTACTCGGGAACCACCGCGGTCTCAACCCGTGCAGCGTTTACCACCACTGGTTGGCAGACCCAGCCCGCATCGCTCGAATTCTGGGTGAAACAGGACACTCTTCAGGACGTTTGCCTCTGGGAAACCGGCGGATCCGGGACCGGCTCGGGCGTCTTCCTCGATGACACTGGAACGGTGAAATGGGCCATTAAAACCAACGCCGCACGAGAACTTCTCGATTCAACCGTCGCCATGACTGCGGGGACCTGGCACCACATCGTCATCACCGTCGATACTTCCACGGGCACCTCGATCATTTACCTCGATGGAGCCAATGTTGGCACAGTCACCAATGCCGGCAACAACAACTGGTCCGGTGGCAACGGTGCCGGCCTTGGTGGTTCCAACAGCGACGCAGGTGGTGACAACAACAACAACACCGGTGCCAATGCCGGAACCAGCATCCTCAACGAATGGCGCAATCCCTTCAACGGCCAGATCGGTCTTTTCCGTTTCTATGCTAACAAGGTTCTGACCCCGGCCGAGGTGGTTACGAACCGGAACTCAGCCTCCGCACTGACTGATACCGCCACCGTCTCTCTTCGAGTCGATGGTGCCAACGACGCCCCACGCGGCACCGCTGACCTCTTTTCTTCCCCGTTGGTCCTGCAAAACGCCGTCGGGAACTTCACTCGGGGACTCACCGAGAATGATGGCGTCCCTGGAAGCAGTCTGCAAAACATTCTCACTTCCGATCTTCCCGGACTGACCGTCAGCCAATCTCCTTCTGCAGGGACTCCTCCCGGAGGTGGTGTTCCTGAGCGAGCCTTTGACCAGAACCCACAGCGCTACACACATACAGATCCAAATAACACGGTTGATCACACCTGGACCGCCGATTTTGGAACAGACGTTACCGTGGGCAACGTCACCATTTTTAACCGGGCCGACTGCTGTGGTGAACGTCTCCGCGACATTACCATTTCAGTTCAAGACAGCAGTGGAACCACCATTGCTTCCTCCCCGGCTCTCAATGTCGCAAATGCCCTCGGCTTCACCGGGACAAGCGGTGGCACTCTCGAGCATGACTTCGGCGGAATTACCGGCCGCTCTATCACCGTGACCCGAACTCCTGACCTTGGTGATGCCGACGTCAGCAACGGAAGTGTTCTCTCTCTTGGTGAAGTCACTGTCCGGGGATCCATTTCCAACTCGTCAGGTAACGCCCTTTTCCTGAACTACGATGCCCGCTACGGAGCCACTGACGATCTTTGGCCCACCGTGGGTTCCTCGAAGAACGCCCTGGCCAACTGGACTCTTGGGAGTGGAGTTACTTTGAATTCCAGTGTGACCAGCGCGAGGAGTCAGATCACCGCCGCTCTTGAATGGGACGGCACGGTGAACGCCGAGGCCACCTACCCGGGCACAAGTATCAGCAGCATCTTCGGCGCAAGCGTCGACCAGGCTGGTGCGACCCTTGAAGCGTGGTTGAAGCTCGGCGCAGCTGATCTTTCTCAAATCTCCACCATCTTCGAGACCGGAGGTGGAACCGGATTCGGGCTGGTCATCGACAACGGAGTGCTCAAAGCCGCTTGCGAACTCGATGGTTTTGCAGGGAACCAGAGCGCGGTCAGCTACGACCTGCAAGCTGATCCTCTCAACGTTCTCGGCGGTCTGGCAACGACTGCGGAATTCTTCCAAGTGGCCAGCGTGATCCGGCCGCAGGGCGGAGTCTCTCTCTATGTCAACGGGATCCTTGTTGGCGAAACCACGAGCGGTAATAACGCCGATTGGGACGGTGGAGACGCCTCGGGCCTCGGACACTACCAAGGCAGCAACCACGGCGGTTTCAGAAACACCGCCGCCACCGCTTCTGGCGGGATTTACAACACGCACTTCAATGGCTCCATGGCCATCTTCCGCATTTACAATGCCGCGCTGGAACCGACCGATGTCTACGAAGCCTTCAAAGCGGTCGATGGAAGCACCGACATTGACGGCGACACCATCTCGGTAGACGGAGTCGTTGATTCCTCGGGGTCCGTGGTTGCTCTCGGGGTTCCGGCCACTCTCGCCTCGGGTGCGATCGTCACCATCAACAACGCGGCCGGTGAATTCAGCTACGACCCCAACGGCCAGTTCAACTTCCTTGCGATTGGTCAAACCGCTACCGACACCTTCACCTATCGCATTGACGATGGGAACGGAGCGAAAGGATTTGCCGAGGCCTCGGTCACCATGACCGGTCTCTCTGATGCGGTTGATGATAACTTCGCCATGATCGGAAACCAGGCGATCACCTTCTCTGATAATGCCCTCACCGGGAACGATCAACCCCTTCCTCCAGCTAGTGGAGCCTACATTGATTACAGCCCTGCGACTCTCTCGTCGCCCACTTGGGTCAATGCTGGAACTGCCGGTTTCAATGTCACAACAGGGAGCAATGTGACCTCTGGTTTCAATATCAATACTGGGTTTGGCTTCGTCGGCTCCGCTCTCGATACTGGTGGCGGAACCTCCAGCACCCTTGACCCGATTTCACAAGCAGACGCCACCTTCGAAATCTGGTTCCGACCTGAACCAGGACAAACCGGAAAATATACCGTCTTCGAAACAGGTGGAAACGGAAACGGATTCTCGATTGTCTATGATGCGGATGCTGAAAGTCTGACCGCCACGGTCGATGCTGGCACTGATCGCGTCATAGGTGGCGACCAGAACCAGACCATCCAAGCCACGGTAACGGGAGTTCTCACCAGCGAATTCAACCAGCTCATTGTGGTTTATGACCGTGATGGGGGCCCCGTCGGATTTGAAACTGAAGATAATCTGACGCTTTATCTAAACAATGATCCAAACGCGGCTTTTGATCCCACGGTTGATGGAACCGGAGTCAACACAAACGGGACTGCTAATGACTGGTGTGGCACAGACGGTTCTGGATATCTTTCCGTAAGCGGCACCGCCGCCCTGAACGAGAACTTCCCAGGAGCCGTTGGCCTCCTTGCATCGGTCAGAGTTTACGGTCGCATCCTGACGACCACTGAAATGGATCAAAGCTTCGAGGCCGGTAAGCGAGAAATCACCGCCATCGACACCAGCTCTGCGCTGGGGGCTTCGGTCACTGACAACGGCGACGGCACCTTCACCTACGACCCTACCAGTCTGCCCGCCCTGGCGGCAGGTGAAACCCTTGCTGATTCCTTCACCTACAACACCACCAACGGAGCCGGTGGGTCCACCACGGCCACAGTCACCTTTGTTCTCTTTGGCGACAATCCCGGACCAAACCAGCAACCAACCGGAAACCTCAGCTCTCTGGTCGTTTATGCCACTCCTTCAACTGGCGTCAGTATCGTCCCAACGATCTCAGCCGACGATCCCGATGCCGCCCTTCTCGGCGATATCGTGATTCCGGTGTCGGCAACAACCAGCGCCAGTGCGGTCACTATCACCGACCCGGGTCCCGGCGGCTGCAATCTTCGCGTGAACTTCACACTTGCAGCCTCAGACGTTGCCGGGGGTGCTCGACGCGTCGTTGGCGAAATTGGTGGAACTTCAAACGGCCTTGGTGTTTATCTGATCGATGGAATTCCTTATTTCATCGCCAAGATGAACTCGGTGGCCTCCAACGAACCGGCAGGAACTGCCCTTGACAACGATTGGGAAACCGACGGTCTGGTTCTTGTTCCTCTTGCAGGAGGCACCCTTTCTTCCGGAACACCCCAGACCCTGTCTCTGAGCTTTACGGGAGACTCCGTGACTTGGGATTTAAATAGTGGAGGTTCCACCACCCAGGCTCTGGTCAATCTGTCCAATCGCACAAACTGGTCCGGTGATGACACCCTTGGGTTCGGCCAACGCAGCAATGGTAACGGAGGCACTTCCGAAACCGCAGGAGCCTTCCAAAATGGCACCTTCCTTCCGCTCGATGGCTCAATTCAAGCCGGTGGCTTTGGCACCTATCCCGCCGAAATCATTACGGCGACCTTAACCATGCCCGTACTGGAGGGATCATTCACCGCTCCGGCCGGATCCACATACTTCGACAATGGAGTTGATGGAACCTGGACCGCAACCGGACCCGTCAACGTGATTCGACAGCTCCTCCTCGATGTGGACTTCATCCCCAACGGCGTGACACCCGCAACTGCGACAGTCTCCGTGGGAGACGGAGGCGAGGATGGGTCCGTCGCGGTGACTGGAACCCTGACCTTTACCGAAGCCAGTGATACCGACAGCCTTGACACCTTGCTCGAGTATGCCTTTGGCACCGACCCGAACGCCAACGACGATGGACCTCTTGCTCTTGACGGTTCGGTCAACGGAACTCCGATCATCAACACTGACTTCTCCGGACCGGGAGTGGAATTCTCGGGAGTGTTCGTTCGAAGAGATGACCATGGATCATCCGGTAGTGTGACCTACATCCCTGAATTCAGTGCTGATCTCGTCACCTGGGAAGCCAGCACCGACATTCCGGCATTCGTTGCCGATTCGACAGACAACCCGGACTATGAAGTGGTCAGTGTCGCTTATCCGTTCTTTGTCTCGGATGGAAGGAAAGCCCGATTCTTCCGTGTCCGCGTTATCCTTGTGCCATAATCCAGATCAGCCTGTTCATACACACCGCTACAAGAAAATGAGTTTAACGAACAAACTGGCAATCGTCGTTTCCCTAGCCGCTACTGTTCCGGCTTCGGCTGTCGTCACTGCCGTCGAAGATGCGAATATCCCCATCCCTGCTGATTTCAACGGTGTCTACCTTGATCTGGTGAGTCCGGCCGCCTCGGAAAACCCCGAGCAGAGTGGCTCAGCAGACAACACGGTGGGTGCCTACACAGTCGAGTTTGGAATTCCTTCCGGCGACTGGGATCTCAACTTCTTTTTTGGAGGTGTTGGGATCGCGCATAATAATACCGCCAATCCCTATCGAGCCGATGGATCGGACAATCTCTCGGCCATTCATGCCCTTGGGCTTGGAGAAATCGTCAATGGCTCCACCCCATTGGGATCGGGTGCCGCAGTGCCACTGACCACTCCCGAGCTTGGAGGATCTGGAACTGGCTCCAGTGGCGGATCCGGAGTCTCCACTAGTGGAAACCACATCGGGACCAACCCTGAACAATTCCAACCGGGAGTCGAGAGCTACCTAGGCTTCGTTCTCGATGACCCGTCAGACTCGAACGATACCGTTTTGTATGGTTGGGTGAGCGTCACGTTTCAGGATAATGGTTCACCCGGCACGATTCATGACTTTGTTCTTAGTGATGAGCCCATCACGATCGGGGCTATTCCAGAACCAAGCACTTCACTGTTGCTTCTGACTTCGCTCTGCTTTCTGAGACGGAAACGATAGGATCCTCTCCACCATTCACTTCTGCACACCCTGAAGCCTCGCGATGGTTTCAGGGTGTTTTTTTGGTGAGCTGACAAGTTTTCACATTCTCAGAAAATTCGTGTGACTCACATGGGAGGCTGGTCCACCAAGCCAGGGAAAACCTCCCCGCCTTCCATTTCACCACCTGGTCCCGCTCAAAGGCTTCCGGAGTAGCCACCTCCTCCACCCTATGAACCTCGCAGAGTCCGTCGTAGCCTCAAAAAGTCGCCACTCCCGACTCGGCGGAGATTCCCGCGCCGGTGAGAATGACGATCCTCCGGCTCATGGCTTCTTGCGAAGGAAACGGAAGATTAGGGCAACGAGGAACAATGCGAACAAGACTCCAGAGAGAACGACAGAGTAACGGGAAACCGGCACGATCTCTTCAATGAAGCCCGCCTCAAAAAGCTTCTGCTCATACTGGTTCGCGATGAACTTACCAAAAATGAAAAAGATCCCGGCCGAGGCCAACAAGGACCATTCGATCGAGAGGCGCTTTCTTTCCTTTTTTCGCTTCATTTTCCGATGCAGAAGTTTCCAAAAATCTCACCCAAAATTTCCTCCGTGTCCACCACCCCGGCGATATCTCCCACTGCCGTGAGCGACTCCCGCAAAACAAGTGCGGTCAACTCCGGCGCCTCTCCGGCTTCCAGCGAAACGATGGCTCGTTCCAAACTTCCGAGGGCCCGCTTCAGACAGGCCTGATGCCGGGCATTGACTGCCACTGAATGATCCCCCCAATGAGCTTCATCGAGTGCCAAAATCCCCGCGATTGCTTCCTCCAATTCCCCAAAACCTTCTCCCGTTTCGCAGGAGATTCGAACCCCATCAACACCTACCCAGCAGCCGACCTCGCGATCACACTTGTTCAAGATGACCAGCCGGCGCATTCCATCGGGCACTTTAACGGACCCTCCTTCCGGAGAACTGCTGAGGTCTTTTACCTCGAGTACAAGATCAGCCCGCTCCAACTGGCCATGGGTCATCGCGATCCCCTCCTGCTCGATCTCATCGTCCGATTCCCTGACTCCCGCGGTGTCAATCAAACGAAGTGGAATACCGCGAAGGTTCACCACCTCTTCAATGGTATCTCGGGTCGTACCTTCACGGTCGCTGACGATGGCCCGCTGGTATCCTAGAAGGCGATTCAGAAGACTCGACTTCCCAACGTTGGGCTTCCCAAAAATGACCGTCCGTACCCCTTCGCGGAGAATTCTTCCCTGATCGGCCGTTGCCAGCAACTGACGGATTCTGCTCTCTTGCTCTCGCAAACCAGTGGCCAACTCCGCTCCCACCGCCGGATCGATATCCTCTTCGGGAAAATCAATGTAGGCTTCCAGATGGGCCGTTGCTCGGAGAAGAGCAGCCCGGATTTCCCCGCTGGTTCGACCCAAGCGCCCTTCAAGCTGCTCGTTGGCCGAACGCATCGCGAGCGTGGTTTGGGCGGAAATTAGATCCATAACGGCCTCAGCCTGTGTCAGATCCATCCGCCCGTTCAAAAAGGCCCGCTGGGTAAACTCACCCGGTCCCGCCGGTTCCGCTCCGAGCTCAAGGAATCGCTCGAGCACTCTGCGTGTCACCACCACACCACCATGACCGGTGAACTCGACCACATCTTCCCCGGTATAGCTTCCCGGTCCCGGAAAGATGACCATCACCCCTTCATCAATCACCCGCCCACGTTCGTCACAGATCCGACGAAGTGCAGTATAACGGGCTTTTGGTAACGCCCCCGTTCCCAAAGCCTCTGAAGCAACCTGAAAGGCCGTGGCCCCCGAGATTCGGATAAGCGAAACCGCCCCTGTTCCCGGCGGGCTAGCAATGGCCGCTATCGTTTCGGACATAATTCCTCAATCGCCCAGCAAGCGATCCAGCTCCTCGAGACAGCGGACATTTTGATCCGGAGTCCCCACGGAAATCCGGACCCACTCGGGGAGTTTGTATCCCCGCATCGCTCGCACGATGATTCCTTTTTTCAACAGCTCAGCGAAGACGTGATCGCCGTCACCCACGTTCACCAACACGAAGTTGGCATGACTCGGGACATACTCCCAATCGCGCTCTTCAAACGCCGACTCAAAATACATACGACCTTCTGCATTGTTGGCCACGGTCGCAGCGATGTGCTCCACGTCTGCAATCGAAGCCAGAGCAGCTGCCTGAGCCACCGCGTTGGCATTGAACGGCTGCCTCGACCGATTCAAAAGGCCGGCAACCTCCGCATTGGTGATCCCGTATCCAATCCGGAGAGCAGACAGCCCTTGCGCCTTTGAAAAGGTCCGCATCACGACCACATTCCGCCCTTCCTTGACGTAACGAACGACATCCGGCGGTTCCTCCAAGAACTCAAAGTAGGCTTCATCAAACACCGCCACCACGTGCTCGGGCAAGCCCGCCATGAAGCGATCGATCTCTCCTTGCTTCACCAAGGTGCCGGTCGGATTATTCGGGTTTGCGATGAACAGCAGGCGCGTGTCCGGCGTGATGGCCTCCAGCATCGCCTCGAGATCATGGACAAACCCGGGATCGGGCACCTCAATGTAATCGGCGCCAAAGAGAGTTGCCATGAGCTTGTAAACCACGAAAGCGTGCTCGGCAGCAATGAGGGCCGCACCTGGCTTCAAAAAGGAATGGCAAAGCAGTTCAATGATTTCGTTCGAACCGTTTCCGAGAACGATATTTTCAAAAGCCACACCATGTTTTTCGGCAAGTGCGGAACGCAAGCGATAGCCACCACCATCGGGATAAAGGTGGGCCTGTTTGATGGCCTCTCGCATGGCTTCCTTTGCCTTGGGGGACGGGCCGAGCGGGTTTTCGTTACTGGCCAGCTTGATGATTTCATCAGGTTCCAGACCAAGCTCCCGCGCCGTCTCTTCGATCGGCTTTCCCGGTTCATAGGGAACCAGATCGCAAACCCATTGGTTGCTGACTTCCGTGATCGTCATGCCGCGAACCTATCCAACTTCCAGCCCCCCGCAAGCCCGATCAGGAGGCTCAAAACTTCCATTGGAATCAGGAAGTTGCCCCCACGTAAATTGAAGCAATGCCCCCGCTCAGCGGATCGCAGGTCGCTTTGGCAAAACCCGCCTTTTCGAAGAGCGTAGTCATTTTCTCCCCATAAGGAAATTCGCCGATCGACCCGGCAAGATACCGGTAGGCCCCACCCTGCCCGGTCAACAAACCGGCAATGCGGGGTAGCACTTTATTCAGGTAAAATGTGTAGGGCTTCTTCAGGATTCCCTGGGGTTGCGAGAAATCGAGCACCAGGAGATGCCCGCCAGACCGGATCACTCTTTTCATTTCTCGAAGCGCTCCCTCCCAATTCTCCATATTGCGCAGCCCGAACGCCACCGTCACGACATCAAACTCACCATCCTCAAAGGAAAGGTTCATGGCATCCGCGACCTGTGTTTCCATCACCCCGCTTTTGGTGGCATGGGCCAGCATTTCAGGACAAAAGTCCGTTCCCAGCACCTTGGCATCGGGACATTTCTTTTGAATTTCAAGCGCGAGATCGCCTGTGCCGGTCGCCACATCGAGGACCTTCTTCGGATTCCACTCGCGGACCATCCGTCCGACCTTTTTTCGCCAGAGGATGTCGGTCCCCATGCTCAGGACATGGTTCGTGACAACGTATCGGTCGGCAATTTTGGCAAATGCTCCTTTGACAAATTTGGGATCCTGGCCGCTCATGAATCAGGTTAAGCCTCAGGCTCAGGGAGAATATCGACGTAGATCCCCGGATCGCTACCAAGAATCTCGATGGCACCCACGGTTTTGGCGTAAAACTCCTTCGGGCCCACACCGCCAATAAAGGCATAAGCGTATCCCGCTTCCCGTTGAGCCTCGAGCGCCTTCAAAAGAAGGGCTTTGCCCAATCCATGCCCACGGGTGGATTCAGCCACTCCGGTCGGGCCAAAAAAACCCTTGGCGGTGGTTTCATAACAAGCAAAGCCAAGAATCTCCTTGTCCTTCGTGGCAATGAAACAAGTCACCGGCTGCCGGGCAAAAGCGACTGCCACTTCACTCACCCATTTCGGCGAGAAGTGCTCCCTCACAAAATTTTCCACGAGGTGTTTCTCATATGCACCCGGTCGACGCAGAATGACACCCTCCGAAGCCACCCTTTCATAAAGCGCGGCACTCTCCGGCAAATCATAAAGCCGCACTAGCATGTCGATCATGCCGACAGCCTCACCGCTCCTCCTCTAAAAATCAAGGCTGGTGGCCGAGCCACCCGACCTTAGGGAAATTCCTTCTTCAATTCCTTGGGTGTGAAGACCGACTGACGGTCAGCAAGCTTCTGACGCACCTTGGTCACAGTATCAGCCTTCACCATCCCTTTACGATTATTCCAGGCATGACGAACAAAGGTGGCCACATCAGCCAGGTCAGTATCCTTGACATGCGAAGCAACCTTGAGTCCAGGCATCTCAGCGGCAGGAGTGTAATTCTTTCCATCAACCTCAATAGGCCCCTTCAATCCCTGCAACAAAATCGCGGCAAGGCGTTGATCAGACTCGAGCACCCACTCAGATTTCACCAGAGGTGGCCCGGTCATCTCCATCCCGGCTCCATCGGGCCCGTGACAGGCCATGCAGTTTGCGATGTAGAATTTCTCACCCCGTTTGAATGACGCGTGGTGCTCTTTGTTACGTGGGGGTTTGTAAGTGGCGGCGGTTGTCTTGAGAGTAAGGCAGTGCTTGAGGTAATCGAGAAATTTGCCGTCCTTGAAGTCGGCCCCCAACACCTCCTGAAACTCAGCCTCTCGTCCCTCCAAACCACTGATAGCCAATTCGCGAAAGTAAGCCAAATCGATGTTTCTGATCAGGACTTTTTTTAGGAGAACCAAAGCCTCGCGCGATGGCACTCGTCCCAGGCTGGCGGCCAGCTCCCGCTGGATCACAAGATCCTTCGATTTGGCGAGATGTTGGAATTCGGGCATCAAACCCACGAGATTCTTCTCAGGCAGAAACTCCGACAACCGAATAGCCGACTCCACGACAAACGGATTACTCGAAGCCAACCCACCGCGAATCGCTTTTTCATTCAGTTGACCCAAGCCTTCGAGACACCAGAGAGCATGAAGCTGGCCGAATGGGGTTTCATTTTCCTGAGCCAAGGCAGTCAAAGCCGGAGCCAATTCGGCACTTCCAGAATCGACAATCAACCGTTGCGCGGTGTCACGCCACCATCCGTTGGTGTGAGACAAAAACTGAACCAATTCCTTAGGACGATGCCCGGCCATCCGGGGACGCGGTCCACGTGGGTTCCCCTTGTATTTGATCCGATAAATCCGCCCTCCCTGGGGATACGATTCAAGGTCTCGGCGTTCGATGTGCTCGCGAAGATACCGGGTCAAGTAGTGTTTGTGCTGAATGATCCCGTGATACATGTCGATGAGATAGACCGTGCCATCGGGAGCCGTGAAGAGATTGACCGGACGAAAACGCTCATCGGTCGAAGCGAGAAACTCCCGCTCCCCCATCAAGTGTTCCCCATAAGCCAAACCATCATCCCGGCCCACGTGAACAAGGCGAACCAGATTGGCGGCCGGTTCGCAAAACAACCCCACCTTACGAAACTCAGCTGGAAACTGATCTCCCCGATACGCAACCGGACCGGTCGAACCGGTCACCGCGGTGAGATATCCCTCATCATCAATGGCACCTTCGCCTCCACGATTCACCCCGGGTGTCACTCTCGCTGGGTAGAGTTTGTCACGATAAGATAGACGCGAGATGTGATTGCGGGATAAGAGGTAATTCCGATTGCGCAGCAGGCTATTGGGAAGAAGTTGGTCTGCTTCCAGACCAACCCAGTTCTGGTTGTAATAGAGCCGTCCGTAGTTGTCCTGCGACATTCCCCATTGCCCACGAAAGGCCGTCCTATCCTTTACCCATTTCCCATCAATCTCCCGGTATCGGGCATCTGATTTGGCGTTGTAAATCCAGTTGTCCAGCCCCCGCATCAGGGCATTGGTCCGATGCTCCACGTTGGCGTCCTGGGTATAATCCTCATCGATCACCATCATCTTGCCAGCCTTGCCGTTGTTGTTCTCCACGAAATAGAGCTTCTCGTGACCTCCGTAGAGCACCCCACCTTTGTAAAAGGCAATGGAACGGGGTTGGTTCAGCCCATCGAGAAAAACCGAAGACTTGTCGTAAACCCCATCACCGTTGGTGTCTTCATGGATAGAAATCCGACCGACCATGTCAGCTTCGCCCGTGCCGTCAGCATCAAGCATGTAGCCTCGCATCTCGACAACCCACATCCGGCCCTCTTCATCAAATCGAAGCGCCAACGGGCTTTGCACGTTCGGCTCGTGAACCACCGTGCTTAACTCGAAATCCTCGTGCAGCTTAAAGCTCGCGAGAGCTTCTTTTGGATTTAGGACGGGAGACGGCGGGATCTCGTCAAAAGGAA
>JBMYLT010000010.1:0-97112 GCA_049596615.1 Akkermansiaceae bacterium | reverse complement strand
GTAGGCGTATCCCTTCTTTTTTTTTTCGGGTTTCGCAGCGCCTTTCTTTTTAGGCTCAAGTACTAACCGCTGAATCCAAACATTGCGGAACTTGACCTCATTCTGGTGGCCCTGCAGCTTGATCGGACCGGGGTCTGGCCCTTCTTTCTTTCCGGCGCCGGTTTTGTTCTTCAAGGCGTAGTCATCATGAATCAACTCGCCGTTGTGCAGCACCGTGATGCGGGCTTGCTCGGTTCTCTTACCCTCCTCAAAACGAGCAGCACGAAAAACGATATCGTAGGTTTGCCACTCACCAGCCGGCTTTGCCACCAACTTGTCCGGCTTCTTTTGACGATACATGCTGCCACAATAACTGGCTTTGTAGTCTTCTATGGGAACACCATGGGCATCCGAAATCTGTAACTCATACCGCTGTTGGATATAAACACCGGAGTTACCGCTCTTTTCGGGATTCGTGCCTGGCCGATGATTAACGTTGAACTCAAGATGCAATCGAAAGTCCTGATAGGTCTCCGGAGTGATCACGCTGTCCCATTGAGGTGAAGCGGTCAGCACTCCATCCGCAAAAACCCACTGGCTTTTTACCTCCTTCTTTTCCGGAATCATCAAATGGCCCTGCCTACCCACCAACTGGACTGCATCGGCCGGACGTTTTCCATTGAGGATTCCCTTGGTCAGTCCGACACCGGGTTCCTCGGCTCCAAGAGGCATGGTTAAAAACATCACCGTCATCACGGACGCGCCAACTTCTCGAATCGATTTCATCTCAATAGTCGTTTTCTTTCTACACCTATCCAAACACGAGCCAGGCGGTGAATCCAAAATACCCTACAGCGAGGATCGATCCTTCCCAGCGGTCGAGTCTCATCCGATGCCACATCATTGGCATTAGGATCACCGTCACACCCGCCAAGACCGCCATGTGAACCATGGTCAACCCGTCTCCTTGGAGGGGTGCCACCACCCCGGTCACCCCCAAAACTGCGAGGAGGTTGAAAATGCAGGAGCCCACGGCATTCCCAACGATGATATCTCCGTGTTTCCGGATCGCGGCCACCACCGACGTCGCCAGCTCGGG
Source organism: Akkermansiaceae bacterium (assembly GCA_049596615.1). GTDB lineage: Bacteria > Verrucomicrobiota > Verrucomicrobiia > Verrucomicrobiales > Akkermansiaceae > SW10. The sequence goes on along the minus strand of JBMYLT010000010.1, from coordinate 96,034 downwards.
CAAAGAAGTTCCGAAGGCGAAAAGAGTCAGTCCAATGATGGCCTCGGGAACCCCGAAGGAACGAGCAATATTGGAGCCCCCAAAAACCATTTTGTCGGCTCCAATCACCAAAAGCACCGTTCCGACCACTACGAGTAAGAGATCAAACATCACCCGTTTGCCTCCTCCACTGGTCGCAGCTTCAATGAGCTCGGACGGAACGTCTTCACTCACACTATGGTCTTCCTTACGAGCAGCCACCATACTGGTGACGACATAGACGATGATACCGGCAAACAGGATGGCTGATTCAATCCGATCAAGCTGGCCATCCCGGATCATGAAAAGAAAAACCATCGTCGCGAAAAGCAGGACGGGAAGCTCCCGGCGAATAACCTGCTTTTGAATAGCGAGGGGGAAAATGACCGCTCCGACCCCAAGAACGAGGGCGATGTTACAGATATTGGACCCGACGACATTCCCAACCGCCATTCCGCCACTGCCATTGAGATTGGCATTCAAACTCACCACCAACTCGGGAGCACTCGTGCCAAAAGCCACCACTGTCAGACCAACCATCAAGGGACTGATCCCCAATCGGATCGCCAGCTCTGAGGCTCCTTTGACCAACCACTCGGCTCCGTAATACAGCAAGACGAGGCCGAGAACGACCCAGCCGACATCAATCATTTCCGGCACTCGGCCAGCCTGCCCGAAGATCGGGAGCGATGCAACCACCGAGCCTCGTGGATCAATTTGAAGCTCCCGATGGCAGGACAGGACTACGCCAGCTCCCCGGCACGACGGGCAATCAAATCCGCGAGCACTTCCACTGGCTCACACCCTATTGGTTATGATGCACGGGAGTGGAGCGAGGAAACCGGATTGAAGTCGAAAAAGCAGGGTTCCCCGTTTTTAAGAAGGAAGTATTCTAGAGAACCCAATTGCATTTCACCCTGCCGGGCAACCCGCAATACATCACTCGCAATCACAGGATCCAGCAAACCCGGTGGCGTCAAAACAGTTCCGTTAGCAACATTGGCGAATCAATAGTCATACTCCCTCTTGGAACAACCAAAGATCTCCCTATTTCTCGATTCGGATCAGTTCGACGTCAAACACCAGCGTGCCTGCGGGAGCACCGGGACGGCTCGGAGTTTCGCCATAAGCAAGATTCCCAGGAATCCAGAAGCGGCGTTTCTCTCCCTCGACCATCAATTGCACCCCTTCGGTCCAACCTTTGATCACTCCATTTAACGGAAACGAGATAGGCTCGCCTCGCACCACCGAGCTGTCGAACATCTTCCCGTCCGTGGTCCAGCCAGTGTAGTGAACCAGCACTTCATCGGTCGCAGCAGGATGAATGGATCCTTCACCATTTTCGAGAGTTTTCGAGGCCAGACCGGAATCGGTGGTCTCGGCATCCCCAGGTGCCGCCGCAACATCATCGGGTGCCGGAATCGGGTCGGGGGTCTTGGGCATCGCCTTGAATTCCAAAAGCTCAAAATCGAAGATCAGTTTCCCCTTGGGCGCTCCTGGGGGAGGATTTTCACCGAAGCCCAGTTTTTCAGGAATCCAGAATCGACGCTTTTCTCCTTTGGCCATCAATTGCAAGCCCTCGACCCAGCCTTTGATGGTGACCTGGTCCAGCTTGAATTGCGCTGGCTTTCCTTTCATCACCGTACTTTCCAGCAGGGTTCCGTCTTCCAACCATCCGGTGAAATGGGCGAGGACAATGTCGGTTTTGTCCGGCCTCTCATCGGTCTCACCCTTCTCCAACACGAGCGATGCCAAACCGCTTTCGGTCGTTTCAGCGTGATCGGGAGCTTCGAGATCCTCAGGCGGCTTCGGCGCTTCCGGAGCAGCCTGGATTCCGAACAATTCGACGTCGAATGTCAGATCACCGCTGGGAGCTCCGGGACGCGACGGCGTTTCGCCGTAAGCCAGTTCCGCCGGAATCCAAAAACGACGTTTCTCCCCCACCACCATTAACTGCAAGCCCTCAGTCCACCCCGGAATCACGCCATCGAGAGGAAAGGAGATTTTCTCACCCCGCGCCACCGAACTATCGAACAACTTCCCGTCCTTGGTCCATCCGCTGTAGTGCACCTCAACAGTATCGCGTGGGCCCGGCTTCTCGGTGCTACTTCCCTCCTGCAGGACAATTGAAGCCAGACCTGATTCAGTCTTGTGGGCATCATTGGGCGCAGCAGCAACATTTTCGGGCGTGGTGGGTTCCAAACTCATGTCGCCCCGTATCTCACCTTGATCAACCCGGCCAGCCCTTTCTCGACCTTCTCCTTTTGGCCGCCATTTCAGGCTCCCTCCATTTTACTCCCGCTCCGGTCTAGACAAATTCGCATTCCCAAAGAATCCTGCGCATATGAGAATCACCATTACCGGACGCTCGGGCCGCATGGGCCGGACGGTCACCGAAGCGATCGAAGCGGAATCCGGCGCCACCATCCACGCAACCCACGACGCCGGCGAAGATCTCGCCGAGGCACTCACCGGGGCGGATGCGGTCATCGACTTTACCCTCCCCGTTCTCACCGAAGACCTTCTCGCTACTGCCCTCGACCTCAAGGTGCCTCTTGTTATTGGCACCACCGGCCATTCCGATGAACAAAAGAAAGCCATCGAATCCGCCTCGCAAATCATTCCCATCGTACACGCCTCAAATTTCTCCACCGGCGTGAACCTTCTCTTCCACCTCACCCGCAAGGCCGCGGCAATCCTTGGCAATGACACCTTCGATATAGAGGTCACCGAAATGCACCACCGACACAAGGTCGACGCCCCCTCCGGCACTGCCCGCAGCCTGCTCGATATTCTCAACGAGGAAACTGACACGAGCTACGCTGATGACGTCAAACATGGACGCGAAGGCCACACTGGAGCCCGCCCGGCCCGCGAAATTGGAATGCACACCCTGCGCGGCGGCGATGTAGTAGGGGATCACACCGTGATGTTCGCCGCCGATGGCGAACGCTTCGAGCTCACCCACAAGGCCTCCTCGCGCATGACCTTCGCCTCCGGCTCCGTCCGCGCCGCCCTTTGGCTTAAGGATAAACCCGCCGGTCTTTACGACATGCAGGACGTGCTCGGACTGAAGTAACCCTCCCCGCTTCTTTTCAATGGCCTCTCGGACCGGTATCGCTCTCGGAACCAATGTTGGCAACCGTCTGGCCAACCTTCGTGAAGCTCGTGACCTTCTCGTCAATCTGATGCCTCTAGGGACAAACTACACCCAGTCGGGACTCTATCAGTCCGAACCGGTCGACTGTCCTGAAGACTCACCGGACTTTTACAACGCGGTCGTGGAAATCGATTACCTCGGTTCCCCGCAAGGCCTCTTGCACGCCACTCAATTTATCGAGTGGAAGCTTGGGCGACAGACTTCCAGAATCCGAAATTCCCCCCGCCCGATCGATCTCGATATTCTCTATTTCGATGACGTGATGGTGAACGAAGAGAACCTGATTCTCCCCCACCCCCGCCTCACTCATCGACGATTCGTTCTCAAGCCCCTTGCCGATATTCACCCACACCTCGTCCTCCCGGGCGATGAAACCACGGTGGGCGAACATCTGAGAAAACTCGACACTGACGAACCAGACCCCATTCTCGTTCAGTCCGTTTGGTAGTCAGCTATGAGCCCGTCCGAAAAAGCCCAACGCCTGAGAGCCCGAAAAGGCGGCCCGCCGATTTCCGCGCTCACGGCTTACGATTACCCGACCGCCCGCCTGCTTGATGAAGTGGGCGTCGACCTTCTTCTGGTCGGCGATTCCCTCGGTATGGTCGTTCTTGGCTTTCCCGACACCACCCATGTGACCCTCGATCACATGATTCATCACACCGCTGCGGTATCCCGGGGAGTGAAGGATGCATTTGTGGTCGGAGACCTCCCGATTGATACTTACCCCGATCCCGAAGTCGCGCTTGCCAATGCTCGCCTCCTCGCAAAAGCGGGAGCCCATTCCGTAAAACTGGAGGGAGGGATCCGTCAGGCTGAAAAGGTCGCCGCCATCACAGGCGCCGGTATCCCGGTGGTGGGTCATCTCGGCATGCTCCCCCAGCGGGTGAAAGAAGAGGGGGGCTATAAAAAAAAGGGCAAAACAGATCAAGAAACCCGCGACCTTCTTGAAGGCGCGCTCGCCCTACAAGAAGCAGGAATCTCCGCCCTCGTCCTCGAAAGCGTTCTCCCGGCCGCCGCCCGCCATCTGACGGACCATCTGGCAGTTCCCACCATCAGCATCGGTTGCGGCCAGGGCAATTGCGATGGCGAAATTGCCGTCATCACCGATGTCATTGGTTCCTATCCGTGGTTCGTCCCACCTTTTGCCTCCCCGAGAGCCGATGTTGCCGCCGAAATCACCCGGGCCGTGAAAGGCTACCTCGATGCACTCACCGGATAAACGCGAGGCGCTCGAACGCCGCATGGCATCTTTGGGCATCTTCGAAAAAGACCTCATCGAGAAGTTCATTCGCGGAACCGGCAGCGGAGGTCAAAAAATCAACAAGACCTCGTCTTGTGTTTTCCTGCTACACCCATCCACCGGGATTAAAATCAAAGTGCAACGGGATCGCTCCCGCAAAATCAACCGTTTTCTCGCCCGGGAGGAGCTTTGCCGCCGTCTCGAAACCAAGGCACAATCGGAATCCCTCGCCCGACAAAACGCACGCGAGAAAAAACGCCGCCGCCATCGCCGCCCCGGAGTCCGCGCCCGGGCCCGCAATATCGAAAAAAAACGCCGCCACGGGCAAAAAAAACAGAACCGGCGTCGTCCCGGGACACAGGATTAGCCCCTTTCGCTTGAACACCCTTTCCCCCTTTCGCAAACTCTCTCCATGCAGACCTACCTCGATCTCCTCTCCGACGTTTTGGAACATGGCGAGGAACGAGGCGACCGCACCGGTACCGGAACCCTGAGCGTTTTCGGACGACAAGTCCGCTACGACCTCCGCGACGGCTTCCCCTGCCTCACCACGAAGAAACTTCACCTCCGTTCAATCATCCACGAACTCCTCTGGTTTCTCAAAGGCGACACCAACATTTCCTATCTCAAGGAAAACCAGGTTACCATCTGGGACGAGTGGGCCGACGAAAATGGTGACCTCGGCCCGGTCTACGGGCAACAATGGCGGTCGTGGCCCAAACCCGATGGAACCACCGTCGACCAAATCGCCAACCTCGTCGACAGCCTCAAAAACAATTCGACTTCCCGACGTCACCTCGTCTCGGCCTGGAATGTCGCCAAAGTCGATGAAATGGCCCTCCCACCGTGCCATCTTCTTTTTCAATTCTACGTTCACGATCCCGAATCGGAAACCCCCGGCCTCAGTTGTCAACTTTACCAGCGAAGCGCCGACCTTTTCCTCGGCGTTCCCTTCAACATCGCCTCCTACGCCCTGCTCACCATGATGCTCGCACAGGTTTGTGGGTATCAGCCCCGCGAGTTTGTCCACACCTTTGGCGACCTCCATCTCTACACCAACCATCTCGAGCAGGCCCAACTCCAGCTCACCCGCGAGCCCTACCCGCTCCCCACTATGAAGATCAATCCCGAGGTCACCGATATCGACAGCTTCAACTTTGAGGACTTCGAACTCATCGGTTACCAGTCTCATCCGCACATCAAAGCTCCTGTTGCCGTATGACCCTCACCGCCATCGTCGCGATGACGCCCGACCGCATCATCGGAAAGGATGGAGACCTGCCGTGGCACCTCCCCGAAGACCTGAAATTCTTCAAACGGCAAACTTCCGGCCACCCCATCGTGATGGGCCGCAAGACCTTCGACTCCATCGGACGCCCCCTTCCAAAACGTCAGAATATCGTGATCACCCGCGATCCCTCTTGGGAACAGGAGGATGTATCCGTCATTCACAGCCCCGACGACCTACCCTTACTCAAACTTCAGGACCCACTCGTCTTCATCATCGGCGGCGCGGAGATCTACCGTCTCTTTCTCCCCTACCTGGATCAACTCATCGTCACCCATGTTCACCAGACTCATCCGGGTGACACCATCTTTCCCGAATACGAGGAACTTTTCCCGGAATCGGAAATCCTCTCGCTCACCGACGACTTTACCATTAAACGTCATTTCAAAATCCAATCGTAAGAACACAAAGATCATGGCCAACTCCTTCGAACTCACCGGCACCCTTAAAGTCTTGGAAGAAACACAAACCTTCGCCAGCGGCTTCTCAAAACGTGAATTCGTGATTGAGGTCCCTGACGGGAAATACCCTCAGATGGTGAAATTCGAGGCCGTCCGGGACAAGATCGACCTCCTCAACAGCCTCAACCTTGGCGACGAAGTCAAAGTCACCTTCGATATCCGCGGCAATGAATACAAAGGGCGCTACTACGTGAACCTCAACGCTTGGAAAATCGAGTCTTCTAGCGGCGGGTCATCATCCGGCGCTCCCAAAGATCCTCCTTCAAATGCCTTCGACAGCAGCTTCGACAACGAGCCCGAGCCCACCGAAGACGACATCCCGTTTTAGGACAACGCAAGGACTGGCTGTCTCCAGACTGCCACCCGCCCAGGTTGACGCTCTGGAGGCCGTCATTCCTTTTTAGACCGAATGCGCCTCGCTCCGCTTCTGTTCGAGTGTCCCTTTGGTCACCCCCAGCCGTTCGACGGCACCCAGTTTCCGCACCAAATCCTGCGCTTCGCCTTTTCCGGAAAGAAAGTCGCGATACCAACCCACCAGCCGTGAGGCCTGTTTCGCGTCTTCTTCCAGAAGCTCCACCCGGAAACGCCGCAAGCCTCGCGAGATAAACTCATCGACACTCCCAGTTCCCGTTTGGGCTCGTCCATTGAACAAGGTGTTCCGACATCCCACATCGGCCTTCAAGATGTGCAGCTGCCCCACCCGGTCACGCAATTGCACGTTGTGACGGTCACAGGGCTTTCCGCAGTTCTTGATGCTCGTTCCCCCATCGCTCAAGAAGGCGCAAAAGACACAGTGCTCCATATGAAACATCGGCATGTGCTGATGCACCGTGAGTTCAAACCACTCCGGCGGAGCACTCTCAAGTAACTCACCCACCTGTCCTTCGTTCAAGTCGTATGAAATCGTTAGGTTCTCAAATCCCCCATGATTCATCAGCAGGCTCGCTGAGATTGGATTCGCGACATTGAGAGAAAAGTCAGCAATCCGGGGAATACCACGTTCCTTAAAGTACAAAACCCCTCCGAGATTCCGCACCAAAACCCCATCCGGTTCCGCCTTCTCGACCATCTTGAAGAACCCTACCTCGGTCGGCTTCTGAATCCGCGGCGTCGCGAGAAAAATTTTAGCGCCGCCCGCCCGTGCCATCTCAACCGCCTTGCGATATTCCCGGAGATCCTCGAAATCACAGTAGAGAAACTCCACCCCACCCCGCAAACACCCTGCGACTTGATCGAGCGAACGACACAAGACCCGCAACTCGGAAAGCGACTCCTCAACCTCACCTCGCTTCGGCAGGAATGATTCCAGCGTCACCCGACCATCACGAATGTCGGGTTCTTCCTTCAACTCCGAGATCAAACGACGCCTCACCCGATTTAACTCACCCAGCGGCATGATGACGTCTCCTTCAAGGGAGTTGGTCACACTTCCCAACTGATATCCGGTTCCCCCCAGTCGCCCCAATTGTCCCTCCAGCGTCTCTTCGGTCAGCGGCCGATTCTCAGCTTTCGACAAAACCTTCTCAGTCGCCACTTTCCTGCCCCGACACTCCAACACTAACGGTTCACCTTCTTTCCCGGAAACCTCGATCGAAAGCGATTCGCCCCGCTCCTCCAATCGCCCGCCTTTCCAGCTTTTCTTCACCTCCTTCTCAAGCCCCGGATCACTGGTCTTCCATAATCCCTGCCCAATCTGCACCCGATCCCAATTAATCTCCGAACGACGATCAAAAAACACTCGCTGGCCATCCACCTTCCAGATCATCCCACCCTGTTCCTCATTGCGATCTTCACCGGCATCAAAAACAAAACCATCCCCCACATTGAGTGAGGTCTGCGCCAAGGCCAACTCAACCCAGCCTTCGCCAAATGACGCAATCTCGCCCGCCCACGCTCCCCGTTTTTTCCCCCACTTGCCATGAGTGAGCTGTGGATGATTTGTTCCTTTCAACCATCCGGTTGAAAGCCCTCGTGAAAACATCATCTCGAGGGTGTAGCGATCCATATCCGTGATCTCGACCTCATCGAGAGCTTTGCGATAAACCCGCGTGACAGCTGCGACATATTCGGGCGATTTCAAACGCCCCTCGATCTTGTAGCTCGTCACCCCCGCCTTCACGAGATCAGGAATGATATCGACCGCCGCCAAGTCTTGGGGACTCAAAAGATACCGCACCTCGCCCATCGGCTTCGTTTCGCCATCGACCACCAATTCATAGGGCATGCGGCAAGCCTGAGCGCATTCGCCTCGATTCGCCGAGCGCTGGCCCAGACTTTCCGAAGTCAAACATTGACCCGAATATGCGACGCAGAGCGCTCCGTGCACAAAGACTTCGAGCGGCACCTCACCCTTTTTGCGAACGCGTTCGATTTCCTCTACCGACATCTCCCGAGCCAGCACCGCGCGGTCGAGATCAAGAAAGCCATCCACAAAGGCCAAGCCCTCCGGCGAAGTGATCGTCATCTGGGTGGAAGCATGTAACTCCATCTCGGGGGCAATCTCCTGAACCAATTTTGCCGCGCCCAAATCCTGCACGATGACCGCATCCACTCCGGCCTTTGCCATTGTTTCGACCTGCTCAACAGCACCCTCCAGCTCAGAAGGAAAAACCAGCGTGTTGAAGGCCACAAATCCCTTCACGCCATGCCGGTGGAGGAAATCCATCAACTCCGGGAGATCCTCCTCAGTGAAATTATCCGCCCTCATCCGCGCATTGAATCGCGGAAGACCGAAATAGATCGCATCAGCACCATTGGCCACCGCCGCCCGCGCGCAATCCCAATTCCCCGCTGGAGCCAGTAGTTCGGTCACGCCCCAAGGAATACCACGAACCCCGAACTTTCAACGCTCCTTATTAAGTTTCAAACTTCGATCGAGCTTCCCTAGGCTCCTTGTCAGCCTCGAGCGTAGGGCCAATGGATCCGTTCTTAATCACCTATCCCACAATAGCGTTACTCGCCGCCTTCATCAGTCGCGCCCTGGGTTTCGCACTACTCATAATTGAGCTCGCCCAAGCCTATCAAATCACCCCGAACTAATCGGTGATTCTCCGAAAGAAATCCGCATCGAAGGCCGCGAGAGAACAATCAGGGTCGCAACTCCAAGTCCAAGACCAACCGGGATACTCAGGCAATTGAAGTAAGAGACCACGATGATAAAAACCCGATTCCTGCGATTACTCAGGTAACGAGCGACAAGGATATTCAGGATCATCAGAAGGACAATCCAGACCACGGCGACCAGATAAAGCCACTTCAGCGAATCAAAAATCGTCTCAAAAAGCTCCGTCGGGATCTCCGGCAACGCTTCTTTCGGGACCTTCTCCACGACCCCATTCGGATCGTTAACCAAGGGCTCCCCTCCTTCCAACTTGCCTACGTTCTCTTCGTGTTTTTGCTTTGCCTTCTCCAGTGACCTCTCAACGGAGTCTCCAACGGTCTGCATCACGAAGAAATGCAGACCCACAAAGAAAAGACCAACAATTCCGAGGCCAGCGTAGACGTAATGCAGGATCGAAAGAGTCCTCAGATGCGAAGAATCACGCGCGTCTTCGGGCATCGGAGGAGGTCCTGCCATCAGATCATGAATCCAGCTTCAATGCCGCCTTTTGGGCAGCGGTCTTGGGTTCGTTTGATTTTTCCGCTTCGCTGGTGAGACGCATGCCCACCGGTTTGGAAACCCCGAACTCCTCCATGGTCACGCCATAGATGACATCGGCCCGTTTCATGGTGCGCTTGGAGTGAGTCACGATGATGAACTGGCTTTGGTCAATGAAGGCATCGAGCACTTTCAAGAAACGGCCGATATTTGCTTCATCGAGCGGCGCGTCCAACTCATCGAGCACACAGAAGGGACTAGGCTTCACCATGTAGATGGAGAAGAGCAATGCCACTGCGGTCATGGACCGCTCACCACCCGACATCAGGGAGATGGACTGCAGTTTCTTCCCGGGAGGCTTCGCGATCACCTCGATCCCACACTCGAGCGGATCATCCTCATCCTGCAAGATGAGGTCGGCAGTGGCTTTCTCACCAAAGAGCCGCTTGAACATCGCTTTAAAGTTCTTGCTGACCGCATGAAAGGTTTCCGCAAAGAGCCGCTCGGACTCGGTGTTAATGCGCTCGATGATCTCCAGAAGCTTGATCTTGGAATTCACCAGGTCGTCATGCTGGCTCTTGGTAAAGTTGTGGCGTTCCTCGAGCTCGTCGAATTCCTCGATAGCATCCAGATTGACCGGCCCCATGGAATCGAGGCGACGTTTCAAATCAGCCACGACCGCTTCCACAAATTTCCAGTCGGGCCCTTCCTCGCCCATCACTTCATCGAGAGTTTTCTCTTCGGGCCCGGTCTCTTCGCCCACTTCGATTTCCTCATTCACCTGCTCCTCACCATCGACGCTCGCCTGAACTTCGTATGACTTCCGGCGCCCCCGTTTTTCGGCTTCCTTCCGCTCATTAATGCAGGCGATCAAGACATGGGAATCGGGCCGGAAATGAGCGAGGTCGACTTGGTGGCGTTCCATTGTGGAGTCAATAAGGTTTTCCAGACGAAGATCCAGCTTGGTGCAAGCGACCTCTTCCTTGCTAATCTGATTGAGGACCTTGTTTTGCTGCCCCCGGATCTCCGAGAAGGCCGCTTCCGCTTCCTCGATGCCACGGGCCACGCCCTTTCGCTGCTCACCGGCTTGATTAAGTTCCGCACTCAGCGAGGTCACTTCCTCGCGATATCCGGCCACTTCGGAAACAAGAGTCTTGTTTTCTTCCTCACCCTTTTGAATGCGCTGACCGGCCCCTTCGATCTCAGATTTCCGACGGGCATTCAGTTCAGCCAATTCGCGAATCCGTCTGCTCATCGGGTCCTGCTCCCGGGCGGCGGAGTCGCGCGCTTGCTTCTCCACCGCGAGCGCAGTGCGGGCTTCACTGAGTTGCTCCCGTGATTCGTTTTCGCGTTTGATGGCTTCCTCGACCGAGGCGCCCAACTTGCGCGCATCGTCTTCGAGGGCGGAGAGCCGTTCCCGGGCCCGGGACAGCTCGTTTTCGAGAGCGGAACGGCTGTCGGTGGCGGTTTGCTCGCGGCCCTCCAACTCTTCGCGCTCCCACTTATTGTTGCCCACTTTCGACTCAATGGAATCGGCTTCGCGCTTTGCCAGCTTCAACTGACCTTGCAGGGTGGACTCCTCGACTTTGTGACGCTGAAGGCGGTCCTTGGCCTGCTCAAGCTCTTCACGCAGTTCGGTGGTGCGGGCTTCGCATTCCGCGATTTTTTCGGCAGCCGCCTGTTCGGCCGCAGCCATTTCCTGAACTTCTACTTCAAGAGCTTCGATTTCATTGCGACGTTTCAGCACCGAACCATCGCCGGTTCCAGAACCTCCGCTGAGGATCCCTTCGGGTGAGAGCATTTCACCCGACTGGGTCACAAATCCGAGATCGGGATAATCGGAGCGCAGCTTCAGAGCGGTGACACGATCGGGAACGATGAGAACCTGTGAGAGCAAACGCTCCATGAGACCGGTGAACCTGCCATCGACCGTCACCACATCGAGTGCCCAGGCCGAAGCACCTTCCGGCAAAGCTTCGATCTGACTGCCACGGGATTCCGGAAGGAGGCTTTCGGGAAGGATAGCTGCCGAGCCTTTCTTTCCGTCGACCAATCGCTCGATGATGGAATCAGCCAGCTCCTCGTCACGCACCACCACGGTCTGAAGATACCGGGAGAGTGCGGTCTCGACCGCTACCGCGTATTCATCAGGCGCCTTCAACTCTGCACCGAGCAGTCCCTTGATGCCGGGCTTTATGAGGTCAGGGTCGTTCAGACCTTTCATCACAGCCTGGGTTCCTTTCTCCAATCCTTCGCCACTTTCCACCAACTGACGGAGAACATCGAGACGTGAGCTCTTTTGCGAAAGAGAGCGGTGAGCCTCGGCTGCCGCTTTGCGGGCGACATCCAGTGAGCCTCGTACTTCCTCAAACTCGCGCTGGGTTTTGGCCCGGGCCTCTTCAAGCCCCGGCAGAGTCTTCTGATGATCTTCGAGCAACTTGACAAACTGATCGCGTTCCGCCACCGCCTTGGTTTGCTCGTTGCGCAAGCGTTCGGCTTCTTCCTCGAGTTGCTTCATCCGCTCCTTGTTGCCTTCCATCTGGCTCAACGCGCTCTCAATCTTGGCCTGCGAGCTGGCGATGATTTGCTGGGTGGCATTGGCTTCGGCACGGACCCGACGAAGTTGATTTTCACTTTCCTGGCGCTCTTGCAGAAGCTGCCCGGTGGCTTGTTGGCGTTCCTGAGCCTGTGATTCCTTTTCAGCAATTCGCTGTTCCAGTTCGGCAAGAGCAGCCTGGCTTTGCTCGAGCGTTTCCTGCTGCTCAGCCAGATTGGACTGGGTGGCTTCGATGTCCTTTTGATTTTGCTCGAGACGCTCGGCAAGCTCGCCCTTGCGCTCGTTGTTGAAGGCCATCCGGTTTTCCGCAGCCGCGATGGCATTCTTTTTGTCGGAAAGCCGCTGCCGCAGTCCGGAAAGCTGGGAGTCGAGAGTCTGTGCCTTGTCACGGGCTTCCACCACCGCCGATTCAAACTTCGGCAAATCCTGCTCGATGGTGTCGCGACTCTTGAAGAGGGAGGAAAGGGAAACCAAAAGTTCTGCCCGTTCGCCGGTGAGGCGTTCCCAGAGACGGTGGCTGAGATGGGTATCGAGGATGGTAACATCCTTGGAAAGTGCCTGATAACGGCGGGCCTTGGAGACCTGGCGCTTCAGCGAATTCATCCGCCGTTCCTGCTCGGCGAGCACATCGGAGACGCGCAGAAGGTTGCCTTCGGTATATTCTAGCTTCCGTAGCGCGTCTTTTTTCTCCTTTTTCGACTTGGTGATCCCGGCGGCTTCCTCGAAGACCTGGCGCCGATCTTCCGGTTTGGCTGAAAGCAGCATGTCGATCTTTCCCTGCTCCATGATGGAATAGGAGGAACGCCCAATCCCGGTGTCCATGAAGAGCTCCCCGATATCGCGAAGGCGGCATCGGGTATTGTTGATGAGATACTCGGATTTCCCGTCGGCAAAGACCCGTCGCGTGATGGATACCTCGTTGTAATCGGTTTTGAGGACTTCCTCGCAATCGGCAAGCGTCAGGGTCACCTCGGCCATCCCAAGCTTCTTGCGCTTTTCGGAGCCGTTGAAGATGACGTCGGCCATTTCTCCGCCACGCAGGGCCTTGGCCGAAGTCTCACCGAGGACCCAACGGATAGCATCGACCACGTTGGATTTCCCGCATCCGTTTGGCCCCACAATTCCGGTCACCCCTTCCGCAAATTCGAAATGGGTCTTATCAGCAAATGACTTGAAACCGTGGAGATCGAGGGCCTTGAGATACATGATGGAGCTGGAAAAAGTGAAAGGAACGTCTTTCTCGAGACGAGGAGCCACCGTAGAAAGAGAGCCACTAGGTTACAAGAAGCCACGTAATCATCAACTTTATATTGTGTTATTTTGAGAATAAAACACAATATATAGTGTATCGAGTTGTTTTGGTTTCCCTAATCTTTTGGCAGCTCGTCACCCGCCGGGGGCTCAGGCATCGAAGAAATGAGATGGTAGGCCTTTCACTCCCAATCCTTTGATCACAAACAAACGTCCGGCATGCTCTTCCTGCTCGGTTTTGTGGATCCCAGTCGTGATGTAGAGGTCGGACAAATCGCTTCCGCCAAAGGCACATGCTGTCGTTTCGAGGCAGGGTAGCTCGATGCGCTCTTCCTCGTAACCACTCGCGGGGTCGAAGGCGGTCACGCAGGCACCATGGCAAAAGGCGATCCACAGCAGGCCATTTTCGTCGATTGCCATGCCGTCCGGGGACGAATCGATGTGATTCAAGCCCACCACCGGTCGGGGGTTGAGCAAAAGGCCCTGATCATAGTCAAAGGCCAGAACCTTCTTGGCCGGAGTGTCGATGTAGAAACAGGTCCGACCGTCCGCGGACCAAACGATCCCATTGGAATTGGTCACCGGTCCGTAGGCTTTAGTCACCTCGAGATCCGGCGAAAGCCGGTAAAGGTCGGCATCCCCCTCTTTTTTGACCAAGCTGATCGTGCCCGCAAAAAAGTGCCCGTCGGGTGCGCATTTCCCGTCATTGAAGCGATTATCCCCCTTATCCGGCTCTGGATCCGCAATGGAGGTCACTTCACCGCTTTCCTCATCGAGAAAGGAAAAACCGCTGTCACCTGCGATAACGAGACCCCCATTTTTCCTTGGAACCACCGCCCCGACCCGTTCTCCAACGTCCAGAATCCTCTCTTCACCGCTTTCCGGATCAAAAGAAATGACACAATGCCCCTCAATATCGACATAGATCAATCTTCCCCCTACCCAAATCGGGCCCTCGCCCCACTTCGCTCGATAACTCCCAACCGGCCTAATTGTCATGCCTCCAAAAAACCGCTCGATCCTCGCTTGTCCAGCATTTCGGAAAACTAAAGCAACTAATTTTCAGGCTCTTGAAACCTCGCCATTACAAACACCACCGGCTCCCCTCACTTGACAAAACCTTCCTTTATTGGCACGGGAGCCCTGCTGGAGGGTTATTAGCTCCTTATTCCCCCCTCTATATCCCGCATCGATTATGTCCGCTGACGTTAATTCATGGATCTGGTTTTCGCTCTACACCATCGTCCTTCTCTGTCTCGCAGGTTATGGGTGTCACCGCCTGACGATCCTTTATCTCTACTTCAAATACGGCCGCAAACGCCCGATGCCGGACTCCAAGTTCGAGAAACTCCCCCTCGTCACCATCCAGCTTCCGGTCTTCAACGAGATGCATGTCGTCGACCGGCTCCTCGACGCTGTGGCCGCTCTCGATTACCCGCAGGAAAATCTAGAGATCCAGATTCTCGACGACTCAACCGATGAAACGGTGGAAATTTCCCGGGCCGGAGCAGCACGCCTTCGCGAAAAGGGTTTTGACGCCGAGTGTCTTCATCGCACCGACCGCACGGGCTTCAAAGCGGGCGCTCTTGAAAATGGCATGGCGAAAGCCAAGGGTGAGTTCATTCTCATTCTCGACGCCGACTTCGTTCCGAATCCCGACCTCCTTCAGGAAACGATCCACCATTTCACCAACGAGAAAATCGCGCTCGTTCAAACCCGCTGGGGCCACCTCAACCGAAACTACAACGCCCTGACCCGGGTTCAGGCTCTCTTTCTCGATGGTCACCTCGAACTTGAGCAAACCGCCCGCAACCGCTCCGGACGATTTTTCACCTTCAACGGCACAGGCGGCATCTGGCGTAAGTCAGCCATCGAAGACGCCGGCGGTTGGGAACACGACACCCTCACCGAGGACATGGACCTCAGTTATCGCGCCCAGCTCAAAGGATGGAAGTTCATCTTCCTCAAGGAAGTGGAAACCCCAGCTGAACTTCCAGTTGACATGGCAGGTTTTAAAAACCAGCAACACCGTTGGACCAAAGGATCGATCCAATGCTGCAAGAAGTGCCTGCCGGCCATCTGGAAAAGCAACTACCCTCTTGCGGTCAAGCTGGAGGCCACTGCCCATCTCACCGCGAACTTTGCTTACCTAGCTCTTATCGCTCTTTGCTTCCTCATCTTTCCTCGTAACGAATGGGGTCCTGACTTGGGCTACTGGGGCAACGTCCTCATCAACATGCCGATCTTCTTTTTCTCCTCGGTCTCCATCCTTTTCTTCTACGCTGCAGCGCAAAAAGCCCTCAACCCTAAGACTTGGCTGAAGGAGATTTGCTACCTTCCCCTTCTCCTGGCCCTAGGAATCGGGATGGCAGTCAATAATGCCAAGGCCGTCATTGAAGCCATTATCGGACACGAGTCCGGGTTCGTTCGCACTCCGAAGTATGGCATCGAAGGAAAGAAGAAAATGGAGATCAAGAAGAGCCGCTACAAGGCCCTCAAAAGCCTCACCCCGGTGGTGGAATTGCTCTTCGGGTTCTTTTTCCTCTTTGTGGTGTTTGACGCCGCCTACTCCGCAAATTGGATCACAGCCATCTTGTTGCTTCCATTTCCGGTAGGATTCTTCTATACCTCCTTGAACTCCTTGGGACAGATGTCGGGGATCCTCCAACTCCTACCGTCACGGTCCGAAAGCGAGTAGCCCGCCGTCGCTCTCAACCGCACTATGTTGTCGCTCCGCTCGCTTGCACTGTCTTTCTTTGCTGCCCTCCCGCTCTTTTTGGTAAGTTGCAGCCCGACAGTTGACCACAAAAACCAAATGGTCGTGAGCGTACGGGACCAAAAACTTCTCCTCGTCAAAGAAGGTAAGCCCGTCAAAGCATACCCCGTTTCCACATCCAAGTTTGGCCTCGGCAGCCAACGTGGCAGCAACCGAACCCCGCTCGGAAAGCACGTCGTGGCCAAGAAAATAGGCACCGGAGCACACAAAGGCGAGGTCTTCAAGAGCCGCCGCCGTACCGGGCGCATCATGAAGCCCAACACCTACGGAGGCGACCCCATTGTCACCCGCATTCTCTGGCTCAGCGGTCGTGAACCTCATAATCGCAACACCTTCAGCCGTTGCATTTACATTCACGGAACTCCCGCCGAGAACAAGATCGGTCGACCGGCTTCCTACGGTTGCATCCGCATGAAGTCCCGGGACATCATCGATCTTTACCGCCGTGTCGGTGTGGGAGCCGGAGTTCAGATCATTCGAGGTTCGCTAAATACCACTTCGGAAGGAAAAACCTACTACGCCCGCTGGAGAGGCCGACCCCGAGCCAATGCCACTCGCTGGTAGCCAAATCGCCTCACCATCCGTGCCTCATACTCTCAAGTCCGAACACCTTCGCGAGCTCTCTCCCGAAGAACGCATTGTTTATCTCAAATCCCGGCTCGATAGTTGGAGGAAATCGCTTCACCAAAAGCACCTCGCCGGAGAGGCCGGTCTCAAGCACGCGGCCACCATTTCCGAAGGAATCGATCTGCTCATTCGGGCGATCTTCGGTTCCCTGCTGAAACCAGACGAGGACCTCCCCTCCCTCGCACTCGTCGCCAACGGAGGCTATGGCCGTGGCTCAATGAACCCGGGTTCGGATCTCGACCTTCTTTTTCTCACCGCTGCCCCCTCCGGAAAAGTTTCCGGCCGTATTTCCGAAGTGATCCGGGAGATGCAAAACCTCATCTGGGACCTCGGATTCAAGTTCCTCCCTTCCACTCGATCGATCGCCGAGTGCATTACCGAGGCCCGAAGGGAACCACAATCCCGAACCGCTTTGTTTGATGCCCGGTTGATTGCCGGTTCCGAAACTCTGTTTGAGAAATTCAAAACGCGCTTCCGGAAGATCTGTATCGAGAAAGACAAACAGACATTCTTTGACGAGCGGAGCCGAGACATTCGCACCCGGCACGACAAGTGGTCCCACACCGTCTTCCTCCAGGAACCCAATATCAAGGAAAGCCCGGGGACTCTTCGCGACTATCACAATCTCGAGTGGATCATTGATACCGAAGCAGGCACGCGCTCGATGACCGAGCTCGTGTCCCGTCGCATTCTGACCCGTCTCGCGCGACGTGAACTCAAGGACGCCTTCAATTTTCTCCACCGCGTTCGTAATGCACTTCACTATCACGACAAGGGTAACGACATCCTCACTCTTCGTTTCCAGGGGCTGATCGCCAACGAATTCGGCTACCCGCACAAATCGATTCTTCGCCGTATCGAAGCATTTATGCGTGAGTATTACACCCACGCCCGCAACGTTCACAACCACACCCGCTCGGTCTTCGAGATCTTCGAGCTTAAATACTCCCTCCCCCAAAGCTACGGCCTCCGCTCCAAGCTCACCTTCGGCCTCCTAAAGAAAAAGCACAAGACCCTCGACGAATACCTCATCCGGGATGACCGGCTCTTTACCCGGCGAAAAACAATCTTCGAAGAGGAACCCAACCGGCTCATCAGCGTGTTCGCGGAGTGCCAAAAATATGGCATCAGCCCCGCCCCGTCAGTCCGCAAACTGATCAAGGAAAGCTGGCACCATATCGACAAATCGTTTCGCCTCCGCGCTGAGAATCGCGAGACCTTCCGTCGCATTCTTGAACAAAAAGGCCAAGTGGCCCGCACTCTCCGGCTGATGCACCGCTCCGGAGTTCTCGGACGATTCCTACCAGAATTCGGGGCTCTCGACTGTCTCGTCCAACACGAATTCTTCCATCGATACACTGCCGACGAACACACTCTGCGGTGCATCGACCACCTCGATCATCTCATGGACGGCGAGGATCCGCGTCACCAACTTTACCGCAAACTTTTCCTCGAGCACCCCGACCCATACGCCCTCTGCGTCGCCCTGATTTTACACGATACCGGGCGCGCGGAAAACGTTCGCGAACATATCGACGGCTCCGCCGTCTTGGCGGCGCGACTCTGCAAACGACTCCGCATAACCGGCGGTCGACGAGCCCTCATCATGTTCCTGGTCGATCACCATCTCACCCTCTGGCGCTTTGCCACCAAGAAGAATATCGACGACCCCGAAGTCATCCGGGAGTTCGCCGGCATCATGAAGGATCGCCACAGGCTGGATGCCCTTCTTCTTTTCACCTTCGCCGACTCAAATGGCACGAACGAGGAAGCTTGGTCACCTTGGAAGGAAACCCTCATCCTGCAACTCTACCGCAGCACCCGCGAATTCATCCTGGAAGGGCACACCGGAGCGGCCGAAGAAGTTGAAGAAGAAGTCCGCGAATCACTTGAGGAAATCAAATCCGGCCTGAAGGAAAAATACCACGAAGTTTTTGCGGAGCATGTTCGCCTGATGCCAAAGCGCTACTTCCGATATCGGAGTAAAAAGAGCATCTCGAAACACATCGTGGCTCTGTGGCAATACCTCGATCTGCGGAGCCGGAAAGCCGACACTCCATTCGAATGCTCAGTGCAGTGGATCGACCATCCCAAGTTTGGCTACAACGAGCTCATTATCGTTAGCCATGACTCGGAACGCTTTCTCGAAAAGATCTGCTGTGCCCTCGCGGCCCACCAGTTAAACATCCTCTCGGCCGACATCTACACTCGTCCCGATGGCGTCACCCTGGATCTCTTCCGCGTTTGCACGGACGATCTCAAGGCCATCACCCACAGCACCACCCAAAAGGCGATTGTCAAAACCCTCCATGAGATTCACGAAGCCGGGATCTACGACCCTTCCCGGTATCTCAAGAAGAAAGTCAACTTCCTCAAGCCCGAAACTGAACAGGTCGTCGAGTTTCCGGTTCGCGCCCACATCACCAACGATGCCGATCCACACTTTACGGTCATCGAACTACAAGCACTCGATCGCATCGCCCTGCTACACGATGTGCTTCACACCGTAAAC
Source organism: Akkermansiaceae bacterium (assembly GCA_049596615.1). Lineage (GTDB taxonomy): Bacteria > Verrucomicrobiota > Verrucomicrobiia > Verrucomicrobiales > Akkermansiaceae > SW10. The sequence goes on along the minus strand of JBMYLT010000010.1, from coordinate 76,546 downwards.
GATCACAACCTGACCACAGTGCACGCCCGCATATGTACTGAAAAGGGAGCAGCGCTCGACTCCATCTACGTGCAGACCGCTAAAGGCGGCAAGCTCACTGACCCCGAAGTCATCGAAACTTTGGAAAGAGATTTGAAGACCCTTCTGGTCTGAGGCTGACATTAGCTCCTCGCTTTCATTGCAAGTAACTTGCAATAACAACTTGCCCGGCGCCTTATTGACGCTGATCTTTTGGTCATGCCAACAACTCCTCCACCTCAAGCAACGACCAAGCTTCCGGTAACGATTCTCTCAGGGTTTCTTGGTGCAGGGAAAACCACGCTCTTGAACCACATCCTGCGCAACCGTGAAGGAAAGAAGGTCGCGGTAATTGTGAATGACATGAGTGAGGTCAATATCGATGCAGACCTTGTCCGCAACGGCGATGCCTCCTTGTCGCACACTGAAGAGAAGATGGTCGAAATGTCGAACGGGTGCATTTGTTGCACCTTGCGCGAGGACCTCCTTCTCGAGGTCGGCAAGCTGGCCCGAGAAGGTCAGTTTGACAATCTTGTCATCGAGTCCACCGGTGTCTCAGAACCAATGCCGGTGGCCGAAACCTTCACCTTCACCGATGAAGACGGTCAGTCTCTTGGTGATATTGCAGAGATTGACACCATGGTCACAGTCGTAGATGCACCGAACTTCCTGCGGGATTACCAGACCATGGAAAGTCTGAAGGATCGCAAACAGGAGATCGGGGACGAGGACGAGAGGACTATTGTGGACCTCCTGACCGATCAGGTTGATTTCGCGGATGTGATTTTAGTCAACAAGACCGACCTGATCAGCAAGGACCAGGCTCATGAGATTCATGGGATGATCCGTGCCCTCAACCCGCAAGCCCAGATCCACGACACAAAGAACTGTGATGTTCCGATCAATCAGATTCTGGGCACCGGTCTCTTTGATCCCGACCGTGCTTCCCAGCACGAAGGGTGGCTCGACTCCCTCGTGGAGCACACCCCGGAAACCGAGGAATATGGCATCTCCAACTTCATCTACGAACGCCGTATCCCCTTTCATCCCCAGCGTTTTTTTGACTGCCTGAAAAAAGAATGGCCTGGAGTGATTCGGTCGAAAGGAGTTTTCTGGTTAGCCACCAGGCTCCGGCATGCGGGCTTTTGGTCACAGGCCGGAGCAGTGGCTCGCCATGAATGCGCTGGCTTCTTCTGGGCCGCGGTTCCACGGAAACACTGGCCCGACGACACCGGTCATATTGATCGGGTCTGGAAGGGGAACAATGGCGACTGCCGTCAGGAAATCGTCCTGATCGGAAAAGACATGGACCAGGAAGCGCTCATCGACATGCTCGACGACTGCCTGTTGACGGAAGAGGAGGTGGCCACCAACGAACGCAAATGGACCAAACTTTTTCCCGATCCCTTTCCCAAATGGAAGGTGGGAAATCTAGGCTGGTAATCAAGCTTGGCCCCCGAACAAAGGAACGCCTCCGAACCATACCTCAGGCGGAGCACTCTTCACAGTGCCCCTGTCGACAAGCCCCCCCGCAAGCGCAAAGATTGCCGATTTGGGCCGCGATCAAGAAGATCCCACCCAACGGGTGACAATCGACGGAGGCGGCAATTCCCACCCGGTCAGCCCTGAGAGATTCCATGTCGCCAGGAGGAACTGTGGCCACGTTATTCATCAATCTGGAAAATGAGCGGTCGGAGCAAACTTGGCTTGGGTGAAATGAAGAATTTCATCCGGATCAAGCGTCGGTCCGATAAAAATACCCGAACACGGGACTCTAGCAATCTCTCTCACTGTAATCGGGGCAGGCGACACCTCGCCACTGACGCGTTCGTAAAGGAACCTGCTTTGGCGGTCCGATTTGAGTTTCAACAAGACTTTCACCCGAATGATCTCGTCCGGAAGAGAGCGTAACCACTCGAACACCCTAACTTCTTCAACCGCGTCAGGGAAAACGATGTTACACCCGGTAAACTCATGAGCGACGTGGTGGCGATGGTGGGGCGCTTTTTTCTGAGCAAAAGGCAAACGTGTTCCATCTCGTTCTTCCCGGAGAATCGACATCTCAACACCCTGATTGCCGTAGATGGCGCGACCCACGTGTTGCGAAAACTCCCCCACTGTCGTTCGGCTTGCATGGGGATTGACTCTTGTCACTCGTTTCAAAACAGATTGAAGCCTGTCCTTGCTCACCTCTTCAGCATGAGAAATGTAATAGTAACTCGCCGTTTCCAGCTGGAGTTTTTCAAGCTCGGCGAAGGCCCTGCGCTTTCCAAAGAAACGAGCATCCACGACGCAAAGTTGCCACCGGGGGCGCAGCTGCATATGCTTCTCAAATAAGATAAAAGTCTCTTGAAGAGGAATCGGATCGGCCGTCCCGTTCAACTCGATCAGGAGCACATCGTGTTTGGTCCGACTGGCGTTGAGCAGGAATTGATTTAGCTGATCCAGCCCTTCACAACAAACACACGAGCCGGTGAGTGCCTCAATCGATTTGGCATCGTCACGCAACGTCTCCCGGTCAATTCGGGCATTCTCCCGGTCATTCAAAATCACATCGGCCCCATAATCATCCAGAGCCAAATTTTGGAGAAGCGACCGGAGAAACGTGGTCTTTCCTGCACCGAGAAATCCGGTCAGCATGACCATCGGCCGGACCGGAGTAAGTTTGGGTAAAACCCCGGGTGGTGAGGGGTGGGATTTAACCATGAGCGTCGCGAAGAAGTTGACGAGGCCTGACCAAGGTCTCGGGCGAGTAGCGAAAAGCCCGAAACCATTTCATTGCGAGAGAAGGCGGAAGCCACACCCGGTTTTTGGGGATGCGATCGTACATCCGGTAGTGGCTCTCGCGGTAGCGAGGCCCGAAGTGTTCGAAAATCTCGTCCTCGTAGCTTAAGAACCAGTTGAGAAATGGCTTCGAAGCCTCATAAAGTTCAACCCTTGTCGCTTTCTTCTCGATGAGCCTCTCCTGCCAGTCACCCGGAACCGGAGTTTCTTCAGAAGATCGCCAGATAACGCATCGCCGTTTGGGCCGAATAAACGTAAATCCCCCGCCGTTTCCATACCAACCAGCGACCGACCCGTAGAGTTCAATGTGCCCTCCCTGCCACTTGAGGCGATAACAACTCGTCCCCTTGATCCCGGTTGAAGGTGAACGCTCAAATCCCTGCCTACCCAAAAGGTTCCCCGCAGGGTGAAGGACGTCCTGCCCCCAAAAGAACATAAACTGCTGGATCCCATCCGCCAGATCACGGAAATGGAAGGGAGCCAGTGATGGCGGGCTTTCTTGCACAAAAAAGGGAGGGTCCCGCCCCCGTACCTGGGAAACGGGACCCCTTTTTGCGGGGAGAATTTCCTTACTTGCGACGACGGACCAGAGAGAGGCCGACGACAGAAAGGAGAGCCATCATTCCAGTCGAGGGCTCGGGGATGACGCTAAAGTTCAAAGTCTCGGTCGCTGTCAACGGCCCAAAAGAATTGTGGGTCCCCGAGGCCGTCAGCTCGACAGACCATTCACCGGGCTCAGTAAAGCCCCAGTTCACATGGTCGTGTCCGAAGACCGACTCGAAGGTGTTCCCGGCGGCAGTTGCTCCCGGGTTCGTCGACGAGAAGATGTAGGTATCAGTTCCCAATCCATCGCTGCTCCAAACCGAGAAGGTTCCCGAACCGGAAGGAGAAACCACCGTTCCCAATGTGAATGTAATGTTCGTACTCCAGTCGGCAGCCCCACCACCAATTTCAGCAAGCTCTTCGGATGCTAGGGCAACAAAAGGAACGCCCGGCACATTGTTTTGAGGCAGGATCCAGATCGAATCACCGGTGGTCACGCCGGCGGCGGGGACATCGCTCGTCGCGGTGAACGCTCGATCAGCACCGGCAAGAACGGTGATTTCAGCGGCTTCATACTCAATGTCGTTGTCGACATCATGGGCTTCCAGTTCGAAATCCGAGCCTTCAAGGATGACTCCGAAGTCGAGCTCGCCCGCTGTAAAGAGGACGGCTGGTGAACTTCCAACTCCGGCAATCGCCAGCAGGGGAACAATTTTCTTCATGGTTTCTTGGTTGTTTTCTTTTGTTAGTTTCGGGATCTCTGTTCGAAACGAAAGAACCCAAAATTTTCACTCGCGTTAGGCACCACCAGCTTTCGCCGCATCACCACCGAGGTCTCATTCCCCCGTTCTGCGCCCGACTCATAAAATCCGTCAGCATTACCCTCGGAAAACAAACGACGCCACGGCCGCCACGTTTCCAGATCCGCACTCCAAGCTGCTGACAGCTCAAGAGGGGTGTTGGCAAAGTCATCCTTATGCAAGTCCCGCAAAAACTCGATCTCGGCATGGCCGTCCACCAAGCGGGGCTTTGGTAACAACCCGCCGTCACTCACCGTCGGATCAAGGCCATGCCAGAACAAAAGATATTCGAGCCCGTTCCCGATTCCATCGCGATCGTAATCCTCCAATTGGTCACTCAATGATCCGGCATTAAGGGAATTTGACCGCTCGAAACTGTCGGCCCATTCGGCATAGCTGTAATCCGGCTCCAGATTAACCAGGAACGTTAACGTCACCGGCAACCCGGTCAAATCACCCTGCCAAGCCTCAAATGTCACGCGGTAAATTCCGTCCTCTGGAAAGCCGAAGACGAGCTCTGCCCCCTCCTCCACGAAAGTCACAGCTCCCGGCCCGGTCTGATCCAGGAATCTCAATTCGATGGGACCAGTGCCCGGGAAACTGATCGAAGGCGGATCTATCACTCCGACCTGACCCAACGAAACGTTACCATTACCGGCAGGCCCCATCCGAAACTCTCCATCAACCGCCACCAGGGCCACCTGATCGGGCGCATAATCCACCTGCATAACAGGATCATAAATTGAAGCAAGGTCTGCGCCATTGGCACCCGATCCCAAGCGCCAGAGCGCCTGCCCGTTGACAGAGCTGTCGTGAGGGATGACAAACTGAAGAGTCGACTCGGACCAGGTGATCTCATTTCCAAACTGCGGGTTGAGCTTCCCTTCGTTCAGGAAGGAGATCTCGTAAGTTCCCGGTCGGGTAAACCCCCAATTGTAGTGACTGTGGCTGCCCGAAGGAATCGGACTCAACGTGTCACCCTCATTCACTCCATCGCTCGTATTGTAGTGAAACTCAAGACCTCCAAACCCACTGCTGGTCCACATGCCAAACTCCCCACCTCGTTGCGGGCCGGTTCCGGTCACCGAGACCAAGGACGTTGCGATGCTCCCAAGTGGGCTGGGAGTGTAATTCCCTCCCACATTTGCCTGAAACAGGCCCTGCTCGTAGATCGCCCGCCAACCTAAAAATAACTCACCCTGAATGTTGTTTTGGGAAAGCAGCCAGAGGGAATCACCCCCTTCAAGTCCAAAGGGTGGGAACGGGTTAGTCAGGTCAATTCGGGTTGAAGGAGCTGCGAGCAAACGAACCCCATCGGTATCAAGACGAACCACCCCTCCGTTATCAGCAAAACTGCCATCCAGATCGTAGCTGATCGATGTCTGCCAACCCCCATCTGCTGGGCCATTTTCCGGCAATTCGTAGTCAAGCTGATACTCGAAATGCCCCAAGATCAAATCCACGGCACCGACCGGAGAAAATACTCCAGCCAGACCAAGAAAACCAACAGATAGGGGCACGCGCATCCGGGAAAATCTCTACGTTATTGCAACTAACTTGCAAGAATTAATGCAATAACCTTGCATTTACCGTGATGCCCGGTTGTGTCGGGGCGTGTCGAAAATCGCCTCGGTTCTTTTACTCCTGATCTCTCCGATTTGGGCTCAGGACGCTTTTAAGCCGGTCGAAACAGAGGCGTCGGAACTTGGGGCCACCACCGTGGTCGGGAGCGACGAGATCTCACTCACTGATGATCATCCCTTCTGCGCCACCAACACCGTGAGCGAAGCCGTTTTGAAAAGAATTGCACAAGGCACTCTGGGCAACACTCTCGGCTGGCAGCCGGGAGTCAGCACCTCTTCTTATGGCCAAGGAGCCAGCCGCCCGGTGATCCGAGGATTGGATGGCTTCCGTGTCCGCATCCTGCGCGACTCGGTAGGAACACTCGACGTTTCTTCTTCAAGTCCGGACCATGGCATCCCCATCGAGCCGCTTCTCCTCCGTGAGATTGAGATTCTCCGTGGACCTGCGGCCCTGCGCTACGGCAATTCGGCCCTCGGCGGAGCAGTCAATTCCCTCACCCGCAGCTTCGCCACCAAACTTCCGGACCGACAATTCCGAGGTGCCTTCGAATCCCGATGGGACTCGGTGTCCTCCGGATGGGCCACCGCCGGCTATCTCGATGTCACCATGAGCGATTTCGTTCTCACCATTACTGGCTCCTACCGTGATGCCCATGACTACGAAATCCCGGGTCGGGCCCGCACCGACGAATACGAGGAACGTTTCAACCCCGTCGTAAATAATCCGGACATCGGCATGACTGTCCCGATCGAAAACCCATCCGACACCCTGCCAAATTCCTATTTTCAAAGTGACAGCCAATCGATCGGCCTGAGTTGGTTTCCAGTCGAACTACCGATCGAGGCATCCGCTGCTTACTCCCGCTTTCAGTCCGACTTCGGACTTCCTTATCTCTTCGGCGGAGATGCCAACGACCTTTTCGGGGATTCTTCGCTCGCTCTCACCCAAGATCGGTTCGACTTTCGCCTTCGTTACCTCCCCGATCTCCCCTGGCTCACCGAAGCCACCCTCCATGTCGGGTTTGGAGACTACAACCACACCGAAAATTTCACCGGCCGGGACAAGGACGCCAGCCTCGATTTCGATGACACCATTTTCGACCTTCAAGCAATGGAAGCCCGGCTTGATCTGGTTCACAAACCGGCTGATTGGCTCAGCGGAGTGGCAGGATTCCAGCTCTGGTGCAACAGACTGAAGCCCAGCCGACTGGGCGGAGCTCCGGACCCGACCTCCCGGTTTTTTAATCGCTTCGAAACCTCAAACATTGGCCTCTTTATCAACGAGACGGCCACCCTAGGAGATTTCAAGATTCATGCCGTTCTACGCGGGGAAACCCAAACCATCGAAGACAATTCCCTAGCCGAGTTTGGATTCATACGCGAAGTCGACGACACCAGTTTCAGCGCAAGCTTGGGAGGAAGCTGGGAACACGAAATGGTCGGGCCATTCGACCGCCTTCGCGCCAATCTCTCACTCTCATCAATCGAGCGAATCCCCACCGAGACCGAGCGTTTTGCCTTTTGGGACAACCCAGCCATCCAACGCTTTCTCATCGGCGGTGATCTCGACGGCTCACCTCTCCAAACCGAACAGAGCCTTGGCATCGATCTCGGTTTGGAAGCAGAAACCAGGCAGGTCGATTTCCAGTTCAACCTCTTCCACTACCAGATCGACAACTTCACCTACCTTCAGGACATCGTCGGGATCGGAAACCAGGCGATCTACATCCAGACCAAAGCCTGTCTGTATGGATTGGAAGGCCAGGCCGATTGGAAAATTCAGGAGGACCTCAATCGGGAGCTCGTCCTCTCCTTCATGACTGATTGGGTCCAGGCCAATGATCGCACTAACAACACGCCACTTCCCCGCATTCCGCCCTTCCGATTCGGGACCCGGCTCGCCTACACCAGTGGCCCCTTACAAGCCGGTCTGGAGATCCGGCACGCCTTCGAGCAGGACCACATCCAGCCCTCAACCAACACGGTGCAGGGAGAGCTTTCCACCGACGGATACACTGAGATTAATCTCGATGTGAGCTACGATTTTGATCTCACTCCGGATCTGAAACTCACCGTCTTTGCCAGCCTCAGCAATCTGCTCGACGAAGAACGAAGGCTTCACACCTCATTCCTTAAAGATGTCGCTCCTCTCCCCGGGCGCAACTTCACCTTGGGCGGCCGACTCGAGTTTTAATCACTCGGCCATCGCGGCCTCGATCTCCTCGACCGTGGTCGGGAAGCTGGCGAACATGTCGATGTTGGTTTCCTCGCCAATGATGAATTCGTTCTCGATCCGAATCCCCATGTTCTCTTCGGGAATGTAAATCCCCGGTTCGATGGTGAAGACCATCCCCACCTCGAACTTGGCAGTGGGATGACCCACATCGTGCACATCGAGCCCTAAGTGATGGGAGGTCCCGTGCATAAAATACTTTTTCACCAACTTCTTGCTCTCGTCCTGCTTCTTGGCCTCCTCGGCATCGATGAGACCGAGACCAATCAATTCGACCTCCATCAATTCGAGAACCTGCTTTTGATATTCTTGAAGAGTCAGGCCCGGACGGAGAATTTCGTTCGCGCCGTACATGACACGCAAGACCGCTTCGTAAACGGCTTTTTGGCGCTCGGTGAACTTGCCATTCACCGGAACAGTGCGGGTCATATCGCCGACCCAGTTGCCGTATTCTGCACCGACATCCATCAGTATCATCTGACCGTTTTCACAGACACAGTTATTTTCGACGTAGTGAAGCACACAGGCATTTTTTCCGGAACCGATGATGGGAGCGTAGGAAAAGCCACGCGACCTCCGGCTGATGAACTCGTGAATGTATTCCGCCTCGATCTCCCACTCACCCACGCCTGGCTTGATGAACTTCAAGACGCGACGAAATCCTGCTTCGGTGATATCGATAGCCTTCTGGATATACTTGATCTCTTCCGGATCCTTGATAGTCCGCATCTCGGCCAAGAGCACGGAAACCCGCTCATACTTGTGCAAAGGATAGCGGTTCTGGCACTCCGTGATGAAACGACGGTTCCGAGTTTCCATGCTAGTGTCAGCACGATGATACTCGTTGGTTTGCAGGTAAATGTGATCAATCTGGGGAGCGAGACGATGAAGAGCCGCTTCAAAATTCGTCGTCCACTGCACATTCTTCACCCCGGAAAGCGCGGTAGCCGCTTCCTTGGTAAGACGCGCGCCTTCCCAAATCGCAAGCTGCTCGGAAGTCTCGCGAACAAAGAGAATTTCCCGGTCTTCCTTCATCGCAGCATCCGGGCAGAGCACGATGACCGTTTCCTCTTGGTCAATTCCCGCGAGATAAAAAAGGTCGTTATTTTGCCGGAATCCCATCGTACCATCCGCGTTGGTGGGCATGATGTCGTTTGAGTGAATCACCACCAAGCTGTTGGGCTTTATCTTCTCAAGTAAGCGCTCGCGGTTGCGGACAAAAAATTGGGAGTCGGCTGGATCGTAGCGCATGGACACTACTGCAACCGTTTTCCTCAATTCTTGCAAGGGCTCATCCCTTTTTTTAAGTCCCCACCAACCCTCAAGAAGGGTTGCCTTCCTCCGGGAGCGAGCTATCGCTTTTCGCGATCCGAATCATGTCTCCCTATCAAATCTGGCTCACCAAAATCCGCAAACGCGCCCGCCCCAGTGGCGCGCTGAGCCAGTGGGCCGAAGTTCTCGCGCAAAAGCACAATGGTGACGCCGAAATGTGGCAGGAACACCTTCGCGACATTCTAGACGAAAGAGAACGCGCCACTCCCGATCTCATCCTCGATCTCGACCTCATCACCGCTCCAGCCAAAACAAAGGAAACCGGCGATCATCAGATGCCGCTTTGGTAACTAAAGATGGAACAGCTGTCTCCACACCGCCAAGTAGTGACCCATGACGCTTAAGAGAGCGTCACTCCATAGAAAAAGCACGACGAGGTTCACCCGTCGCGCTTTGGAACTTTTGGAAAGCAGTCCGCTTACTTATCCCAAGCCTTAAGAAGAGCCTGCCCCATTTCGGATGGAGTCTCCGCGACCACGATGCCAGCATCAGCCATGGCAGCTTTCTTGGCTTCAGCTGTTCCTTGTCCACCGGAAACAATGGCGCCAGCGTGACCCATACGACGTCCTGGAGGCGCAGTGGCCCCGGCGATAAATCCGGCCACGGGCTTCTTGCAGTTTTCTTTGATCCAGGCGGCGGCTTCCTCTTCAGCCGATCCCCCAATCTCACCGATCATGATGATCGCTTCGGTCTCGGGATCTTCATTGAAAAGCTTGATGATATCGAGATGAGAGGTGCCGTTGATGGGGTCTCCACCGATCCCGACACAAGTGCTCTGGCCGTAACCGAGGGTAGTAACCTGCCAAACAGCTTCGTAAGTTAGGGTTCCCGAACGGGAAACAATCCCGACGTTCCCCTTCTTGTGAATGTATCCCGGAGCAATTCCGATCCGGCAGCCACCGGTCGAATCAGGACCTGTTCCCGGAGTAACAATACCCGGGCAATTCGGTCCAATCAGGCGGGTCTTGGATCCGCGCATGTATTCCTTCACCCGCATCATGTCCATGACCGGAATTCCTTCGGTGATGGCCACGACAAGATCAACGCCGGCATCCACGGCTTCCAAAATAGCATCGGCAGCAAACGGAGGTGGCACGAAGATCGCCGAAGTGGTTGCTCCGGTCTCCTTCACCGCTTCCGAAACAGTGTTGTACACGGGCACCTTGTGATCGCCGTGATCAAAAGTGAGCCCACCCTTACCTGGAGTCACGCCGGCCACCAAAGCAGTGCCGTAGTCCAAACTCAATCCGGCATGGCGTCCGCCAAATCCGCCAGTGATTCCCTGCACCAAAACCTTGGTGTCTTCATTTACTAAAATAGACATCGTACTAAATTTGCTAAGGTTTACACTGCAGCGACAGCTTTCTTCGCGGCATCCGCCAAATCATCGGCTCCGGTAATGGCAAGTCCGGAAGCGGCGAGAGTCGCACGGCCGGCTGCCACGTTGTTTCCTTCCAGACGCACTACCAACGGGAGCTTGAGTCCGGTTTCTTCAACCGCAGCCACCACACCTTCGGCGATGACATTACAGTCCATGATTCCACCAAAGATGTTGATCAAGATCGCTTCCACCTTGGGGTCGCCCTGAATGATGTTGAACGCTCCGATGACCTGCTCCTTGGTTGCGCCACCCCCCACATCGAGGAAGTTAGCAGGCTCGCCTCCGGCAAACTTGATGGCGTCCATCGTTGCCATGGCCAGACCAGCGCCATTCACGAGGCAGGCAATGTTTCCATCGAGACCGATGTAACTGAGGTCAAACTCGGAGGCCGCCACTTCGCGAGGATCTTCTTCCTCGGTGTCGCGGTAAGCCTCGACCTCGGGATGCCGATAAAGGGCGTTGTCATCGAAACCAAACTTGGCATCGAGCGCGAGAACCTGTCCGTCAGTCGTTTCCACCAGCGGGTTGATCTCGACCATGTCGCAATCGAGCGACACGAAAAGCTTGTAGAGGTTTTTCACCAGCTTGCCAAACTCCTTGGCCGCCGGGCCGGTGAATCCGAGAGTAGCGGTGAGCTTGCGCACCTCGTATGGCTGAAGTCCGGCGAGCGGGTGGATCAACTGCTTGATAATCTTTTCCGGCTGATTCTCGGCCACTTCCTCAATGTCCATACCACCCTCGGTGGAGGCCACGATGACCGGGCGACTGGTGTCGCGGTCCATGAGGAGTGAGAGGTAATACTCATGTTTGATTTCGACGGCATCGGCCACCATGACCTTGCGGACAAGGCGACCTTCCTCACCGGTTTGCTTGGTGACGAGGGTCTCACCGAGCATTTTCCCGGCGATTTCGCCGATCTCAGCGGGATCCTTGGTCAGGTGAACCCCACCCTCGAAACCATTTTTAAATGTGCCCTTGCCTCGACCGCCCGCATGAACCTGCGCTTTGACGACCAGGAGATCAGCTCCGATTTCTTCTGCGATGGCTTTCGCCTCTTCAGCTGTTTCTGCCATCTGGCCCCGGGGACTCGGGACCTCAAAGCGGTCAAACAGCTCCTTTGCCTGATATTCGTGGATATTCATGCCGGAAACCGGGCGAACGCTACCCATGAAAACAGCCCGCGCAATGCTTAATCGCCTTAAAATCAGGACAAAAACGGGCGCGCAAATGACGGATCTCTATGTATCGACCCAGAAATGCCCTCAAGACGATCTACCATTCGCGGCAGGAGGAAGCCCTCCTCAGTCTAGACTCCACCGCCCTCTTCCGGGTCTTTCCGGACCTTCCACCGTTCCTTCTGCTCAAAACCCAAGCTGATTCGTGTCAATTCCCGCGGATTCGCAAACGATTTTCTCCTTTCCCGCCCTTTTCGCAGTTGGTTCGGCCTTTCGTATTTCTCAAAATCTTCCGCCCGTCTCCCTTGCTTCTCGGCCCTGACCGGTATATTTCCCGGTCCCCGTCTCAAAAAACGGGTCCAATTTCATGATCAAGTGGACTCTCCAGAAAATCGTTGGCTCCAAGAACCAGCGCGAACTCAAGCGCATGCAGCCTATTGTTGATCAGATCAATGAGCTCGAAAAAGGCCTTCAAAGCGAAAGCGAAGAGCAGCTCCTTGAGCGCGTTGGCACCTGGCAGAAGCACCTGCATCGTTACCTTCCCCTTGATCTCCCGACCAAGCGACAGCTGGAAATCATGGACGACGAGTCGGTGGCCACCGTTTCCCAGGTCCTGATGGACCGGCTCGATGCCCTCCGCGACGAATTCCCCTCGCTTCCGTCCCAGCTAAACTCACTCGAAGACATCGCGGCCGCCAAGGAAGCCTTTGCCGAAATCGAGGACGATTTCCCGGCCCTCCGCGAAAAGTATCTCGATGACATTCTCCCCGAGGCCTATGCGGTCGTGAAGAACGCAGCCCGCCGTCTTTGCGGTAGGGAAATCGAAGTGGTCGACAACATGCTCCCCTGGGACATGGTCCACTTTGACGTCCAGCTCATCGGAGGCATTGCCCTTCACCGCGGGATGATTTCCGAGATGCAAACCGGGGAGGGAAAAACCCTCGTGGGAACCCTTCCGGTCTTCCTCAACGGCCTTACCGGCCTTGGCGTCCACGTTGTGACGGTCAACGACTACCTCGCGCGACGGGACTCCGAATGGATGGGTGCCCTTTTCAAATTCCTCGGCCTCACCGTGGGTTGTATCCAAAACCAGCAATACCCCGAGATTCGCCGCGCCCAGTATGCCGCTGACATTACCTATGGTACGAATGCCGAGTTTGGTTTCGACTACCTTCGCGATAACGGTATGGCCAGCACAACCAATGAACAGGTGCAGCGAAGCCACTACTTTGCGATTGTCGATGAAGTCGACTCCATCCTGATTGATGAAGCCCGGACTCCGCTCATCATTTCCGGACCCGCGGTGGTTTCAAACACCGAGGAATACAAGCGCTACTGCAACGTCATCGAGAAACTCGTCAAAAAGCAGAACCGACTCTGCAACGACCTCGCTACCGAGGCCAAGGTCGCGCTCGATGAAGGCGACGAGGACACCGCCGGACGCGCGCTCTTCAAAGTCAAGCTCGGCCAGCCCCGTAACCGTCAATTCATGCGGTTCATGGAGGATCCAGACACCCGCCGCCTGATCGAAAAGACCGAGCTTTCCTTCTACCAGGACGCCCAGAAGAAAGAGCTCTTCGCAATCAAGGAGGAACTCTATTTCACCATCGATGAGAAAGGCCACGATGCCGATCTGATGGACATGGGACGCGGATTTCTTTCACCCGACGATCCCGAGGCCTTCGTCATTCCCGACCTCGCCGCGGCCTTTGCCGATGTCGATGCCAACCTCGACCTGAGCGACGAAGAGCGCGTGGTCGAAAAGGAAAAGATCCAAGCGAAGATGGATGCCCAGGGCACCCGCGTACACGCCATCTCGCAGCTCCTCAAGGCCTACTGCCTTTACGAAAAAGACAACGAATACGTCGTCAAGGACGGCAAGGTCACCATCGTGGATGAAAATACCGGTCGCGAAATGCCGGGACGCCGGTGGTCCGACGGACTTCACCAGGCAGTGGAAGCCAAGGAAAACGTCGAGGTCGAACGCGAGACCCAGACCTACGCGACCATCACCATTCAGAACTACTTCCGCCTCTACGAAAAATTGGGTGGCATGACCGGAACGGCAGAAACCGAAGCGGCGGAATTCCACGACATTTACAACCTTGATGTCCTTCCCATCCCGACCCACAAGGAGAACCAGCGAAAGGACGAAAACGATCAGGTCTTCAAGACCCGACGCGAGAAGTTCAACGCGGTGGTCAACCGGATCCAGGAGTGTCACGATAAGGGTCAGCCGGTTCTAGTCGGAACGGCTTCGGTGGAAGCCTCGGAAACCCTCTCGCGCATGCTCAAGCGGGCCAAGATTCCCCACAACGTCCTGAACGCGAAGTATCACCTTCAGGAGGCGGAAATCGTCAAGGCCGCCGGACAGCTCGGCGCGGTTACAGTGTCCACTAACATGGCGGGCCGGGGAACCGACATTAAGCTCGGCGAGGGAGTGACCGAAGCAGGCGGACTTTTCGTGGTCGGCACCGAACGTCACCAGTCGCGTCGTATCGACCGTCAGCTTCGCGGACGTTGTTCCCGTCAGGGCGACCCGGGTGCGTCCCAGTTCTTCATCTCATTCGAAGACGATCTCATGCGGAACTTTGCTGCCGCCCAGCGCATGACTAGCATGATGGAGCGCTTCGGCATGGAGGACGGTGAGGCCCTCGAACACAAGTGGCTCAACCGCTCAGTCGAAACGGCCCAAAAGCGCGTGGAACAGATGTATTACCGCCGCCGGAAGTACGTGCTCGACTTCGATGACGTGATGAATCGCCAGCGCGAAGTCGTTTACGGCTACCGCAATCAGGTGCTAAGCGCCGAAGATCCCCGCGAGCTCATTATGGAACTCCTCGAGCGTATCGTACCCGCCCAAATCCATTACTACACCGAGGAACGCGATGAAGGAACGGCCGACTACATGGAGCTTCTCAACTGGATCAACAAGACCTTTCCGCTGCACCTGAGCATCGAGGAAGCTGAATTTGAGACCCGCGATGTTGAAAGTAACTCTGCCTTTATTCTTGAGAAGATTCACGAAGCCTACGCCCGCAAGGTGGCGATGGAGAACCCCGAGCACCTCGACTCGCTCGAGCGTCACATCATTCTCAATGCCGTCGATCAGAAGTGGCAGGAACACCTCTACGCGATGGACTCCCTCCGCGAGGGTGTGCAACTCCGTGCGCAAGGCCAGAAGGATCCGCTCGTGGAATACAAGATGGAGGCCTACAAGCTCTTCACCGATCTCATGGACACCATCGATGAGGGTGCCGTCTACAACCTGTTCCGCTTCACCACGGTCCAGCCTATCGACTCCGTACTCGCCGATGCTCCCCAACAGACTTCGGGGGGCGACGAAGCCTCTATGACCAACGAAAACGTGGCGGTCTCCGGTTCCTCCGTGGCAGCCCAATCCGGCAGCACCGACGAAAGTGGTCTCAAGCTCAACCTGCCTAAGCGAAGACCGGTCGCCAAGGTTGGCCGGAACGAGCCCTGCCCCTGCGGATCCGGCAAGAAATACAAACAATGCTGCGGCCGCATCGCTGAATGACCCGGCGAAACGCCAGGAAGTTGAATAGCTCAGGCCCGGAATTCCCGGTTGAGGTTAGCCATTCCAACGTCCCGACACCAAGCGCCCTTAATCTCCCTACGGGACCCAAGCTCTGTCACCCAGCCACTGAAACCTTCCACGCTTCCACAGGCCCAAAACCCGAACTTCAACGTTCAAATCTCACGATTCACTGTTCACAGTTCTCCCGTGCGCACTCCCGAGGACGAACTCCGCGAACTGGACTCCCATGATCTCCTTCGCGGGCTTCGCGTCGTTTCTTCCCCACGACATCCTCATCTCACGGTTGAGAGGAGAGAAGTCCTCAACTTTGCCTCAAACGACTATCTTGGCCTGGCCCAACATCCGGCCCTAACCGAAGCCGCCATCCGTGCCACCAGGGATTATGGCACCGGGTCCACCGCTTCCCGTCTCATCTGCGGATCGCTCGACATTTTCCACGAACTCGAAGAACACCTCGCGACTGTCAAACAAGCCGAAGCGGCCCTGACCTTTGCCAACGGATTTGCCACCGCCACCGGAACAATCCCGGCCCTCGTGGGTAGAGGCGACACCATCATCCTCGACAAACTTTCCCACGCCTGCCTCATCGATGCCGCCCGCCTCTCGGGCGCCACCCTCCGGGTTTTCCCGCACAACGATCTCAACAAACTCGAAAAACTTCTGATCTCTGGCAAAGGTCGTACTTTGTTGATCACCGAATCGGTCTTTTCCATGGGCGGCGATCTCTGCCCACTCGAGAGAATCGTTGCCCTCAAAGAGCAACACGGTGCTTTGCTTCTTCTAGATGAGGCGCACGCGACCGGCGTTCTAGGTCCCAACGGTTATGGCCTCGCTGAAGAACTTGGTCTACAGGATCGTATCGACTTCCAAATGGGGACTTTGGGCAAAGCCTTGGGCTCGGCCGGTGGATACTTCGCCGCCTCGCGCCAGTGGATTGATCTTCTAATCAACAAGGCACGGTCCTTCATTTACTCCACCGCCCCACCGCCCTCACAAGCCGCCGCCAGCCTGGCCGCCTTGCGTCTTCTCAGGACGAACGAAGGTCAGTCTCTTCGCGACAAGCTCCAAGCCAACCTCTCAATTTTCAGATCTCAAATTCTAGATCTCGAATCTCTCCCCCCCATTATCCCCCACGTGGTCGGCGACAACGCCACCGCCCTGGCCACCTCACGCGCTCTTTTCGAAAAAGGCTTCCTCGTCCCCGCCGTCCGCTACCCCACCGTCCCCAAAAACACCGCCCGTCTCCGCATCACCCTTACGGCAGCTCATCAACGTGAGCAGATCGAAGACCTTCGGAACGCGATCAATTCGTTGAAATCGTGAAGGCTATCAGGTCTTTTATTGAAACCGGAAACGAAACAAAGGACTCAGCATTACCCATACGGACGGCAACGCCACCTTCTGCCTCACTTCGGAAGGTGCCCGAAATTTCCTCCGCCTTCAGGAAACGGCTGTGGTGGGCTTGTAAAAGCTAATCAACTTCGAAATTCACCATTGGAAGTTCGGCGTTCGACGTACAGGCTCCTCCCATGTCCAAGTTCGCAGGAAAACGAGTCGTGATCACCGGAGCTGGCCGAGGCATCGGTCTTGCCATCGCCAAAGCCTTCGCAAAAGAAGGCGCTAAGCTCGCCATCATTTCGCGCAACCCCACCAGCTGTGGAACTGCCGCCAAGGAGATCAACGGGGAGGTTCCCGACTCCACCCGATTTTACGCCCTTGATGTCGCCGACTACGATGCAGTTCAGGAAACCGGAAAGACCATCGTGGAAGACCTCGGAGGTATCGACGTCCTCATCAATAATGCCGGGGTGACGCGCGACGGACTGCTCATGCGCATGAAGTCGGAAGACTGGGACGCCGTTCTCGACACCAACCTCAAAGGAGCCTTCAACCTCGTCAAAGCCTTCCAACGTCCTCTCATGAAGGGAACCGATCCCCGCATCATCAACATTTCTTCGGTGATTGGACTCATCGGGAATGCCGGACAGGCTAACTATGCGGCTTCCAAGGCCGGCCTGATTGGCTTAACCAAGTCGATTGCCCGCGAGTTGGCCGGGCGCAAGGTCACCTGTAATGCCATTGCACCGGGATTCATCACCACCGACATGACCGACGAGCTTTCCGATGAACTAAAGCTGGGCATTATCGCCAAAGTTCCCCTTGCGGACTTCGGGCTAGTCGATGACATCGCCAATGCCACGCTCTTCCTTGCAAGTCCCGACGCCCGTTACATCACCGGCCAGGTTCTCGCAGTCGATGGTGGAATGACGATGTAGCCCGACCTTGTCGGGAAGGTGAAAGAGTTCAGGTTTCAGGGAAAAAGGAAGCAGACCAATCTGACCTCCAGATCTTATGAATCTTTTACTAATTCGACACGCGACCGCCCGGGCTCTCGAAATTCCGGACGGGCACTTCGTACGCCACCTCGGTGAGAAAGGTCGAGAACAGGCACGTCGGGTGGGTCGTTTTCTTAAAAAGCATGAGCTCATTCCCGACATCGTTCTGACCAGCCCGGTCATCCGGGCAAAAGAAACCGCCAACTTCCTAGCAGAGGAAGGCTGCCCCAAACCCATCATCGAGCCTTGGCTTGAATCCGGGATGCGACCGGAGCAAGCCCTCGAGGAATTGAAAGCCTATCAGGAATTCTCGCGCGTTGCGATCGTGGGACACGAACCGGATTTCTCAGCCTTGGTCGAGAACATCATCGGCGCCACGTCCTACTCGATCAAGGTCAAGAAAACCTCGCTGATCTCGATCGAGCTGGGGCGTAATCCCCAGCTCCATTTCAGCATTCCCTGTAAGTTCCTCCGCTGAAGAACCACTTACTTTGCGGGAATCTCGTTGAGGGTGTAGTAGGCCTTTTTGTGCAGGAGGCCGTGACCGCCTTCGGTGGTCTTGAGGCCATCGCACGAGAACTCGTGCACATGTCCCTTGGTGAGAGGCTCAACTTTAATGCGGAGACTTTTTCCATCGGGCGCCACCGAAGTCACGGTGACCTTGGGGTCCAGCTTATCGACTTCGGGACTGCCATAACCTTTCTGGTAGCGATAAGTGAAGGACGAGCACTTAAAAGCCGTATCGACCGCGCTCTTGGGGTCTACCGGTTTGGTAAAGGTGAGCTCGAAGCCATCGGACTTGGCTCTCATCTCATGAATCTCAAAGGGCACTTTTCCATTCCAGGTGACGCGCTCGAAGTTGTTGGTCTTGCCACCGCGCGCTCCCCAACCTCGGTTTGAGCCACCGGTGAACATGACACCGTCCTTGGTCAGGAGGAGACCGATATTGCCCGACTGGAATCCTTCCAGGAAATCAAAGGCCGCTCCCTGGTAGATACCGTTCACCTTCTCAAGGAAGACTCGCTGGACCTTCGAGTAAGTCTGCTCGCCGACAAAAGTCTGTCCGGCGAAGGGGCCGAACTTCCCCTTGCTCAAATCGGGTTCGATCCCGGTGGGCGACTGACCGATCTTGCCATGAGGCAGAACCACCGCGGGCGGGACGTAGGTGGCAATTTCTTTCCGCGCGACCTCCGCACGACTGTCCTTGGTATAATCAGGATCTTTAGGACGAGGACCGATGGCGTTGGTGTATTTGAAAAAGATGTTTCCGTTCGGGTTCCCTAGGAAGGATCCGGGCTTCACCCATTTCAAGGACGAGGAGCCATTCCAGGCGCCCTGATTATCAGTGTAGAAGACATCACCTTCGGCATTGAATCCGATCCCGCCCGGTGAGCGAACTCCACAAGCCGTCGGAAGCATTGTGCCGTCTTTGTTTACCCGCAAAACCCAGCCCCGATAGAGGGAGTTGGCGGTGAACGATCCGGTCAGACAAAGAGTACACCAAATATTACCATCTTTATCGAAACGGGAACCAAAGGTGTATTCGTGGTAGTTTTGATTGATGCCCCAGTCATCACTGACGGTTTCAAAGATATCAGCCCGTCCATCGCCATCGACATCTTTCAGGCGGGTGACTTCGGGACGCTGGACCGCGTAGAGCCAGCCATCAGCCACTGCGAGCCCGAGAATTTCGTGGAGATACTCCGCGTAGACCGTCCACTTGGCAGGCTTCTTGGGATGATCAAAGGCATTTTCGACCATCCAGATTTGGCCGCGGCGGGTTGCCACCGCCACGCGGCCATCAGGCATAAGGGCGACCCCACCCGCTTCGATGGAAGCACCGTCCGGTGCGAAGTAGCCTTCAGGCTTTTCGCCATCACCTTGAAGGAACAGGGGCATGATGGTGTAGTAATCCTCCTGCTTTGGTTCCTGGGCGGAAAGTTGACCGAACGTGGAACCCGCGAAAACCAGAGTGGTCAATGAGCGCTTGAAAAATGATTTCATGGGATTTGAAAGAATCTAAAGTTACTTGGTTTTTCCACCGATGGCGTAAGCCCAACGATAGGTGATTTTGATGGGAGTTGTTTTGGTGATGGCTACCAGAAGTTGTTTCTCACCACCCGACTCGCGGACGATGGGCTTGGCGCCCTCAATCTTCACCCGAATGGGCCCCCCACCGTCGAACCAGCCATCTTCGCTGGCGTATGATCCACCGGTTCCCACCAGAAGATGGATTCCTTTGGCAGGAGTCCCTTTAAAATCGATGGTTCGCACGATGGCGTCGATACCATCGACTTCGGCAGGATCAAAACGATCATTCACCGCAATGTCCTTGAACTTATATTTAAAGGTCGGGAAACGCTTTGAGTCGAGGTGGTACCCCTGGAAGTCGTAGTCGGGGTGAGGAACGCCGATCGTGATTTCCTTCTTCTGGTCGGCGGCGTTCTTGTCGCGCTCGTAGTTCACCTTATCGACCGAATACTTGAGCCAGGGCGTACTGGCGCTTTCAAGCACCTGCAAGGCCATTCCGGACACTACGGTGTGGGAATCAAACCCGGCAATTTTGGAACCGCTCCCTCGGCCGTTCCAATGCCCGGCCACGTCGATAAAGCCTCCTCGCCAGAGCAAATTGAGATTCATGGTGTCAGCACTCCAAGCAAGATTAACTCCTCCGGGATATCCAACCGAGATGCTACGAGGCTGAGTTCCACCACCAAGGAAAGTCCGATGGACAATCGCTTCGCCGGGGCGGAAGGGCTTCAACAGCATGGGCGGGCGGGGCGCCCGACTGCTTCGTGGTTTTTTGGTGCTCGCCTTGGAGGTGAAGAACACCTCTCCCCGACTTTTTGCCTTGGCGTGGAGGGAAAACTCCGCTCCGCCACCTCCCTGGAAGAAGGCCACCCGAAAACGGTGTTCCCCCTTCTCGAGCTGGACCTTCTTTTTCTTCACCTGCATGCCATGGACCCCGTCGTTATCGATTTCTAGTTCGCCGTCGATGGACAGGCGGGATCCGTCGTCCGACCCTAGAAAGAATTCATAATTTTCGGTCCTGGGGACAGTAAAACCGCCTTCCCAAATGATACCATAGTCGCTGCCATATTTTTTTGCGACGTCGAGCGAGAGAAGATTGCCCTTCGCCTTGCCAGAGCTCACTGGCTTCAACTTCGAGAAGTCGGGGAGCTTTTGTGGGGCCTTGAGCTTGTAGAGTGCGTAGGTGACATCTTTAAGGTCGGCAGATACGCTCGCTCCGGTCACCTTGAGAATCCCACGCATCAACTGGGCATGACCCGGCACGGTGCACACGAAAGGATAGGACCCCAGCTTCTTGGGAGAAACAAAATAGATCTGGGTCTCGGCTTTCGGGTTCAACATGCCCGACTTGGCCAGCACACGGGGAGAATCGGGCGTCCAAGCCATTGCGAGACCTTTCTCACCGAGACCAAAGGCCGTTTCGGCAAACTTCACCCCGGTCTTGTCAGCAGTATCAACGTCAAGAAGGACGAGGTTGTGAGCGAGATCATCCGGGTTTTTGAAGGTCAGCTTGACCCGCTGCCCCTTCCCCACCACCAGCTCCTGCTGATTGTATTTCATCATTCCGGGCAAAGTCTCAATGGTGAGATCTTGATCCGGGTTGCCCGACCAAGCCGGGGGCTCTGCCAGAGCAGGAGTAAAGGCAAAGAAGCAAGCCAAGGCTGGAGGAGAAAACAATTTTTGGAGCATGACGTGTCAATTGTGACAGAACTACGGCGAAATCGCCGAAGATTTTTCCAGAGATGGTGGCTTTTTAGACCAAGTCTCATTCCACAGCCACAGAGCACTCCCAGGTGTTGAAAAATTCGACAAAGGGGGACGAGGGAAACGCTCTTTTCTCGGACTAGCCCCAACGGAGGGAGCCCTCTTTCACTCTTGGTTTTTTGTAAAAAGCAAGCAACGTCCCTCCATGATTCGCCACGCGCTTCTCGTCC
Source organism: Akkermansiaceae bacterium (assembly GCA_049596615.1). Lineage (GTDB taxonomy): Bacteria > Verrucomicrobiota > Verrucomicrobiia > Verrucomicrobiales > Akkermansiaceae > SW10. The sequence goes on along the minus strand of JBMYLT010000010.1, from coordinate 54,837 downwards.
TCGCCCTTTCATTGGCCCTCGGCTCCTTCTCTTCGGGTGTCGAAAAAATACACCTTCCGGTCACCAGCTCCCTCACTCCCGATGGCAAAACCATCGTCTTCGCGTGGAACGACGACCTCTGGTCGGCTTCCATCAGTGGTGGAGAAGCAACCCGCCTGACCTTCCATTCGGCACCAGACGAGAACCCGAAGATTTCCCACGACGGCAAGCACATCTTTTTCAACTCTGGACGCACCGGTTCCAACCAGGTCTTCCGCATGCCCATCGTCGGTGGCTCACCGAAACAAATCACCTTTCACTCCGAAGGCAGCCTGCTGGAAGACCTTCACCCCAAGAAACCGGTCATCCTCGTCAGCGGCCTGCGAGACCACTCCGGCCGCCGGCCCTACCGTCTCATCGAAAAACCTCTCGATCCCAACAAGGACGAGCAAATTGTCTTCAATGCCGATGGCCGCAACGGTCGCTATTCACCCGACGGCAAGCGCATCCTCTTTGTTCGCGGCGGTGCACCCACCTACCGCAAAGGGTATCACGGGCATCAGGCCGCCCGCATCTGGATCTACGACCGCGACAAGAAGTCCTTTATCGAGCCCGTCAAAGACTCCACCGGTTGCCGCTACCCGCTTTGGGCTAAAGACGGCAAGTCCTTCTATTACGTCACCAGCCGTTCCGGAGCATTCAACATCTGGCAACATCAATTGGGTAAAAAGAAAGACCGTCAGCTGACAAAGTTCCCGGACGACAGCGTCTTTGCACCCACCTTGTCAAAAGACGGCAAATCACTCGTCTTCCGTCATCTGTTCCACCTTCACCACCTCTCCACCAAGCCCGGAAGCTCACCCAAGAAAATCGAGCTGTATCATCGCACGACCCTAGAGCACCCGGAGACCGAAACCTTTAGCGTCACTACCACTCGAGATGCCACCGTCACCCCAACCGGCCTCGAGTGGGCCTTTACCTCCGGAGGCGAGATCTGGGCCATGGACACGGTCCTCAAGGAACCCCACCGCCTCACCAACTCACCAGCCATCGAATCGGACATCTACTTCTCCCATGGAGGAAAGCACCTCTACTTCAAAAAAGACAACGGCATCACTGTCAACTACCACCGTATGTCCCGCACCAATGCCAAGGACTTTTGGTGGACTGCCGAATCCTTTGAAACCAAAGCCATCACCAAAGGACCCAAGGACAAGTGGGGATTTTCTCTGAGCCCCGACGAAAAGCACATCGCCTGGATCGAATATCCCGGCACCCTCATGGTCGCCAAGCCTGATGGCTCCGAAGCCCGACCCCTTCTCGAAAAGTGGGACTCCCCGTCTTATGCCTGGTCTCCGAAAGGCAAATACCTCGCTTACTCCGTGGAGGACGAAAACTACAACAGCGATGTCTTCATTGTCGCTACCGATGGTAAAAGCGAACCAGTGAACGTCTCCCGTCATCCCGACTCGGATTACTCACCGAAATGGTCCCCCGATGGCAAAACGCTGGCCTTTGTAGGACGTCGGCATTCCACCAACACCGACCTCTTCTTCGTTCACCTTGATCGCGTCACTCATTTCCGCAGCGACCGGGAAGCCCGGCTCGAGTCCGCCCGCAAGGCGATGAGCCGTGACCCGCAGTACGAGCCGGAGGAGAAAAAAGAAGAGGCTCCTAAGGAAGGCGAGAAGAAGGAGGAAACAGAGGAAAAGAGGGTTGAGACACCCAAAGACCCCGGCCTTCAAATCGACTTCAACAATCTCCATAAACGCATCCAGCGCATCAAACTCAACGGCCTTAATCCCGGAGCCCTTCACTGGATGCCTGATTCCAAAAACCTCATCTTCCAGAGCGGAGGAAACATTTACCGCGTGGCTGTCAAAGCTGGCTCCAAAGCCGCCGTCATGGTAAAGGCCTCAGGTAACATCCTGCATTACAAGGAAAACGATAAAATCTACTTTCTTTCCAACGGCTTACCGGCCTTCCTCAACCGTGGAAAGGTGACGACTTATGGCTTCAAGCTCGCCTACGAACGAGACCGATCTCAACACCAGCGCTTGGGATACCGCATAGCTTGGCGGGCTTTGCGGGATCGTTTCTACGACCCCGCTCTCAACAACCGCGACTGGAACGCCGTTCGCGAAAAGTATGAAACAGTCGCAGCCAACGCTTCCAGCAAGGACACCTTTGGCCGGGTCATGGCTCTTCTTCTCGGAGAGCTGAATGCCTCCCACATGGGCTTTTATCCGAATGATTTTCCCAACCAGTGGAAATACAAAGCCGCTTGGCAGGAAACGACCGCCCACCTCGGAGTTCGTCTCGATGCCACCCGACGAGTGGTCGCGATTCACCCAAACGGTCCCGCTGATCGTCCGAGCAGCCGCCTCTTCATCGGAGACCTTCTGCTCAAAGTGAACGGTGAGAAACTGACCTCCGGCACTTCGCTGACCAAACTCCTGACCGGTCAACCCGGTCAAGACATCACCCTTACCGTGAAGGGCAAGGACGACAAGGAAAACCGCGAGGTGGTCATCCGCCCCATCAGCTACGCACAGGCCCGTGCTCTCGCTTCGGCCACGCACCTCGATGACCGGCGCAAACGAGTAGAAGACAAGACCAAGGACACCCTTGGATACCTTCACATCGCCCGCATGATGTGGGATGAATTTGAGAAGTTCGAACAACACATCTACGAGCGGGGAGCCGGAAAAGATGGCCTCATTATCGACGTCCGCGACAATGGCGGCGGATTCACCACCGACCACCTTCTCACCGTTCTCACCCAACCGGTTCACGCCTTCACTATCGGACGAAACGGGAAGCCCGGCTACCCGCAGGATCGCCTCGTTTACGCGAGTTGGAACAAACCCATCGTGGTGCTTTGTAACGAGAACTCCTTTTCCAATGCCGAAATCTTTTCCCACGCCATCAAAACCCTCGACCGAGGTAGGGTGGTGGGTATCCCGACAGCCGGCGGAGTGATTTCGACTGGATCGGCGACCATCCTAGATATCGGACGCATCCGCATGCCCGGCCGCGGTTGGTTCCTTCCTCAAAACGGGGAAGACATGGAACTCTTCGGGGCAGTGCCTCACGTCATTATCGACGTCCGTCCTGGCGACCTTCAGTCCGGAAAAGACCCCCAACTCGACAAAGCGATCGAAGTCCTCAAGAAAGAGGTCAAGGAGCGCTCGAAGAAGCTCGCACCCGCCATCTACAATTCCCAGCGAAAGAAGTAACAAACTGTCGAAGTCGCTATCTCTAGATTAGGGTTCAAAGGGTCAGTGGCGAAACTCCAACTCGCAAGCTCCCTCGCTTTTACCCCTTTCTTGTGGTAGATAATGTCGCGATTGTTCCCGTCTCAAGTTCGGGAATCACCTCGGTAAAGGCCGTGGAAGCGAAAACACCCAAAAGACCTAATAGCCAAACTATCCCTCTTTATTGGTGAAAGGCTAAAGTCCCTCTCTTTGCTTCGCAATGTAATTGCATCGGCCTTTCTCATCACGCACACCCTCTTTTTGGTTTTCAACCCGGCCTTAAAAAATCAAACCAAGGCAAATTTCGGATTACCCAAAACACCACCAACGCTGCCAGCGCAATCCACAAAAACTCCAACCGAAATCTGAAAACCCTCAGCCATCTGGAGTTTGGGTAGAGTTCCCGGACCGCACCCAACAACAGCCAAATTCCCCCAAAGACCACCCCACCGGCAAAGATCACATTGCTCTGCATGGCCTCCCCCCATCGACCGGCCTGCATCGCCATCGCCGACCGGGTCGCACCACAACCGGGGCAGAGGTCTCCCGTTTTTTCATGGAAAAAACACTTGGGTAAGGAAGGCCCAACCACGGGAGCCAAGGCCACTCCCAACACCAGAAGCGGCAGAAGCAAAAGCCGACCTGGCCATCGACCTCTAGAGGTTGATAATTTCATCGACTCCAAAACTCGCTTCCCCTTGTAGCATCATGACTGCAAAGAGCGCCAGCCCGCAGTATCCGCAAACCAATCCCGCGATCGCCAACCCCCTGCCATCCTGCTGATTGTCGGGCGCATTGACTTGACCCAGGGCGATATGGCCACAGATCACGGCAGGGATTCCGAAGAAGATCCCACCGCAAAGACAAAAGAACACCAGCGAAAGAATTCCGCAGACCAAGCTCGCGATGGCCGTTCCATTGGTGGAGGGAAGACCGGGAGCAGGCCGATACATGGCCCCATCAGGTGAGGCGACCGGGGGAGCATACGGCGAATTAGGAATCGCCGGGGCCACTTCCCCGGAATCCCTCTCATCCTGAATCAATGAATCAGGAGGCAGCGGGGGTGGAGCCCCAGGCGACCCAATGACCTCTCGAAACGGTTGCCACGATTCCATTCCCTCGCACCAAACCAAATCGTTCGGCCCGACTTCTCCGGTTGCCGCCCGGGCCCGCAAGGTGGCCTCATCGACCGGACCATACTGCTGACCTTCCTTTCCGTAATACCACTCCTTCATTCCGCTGAGTTTCTACATTCCCATGATTTCATATCCGCCGTCGACATAAAGAACCTGCCCCGTGATCGAAGCCGCCCCGTCGCTCGCCAAAAACACCCCTGTCGCTCCGAGCTCCTGGGTCGTGCAAGACCGCTTCATAGGCGCATGTTCTCCATAATGCTTCATCATCTGCCCGAACCCAGCAATTCCGTGAGCCGCCAGAGTTTGCACCGGCCCCGCACTGATGCAGTTGACGCGGATGTTCTCCGGACCGAGATTCGCCGCTAGATATCGAGTCGTCGCTTCCAAGCTGGCCTTGGCTACGCCCATAACATTGTAATTTGGGATTACTTTGACCGCCCCATAGTAGGTCATCGAGACAATACTTCCTCCATTGGGCATCATCGGAACGGCCCTTTGCGCCACAGCCACCAGTGAATAAGCACTAATATCATGAGAAACCTTGAAGGCCTCACGGGAAGTGCTCAAAAAATCACCCTCAAGCGCCTCCTTCGGTGCAAAAGCCACCGAATGAAGAACGAGATCGATAGTGTCTGTGTGCTCTTTGACCTTCTCGAAAAAGGCATCGATCTCTTCATCGCTTGTCACGTCACATGGATAGAGAGGAACATCTTCGCCAAAGGTCCCCGCCAATTGCTCGACGTTGGCCTTGAGACGCTCTCCTTGGTAATTGAAAATTAACTTGGCTCCAGCGTCCTCCCATGCCCGAGCGATGGCCCACGCGATACTCCGCTTGTTGGCCACTCCGAAAACAACTGCAGTTTTCCCGCTCAACGGCTTATCGCTCATTGCCGCCACCTTCTCCAAACCTCGGCTCAATGGCAATCACTTTGGCCATCCCGCTCTCAGACCGACGGAAACGATCCTCCCCTCACTCTGCCATTAGCGAAAAAGAGCAAACCGCAAAAAAATCCGCAACCTTATCTTCTCTAGAACGTTTATTCAAGACAGTCTGCCATGCAAAACACCAAACTTATCACTCTTTGTTCCCTCTCCGCCGCCGTGGCCTTCGGACTCGGCTGGACACTCAATCCTGACACCAAAACGAACTCTCCCGATTCCACCGCGGATAGAGAAGAGAGCTCCAAAAGAGGCCGTGTGACCGGAACCCGAAAATCCGTTCGCTCGGGGTCAGGCGATGAAAATTCCGGCTCCACGTTCCTTTCCCGTTATCTAGTCGAGGGCACCATTCAGGCCGCCGACATGGATGCTCTCATCAAGGAGATCAACACCACCAACGACCCGCTTCTACGGCAAAAGATGTTCGCTTCCTTGCTCGAAAACCTCACTCCCGAAAATGCTAAGGCCGCCTTTCTCGCCCTCCGCGAGAACGGAGGCCGGGGCCCCTTTGGACGGGGTGGCGATGACCAACTCCGCCTCTTTGCCAACGCCTGGGGGCGCATCGACGGACCCGGTGCGGTAGCCGCTCTGAAGGAAATCTCAGAAGCCGAAGGTGAGGAGGACAGGGGGCGAGGACGAGGCCGAGGCGATCGAGGAGGTGGCTTGATCAGTAGCATCCTCGCCGGCTGGGCTGCCGCTGATGGCGCAGCCGCGGCCAGCTATGTCTCCGGGATTGAAGACGAGGGCGAGCGAAGCCGGGCCAGCTTTGGGGTCGTTCGCGGGATGCTGGTAAATGGAGTTGATGAAGCCGTTGGCTATCTCCAGTCCATGCCCGCCACCGAGGAAAACGAACGCCTCCGCGGCATCTCCATGGCTATGGTCACCGACGAAATTCTCGAGCAAGGTCTCGATCAGGCCAAAAGCTGGGTCGACACCGTTCAGGATCCCGATCTCCGGACCGGCGCTTTGACCCGCGTCACCATGGAAATGATGCAAGAGGACCGGGCGGCTGCCGCCGAATGGTTAATACAATACGGAGACGAAGAAGCCTCCTCATTTGCCGCCAATCGCTTGGCCGACCAATGGTCGCGTGAAGATCCCCAAGCCGCCATGGAATGGGCCGGCCAACTTTCCGGAGAATCCCGAGCTTCGGCCTATCAGGAAACGATGGAAAACTGGGCCCGCCAGGATGCGGTGGCCGCCGGTGAATACCTCGAAACGCTCAGTAATTCCCCCGAGCGGGACGCAGCGGTAGAAGGATACGCCACCCGGGTCTCACGTGAAGATCCAGCCGGCGCCATGGCTTGGGCCGAAACCATCACCAATGCCGAGACCCGACAAGAAACTGTCATCGAAGTCGCCCAAGACTGGTATCGCAACGACCGAGCAGCCGCCGAAGCCTGGATTCAAGGGAGCGGCCTGAACGAAGAAGTGATCCAATCGATTACCAGTCCGCGCCGCGATGACCGCCGTGGCGGCCCCTTCGGAGATCGACGCTAAAGCCCGTTCAACCGCCCGAAACGGAAAGACCCGCACGGCCTTCGTCGTAAAAACACGACATGAGGGCCGCCTTGCTTTGCACCTTTACGCTCATCGGGTTTTCCGTGGCGTTCGAAGGTTCGCCCCCGCCCGGTCCGACCACTCCGGTTGAGGATCACTGGGCCTTCAAAATACCGACGGCCGGGACGCGATCGATTGATCAACTCATCGATGCAAACCTGAAAAAAGCGGGCCTTGACGCGAATCCCCCCGCTTCTCGGGATATTCTTATTCGTCGCGCTTTTCATGTCCTCACTGGTCTTCTCCCGACCGCAGACGAGCTCAAGCAATTTACGAGCGATGACCGTCCGGGTTGGATGGCCTACCTCGTCGATCACCTTCTCGCCCGAACCGCTTTCGGAGAACGTTGGGGCCGCCACTGGCTCGATATCGCCCGTTACGCCGACACCCGAGGAGCCGCTCTTCTCCGAAATGAAAACTACCCCTTCGCCTACACTTATCGCGACTGGGTCATTCGCTCGCTTAACGAAGACCTTCCCTACAACCATTTCATCCACCGGCAAATCGCTGCCGATTTGATTCCTGATTTACCACGAGAAGAATTGGCAGCTCTCGGCTTCCTCACTGTTGGGCGTGGCTACCAGGGCGGGCAAAACCACCTTGTCATTGCAGATCGTATCGACGTCTCGACCCGCAGTGTCATGGGCCTTACTGTGGCCTGCGCCCGTTGCCACGATCATAAGACCGATCCCATCCCCACCGCCGACTACTATGGTCTTTACGGAGTCTTCAACAGCTCCTTCGTTCCCTCCAAATTTCCCGCCATCGCTGAACCTTCACCCGCTCCCGAAGCTAAGACCTACCGCGCCGCTCTCCTCAAAAAAGCCCTCGCGGTACACGAGCATGTTTCCAAAGTCGCTCCGAAATACAAACAACCGGAAGATCCTTTCAATTTCAACCTGCCCGGTCCCATCAACGGGAGTTTGAATCAAATCCAGCGAGAGAAATTCCAGACTCTGATCGGCCAGTTCGAAGAATTCCGGGCCTCTTCCCCCCACGCTCTTCCTCGCGCGATGATCTTGCGGGAAAAAAACAAGCCATTCGCTGCCCGCATTCATGAACGAGGTAACCCCCGGGCTCAGGGAGAGCATGTCCCCAGAGCCTTCCTCAGCCTCTTTCGGGCCAAAGATGAACACTTCAAGAATGGATCGGGCCGTCTGGAATTCGCCCACAGGCTCACTGATGATCGTAACCCCCTCACCGCACGGGTTTGGGCCAACCGGGTCTGGATGCATCTCACCGGCACGCCGCTCGTCGACTCGCCTGGTGACTTCGGGCCCCAGACGCCCTCCCCGCTTCAACTTGCTCTTCTCGATCATCTCGCTCTCTTCCTCAAGGAAAACAACTGGTCCACGAAAGCTCTGATCAAACACATCATGACTTCGGGAACCTGGCAGCGAAGCACTACGGTCTCCCCCATACTCCGGGAAAAGGACCCGGCCAATCATTACTACGCCCGGGCCAACCGGCGGCGCAAGGATCTCGAATCCTGGCGCGACACCATTCTTCAGGTCAGCGGCCGTCTTGCTCCCACTGTCGGAGGGAAACCCTTCGAGATCGACCGAGCACCCTTTGCGGGCCGTCGCACCGTTTACGCCAAAATCCGACGGGGATTCCTTCCACCGATCATGCGGGCCTTTGACTTCCCCGGATCCGAGGAAGCCCTCATGAAGCGCTCCAACACCATCACCCCCACCCAGGCCCTCTATCTCATGAACAGTCCGTTCCTGAGGGGAGAAGCCCGGGCACTGGCCCATGAACACCCCAAAGTGGCTTTGCTTTACCAAGCCGTTTTGGGCCGTCCCCCGACCCTGGACGAAAGGAAGCGTGCCTTTGCGTGGCTGGCCCGCGCCCGCAGCCAGAGCACCGCCGGAGCATGGAGCTATGGTTTTGTGAAAAAAGACTCAACGGAGTTCACCCACCTTCCGTGTTTCAAGGATGGCCAGTGGCGGGGTGAAAAACCGCTCCCTGATCCAATCTACGGCTGGCTGCACTGGAACAAAAAGGGTGGCCACCCCGAAGTCGACAAGCATGCGGTTCTCAAATGGACTGCGATCGAATCAGGAACATTGAATATTACAGGGGAAGTCCATGTCCCAACCCCCAAAGGGAACGGAGTCATTGCCCGCATCTTGGGCCCGGACGGAAAGAACCTTGGCCAATGGACAATCGAACCTGGCAAAAAAATTGCTGCACGGGCCAAGGGCATTTCAATCAAAGCCGGCGAGGAGATCAGTTTCGTCATCGAAAGCCGGGACGACCCATCCTTTGACACCTTCCTTTGGGCACCCCGAATCTCAGACGATCGTGGCCTCGTGGCTGATGTCGCGGCGGAATTCTCCGGACCCGGCCTTGCTCCGCTAGCTCAGCTTGCACAAGCGCTAATCCTGAGTAATGAGTTCTTTTATCTAGACTAAATGACAACTTCAAACCACCCCTTCGGACACGGCGGTTTTGTCAAAACCCGACGTGAGTTCCTCCAGCAATGCGGAATGGGACTTGGTTCACTTGCTGTGCCTACGTTAACGGGACAAACGATCAACCCTCTCGCTCCCCGCGCCCCGGCCACTGCCGGAAAAGCCAAGGCCGTCATTCATCTTTTCATGAACGGAGGCCCTTCCCAAGTCGACACCTTCGACCCCAAGCCGGAGCTAACGAAGTATCACGACAAGAAAATCCCGCTGGAGCTGAAAACCGAACGCCCCACTGGCGTTGCCCTCGCTTCGCCATTCAAGTTCAAGAAACACGGTCAGAGTGGCATCGAAATCTCCGAGCTTTTCCCGAGCGTCGCCCAGTCCGCCGATGATCTTTGCGTGATTCGTTCTATGAATGCCGACGTGCCCAATCACGAACCGTCGCTCCTTCTCATGAACTGCGGCGAATCCCGGCTTTCCCGCCCCAGCGTCGGGTCGTGGGTAACCTACGGACTTGGAACCGAAAACCAAAACCTCCCTGGGTTCGTTTCGATGTGCCCGGGAGGCTACCCCGTTTCAAGAACACAAAACTGGCAGTCCGGCTTTCTTCCCGCAGCCTATCAAGGGACCTACATCGACAGCAAAAAGAACGATCCCCGGAAATTCATCGATCACCTCACTGCAGAGCACCTCAATCGTTCCCGCCAGCGCGATCAGCTCGACTTTCTTCGTCAACTCAACGAAGAGCACGCCGCCGCTCGTCAAAACGATTCCGATCTCGAAGCCCGGCTCCAGTCATTCGAACTAGCCTACAGAATGCAACTTGAGGCCACCGACGCCTTTGATGTTACAAAGGAACCCAAGTCCATTCGCGAACTTTACGGGGACACCCTGCAAGGGCGCCAGATGCTCATCACCCGTCGTCTCGTGGAGCGAGGAGTCCGCTTCGTGCAAGTCTGGCATGGCGCGGGTCAACCGTGGGACAATCACGACGATCTGGAAAAGAACCACCGCCGACTCGCCCGCGAGTGCGATCAGGCCATTGGTGCCTTACTCATCGATCTCAAGCAACGCGGCATGCTCGATGAAACCCTCGTACTTTGGGGTGGCGAATTCGGACGCACCCCAGTGGTGGAAATGCCCAAACCCGGAAGCAACGCCGGCAAGATCAATGGACGGGATCACAACCACTACGGCTTCACCACCTGGATGGCCGGCGGTGGCGTGAAAGGCGGCCACGTTCACGGCGCTACCGACGACTTTGGCTTCCAGGCCGTCAAGGACCGGGTTCATGTTCACGACCTCCACGCCACCATGCTTCACCTCCTGGGCTTCGATCACGAAAAGCTCACCTACCGCTACAGCGGCCGCGACTTCCGCCTCACCGACGTGCACGGAAATGTCGTAAAAGACATTTTGGCCTGACAAAGTCAGGATTCACCTCCAGCTAGGAGAATCCCTTTTCGCGAAAAACGGACTCCAATCCCGCAGGTCCCGACTCCCTTCGACTCGATAAGACCGTTGAGCCTCTCCCTCAACGGACAACTGCAGGCGGCCATAGCTTCCATGTTGGGCTATAGTGACTCCGGCGGCGTCTGCCCTTTTGAAAATAGAATCAGAAAAGCCCATAAGATCGTCGCCGAAACAACGAAGGACCTTTGACTATGGGTCTGTTGAAAGGAGGAATTCAGCGAGGCAGTCTGCATGTCTTGAAGCGGTTTCCAGAGGGGCCGAAGCCCCTCAGAACCCGGAGCCTCACTCTAGTCAAAAGCGCTTGATCGATAAAGGCCTACCCTTTCAGCGTATCCACTACCCATGAAGATCCTCTCGTTCGCTTTCCTCATTGCCCTTTCGACTCTGGCAATTGCAAAGGACTCCCCTCTGAAGCCTAATTCAAAATGGAACGGCTTTGATCGCTGCGACTTCACCCTCGCCAAATCAAAAGCCAAGGCAATCGTCGTGGTCCCCGAAAAGCCGTCTGCCGGAACCCCCTGGATCTGGCGGGCTCGCTTCTTTGGCCATCAACCAGCGCTCGACCTCGCCCTTCTCAAACGCGGTTATCATCTTGCCTACCTCGATGTCGCAAATCTCTACGGAAACGAAATCGCGATGAAACGAGGCGACGAATTCTACCAATTCTTGACCACCAAAGTCGGTCTCGGCCCCAAGCCTATTCTTGAAGGGATGTCACGCGGCGGTCTTTTCATCTTCAACTTCGCGGCCCGGCACCCCGAAAAGATCACCGCCGTTTACGGGGACAACCCGGTGTGCAATTTCCAATCGTGGCCCGGCGGTATGAACGGAAAGCTCTCGAAAGGAGACTATGCTCGTTGCCTCAAGGCATACGGACTCACTGCCGAAGAAGCCAAAACCCATTCCCAAATCATCGCACCCGGCTTTGCCAGAAAGCTGAAAGGCATCCCGGTGGCTCTTGTCATCGGAACCGCCGACAAAGTCGTTCCGCCATCCGAAAACGCCGAGCCTCTCGCCGCCAATCTCTCTGCTCTAAATTCCCCGGTAAAAGTCTGGCGCAAGCCCGACCTAGGGCATCACCCACACGGGCTGGACCCGGTCGAACCTCTCCTTGAATTCCTCCTCAAGGCATCCTCGAAATCCAAGTAGATTCGAACCTGGAGCTTTCGCCGTTCTCTTTTGACAATTCGGCGCTATTTGGAACGTTTTTCAATCATGACGAAACGCATTTTGGCTGCTCTGACCCTTCTCATCCCCAGCCAACTCCCGGCCCAAAACACCCCGTCCACCTCAATTCCGCTCGAAGATACCAAACGGAGTCTTCTCACCCGCCCACCCATCCCCCTCACCAATTTCCGTCTCTTCCTGAACTACAACGCCGCCGAGAAATTTGCGGTGAAGTTCGGCGATTTTCCGATCGAAATCCCTGCTGGCAACAACGCTACCGCCGAACTGACTTTCGAGCACCTTCCCAATACCCCGGCACTCATTCACCTGAGAAGCGGAGGGGATCCCACCGCCCGCCGGATCGAGATCCCAAATTCAACCCGCAACACCGGTTCAGGTGGGGCAGTGACTCAAAAGGGTGACGGCTTCCCCATGGACAAGGCGTTCTCTCTCATGGTGCGCTTTCAAACCTCCAAAGGCGATGGAACTCTCGCCTCGCGAGCTCCTTCGGACAGTAAATGGGCTCCCGGTGGAAAGACCCTCTTTCTGAAAGGTGGAAAACTCTACTATGACGTAGGCTGGGAAGGAGCAATCGGGGGGGGCGCAAACGTGGCCGACGGCAAGGAACACCTCGCTCTTCTCGTCGGGGACAACAAAGGTGCAGTGAGCATCTATCTCGATGGGAAAAAGATCGCCTCAAGCAAAAAACTCACTTCAGGTGACAAAAGGAAGCACGTCTTCCAGATCGGAAAAACTTCACGTGACTTCGGGGGAGACTTTGATTTCAGCAGAGGATCCATCAGCCAAGTGCTCTTCTGGAAACGCAGTCTCAACAGCAAGGAGATCGCCACCGCCGGTGAAAAGAAGGTGGTTGAGCTCAACACCCCCGACTTTCACTGGAAAAAGCCCGAGGCTGCCACAGGCCTCAAACCTCAGTTACTCGAAGTCAAGCCGCACCCCGGTTTTGACGCCAAGTTCAGCATCGCCGCCTCGAAAGGCCTCAAGATCATCGACGCCTGGACCCAACCTCTCGAAACCTCAGACCACGCAGCCATTGTTTCAGCATGGGATTACGGTGCCTTCAAACGCGGGAAGGAAATCTACAATCAACTTTGCATCACCTGCCACGGCACCGACAAACAGGAAGGCTCGATTCCCATCGCTCTCAAGTTCCACGAAGGGAAATTCAAGAACGGCAACGATCCTTTTCGCATGTTCCAAACTCTCACGAAGGGATATAATATGATGATGCCCATGCCGCAATTCACCACCCGGCAAAAGTACGACGTCATCCACTACATCCGTGAGGAATACCTCAAGAAGCAAAACCCGTCACAACTCAGCAAAGTCGACGAATCTTACCTGGCTTCGCTGCCGCGCGGCATATCTCAAATTCAAGAAAAGGAGTCCCGAAAAAAAGTCCCGCCCTACAAACAGATGGACTTTGGGAACGTCCTTTTCGGCACCTACCAAATTGAACCTGGGCCACTCAATCAAGATGTCAATATCGCGCAAAAAGCAATCGCCATTCGACTCAATCCCGGTCCCGGAGGCATCTCTAAGGGCAATGCTTGGGCTGTTTACGATCACGACACCATGCGCCTTGCCTCTATCTTCACTGGCGATCAGTTTGTCGATTGGAAGGGCATTGATTTCGACGGCTCCCACGGCACTCACACCTCCATCGTAGGCAAGCGCATCCTCGTGAACCCAGACAAACCCGGCTGGGCTCATCCCAAAACCGGATCCTGGGAACCCATTCGCGTGAAGGGCAAGGACGGGAGACTCTTTGGTCCACTTCCGAAAGATTGGGTGAAATTTGAAGGACTGAGACTCACTAAACGTGGACCGATTCTCTCTTACAAAGTGGGAAAGGTGCAGGTCCATGAAACAATTCAAATGCAATCGCAGGCTGGCTTCCGGAGAATCATCTGGGCAGGTCCTGGGCAAGGTTCTCTCAAAGTTCGATTGGTTGGGGGCGATGGATCCAAAGTATCACCCGGACTGATCATGGAAGGCGGAACGATTTGTCACGAAATCAAGCTTTCCAAGGATCCGGTCGCAGTCTCCTACCTCATCGGAGTCGATGGCGAAGTCTCACTCGAGCGGATATCCTCTGAGCCACTCCTTCCCGACACGTTCGAAAAATCCTCGCCCACTGTCGTCACTACCAAAATCCAACGCGGAGACGAATCCGGCGCTTTCGTGGTGGATACCCTCACCGTTCCGGTCCAAAACCTGAACCCGCATCAATCTTGGATGCGCACCAGCGGTTTTGATTTCTATCCCGATGGCAAACGTGCCGCAGTCTGCACATGGATGGGTGATGTTTGGATCGTGGAAGGCATCGACCAACTCGAAGGCACCCTGAAGTGGAAACGCATCTGCTCCGGCCTCTTCCAACCTCTCGGCCTCAAGATCGTAAACGACAAGATCCACGTCACCTGCCGCGATCAACTGGCCCGACTTCACGACCTGAATGGTGACGAAACGATTGATCACATCGAGTGCCTCAATAACGACCACCAAGTCACCGAGCACTTCCACGAGTTCGCCATGGGCCTCCAAACCGATGACGAGGGCAACTTCTATTACGCCAAGTCCGCACGCCACGCCAAAGACTCGCTGGTGCCTCACCACGGGACCCTGCTTCGCGTTTCACCCGATGGCTCCAAGACTGACATCCTTGCCACCGGCTTCCGCGCCGCCAATGGCGTCTGTTTGAATCCGGACGGAACCTTCATTGTGACCGACCAGGAAGGCCACTGGAATCCCAAGAACCGTATCAACTGGGTAAATGGCGAGGGCCCGAAAGAGTTCTTCGGAAACGTTTACGGCTACTCACCGGTTACTGAAACAAGTGACAAAGCGATGAAAAACCCCCTTTGCTGGATCACAAACCGCTTCGACCGCTCACCCTCTGAGCTCCTTTGGGTGCCGAAAGACGCCAAGTGGGGGTCTCTTAACGGGCAGCTCCTCAATCTGAGTTACGGCTACGGAAAAATCTACGTAGTACCACACGAAACCATCGACGGCGAGCGCCAAGGCGGACTTTGCGAACTCCCCCTCACGCAATTCCCCACCGGCATCATGCGCGGTCGTTTCCACCCCAGTGACGGCCAGCTCTACGGCTGCGGAATGTTCGCCTGGGCTGGCACCCAACGGCAGGCCGGTGGCTTCTACCGCATCCGTAAGACCGCTTCTCCTGCCTTGCTTCCAACCAAGATCGAAGCGAAAGGAAACACCGTCACCTTGACCCTCTCCGACTCCATCGGCTCCATCAGCCCGTCTGACTTCAAAGTAAAAGCTTGGGACCTCAAGCGCACCCGCAACTACGGCTCCAAGCACTACAACGAACGCGACTGGAAGGTCACCGGAGCCAAGATTTCGGGCGATAAACTCTCCCTTACTATCCCAGACCTCGAACCCACCTGGGGCATGTCGATCGAAATGACCCTGACCGACAAAAAAGGTGAGAAAATCCGCCGCCTCATTCACAATTCCCTCTTCAAGCTTCCGAAGTAAAACCAATTGGAGTGGCTGCCTCCAGACTGCCACTTCTCTACCAGTGACGCTCAGGAGAGCGTCACTCAGTTCCTAACATGAAACTCCTCTCCTTTCTTTTCCTTTCTCTTCTGATCCCGTCCTTGGCCGGAGCCCGCAAGCCTAACTTCATTTTTATCCTGAGCGATGACATCGCGCAAGGTGACCTCGGGGTTTATGGACAAGAGTTGATCAAGACCCCGCGGATCGACCAACTCGCCATGGAAGGAACGCGTTACATGCAGGCCTACTGTGGCACCAGCGTTTGCGCTCCTTGTCGATCGGTCTTCTTCACAGGGCTCCATTCCGGACACTGCCCGGTTCGTGGGAACCGCGAGATGGCCCCCGAGGGTCAATGGCCCATTCCGGCTGAAACCGTGACCATCGGTGAAGTGGCAAAATCCGCCGGATACGCAACCGCCACTTTCGGGAAGTGGGGCATGGGCTTTTTCGACACCACCGGGAGTCCGCACAAGCAGGGCATCGACCGTTTCTTCGGTTACAACTGCCAGCGCCACGCTCATTCCTACTTCCCCACCTACCTTTTCGATAACGACCAGCCAGTCCGCCTTCCCGGAAACAAGGGGAAAGGCATCGGGAAGACATATGCCCAAGATTTGATCCAAAACGAAATGATCAGATGGGTTAAAGAACGCGGCAAGGATCCCTTCATGATGTTCTACGCCATCACTCTTCCGCATGGTGCTCACGAGATCGACGATCTCGGCATCTACAAAGACAAGCCGTGGACTTTGAAGCAAAAATCCTATGCAGCACAGGTCACTCGCGTCGACTCTGACATTGGAGAACTCGTCGATACGCTTCGCGATCTCGGCATCGATAAGGACACCCTCATCATCTTCACCGGCGACAATGGTTCATCCTTTAATCCAAAATCGGAAATCGGGAAGTTGTTCAAGCAGGACGCCAACGGACTTCGTGGATACAAGCGCGGGATGTACGAAGGAGCTTTGAGACAAGCAGGATTTGCCTGGTGGCCCGACACCGTTCCTGCCGGCCGAGTTGACGAATCACCGTGGGCTCTTTGGGATCTCATGCCAACCTTCGTCGAAATGAGCGGAGCCACCCCGCCCAAGGGCTATCGAACTGATGGCCACTCCCTGCTCTCTTATCTTAAAGGAGGCGAAGCACCGAAGCGGGACTATTTTTACTGGGAACTCCATCGAGGCACCGTGGTGCAAGCGGCCCGCTGGGGTGATTGGAAGGCCGTGCGAAACGGAATCAATCAACCCATCGAAATCTACGACCTCGCCAAGGATCCAAGTGAGGCCACCAATCTGGCCGGGAAGAAGCCCGAGCTTGTCAAAAAAGCCGAAAGCATTTTCGCCGAAGCCCATGAAAAAGACCCCGAATGGCCACTCACCGGACCCACCAAAGCCCAAGCCGCCGAAGCCAAGAAAGCCTGGGCCGTGAAGCGCAAACGCGACAAGGAAGGATGGGTCCCCCCGAATGCCAGTCCACTCGATTACCCTGAATCGAAGATCCAAAGAAAATAAGTTTTTGCGCGTGGTCCTCTGCTGCGGGGAGAAATCGAATCCCGCCGGGCTCTCCAAATCAATCTCTCATCAAATAGGGTGGGCTGATCGCAGGCCCGAGCCGCCTTCCAGTGGGACACCAAAGCTTTCTCGACATTTTCAAGAGCCCGCTCTGCCCGGGCCAGGTCGGCCTAGGCGGTTGATGATTTCGGATCACACTCAGCGAGCCAAAGGAAGTCTGGAGGTCCTTCTACGGTCTTTTGGACCTTCAAGCGACCAGGGTCACTCGGGTCACTTTTTGATGCGAATGGCATACATGTGAGGCCATCGTTTCCCGGTCACATAAAACAGCTTGGTCTTCGCATCATAGGCAATTCCATTGAGGACAGCATCGGGGTCCGGCAATGAGGAGCCTTTCAATTTTTCAAGATCAACGGTAGCTTCAACAACACCGGTTTGCGGGTCGATCACGAGAATCTTTTTGGAATACCAACAATTGGCGTAGACCTTGCCATCGACAAACTCCAATTCATTCAGCTTGTCCACATCCCCTTGATGATCACGCACCCGGACCGCCTTCACCACCTGAAAGGTAGTGGGATCAAAAAAGCGGAGATAAAATGTTCCGTCGCTGACGATGAAGTGTTTTCCGTCCCAGGCTAATCCCCAACCCTCTCCCATGTATTTGAAACGCCCCGCCAGTTGGAGATTTTCCCGTCCGTAGATAAACCCCTCACCGTTTTTCCATTCCAGCTGATAGAGAAAATCGTCCTTTAAAACCAAACCCTCCCCGAAGGCGTTTCGTGGAAGGTTCCGAACCTGGAGGACCTTCCCGGTTTTGGGTTCGACTTTCCGCAAGGTCGACCGTCCGTAGCCACCAGTTGATTCATACAAGAACCCGTCGTGCCAAAGCAGCCCCTGGGTAAATGCCGTTGCGTCATGAGGCATTGTCTCGACGAGCTCGTAGTCCAACTGCCGGGGCTCCGAAATTGGGCCGCTTTCAGTTTCGTTTTCCCCGTTTTTGTCGCTACAACCACTCACTCCGAAGGAAGCCAACACCAGCAGCAGGCCAAATCCCGTCCGGCCAAGGATCAATTCAATCATTTGAGCTGCATTCACCATCGTTCAGGACCACAATGATGATGCTCCAGCTACTATGGTCAAATCCCTTTCGATTCTCTCGGGATTCTAACGCCTTTGTGATTCCTTGGAAAGTATGTCAGATTCTCGCGTCCTCCCCGGTCTATGATCCATCCCCTGCGCACCTCCCTGTTGGCTCTGGCCTCGCTTTACACCGGCTTTCTCTTTTCCCAGGATGCTCCGAAACTAATCCGAGATCCGGATACCGGCATCATGCTCCGGGAGGGATTTGATGCCGAGCTGCTTTATGATGTCCCCAAAGAACAAGGTTCCTGGGTGGCGATGTCTTTTGACCCGAAGGGGCGCCTCGTCATTTCCGACCAGGACGACAAAGGGGTCTTCCGGGTCACTCTCCCCACTGATAGCACCCCAATCGCCGTAGAAAGTCTCAAGGGCTTCCCTTATGAGCCTATTAACTGGGGTAAACGGAAAGTCGGTGGCGCGCTCGGGTTCCTACATGCCTTCGACAGCCTTTACATGGTGACGATGAAAGGATTGTGGCGGGTGCGTGATACTGATAGCGACGATCAATACGACGAATTCAAACTTCTGAAACGCCTAAAAGTCGGCTACGAACATTCGGCGCATAACATCATCAAGACCGAAGACGGAAAGGGACTCTACCTCGTTAGCGGAAACTACGGCACGATTCCCGAAGACGTCGATTCTTTGCAGCCACCCGTTTGGCAAAAAGACTCTTTGCTCTCACCCATACCAGACCAAATGGGACACGCGGTTTCCATCAAGGCACCCGGCGGCTGGGTTTCGCGCATCTCGCCAGATGGCAGCGAGTGGACCATGATCGCCTCCGGCTTCCGGAACCCGGTCGACCTTGCGATCAACCTCCACGGCGAACTTTTCACCTTCGACTCTGATCTCGAATTCGATGTCGGAAGTCCCTGGTATCGTCCCACCCGGATCTGCCATGTCACTTCCGCAAGCGAATTCGGCTGGCGCAATGGCTCGGCGAAATGGCGCGAGTATTTCGCCGACAGCAAAGGTCCAATTCTCAACGTCGGGCCCGGTTCACCCACCGGAATGAGCTTTGCTTACGAAACTAAATTCCCCATTGAATATCAGGATAAACTCTTCGTCTGCGATTGGACCTTTGGAACCATCTACGTCGTCACTCTCACGGAAAAAGGCTCCAGCTACACCGCGACTAAGGAGGAATTTCTGCACGGAAACCCGCTGAATATCACCGCAATGCGCTTTGGGCCCGATGGTCACATGTATTTCATCACCGGTGGCCGCAATACTGACTCCAAGCTCTATCGCATTCGGGCGAGGAACAAACACACAATGACGACCCTTCTGGAAAAGGGAAGAAACTCCAATCAGCGAGACCTTCGCAAATCACTCGAAAGATTCCACGGCAAAAAGCTGGCGGGAGAAGGTGCCATCGAAGCAGCCTGGCCTGAATTGTCACACGACGACCGAAGTATTCGCTACGCAGCCCGGCTCGCCATCGAAAGCCAAGACCCCGTGCTATGGAAGGATCAGGTCCTCGCCGAAACAAAACCTCGCCCCTTGGTTTACGGAGCTATCGCGCTGGCCCGACACGGAAACCTAGGGATCCAAAAAGCCCTCCTCGGAAAACTCAATAGCATCGCCTTTGGCAGCCTCCCTAAAACTGATCAGCTCGCGCTCCTTCGCGCGTACTCGCTCTGTATGATACGCCTCGGAGAACCTTCAGAAGACGAAAAGAAAAAGATCATCGCCCAACTCGATCCCCACTTCCCAGCAGAAGACGATGACCTCAACTCCGAGCTTTGCCGCCTTCTCTCTCACCTCGACGCCCCGAATGTGGTCCCAAAAACCATCGCTTTGATGAAGTCCACCCAGACCCGAACCCTAGCTTATGACAAAGCGATGTTGGAACGAAGTAGCTACGGGCAGGACATTCTCAAAATGATGAGTGCCACTCCCAACAGCCGCAACATTCACTACACCTATTGCCTGCGGCGGGTGCAAAACGGTTGGTCACTCGACGATCGCAAATACTACTTCAGCTGGCTCAATGAGACCCTTGAAAAACAAGGGGGGAAGAGCTTCGCCGGCTACATCCGGGCCATCCGCCAGGATGCAATTGATCATCTTCCCGTCGATATCAAAGGCTCGGTGTCTTACCTCGTGGGCGATATCGCTGCCATTGATCTCAGCAAGATCCCGGCGGCCAAAGGCCCTCCTGTGAACTGGACCACGGATACCGCGATGGCACATTTCAAAGGGCCTCTGCGCAGGCGAGACTTTAAGAACGGCAAGAAAATGTTCTCAGCCGGCCTCTGTATCGCCTGTCATCGTTTCTCCGGTGAAGGGGGTTACTCGGGGCCTGATCTCGGCTCGGTAGGCAACCGCTTTTCGATTCGCGATATGCTCGTCGCGATTTGTGAACCCAGCGCATCTATCTCTGAACAATACCAAGCCAGCGACATTACCCTGAAAGATGGCAGCACTCTTTACGGACGCCTCATTTACAAGAACGAAAAGGAAATTGCCGTGGCACCAAACGCCCTCAACTTCAGCGAGGTCATCAAAAAGCCAATGACTGAAGTTTCAAAAATCGCCCCATCACAAAGATCGATGATGCTTCCCGGAATGATCAATGGCCTGAACAAAGAAGAGCTCAAAGACCTAATCGCCTACCTCATCTCTTCCGGAAATCCCAAGCACGAAGTGTTTCAGGAAAAGTGAGCATCCAGCGCCCGGATTCACGAGGCGAGATACCAGATCACACTGATCGCCACGGCAACTAGCATCCCGGCAAGAATCACGCACTCCGCTTTCAGTACGCGTCCCTTTTTCCTGCGTTTCAGCCAGATACTCTGCCTCAAAGTCCAAGTCTTCTTCTCAGAAGGATTGCGGGCCCCAAGGCTGGAAAAGGACGCTAAGGGAAGGTTTCCAAAGGTCAGGATTTTTAGAAAGAGATAGCCCACTCCATAAAAGACGACGTGGAAGACGATCTCAATAATCACCCGCAGGGCAACCTCTCCGATTTCTTCCCCGAAGGGCATGGATCAAGACGAAGGTTTTCGTCCCATTAGGAAATCAGTTCCTTAATCGGGTCGGCGCCTTCGACCCCCACCAGCTTCTCGTTCAGACCGGCGTGGTGGAAGTGGAGCTCGTTGGGATCAAAACCCAGTTGGTGCAGAATGGTGGCATGAAGGTGTTTCACTTCGAGCGGCTTTTCCACCGCCGCGGAACCAAGTTCATCGGTTTGGCCAATACTCACGCCGCCTTTGATCCCACCGCCAGCCATCCACATGGTGAAGCCGGCCGAATTGTGATCGCGACCAGTTCCCTTGGCATATTCGGCAGTCGGCTGACGGCCAAACTCGCCTCCCCAGACCACGAGGGTTTCATCGAGAAGTCCACGCTGCTTGAGATCTTTCAAGAGTCCGGCAATGGGCTTATCCGTGTTTCCTGCGTGATAGTTATGGTTTTTCTCAAGATCACCGTGGGCATCCCAGTTGTCGTCATTATGCGCTCCAC
This sequence comes from Akkermansiaceae bacterium, assembly GCA_049596615.1. Classification (GTDB taxonomy): domain Bacteria; phylum Verrucomicrobiota; class Verrucomicrobiia; order Verrucomicrobiales; family Akkermansiaceae; genus SW10. Next base: position 33,241 of record JBMYLT010000010.1, on the reverse strand, counting down.
CGGAGTAAATCTGGATAAATGGCACCCCACGTTCAACCAAACGACGAGCGAGGAGGCACTTCTTGCCAAAATCCTCGGTCCGTTGCTGATCGATGCCGTAGAGTTTCTTGGTCGACTCGTTTTCGGTTTCGAAATCAATCGCTTCGGGCGCGGCGGCCTGCATCTTAAAAGCGAGTTCGTAACTATCAATCCGGGCCTGCAGGTTGGTGTTCCCATGACGCTGCGAAAGATGGTCTCCGTTCAATTGATTGAGCGACTGGATGATGCGATACTGTTGGTCGCGTCCCATTCCGCGGGAATGCTGAAGGTCAAGGATAGGATCGCCTTTCGATCGCAGAACGGTTCCCTGGTAATTGGCGGGCATGAAACCAGACGACCAGTTCTTCGCTCCGGAAATAGGCCCACCGGTTTTGTCGAGCATCACGACATAACCCGGGAGGTTTTCGTTCACGCTTCCGAGCCCGAAGTTGACCCAGCTACCGAGTGACGGTTTGCCGCTAATGAGCGAACCTGAGTTCATCTTCAACATCGCCGAACCATGAATCGGCGACTCGGCAGTGAGCGAATGAAGAAAAGCCATGTCATCGACACACTCCCCGAGGTGCGGAAAAAGATCGGAGACCCACTTTCCGCACTGGCCGTATTGTTTAAAATTCCACTTGGGCTCGACGATTCGCCCCTGATTCTTGCGACCGCCGCGTCCGAAGGTTTTCACCTGCACGGTCTTACCGTCCATGCCTTTCATCCCGGGCTTGTAATCAAAGGTGTCGATGTGGGAAGGACCGCCATACATGAAGAGGAAAATCACGCTCTTGGCTTTCGGGGCGTGGTCCGCCTCCCGTTTCCCCTCCTTGGCCATCAGTCCGCTCAGTGCAAGGGAAGTGAACCCTCCGCCCACGGTGGTCAGGAACTCACGCCGTCTGGTGTTGCCACAAAAATCAGTCATCGTTTAGTCAAGGTAGAGAGTTTCGTTAAGGTTGAGAATGAGCAGACAGATCCGGGACATGAGGTCCTTGTCCTCCACCTTGTGCTTTTCCTTCAAATCAGCCGCTAAGGTCATGATCTCGTGCATTTCGCCATCAGAGATCTCCCGGCTGGTAGCGAGGAGGAAGGCTTGCTTCGTTTTGTCTTCGACCGAACCTTGCAAGCGGGCCGCGAAACGATCCGAAAACTCGTTCATGCGCTCGCTGTTGAGCATGGTGAGAGCCTGGGTCGGGACAGTGGTGGCAAAACGGGACGGGCAGGAGAATTCGCGTTCGGGAGCATCGAAGTTTGAAAGGATGGGCAGTTTGATCGAACGCTTTACGTGAATGTAAACAGCCCGGCGATTTCCGGAGTCCCCCGGAGAAGCCGGCCAGACCTGACGAGGCCGTGAAGAGGTGGCGAGAACCGCCTCCGGCATCTTGGGTCGGACCGGTGGGCCACCGAGGTCGAATTTCATTTGTCCGGTCAAAATGAGATAAGTATCCCAGATCTCTTCGGCGCTCAAACGGCGTGAATTGGCCCTCCAGTGAAGCCGGTTGATGGGATCTTTTTCGTTCATCCCGCGCGAAGACAGGCGATAGGTCGAGCTCGTCACCATCAGCCGGATGAGGTGTTTGGTATCCCAGCCGGAACGAACCAGTTCAAGGGCCAACCAATCGAGGAGAGCCTGATTGCTCACCCCGGTTCCCAGCTTTCCAAACTCGTTGGCTGATTCCACCAGCCCCTTACCAAAGCAATACTGCCAAAGCCGGTTCGCCCAAACCCGGGCGGTGGTGGGGTGATTCGGGGAAGCAATCCATTTCGCCAATTCAAGTCGGGTCCGTTCCGGGCGGGCATTAGTGGGATCGAGAACTTTGGGGAAAGCCACCGGGACCTCATCGCCCTGGGCATGCACACTGCCTCTCTGGTGAATCTTAGGAGCCGGAATCGAGTCATTCTCGTGCACTCCCAAGTAGCGCACTCCTTCAACCGGACGGTCCAATTCCTTCTTTCTCTTTTGAAGCTGGCTCATGCGTCCACCGAAGTCTTTTCCGTAGACCCGCGAGACGACGGCGGGGTGCATTCCCGCAAACTGATTCGCATCAAGATTATGAATGGGATCGAGGGTCACCTTGACTTCCACTGGGCCGCGATGACCCCGTGCCACCATTCCAAGAACGTTTTTCCCAGTGGTCAGCTCGGACACCGGAAGCGGGATAAAATAGGCACCCGCAACCTGGTCCACCAATCCTTCGTGAACCAAGGCTCCGTTGAGATAGAGCTCCAGCTTCTCAAGCGAACCCTTGAGATAAACCAGGAAGCTTTGAGGGATTTCCTGCAAACCAAACTCGGAACGAACCACGATGTCTTTGTCGCGAGGCCACTGGTTTGATTTGGCAAAGCCACCCGCCGCGGCATCGAAAGAGGGCAAAGACCAAGTTTGATCAGCAGGACGCCCGATTCGACGGGTCGGGTTGAGTGCCACCAATCTGGGCTTGTCCACCTTTTTGAGAAGCGAGTCCAATTTCTTTCCGTCCACTTCCTTCCAGAGCGTGTCAATCTTCGAAATCTGCTCCCGGCGTTCCTCCTCCCGCTTTTTGACTACCTCTGGATCAATCCAGGTTTGATTGGAACGCTTCAAGAGATCCTGCTTAATACCGGCAAAGAATGACCGCATCGCAAAATAGTCTGCTTGCGTAATGGGATCGACCTTATGGTCGTGGCACTTAGCGCAACCCATGGTGGTTGCCATGAAGGCCTCCCCAGTGACGTCCAGCATATCACTAATGACGTCCGCATGAGCCTGGGGTCTATCGGCTGGTTCGTCGTCCCGCTGCATCAGGGTCAGAAACCCAGTGGCGAGGCAGGAATCCAGCGTTTTGTCGGGCAGTTGGTCTCCGGCAATCTGCTCGATGATGAAACGGTCGTAAGGCGTGTTTTCATTGAATGCCTTGATGACGTAGTCGCGGTAACGCCAGATCTCAGGCTTCATGCTGTCACGCTCGAAACCATTGGTTTCAGCATAGCGGACAAGATCAAGCCAGTGCGTGGCGAATTTTTCACCAAATCGAGGCGATGCCAGATAACGATCAACCAGTTTATCCCAGTCTTCCGTATTTTCCTCGGGGGGGAGCCCGGTGAGATCGTAGGACAGGCGACGGCGCAATTCTTGATCAGTGGCCATTTCGGCCGTCTCGATCCCGGCCTCACGCAACCCTTTCAGGATGAAAGCATCGATGGGATTGCTAATGAAGGGATCATCAATCTTGGGAGGCACCGCCGAAGCTGGAACACTATAAGCCCAATGCTTCGATTCAGCGAAGCCCGTCTGCCACATCAAGGTGGCCGCAAAGATAGTAAAAATGACTCTCAAAACAGATGCCGGTGTCCCTGATAAACTAGGGTGTCATGGCAGATCTTTCAACGGGAGAATTCGGACCATCAGAGACCATGATGGCTCTCTCCCCGATCCTAGCAACAAGACCAAAAATCCCTCCCCTCACAGTAGCCTGCTTCCAGTGCCAAATTCCGCACTTTTGCCCGGCCACCACCCACGCCCACCGCGCCCAGTAAGACAGCCTCCCTCCAACGTTTTCCAAAATCGCCGGGACCCGCAATTGGTGCCTCCTGACACACACTCCCAACCCGCTTTGGATTGACTTCAAAATATCCGTGCAGCTCCGTTTTCCTCTTCTTCAATTCACGTCCCAACACTTTCCCGATAGGCCCCGCACCCGCGATCGCCACCCCGCGTTTCCTCACTTCATGCAAACTTGCCAAGGCATCTGCCTTGAGCGCCAACATGGCCTTCTGACCAAAGCGTGGATCACTCCGGGTCAAGCGATCCTCACGGTCATGCCAATCGTAAAGCAAGTCGGTGACTTTCCCAAATCTTGCTCCCCGCCCTAGCAAGCGAAGCCAAAGATCGTAATCCTCGGCAAAACCATTTCTTAGGTATCCTCCGGCCTCCAAAAAAAGGGACCTTGGCATCATCACCGTGGGTTGCACAACCGGACTTTCCACAAATCGCTCGCGAGCCACCTTTGCCGGAGTATCCAATCCATTAACCCAGTCCACATAACGCGCCATCCCCTCGCCAAGCGATTCTTTGAGAGAGATACCGCAACTTACCACGTCGATGTCCCCTTGTGCCAATCTCGATACCTGACGCGCCAGTCGATCCGCAGCGCAACGATCATCGGCATCCATACGCGCCAGCCAGTGGCCCCGGCTTTCCCTCACCGCCAAATCCAAGGCATCCAGCAAACGCGCTTCCGCTCCGAGATCAAACACATGCAATCGCCCATCGCTCCGTTTCAAAAAATCTTCTCGAACCGCCTCTGGGCATCCATTGAGAACGGCAACAATTTCCAGCTCGTCATAGGTTTGTCCTAAAAGGTCATCCAAAGCCAGACCAGCGTGTGCAACGCCCGGGCCAACCGGAAACACCACCGAAACTAACCCGTTCATCCTACCAGGGAGCCATCGTACTCACCCCACCTTGCTCATCGACCATGAGCATCATGGGCCGTCAACACACCTCGCAATCGTAGTCCATTTCACTCCCGTAGTCCTCCGGGGGCACAGGAGGAATGGTAAACCATTCGCCACAAGAAGGGCACTGGACTTCGCAATCGTTCATCGTCGTCAATCTGCCCTCAATCCCAACCATCACCAGTGTTTTCTCACCTCTCGTTTCAACCTGATTCGGAAATGAACCGCTTCTTCAACTCAGCCCTTCGGTTTACTAATGGTGACGAAAGCCAACCAGACTCGTCGCTCCTTTTTCTCGGGTTGCAGAACAGCCGGCGGCGAAATCGAACCCACAAGAGTCGGCGCTTTTAACCGGGCTCTGGCAAAAGAGCTAAGCTGCTGTGAGGTAAAACGAGGCATTTCGACTTCGGTCCCCCTTCCCCCAGTTCTTTGTTTATTCAATTCGATTCCAAACCATGACCGGAGGAATATAAGTCAATCCGCCGTCAGACACTTTCCAATCTGAAGAATATCAAGGACGTTACGATCAAGACCTCTTAGAGTCTGACGATGCCTTGATTGAAATTAGCGGCTGATTTCCACGCCTTTTTGACGTTTGAGGAACTGGGAAGGTGTCATTCCCTTTTCCTGCGAGAACGCTTTCGAAAAATGGGAAAGCGACTGGTAGCCTACCTCGAGTGCCACCTCGGTCACATTGAGATCGTTTGACGAAAGAATCTCGGCAGCTTTCTCCACCCGCAAAGCGCGGAGATGCAAAAGAAGAGTTTTTCCAGTTTCCTGCTTCACCAGGCGACTCAGATAAGGAGGAGCGCATCCCACGTCTTGGGCAAGCCGAACGAGATCAAGCGATTCATCAAGGCGCCCTTCCAAAAGAGTGAGAGCTTCCCGCACATAGCGATGAGCGTTTGATTTCACCATAGTGCAGAAAAAGCGCGGCTCTTCTTGGGGACGCCGGAACAGATGAAGCGCGAGAATTTCCAGAACCTTTGCCAGAAACCAGGCCTTCTCGGCAGCCGGCTGCACCGGCGGGCGAGTCAAATCCCGAACCGCTTCCTGGTCCCGTTCACTCCAGCGCCTCAAGATGCCCAAGTCTCGGCGCATCAGCGGTCCCACAGGACCAAAGACCGCTTCCACCGACACGATCGGGACGATCAAAACCAAAAAGTTATGCCCTCCTTTCGAGGCAAACCGAGTCGCTGACATCAACCCTTTGATCCTAGGGGTTGAAAACAAAGCAGTCGTTCGCGGCAGCAGGGTCAAGCGAGTCTCCGAAGCTATCACCAGCCCCTCCCCTTCTTGATTCAAAACTAAATGGAGAGCCCCGGGCTTGACCAAATGCCCCCAGCCACCGGGATGTCCGGACGGATCCGAGCCACGCCAGATCTCGAAATCAAGCCTCCCCGATTGGCGATGGATGAGTACCGGTTTGATGGGAGGAGGCTAATGAGATTGAGTCGCAATAGCAAATGGAAAGTTTTTTGGTTGGAAAATCATCGAAACGGCGGGCTCACGCCCGGAGGAACGAAAAGAGATTTTCCCCTTCGATGGAGTGCGATAGAACCGAAACTTTCAACTCTCTCAACAGCGTCATCGTGAATGCCCGGATAGGCTATCGAAAGGAAGACTGGGAAATCTCGATCGACGTTTTGAATCTCTTCGACCAAGACGACCGCGACATCAAGTATTTCCACGAAAGCCGCCTGAACAGCGAGCCCAGAAGCGCCCGGGTCAGTGACATCCACTTCCAACCGATAGAGCCACGGCAGGCCCGTCTGAATATCACCTAACGGTTTTAAGGTTTTCCATTCTCCGGTCCGGGGTTATCCCACTCGCATGTATTTGACCGGATTTGCTGACGAAGCAGCACAGGATCTTGAAACCCAGATCAAAGCCACCAAGGAGATCGGGTGGTCCCACATCTCGGCTCGTGGCGTGAATGGAGCCAACCTCCACGAGCTACCACAAGAAGAATTCGACAAGATAGCCGACCGGCTCGACGAAGCCGGGATCACCATTCCGGAATTTGGTTCGCTGATAGGAAACTGGGGCAAAAAGATCACTTCGGACTTTCAAATCACCCTCGATGAAATTGAACGCGCCATCCCGCGCATGCAGCGCCTTGATACCAAGCTCATTCGAGTCATGTCTTTTGCCCAGGAACCCTGGGGGCAAAATCAGCACGAAGAAGAACGCTTCCGTCGCCTCCGTGAGATTCACGCCCGCTTTGCCGACGCGGGGCTCCAGGCCATTCACGAAAACTGCATGAATTGGGGCGGATTCTCCCCAGACCACACCCTGCGCCTTGTCGAGGAGGTTCCCGGGCTCAAGCTCGTGTTCGACACCGCCAATCCAGTTTTCCAGCTCGATCGATCCAAATCCGAACCCTTCCCGTGGCAGGACCCACTTGAGTTTTATCATAAGGTCAAGGAACACGTCGTGCATGTCCACATCAAGGATTGCACCAACCCACCTATTGGTGACACCGAGCCTGCAAAATACACTCTCCCGGGCGATGGTCAGGCCAAAGTACGAGAAATCCTCAAGGAACTTCAAGCAGATGGCTATGATGGAGGACTGGCCATCGAACCGCACGTCGCCACCGTCTTCCATGCCACTGAAGGAGAAGAACCCGACTGGCAGCAATGCTATGACTCCTACGTGGAGTATGGTCACGCCATGAACAAGCTGATGGAGGAGATCTCCTAATCCATCATGGACCAGATCTCGCCCGGCCTGCTTATCGGTGGAATCCTAGTGGTGTTCACGCTGTTGGGTTTTCTGCGAAGCTTTGTCGCTTTCTTCTTCAACCTCCTCTCGCTCGGAGCGGGAGGACTGGCAGGACTCTGGGTCTACAACAATGGTTATCTCATCGCAGACCGGGCAACCGACCAACCAGAGCCATGGATGTCGACCGCTCTCGGGATCGGAGCTTTCGTTCTCACCGTGATCATCATCCGCAAGATCCTTGCCTTCCTTGCGGGATCGAGCTCCAAGGACAGTCAAACCCGCACGGGTGGATTTGGACTTCCCGGAGGCACCTTCGGCTTCCTCTTCGGAATCGCCTTCGCCTACTTCATGATGACCGGGGTTCGCTACGCCGGAACGATGGCAGAACTCGACCGCCTCAGTAAATATATCAGTGGTCAGATTGACGAATCATCGAAGAGTTCTTTCTTTTCCCAATTCAAGACCTGGATCGATGACAGCCGCATTGGTCAATGGCATCAAAAGGTCGACTATCTCAACGATCCAGCGGATACGAATGCCGCCAAGCTGGCGATCGTCCGCAAGGACCCGGAGAAGTTCGCGCAAGCCACGGGAAATCAGGAACAGGAAATCATCTACGATGCTGTTCCGGTTGATCCTGCCATCCAGGAAGCCTACGACCGACGTAACTACGCCGCGGTTTTGCGTAACAAAAACAATCGTGAGTCCATTCGGGAGACCCTCTCCGAGGAAGAGCTGTTACGAATTGACGTTGAGAAAGCTCTTGGGCTGGGAAAATGAGGACCTTTCCAAACTAGGATACCGTATTTCGGTCAAACGAGCCTACACCCTCGAGCCGTGCAACATTGCAGTTAAGATTGTCAGCGCCTCCCTCGTCGAGAAGTAGCTCAGTCTCCTCGCTGATCGCAAGGCTCTCAAGTAATCAAAGATTGTAACGGTCTTTGATCGAGAGGTAGGTGATGTTGGACACCTCCCGGATGACGTTGGCTCGGCTTGAAATCCAACGAGAGTATGAAGAACCATTGCGAACGCCGCTCTCGATAACCCCGACTAAAATATAGGGATAGCTGCGACCATCTTTTCCTTTCACAACCAGTATTCCCATATCGCCGCAGCACATCGCAGTGCTTCCGGTTTTATTGAAAACCTTTGTTCCCTGAGGCACTTTACGGGCCCGGGTGTAAAGACGGTCCGTTCCCGGCAAGCCCATCAATCGGAGCATCTCACTGGAATAAGGAAGCCGCTTTTTCCAAAGTCTTACCAAAAAATTGGCATGACCCGAAGCGCAACCAAGATTGCGATACGTTCTACCATTATTGGGTATGTACTCCACCAGACGCATCCCGCGGCAGAGCTCGGGATAATGGGTTCGTAAAAGCCGGGCAGTCGCAGCTGGCCCCCCGGTCTTTTGCATCACCCAGTTGGTCGACTGATTATTGCTCTTTTGAATCATAAGCTCCATGTGGCGCCGGCTCGTCGGTCCGTAAACCAACTTCCCGGCACTGACCTGATGAAAAAAAGCGAGAGCCAGATAGGGCTTGATCATACTGGCAGCCTGAAGACGGGTATTCTCATTGATACTCACCAACTTTTTCCCGGTGGTGAGATCACACACCACCCAAGCCGTTCGCTCATAACCTCGGATCGCCCCCCGGGCACGCAGTGATTTGACGTATCGTTCGATCTGACGTTCCAGATCATTTGCAATCGGGTCCGCCGCTTTGGCCGGGATGATTCCAATCGGAAGAATCAAGAAAACCAAAAGAACCAAACATAAAGGTGAGCGGGAAGGCATAGGAAGATGGTGAAAAACACCGGCCATTTTTTGAACGAAAAAAGGCGAAAGGTCCAGCATGATTGATATTAAAAGAAAGCCCTCTCCCACTACCGCGCAACAGCCTTCACAGGAGCGAGCACCTAAAAATACCTCCGGCGGGAATCGAACCCGCACGATCTAGGATCAATGGATTTTAAATCCACAGCGTCTACCAATTCCGCCACGGAGGCCCCTCGTTCACTCGGGAGACGGAGTCTCGTCAGGCCGGTCATCTTTGGCAAGTCTTGAAGGGAAAACCCGTTCACAAGATGACCTGGGCTGCAGACTCGACCCCCGGAGAGAATCAGGCAAACTGCCCGCGTGTCTCTCACTCCGCGCGGCGCTGTTTTTTTGGGGATCTCACTCACCATGGGGTTAGTGGGATTCCTCCAGGTGGATGGGGTCCTGATTACCCTCGGCGGAACCGGACTCCTCTTTGTCTTATTCGCGATGCTGGCGGGTCGATGGAATCTCAACGGAGTCGATATTCATCTCACCGCGCCTCGGCGGATCTTTGCCGACACCAAAATCGAGCTTCAGCTCACTAAGGTGAATGACAAAGCCCTCTTTGGTTCTTATCAGGTCGATCTTAACCTGAAACTCTGTGAGGGTGTCGTTTTGAAAACACATGCTCATTTTACGGCGGCGCGATCTTCCTCGACTGCAAAACTTCGGGGTAGTGTTCCCAATCGCGGAGTAGCCTCCCATCACTCCTGCGAAGTGACCTCACTGTTTCCGCTCGGGCTATTCCGTTTTCAAAAAATAACCGTCCTTCGACATGACATGCTGGTCTTTCCACGTGCCATCGTCCCCCGGGAATTTTTCGCGAACGGTCAATTCGAGGACTCTTGGAACGGCCACGGAAAACAACCTGGCCCCCCGCCCGGAGAACCAAGAGGATTTCGCCCCTTTCAAGCCGGCGACCGAGCCAAACAGATTCATTGGCCTGCTACCATTCGTGCTCTCGCGCGGGGGCGCAATCCTCGGGTCCGGGAATTCGACCCTCCGGGAATCCGACCCCGTCGCGCCGCTGTCATTTTCCATAGCTTTGGAACAGATCAAACACTCATTCGCACCGACCTCTTCGAACGTGCCTTGGCCCTCACCTGCGGGACCTTACGGCACCTCCGCAGCAGCAGTATCCCGACGCAGTTGATCGCCGACTTCCTTTCCTGGAAACCCAGCAAGACCTTTCATGCCGATGAATGGAGCGAAACACTCACCGCATTGGCCCATGCTCGTCGCGCCGACCATACCGAAGCGCACGACCTGCTCGCCGAGATTGAAAGTGCCGACCCTGAAGCGGCACTCATCATCATTTCAGACATGCCCCAGTCGTCGTGGCAACACGTCATTCCTGACCGCCCGGCTCTCCTGATTGACATCCGGCAACATCGCTTTGGTCATAAGAAACTCAAGCCTTCCGGGCGTGCCCTTACATCATCCAACTGATTCATCAAGTCATGCTCCCCTCCGGAAGGCCCGCTCTCTTTTTGGCACCCATGCAGGATGTCACGGATCTACCCTTTCTACGTACGATCGCTTCTTTTGGCGGGGCCGACCTTTACGTGACGGAGTACTTCCGCGTTCACATTCACTCCCGCCTAGACCCTTACATCCTCCGCTCGATCACCGAGAACCCCACCGGCCGTCCAGTCATTGCCCAGATGATCGGGCAAGATGTCGATGAGTTGGTAAGAACAGTCGGTGATCTAAAACATCACCCGGTAGCCGGAATCGATCTGAACCTGGGATGCCCCGCCCCGGTCGTTTACCGTAAAAATGCCGGAGGTGGCCTTTTGAGGAATCCGGAGCACGTTGATCTCATTCTCGGACGACTTCGGGAGGCCTGTGGAGATCTTCCCTTCACCGTTAAAACGAGGGTCGGTTTTGAATCCGAAAAGGAGTTCGACCATCTTCTCGAGATCTTTGGGCGGCACTCTCTTGACCTACTGACGATTCATGGAAGAACGGTGAGGGAACGATACCAGACGCCGGTTCATCCAGCGAGGGTGGCCCAGGCAGTGGACGCTCTTGATTGCCCCGTCATCGCGAACGGAAACGTCGTCAACGGGGACACCGGAACGGCCTACCTTGCCACCACCGGGGCTCACGGACTGATGATCGGCCGGGGAGCCATTCGCAACCCGTGGCTGTTTGACCAGCTGCGTGATCTCTTTTCCGGTCGGACTCCAACCGAGGTCACCGGACGGGGAATCCTCGAATACATCGGTCGCCTCTACGATGAGACCGCCCTCGAAATCACCGAGTTCATCGAGAACAAACATGTGCAGAAAATGAAGAAGTATCTCGTCTACATCGTGCAGGGATTCGACCCTGAGTTTGAGCATCGGATCAGGCGGGTTAAAACGAAGGATGAGTTCTTCGCGGTTTGTTCGGAGTTCCTCGAAAACGAAGATAAGGCGCCTGACCTGCCCCCTGAAAACTCGCGCCTTTTTTGTGGGTTCTCTCAGTTTGTCCCCCAAGTTTCACGTTGACTTTGATTTGGGACAAGGGGAGGGTCGGTCGCCCTGCCATGAACCAAGAAGTCCTTCACACTGAAAAGATTCTCGCTGATCGGAAAATTTTCTTCCTCGATCTCAAGGAAAACGCGCGTGGCAAAGTGGTGAAAATCACCGAAGACGTCAGCGGAAACCGCGACACCATTATGGTCCCGGCAGAAATTCTTGAGGACTTCATCGCGGCCCTCACCGACATCAAAGAAACAGCTGATAGTTAGGCTCTGGCCTTCAAGGCAGACTCTTCCTGGCATTAGGAACTACCGTGCCTTCTTCCACGTGTTCAGGCACTTCTCATGCGGGATGCTTTTTTCGCTCCATCAGCAGGTGCACAGAAAGCCGGATTCCCTGCGAAGCCGTCGGCTCGAAAAATTGTTAGAGTAATTCCAGTGAACAAACATGGCACTTGAAAACATGACCTCATCCACGAAATCATCCGGCATGAACGGTCTTCAGCGAGCTGAAAATATCACCCGAAAAAAACGATCATTCGTCCCGGGAGATCCCAAAAAACTGGTCGTGCCAGCATCTCCTTGAAGAGCGGTGACCGCCGGGGTCCAACTTTCTTCGGACAAGTCCGGACTGGACTCAATCATATAGATTCGTCCCTGAATCGAAGTCCAGACGATCTCGATCTCATCGAAAAGAGAATCGTATCTGAAGGCAGTAATGGTCGGCCCGGACGGCGGATTGAAAGTTCCGATGCGCACGTAATCCAGTGAGATATCTCGTGACAGGTTGGTATCAGAGACCGGGTCAAAGCGCAGCCGGGTGATCGTTCCGGCCGTAAAGTCGCCCAAAGGAATCTGGAGGAGATGAAACTGATCATCCGAAGGCCATTGCCCGGCGGGAAGAAAAGCCCTGCGATCCGGGGAGATATTGCCGTTGTCATCAGCCCAGAAAAGATCCACCCGACTGGTGTCGTCGCTTTCCCTGCGAAAGCGGATTTCGACCACGTCAAAGTTTCCGGTGGTGGTATCGAGCGATAGATTATTGAGAGTCATCCGGGGATCGTTACCAACGGTCACCCCTGAAAACTTGCCGTCGGCCACCGAAGGCGAGCTGACATTCCTGATGATCCAACCTTCCTGATCACCATCGTTGTTCCATTCGCCAAGTGACCGGTAGCTTGTCAAGGCTTGGGCGGGATCGACCACTGGCATAATGTTTGCGGTTCGAAGGCGGACGTAGTCAAACTCCAGAGGCACGCCGCCGCTCTGCGAGGCATCGATCCGAAGCCCTCTCAAGTCCGTATTCAGACTCCGAATCTCAAAACGATAAACATGCGGAAGTCCATCGGAAGGAACCTGTGCTCCCGGGAGAGACAGCGACCGAAGCTCGGCAAAGCCACCCGAAGCATCACTCCAAAAGAGCTGCACCTGAGTGGCATCCGTCGCCGACCGGGTGAGCGCGAATTCAACTGTCACGACAGATGGAGAACCAACCACGACGGAGGGCGAGATTGGGTTTAGAATTAGCTTGGTGTCGTTTCCCGAAGCGGTGCCGGAGAGGCTGCCATTTACCACCGTCGCGGCCAACCCGTCCGTGACCCAGCCCTCTTGATCGCCATTGGTGCTCCACTCAGCCAGACTAACGAAATCGACTAGCGGCTCAGCGGGGTCAACCGTAACCAAATTTTGTGCAAACAAGAATGGACTTTCAAAGATAAACAGACCCATGGCCCGGATCAGATGCTGGATGACTTTCATAGCGGCACGTTGGGTTAGTATGAGACGATTCGATAAAACCGGCGATCACCGGGATGAGACGGAAGAGAAATCAAGACCGGAGAGCCATCTCCGGAAAACGGCGCATTCTCTGAATTCCAATCAGCAAGATTCAGTGACCATTCCAATTGATAAACCGTTCCAATCCTCGTTGAAAAAGAAAGGGAAGGGTCATCGCCTTGGAGGCTCAAACTAACCACCGCCGATTCCGGACGACCGGAAAGATTGGGGGACCCGGGAGAAGGCGCCGACGAAAATCCGAAGTCGTCTCCACCGTCGGGCACACGGCGCTCCACGATCCCCGAACCTTGTTCACCAAACTGGACCAGATCGATTCGGGTGCCATCCGGGGCGGTTAAGACGATCGCTTCACCACCTGCGAAAAGACGAAAAGCCACATGGACTTCCTGACGGACAGCCGGATTGTTCTGCAACGATTCGTTGTCCGCCCAAACGAGGAGGTGGCCGTTGGCCGGGATAACAAAGCCGGATGGAATAATAAATTTGAAAGGATCACTAGGATCATCACTAACTGCCCAGCCTTGGAGGGAAACCGGATCGGCCGTCGGATTATAGAGCTCGAACCAGTCATCCGCTTCGCCATCAGCAGGATCAAGAAAGCCACCTGATCGCGGATTGGAGGCCATCCATTCGTTGATCTTGAGGTCAGCCCAGGCTTCGTTACCGGTATAAGTAATGTTCAGGGTCTCCGATCCCACGAGAATCCCGCGGGAATCAAAAGCTTCGATCAAGAGAGTATTCCCCCCGGGCTGAAGGGCAACTCGGGAGGACCATTCGGTCACGGTGGGATGAGTAAGCATCAGCGGAAAACCGTTTGCGGTGATCGTCGTGACGGACAAAGGCAAGGATCCTGTGATGGTTGCGAAAACGGACTTGCTGGTGGCCGGGCCACTGACCGAAAAGTTGGTGACCTTGTCGCTCAACTCACCCTGAAGAAAAGCGCGACGTTGGTCGATCCAGGTGTCGACACTCAGTCCGTCGGGGCCACTCGGCACGAAGGGCGAAGTGACCGAGGCACCATTGGCCAGAAGAATTTGATAGGTTTCTTGAAGGATCTCATGGACCTCACTTCCCGGATTGGCACGGAAAAATGTTTCGAGTGATTCGTCGAGAGCCTGCCAATAATCACGTATAGCATCGGGCTGCGCGTAGAGACGCTGAAGATTCCCGTCGACATTGTTTGGAAAAAGCGGGGCGTTGTAGGGGTCGTTGAAAACCCCCAGCCCGACATCCATATCCCAGACGATAACGCTCCAACGATTGGTCTCCCGTGACTCAAATAGATAGGCGTTTTTGGAACCCGGATTCCCAAAGGTGTCCCAAAAAGAACCGAGATCATTGGCCGAAAACGTCCGCATCCATTGACGAAGATCGGCCTTTCGCCGCATCCGTGAAACAAGTTCGGATTCCGGAGCCTCGGCAGCATCGATCAAATCAAAGAGGCCTGAAAAATCATGGGCATCTTCGTGGCCCGCCCCATGACTCCAGGTCCAGCGGTAGCGAGGAATCTTGTAGGCTCCGTCCATTGTACGAAAATGCTGCAGGCGGTTTACAATCGCATTGGGTCCCGGATTGGAAAGATTGACCCGGTTCGCCGAGTCAAACTCAAACCAGGGGTTGGTCTTCGTGAGTCGGCCTCCGCCATCAAACCATTCCCTCATCACATCGCGATTGGGCTTTTGAACATCCTCCATGATGAGGCGGTTTCGCTTGATCCCATTGAGATACACATGGACGTAGCGCCGATGAAGATTGGGAAGGCCGAGTTTTTCAAGAAACCAGAAGAGAAGCCGCTCGCGCTGTCGGGTGGCATCCCTCGTCGTTTCACGATCAAGGGTCAGTCGCTGAACATTGAGAAAGAACTCATCATCCGGCAGCGCGATATTGTACCCGGTCGGATTTCCAACAGGAGAATCGTAAATGGTCACGCCATTCTGGCTCCCGGCATAGTGGACTCCGGCGTTGTAAAAGACCCGACTATCGCTCACGAAGGTGGCATCGAGCTTTCGATTACTGGAGCGATTTCGGTCACGCCATTCCACTAGGGTGTCTTCGGTGATCCATATTCTCATCGTGCTGAAATCCCCCGGCGGAGTAACCTCTCCAATCTTAACAAGACATTCCCGGTCAGGCGCATCAGCAGGAAAGCGGGTAATCACTCCGGGTGAAGCGGAGTCGATGGTCTGAATAAAGAAGGCGACTAGGTGTGGTGAAGTCTGCGGAGGAATCACGCCGGAGTAGATCCCTTCCCCTTGATGGGTCATGATCACTTGCTGAACCGAGTTTGCCGGATCAAAGCGGTAACGCAATCGCACCGCGGCCACTCCATCGGGGTCATCCACCCTTGCCGTAACAGTAATGGGCTCGCCAACCTGGGGCAGGAGAGGCGAGTGATTGACCTCGGTAATGGCAGGGCCCGCATTGCCGTTCGAAGCATTGGCCGCGCCCGGAGTCCCAACCGCCTCCGGAACGGAAAGGGTTCCCGCCGCTTCAAGCCAACCCCCATTGAGACCGAGAAGAATGTCGGGATCCCCGGAGACCCATCGACAAGTGGCACGGAGCGTTACCGTGGTTCCTGGTGCGATCGGCGAGGTCAGGGTCGTTTCAACAAGATTTGCATGGTCTCCGTCGTCGGTGGCAACAAGATGAAGAGTGCCATTATTAGCAAAACTCGAACTGTGTGTTCCAAACATTTGCCAGCCTGCGGTGCCACTCTCAAAACCCCCATTGGTCACAACGTTCTCGCCGTTCACCAGCACCTCGACATCGTCGATGATGACCTCCCCTCTTCCGGCCAGGAGAAGGAAAACGCGGGTTGCTTGAGGAGCTTTCTGGTGTCCCAAATCAAGAACACCGGTGTGCTCCAAAGTGACCATTCGGGACGCCGCCGATTCATCGCCCGAGAGCCAATTGGGAGCGAGGGCATTGTCGGCATCCGGGTCAATCAACTGGAGCGTGCCCCCGCCACCATCAGGTCTTTCAGGCCAACGCCCACCCTCAAAGTAAGTCACTTCATCGATCGTGACCTGGTTGACGTTGCGAAGCTCGATTCGCTCGGAACGATTGGAAAGCGAACCCGAGAAATCCCCCAAGACCCGAGTGGGGCTGAGATCTGGGTGAAGGGAAAGCAGGTTGGCACGATCGTTAGCGATGACAAAATAGTGGCCGGAAGGGAGAGTGGCATCTTCAGGAAAGGTGAAGCGGACCCCACCCCTCAAGGTCCAGCCTGTAAGATCCACTTCGTTCGGACCACGGTTGAAGAGTTCAATGAACTCTCCGGAGGTGTTTCCACCGGCAGGGTGATAGTGGATCTCATTGATTACAACCGGATGCTGGAAACGCGAAGCATTGCGCATCCCCGGAGTCGGATTAGAGAGTTCGCTCCAGCGAGTGATTCCTCCATGGGAACGATTGTCTTCCTGTCCCCGCAATTTGCGGGCTTGCAAAACCCGACCATCGGGTGCCCGCAGATAGATCTCGTCTCCCAGGGCGTCGAAGGCAAATCCAAGGACGCCGGCGGGGAAGAAACGATACTGTCCCGAAGGCAACATTCCCGATGGAATGGTATATCCCGCCTCGTCAGGATCATTGCTCAGGCGAATTCCCGCAAGATCGACGGGCTGCGTTCCGGCATTGTAGAGCTCAACAAAGTCATCCCCATCAGTCAGGACTTCGCTGATGACAAGATCATCGAGGGGCGTTTGACTGACGGGATCAAGTCGCCCGGGCGACCCTCCGGGCGAGCGACTGGCTTTCCATGCTTCGGGACGCGATTCCCCATATGACGGTTGAGCAAGAACGAGAGAATGCCCTGCACCATCGGCCGCAAGTGGCCAACACTCGTTGTCACGATAGTTGGTTTCCAGCACAATTCCACCCGAGGCCTTTCGAAGTCGAACCGTGCCGTTATTGTTCGAGAGTGTCCCGGACCAGGGCCCCAAGATTTCCCCTGGAGTTCCGGCGAGATCATCAGGGGATGCCGCAATCACGAGAAACTCTCCTCCCCTGAGACGGATCCCATCGGGGAAGTCATAGTCCACATCTCCTCTCAGTTTCCAACCAGACAAATCGACGCTGATCGGGCTGGAGTTGTAAAGTTCGATGAATTCCCCGGAGCCATCCGTGTCACCAGCGGGATGGTAGTGAATCTCCGAAAGAACCACACTGGTCCGACGGCTGCACGGTCCCGTGAAGACCTGAGCTTCGACAGGCACTGGAACCAACGAACCAAAAACCACCAAAAACTGAGAGAGAAAAGCGGGGGAGCGGATCGTAACACAGGGAAGAAACAGGGAATTCCCATCTATACTAAAACATCAACGTCTTCGCCCGCGAAATCGGTCCCTTGGATCGTCGCTGCTTTCTTTGTCTTTATAGCGCAGGATCCCGTTTTCTTTGAGATTGCGCACAAAGTCCTTCATGTCGCCTTTCAGCTCCTCATCGGCCACGAGAGCACCTAGGGCCCCCTTTCCCTGAACCTTTTCAATGGCCTGACGGGCCACATCCGAAGTCTGTTCGATTGAGGCAATCACATCCGGCATTTTTTCAAGCGCGGGATCGATTCGTCTGACCGCGCTTTGGATGGCGCCGTTGGTCTCACGCAATTCCCGGATCGTTTCCCGAACATCCGCCACGACCGGCTCCAAATCTTTGCCAAATCTGGCAAAAGAAGACGTCGCTTCCTCCACGTTTCTGAGACTGCCCTCCACCTTGGAAAGGTTTTCCGACGACAGAATTTCACCGTTCACCTTCTCCAGAGTGACTGCCAGCTGGCCCGCCACCTTGCGGACCTCGTCCACCGATCCCTCAATCTTGAGCAAAGCCGTCTTAGCCTCCCGGACAACCTCTCGAGTCTCTGCCGCGATGCTCGTGACCTCGCTTTGAAGCCGTTCCAATCCCTCGGGCTCACGTCCCTCCACGACCGCCCCGACCTCCAGAAAAACCCCGGTATGCTCAGCCGGAGGCCTGATCACAATTTCCTTATCACCCAGTAGACTAGCGGTCCCGACGCGAAAAATGGAACCCATTTCAATCTTCTGATCAGCATCAATCTTGAGGGCGACCTGAATCATGTCACCTCCCAGCAAAACCGGCTTTGCCGCGACGGTACCGATCTTGGCTCCACGCAAACGAACAGTGCTTCCCTTGATCACTCCGGAAGCCTCACTGAAATTCACCTTAATCTCGTAGTGGTCCTTGAAGAAGTCCCCGATGTTGCCAAAAAGTAAAACGATTCCGGCCAGCAAGCCGAACCCGAGAAACAAGAAGGTTCCGACAAGGATCTCGATCTTTCTTGAGGAGGTTTCCATGGCGTCAGTATGGGGACTAAGGATAAAATCACAAATCAGAATCGGTGGCCCGGCCTTCGACGAAGTTTGACAAAACCGGATCCTTACTGGCCTTGAGTTCATTGGGGCTTCCTTTCCAGTATATCAGGCCTTCTTTCATAAAGACAACCTGGTCGGCGATCCGAAACACACTACGCATCTCGTGGGTCACCACCACGTTGGTGATTCCATGAATGCGGGCAAGGTCCTTAATCATATGATCAATGGAATCTCCGGTGATCGGATCCAAGCCGGCGTGCGGTTCATCGTAAAGGACACAACCGGGTTTTTTAACGACGGCACGGGCCAGGGCCACCCGCTTACGCATTCCTCCCGAAAGATCAGCCGGCATTTTACTCTCCTGTCCCGAAAGTCGCACCAATTTCAAAGCTTCGGACACCCGGTCGGAAAGCTCATCTCGATCCTTCACCCCTGCCTCCTTCATCGGAAAGGCAATATTTTCGCCCACGGTCATAGAGTCGAAAAGGGCGCCCCCTTGAAACATCATGCTGACCTTACGGCGAGCCCAACCTAAATCCCGCTCGGACAATCCCGAAATCAACTTCCCCTCTAAGGTAACCGTTCCTTCGTCAGGTTGAAGCAAACCCGCCATGTGCTTCATCAACACCGTCTTTCCTCCGCCCGACGATCCCAGTAAAACGAGAATCTCTCCCCGTCTCACATCAAGATCCACCCCGCGCAGGACCTCATGCTGCCCAAAGCTCTTTTTGATCCCACGGATCTCGAGAAAAACCTCGCCTTCCATGTGCCTCTTCTACGCTAACCAATCAGGAATTGCACTCTACGAAATTTGCGATTTCATGCGCCCGATGGATGGCCCTTCCCCCGACTACAATCTCATCGTCATAGGAGGCGGGGCTGCGGGCTTTTTTGGAGCTATCACAGCGGGCGAAGCCGGACTGGACAAGATCCTCATTCTTGAAAAAGGCCCCGAAATTCTCACCAAGGTCCGTATCTCGGGCGGAGGACGGTGCAACGTGACACACGACTGCTTCGATCCCCACGAACTAGTTCAACACTATCCTCGCGGAGTGAAGAACCTCCTTGGGCCATTTTACCGCTTCCAACCTGCCGACACCATCTCGTGGTTTGAAAATCACGGGGTTGATCTAAAAACGGAGGCCGATGGGCGAATGTTCCCGATAACCGATGATTCCGCCACAATCATCGCCTGCCTCACCGAAGCCGCCCGAAACGCTGGGGTGAGCTGGAGAACCCATTGCGGTCTCGAAGAAGTCACCAGCCAGGAAGAGGGTTTCGAAATCAAAGCGAGCACCGGCGAGACGTACCGCGCAAAGAAGCTTCTCGTTGCCACCGGTGGCATTCGCAGCAAGCACGCCCGCCTGCCCGCCGAGCAGCTGGGGCATGAACTCAGTGCTCCTGTTCCCTCACTCTTTACCTTTAAAATCAATGATTCCCGCCTACACGACTTACAAGGAGTCTCCGTGCCCTCGGCCACCCTTCGTACCGGAAAGATCGAAACCTCCGGCCCATTACTGATCACCCACTGGGGACTCAGCGGGCCCGCCACCCTGAAAAATTCAGCCTGGGGTGCTCGGGATCTCGAAAAGGTCGATTATCATTTCACCCTTGAGATCAATTGGACCGGTAACGCCACGCCCGAGTCCCTGACTAATCTTTTCGAACAACAACGCCAACAACACGGCGCACGTAAGATCGTCAAACGCTCCCCGATCGAGGGCCTCACCCGTCGTTTGTGGCAACGCCTTGTCCTCACCAGTGGAATCAGCGAAGAAACCAAATGGGCAACCCTCCCCCGCCCGCAGAGTGAATCTCTCATCAAGCAACTCACTTCGGCTCGTTTCGAGGTGACCGGAAAAAGCCTGAACAAGGAGGAGTTTGTGACCTGCGGAGGGGTCTCGCTCGATTCCCTTAGTCTCAAAACGATGGAGAGCCGGACGGTATCCGGACTTTATTTTGCCGGTGAGATCCTCGACGTGGACGGTATCACCGGTGGCTTTAATTTCCAGTCCGCCTGGACCACCGCCCACCTCGCCGGTCTCGCCATCGCCGAACAGTCGCTATGATTTTCGCTGATACCAGATCTTCTTCCTTTACGGAAAGGATAGACCCCGCACACTCCGCCCCTCCTCGCCCATGAGCACTTCTCATCCATTTTTCGCCACCGATTTCAAAATCAAATGGTCATCCCTGACCCCGGACCACATCAAATCGGATGTCACCACCGCCATTGAGATGGGAAAGGCCAACATCGAGGCCATCAAGGGAATCACACCGAACGAGGCCACTTTCGAAAACACCTTCGGCGCCCTCGAAACCGCGACCGAGGATCTCGACCGGGCCTGGGGGCGGGTCAACCACCTCGACTCGGTGGCAAACTCCGACGATCTCCGCAAAGCCCTAAATGAAATGCTTCCGGTGGTGTCGGAATTCTCCTCATCCATTTCGCTCGACGACGATCTTTGGAAAGTTCTCAAGTCTTACGCCTCCTCCGAAGCCGTCGCTTTCTTGAGCGGGATCCAGCAACGTTTCATCCAGGAGACCTGCGATGACTTCAAGGCAGCCGGCGCCGATCTTGAACCGCAGGCCAAAAAACGCATGTTCGAAATCAACAGTGAGCTTGCCAGCGAAACTCAAAAGTTTGGTGAGAACGTTCTCGATTCCACCAACGCCTGGGAGTTGTTCGTTGAAAACGAAGAGAAATTGGCAGGACTGCCGAACTCAGCTAAGGCAAGCGCTGCCGAAGATGCAAAATCCAAAGGGAAAGAGGGCCAATGGCGTTTTACCCTGCAGTATCCCTCCACATCACCTGTGATGCAATATGCTCACAACGACGAGCTCCGTCGCAAGATCTGGGAAGGTAGCTGCACGGTCGGCAAGGGAGGAGATTACGACAATTCCCAGCACGTCTGGAACATCCTAAAGCTCCGCCGGGAAAAGGCGGCACTGTTGGGCTATGACAATTTCCCCGATCAGGTTCTCGAACGCCGCATGGCTAAGTCAGGGAAAGGCGCCCTCGATTTCACCGAAGACCTGCACCAAAAGATTAAGGATCAATTCAAGGCCGAAGTCACCCAACTCGAAAATTACAAGGCCTCAAAAACCGGTGGCGAAACCGCACCTCTGGAGCCTTGGGAAACATCCTACTGGGCCGAGAGACAACGGAAGGAACTCTATGACTTTGATGAAGAAGCCCTGCGTCCCTACTTCCCGGTCGACCGGGTCATGGAAGGGCTCTTCTCCCTCACCTCAAAACTCTTCGGGATCAAAATCTCGAGTGCCGAGGCCGAAACCTGGCACCCCGAGGTGACCTTTTACAATATTCATGACGCCAGCACAGATGACCACCTCGGCTCCTTCTATGCCGACTGGCATCCCCGTGAATCGAAACGTGGCGGTGCCTGGATGAATTTCCTCGAAACCGGTCTCCCCGATCCCCGGACTCCTCACCTTGGCTTGATCTGCGGCAACATGACCAAGCCCACCGCCGACAAACCAGCCCTCCTCACCCACGACGAAGTCGAAACCGTCTTCCATGAATTCGGCCACCTGCTTCACCACCTTCTCTCGGATGTCGAAATCAAATCCCTCGCGGGCGTCAATGTCCCGTGGGACTTCGTGGAACTTCCCTCGCAAATCATGGAAAACTTTTGCTGGGATCGCGAATCACTCAACTTCTTCGCAAAGCACTACGAAACGGGCGAAACCATTCCCGACGAACTCTTTGACAAGATGATCGCAGCCCGAAACTACTTCGAGGCCTCCGCCTTCATGCGTCAGTTATCGTTTGGCAAACTCGACCTCGAACTCCATCTCCGCGACGAAGAACTCGAAGGACGGGATCTCGATGAAATCGATCGCGAAATCCTTGCGGATTACAAGGCCAAGCTGGCAACCGAGAGCCCCTCGATGAGCCGTAGATTCAGCCACTTGTTTTCCTCTCCAGTCGGCTACGCTGCTGGCTATTATTCTTACAAATGGGCCGAGGTTCTCGATGCCGATGCCTTTACCCGCTTCCGGAAGGAAGGAGTGCTCAACGCCGAAACCGGAATGAGCTTTCGGGAAGAAATTCTATCGAAAGGAAACTCTCGGCCGGTCGATGAATCCTATCGCGCCTTCATGGGCCGCGATCCCGATCAGACCGCGCTACTAGAGCGTTCAGGGCTCGCGGGGTAACGATTGACGAGGCGAAGCCTCTTGATCAAGTGAGATTGCGGGTAGCGATCGCCCCCGTGATCCATGGCTCCAGACAGCTCCTTTGGCCCGGGAGGAACAGCGAGAAATCAATCTGGATCCGAATTCAGATTCCTTCATAGTTTCCAGCACAACTGATTGAAGTCACCCCATGCGCTATCTCGTTCTCGCCTTCCTGCTTTTCACCAATTCGTTTGCCTTCAAAGGCACTCTCACCAAGCACCACTTTTCGGAATCCAAAATCTTCCCGGGAACCCACCGCGATTACTGGGTCTATGTTCCGGCTGAGTATGATGGGGCCAAGGATGCCTGCCTGATGATTTTTCAGGATGGAGCCGGTTTTGTCCGCAATCCAGGGAGACCGGGCTTCATTCCTGATGCTTTCGACAAGCTGATCGGCGAAGGCAAAATGCCAGTCACGATCGGGCTCTTCATCAACCCCGGAGTGGTTCCCGTTCCAAGAGGGAGCGAAGGCGCACAGCCACGCTTTAATCGCTCTTTTGAATACGATGGTATGGGTCCCAACTATGCGAATTTCCTCATCGAGGAAATGATCCCACTGATCAGCAAGGACTACAAAATCTCAAGTAACCCTGACGATCGGGGACTCTGTGGCGGCTCTTCCGGAGCGATTGCCGCCTTCACCGCCGCCTGGGAACGGCCCGATCATTTCCGCCGGGTGTATTCCATGATCGGAACCTACGTTGGGCTGCGCGGGGGACATGATTACCCGACTCTCGTTCGCAAGACGGAACCCAAGCCCCTTCGCATTTTTCTGCAGGACGGAAGCAATGACCTCAACATCTACGGCGGCGACTGGTGGATGGCCAATCAAACGATGCAGCGGGCCCTTGAGTTTGCCGGTTACGAACACACCCACCGTTGGGACGAAGGAGGTCACAGCCGCAAGGAGGGTAACAAAATCATGCTCGAAGCCCTCACATGGCTCTGGAAGGACCACGGCGAAAAGCCAGTTTCGGTTCATCTTGATCAATGCAAATCAAGAGCCTCCCAGTGGCTTGTCCCTGGTGAAGAATGGCAGGTTGTCTCTGAGGGCCACAACTGGGCCGAAGGCCTGACCGTCACCGCAGACGGCACTCTCTACTTCACCGACGTTCCGGACTCGGAGATCTTCAAAATTTCTCCGGACGGTAAAGAGAGTCTTTTCGCAAAAGACAGTGCCCGGGCTAATGGGATCGCCTTGGGACCAAAAGGAGAAACCCTCTTTACCGCAGGGCAGGAAGTCAGAGCCTACGACCTAAAAACCGGTGATTACCGCACTCTGCAAAAAGAGGCTTTTGCCAACGACATCGTGGTCTCGCACGACGGAGACCTCTTTTACACCTCACCAAAGAACAGCAAGATTCAATGGATGCTTCCTCCCTCCCCTGGACCGCTTGGGAAACTCACCCTCAACCATTCCAACTTCAAGAGCTATCCCTTGAAGGGGCTGAATGGCATCGGGATGAGCGCTGATCAAACCCAGTTGATCGTGTGTCACTTCGCCGGACCATTCATTCATTCCTATACCGTGGGAGATACGAAGCTCTCAAACAAGCAACCCTACTTCCACGCGATGCGTCCCACCACTCATGCTCAATGTTCCCTCGATGGTATGAGCGCGGCCGCCTCGGGACATCTCCTCGTCGGAACCGAAGCCGGTCTGCAAATATTTGACCAACCGGGTCGGGTCCAGCTGATTCTCCCCAAACCTCGATATGAAGATGGACGCATCAACTACAGCTATCTGCACGAGGACACCCTCTACATCGCCACCCGGCACCGCGTTTACAAACGCAAGGTGAAGCTGAAAGGAGCGCCGGCTTGGCGGGCTCCGGTCAAAGTTCCAAAGCCAAGACTTTAAAGCCGTCTTACCGGATGTTTCCGATCAGGAGATTAAGATTGTGTCGCAAGGCGGTCGCCAGATCAGCTCCGTCGTATCCCTTGCCGAAGACCCTGCTGAAAACGTCCTTCTTCTCTTCCTGTTTCGCTTTGGCCAACTTGGTGAACTCACCATCAAGGGCGGTGAAGAGTTGGTTGATCATCCGGGCGGTCGGAGACAACCAAGGCTCCGCATCTCCCGCGGCAGGTGCCCCGGCGGAAGGTGCCGGAGCAAGTGGAGGACGGGCAATCGCTCCTGAATTGAGACGGAGACCATTTGCCATAACCTTGATCTGCACTGTGAGGAGCGTGCTTTCCGAATCGTAATTGAGTTCGATGTAGGCCGTCGTTTTCTTTCCGAAGGTCTTTTTGTGTTCCACCCGAGTAGAAACGAAGACTCCCCCGCTGGCATTCGGAGTGATAGTCGGCTTGAAGGTCAAATAAGGATGTTCGTCGATTTTGTAGGAAGCCGTGCGATTCTTACGCCACCCGTTCAGGGCGGCTCCGAAGGAATCGACGTCAACCGTAACGGCCTGGGCAGGCAGGAGAAGGAAAAGGCTGCCAAGGGCAGTGATAAGGAATTTTTTTTTGGTCATGGTTAGCATAGGGTTAGAAGGCGTATCGAATAAAAGTGGTCCAGCCCCACGAGCTGGGGGAATTATTGTCTTCTCCAACCTCGGAAAGCGAACGGTACTCAAGACCACTCCCGATAATGAGGTTATCGTCGTCAAGGTGAATATTCACCCCGCTGTAAAGCGAGCTCATTTGGCCAGCCACTGTGGCCGCTGGGAAGTCCGTCGGGAAAATGGCATCCGAGCCGGTGGCCGGGATTCCCCAGTAGGAAACGATGCCACCCGGATCTTGGGAACGCGCATATTGATAGCGCGCCACCAGACTAATAGCATCCTGCAGGAGCCAATATCGACCAGCCGCCGTGACCCCATAGGCCATATTCGAGGCTCCCTTCGCGGCGAGCAATTCAGTAAAGAAATCAAAACCTCCCGAGCTATACTGCGATCCAAGGGACACAAGGTGTCGGTATCCTTGCGGGATGGTTTCACTCCGGGACCCTTCCATATTGTAGAGGTAGTCGAGATGCCATCGCTGGAAGTGCGCTTGCGGCGCTCCTTTCTCCCCCCCTTTATTGTGAGATCGGGCAAGGCTCACCAACAAAGCTCCTTTGCCCTCAAACACCGGCAGGCTTCGATCGGCCTCGGAACCAAACCAGCCCAACTTCCAGTCTCCCTGTTTGGTGCGACCTTCGAACATTGCGCCGGTCGTGCTGGCCGGGGCAAGCTGGGCTGCAAATGGCGAAAGTGTGGGAAACCAGCGAACAGCGGCATCGCGGGAATACTCGGTGGAAAACGGGAGTGGCAACTTACCGACGTGGAGGCGGGCTGATTGTCCGACCGGCACGCTCGCTTTCAAGGTCTCCCATCCTTCGTACTTTCCCGAACTGGAAAGCAAGGCGTCTGCCTGCAATTCGATACCGTAAAGAGTTTCGACCGCAGCACCAACTCGAGCTCGGCCCAGCTTGGTCCCTCCACCCACCGAGCGGTCTTGGTGCTGGTATTCGAAAAGTCCGCGGGGAGCGACACGCGTCTCCCGACCAGCCTGAATGGGAAATTTTGGATCGAGCTCTG
Organism: Akkermansiaceae bacterium; assembly: GCA_049596615.1. Taxonomy (GTDB): domain Bacteria; phylum Verrucomicrobiota; class Verrucomicrobiia; order Verrucomicrobiales; family Akkermansiaceae; genus SW10. The sequence continues at coordinate 6,925 of JBMYLT010000010.1, read as the reverse complement.
TCCCCCATCGCTCCGAAAGAAAGGGATCGACGGACTCTACCTTTTCCTCTGCGACTTTTACATCCTTTCGAGGAACGGCAAGTTCGGCCGCCTCTTCGTAGATATTCTTGGATGAATCGGCTTCCTGTTCGAGAAGCTTCAAAGCTTCGTTGGCCTGGCCGGCCACCGGAAGGAGGCTGACAAGTGCGAACCGAGCAATGGAGGAGCGAACGATCATCACCAGTCTTACTCCTCGGTTCCTTCGGGTTGCTTGGTCTCTTTCTCCGCTTCAGCCTCCTTCTCGTCAACCTTGGCGAGGTCATCACGCTTCTTTTTGCGCTTCATTTCAAATCGTTCCTCCCGGGCTTTCTGGAGCTCAGCAGCCCGCTGGATGCGACGAAGATAAAGCTCGATGGATTGCTTGCTGCCCTCCTTGAGCCGGACCGCTTCCTCGAGCAAAGGGAGAGCCTCGCGGTATTGCTGATTCTTGACCAGCATGATGGCCAGCTCGCGGTTGGCCCGATAAGCCACTTTCTTATCCGAAACGCGGGAGGCCTTTTGAAACTCGACCCGGGCCAAGCTTTTCAGCTCTTTGGCTTGGTCACCCTCCGTAGCCTCCGCTTGCTGAAGAAAAATCGACCCCAGCTTCACCCGCGTGGATCCGTTCAGCTGATCAATCTCAAGAGCGTTGCGAAGAAGCTCGGCAGCGGCAGGAAGATCTTCTTTTGCTGCAGCGACATCACTCTCGACCAAGAGGGAATCGATCTCCTGCTTCTTGGTAAACGACTCGCCGGCTTTGGCGCGAACTTCGGCGACCAGCTGCGCCGCTTCGTTCGGAGCCTCCAGTTGCAAGAGATAACCCGCCGCCTTGATGCTGCGATCGATTTTTACCACTTCGCTTTTCTCGATGGCACTGAGGTAGGCTCCAAGGGCGAGCAGAGGTTGTTCCTGGTTAGCGTAGATATCCCCCAAAGTGTTAAGGGCTCCTTCATCAGCAAGCTCTTTGAGACGAAGCACTTCGTAGTTTTCGGCCGCTCTCATCACCTGGTCCGACTGAAGGTAGCAATTGGCTTGCTGCATCCAGAGAAGAGGATCGTCAGGCGACTTGTCGATCAGGGTCTGCAGCATGCTCGCTGCCTGGGCCCAGTCCTCTTTGAGAAGCAGGGCTCTCACCAGACCCATGGTCCAATCCGATTCTTCAGGATTCATGAGGGCGGCCAAACGGAAGGCCGATTCGGCTTCGACTGCTTTATCTTCGGCCATCAAAGTCAGGCCGAGCAAACCATAGCTCAAATGGTCGGCATCTCCGAGATCGATGGCTTTCATGACGTGAGGCTTGGCCTCCTTGAGCCGATCGGACTGCGCGTAGAGCATGGCCAGATTCTTGTGAGCCCGGCGGTATTCCGGGAACCGCTTGATCGCTGTTTTGTAGGCGGACTCGGCTTCGGCCGGCCGGCCGTTCTGATAGTAGAGGTTCCCCAAGGTAAACACCAGGGCCGCCGAAACATCCTTGGCCTCGGCATCAGGATCAACAGGATTGCGGCGTTCTTTGATGAATTCGAGAAGGCGCTTTTCAGCATCCTTAAAACGGCTAAGCGAGAGATACTCAGCCAACTCAGCGATCAGGCGGGCTTCGTCCTGATCAACCTTGGGTTCAACTTCAGGGAGAAAGCCGTAGCTTCCCACAAAGCGGGCCTTAAACTCCGGGGTCCGGAATAACCCGGGCGGCACTTTGATCGGCTCCGCCAAAAGGGCCGCGATCAAAAGTGGAAAAAGAAGGCTAATGCGCTGAAACATCTTTATAGAAGGTTGGAAAATTCAAGGAGGAAAACGAGGTTCTCTTATGTGACGAACCCGTCACTAAAACTTAAGTTCGAAGGTTTTTTTGACTCTGGCCTTGGCTTTGCGACCTCCTCGGATCGCGGGGCGGAACCTATATCGGCGAAAGGCATTCACTACGGCCTGGTCGGCGGCCGGAATTCCGGAACTACTGACAATGGAAACCTCAACAACACGACCGTTTTCGTCGACCAAGGCGCTCAGACCAACGCTAACTCCACCCTTACGGGAAATCATCCGTGCAACGGAATTCGAAATACTCGGTTTGGCCTTGGAGCTGACACTTGGCTCGGAATCCACCCCACCGGTGTCCATTCCGTCCATCCCACCCATGCGAACCTTGGTGTTAATATTCAAGATCACCCGTCCGGCACCGCTGGTAAGGTTGGGCAGATCGGGGACATCAATGGGAATATCAGCGGTCGAATCATCCATTTCTGGAGTTTCCGGTTCTTCTTCGACCTCCTCTTCGACCACCGGCTCTTGATACTCTTCCTGTTCGGGAGCCTGAATATTTGCGATCAAATCCTGATCGGGCTTTTTCCTGCTCTGCTCCAGTTTCTGCATCAGTGGGATCAGGTAGAACACACTGAAGCTCAAGAGAACTCCACCCCCGATGATCACCAAGGTGCTTAGGGCCCGATTCCGGCGAGGAGGCCGGTAGACGTGTCGCGGCTTCATGAGTCAGTCAGGGTGATCTTATTTGGCGAAGCCCCGCCTTCCAAAACGGCGTCCTGGACCTTCATGGTTGTTCCATGACGGGATTCCTTATGGCTTTGAATGATAATGGGGCTGCGCTCCTCCCGCTGTAGCTGACCTTGCACAATCCCGGGAATGGCCTCCAAGGAAACGGTGCGACCGTTATGCTGGATGCGGTTATCCTTACCAATGACGAGAACCAACGTTTGGTCGTCATTGGCCTGCGCGGCCTGGTTGGAATCTTCGGGACGATTGATCGAAAAACCATCTTCTTCGACGAAGGTCGCGGTGACGATGAAGAAAATGAGCAAGATGAACACGCAATCGATCATCGGAGACAGATCCGGTTCCGGATCGGAGTCGTCGACTTCAAAGCGATTGTTACCGAGAGGCATACGAACATCTAGGTTTTGGTGGCGCCAAAGATCCGGCCTTTTTTGACCCCGGCATCCACACATTGTTTTTCGACATCAGAAACCACGCCCCGAAAGGCGTTGGTGTCCGCCTGAATGATGACGGGGAGATTGTCATCTTCCAGCAAGAGGGGTCGCACGACATTTTGCACTCCTCCTACTCCAATTTCCTTCCCGCCGTAAAAGACCTTGTTCTCAGCGGTCACTGCAATGAGGATGGAGTTTTTTTCGAGCCGGGCCGCTTGGGCCGCAGTGGGGCGATCGACTTCCTTACCTGGAGATTTCTGGAAGACGGTGGTCACGATGAAAAAGATCAGCAGAATGAACACGCAGTCGATCATCGGCGAGAGATCCGGTTTGGGCTCCTCGTCCTGACTTGAAATGCCCCCGCTGCGTCGAATCAAACTCATACGTTTCTAAACTTGGTCGTGACAATAGTACTCTGGAGCTGGGCCAGGGTGCTATCGATCTTGTTTCGACGCTCCTTGACCAATAGGGCCATGAACATTCCGGGGAGAGCGATGACCAAACCGGTCAAGGTCGTGAAAAGGGCTTCCTTCATGCCAGAGGCAATGAGGTTCATGCTTTGCTTGCCTCCTCCGGCGGCCAACCCATCAAACATATCGAGCATCCCGCCTACCGTGCCAAGCAACCCCGTCATGGGAGCCGCGGCGACCAAAGTGGTAATAATGATGAGTCGACGGTCCACCCCAGCGATGAGAACCTCACGCATTTCGTCGAAACGTCGCTGCACTCTCTTGATGGAAATCCGTTTCCCTAGGACGGCGTACCGGATGACTTCCCCGACCCGGCCCTCGGCCTTCTCGGGATCGTTGACCCACTCGGCCCAGCGATTCTGCTGGCGATTGTTGAGGTTTCCCCGAAAGACGAAATAAAGAGAAGCCGTGGCGGTCGTATAAAGCAGGAAGGCCACGATCGCGAGAGCGGCCATGACGGTGCCCCCATCGGTGAAGATGTCGACGACTTCCTGCAAATTTCCCAAGACGATCATGTGGCGGGCGACAGTTCGGTTTCGTCAAGATCTTCCGGTTCGTCATCCCCGGGCCGATCCTTGTCTTCTTCACTGAGTTCGGTGGTTCCATTCAGCAAGGAAAGAGCCACCCCTTCAGCCTGACCAAACTTTCCTTTGGCGAGACTCTTCAGCATTCCGTGGATGATGATCACCGGGATGGCCACAATCAGGCCCATCGCGGTAGTAATGAGAGCCTCACTAATACCCGCTGAGAATGACTTGGTTTCTCCCCCGGCGGACATCATGGCGAAGGTCTTCATGATTCCGAGAACAGTTCCTAGCAGCCCCATCATGGGAGCAGCTGCGGCCACTAGCGCTAGGAAAGGAAGCATGCGCTCCAACCGAGGCTGGATCAGACCCAGCTTTTCGAGAAGGGCATCTTCAAGAATCCGGCGCTTATCATAAAAATATTCGACCCCAGCTCCGACCATCTGTCCCCCGAGCCCCTTAAACTGTGAAGCCTTGGCTGCAGCTCCTTCCCGATCGTGTGCGAGAAGATCATCGATGATTAGATTGAGTTTCTTGCGACCAGGAATGGGGAAACGATTGATTTCGACCAACTTCCAGAGAGCCACAAGAAGCGCAAAGATACCGAGTCCCAGAATACCGTATCCGACATAACCACCACCTTCGAGGTATTGACCGATAGTCTTCCGGGTTCTCGCGAACTGAATCGCCTTCCCCATCGAGGCATCGACCGGGACTACGGCCGAACCACTTTTGACCAGGTTGGCAACCGCTCCCGTGTCTTCCTTGATCGGAGAAGTGAGTGGAAAATCAGATCCCTCGGGCGAAATCGCAGTGAAGGCCGCGACCGAACCGTCATTGGAGGCGAAGTAGCCAAGGGGACCGGCCACTGCGAACTTTCCTTCTTTGACAACGTTCCCATCGGACACCGCCTTACCCTCAAATCGCATGCCACCGGAGACCATCTGGAGACGATCGGCCGCCAGACCCAGGAACTCAAGACGAGCGGTGACTTCGGCAACGAGATCGTCGGTCGTGGACTCAGCCTTTTCGCGTTGTTCCTTAAGGGCCTTGCCGAAGTCTTGTTTTTCAGCCGGATGAATCCGGTCCTTGATGCTTCCTCCGTAACTTTTCAGCGTGGCGAGGGTGTATTCAAACTCCCCTTTCCGGCTGGCCAGTTTGTCGTTTAAACGACGTTGATTCCCGGTAACATTGTCCTCGGCTTTCAGGAGCTTGTCCAAGATGCCCTTCTGGTCGAGAACATCATTGTCAAGATCGGCTACTTCCTTGAAAAGCACGCTTTGCTCTTTCAGGATTTCCTCCTGAAGCGATTGCAACTGCTGCTTGGCGAGGACGAGATCCTGATCGGCTTTTTCCTGCGCGGTTTGCGCGGATGCCACCGAAAGGGAAACAAAAAGAGAGAATAGAGAGCGTCTCATGGATTCAAATTACTTGGAGATCTCAAGGGGCATCGGAACGAGGCGGACTTCACCGGCGCCCTTGCCGATATCGATGAGCTCCCGAACTTGTTGAATGACCTCGGGGTCGATGATTTCAGTTTCCTGCCAGCCATCCGTCCCCGGAGTGAGCTGCAGTGCCATCGTTCCAGGGGCATTCGCAGCGAAGCCCATGGCGAGGCCGAAATAAATGCCATCGAGGATGACATCCTGCCCTTTCAGCTTCGCGGAGCGATTGTCGAAGCTGGTCACGATCTGGTTGAACTTCTCGGCTTCCACCAAAATGGTCACCATCGCGCCCAGCCGGGAGTTGAGCGCCACCCCGTCCTTTTCCTTGCCCTCCTTGCTCACAAAGCTGTTGTGATCGGAAATGGCCTTACCCAATTTATCATTGGCTAGAAGTTCCTTGGGGAGGAGAGGAAGGAGGGCCGAAATGCGATCCTCCAACCCATCCAGACCGGCCCGCAGAGCCTTCCGGGCTTCGTCGTAAGTCTTATCCTGCTTCTGTTTGTCGATCGATTTTGAATCGAGGGCGGCATTGCGTTTTTCAGCTTCCTTGATTTCGCCGTCCAGCTGGGCTTTCTCAGCCTGCAGAGCCTCTCTGGAATCGAGGTAAATCTGCCGATCCTCGCGCCAAGCGCGCTTAGTATCTTGGATTTCCTTCATGACTGCAGTCCATTTCTGAACCGTAGACCGGAGTTTCTTGTTGGCCTCCACCGGGCCTTCCTGGGCCGGGAGAGAGAGCGAAAGGAGGGCGAGAACCGGGAAAAAGACGAACTTCATGCGCTTAACTGGGTTTTATGGAGTGGGCGGACCGGCGTAGAATTTCGTCTTGTGACACCTTTGTCACTTTCGTGATTCAGTCCGGAGCAAAAAAAAGGGCCGTCCCGCCCTTGCGGAACGACCCTTCTCTGGATTACCTACGGAAATCGCTTACTCGCCGATCTGCTCTATCCGGAAGAACAGCTTGGCAGCTGCCGGAGGATCGAAGGAGATTGATGCTTCAGCCGGAGCGTCCATCAGGGTAGCGTCGGGAACATCGGCAAATGAACCGTTCAGCGTGCTGGACTGGGTCACCTTATAGTCGGCACCCGGCTCGGCGGTGAAGTCGATGGTGAAGGTCGTTCCATCGAACGAGATGGAAGTGATCGCCACCTCGTTAGCCTGAGGGGCGAGCACGGTTTCCGTGAGGATTCCGTTCTCGTCGGCATAGGTCCAATCAGCTCCCCAGTTTTCAGTGCCAAAAGCACCACGGAACATAACGTCAACGGGAGCACCAGCAGTCAACTCCGTTCCCCAAGCACTTGAACCAAGAGCAGGACGAGGATCAATCTCAGTGACCTCACCGGCTCCGTTGCGAGTGACCGCACTGAATTCGATGGCGGCATCGAGAACGTTTCCGCTCTGAGCCAGCACGGCAGCTTCTGCTTGGGCACTAGCCTGTGCTCCGGCATCTGCAGAACCAGGATCGTTGTGGGTCTGACTATCTCCGGGAGTGCCGAAGAGGTTGTTGGTGAAGAGCAGGTTGCCCCCCACCT
>JBMYLT010000009.1:145560-154544 GCA_049596615.1 Akkermansiaceae bacterium | reverse complement strand
CAGATCAAAAAAAGCACCGGTTGATCCGGAGCTTTGATTTGAAAAATTGTTTTCGGATCCCGCCTATCGCTGGCGTCGGCGCAGAAGAGCGAGTGTCAAATTTTTAAGTTCGGTATCCCTGTTTGGCCGCGTTTGAAGAAATCAGCTCGAATCGCCTTCTGCGAAACTCTCTGGTGTAGAAGTATACGGAAATTACCAACCCCCGCTGGGGGCGAGTGCGTTTGGGCAATCTCCTTGATAGAACTTTTGCACCGATTATCTTCGTTGGACGCTCAAATGAAAAACTCGCTCCAACCCTTTGCTTTGTTTTTGGCCAGTCTGGCCTGCGTCACCCCGGCGAGTGCTGATCTGGTCGCTTACTTCCCGGTGACGGCAGCGACTGACTCGAGCACCTTCCTCGATGACATCATCGATGATCCTTCTCATGGCGTGGCGGATGGAACGTCGAGCAACGAAAACGCCTCAATCGTGGTGGATCCTGTCCGGGGCGAGGTGGTGGAGACGGTCCAGGGCCATCGCTATCGGGCGGGAACGCAGGATATTGACCTTGCGGTTGGCTTCAGCTGGTCGCTTTGGTTCAAGGCTGCCAGTGCGGATGTGAACAAGAACGACCCGGGTGCGGATGTCATTATTGGTTCGCGAAACGGGATTTGGAACAAGGTCCAGCCCACAGGAACCCAGCGTTACTTTGATTTAAGAGGCTATGACATCGACGACGGTGAGTGGCATCACATCGCCTACACCGGAGATAATGTGGTGGGAGGAGCCTTGTGGATCGATGGGGTGAAAATCGCGAGTGATGCCACCCCGTTTAACAACGTCCAAATCGTGAACGATGTTTTTGAGATTGGGGGATCGTCTCGTTTCACCGAAGATGTCGATGCCTTCCTCGACGACATCGGCGTCTGGAATGAAGTCCTTTCCGATGAAATCATCATCGGCCTTGCCAACGGTGACCCCATCGTGCCCGGAATCGGGGGAGGTGGAGGTGACCTCGCCGTGACTGAGATTTCGTATGATGCCGTGAGCGATTCGGTCACTTTGACTTGGCGGGCTGATGAAAATGTCACCTACCGGATATTTGTTTCTCCGGATCTCTCTGATTGGACCAACGAGTTGGCCGGAGGGATCAATGTCACTGCGGACGAGGACCTGTCCGATGAGGGCCTTTTAACCTTCACTGTTGATCTCAACGGGACGGAATTCCCCGGTGCCAGTCAGCTCTTCTTCCGCGTTGAGGAAGACTGATCGTTGCTTTGCGGTTGTCTCAAGGCGGGCACATGCCCTATCACGGTCGTTATGAAATTGCCGGTGTTGTTGTTTCTGGGTGTCTTTGCACTCTTGCAGGTGAAGGGAAAAAATACCCTCCGGGTTGGGCATGCCCAGTCGCCTGCCGAGGCCCGCAAGGAACTGGCCACGATGCGTAGCGGATATCCTGATCTCGCCTCGTGGAAAAAGCGTCGGGAGTTGCTTCGCCGGAAGATTCTCGCCGGAGCTGGTTTCACCACCCTTCCTGAGCGAACTCCCCTGAATCCGCGTCGTTCCAACAAACGCCGTTATGATGGTTATACTGCTGAGAGTGTAGCGATCGAAAGCGCGCCCGGTTTTTTTGTCACTGGAACGCTCTACGAGCCGACCGAGGTGTTCGCCAGCTACGCCGGGATTCTCTGCCCACACGGACATGGCGGTCGCTTCAAGGAAAGCCGGCAGGCTCGTTGTGCGGTTTTGGCGAAGATGGGGGCCCGGGTGCTCCTTTACGATATGGTGGGTTATGGTGACTGGAAGGAAGCGGGGTGGGATCACCGTAAAACACCTGAAGTCCTTCGCCTGCAGACCTGGAACAGCATGCGTGTGGTGGATTTTTTGCTCTCGCTTGAAGACGTCGATCCAAAACGAATTGGCATGACGGGGTGTTCGGGTGGAGGAACGCAGACCTTTGTGCTGACGGCCATCGATGACCGGATCGCGGTGAGCGTTCCCACCTGTCAGATTTCAGCTCACTTTTTCGGCGGCTGTGTTTGTGAAAGCGGGATGCCGATTCATGAAAGTGCTGGTCATCGGACCAACAATGTTGAAATTGCGGCGATGGCGGCTCCTCGCCCCCAGTTGATGATCTCAAATGGCGGTGACTGGACGGTGAATACGCCCTTGGTGGAGTTTCCTCATGTGAAGCATGTTTACGATCTCTATGGGGCAGGCGGAATGATAATGAATGCCCATTTCAAAAACGAAAAACACGATTACGGGGTTTCGAAGAGGATGGCGATGTATCCCTTTATGGCGAAGCACCTGAAGCTCGCGATTGATCGGGTAAAGAACATCAATGGGAACGTTGATGAGTCCTTTATCACCTACGAGACCAGGGAGCAGATGTTGGTCTTTGGTCCCAAAAATCCTTATCCGAAAGAAGCGGTGAAGCCGAATTCTCAGCTTCCCTTGTCGGGATCAGAATAATTCCTCCTGAATGTGAGTGGGTGGATTCTTGAGAAGGGGATTCACGGTCAGCTCGGTGGTCAGGGGGCTGTTGGAGGGGGCAAACTCTTCGAGTCCATTGTCGAGAAACTCTGATTGCTCGTTCGGGTCAAGGATGGCAGGCATCCGGTGATGAATGCCGCTCACTAGCCTGCTGGCATCGGTGGTGAGCATGGAGAAGCAGAGGCCGTATTCCTTCGATTCCTCCCACAGACCCGCTACTTTGAGCCATTCGTTTTCCGGGTGACGGAAGAGATGCGTTTTCTTGTGCCCGGTGGGTCCGGTCCATTCGTAGTAGGAAGCGACCGGGATGAGACAACGTCGTTTCGCAATCGCCTCGCTCCACATCGGACTTTCGAGGTTGTCGCTCCGAGTGTTGTTGACGGTGCCAAGGCCGGTTCTTTGGAAACCCCATCGCATCTCCACGATCTTGCCGGATGGAAGAATAACGGGAGCGGGATCGGTGCGGCGGATCAAGCGGGTGTCGATCGGGAAATGGCAGGCACGAATCCCTTCGGGTTTGCGGGCGGTGTTGAAGGCGTTGCACATGGAGAGGCGGGGTGGAGGTTTTACGCTTGAGCTTGGCAGGGTCAGGCCGGATTTTGAAGAGGTGAATCCGATTCTCGCTGAGATCACTGATAAGATGGGAACGGTGAGTCAGCTATGGCTGTTTCAGGGGCTTCTAAGCGTTCCTTTTTTGGTGGGAGCCTTTCTTGTTCGCGGGAAAGCGGGGAGCCTGATCGCGGTCTGTTTGGCGGGAGGCTTTTCCGCCATCATCGCATTCGGAGCGGCGGCCGACGGCTTCGGACAGAGTTCCTTTAGCGAAGTGATTCGGCGCGAGTTGGGCGGGGAGTGGATTGCCCACTCCATCACCTCGGCCTTTCTGCCGCTTGTCTTGACCGCGGTGGTGGTGGTGCTCCGACGCCCGTGGATCAGGCGAGATCCTCGTTGAAGTAGATCTTGATGAAGTTCATCCGACGTCCTTCGTCAAAGCCCTTCTCGAGCACTTCTCCGGGTTTGTCGACGACCTTCGGTTTGAGTCTTACCTCCACTCCAGTATCGAGCTTCATCACCGACTTCATGAGCTTCTTGGCCTTGGAGATGTCTCTTTTGGAGAGTTCGAATTGATCCTTAAGTTCGAGGCCTTCCTCTACGGCGACGCGTTGGCGTTCCTCGGCGAAGCGGGCTTTGGCGGCCTCGGTGCGCAGGGCGTTCTCCTCGAATTCCTGCAAGCTGAATTGTTTTTGATCCCGGAGGTATGAGAGGGCTTCGCGGGCCGGCTCGTTGACTTCCCACGGCGGGGAGTCGGCATCCGGAGATTCCGGCGAAACGGCGGTGACCGCCATCTCAGCCACCCTTTTGGTAAGGAGGGCGGAGTCCGGAATGGGGCGCACGCCCAGAAAATCGCGGACCCAGAATCGTGACTCCGATCCGGCCCGATCAAAGGTGAGGACGTAGAACCCCTTCTTTTCAAAATGCTCAACGATGAGGCAGCCCTTGTCGATTTTCTCGGGATTGATTCCCTGTTCGGTTTCGAGCTGAAGGTCTCCGTCGCGGGTCGAGATGCTGAGAAACGGGGTCATGCTTTCCGACTTGAGAATGCAAAGGGCTCGTTTTGTTTCCCCTTCGATCTCCACTCCTTCCAGCAGGGAAAGACAAAGGTCTCCCGACTTGATGTTGGGGTGGGACGATTTGGAGTAGAGGCGTTGGGCGATTTCGCATCCTTGCTCGAGGAGGTTGGCGGGGTCCTCGAAGATCGAGGCGGCGCTGGCATTGACCTCGTTTTTGTCGAGCGAGCTATGGTGGCTAAACCTCTGGCCGGTGAGATTTCGGAAGGGCTTGAGGAAAATCGGACACAGGGTCGTCTGGTCGTCGTCCTCCACTTGGAAAAGAGTTTTGGAGGTCTGCAACGGTTCACTGCGAGAAGGATTGCCCACTTTGGCGAGCACCAGTCCTGTGATGCGGACGCCTTCGAAATTCAACTTCAAGATCACGGGATTTATCTAAGGAGACGGGAGGAAATTAGAAATGGAAATCCGATGAAAATGCACCGGAAGGTGTCTTTTGACCGAATTTCGGCTGATCGGATTGGCAATTTTACAAGGGTTAATCGGCTGTATTGAGAGGTTTGCTGCAATCGTTCACGTCAGCTCTGATATTGTTTTGTTTGATCTTTGCATCAGGGGAGGCCTCGGGCACTGGGTCTTTATTTTGTTCCATATCATCATCGTCCTCACCCTCGGTATCGACGAATTCCTCCACGAGCCCCTTCCGTTGTTCGGCAATGGCGCGGTCGAAGGTGAAAAGGAGATCTCCCGCTTTGTCGGCCGAAGTGATCATGCCAATGATGAGATATTGAATGATGGCAACGAAGTAGCACACCCAGCCGATCATGGCAGCGGGCGTTTCGGGATCGCCTCCAAAGATCGCAGACATCATCGCGAAGACCGGACTGGACCGGTTCAGATGCATGCACCCCATTTTGCGAATCCACTTCCACCGTTCCTGCCAGAGATCGATGAGAATCCGCCGCCCGAAGGGCAGGCTGAGCGACCCTGAATGAAGCACTGAGAAAAGTGCCTGGTCCGGCATGAGTTCGATCACTCCAATTACGAGAAGCAGGCGGAAGAAGACGCCGATCCAGCTCTGGTCTCCTTCGAGATCAAGCGGGACCCAGCCGAAGAGGAGGTGTTCCATGTTGGCAGTCGCGACGAGAAGGATCAGGGCCGCACGAAACCATTGCTCGAGGTCGTTCTCTAGCTCTTCCTCGATCTTGGCCATGCGCATTCCCTTGCGGATGACGAGCCGGAAAACCGGGATGGCAATGAGCCCAACAAAAATGCGGGTCAGTGGTTTCAGGATGGGCTTGAGGACCGCCCAGCGGAGGAGATTGCCAAACACGACGTATAGGAGTTAAGCGGTGATGGGACAAAAGAGAAGAGACTTTCAGTGGTAGTTGGGTTGGACAGGCCGGAGGGAAGTCCTATGGTCGGACGAGATGACGAGTCCGTGGCAGTTTGGAGTTTCCGATTTTTCAACGAGCGAACCCTTGCAAAATGGTCCGTTGATCAAGACAAGTGGTCTTAATTTTATCGAGCCTGGTTTGGCCAAGGCGGCGGCGATGTCCGATGAGGAATTTTTGGTAGCTGCTGAGCGTTTGCAAACTGCCGGGGTTCCGGTCCTTTCGGCGAATTGGTTTTTGCCTCCCTCGCTCAAGGTGGTCGGACCAGATGAGAACGAAAAGGATTGGCAGGATTTTCTGGAATTGGCTCTGGGCCGGGCAGTCCATCTTGGTGCTCGGGCAGTGGTATTTGGGAGTCCAGGGTCGCGGTCTATTCCGACCGGTTGGTCCGAGTTGCAAGCTCGGGAGCAAATGATTCGTTTTTGTCGGCTGGCCGCGGAGGTGATCGGGGAGAAAGGATGGGACCTGAGAATTGCGGTGGAGCATGTCAATCATACCGAGACCAACTTTTTGAACACCTTTGCGGAAGCTCTGGCCATCGTTCGGGAGATCGATCGGAGCGAAATCGGCCTCGCGGCTGACTTTTATCACTTCGCGATGGAAGGGGAATCACCCCAGGTCATGCGGGAGGCGGCTGATTTGGTCTGTGCGGTCCAGCTTGCCAATCCCGAAGGGCGCTGTTTTCCCAAGCCCGGAGTGGAGATTCCCGGGATCACCACCTTTTTTGAGGAGCTGGCCGGTATTGGCTACCGGGGCGGGATTTCGGTAGAGGCGACCGTGACCGGCGATCTTGCGGAGGAGTGCGGGGCAGCATCCAAGTTCTTTGAAAACCACGACCTTTCAAGGAAGTAGAGGGGAGGATGCACAAGCGTTTCCTCCTGATTTTTTTCGTCGGGATCTCGTGGGTGGTGGCAGATTCGCTAACTTACGATACCACTCCGCTGGGCGACGTGGATCGTCCCATGATCTTGCGGACCTATGTTCCTGATCCCGGTCTTGACCCTGCGGTGTTTGCCAACCATGGCAAGGCCTCCAAGTCGCCGCGGTATAGCCCGAAATCCGGGAAAGATACCAAGGGGGAATACTCAATGATGAAGGTCATTCCGGCGGCCATCGCCGTCAATCACGGGCCGGCTCTTTCCTACGTCTGGGATACCACGGAGTGTCGTTTGCTTTACGCCTGGCAGGGTGGCTTTCTCGACCTCTACCCCTACTGGGGAACCGAAGGTCGTGGCGGGCGCAGGTCATTTGACTATGGCGCGAGATTGATGGGCAACTTGTTTTATCTGGCCCAGCCGATTAAAGGGGGGAATGCAGAGGCACCCAAGTTTCTTGGATACGATTTGTCTGAAAAGGGAGTGCCCACCTTCCGCTACCGCGTCGGCAAGGAAGAGTATACCGAAACAATCATGCCCACCTCTGGACTTTACGCTTTCGAGAAGACGGTGAATGGAAACAAGATCTCTCTCAGAGGGAAATTGATTTCGAAGCATCAGGGATTTGAGCGGAATCTCAAGATCAAGACAGTGACCGCCAGGGAAGGCGAAAAGGTCTTCGGGGCCTACGGGTGTGTGGCCTGTCATTCGATCGATGGCTCCAAAGGGCACGGTCCCAGCCTCAAGGGGCTTGCCGGTTCCACCCGCCCCATCGAAGGCGGAACTCCGGTGAAAGCGGATGCCGCCTACCTCAAGGAATCGATCCAGGCTCCCAATGCCAAAACCGCCAAAGGTTTCCCGCCGGGTTACATGCCTCCATACCAAATGAGCGAGAAGGAAGTTGATTCGCTCGTTCTTTACATCCAATCCCTTTCCAAATGAAGACCATCCTGATCACTTTTGCCGGTGCCGGTGGGTTGTTGGCCGAGCCTTATCTTGTCGAAGATATCAAATTTCCTCCTGGAGTTCCTCCTGAGGTGGGCGCGATTGACTTTGCACCCGATGGAACCTTGTTTGCGGTGCTGCGTCGTGGCGACGTCATGCGGGCCAAGCCAAAGAAAGACCCGAAGTCGTGGGACTGGGAGTTGTTTGCCACCGGCTTTCACAATGGTTGTGGGATCGATGCCTTGTCGCGCGACAAGGTGCGCGTGACTCAGATGGCGGACTTTACCGAGGCCACTGACACGAATGGTGATGGCAGGGCCGATCAATATCGCATCTTTGCGGCCGGTTGGGGGTTGTCCGGAAACTACCACGAGACCAACACCATCGCCGGCGATGGTAAGGGCGGGTATTATATCGCGGTGGGCACGGCCTCCCACAACGGTCCGACTGCCGAGCACACTCTAGGGGAATATTCGAAGTTCGGTCGACGTGGCCGCAACTTCGCTTCGGTAAAATGGAAAGGCACCACCCTTCATTGTGATGCTAAGGGAAACCTGACGCCGTTTTGTTTTGGTTTTCGAATGCACAACGGAATTCACCTCGACTCATCGGGGAATCTTTGGTGCGGCGATAACCAGGGTGACTGGCGCGCGACCACCCCCCTGTATCATTTGGAGAAAGGAAATTTCTACGGTCACCCCAGTGCACTCGTTTGGGACAAACGATGGCCAAGGGACAAGGACCCGCTTGCGACCTATCGGGAGGACCTCGAGGCCTACAACAAGCACCGCACGATGCCGGCGATTCAGGTGCCTCACAAGGAAATGAATCGCTCGGCAGGGGAGCCTTATGAAATTCCCAAGAACTTTCCCCATTTCCCCGGCCAGATGCTTTTACCTGACAATAACAGCAAGCGCATCACCCGGATCATGCTGGAAGAAGTGAACGGAAAGTTTCAGGGAGCCTGCACTCATTTCCTGAATGGCGGAGGACTACGTAGCGGAAACCACCGAGTTCGTTTCAGTCCGGATGGTAGTCAGATCTACATTGGGCAAACCGTTCGCGGTTGGGGTCGCGAGGCCGAAGGGCTTCAACGGATCACCCCAACGAGCGAGATTGAGCCATTTGACATTACTTCGTTCAAAATCACTCAGAAGGGCTTTAAGCTCACCTTTAACCGCGATCTCGCGAAAACCGTCAAGGATTCTGATTTCAATTTCAAGTCGTTCACCTATCAATCCAAATGGACCTACGGATCACCGCAGGAAAACAAGAAGGACCACAAGGTGGTAGGCGTGAAGATGCCGGGTGACCGCACCGTGGAAGTGATGCTGGATGAGCTCAATCCCGGCCGGGTCTTCCAGTTGGATCTCGCCAAGCTCATGTCGAAGGATGGCGCGGAGATCCAGAATCGTCTCTTTTACTACACCGCCAACGAGGTGCCCGGACAGTAAGGAGTAAGATCCTCGTTCGGATTGCCGGATATGGGACGGTTTTGGGCTTATTGTTGTTGGATGTAAAGGGAGAGGATGAATCCCAACAAGTTCCTTTGGGCACCGGTGACACTTCAAAGCAGTAAAACGATGAAAGAGGGCAGTCGGCCGGGCTCGTCGAGGGTATCCTGACTGATTAGAGTGGTCGGACGGGATCCTACCGCATGATGGCGGAATCGGGAGACAACGCCCGCCCTCCGTTGATGGAATTTAAAAATGAAAAGCCGGGCTGGAGTG
>JBMYLT010000009.1:65214-145550 GCA_049596615.1 Akkermansiaceae bacterium | reverse complement strand
CTCCGGCCCGGTTTTTTTTGAGTGATTCGAGATCAGACTTGTGGTCCTCCGTTGATGATCTCGGGGTTGGTTCCTTCTTGGTAGTTTTTGAAGTTCTCCTGGAAGAGCGTGGCCAGCTTGAGGGCGCTGGTGTCGAAGGCGTTTTGGTCGCTCCAGCCGTCGCGTGGCACCAGAACCTCGGAGGGAACCTCGGGAACCTCGGTGATGGTTTCGAGCCCAAAGATCGGGTCGGTCTGGGTGGGAGCTTCCTTGAGCTTGCCGTTGTAGATGGACTGAACGATGGACCGGGAATACTTGAGTTTGATGCGCTCTCCCACGCCGTAGCCTCCTTTGATCCAGCCGGTATTGACGAGCCAGACATTCACTTCGTGGTTGTCCATTTTCTCGGCCAGAAGCTCGGCGTAGCGGGAGGGATGGAGGACGAGGAAGGGAGCTCCGAAGCAGGCCGAGAAAGTTGCGGTTGGCTCGGTCACGCCCATCTCGGTGCCGGCGACCTTGGCGGTGTAGCCCGAGATGAAGTGATACATCGCCTGCTCTTTGTTGAGTTTGGCCACCGGAGGGATGACTCCGAAGGCATCACAGGTCAGGAAGATGATGTCGGTGGGGTGTCCCGCAATGCAGGGGACGAGGGCGTTGTCGATGAAGTCGATGGGATACGCTCCCCGCGTGTTCTGGGTGAGGGAGGTGTCGTGGAAGTCAACTTCGTAATCTTCATCGTGTACCACGTTCTCCAGCACCGCTCCGTAATGCAGCGCGTTGTAGATGTCCGGTTCGGTTTCCTTGGAGAGATCGATGGCCTTGGCGTAACAGCCACCCTCGATGTTGAAGATGCCGGAATCCGTCCAGACATGTTCATCGTCGCCAATGAGCAGGCGGGTGGGGTCGGCAGACAGGGTGGTCTTGCCGGTTCCCGAGAGCCCGAAGAGAATGGCCGATCGGTTGGTCTCGGGACAGGCGGTGGCCGAGCAGTGCATGGAAAGGTGCCCTTTCAGAGGCATCAGGTAATGCATCAGAGTGAAGACTCCCTTCTTCATTTCACCGGCATACTCGGTTCCGAGAATGACCATCTCGCGTTCCTCGAAACAGACATCGATCGAGGTCTTGGAAGTCATTCCCTCGGTGAGCCGGTTGGCGGGAAACTGGCCGGCATTGTAGATCGTGAAATCGGGCTCGCCGAAGTCGGTCAGTTCCTCTTTCGATGGCTTGATCAGCATGATCGACATAAAGAGGGCGTGATAGGGGCGGGTGCAGATCACCCTGACCTTGATCCGGTTTTCGGGGTCCCATCCGGCAAAGGCGTCGATGACGTAAATCTGGTCCCGCGTATTGAGGTAATCCTTGGCTCGTTCGCGGTTGATTTCGAAGGTGTGGAAATTGATGGGCATGTTGATGTCGCCCCACCACACCTTGTCCTTGGAAGCCTCGTTTTCGGTGATTCGTTTGTCACTGGGAGAACGTCCGGTCTTTTCCCCGGAATACGCGATTAAGGCCCCAAAAGCCGACAAACTGGTTGAGGGTTCGTAGCGGATGGCATCCATGTAGAGCCGGGAAGCCGCGGGATTGCGGACGACGTTTGCAACTTCAATTCCGAGATAAGACAGGTCGATCGGGTTCACGGAATTTTTCATAACACGAAACGTGCCAGAGTCTACCCTCCGGCAACAGATGCATGGCAATTCGCAAAAAGGGCGTGCATGAATGGATTTCAATTGTAGCAGGAATCAGGTCGAGCTAGGCCTTTCCCAACGATCTTTCGAGAGTGGAGACGTCGATCAACTCGCTGTTGAAGCCGATCCTTGATCACATCGATCACAGCGAGCTCACTCGTTGATCCGTTGTGAGTTTCACTTCTTCTCTTTCCGATTCTTTCTGGTGCTACGGTCAATGCGATCGAGCATTTGGAGTTTTGGAAGAAGCTTGGTCAGACCTTCCCGGATCTCACTGGATTCCGATTTCCCGGCAAGATTTTCGAAGCCGCTGGGATCTTTGGTGAGATCGTAGAATTCCAGAGAGCCATCTTCATATCGAATGAGGCGATGTTGTTTGATTCGGACGGAAACATGATTTTGGTAGGCGGTGAGCCCAGGCTGCAGTGAACACACGAAGGCGTGAATGAGTTTCTGAACTCACCAAAGAGCATCTGCACTTCCTCGACTCGCGTGGTCGGGGGGAGTCTCCGGCTTCTTCCTTCATCAATGATGAGGATCAGAAATCGGTGATTGTTTCCAAAAAAATGATGCAAATATTAGGGGCAGGCCGGAGAGATCTATTTGGTGAGGAAGAGCTCGCTTTGAATGATCATTAGGAATCGACGACGGCGAACTTGAGTTCGGCGCTGGAAACGACCTCTCCGTTGACGGAGCAAGCCGCGACTGCTGTCCCAATGGTTCTTCGGAAGGAGAGGATTTCGGCATCGATAAAGAGTGTGTCGCCAGGAACGACCGGCTTACGGAATTTCACTTTATCAGCGCTGAGGAAGTAGCCGATCTTACCCTGGTTGTCGGGCATGCGCATGATGAGGATGGAGGCCGCTTGGGCCATCGCCTCAAGCTGGAGCACTCCGGGCATGACGGGATGATCGGGGAAGTGTCCTTGGAAGAACTCCTCGTTCATGGTGAGATTCTTGATCGCGGTGCATTTCATCTCGGATGAGAACCCGGTGACGCGGTCGATGAGAAGGAAAGGGTAGCGGTGAGGAAGGATCTTGAGGATGTCGGTGATGTCGAGGACGGCCTCGGCTTCCGGAAGTTTGACTGGAGGCACCATCCGTTGCATCGCAGCGTAGTTTTTCTGGAGGGCCTTGGCGGCTTCGGTATTGGGGCCGTGACCCGGTTTGACCGCGATGACGTGCCCGTTGAATTTCTTGCCCGAGAGCATGAGATCGCCAATGACATCGAGGGCCTTGTGTCTCGCGAACTCGTTGTCGAAGCGCATTGGCTCTTTCGACATGATTTCTTCGCCCCGCACCACCACCGCATTTTCGAGGGAGCCGCCCTTGATCAGGCCTTTGTCTAGGAGGGGTTTGATATCTTCGTAAAAGGTGAAGGTTCGCGCGGGTGCAATTTCCTTTTCATAAAGCTCCGGAGTGACCACGGATGAGAAATATTGCACGAAGCGGCCGTCTTTGCCGACGTTGGTGACGGAAACGCGGAATTGCTTGTCGGGAACGATGGTGATGAGCGAGCCATCGCCAGTTTCGAGATGAATGGGCTCGCGGATTTCCCAGACTTTGCGCAGGACGCTCTGCTCTTTCAGCCCGGCTTTCTTGATCAATTCGACGTAGGGGCGCGAGGAGCCGTCCCCAATCGGGGGCTCGTTTGAATCCATTTCGATCAAGGCATTGTCGACCCCCATCCCGACGAGAGCCGAGAGGACGTGCTCCACGGTGTGAACCCGGACCGATCCCTCGGCGAGAGTGGTGGCGCGCTCGACGGTTTGGACCTTGGAAACATCTGCATCGATGAATGGCTTGTCCGGGAGATCGATGCGTCGGAATTTAAAACCATGACCCTCGGGAGCGGGCTTGAGAGTGAGGGTGACTTTTTCTCCGGTGTGAAGAGAGGTTCCTTCGAGTGTGGCCTCACTGGCCAGGGTATGCTCCATCTGCGACATGGGCGGGTTTTAGACTGGAGGTGGATTTTGAAAAGGGATTTTCTCACAGGGTGAGTTTGCGGATCCCATCGCGTACCGATTTCGAGGTCTTACGCGAAAGCGATGATTGGATGGTGGTGGCCAAGCCAGCTCCTCTTTTAATCCATCCTTCGAGTGGGAGTGACGAAGTGACTTTGGTGGAATTGCTTCGTGAGTATTTGGATGGAGCGAAGGCCTTTTTAGTGAACCGTCTGGATCGTGAAACCAGTGGTTGTGTGCTGGTGGCTAGGTCTGGAAGAGTGGCCCGCCAGTTTGGAAAGATGATTGCCCGTCGTGGGGCCACCAAGCACTACCTTGCCATCGTGCATGGGTGGCCGAAGTGGGATCAACGTCGTGTTGAGACCGGATTACGGCGGAAAGGGGAGTTCACCGAGAGTGCGATCTGGGTCCGGCAGACGGTGCATCCGGATGGGAAAGAGAGCGTGACAAGTTTTTCGGTGGAGCGACGGTGGGAAAATGGGTTGGGGCGCTTTGCGATGATCCGATGCGAGCCTGAAACGGGGCGGACGCATCAAATCAGGGTTCATTTGGAATGGGTCGGCCATGGAATTGTTGGAGACAAGATTTATGGCAGGGATGACTCGGCATATCTGCGTTTTCTTGAGGATGGGTGGGCCGAGGATCTGGCGAATGAGTTACTCCTTCCCCGTCAGGCGTTACACGCGGCAGCGCTCGGCTTTCCTTGGAAAGATGGCGAGATCACGGTAGAGTGTGAATTGACCGACGATCTCAAGGCCTTTGGTGTTGCCTAGGCCCCTTTCGTATCCTGTAACGGGGCATGGTTGAATTACAGACGGTGGTAGACAGTCTCGAGTCTGAGCTGAGGACCTCGGAGATCCCCGACTATTCAGGAGCTCACAACGGGCTTCAATTGTCCAATGACGGCACCATCCGTCAGGTGGGTTGTGCGGTCGATGCCAGCCTCCCGGTCATTGAAAAGGCAGTCGCCGCCGGGGTGGATTTCCTCGTGGTACATCATGGACTCTTCTGGCAGGGAGTAAGGCCTCTGACAGGGCCATTTTATCGCAAAATCCGCCACGCGATGGATCATAATCTGGCCATCTACAGCTCCCACATTCCGCTTGATATTCACGAGGAGCTTGGAAACAACGTGCTTTTGTCGCGTGAACTTGGCTTGGGCGATGGTGAGTTCTTCTTTGACTGGAAGGGAATTCAGCTAGGCCGGCGATCCGTTACCGGGGTAACGGTGGGGGATTTGCAGCAACGACTGGAGAAGGTGGTTGGCGGGCCTGTTTTGCTTCGAGGAATGCGTGAAGCCCTGGCCGGGAAGGTGGGGATCATTACGGGTGGGGCAGGTAGCGAAGTGGAGGCGATCGCAAGTCTGGGCATTGATACCTTTGTAACCGGTGAAGGACCACACTGGAGTCATCCCTTGGCTGAAGAGCTTGGACTAAACGTCTTGTATGGTGGCCACTATGCGACCGAAACCTTTGGAGTTAGGGCGCTCGGGCAGTTCCTAAAAAGCAAATTTGGTCTTGCCCAATGTTTCATTGACCACCCGACCGGTCTTTGAAAAAACAGATTAGTTTGATTTTCTAAAATATTGGAAAGTTCTTAACAACATTCCCAATGGCCTATTTTTCACCAAATCACGTCAAGGAATGGAATTTTAAAGCCAATGCTCCTTAAAAAAGCTTGCAGGAATGAAGGTTGGCGAATATTTTTTCCTGCGCGGCGGGTATAGCTTAATGGTAAAGCTCCAGCCTTCCAAGCTGATTATGAGGGTTCGATTCCCTCTACCCGCTCCAAAATTTCTCCAGTTTCGCCTTGGCAACTGGACCTTTTGAACAATAACATCTCAAGCATTATGAAAAAGACCTTCAAATTTGCACTGGCGGCGCTGCTGATCTCGTCATCGTATTCTCCCGCTGACACGCTCGATTGTATCAAGCTCAGTCAGGCCGTGAAAGCAGCTGTGGTGGCTGATTCGGACAAGGTTCTGCAAATCGTCGCCAAAAACGTCTCAGCAAATGAATCGTGTGCCTGCGAGATTGTCAAAGCAGCCATCGTCGGTTCTGACGCTGACAAGGTTCTTACTGCTAAGATTGTCAATACCGCTATTCTCGAGGCGCCGTCGCAATTGCGCATGATTGCACAATGTGCCATTGCAACCGCCCCTGAGGCGATCAGCAACATCCAGGCGGTGGTTGAGAGATATGATGCTGCCGGTGGTGAGGGCGAGTCGGCTAAGGGCGGATTTGCTGAAGATGATTCCAAGGGGCCGATCGATCTTCCTGAAGATGGACCCAATCCTTTAGACTACCCCTTCGCTAGTGTCGCTGATCCAATCGTGAAGGAGTCGCGATGGCTTCCGGAGTTTTTCTTCGGGCCGGTGCCGGATGATTCGAATGTCACTTCCGTCCTCTCAAACTAAGTCCTAGGTCCTTAACTCCTGATCTTCACTTCCGATTTTGCCAGAGCTTTTTGGTCATTGCGGAATGAAACCCTAAACTAGCAAATCTATGAAAAAACATACGATCGCTCTCACTGCGGCTTGCGCCGGGCTCGTCAGTTCTCTTAGCGCCCAGTCGCTCTACGATCTCGCTCCGGAAGACGGTACAACTGAATCGCTCCCGTTGACTTTTACAGCCGGGTTCAACGTTGGTTTTGACAACAACCCCACTCCAATCGTGAATAACGATGACGAGTCGCTTTACGGCCAGGCTTACGTTGGGGGCGCATTCCTCAACCAGAGTCCCCAAACCACTCTGAGTGCCGGGGCGCAGGTTGGGGTCATCCATTACTTCGACAATCTTGATTTCCGCGGGCAAAATGTCGATGACACCGCATACACAGCTTCGCTGTATTTGAACTGGACCCACCGCGTGAGCGAGCGGCTTCGTTTCGTCAGCCAGAACAGCATTACCTATGAGTTGGAGCCGGATTATTCTGTTGGATTCCAGGCACAACGGCAGGTTGGTAACTACCTTCGTTGGTATTCCGATAACGCAGTAGGTTATCGTTGGTCCGAGCGCCTGGCGACATATACCGGGGTTCGTTTTGATGGACTCACCTTCGACGATTTCAACGCTGGCGATCGTTTGATCGTTATGTTCTACAATGATCTCCGATATCAGGTTAGTGAGCGCACCGTCGCTACTTTAAAATATCGTTATCAGGACGTTGACGCTGCCTCCCCAATCCCTGACTCTGAGAATCATTTCATCCTCGCAGGACTTGAGCACCGCTTCAGCCCGAATTCAACTGCTGTCATTCTCGGTGGTCTTCAAATCAGGGAGGTTGACTCGGGAGCAAACCTCGTCGGACGGGACGGGACAAGCCCATATCTCGAGGCAAGTCTTCGCACCCGCGTGAACCAGCAGTTTTCGCTCCGCAGCTATGCCCGTTATGGGGTAGAGGATTGGTCGCGTGGGATTCAGTTCCCGAACATTCCGACCCTTGCTGTCTATGGGGGGGTTGAAACCTTCCGATTAGGAGTTACCGGTAATTATCAAGTGTCAGAACAGGTGACGCTTTCCGGGGGAGTGAATCTCGCGTTCATGGACTTCGAAGATCAGCAGACTGTTGTTGGACCGAGCTCGCTTAGCGAAGAACTTGTCAATTTCTTCATCGGTATTGATTACATGGTGAACGACAATCTTTCCCTGAATGCTCGATACAACCTTGAGGATCTCTCCTCTGACGCGAACAGAAATTACGACCGCAACCGCTTTAGCGTAGGAGCGTCGACCACCTTCTAAGAGCGAGATCTCATAGAATTTTTGAACATTTTCGCCTTCGCGGTGTCTGTCCATTGCGAAGGCTAATTTGTGCCCACTCCTCATACCTCTAGAAAGCTAATTGACACTTAGATTATGCAAGGCAACCCGCAGAACAACGTCGCAACGACAGGTTCCATGGACTACTGGCAGGTGGTTAAAAACAGGTATGGGGTCATCCTCCTGACCTTCCTTTTGGTCTTCATGACTGCGGCAGTCATAACCTCTGTCATGCCTGAGAAATATGAGAGCACATCGGTGGTGCAGGTTCACCCGCCCATGATTGCGATCAACCCGATTGGTAATGGCCTCGGCAGCAACCCGGGGAGCATAATGACTCGTAGCTACATGGAAAACGAGTTTGAGACTATTGTTGCCCCAGAGACTCTCAAGAAAGCGGCGGAAGATATCGAGCTTCAAACCCGGTGGGGAAAGGATCTGACAGAGGTGGTCGAGATTCTGACAAAAATTGTCGGAGCCTCTCCCCGGCGGGGAACAGACTTTATCGAGATCTCAGTAAGACACGCAACCCCGGCAGATGCGAAGGCGATTGCAGACGCGGTTTCCAATGCCTACATGACGCGACGTCGCTCGGCGGAGGTGAACCGTGCTCAGAAAGCGCTGAAGGCGCTCGATGATGAGTTGGTTGCTCAAAGTGACTTGGTGCAGGACAATCGGAAGGAACTGACGGTCCTGATCCAGCAATATGGAATTCCCTACTTCGAAGACGATTACTCCAATCCTCTTGGAAGGACCGAGAGCAAAATGCTCGAGATCGCCCGACAGCAACTCGACAACTTCAAGGTCCAATCAGACCAGATTGAAATCTCGATCAAAAAGTTGGTGGAGCTTTCGAACGATGATCTCATTCATTTTGCGGCGGGTCTCGACCTCCCCGAAAACCAAGTCACTTACTATTATACCCAGTATCGTGACGTCAAAAATAAGCGATTGGCCAGCATGGCTCTGGGACTTGGGCGTAAGCATCCGGATATTATGGCGATGGACGAGCAGTCCAAGAGCCTGATGGAAGATGCCCACAAGGAGGTGATTGCGCTCAAAGCGAATCTCCAGACCAAACTTGAACTGATCAATCGTCAGGTGGAACGGATGAATAAAACAGTTCAGGAAAAGACTGACGGCACGATCGCCCTCTCTCTCAAACAGAGCAGTTACAACCAGGCGAAGGAGGCTTATGAGCAGTCGAGGGCGATGCTACGCGAGATGAAGATCAGGCAACAGGAAGCACGCGTGCTCCTAAAGATGCCTCGCGACCCGATCACCCTTCATGAGATGCCGAAGGTCGCTAAGAGACCAGTTTTCCCCAACTTCACCTTGAATCTTCTCCTCGGTGCCGGCGTTGGCCTCATCTTTGGGGTTGGCATCGCCTTCCTCCTCGAGCACCTCGACACCTCGGTGAAGAGCCTCGAAGATGTTGAACGTTATCTTCAAGTTCCAGTGCTTGCGGTGATTCCGAAAGATGTCGGGATCCTTCACAAGCAAAGCGGTCTAAGCCCGGACGCGGAAGCCTACCGGATCCTGCGAACCAACATCGAATTCAACCGAAAGAATCCCGAAGACAACTCCATTACGGTGGTTTCCGGCGGTGCTGGAGAAGGTAAGTCAACGACTCTTGTCAATCTGGCCTATGTTTGTGCGCAGGGTGGTTATACAACCTTGATGATTGACGCTGACCTTCGTCGTCCGCGCTTGCACACCTTTTTTGATATCAACAACTCGGTGGGTCTGACTAACTACCTGACTACGGATTTGGCTCTCGAAGACGTGATTCTCCAAAGCCCGGTCGACAACCTGTATTTTCTCCCTTCGGGGATCCTTCCCGCAGATGCCGCTGGAATCTTGAACTCTCGTCGCATGTCTGAGCTGCTTCAAGACGTGAAGCAGCGCTTCGACCTCGTATTAGTGGATTCTCCTCCGATCTTAGGGGTGAGTGATGCCGCTGTGTTGGCCAGTGAAGTCGATCTCACCATAGTGGTGGTTCAACACCGTAAATTGCCTCGAAACATGCTGATGCGCGTCAAGCAAGCCGTGGAGAATGTTGGTGGCCAGGTCATAGGAGTTGTCCTTAATAACGTTGATGTTCGTAGTGACAGCCAGTATCAGTATTACACCAGCTATTATACCTACTATGCCCCCACGGTTGATGAAGAAACTACCGCCGTGTTGGAGGCCACTTCAGAGGCTCCTGAAAAAAAGGTTCTTAAGGTCGAGGAGACCTCGGCGGAGCCTACCCACAAGGGGGACGACCTCTACTAAACCGATTCAGAAACCATAAGAGACCCGCGTTCTAATATCTTCGAGAACTGAGACTATGAAAAAAATTACAATTCTGCTTATCACTCTCCTTGGATTGATGACTGTGGCAAGCGCCCAATCGATCCGGCCAAATCAGATCCTTCGAATTTCCATAACAGGTGTCCCGGTATCCGAAAAAGGGAGGCTCGATAATGAATATTCGGTATCGGCATCGGGGAATATTACGATGTGGCAAATTGGAACGATCAAGGCGTCCGGGCTGACCAAAACACAATTGGCCGATGCGATTGCCAGCCGGTACAAGGCGGCCGAAATCTATACAAGTCCCGTTTTCCAAGTCTATAGTAAGTCAGACGACGGTGCTTTGGACAACCAACTAGTGACGATTGGTGGGCAGGTGCGGGCGCCAGGACAGAGGCAGTGGACAAAAGGAATGAATTTGTATTCGGCGATTCAGGCAGCGGGTGGTGAAACCCCTTATGGAGCAATGAATCGGGTGAAGCTCTATCGTCGTGGAGAGGTCTATCAGTACGACATGAAAGAACGCCGAAGCAAGGCAATCGAGATCTTTCCGAACGATATTATCGAGGTTCCCCAGAAGAACATCATTGGTGGTTAAGGTCAACTTGGCGAGTTTTCAAACCGGATCTTTCTTCGTGAGGGTCCGGTTCTTTGCTGCTGGATCTTTGAAGCTTGGTATTCATCCTTGCAATGCGTTTTTCTTTCTTTCCTCTTATCGGGCTTCTATTGAATTGGGACTCGGTTCAGGCGGAGAGTGATCTTCCGCTTGTGGATCTTACCCACGATGCCGTTCGTGTTCGTAAAGAAGCCCAAGCGAAGATTATTGAATGGGCGTCGAAGAATCAGGAGCGGGCGAAGGAGGAGCTACTTAAGATCTATGCAGAGAGCTATGATCCTGAGCTCCGCCGTCGGTTGATTCTTCCTTTGGAGCACGCCTATTTTCCGCAAAAAGGATATCTTGGAGTCCAAATGATGTCAGGCCGTTATGACGAACTGGGAAGATTGCTGGCCCCTGAAGAGCAAAAATCCGGGGTCTTGATCAAGAAAGTCATGCAGGGAACACCTGCCGCTCTTGGTGGTCTCCAGACCGGAGACTCAATTGTTCAGATCAACGAACAACGATTTGAAGGAGAGAACCGTGTTGAATCGGTGGCGAAGGAAATCCAGCGTCACTCACCAGACACTCCGATTCGTTTGATTGTGGAGCGGGAAGGAAAAACCTTCGAGATGAGATTCAAGCTTGGAATCCTTCCGGTCCCGAGTGAGCGGGCGCTCCTGCAAAGAAGGCTGGGAGATCGAGGGAATGGCGGTGTTTCGCTGGAGGTCAGGGTGCAGCTTTCTGAATTCCGCCGTTGGCTCCTGACGGAAAGTGCAAAGGAAAGAAAAAATCTCATCGCTGATCGACGCTCCTAGGTTAGTATCCCGCCATCGGCGAAGATAGATCCTCCGCCAATTCACACTCACCGTGATGAAAAATCTCAAATGTTTTCTAGCGCCGGTCTTTTCGATCTGGCTTCTCCCCAGCTGCTCCACCTTTGCTGCCGATTTTAATTCCGTGGCTCGCGAGATGTCTTACATACTCGAGAATGGGCATTACGCCAGGCTGGCTCTCAACGATGATCTCAGCCAACGAATCTTCGATGACTTTCTCGGTGACCTGGATCCAGCCCGGCTCTATTTCGAGCAGGCTGATATCGACGAGTTTACCAAGAAATATCGGGATAATCTGGACGATCTTCTTCGAAAGAAAGAGTCCATCAATGCTGCGACCGAAATTTACAAGCGATACCAGAAACGGGTCGAGGAGCGGTCCTCGATGGTTCAGGGGCTTCTGGACAAGCAAAAGTTCGATTTCACCAAAGATGAGTCGATTGAGCAGGATCGTGAAAAGGCGGCCTGGCCCAAGGACGCCAAAGTGGCGCGTGACCTCTGGCGCCTGCAGTTAAAGGAGGCTCTTTTGGCCGAAAAGCTTCGCCGGGAAGGTATCGCACGCCGCGCCAAGGAACAGGGTAAGGACGATCCGCTGAAAGGGCAGCTTTCTGGGAAGGAGAAGATTGCCCTGCGGTACGAAAGATTTTTCAAGACAATCGAAGGAGCTGATGAAGAGGATATTGCGAACTACTTCCTGAGTGCGGTAGCCCGGGCCCACGACCCCCATTCGGAGTATTTCAGCGCTCGTGAACTTCAGCAGTTCGAAGTTAATATTCAAAACCGTCTGGTGGGAATCGGTGCTCTTTTGAGGGCCGAGGACGATGGTGCCACAAAGATCGAGGGAATCGTCAATAATGGCCCCGCTGATCGCCAGGGCGATCTTCAGTTGAAGGACCGGGTCGTTGGGGTGGATTCCAAAAATGATGGGAACTGGGTCGATATCATGTTCTTGCCTCTCGACAAAGTGGTCGAGATGATCCGTGGTGAGGAGGGTGTCGAAGTCGCCCTGAAAGTCGAGCCGGCCGGAGCTCCAGCCGGAGAAACTCGTATCATCGTGATCAAGCGGGAAGAAGTCACCATGAAGGATGAGCTGACGACCGCCGAGGTGATCGATTACAATCAGGGTGGGGAAAAAATGAAGCTCGGAGTAATTAAGATGCCTTCGTTTTACTTTGATCCCAAGGACCGTAATATTCGGGTCTCGAGAGATCTTGAGAAGTTGCTGGATCGTCTTAAAAAAGAGGGGATCAATGGCCTAGCGATCGATCTTCGCGGGAATGGCGGTGGCTCTCTGGAAGAAGTCCGCCGAATCACCGGGTTTTTTGTAGGAGATGGGCCGGTCGTTCAGATCAAAAGGACGAATGGAAACATTGAAGCACTGAAGTCGCCTTTCCGCCGCCCCCTCTATGATGGGCCGATTGTCGTCTTGACCGACAAGGGAAGTGCATCTGCGAGTGAAATTCTCGCCGGCGCCCTTCAAGATTACAACCGGGCGGTGGTGGTAGGTGAGTCTTCGACTTTCGGGAAAGGGACGGTTCAACAGCCTTTAATGATCTCGCGCTTCATGCCCCCCCTTGCCAACGCCGACCGGGCAGGGGCCGTCAAGTTAACGATCCAAAAATTCTATCGCGTCGCTGGGAGTTCGACTCAAAAAATGGGGGTGGTTCCCGACATTGTTTTGCCTTCGGTGCGCGACGCGTTGGAAGTGGGCGAACAGTATGCCGATCACGCGCTGGCTCATGACAAAATCAAGAGGGCGCGCGATTTCCAGCCCTACAAGCGGGAGAACCTTTTCCTCGCCATGCTGGAAGAAAAGAGCCAGGTCCGAGTGAAAGCCAGTAAGGATTTCGCTTATGTCGTTAAAGATACTGAGCGTCTGGAAGAACGAATGAAAAAGAATCAGACCTCGCTCAATATTGAGACCCGCAAGAAAGAAATTGCCGAGGCCGACGCCCGCCGCAAGGAGCGGAATGTTGAGCGGTTGGAAAGATTCAAGGCACTTGAAGCAAAAGACAAAGAGTCATTTAAGGTCTACCGTCTCACCCTTGACGATGTGAATTTGGAAACGCTTCCAGAAGTGAACCTCGAAGAGGATGCTGAGCGTCACATGAGACAGGCGAAGGATGAGGTCGCGGATCTTGACGACACTCCTCTCTGGCCCAGTGGGCTTGATGCGACAAAGCGGGAAGGCTTGTCCATTCTTCGTGACCTCGTTTCGGCGGTGGAAGCAGGAAAAGTAGCAGGGGTCCTCAAGCGGGACGAGTAAGGTCTGCCATGAGCGATATTGCCGCCAATCTTGCCGCGGTCCGGAGCCGGGTAGAGAAAGCGGCAGCCTGTTCAGGCCGGAAGGTCGATTTGCTGGTGGTTTCCAAGACTTGGCCGTCAGAGGTGGTCCGGAAGGCGGTGGACGCCGGCCAGATCCTATTTGGAGAGAATCGACTTCAGGAAGGGGAAGAGAAGATCCCGCAGCTTCCGGGTGATCTCGAATGGCACTTCATTGGTGGTCTGCAACGGAACAAGGTACGTCGTGTTCTTTCGCTGTTTCAGGTGGTTCACAGTGTGTCGTCGGTGAAGTTGGCGCGATTCATTTCACGAGTTGCAGGAGAACTAGGGGTCTCTCCAAAGGTTTTTCTTGAGGTCAACATTGGTGAAGAAGAGAGCAAGCATGGCTTTTCTTCAGACGATCTTCGGGAAAGCCTGGCAGAGGTGCTTTCGATGGAGAATCTCGAGGTGCAGGGTTTGATGTGTATTCCGCCTTGGGTTGAAACTGCTGAGGAAGCCCGCCCTTGGTTCGCTAGGGTTCGCGAATTGCAAGAAGAGCTTGAGACCCGGGCAGGGAAAGCGTTTGAGGGATTGAGCATGGGAATGAGCGGAGATTTCGAGGTGGCGATTGAGGAAGGCTCGACGATTGTCAGAGTGGGATCGGCAATCTTTGGGCCCAGACTACGGCGCAAGACAGAATGAGGCTGGAAAATATCGCAATCATGGCAAATGAAATGGCACTTGCCTGGTCGGATGGTCAGGAGAGCTACCTTGGGTTTGATATGCTTAGGAAGGCCTGTCCGTGTGCCGCGTGTTCCGGCGAGCCGGATGTCACCGGTAAAGTGATTGTCCCCAAGGTGGTCCATAGTGAAAAGAGCTATCAATTGGTGCGTCACCAGGTGGTTGGTGGCTACGCGATCCAGCTGTTCTGGGGCGATGGGCACAGCACTGGGTTGTATTCCTTTGATCTGCTGCGTCGTCTGGGGGAATAAAAAGTACCCACCGTTACCGGAGGGCACTTTTGAAAGGTAGTGGGTCTAGTTGGGACCTACTGCAGGGCGGTTTGGACCAATCGCTTAATGCCCGATTCGGCCTTGGCGCTCATCGGATGCAGGTGCTTTGCCTTGTAATACCATGAAAGCGCCGATCCCACGTTTCCGCGATCTTCGTGTTGCTTCCCTTTCTCAAGAGCGATGGTGAAGTCAGCAACCGTGGGAGCGAGATTCGTCATAAACTGGTTGAGGTTGGGGTCGTCGGGAAAGCGTTCGTGAACCACTGAAAGCTCTTCCCAGGCAGCGTAGTGTTGACCGATGTTGGCCATCTTTTCCGCTCCCTTCACCGCGGTTTCGATGGCGGCGATATTCTCCATTATCTGACGGAATTTGGCGGTCCGATCGGTGTCGCCATCAATGGCAGGGCCGAATTCAAAACGACGTCTGAAGACTTCGCGGTAATTCTGCTCGGCGAAGAGGCGATCGAAATCGTTGCGAAGTTTGATCATTGTTCCACCGGCATTCACGAGGCGGTCGAACTCGGCGAGCTTCGGGTTCTGGGGCCAGATTTCCATGGCCTTGCGAATTTCTTCTTGGGCTTTCTCGTTGTCCCTGCCGATCAAGGCATTTTTGGCAGCCATGATATGCATGTCGCTGGCCCGGGTGAAGGTGGCAACCGCAGCGCGGGCTTTAGTGGCATCGAAGTCATCGGCCTTGGAGGTGAGAGTTTCGATCTGTTCTTTGGCCTTTTGGTAGTCCTTGGAGTCGATCGCGTTGAGGAGGACATTGGATTCACGAACGAATTCGAGAACCTTGCGTTTTTTGGTCCGTGCCAAGGTGTTGATCGAAGGCATGAATTCACCGACGAGATAGGCTTCGGCGAGGCGTTCGGATGCCGATTGAAGTTCTCCTCGCTCCACGAGAAATTCAAAGACCTCCACGCCTTTGTTTACGTCACGAATAGCTTCATTGGCCAATGAATCGAGGGTGGAGACAGTGGGACTGACGCCGAGGCTTTCGCTGAAGACCTTGTTGATGTCCGAGTCCTTGTCGATGTAGAGGGTGCCATCTCCTTCTTTCCAAATTTGGTTGTAGAAACGGGAGGCCATGATGACGTGCTTGAAGCGGCGCTGGGCAAAGAATTGAACCATTAGGGCCTGATACTGTACCTTGGCGAGTTCGTTTTTGACCTTTTGCTCGATCTCCGACGCTTTTTTGGTGGCCTCGATTTCAGCAATGCGGCGGAGGTGCTCAGCGTATCGAAGGGACTGGGCACCGCGTCCTTGTTCGCGTGCTGGTTCTGCGGCGGCCTGACTATTGTCCCCTCCTTGGCCGGTCGCGCGTGTCTGCCCGTTCCGGTTATCGGTTTCGGTCCTGGCTTTCCAGTCTGCATCGAGAATGTTCTTTTGCTTTTCCTCCTCGAGCCGCTTCATGAGGGCTTTGGAGCGAGAGTCGGCCTTTCGGGAAAGGATCGCGGTGTAGATGGCGTTACTCAGCGAGTCGCACAGCTTGGCATCACCCGGGTATTCTGCTGCTTTAGGAAGCATCGCCACGGCATCGAGGAAGTTCGGACCCTGCTTGCGGTGAGGAGAGAGGGTTTCGAGAATCTCATCAATGGTATCCCGATAGAGTTCGGCGGCGACGGTCATGTTTTCGGGCTCGTTGAGATACTTTTCGAATCGAGCTTTCACGAGCCGGTTGTTGCTGGCGGCCCAGGTCTTGCCGTTCCAGGTGACGGTGTCGTTGGTTGGATCGAAATAGCCAACTTCGTTGCCGAGAATCCCACCATTGGCGTTGTTTCCGGCGGCCGGTTGGCTGGGCTTGGAGCGTACCACGGTGTCCGTTGGGGTGCCTGGTTGGTTGTTGCTTGGAGCCGGGGGGGTGTAGACCTGCCCCGCGAGAGGTAGAATCAAAAAGACGGAAGGAAGAATCTTTTTCATGGCAAGGGTTTGACAGGACTGGGGAAATCTAGAGTTGTTTTACATCGATTGCAACTGGAACGCCCTTGGTGTCGAACTCGATGAGAAACGAGTATTGGGCCTGAAGGTTGAGGTTGCCGCCCTTGAAATTGGGTGGGACGATGATGGGAAGGGGTTTGGGGTTGGACTTGTCGCCCAGTTCCACGACCACCATCTGACCCTCGGGTTCAATATGGCGCTCGATGAGGGTGCCGGTAATTTGGTAGCGGTTACCAGCGAGACTGCG
Source organism: Akkermansiaceae bacterium (assembly GCA_049596615.1). Taxonomy (GTDB): domain Bacteria; phylum Verrucomicrobiota; class Verrucomicrobiia; order Verrucomicrobiales; family Akkermansiaceae; genus SW10. The sequence continues at coordinate 128,971 of JBMYLT010000009.1, read as the reverse complement.
GCTGTTGCGTTCGAATTCCACAAAGTTAAGTTCCGGGGCGTCGAAGCTGTCCTTGCGGTTGAGAACTAAGTAACTTCCCACGATGAGGAGGACTACGATAACGATGCCGATGAGGACGGCCTTGAGATTGACGCCTGAGCTAGCGCGACGAGCCATGATACAGGGAAAGGTTGTTGCGGTTGAGATTAGTGTTCCCACTGGGGTCGGCTGGCGCCAACCCAAGCGGCGACAAGGCCAATCATAATATGAATTAGGAGAACGAAAAAGCAGATGTTGATCGTGGAGATTTGAGTTTCACTGATCGCAGTCAGGGCTGAACGGTAGTTCCCGGAGAGTGAGTCCACGCTACCAGACCACGCCCAATAAGCCGAAATGAAGGGACGGGTGATTGGCTCGATGTATTCAGGGAGAGCGAGGACGGCACCAGACAAAGGGAGCTGGAAGCCCACGAGATAAACGGAGAGGAGAGAGGCTTTCTCTGCCGTTCTCATCAGACTTGAGATCCCAAGGCAGACTGCCGTCATCGCCGCATTTACTAGAACCAAAAAAGTGGCGTGTTGCGTAAACTGACCCTTGAATTGCCAGAACAATTCGACGAAGCCCGCCATCCAAAGCGACTGGATCAGAACCAGACCGGTTAGAAAGAAGACTTTGCTCAGGAGGTAGGCGATCGGGCTGACCCCTCCAAATTTTTCTTTTTCGAGTATTTGCCGCTCTCCTGCGATCTCACGAGCCGCGTTGTTGGATCCCATTAGGGAGAGAAGCACCACCTGGAACATGATGATTCCCGAGACTGCTGAGCCCACTTTGAGTTGGTCGGCCTTGACGTTGGCTTGCTCTTCCAACTTCTGCATCATCGAAGCACCGTCGCCGTCGGTAAACTTCGACATGTTTTCGTTTGCCCGGGGGGCGAAAAGAATCACGAGAATGGGGAAACAGATAAGGATCGCCAGCTGTAGGAAGACCTGTCCCTTGTCGCGGAAAAAGATGCGCATCCGTCGACCAAGGAGGGTGTTGAACTGGCTAATGAGGCCGGGAGCGCGGACCTCGGTGGGTTTGGGCGTTGGCTTTTCGTCACCGTCCTCATCCCTTTCGTCGTCGATTGACTCAAATTCTTCGTGAGGGAGCTCGAGGAGTCCTTGATTGACGAGATTTTCCCGATTGCGCTCCAGTTTTTCGTAGTAGTCCCGCGAGTGTTTCAGCCAAGAGGTCCGCCACTTTTCCGAGGCTTGTTTTGCGAGTTGGGGGTAGACCAGCTCGATGTGATCGACTGAAAAGTAGTGAGTTAGTTGCTCTGGAGTTCCGTGATAAGCCACCCGTCCCTCGTGGAGCACGAGAATCGAGTCGTAGAGCTCAAGGTGGGCCAGCGAGTGAGTTACTGAAAGAATGATCCGTCCCTCTTTGCGTGAGATGTCGTGCAGGAGGTTCACGATTTCCCGCTCCGAGCGGGGATCCAAACCACTGGTCACCTCATCACAGAGAAGAAGCTTTGGCTGGGAAACCAGCTCCATGGCGAGGCCCAGCCGCCGTTTTTGTCCACCAGAGAGAACACTCACCGGGCGATCGGCGATGGCTGCCAGGCCCGTCTCCTCAAGAACTTTGTCGATCCGTTCATCGAGATCTTTGGCTCCCCGGGTCTTCACCCGCAGTCTGGTTGCGGCCTCGATGGATTCATCGACGGTCAATTGCTCGTAGGCGATTGAGAATTGGGGAACATAGCCTATTTCGTGGGGTTCAAAGTCCCCGTCCTCGGAGAGATTTCTCCCGTTCCACCAGAGGGAGCCGTCGGATTCCGGGTTGAGACCCGCGATCGTCTTAAGGAGAGTAGTTTTCCCGCATCCCGAAGGCCCCACAATTGCGGTAAAGTGCCCGCGAGGGATTTTTAGGCTGGTCCGGTCGACGAGATTGAGAGGTTCTCCATCCTTTTGAATGGTAAAACAAACGTCTTTCAGTTCAAGCACGAGATGCAACGGTGGTTTAGGGTTCGCTAGGGTGTGTGAATTTCAACCGTTCCTGACCGGAGAGCGTAAAATTGTCTAAAAAGAGAGTAGTTGCAAAGACTGAATGTCGGGGGTGGGTCAGAAAGGCGGGACCTTCGGTGTTGCCCATCCCGGCGATTTTGTCATACTGCTTCTGAGCGCCCGCTCATCAAAACCCGAAAAGATCTCCGTGGACCTCGCTGAAATTCGCAAAATCATGAAATTGATGGATGAGCATGGCTTGTCACAATTCCAATTCGAAAAGGAAGAATTTAAACTGAAACTCAAGAAGGGGGGTGATTTTGACGACCTTCAAAAAGTCCTCGGTTCAATTCCTTCAGGGGGTGCCCCGGCCGCTCCTGCACCTGCGGCAGTGCCCGCGCCAGCGGCGGCTCCCGCGGCCCCCTCTGAGATTTCCGCCCCGGCAGCAGGAGGGGAGGAGATTGCTTCTCCAATGGTGGGAACCTTTTACCGTAAACCATCTCCGGACGATTCCGATTTCGTGAATGTCGGTGACACGATCAGTGAAGGTCAGACCCTTTGCATCATCGAGGCCATGAAAGTCATGAATGAGATTAAGGCTGAAAAGTCCGGGGTCATCACCCAGATTTGTGTGGATGACGGAACTCCGGTTCAGTTTGGGGATACCCTTTTTCGGGTAAAGTAATAGCCTGAAACCATTATGTTTTCGCGCGTCCTCGTCGCCAACCGTGGCGAAATTGCCCTGCGGATCATCCGGGCATGCCGGGAGCTCGGAGTCGAATCAGTGGCCGTCTATTCGGAGGCCGATGTCGACTCGATGCATGTGCAGCTCGCTGACGATTCAGTTTGTATCGGGCCTGGACCTAGCAAGGAAAGTTATCTGAAGCCTGACCGCATTATTGCGGCCGCTGAAATTACCGGGGCTGATGCAATCCATCCCGGTTATGGTTTCCTTTCGGAAAATGCCCGCTTCGCTGAGATTTGCGAAAGCTGTAACATCAAGTTTATTGGCCCCTCGGCCGAAGTGATCCGGACAATGGGTGATAAGAATACCGCCCGGGCTACCGCCACCGCCAACGGGGTTCCAGTGACCCCGGGTTCCGACGGGATCGTCGCCGACGTCGAAGAAGGGTTCGAAATCGCTAAAGAGATCGGATTTCCGGTCATGATCAAGGCAACCGCCGGGGGAGGCGGACGGGGCATGCGCCCCGCAATGAACGAGGAAGAGTTCAAATCCCAGTTCCAAGCTGCTTCCAAGGAAGCCGAGGCCTGCTTTAACAACGGGGAGTGCTACATCGAAAAACTCGTCCTTGACCCTCATCATATTGAGTTTCAGGTGCTGGCCGACGCTCATGGCAATTACCTGCATCTCGGAGAGAGGGACTGCTCGATGCAGCGCCGGAACCAAAAAATCATCGAGGAATGCCCCAGTCCTCTGATTTCCGAAAAGTTGCGTAAAAAGATGGGGGAGGCCTCTGTCCGTCTCATCGAAGCCATCGGCTACCGAAACGCCGGAACCATCGAATACCTCGTCAATGCTGATGCCACGGATTTCTACTTCATGGAAATGAACACCCGGATCCAGGTAGAGCACCCGGTGACGGAAGAAGTGATGGGCTGCGAACTCATCAAAGAGCAGATCCGCATCGCAGCTGGTGAAGAGGTTTCTGAACACGTGCTCGGAGTGGAGCCGCGGGGTCATTCCATCGAATGCCGCATTAACGCCGAGGATCCCTACAACAATTTTGCCCCCAGCCCGGGAACCATTGATCTTTGGTATGCCGCCGGAGGGAAAGGGGTTCGTGTCGATACCCACGTTTACTCGGGCTATTCCGTACCACCTTACTATGACTCAATGATTGCCAAGCTCATTGTGACGGCCTCGAGCCGGGAAGTGGCCATTGCTAGAATGAAGCGGGCTCTCTCCGAATTCACCATTCGTGGAATCAAGACTACGATCCCTTTTCAACAGGAAATCATTGATCACCCTGACTTTATTTCAGGTAACTATGACATCGGTTGGGTCGCCAAGTTTTTGGAGGAGAAGGAACTTGGGTGAGGGAACAGCTCCAAAAGGCCCGGCTCTACGCCATTTGTGATCTGGGATATGTCTCTCCCGATCAGGCCCCAACGGTTGCACGCCTGCTTCTTGAAGGAGGGGCCGAGGTGTTGCAGCTCCGCGCAAAAGGACATGATCCTTGGGGGCTCGTCTCTCTGTCCCGCGAGCTGAAGGACCTGTGTGCCGGGTTTTTAGTGCCCTTTATCGTTAACGATCATCTCGACCTCGCCGTGGAGGCTGGTGCCGACGGGCTTCACCTTGGTCAGGACGACGGGTCGCTGGCCAGGGCAAGGGAGTTCTTAGGAGCAAATCTCATTTTGGGGCGGTCGACCCATTCCCTGCCCCAGGCCCGTGCTGCGCTGGAGGAAGGAGCCGATTACATTGGCTTTGGCCCACTTTACCCCACTCCCACCAAGGAAGGAAGACCTGCCATTGGTCTCGACGACATCAGGGCCATGGAAAAGGAGGTAGGTTCGAAGATTCCGGCTTTTTGTATCGGCGGAATCAAGCCTGAGAACCTTGCCGCAGTGCATGGGGCCGGGGCACGCCGTTTTGTCGTTGTCTCCCATTTGCTGACCGCCGGAGATCCTTGCGTTACGACTTCGAAACTTCTTAAACAAATAACAACACCATGAATATCCTCGTCGGCGGCTCGGTCGCCATTGATAATGTCAAAACACCTCAAGCTGAGGCCAATGGTCTCCTTGGTGGATCGGCCAGCTATGCTTCACTGGCTGCAGCCAAGCTCGCCTCCTCGGTTCACCTTGTCGGGATCATCGGTAACGACTTCCCCCAGTCCCATCTTGAGATGCTGGAAAGGGAAGGGGTCGCCTTGTCTGGCCTCGAGCGCTCCCATCAGCCCTCGTTCACTTGGACCGGAGAATATCATGAAAACATGAACGACCGCACTACCCACAACGTGGCCATTAATGTGCTGGAGCACTGGGAGGTTGCCGTGCCGGAGGCCTTGGTGGATTCCCCTTTTGTGGTTTTGGCCAACATGGCACCGGTGAACCAGCTGCAGATGCTGTCACAATGTACTGCCGAAGAGCGGTTTGTGGTCGCAGACACCATGGACCTTTGGATCAACGTGGCGAACGACGAGCTTCATCAGGTCCTGCAGAAGATTGATCTGCTTGTCATCAATGAAGGAGAAGCCCGGGAGTTTGCCGGTACGAATAATCTCGTACTTTGCGGAGAAATCTTGCTGGGTAAGGGACCGCGCTACGTCGTGATCAAGCTGGGCGAGTTCGGGGCCTTTCTGTTTGGTGCTGAAGGGGAGTTTTTCCGATGCGGAGCCTGGCCTCTCCGTGAAATCGCCGATCCCACCGGCGCGGGGGACACCTTTTTGGGGGGCTTAACCGGATTCCTCGCTTCGGTCGGTGCCGTCCGGCCTGAATTTGGGCAACTCAAGGAAGCGGTGGTGACGGGTTCGATTTTGGCCTCATTTACCTGTCAAAACTTCTCCACCAAGTCGCTCGAGGAGGCAAAAAAAGATGATTTGTTGGGACGCTTAGCGGAATTTCGGGGGCATTCCGATTGGTAGGATTGAAAAAAACCACGCTAGAAAGGGGGTTCCAGCCCACATTCTTCGGAGAAATGAAGCAAATCGAAAAAACCCAAAAACATTTCAGAAAGGCATTGACGCCAGTATGCTGGGTGGCTAGATTGCCGGTGGATTGCCTGCGGAATCCCGCACCTGCGTGCGGGCCTTCAACACAAAACAAAACGAAAACAAAAATGAAAACTACTCTTACTAAAGCAGCTGTCGCTAGCCTTACCGCTCTGGTGGTCGGGAGTGCCAGCGCTCAGGAATCTGTTTCCAAGCCCGTGGGTTACGAGACGGTCGAAATCAACCAACAGTTCAATTACGTTGGTCTTCGTCTTGTCGGAACACCTCTCGCAACTTCGACTGTTGCAACCGCTACCGACGATGGAGCAAATGGCCTCCTCACCCTTGAGGGAGCTACCCTCGACGACGGCGTGGTGATCGTAGAAGTGAACGACGGTGATGCCCTCGGCGAAGTTGCCGGTGGGACCGTCGCAGGTGGAACAATCACTGTTGATCTTAGCCTCTTAGACAATCTCGCTGAAGGTGATTCAGTCACCATCCGCCAGCCCCAGACACTTGCCAGTGTTTTCGGGGATCCTGCTACCGAGCTTGACGGTTCGGCTGGTTCTGGTGCTGCCGATCTTATCCTCGTTCCCGAAGGCGATGGATTCAAGACTTACTACTACAACACCGGAACCTTCGTGACCGCCGCTGGCTGGAAGGAAGTGGTTGATGGTGTTGATGTGGACGTTGACGCCGCCGAAGTGAATCTCTTTTACACTGACGGTCTTGTGATCCAAAACCGTGGAGGTGACAACTCTCTCGTAATTTCAGGGTCTGTCAAAACAACGCCGACCACTGTGGTTCTGGCGTCTCAGTTCAACTACCTGAGCACTCTCTATCCGGTGGGTAGCACGATCTCGAGCCTTTTCGACGATCCAGCTAATCCTGGAACGATCCGCCCAGGGACCCTTGACGGCTCTGCTGGTGCAGGTGCCGCTGATTTGATCCTTGTTCCTGATGGAGCGGGATTCCGGACTTTCTACTACAACACTGGCACCTTCGTCTCGGCTGCTGGATGGAAGGAAGTGGTTAACGGTGCTGACCAAGACGTTGTCTCAGCTGAAATCAGCCTCGATGGAGCTTCATCGTTCGTTATTCAAAACCGTGGTGATGTGAATCAGCCAGTTGCTGTTGGAGCTCCTGATTTCTACAGCACCCTCTAAAAATTCATCTTTTAAATAAGATCATGAACAAGAAACAAGTAATCGCAGCCACAGCTGCACTCATTGCCGGCAGCGCAAGTGCTTACACAGTCAGTGTTCAAAACTTCGTTGGTGCTGATGCCAGCGCTGTGCCTGTCATTGACAATGCTGGAAACCCGATTGGTGTTGGTGCCGGATTCGTGGGATTAGGCACATACGCCTCTGCTCCGACTGACGTCGTCTCAGCTCTCGACCTGGTTCTCTTTGGACAAGGTGACACGACCTTCCAGTCAGGCCTTGGTGTTGCTGGCTTTGTGACACGTGGTCGCTCTGCTCCTATTCCTGAGGGAACTCCGAATGGTCCTGGACAACCGGTTGGCGATCGCCTCTATGTAGTCTTCGGAAACGGGGCTGACTTGGCTTCGTCGGATCAGGTGGCTGTGTATGATTCCGGTCTTAATTTCGGAACTGAAAATGCCGCCGGACAAGGTGCTCTCGACGTCATCATCGATGCTTCTGCTCTTACCAGCGAAAATTTGATCGTTGGATCAATTGCTACCGGAGTCGATACTGGACTTGGTTTGGCCTTCGACGAAGGCATTCAGCTTGCTGGTGGTGATGTCATTCCAGAGCCTTCAACCAGCCTCTTGGCTGCTCTCGCTGGCCTCGGCCTTGTTGCACGTCGTCGCCGATAGGTGATTGCGTTAACACGCTTCGAAAAACGTTTTACTTTTTGTTTTCACAGCTGCTTTCTTCGGAAAGCAGCTGTTTTTTTTAGTTGCCAATGACACCCAGGCGCAATTACCCAAACGGATCAAACCAGCCATCCAAAACACCCACCCAGTTTTTGAAATAAAACATGCAGAAAGTGACCTTTCTCAGGTCGGCTGAAAAGCTGGCAGACTGCCCGGAAGCCAGGCAACCTGAGTTCGCCTTCATTGGTCGTTCGAATGTTGGCAAATCTTCTCTCATCAATTTATTGACGAACAGAAAAGGGCTCGCAAGGGTATCGAAAACTCCGGGTAGAACCCGGGAGTTGAATTTTTTTTCGATTGATGACCAATGGATCTTGGTCGATCTCCCAGGATACGGATACGCAAAGGTCTCTCGAAAACAGCAGGAGAGATTCAACAAATTCGTTTCGGATTACCTCCTGCAACGTTCTTCACTTTTTGGTGTCTTCCTCTTGGTAGACTCACGTCATCCACCTCAAAAAATCGATCTTGAGTTTTTGGGGTGGTTGATTGAAAGCGAGTTACCTTTTGCTCTGGTTTTTACCAAAACGGATAAGAGCAAGGCCAAAGTAGTGCAGCGAAACCAAGCCCAGTTTCTTGAGGAGCTGGCAAAAATAAGCGAAGGAACTCCGGTCACCTTTTTGTCATCGGCGATGACTGGTGAAGGGAAGGCAAAGATTCTGGCCTTTATCCGAAAGGCGATTGAGCGAGGCTCCTGACTATTGGGACCAGGTGTATAGGGCCTCATCAATCTCAAAGCGCTCCTTGGGAATGGCCTGATTCAAGGTGGGCTTGAAAAACTCGGTCATCGCTTCGGTCCCATCTCGCTGGACCCAACCCACGCGTTCCATAAAAGAGGTCTTGAGGTTGATCTGCATGAGAAGCGACTTGATCATCTTGCGGATCTGGCGTGGTTTTGGCGAAAAGGTGGCTACAAATCGTCCATTTTCTTCATTTGTTCCTTTGATTGAAAAAAGCTTGGTCAATCCGTCAAAAGAAGAGTCATCCCCCATTCCCAGAGTCAAAAACAGGGGTTTGACCGTTTTGTGGTCTGGTGGAAAACGTTCGGCGGATTTATCGGTTTCATTCAGAACGAGAACATCTCCGCCATCAAAGATCACCGTCTTTTTGGCTGGCTGTCCCAACTCCCACCGAAAGGATTTCCCCGGAACAAGCCAGAGCTTTCCCATAGTTTTGATCTCGCTGGACAACGCCGGGCTTTTCTTTGTTTGCCGAAAGGTGACAACGACCGATTGATGTCTAGCCTGTTTTTGAAGAGCCTGTTTGAGGGGCTCGATATTGTCTGCCATGACGAGCGCTGGAAAAGCGAGGGAGGCCAAAATTTTTCGAACCATGGAAGGAGACTGGCCCTTTTTAAAATTTTCTCAATCTAGGAAGTAGATATTTCCTAAAGTTTCGTCAGTCTCCCCCCGTGCCACGCTCCTTGTTGTCTTTTCTAGCTCTTGGGATCATTCTGGTGTTTTCGATTTTCGGTCTCAAGCGCCTCGAGTTTGCGACCGATGTGATGGAAGTCTTCCCTGATAGCATTCCTGAAGTTGAGGCATTCCAGGTGATACGGAAGTACTTCGATGATGACCATCGGGTGATTCTTCTGCTGGGACACGATGATGAGGTCTTTGAGGAAGACGTTGCCGAATTTACCGCATTCATGCGGGAGAAGCTTCCTGAAGCGAGGATCGAATATCGGCCGCGTTTCGAGGATGATCCTGTCAGCATCGCACCTGCCTTGGCCCGAATGTGGGCGGACTCCGACTCTGAGGCGGTCACCGATTTTGCAGAAGTTTTGCTTGATTCCAATCGGTTGGAGGATTTCTTGAACAAGCGAAAGGAGACGATTGCCTTGTCCTTGGATCAAGGAGAGGCAACCTTGGCCGCCTACGACCCGTTGGGTTTTGCTGATCATCCGGCGATGGCTCAACTTCGAGGTGAGTCTATTAACCATCAGAGCGAGGATGGTACCTTATGGCTGGTGATGATTGCCAATTCTGATTTGGGGATCAGTTATCGCACTCATACCGACTGGGTGAACAAGATTCGCGGGAATGCCGATGAGTGGATGAAAGATGGATACCACTACCGTTTGACCGGCGGCCCAGTGTTTAGCGCCGAAGTAGGTGCTGGCATGGAAAGAGATATGGCTGGGACCGTGACCATCACGTCCTTGATTGTTGGTTTGTTGTTCCTTCTGATTCAGAGGAGTCCGGGCCAACTGCTGGTTCTGGGTGTCATTCTCGGGATCGTTTTTGTGATCACACTGGGTCTCGCTGGGTGGTTTTTGGGGACCTTGAATCTGGTGAGCGTTGGTTTTGCGGCCATTCTTCTTGGTCTCGTGATCGATTACGGTGTGGTGATTGCGAGAGAATCCCAAACCGGGCAGTCTTCTTCGTCATTACGAAAGGAAATGACTCCCGGGATTTTCTGGGCTGCTTTGACGACTGCGGTCGTTTTTGGAATCCTGATTCTCAGTACGTTCAAGGGAGTGCAGGAACTGGGAGCGCTCGTCTTGATTGGGTTGGTGGTGGGGGCTGCGGTGTGCCTTTGGTTGATGCCGGTTGCTCTTCAAAAGGTGCCTTCCCGTCCCGCGAAGTTCTTTCTTAAACCGCCCTTCCCGCCGGCTCGTTCTGCTCTCGCCTTCCTTTCCATCTTAGTTCTGGGGGCCGGAACGGTCTTTTTCATCAAAGGGCCGCCTGCCGTGGATTTTGATGTGGGGATGGCAAACACCAAAGACAGCGAGGCTGCTTCGACTCTTGATATGCTGAGGGAACTTTTTCCCTATTGGTCCAAGAAAAATCTCTCTTTGGTGGCCAAGGGGGAAACTCTCGACAAGGTCAGAAGCGCAGTTGAATCCGCCCAGAAAGGGATCGAAAAGCTCAAGGAGGAGGGAGTTGTGACCCGGTCCGAATGGCCGGGGGAAATTTTGCCTGACCCGGAGGCGAGGGCCAGGAACGCAGCCCTATGGAAGAAAGTTTCGGCCCGGTCGGATGAGATCATCTCCGTGATGGAGAAAGTCGGATTCAGCGAACGGGGTCGGGCTCTCGATAGAGCGGTGTTGCGAATGATTGGAGAGGTGCCAAGTAATCTTGATTCCTTCACCCGGCTTTTTTACAGTCCTGCAGGGTATTTTGTGGGTCGGATCCAGCTGGAAAAAAAGGTGAATGACGAGAACGCCTCTTTGGTGACCGAGCTAAATACCGAGCAGGTCGCCGTGTCCGGCTGGGGGATTGTGCGGTTGCTTCTTCTCAAGCGGGTGAAGGCGGATCTCTATTTTCTCTTCATTCCTGCGACCATCGTCCTCTTGTCCGCGCTGATCATGGTTTTCCGTTCATGGCGGGATGCGGTGCTGACGGCCGGAGTGTTGCTGGTGGTGCTTTTGATGGTGAATGCATTGGCTGTGTTGACCGGCCGTCCCTGGAATTTTTTGAGCAGTATGGCCATTCCACTCATCGTCGGGACTGGAATTGACTACAGCATTCACTTGATCTTTGCCTTGCGCCGAAGCGAAGGCGATTTAGGCAAGGTATGGAACGGAGTCGGGAAAGGGATTCTCTTTTGTGGTCTTTCTACCGTCGTGGGGTTTGGCTCACTGGCTTTTGCCTCCAACGAGATGTTGCAAACGATGGGAATTTTTTGCAGTGCGGGCGTTCTTCTGACGATGACCCTGAGCGTACTTGTAGTGCCCGTGGTCTGGCAATGGCTAAGGTTGGAGAACCCGTCGGAACCAACGCCTAAAGATTGCGATCACTGAGGCAGGCTGACGACCAGGCGATAGTAAGTCTTTCCTTGTGGCCTAGGTGGCAGGTTACTGAGAAGGATGATGGTGAAGGTCCCGTCGGGATTGGAAACAGGATCTCCGCTGGGGCTGAGATCTCCGGCCGGTTCCCAATTGACTAGATCGGTTGAACGCTCCACTTGATAGCTGATTTCGCCTCCGTTGATTCTTTGGCGGTAGCTGAAGCCGACCGAGCCGCTATTGAAGCTGAGAGTAGGGGAAACGGTGGGGTTGAGGTCTCTTCCAAGGGCATAGGCCATCAAGTTACTCAGTCCGCTGTTTTGGTATTCGCCATTGGGGTCACTGAATCCGTTGGCGGCCATCCAGTTCTGGAAGTCTCCGCCGTTTGCAATGAGTGAGATATGACCGAAACTCACCTCGAAAGGTTGGTCGCCTTCGGTGGAAGCAAAGATCCCTCCCGCACTAAAGGTTGTTCCTTTTGGCAGATTTTGTTCGTGAATGGTCTGGAACACGCCGCCGACCTTTTGCTCGAAGCGGAGAAGATTGCCTTCTTTGACAAGCCGAATGGTGGCTTGGTTGACTCCAGCTTGATTTTCACTTGCGAGATTTTCGGGACTGCCTGAAGGGTTCACCCGGAAGGCTGCGATTTGATCGCCGTTCAGAAGGCCCACTCCATATCTGAAGGGATTTCCATTTTGATTAGCGGCAACCAAAAGGCCTGCGTAGGAATCTCCAAACTGCGAGTTTTCCAGTCTGATTTCGGTTTCAAGAATCCAGTCGTTGCTTGGCAACGTTCTCGTGATCCAAGGATGTGGTGCTTCGGCCAGGCTCGGAGGGCCGTTCTGGGCGGGATTAGCGGCAATATCGACCCTAGCTCCGAAAACGAGATCGCTGCTGCCAGGGCTCGCGTTATGAACTTGGGCGGAAAGGATATTGGTTCCTCTAACCAGATATGCCGAGGCATCAATTACAATGACATTCTCAGCAATGACATCTTCCTGGGAACTTGGGAGACTCAGGGCCCGGGTGGTTGAGTCGATGGCACCCTCAGGCAATCGGATCGAGCCAATGACCTGTCCGTTCAGATAGTAGCGCACCCCGTCGTCGACAATATGGTCGAGGGTCAATTGCGCTCCGATGGGGTTGGCATCGAATTCGAACTCGTGGCGGAAATAGTAGGCGATCCGACCGCGGGTGAGCGTCCCGGTTTGCATTCCGGGTCCGGGAAGGCCTGCTTCATTGAAACCGAGGAATCCGGGGCCCGACAGCCAGGCCGAGTCATCGAACGCCGGCTGCGCAAAGACGCCGGTCAGTTCTTGGCCGGAGTCATCGTATTTCCAAGTTGAGCCGAAGTCGACGTAGTTGACGGGATCGGGAAGCTCGGGATCGGGAAGGCCGATTGAACGGCTGCCAAAGGGAATAGACATGACAAGCCGACCTTCCCGCTCTTCGAGTGAGTAGTGTGGTCCGGCCGAGGCGTTGCCTTGACGGTCTGCATTCACGGTTTGCCAGGTCTCGTCTAGTTGAAGGGAATCAAAATCGGTGAAGCGATTCGGCTGGTGGACCGAGATTCCGATCGATCGTGTGGTGGTGTTTGATCCGTCGTTTGCCTCCACGGTCACCAGATAGAATCCAGGTTGTGCAAAGGTCGCTGCAGCGTTGTGACCGACTCCGGTGAAATCCACTCCGTTGTCAGGGAGAACAGACCAAGTATAGGTGATCGTGCTACCCTCGGGATCGAAGCTCCCGATGGCATTAATAACGACGCTTTGGCCCACTGGAACTCCCGGGCTGTTTGGGAAGGTATTGAGTGTGACCACCGGCGGTGCATTGGAGGTCTTGTTGATGTTAAAGGTCACGTCGTCGATCAGGTTGCCTTCGTGGTCGAGCCCTTGCACCGTCAGAGCGTTGGCACCTTCGCGGAGTACCACCCCGGAGATTTCCCAGTTCCTGCGATTAGTCCAGGTGATCTGGGCATTAGGTTGGCCTTCGAGACGGAGTGAATAGATCGTTGGTGGAGCGGTTCCGGAAAGAGTGATAAAATCGTCGCTGGTTGGACTGTTTGAGCTGGTGACGGCCAAGGTGCCGTTGGGGGCTCCCGAGGAAACAAAATTTCGGGCGTTGTTTTCGCGCGCGTTGAACCAATTGACGTAGTGGGATTTGGGCATCGTGATGCCGGTGCCGGCGACGGCGGCTACTTCTGCATCCAACCAGGCGTTGGTGCGGGCCGATCCTCTGGTGTGTTTATCTAGGAGTTGGGTGAGGTAGTAATCAAACTGTCGTCTCACAAATGGCTGGTTAAAGTAGGTTCCCACGCCGGGGAGGCTGCCCAGGAAAGGCCGGCTGGTGCCCTCAAAGACCCGGTCGCCATCCCAGTGGATGAGCATCCATCCGTTTCCCTCTTTGGGGCGGTAGAAGTAGGCGTTCTTACCACGATTCATCGTGATGGTATCCCAGTCGCCATTGTAACCACGCACGGCGGCATTGAGCGCGAGCATTTCGGAGTCGGCCACCCTGTTCAGGATTTCCGGAGCCACTCTGTTCTGGTTGAGAAGGCGGGTGAGTTCGATGAAGGTGCTGTAATCGTATTCCGACTCGCGGCTACGCATGAGGAAAGGGCTGTGGTAGGCAATCGGGTTTTCCGTGTTTTTGTAGGACCAGTCGCCATTCCTTGAGGTTCTGCCATCTCCATCGTCCTGAAAGCGCCATTGATCATCGATCCTTAGGAGCGTGCCTTTTGTTCCTTCCGGGAAATTTCGCCGAAGGAAGTCATTGGAGATGGGCTCGTGGCTTTCATGACGCTGAAAACCAGCGGTGTTGATGACACTATGAACAAACTCCATCTCATTGATGGGATGCCCGAGTTGATAAAGCATAAAGCGTCCCATCCGGTCATCGTAGAATCGTGGCGAGGGAGCCCGACCTTGTCCATTTCCGGAGCGATCAAGGACATTGCGGCCGCGGCCCCGGTAGAGACGGTCTCCAGGGAGCTTCCATTTCCCTTGGTCGATAACCGAATCGGATCGAGTAAACGGACTGCCGCTCTTGCGGATCTCAGCGTTGTAGTAGATCTCACTTTCGTTCGCGATGAAGGTGGCATTAAAGTACTGGTTCGACATACGTGGAAAGTTGAAGTTATAGGCCGGACCATTCCCCAGTGAGACATTGAGGGCACGAAGATCGTAGTTGGAAATCACGAAGCGATGTTGCAGCAGGCTGTCGGGCATGGTGCGATCATCGACCACCCAGAGGGCGGGACGCTCTGCGCCAAACTTCGGCTGGGTGGTGGAAATTCCGCCGGCCATGGCTTCCACATAAAATTGCACGATGTTGCCCTGGCTGGTGAAGTTGTTGACGGTCACTTGATACAAGTCATCGCTCACATTGGTCATCGGGGCCCGCAACCACGAACCGTTTCCATTGTTATTGTCCAGGCGATAAACCAAATCGACTTCCAGGCCGGACGCTGCTGAGCCGACGTTTACGGAGACCGTGACACCTTGGGAGGCTCTGGGAACGGCGGGTTGATGAATCAAGCCGGAGATTGAGGGTGGGGGACCAGCGGTTGCAGAGGAGTTGGGCGCACCGGGAGTTCCGAGATTTCCAGGGATCGGGATCAGGAACGAAGTTCCAAAGCCATGATCGAGCGTTTGGAAGATGATCCGCGACTTGCCGTAGATCCACCGGGCGTCGAATGACAGGGTGTAAAGATTGTTAAAGATCGGAGCGGTCTGGAAGTCGACCTCTGCTCGGTTGGCCTTGTTGTCTCCATGACCTGTGGAGATGAGATTGAGCCGGGGACCATCGAAAAAGCTCAGGTGATGCGTGCCTTGGCAGACCCAGCCCTCGGCGCTTGAGGAGGTGGACGACATCGCGGCGGGGTTTCGAAGGAGGTTGTTCTCTGTATCCTCGAGCACGACTTTGATGTTCTCGAGGATGAGGTGGGCATCTCCAACAAGATGGGCGTGAAGTTCCTGGCCCGAGCTCAGGGGATTCCACGGAGCGCGGGTGAATTCACCGGTGTAGGTGAAGGTTTGCATCGTTGACTTTTCACTCTCGTTGCTGTCGGCCCATGCGCTGGCCACGTTGTTGTCCATATCGGGATGGCGGAGCTCCATACTGCTCCCGTCACCGTCGGCGAGATTGGGCCAGTCTCCCCCGGGAAGATAGTCGACTTCATCGGCCAATTGGCCGAACTGGTCTTCGAGCCGGAGGAGCTCGCCACGGTCGCGCAATCCTCCCGACCAATCGCCCAGCACGGTCAGGCCAGGATAGTTTTCCTGCATATAGCTGGCATCGGCTGCAACTACCAGATACTGGCCGGAGGCTAGAGTAGTGCCGGGAGGGAATTCGAAGCGGATCCCTTCGGTAAATTCCCAACCCGAAAGATCCACCGTTACGGATCCGCGGTTGAAGAGTTCGATGAATTCCGCCGAGACGTGGTCGGAAGGGGCGTCGAACATGATTTCATTAATGACGATATCGGTCTGGCGGGAGGCCGGATTATTCGGGGCGTCGCGAGTGTCATCGGCTCCGCCAAACCATTCTTCGCCGACCGGAAGCGACTGGAAGCTGACTTCATTGGAGCCACGATTTGTGCGCGCGGCATTGAGAACGGTGTCCCCTTGGACGAGAAAGAGATCAAGGTCTCCGTTTTCATCGATGCCCAGTGAGACCGGAAAGCTGAGGTAGCCGCCGGCTGGGATTGTGCCATTGATGGCTGCGGTGTTGGTCAGTGACCGGGTGGTCGCGAGTCCAAGACCGTCGACGGTCACGGGCGAGTTACCGGGAGCATGGAGTTCGACCCAATCTATCATTCCTTTGTTGTCGAAGTGAATCTCGCTGATGAGTAATTCGGGGAGCGGCCCGGAGGGAAGGGAGGCTACCGTAAGGTCGATTTCGGTGCCGAAGTAGATATCGTTGTTGCCTGGTCTCCAGTTGTGGACTTCGACCGCGAGGACGTTTTCCCCGATCCGAAGTCTGTTCGTAACATCGGTGCCCAAGGCGATTTCCACGAATTCGTCCCATTCCCGACTACTACTGGGAGGGGTGTCGAAACTGATCTCGCCAGCTGGCATGTTAAAGCGGCCGACCTCCTGGCCGTTCAGGTAAAAGACCACGCCATCATCAATGTGGGCATTGATATCGATGCTGGCGGCCGAAAACCCTTCGTTGATCTGGAAGCGGTGGCGGAGGTAGTAGGTCGTTCTGTTTCCGGTGGTCCACGGAGTGCCAAAGACCTCCCCGGTTTCGCGACCAAACACTCCGGGTCCCTCGGGCCAGCTGTTATCGTCGTATTCCAAATCACGCCAGTCGGTCCCGAGATTGGCGTTGCCTGAGTTTTGATCGTACTTCCAGGGGGAATTCAACTCGACGATGCGAGTGGTGGTGGTGGGAGGCCCTTCCGAGTTGGCAGGCGTCACTCCAGGCGTGCCTCCCGGGCGGGGGCTGGCCTCCCAGTTTCTCCACCCGGCATTGGTCCGGTTGGGATTGACGCGAATGAGGCTGTGACCAGTGCCGTCCGCGGCGGCAGGCCACTTTCTTCCGTCGTTGTAATCGATGGTGGTCAGGACGATGCCGTTTTTGTCACTGAGTTCTAGGGTCTCGCCCGAGTTTGAGAGTGCGCCGGAGTAAGGGCCAAAGATACGCGTCTCGGCCGGGATACCCGGGTAAGCGGCCCGCAGATCGGCTTCCTCGACTGGGGAAACGAGAATGGTTTCGAAGTGCTTGAGAATGTGTGCCGAGGGTTTGGCGGCGTCAAAATCTGGAAAGGTGAAGATGATCCCATCGGAAAAAAACCAGCCGCCAGTATCGAAAGGGGTGGCGGTGTTGTTGGTGATTTCGATGAAATCGGGGAGCCCGGCTTTTGCATTGTATTGGATCTCCGAGAAGATCACCTGCTCAGCTTGAATTGTCATCGGGGACACGAGTCCGAGGAAAAGGGCGGATTGGAAAAGCGGGATCCGGAGGCAGTTCATGATGTTGTATGTGTAAAGTAAACACTGTCCCAAAAGTGTTGCCATGACAAGGGGCCAAAGCGACATCGGTGTTGAGTCTGGTGAAGCGGATTCGGAATTTGAAGGCGGAAAGGGGGGACCAAACCACAAAAAAGCCGCTCGGATGAGCGGCTTTGAAAAGATTGGGAAGGCTCGAACCTAGAATTCAGTGAGCTTGGCCTCGGCATCTTTGATGGCTTTGAGGAAGGCCTCGTATTTCTTGGTGTTTTCGTCGTTCCGCTCGGGACGGGTGGCAATCCAGTCGCTCAGGGCCTTCTTTGAATCTTTCACTCCCTGAATGGCGGCTTTGTAGTCTTTGGCCTTGCTGGGGTTGGCCTTGGCGTAGGCTTCTATGCTGGCTTCGCTCATGCGGACCACATTCTTGAACTCGGAGATGAACGACTCGGGGGTCTTGTCCCGTCCTGCTCCCAGCTGGCCAATCTTGGTGGTGCCATCACTTTCGAGAATGATGTAGGTCGGGTAGCCACGGACGCCGAACTGATTTTTAAGTTCCTGGTTCCGCTTGACGTATTTTTCCGGGACGATGCTTTTGTCGTTCGGGAAATCGAGGGTGACGAGAAGGACGTTCTCAGCGGCGTAGTCGGTCCAAGGTTTCTTGGCGAAAACATTGCCGTCCATCAGCTTGCACCAGCCGCACCAGTCGGAACCGGTGAAGTTAAGAAGCATGGGGAGTTTCTTTTCTGCGGCGATCTTCTTGGCGGCGTCAAAGTCCATCGTCCAGTGGCCTATTTTGGCTCCGTCAATCTGGACTTCTTCGGCGGCGA
Source organism: Akkermansiaceae bacterium (assembly GCA_049596615.1). Lineage (GTDB taxonomy): Bacteria > Verrucomicrobiota > Verrucomicrobiia > Verrucomicrobiales > Akkermansiaceae > SW10. Next base: position 110,928 of record JBMYLT010000009.1, on the reverse strand, counting down.
CTTCATTGATTTGGCTGGTCAGCGTGATAGCTCCGAGGAGAAAGGCGCCGAAGGTGGTGTTCAGTTGTTTCATTTGTTGGTTTTTTTAGTTCAGGGCGGATAATAAAAGCCCAAACATAATATGACAAGCGATCCGCTTCTCCTGATTTGTTTGGGTAAAACTTTCTGACACATCAATTCCAGTTGGTGGGTTGCAATTTTGGGTCCAAAAGGCAGGTTTAGTGGATCATGATTGTTCTGCTTTCGCCCGCAAAATCGCTGGATTACGAATCTCCCCTCCTGACCCGGCGGGCCACCAATCCCCGTTTTATGACTTATTCGGCCGAGTTGGTTTCTCAGCTCCGAAAATTCCCGGTGGGGCGCCTCCAGAAGTTGATGGCGATCAGCGGGAAGCTGGCCCAGTTGAACCATGATCGTTTTGCCGAGTGGGAGGAAGAAGCGACCCGGTCCAATGCTAGGCCGGCCCTGCTCGCTTTCACTGGCGATGTTTACCAGGGCATGGATCTCGAGCATTGGAACAAGGATGACTTCGACACCGCCCAGAAACGCGTTCGCATTCTTTCGGGCCTCTACGGAGTGCTTCGCCCACTGGATCTCATGCAACCTTATCGGCTTGAAATGGGAACCAAGTTGGCAAATGAGCGCGGCAAAAACCTCTACGAATTTTGGGGAGACCGTCTGACCCGCTCAATCAATGCCGATCTTCGCAAATCAGGATCGGACCACATCGTGAATCTCGCTTCCAACGAATATTTTTCGTCGGTCAAGAAGGACCAGCTTCAAGGCCGGCTCATTACTCCGGTTTTCAAGGACGAGAAGAACGGCCAATACAAAATCATCTCCTTTTTCGCGAAGAAAGCGCGGGGTATGATGGCGGACTTCGTCGTTCGAAATGGCGTGACTGACCCTGCTGAACTCAAGAAATTCAAAACGGCCGGCTATCGTTTTAGCAAGGGGGATTCCGACGACGCTACTCTGGTCTTTTTGCGAAAAGAAAAGGTGGTGGCTTAGGGATTCGACTGATTCCGAAATTACCCGTTGTAGGGGCGGGCTTGCTTGATCGAAAGCTCGCCGTACATCGTGATCTTGAATTCGATCTCCATCGCAAAATCACTGTTGCCTCGGTAGAGGCTTCGGAAGTGGTTATTGAGGCGTCTCATCTTTTCCACGAGATCGAGAATTTGCTCCCGGGTAAGAATGGTCTCACCGGCTTCAAGGAGGTTTGAGTAGCCGATGTATTGCACCTCAATCCCGCTGTTTCCAAGGAGACTGGCCGCTAGGAATTCTTCGGGGACGGTGTTCACATCCGGATTGGTGACGAGGTTGTCGCCGACTTGAACGTTGAAGTAATAGCCTTCCCAATTGGGATCAAAGATGTTGCGGGCGACCGCCACTCCGTTCGCTTGCTCGTATTTTTCGTTGGGGTGGACGAGAATACCCATCGCAGAGGTGCGGTGATCGATGCGATAGAATTCGCGTTCCTCATAGGCGCGGTAGTTCCAAAGGCTGGCCCAGACCTGACGGACGCTCTTGCCGAGGTGCCCTTCGTCCCAGTAGTGGGAGAAGGAATCGTAAAGGCCCGCGCCGTTGAAGTTGGTGGAATCTTCAGCGTTGGCACTGGAGCGAAGTCTGGGAGTGACGTAGGTCGGGAAAGACATCCGAAGCTCGCTGAGGGCGTCATACATCCACTGAGGCATGGTGCTGTCTTCCTTAATCATCTCCCGGAAGTCCGCCAACATCTGCGAGCGAATGTCCGGCACGGTCTGGAAGTCAGGATCAGCGAGCATGGTGTCGAGGACCTCGTAGAAGCCATTGTGCTGCATGAACTGGTCATAGAAATAAAATGGGATTGCGAAGCCATCGGGTGTGTTGGCTGGCATGATTCGGCGAAGTTCGGCCAGGTTGGCGGCCTTGCCTCCGAACGCATTAGATTGAGCAAAGGAGATCTGCGAAAGAGGTTTGATCTCGGTTTCACTGAGGTTGCGAGGGGGGAAGGTCGTTTCAGGGGGCCGGATAGACTCGAAGAAGGTGTCCACTTCTTCCTGGGTGGCCGGGCGAATTTCGAAGCCCTCCGGAGTCACCCGGTAAAAGACATTCTGACCGATGAGAGGGGCAATCTCGGGGTGGGTCGAGGCATCGGCGATAAAGGCGTTGGGGGTTCCATTTTGTTGGGCCTTCAAATTGACGTGCGACAGCGGGGTCTGGGGAACTTCGGTGATGATTCCTGAGACGTAGGTGAGGTCATTGGGAAGATTGCGGAAGATGACGATGTCCCGTGCCGAAAGGACCTCCGATCCGGTGGAAAGAACCAACCGACCAAATGCCTCCTCCTGATTCATCGGCTGGTAGGTGACATTGGTAAAAAGCTCGTCGGTTTCAATGGTGTGGACGAAAGAAGCCTCAAAGTCGGCCTGGCTGGCGGCTTGGATTTGGCGTTGGGTCTCGCTTGGGGCGTGGTAGGCCAGACGTTCGATGAAGGGAGCGTTGATGGCGACCATTTCGTAGGCCAGCTCGATGAATTCGAACGGAACAGGATCAGTGGGCCAGAACTCAAGGGTGTAAATACCCTCCGATCCGTCGGGTGCGATGTAGTTTTCGTGAAATACCAAGGAGCCGGCGAGATTTCGTCGGGCGGCATTGGAGAAGTAGGTCTGACTGTTGAAGGCCCCAAGACCCGACCGGAAGCCAAGAACATCACGGGCAAAACTGTGGTGAAATTGGTGCCGGTTGACATTCATGAAATGAAGCTTCGGCTGGTCTCGGATATCGGTGATCAGGAACTTCACTTCGCGGACGTTGGCGGCCCCGGGAAAATTGTCCCGCTTCGACAGTTCGTTGTAGCGTTCGACATCACGAAGATAGATGTCGCCCGAAACTTCTGGAAAAGGGTCGGCAGCGTTGAGGAAGGCAGCGTATCCTTCCTGAAAATCGTTTCGTCCGTCGTTGTCGAGATCGCCCGGAGTCGCGTTGGGAACTGACCGGACACGATAGAATGAATTGGGTTTTCTGACAAAGGGGTCGGTCAGAGTCAGTTGGTCTGGGGCTTGGGCTCCAGTGACCGCAACAGGTTTCCAATTCCCCAGTCCACGGGATTTTTCGAGAACGACGTAGTGATCGGGGTCATCCTTGACTGTGATTTCGAACTTGTTCCCGACGACTCGCGTGGTCTGAGCCGGTGAGTGAGCGGAAAGGATCAGGAGAACGGAAAGCGGTGCGAGGGTCTTCACGGAAATGGAAAACGGGTTTCACTTTGAGCCATGGCAATCGAGCCGGTCTCCGACACGCAGAAAGAGTCGATCGCGAGCGATGGCTGGGGTGGCGTCAGTATGACGGATTCCGGGGCTTGGACTGAGGGGATTTCGGGAGATTTCGGTATAGCCTTTGTCGAGGTTGGCAATGATGAGCTCCCCCTCGCGCGTGAGGGCATAGAGCATGTTTTGGGCCATCAGCGGGGAGGCATAGAAGTTGGCGCGGAGGTTTTTGGTCCAAAGGGTTTTTCCTGAGCCGGCTTCAATCGCAAAGAGATCGCCTCCGTCGGACAATGAGTAGAAGATGCCTCCGCTGGAAACGGGAGTCGGAACATAGGGAGTTTTTCCCTCCATGCGCCATGAGATCGCGGCTTTTTCCCCGACCTTACGTGGAGGACGCACTGCGATGTAGGTTCCGTTCTTACAGCCGGCACCAATCAGTTTTTCTTCACCCTTGCCTGGGAGGAGGTTGAACGGAGAGACGATGGTTCGGTGATTCATGCTCTCTGGGAGTGACCAGATTTCTTTACCGGTCTTGGCATCGAGTGCCCAGACCCCGTGGGAATGACTGGCGAGGACGACTTCTTTTCCGCGGCTCCCCGAGAGAATCAGCGGGGTAATGTAGCTCGTTTTCTTGCCTCCGCCGTCATAGGTATTTTTCCAGTTGGTCTTGCCGTCGGCAAGGGAAAGACTGGTCACCGAGCCCTCGCCCATGTGAAGGGAAGCGACAACGACCGCGTCTTCATGAATGACTGGATTGAGGCAAAAACCGTGTTGGCTTTGAAAGGAGCCCAGGTTTTTGTCCCATTGCTTTTTCCCTTCGTGATCGAAGGCGGTGAGTTTCGCGATTTTGGCCACGCCATCATACCAAGGTATGACCACGCGTTCTCCGGAGAGTGCCGGAGTTGAAGCGGCGGTATTGTTGAATCGATGCAGGCGGTAAGCTCCTACTTTGAGGGGGCGCTCCCAAAGGAGCTTTCCTGAAATGGTATTGAGACAAACTAGGCTAACGCTTTGCCGGTCTCGGTTTTCGGTGGTGAGAAATACCTTCTTCCCCCAAATCACCGGAGAGCTGGATCCTGAACCTGGGAGCTTGGCTGACCAAATGAGAGTGTCTTTGGAGAGCTTAGTGGGAAGTTTGATGGACGAGAGACCACTTCCCTTGTGACCACGAAAACGGGGCCAATTCTCCTCGGCAGGGGCTCCGAGGGTGAGAGGGAGTATGGCAAGAAGAAACCGCATCTCTAGAGCTTAGGATTTTTCGGGGCCTGCGAGAATGACAATCTTTGTCGATTTAAGATCTTCTTATTCAGCCTCCCTCATCGCCTTAAGGCGTTCTTCCTGAGCATCAAGCAGGAAAATGGAGCGTTTGAAATCGATCAGTGATTCTAGCTTTTTGGCCTCTTCTCTTGAGCGATCATCGATTTCCATCTCGAGTTTTCCCATTTCGGAGACCGGGATGTCTCCCAGAAGTTTGGGGTCGGACACACGGAAAATCAGTTTCCGGATCTTCCACCATCGCTTGACGACCCCGACGTGCTCGATTTCGCCGTAGGGGAGGACGATGCTGGACATTTCCCCCTTCCCACCGATAAAGACGTTTCCTTTGAGACGCCAGGAGAGCTCCACCTCATCAGGAAGGAAGCGAAGTTTCCCGATGACTTCCTCGCGGCCGAGCGGGTCGGTAGCGGGGCACTTGAAGGTGATGTTGACGGGATCAGTGAGCATCATGGCGATGCCGGGAGCCTACTTGGCCGAGAGGATCGCTTGAAGCTCATAGGTGCGTTTTTTGCGGGGGGTGCCGGGCCCGTTGTAGCCAAGCATCCGAAAAGAGGCGGCCTTGAGGCCCTTCTCCTTGAGAGCATTCTCGAGTGCTTTCTGAGCGGTGGCGATTTGTTCCCGCGAATCATCGCCCATCCAGGCGTAGCTCAGGACCTTGGACTTTCTGATGTCCTTGACTTCAACCTTCCTGCCGTCGGCTCCGGTTTTTCCGACTCCGGTGTTCTGGTAAAGAAAGGCCATGTTGACTTTCTCCATGCGGTCTCCTTGTTGCTCCATTTTCATTTCCACCGGAGAGGTCATGGGAATGTCCTTTTTCTTGATGTGGCCGAAGAGGGTCCAGAACGACATCCCGGAGGAGCCGTTGGTGACGGCGGCCCTGTATTCCGGATAGGCCTTTTCCGAAACCTGGTTGTATGGTCCGGGGACCGGCCACCCTTTTGGAAGGGGAGCCTCCGAGACGTATTTTGGTTGTTCAGCGGTAAGGAAAGTCGGGCCGATCAGGAAGAGGAAGGCAGCAATTATTTTCATTGGTCTTAAAAGGAACCTCGATTTGCGAAAGTGCAAGCGGAGTTGTTAACAAGGCGTTTTTGGTGATAAAGCTTGGCCATGCCTCAATTGACCGTCTCCCGTTCTAGGTTGATTCGTCGACCGTTGGGTGAAGTCTTTCGACTGGTAAGGCGCTTCGAGAACCTGCCAAAATGGTCTCCTTGGTTGATTGCGGCACCAGGGTTTGAGTTGCAATTTGAGGACAATGTCTATTCCTGGAACGGGGACGCGTGCGGGCACGGCCGGATGGAGATAATGGGTGAGGTTCCCAATCAATCGATCAATCTGGAAATGACCATCTGGAAGCCGCATCGCACCAAGGCTGAGGTGACTTTCACCTTTGAAGAAAAGGAAGGCGGAACCGAGGTCACTTGGGCCATGCAGAGCAAGATCCCCATCTTCATCTTTTGGATGAAATGGTGGATGCAGCGAATGATCGGCGCGGATTACGAGCGTGGCTTGCGGATGCTGCAGGATCTTGCCGAGGAGGAAGTGGTCCGATCACGCGTTGAGGTTCCGGGCCGTGAGGGGTGTGCTCCGTTTTTTGGAGTGGGGATCCGACGGACCCTGCCGATGGACAAAATGGCGGAGCAAATGGAGGCCGACTACCAGAAGGTTCGGGAACATTACCCGGATGGAGAAGCCATGACTGTTTACCACAAGTGGTGCTCGAAAAAACGTCGCGTGGTTTACGTCACTGGCGTCCGGCTGGAGCGGATGCCCGGGGTGGTGGCCGATGGCATGGAGTTGTTTGAATTTCCCGGGGCCGAGGTGTTCACTGTCCGGCATTTTGGCGAATTCTACCATCTTGGAAATGCCTGGGCCGGGGGCATGATGCATCTCAGGGCCAAGCGGCTGAAGCAGGACAAGAAAGTGAAACCATTCGAGGTTTATGAACAACTCGAGGATGACAAAGACCTCGTGGTTCGCGTTTGTTTCCCACTAAAACGATAAAAGCTTTGCGCCGTTGGCCGGTCGAGTCACAAAGAGAAGTGGCTCGATGTTCGTTTCGTCGCGATAACGTTGGTGCATGCGGATCGCAATCGCCGGAGCATCAGCAGTGCGGCATAAGGTCACGGTAGATCCGCCAAAGCCTCCTCCCGTCATGCGGGCTCCGAGTACCCCGCCTTCGAAACCAATTTCCTTGGCGAGTGCGACCATGAGATCGAGTTCGTCGCAGGAGACTTCGAAGTCATCGCGCAGGGAGCGGTGAGACTTGTCCATGAGATCGCCGATATTCGAAAAGTCGCCGGACCTGAATGCCTCCACCGCTTTTAGGGTTCGCTTGATTTCCCGGACAACATGCTTGGAACGCCGGAAGACCCGGTCGCTCATCTGGTCCTGAATAGCATAGAGGTCTTTCATCGTGACTTCCCGCCAGCTCTTCTTTCCGACAAGGGCCAAACCGTCCTCGGTGTCTTTCCGGCGGGCGGCATAGCTGCCATCGGTGAGATCGTGGGAGACATTGGTGCTCGCGACGATCACGGAAAGAGAGGGATCGGAAAAAGGGATGAGTTCCGGCTCTCCGTTCTGGCAGTCGATCATGATCAACCTGTCCTTTTTGCCAAAGGTCGAGGCAAACTGATCCATGATCCCACAGGGAACGCCGGCGAACCGGTGCTCGGCGGTCTGGGCCAGGAGGGCCTTCTCTTCAGTGGAAAGAACGGTATCGACCAATCCTTCGATCAAGGTTGCAAAGGCGCATGAAAGAGCGGCTGACGAAGAAAGCCCTGCTCCGAGCGGTATCGAAGAAACAATCGCTGCGTCGAATCCGGGCAGATGGAAATGAAGGTTCTGAAAACCTTGAATGATGCCGCGAAGATAGTTGGACCACGCCGGCTTGCCTGCTTTCTGAGGGGAGGCCAGATCGACTTCGACTGGCTCCAGCCCTTCGCTGACCACACGTGCCGTCCGGGTTTTGGTGGGCCGGGCTGCGATCACGACATAGCGTTCGATGGCAAGCGGGAGAACAAAGCCGTCGCAGTAGTCGATGTGCTCGCCAATCAGATTGACCCGGCCAGGGGCGGTGGCGGTGAAGGTTGGTTTCACCCCGTAGGTCTGCTCCAGAAGCCGTGAGGCGTGACGGGCAAGGTCATTCAAGGGTGTGCTGGCTTGCAGCATGGCGGTAAGAGTGGAAATTCCTAACGGTGGAAAGCTTTACCAGAAAAGCAGGTAAAGCGCGACGGTCATGATCATAACGGCAATTCCACAGACCCGGGCCCCTTTTGAGGACTCCAAGGGAATGGCGTCATTCACTGGAAGGATGACCGGCTCGGCCAAGGGCTTCAAAATGGTGAGAACGATGCCAATACTCACGACAGTTAGGAAGCAAATCGACATCCTGTTCAGGAAGGCCATCTCGGGCGCCGCAAACAGAAGAATCCCGTAGAGCACGATGTTAACCCCGATGCCGATCACACCGAAAATGCGCGGAGTTTTGGGTGACAGGAAACCGAAAAGAAAAACTGAGAGGATTCCCGGTGACAAGAAGCCTTGGAATTCCTGAATAATTTTGAAGACGCCCCCAAGTTTGGGATTTTCAAAGTTGGGAGCGACCAAGGCTGCGATCAGTACGAACAGAACAACAAAAGTTTTTCCAACTTTGACCAACTTCTCCGGATTCTCCTCTTTGGTCGCCTTTTGGTAGAGGTCCATTGTGGCAATTGTCGAGGCCGAGTTGAGCATCGAGGCGAGGGAGGAAATGACAGCTCCGAACAAAGCCGCGAGAACGAACCAGGAGAGATACCAGTATTCCTTGATGAGATTTCGCACGAGGACCGGGAAGGCCGAGTCGTAATCGTAACCGACCAGTTTTGGACCGCTCGTTCCTTTTTCGGCTTCAATCGCCTCTGTCGCTCCTTCATTGAGCAGTTTGGCAAACTCCTTTGGGCCTGATGAGGTGATTGCCGTGCCGCCTGAAATTCTTGTGTTGTGAAGCATCACTTTCTCTGCTGCTTCAGGCTCTAACTTCACAAAGTGAGCATCAACCGTGAAGAGCTCCTTTTCTCCAACGGCCTCGATGGCCTTCAGGTTGTTTTCCGATGCTGATTTGTGGAGGTCGTCCGAGAAAAGGTTGAAGGCCAGAATGCCTGGAATGACAACGATGAAAGGAATGAGAAGCTTCAAGAAGGCAGCGAAGACAATCCCCTTTTGCCCCTCTGCAAGGGACTTGGAACCGAGGGTTCGCTGGACGATGTATTGGTTAAGCCCCCAGTAATAGAAGTTCGGAATCCATAGACCAAGGAGAAGGGCCGTCCACGGAATATCGGGGTCATCCTTTGGTCGGACCATGTGCATCTTCCCTCCTGATCCATTCATTCCCGTAACCGCATTTGCTTCTCCGTCCTTGCCGTCATTGAGAAGATAAAGTCTCTCGATTGGGCCTGCGTTTTCTAGATCAGCCACCGTTGCTTCGGAATTCTCAACCTTGGTTTTAATCAGCTCTTCCGCAGGAGCTTCGCCCAGGGCACTGAAAGTGAACCACATCACAATCGCTCCCCCAACGATGAGTGAGGCTCCCCAGATCAGGTCAGTCCAGGCACAGGCTTTCAAGCCGCCGATAAAAACATAGATGGCTGCAAAAATCGCGATCATCCATCCGACCGCTGTCAGGTTGTTGAGAACCGCCACGTCAGAGTAGTAGTTTGAGACAAACTTCGCTCCTGAAAAAATCACTGCGGCAGTCGTCACCACCACAAGAACGATAACCATTGAAATCGCCATCACGAGACGGGCAGTTACGCCGAAACGGAGTTCCAGAAACTCGGGAATGGTGTAAACGCCTGTGCGAAGGAACCGGGGGAGGAAAATGAATCCGACCACAACCAAAGTGAAGCCTGCAAGCCACTCGTAAGAAGCAATGGCCATTCCCAGCCAATTGGCCGAGGAGCCGGCCATTCCCACGAACTGCTCGGTCGAAATGTTTGCCGCAATGAGTGAGAAACCCACAAGCCACCAGGTCAGGCCTCGTCCAGCAAGAAAATAGCCCGAGGTGCTATTGTCTTCAGCGCCGTCTTTACTCTTCCAAATGCCAAGACCAATGACGCCAATAATGGCGATGAGAAACAAACTGATTTCGAGAAGTTGCATTGTATGGGTGTGTCTGAAGATTGTGTGTAGGCAAGGCTAGGGAGGTGGTTGTTCGCTGACAAGGAAACAAGGGACGTTCCGCTTGATGGTTTTCAGGGGAAGGTTCACTTTAATCTGATCGCGCTCCCTCTTTTTTGACTGTTAGATTGATAGCCTTCGAGTGAGCCCTCCTACGAGGGCTCGTATCGGGAAACCCTCACCATAATCAAATCATGTTAAAGACTATTACTGCTTTCAGGCTCGTGGCTGCTTCCTGAGCTCATTGGATCGTAAAGGCCGGAACCATTATCGCAATCGTTCCCGAACCCGGAATCTTTTCAATTTCTGGGCAATCGGTAGCAACGCCCGATCCCGGAAACCGATAGTTTGTCGGAGAGGGAAATACCAACGTTCTGACGATTGTGCAAAAGCCTTACTTTGCTGCCCGTTTTGCGTCGGCGCCGCTAGACCTCGAGCGAAATCCTGATCGACTAAAAGACTGATCCTCGTAAGGTTCACTCCCTATGTTGAAACTTCCCCTGTTTTTTCTTGGCGGTCTCTCTTTCGCTTTTGCCGCGGATAAACCCAACATCCTCTGGATCACCAGCGAGGACAACGGAATCTCTTGGGTGGGTTGCTACGGCGGAACGAATGCCAAGACGCCTGCCATCGACGGACTTGCCGCCGAGGGATTTCGATACCTGCATTGTTTCGATAATGCCGCGGTTTGTGCCCCGACCCGATCGTGCTGGATCACTGGTATGTATGCCATTTCCAACGGCACCCAGCCGATGCGCAGCCGAAACGAGATTCCGCACGACAAGATTCCCTACTACCACGATCTCTTAAAAAAGGCAGGCTACCACACCTCGAATCCAGGCAAGACAGACTACAACATAGGGGGGCGTCCCGACAAGCAGGGCTGGGATGTTGGCAAGGGGATGCAATACGGTTGGCGAGCTCGCAAAAAAGGGCAGCCATTTTTTGCCATCGTGAACATCGGTGATAGTCACGAAAGCCGGGCCCATGGTTCGGTGAAAAAGGGAGAGGACGATGCTTCGAAAATGAAGTTATTTTCCTATCATCCCGATCTGCCTGCGATCCGAAAAAACTATGCCATCTACGCCGATGCTGTAGAGCGGATGGATGCAAAAGTGGCCGCCTGCCTTGAGGCCCTGAAGAAGGATGGTCTCGCCGATGACACCATCGTCATCTACAACTCTGACCACGGTGGCGTGATGGCACGGAGCAAACGCTTTGTATATGCCAGTGGGGTTCACTGCCCGCTCATTGTGCGTATTCCGGAGAAATGGAAGCAGATGTGGCCGGCCGAAAAGCCTGGGATGACCGTTGACCGGATAGTAAGTTTTGTCGACATGCCCAAGACTTGGCTCAGCTTGGCGGGAGCGGAGATTCCGCCAAGTTTTCAAGGGACGGTCTTTCTCGGCAAGAGGACGGAAGTTGCTCCAAAATATCATTTTGGTTTCCGGGAAAGGGCCGACGAGCGCCTCGATTGCGTCCGCATGATCCGTGATGAGCGATTCGCCTATCACAAGAACTACATGCCCTATGCTCCTGCCGGGCAACACCTCGCCTACCTTTGGAAAGCTGAAGCGACCCGGGCTTGGGAGCAGCACCACCGCGAAGGGAAGACCGACGCTATCACCGGTCGCTTTTTCAGGCCGCGGGTTTCGGAGGAGTTTTACGATAACCAGAAGGACTTCGATAATGTGCAAAACCTCATCGAGGCCAAAGAACACCAAGCGAAAATCGCAGAGCTCAAGCAAGCCATGCGCAAAAAGCAGCTGGAGCTTTTCGATTCAGGTTTGCTCCCGGAGCAGATGCGGGTGCGTCGGGCTGCCGCAAACAAACTAACGATTTACGAGATGGTTCGGAACAAGAAGCTCTACCCGCTCGAGTCTTATCTGGATGCCGCGGATCTTGCTTTGGCCAGGGATTCAAAAAACCTTGAGGCCTTCACCAAGGCGATGTCGTCCAAGGACGAAGGTTTGCGTTGGTGGGCGATCGTTGGACTTCACTTGCTTGACGGAAAAGCAACTCCAGCTGCTGACGTTCTCGTGAAAGCCCTCCAGGATGATGAGCATGAAATCCGTATGATGGCCGCGTGGACTCTGGTGAAACTCGGTGAACCGGAGAAAGGTTTCGCTTCCCTTGAAGATCTCCTGCTGAATGGAACGAACAACGAGTCCATGCTCCATAACGTCATCGATTGGATGGGCGAACCTGCCTTCCCGCTCGTGAAGAAATACCTCGAAAAAAAGGGCGTTCCCAAAGGGAAGTATGGTATTAGCATTTTTGGGCGCATTGCTCAGGTGCAGGGGTGGTAACTCGATTGCTGATCTCATTGCGCTTCGAGCGAACAAGGAACTCCGACAAAAAGGAGTGTCCGCGGCCGATCTTCCTGCCAATGCGCTGACACACTAAAGAATGAAGGAGCCCGTGAGGAATTGGTGAGCCGTCTCAAATTGGCGCCCCCGATCCTACTGCTATATGAGAGTGTGGCATTTGCTTTTTCGAGATTCATCGGCAAATTTTGGGAACATCGCCGTTCCGCTGTTGTTTATCCGCTATGAAACTCACCCAACTCGTTTTCCTTTTCGCCTTCGGCGCCAGCTTCGGTGCCCTCTCCGCCAACGAATTTGCCAATGCGGAAGCAACGGCAACGAGACAAGGAATGATGGCAATCGGTGCCACCAGCGCTGCCATCAACCAAAAGGATCTCCGCCGTTACGTCACTCGCCTGGCTTCACGGGAATACGAAGGACGAGGCACCGGTGATCAGGGCGAGCGGATGGCGACAGCCTATCTCGCCAGCTTTTTCAAGGGACTCGATTTGGAGCCGGCTGGAGATGATGGGAGCTATTTTCAATCGTTCGGCGTGGGATCCGAAACCAAGCTGGGAGGAAAAAACAGCATGACCCTGAAGGTCGAGGAGCTGGTGGGTGTGAATATTGCTTATACTCCCGGGAAGCACTATCAACCACTCTCCTTCAGCAGTCCCGGAAAAATGGAAGCTGGAATCGTCTTTGCCGGGTTCGGAATCGAGACCGACGGTTACAACAGTTTCGAGGGCCTTGATGTCGAGGGGAAGTGGGTCATGGTTTTTCGAGGCAATCCCAGCTCAAATGGCGGGCTCCGGTCCTTCGGTCCTCTGGTGGCCAAGGCTAATGCGGCCAAAGAGCGCAAGGCGGCCGGCATCATCTTTGTCAAAGCAGGAAATCCCACCATTTCGAGCGAGCTCATTGATCCAAGTGCTAATGTGGGCGGACGAGGTCAGATCCTTCCCGCGATGACCATCACCGATGGGGTTGCCGCGACTCTGCTCGCCAATGACAAGCAGGAGGAACTGCAAGCTTTGTTCGACTCCTACAACAAGGGTGACCGAGTCAAAGGTTTTCCGGTGTCCTGCCGGATCGGAGCCGAAATCAATTTTAAAACTAAGCCCCTGACGGGACGAAATGTCATTGCACGACTGGTCGTCGGTGAAAAGCCCTCGGATGAGGTGGTTGTCATTGGTGGTCATATCGATCACTTGGGATACGGCAATCGGGGTGGAACGCGCGCGCGAGGGGCTGAGGCGACCAAGATGCACGTTGGGGCCGATGACAATGCCTCGGGCGTTGCGGTGATCATGGAACTTGCCCAGCTTTACGCCAGTCAGCGAAAGAAAGGCCCCCTCGACATGAAACGTGACATTGTCTTTGCCGCTTGGTCCGGCGAGGAGATGGGCCTTTTCGGTTCCCGTCATTTCGTGGCCGAGGCGACCAAAGACAACGGGCCGCTACATCCTCGAATTGCCGCTTACCTCAATCTTGATATGGTGGGGCGTGTCGCCGAGAACGGGTTGACTGTTCATGGCACCGCTTCAAGCAAGGCTTGGAATGGATTACTCGATTCGCTGGCCAAGGTGCCCAATCTCGAGGTCGAACGTTCCGCCAGTCCTTTCCTGCCGACCGACGCTTCACCCTTTTACTCGGGAGGGGTTCCTATCCTGGCTCTCTTCACCGGAATACACGACGATTACCACACCCCGGCCGACACCATCGACAAGATCGACTTTCCGGGGCTCAACGCAGTCACGAAATACATGAAGGCCATCACCGGAGCAGTTGCCAAGGGCGACAAGGCTCCGGATTATGCCGAGGTGGAACAGCCTCGCCGGGGCCGTCGCAACATGCCGCGGGTCCGCATTGGTCTCATGCCAAGCGACAACCAGGGCGGGGGTGTCTTGATTACTCAGGTCGTGGCGGATTCACCCTCCGAACGCGCCGGTCTCAAGGAAGGGGACATCATGGTGAGCTTTGCAGGTCAGAAGCTCGAGGGCGTCGAAAGCCTTTTCGCTGAACTCAGTAAAGCCAAGGCGGGCGAAAAGTATGACGTTAAGGTGAAGCGGGGAGAAAAGGAGCTCACCCTCAAGCTCATTCCGGAAGCGCGGTAAGATTACTCCAGTTCCTTGATCCGCAGATTGCGGAATTTATAAGGCAGGATTTTTTCGTCGTGGTGATGGATGCCGATCGGCCCTGAGGCATCCATGTTGTCCCACACGTCGGTGATGAGGGTGCTGTTGACGTCAACCTGGATGTGAGAGCCTTTGCAGATGATTCGGTATTTGTTCCAGTCGTTGCGCTTCAGGGCATTTTTCACCTTGGGCTTGGCAAAGTGAGCCCTTTGACCTCTCCTCGAATCAGTTCAGGTCTTTCAGAAGCAAAGCTCCCGGATAGTGATAAAAGGGCTATTAGATCAAAGTGACTTTGGAGCATAAGACATCCTGTGATTTGGTGACATTCTAGGACATCACGATCACAAGACCGACGCAAAAACTGCATCTATCGATGTATTTACAGTGGAGTGTATTCTAAGACAGCCGACCCATTTGCAGCCCATCATTTGGCATGATTCCATTTAGATCAGATTCACTCGGACCTTCTGCGATTTGGCGATATCCACGCCGGGAAGATCAGCACGAGCCTCTACCTTCCATTCGAGACGGCGGTGGCTATTGCTGATGCCAAGAGCATTAAGAGCGGTGGCTGCGGTATTCACCACATCGGCCACCTTTTGGGCTGTCTCACTGGCTGGAGTAACGGAGGCTCCGGGAGTACTGATGGTGAAATCAAAGGCCTCATGGGTTCCCGCAGGCACCATTTGGGCCTCAAGAATATTGACTTCATTGCGGTAAATCTCATTACGGCGAGTTTTTTTGTTACCATCGCTGTCACGTCTTTCGATTATCTCGTGACCGATTAAACTCACATACATACGATTCATATTTAGTGACTTCTTCGCCGTCAGAGTGACCTGACCGACGATTTCCTCACCGCTATTGAAACCGTTTTTTTGCAGTTCAATCTCCAACTTGCCCTTCATCGCCCGGGCGACGTTGTAGGTAATGATGGCAATCACGATGAGAGCAACGACGCCGCTGACAATTTGGAGAGGTTCAATGGACGCAGTGGGGATCATAATGGATACAAGTTTTAGTTTTCAAGGAATATCTATTACCTTCTAATCAGTCCATTCCAATTCACATGGATCTTTCTACCAGTCCTTTTGGCCACTGCCGACCGGGTCTATATCCAGAGTATAGGGCATTTGATTTGTTCAGCGATTACCAGACTCAGGGCGATCAGCAACAAGCAATCGAAAAGCTTTCGTGGTCGCTAGATGCTGGCAATCAGCACCAAATGCTGCTGGGGGTCACGGGCTCTGACAAGACCTTCACTATGGCCAATGTGGTCGCACGACAAAACAAGCCAACGCTGATCATTCGCCCGCCCGCCGGAGTTGCAAAAAAACGGCAGGCCGGGTGTTAGAGGTGGCAATGACCTTTTTTTTGGTCCAGTAAATCTGTCCGCCAAAACCACGTAGGCACTGTGAGGTGAGCCGGAAGCCCCACAAGCGGATGCTGGTCAGGACCATGAAATTATTTCGCTCTGCAATCGGGGATGAAAACGCTAGGAGCTTCACGCCTTTATGATCGGTTCGTTCATCGAGAAGATTCTTCTTCCTTTTCAGCGTCAAACTTCTTCAGGGCGATACCTTCCCGAGATCGATGGTTTGCGCTGCCTGGCCGTCATTTTGGTAGTGGCTTTTCATACTCATGGGTTTTTCACCTCTGGCGAGGAACCTTCCTCTCTCCCTGTGCTGATCACGCTACCCACTGGTGAAGCATTGTCATTTATGCCTCATCTTTTGATCAGTCGGGGATGGTTCGGAGTTCAGATCTTTTTCCTGATCTCGGGACTGGTTCTTTCTTTGCCCTATGCGGCCCACTACCTGTGCAGGGAAGAGAAGCCTCTTGTTCGGAAGTACTTTCGAAGAAGGTTAATTCGGATCGAGCTCCCTTATTTTCTGGCCCTCACTTTCTTTTTCCTGCTTTCGGCCATTGTCTACGGTTCTGGTCTGGCCTACCTCCCGAACTATCTGACGGGGCTGATTTATGGACATGGCGTCATTTATGACGGGTCTCATAATCCTTTGCTTTTCGTTGCCTGGACACTCGAGATCGAAGTTCAGTTTTACTTTCTCGTCCCTCTGATCTGTCGGGTTTTTGCGCTTCCCAAACTTGCCCGAAGAACTCTTCTTATTCTTGGCATCATCCTCGTCGATTATTACCTGTATGGGCGTTGGGAGGGATTCACCGAAAGCATCTGGCACCATACCGTCCTACGTCAGCTCAATTGGTTTCTGCCCGGCCTGTTGCTCGCGGACCTCTATCTTTCTCCGACCTTGAAGGGAATCCGCGATGGAGAGGGGTTATTCCGTTTTGACTTTCTCGGAGTGGCAGCCTGGATTGGAGTCTTCGCCTGCCTCGACTTTCATCACTTGATTGTTCCTCGACCGTTTATTCTTTTGCTCGCCTTTTGGTGCACCGTGAGCGGAAGAGTCCTGCGGATTATCTTTCGAAACCGCTGGATCACCTCAACCGGAGTGATGTGCTACACGATCTACCTGTTTCACAACTTCTTCATCCATACGATTTTCGGTCCGTATATTTTGGGGTCGGTGATCGGATACCAGAAGGGCAATTGGCCCTGGAATGCCGTCATCATCGCCGGGATGACAGTGGTAATCGTGCTTGCTTGCGGGTTTGTTTATCTCTTGGTTGAAAAGCCCTTCGCACGGGGGAGATTGCCTCGGAAAAAGGCCGCGGCCAAAACGTCCCGCTCGCATAAACTGGACCAAGGATCATCTGGCTACAAGGGTGACAGCTCCGAGTCGGTGAGTTAAGGCGTCGGGATCACGACAAGGAAGAAGAGTTTGGCTTGATTTGAAGGAACACCAAGAGTTCGGGTGGTTTCCACATCAGTGGCGGGAATAGGGATGTCGTCCAAGACAAGCCACGATCTTTCTTCCAGATTCAACGAATACTCCACCAGATACGATTTCTCGTCCAAAGAATTCCAGGTCAGGGTGACCTCGTCATTCTCGTCGTCAAACGCGATGTTGATGACCACTAATCCGGTAGGTCCAATCGTCGCGACCCGGTTAAAGGCTTCGCTGATCGCGGTCTCATCGAGAAGCTGATCATAGATATTCACGATGCCAATTTCACCTGAAAAGCCGGTCAACCTTGTTGGCGAGCTATCCGGAAGTTCGGTTCTGCAATCAAGATTGCTAATGGCTCCTCCCAACTCCCCAGACGCTCAGGTGAAGAGTTCGGCACCATTCCCGCTCCGGAGCTCCTTCAGGATGCGGACCTTCTGTTCTTCACTAAAGCGACTTCGTTTCTTTTTCGTTTTAGTTCTACCGCCAAATCTACATCTCTAACCCATCTATTTTTCCGGGTTCAGGCCAGAGCTTATTGTGATCTGTGAGAGGTTAGACCTGCTGTCTATACCATTGGCAATACCAAGCTCGCTAGAAAGACGACGAGAAAGCCGGCCACTCCCATCAAAGAGAGCATCACCGAGAAGGTCTTCAAGGTTTCACGTTCATTCATTCCCGACATTTTGGCAATGATCCAGAAGCCGCTGTCATTCATCCAGGGAAGGGGTTTGGATCCACAACCAATGGCCAGTGCGAGGTAAACTGGGTGGAATCCCAGATCGGCGGAAAGGGCCATGGGGGCCACAATGCCGACCGACGTGATCATCGCTACCGTCGCCGAGCCTTGGGCGAAACGGACGAGAGCGGTCAGTCCGAATGCCAGCAAGAGGATTCCCCCCCCGGCACCAAATGTTACGGAAAGCTCGTTCCCAATCCCGGTGTCCTGTAAGACGGATCCGAAGGCCGCTCCGGCGGCGGTGATGAGAATGATGACCCCGCCACTTGAGAGAGCTTCTTGTATTACTGTTTTCACGGCGCTCCTCCTTGAAGCCAAAAGCAGGGCCAGTCCTGCTCCGCAGGCCATGGCGATGTTCTTGTCACTCAAAACGGCCAACCAGTTTGGAAGCTCGCCCTGCAATTTGACAAAGGTGCCCGTGCTGATCAGAAGGAGTGGGAGAATGATCGGGAGGAGGGACCAACCGAGGGCCGGCAATTTCCCGTTCTCTTTTGACTCCACTTCAGGCGTTTCCAGTTCACGGTAGGTTATTTCAAATCGGTTGTTGGCCCAACGGGCATACCCGTAGCCGACGGAGATGGTCACAAGGCCGAGTAATAAGCCGGCGGGAATGAGAACCCCCAGTCCGACCTCCAGTCGTGCCGCCACCAGCAGTGGACCCGGGGTGGGAGGAACCAGGGAGTGAGCCATGCTTGCTCCAGCCACCACTGCGAGCAGAGCCAGCAGGTAAACCT
This sequence comes from Akkermansiaceae bacterium, assembly GCA_049596615.1. Taxonomy (GTDB): domain Bacteria; phylum Verrucomicrobiota; class Verrucomicrobiia; order Verrucomicrobiales; family Akkermansiaceae; genus SW10. The sequence continues at coordinate 92,524 of JBMYLT010000009.1, read as the reverse complement.
TCGGGTTGGTCTTCGCGAAGGCCCGGACGAGAGGAAGCATGAGGTAAAAGACGGTGTCGAAGAATACGGGAATCCCAAGAACGAAGCCGCTGCCGAGAAAGGCTATCGGTGCCCGTTTGATACCAAAGAGCGAGAGGAGTCCGCGCACGATCCGTTCCGCTGCACCACTCGCGAGAAGGCACTGCCCGGTGATGGCTGCCAGTGCAATGAGGATACCCACTTTGCGGCATCCTTCACCAAACCCAGCCGCGACCCGGTTCATTGCTGAGGCCTCTACTCCTGGTGAGAGAGTGGCTACCACGAAAGCCGCGAGGATCAGCCCGAGAAAGGCGTGAAGTCGAAAGATGAGAATCGATACTACCACCACGACTAGTCCGCATAAGCAGATTTCGATTGCGCCCATCGGAAGATCCTTGCCGATCAGACACGCGTGGGCGATTCAAAAATTCCTCCCTTTCCCTTGTTGCCTTCTTCCGGCAATCTCGTTGGGAACGATGAGCCGCCTCGAACCCGAACAACTCCGCTCCCACCGCTTTTTCGGACCCGATGATCTTCGCTCTTTCGGACATCGGTCCCGTCACAAGCAACTCGGTATCAACAACGAGGAATACCATGGCAAGCCGGTCATCGCGATTCTCAACACCTGGAACGACCTCCTTCCGTGCCACGCCCATTTCCGACAGCGGGCTGAAGAGATCAAGCGGGGGATCTGGCAGGCCGGCGGGTATCCCGTTGAGATGCCTGTGATGGGCTTGAGCGAAACTTTCATGAAGCCCACCTCGATGTTCTATCGCAACATGCTCGCGATGGAGGCCGAGGAGACGCTTCGTTGTCATCCCATCGATGGTGCGGTCTTGATGGGCGGATGCGACAAGACAGTCCCGGCTCTTCTCATGGGAGCCGCGATGGTCGACCTTCCCGTCATTTTTATGACCGGGGGGGCTATGATGCGGGCTTCGTGGCGGGGTGAACAACTGGCCTCCGGAACCGACGTCTGGCGTTACTGGGCCGAGCGGGGTGCCGGGAATCTCTCGTGCGAGGACTGGGAAGACTTCGAAGATCACATCACGCCCGGGCCGGGTCATTGTATGACAATGGGAACGGCCTCCACAATGACTTCCGTGACCGAAACTCTCGGCCTCACCTTGCCGGGGGCGTCATCCATCCCGGCGGTTCACGCCGCGCACTCCCGGATGGCGGCGGCCTGCGGTCTTCGCATCGTCGACATGGTGTGGGAAGACCTCAAACCCTCGCGCTACCTCACGCGCAAGTCCTTTGAAAATGCCATCACCGCCGACATGGCGATTGGCGGCTCGACCAATGCCATCATTCATATCACCGCCCTCGCAAAACGAGCCGGGGTGGACCTTCCCCTTCAGCTCTTCGATGAGATTTCGCGTAAAACTCCGGTGCTGGCCAACCTGAAGCCGTCGGGCAAGTATGTCATGGCGGATTTCTTCGATGCCGGCGGCTTGCCTGCTCTCCTCAACCGAATTCGCCATCTTCTTCATCTTGATGCCCCGACCGTCTTCGGCAAAACCCTCGGGGAATGTCTCGATGGCACGGAGGTCTTTAACGACGACGTCATTCTCCCGTTTGACAAACCACTCGCAGAGCAGGGAGGAACGGTTGTTCTCAAAGGCAATCTTGCACCCGACAGCGCGGTGATCAAAACAGTGGCCGCCAGTCCGGAACTTCTGCAACACAAAGGACCCGCAGTGGTCTTCAAGGACTACCCCGACTTGCAGAAGCGTATTCACGATCCGTCGCTTGGCATCACAAAGGATCACGTTCTCGTCATGCAAAACGCGGGGCCGATTGGTGCACCCGGGATTCCCGAGTCCGGAATGTTGCCTCTTCCTAAGTATCTCCTCGAACAAGGGGTACGAGACATCCTCCGAATTTCCGACGCTCGGATGTCGGGCACTTCGTATGGTACCTGCGTGCTTCATGTCTCTCCCGAAGCCTCGGTGGGAGGGCCCCTTGCGTTAGTGCAAGATGGCGACCTCGTCGAGCTCGACGTGGCCAATCGCGCCCTCACTCTCCATGTTGACGAGGAAGAGCTGGTCAGCCGTCGCGCTGCTTGGAGTCCGCCCGGAAAACGCTACTCCCGTGGCTATGGAAAACTCTTTGAAGACCAAGTCACGCAGGCCCACGAAGGATGTGATTTCAAGTTTCTCCACAATGATGGATCCTGCACCCCCGATCCTGGAATCCACTAAGCTTTCTCATCATGCAAACGACACCTGTCACTCCCGACCAGCTCAACTCATCTGTTATCGCGGTCCCACCTCTGGCGCGTGACTCTGATCTCAAGATCAACTCCGTCGAAAACGCGCAGATCATTCGCCATATCGAATCCGGTGGGGTGTCGACGCTCCTTTATGGTGGCAATGCCAACTTCTATCATATTGCTCTCAGCGAGTATGCCGCAGCTCTTGGAATGCTGGTCTCGGAGAGCGCGGAGGACACACTCATCGTGCCATCGGTGGGTCCGACTTACGGCACCATGATGGACCAGGCGACCGTGCTTGATGACTTCGATTTTCCGACTGTAATGGTTCTTCCGATGCAAGGTCTCACGACCGATGCTGGGGTGGCCGCGGGCTTTCGGAAGTTCGTGGAGGCTCACGGAAAACCAGCAGTGCTCTACATCAAGTTTGAGGGATACCTCGAATCTGAAACGGTAGCGCAGCTCGTCGACGAGGGACTCGTGTCGTGGATTAAGTATGCCATCGTCCGAAAGGATCCGGCGAATGATAATTACCTTTCACGTCTTGTCGACCTGGTTGATCCTCGGCTCATCGTCAGCGGGATTGGGGAACAACCGGCCATCACGCACCTCACGCAATTCAAGATCAATGGTTTCACCTCCGGTTGTGTGTGTGTCCGACCCGATCTTTCCCAGAAGATGTTGCAGGGGTTGAACTCAGGCGACCTTGAAACCGCCGAAAAAATCCGGTGTATTTTCAGCCCACTCGAGGATTTGCGCAACGAGATCAACCCAATCCGTGTCCTCCACGAAGCGGTCTCGCTGGCCGGAATCGCTGAAACTGGTCCGGCCTTGCCTCTCCTCAGTCAACTTCATGAAGCCGATGCTTCCCGTGTGGGTGAAGCGGCGAAGAAGCTGCTCAAGTGGAGTTAGAGATGACAGGTTGTATGAGTCAATTTCCGCCAATCGACTCGAATCTTTTCAAAATCTGCTGGGCCGACAAAGCGCGATAGGAGACAGCGAAGGCGTGGATTTGACCGGCCCAGTCGCGGGTTCCATCCGATCATTCGTCACCGAGGATGAGTCCTTGGTTTACCGCCCAATTACTGAAGTCGCCCCGGACTTGATTGGTGCGTGAGATCTTCTTCCCGTTGACATAGGTGATCGTTTCACTTGGTCGATAACTCACCGCGAAATACACCGGCTTGCGGCCTTCGCTGTTATTGGTTTGAGAAGCGGACAGGGGCCGGGTTAAGCTCCGGTGATGTCTAACGAACAGAAAGCTCCCATTGAGCCAATTCGACCAACCCGCCTCGATTCTCTCGATGTCTATCGTGGCTTTGTCATGTTCTGGATCATTGGGGGAGGGGCCTTGGCCAAGGCTTTTTCCGGATTGAAGGAGGTGGATTCGGTGATTATTGAGACTCTTGCGATTCAGCTCCAGCATGTGAAGTGGGAGGGGTTCCGGTTTTATGATCTCATCTTTCCTTCTTTCATTTTTATTGTCGGGGCATCGTTGGTTTATTCTCTCGGGCGATATGTGGGCTCGGGCGACCGGAGGAGTGCCACCATCCGGGTGGTTCGTCGCGGTCTGATCCTTTGGTTGATCGGGATCATCTATTACGGAGGAATCTCCAAAGGACTCTACGATGAAGCGTCTCACCAGGGGGTGCGTTTGCTTGGCGTCTTGCAGCGGATCGGGATTTGTTATCTCGTGACCGGGTTGTTGTTTCTCTATGTGCCAGTGAGGGGATTGGTGGTGGTTTTTTTGGGGATTCTGGCGGGGTATTGGGCTCTTCTGGCCTTTGTTCCTGTGCCAGGACAAGACGGGTTCAGCTACGATGAAGGGAGGAACCTCACCAACTGGTTTGATTCCCAATACCTTCCTTTTTTCAAGTGGCGGTTGACTCATGATCCTGAAGGGATTCTGTCGACCTTCCCGGCGATTGCGACCTGCCTGCTGGGGGTCTTTGCGGGGATTTTGGTCAAAGGTAGCCGCTCTTCGCGATGGATGACCTGTGGTGTTTTGATCATTTCCGGAGCCTGCCTGATTGGGTTGGGAAATCTCTGGGGAATCAAGTTCCCGGTCATTAAGAACATCTGGACTTCGAGTTTTGTTTTTGTGGCAGGAGGATGGAGCCTGGTCCTGCTGGGAGTGCTCCATGGAATTGTGGACCTCCTGGCCTGGAAGAAATGGGCCATGCCGTTCGTTTGGGTCGGTACGAATTCGATTGCGATCTATCTTCTGACCAGGGTGGTGGATTTCAACGAGATTGCTTCGTGGATGTTCGGTGGGCCGGTGGCCGAGTGGGCGGATGGACTGATTCCGGGATTGGGCAAGCTGGTGGTCTCCGTGGCTGGCCTGGCCATGGTGCTTTGGCTTTGTCGCACCCTTTACCGAAATAAGTTGTTCTTCAAAGTCTAATCAAATGACTCGACCTGAGAGAATTCCGCTTTGGCATTTAAAACGTGGGTTCTCTCGGAGCATCTGCAATGCAGTTGCGCCAGATTCCTGAGCCCTCTTCCGTCGCCCTCGGCATTTCTAGCGGGATACTAAGGTCACTGGTGATGATTCTCCGCAAAATGGAAGCACGAGGAAGGTCACAGTCCATGCTAATCCCGTGAGAGCATGATGTCGGACATTCTGGAGTTTTATCCGTTCCGTTTCGTTGGCCATCCGGCGTATTCAGTGTTATATATGTAGCTAGGCTTCGATCGAGGTAGGCTAATTGAAAGCCTCTCTTCAGGCCCCTCGTAATCACTCATGACCATGAAAACCCAAATCGACCGCCGCCGCTTTCTTCTTCGTACGGCCGGAGCCAGCTTGACTCTGCCTGGGTTGACCTCCCTGATGGCAAAGACCACCGGGTCATTGGCTTCACTTCAGGCAACCAAGGGCGCAGGGGTTGGGGCCAGACGATTTGTAGCCGTGGGGAATTTGCTGGGCTACCAGCAGAAGAGCTTCTTCCCTAAAACGGCGGGGAAGGATTACGAATCGACCACCTTGCTCAAACCGCTCGAAGGTCTTCGTAAAGAGATGACGGTCTATCGTGGACTTGATCACGGAGTGAAGGGGGGACACTTTGCGGTTCATTCTTTCCTGTCGGGGGTGCTTCACTCCGAGGCCCGCGACCGAGAGGATGGCAATGTCACCATCGACCAGTATCTCGCTGAAAAGGTGGGTGACCAAACTCGTTTTCCCTCACTGACGATTGGCTCCGAAGGTGGAATCCACGGCGGATGCCAGCTTTCATGGACCCGGTCTGGAATTCGCGTTCCTCCCATCACCAACCCGGCCGAGCTGTTTGACCGCCTATTTGCCAATGATTCTCCCGAACGACGGAAGCAACGAGGAAAAGAGAACAAACTTCAAGCGTCCATTCTCGATGCCGTCAACGAAGAGGCGAGAGGGCTCTCCCGTAAGGTTAACAAGGAGGACAGGGAGAAGTTGGAGGAGTACTTTACGTCGATCCGTGATGTGGAGAAGCGGCTTGAGCTTCGGCGTCGCTGGGCTGATCATCCCAAACCCGATGCTCCCTTTGACAAGCCGGCCAACCGGAACACAGTCGATGATCTCCCCATACTTTATGAGCTGATGGCACTGGCCCTGCAAACCGACTCCACCCGGATTGCCACCCTGGAAATCGGAGGATCCTTTCTGCCGCAGCATCTGGGCATCGATAAATCTTACCATGGTCTTTCCCACCACGGGAACAAGGAGGATGCGATTGCCCACCTCATCGCTCTGGAAACCTATCAAATCGAGCACTTCGGCAAATTCCTGACACGCCTTTCGCAAGTGAAGGATGGCGAGGGAACCCTACTTGATTCGACCTCCGTTCTCTTTGGGAGCGGAATCGGAAGCGGGAACTCCCACACCAATTCCGATCTCCCCATCATTTTGGCGGGCGGGGGATACCGTCATGGCGAATTCAAGAAGGTGGAATCAAAGGGCCTCAACAAGGTTCCTTTGTGCAACCTCTTCGTGGATCTGGCCCAGCGGATGGGGGTGGAAACCAAGTCATTTGGAAACAGCACGGGGAGTTTCTCCTAGGACTTCCCGGATCTTCCGGCGCGATGAGAAGAGGCCTTTTGGTGTTTGCGATCACTTCCGGGTTTCTTCCCGGTCAGGTAGGTGATTCGAAGAAGGATGAAGGGAAGAAGCTGAGCCTGAAACCCAAAGCCGTGATCGAGGACTTTCTCGATTTCTACTGTCTCGATTGTCACGACTCTGCAACGACCAAAGGAGAGCGGGACTTCGAAAGCCTGATCCTGCCTCTTGAGAATCTTCAGGATTTGATTTCGGCCCAGGAGATTATCGATCAGGTGACGCTCAAAGAAATGCCACCGAAGAACAAGGATCAGCCGACCGTCGAAGAACGCTTACAGCTACTGAAGGCTTTGCGTGGCGAGGTGGCGGCGGCCCGTGACCGTTTCGAAAGTAATGGTGGCAAGACCGTGATGCGCCGACTTTCCAACCGGGAGTATGAGAACACCCTCGAGGTTCTTTTCGGAAGGCGGGTCGATACGCTCGGGCTGACCCTCGATTTCCCGAAAGAAAAGACAAGCCATCATCTCGACACCATTGGAGAAAGCCTCGTCACCTCGGGGTTCCTCGTTGATCAGTATTTCCAATCGGCGCAACGCTTAGTTGAGAAGCGGCTCGGAAAGCCGGTGATGAAACCGAAGAGCTGGCACTTTACTAAAAACTTCGTGCAGTATGAAGAGCTCAAAGGATCACATCGCTCGGTCTTCGATTTCAAATACCTATGCATTTATGAACAACCCGACACCGACACCCGTCAGGGGAGTTACGGACACATCGAGGACTTTCTGGAAGGGGTTCCGGTCTCGGGTCTCTACGATCTTGAGGTGCTGGTGAAAGCGATGCACCGGGACACCCACTATGATGCCAAGATCTTCGGAATCGATTTCAGCGAACCTTTCATATTGGGAGTGGTTCCGGGGGATGCCACCAAGGGGCACATTCATTATCCCCAGCGAATCCAGCCGCGATTGGCTCAAAAGGTTGTTCCGGACAAGGATTTCGAGTGGGTCAAATTCCAGGTGTGGCTGGAGGCCGGGCAGACCCCAAGGTTCATCTTTCCTAACGGACCCTTCGAGTCGCGGCGCTCGGTGATCGAATTGAACAAACGCTACAAGAAGGAGTTTCAAAATCCGGTCGATGGCGTGAGCCGCAAGACCCTCCTGCGCGAGGGGAAACTTCCGCACATTCGAATCTCCGAGATCAAGGTGCATGGCCCCCTTCCTGAAAAGGGCGGGACTCTCGAAGAGCGCGCGGTTTTTGGCCCCGAGGGGTTCCAGGCGGATAAGGCGCTAGCGCAACTGGATCGTTTTGCCGAGCGGGCCTATCGTCGGCCCCTGACGGGAAAGGACCGTGCGCGGCTGCATGGTTTCCATCAAAAGCGATTGGATGAAGGAGCATTGCCTCGTCAGGCCTCTCTCGATGTCGTCAAGCTTGTTTTGTGTTCTCCTTCCTTCTTTTACCTGAGCGAGATCACACCGGAGAAGGATCCGAAGTTAAAGCCCTTCGATTTGGCGTCGCGGCTTTCCTATGCTCTTTGGGCCGGACCGCCCGATGAGATCCTCCTCTCTCTGGCTGCCAAGGGCCGATTGAATGAGGACAAGGTCTTGCGCGGACAAATTGAGCGGATGCTGTCGGATGAACGCTCGGCTGGTTTTGTAGAGAGCTTCCTCGATGGCTGGCTAAACCTTCGTGATCTTGGCTCGATGCCTCCTCCGAGGGATCGGGCCCGACGATACTACGCCGAGAATTGGCCGGCTTCGATGAGGAAGGAAGTGCATCTCTTCTTTGCCCATGCTCTCAAAAACAACCTTCCGGTGATGGAGTTACTCGATGCCGACTACACCTTTGTCGATAAGTATCTGGCCGGACACTATCGCTTTCCGGAAGCGAGCGAGATGCGTTTGAAAGATGGCTTCAAAAAGGTGTCGCTTCCGGACAAGAGACGACGTGGGGGGCTTCTTGGGATGGCCGCGGTTCTCACCGTGAGTGCCAACGGCGTCGAGACTTCGCCGGTAAAACGCGGAGTTTATGTTTCCGAAAATCTCCTCGGGGTGGTGCCCCCGCCACCCCCTGACGAGGTTCCACCGGTGGAACCCGATGTCCGGGGCGCGACGACGCTGCGGCAACGGCTTGCCAAACATCTTGAGTCCAAGACCTGCGCGGAGTGTCATCGCAAGATTGATCCACCTGGTTTTGGCCTGGAAGGATTTGATGAGCTGGGCCGTTGGCGGGCGAACTATCGAAAAGCCAATAAGAAGGCCAAGGAGCTGAAGGTTGATGCTTCCGGAGAGCTGTCTTCCGGAGAGTCCTTTGCGGGGTTCAGTGAGCTACGGAAGGTGTTGGTCCAAACCCGGGGAGAGGTTTTCAAGAAGCATCTCGTTTCAACCATACTAACTCATGCTGCCGGACGACACATGGAGGTGGTCGATCAATACGAGATCATGGACATCCTGATGCGTCTCGAAAAAAAAGGTGGGGGATTGCGCACGCTCGTGATCGAGTCTTTGGTGAGCGAGATCTTCCGGTCCCGGTAAGTCTGCGTGGCGGTGACAACCGAAGCTTGAAACCTGGTGCGCGAAGTTTGACACTTTCGTAATGATCCGCGTTTACCACACCCCGACTGGGATCCACCTTGAGCACGATGGCGAAAGACGAGATGCCCAGCTGACGATCGATGCGCTTTTTCGTGCTGACGAACCTCTCGATTTGCTCAGAGCAGCCTGGGAATCTGGTTCCCCCGCTGATCTCTCAGAGGAGCTGTTGGCACCCATCGGTTCGCAGGAAGTTTGGGCGGCCGGAGTGACCTACTACCGAAGTCGGACGGCTCGCATGGAGGAGAGCGAGGAGGCGGGCGGAGATCGCTTCTATGATCTCGTCTACGATGCCGAGCGTCCCGAGTTGTTTTTCAAAGCGACCGCTCGGCGCGTACGTGCTCCCGGAGCAACGGTTGGGATTCGTTCCGATTCCACTTGGGATGTTCCCGAGCCGGAACTCACGCTGGCCATCAACAAAAAGGGTAAGGTGTTTGGAGCCACTATTGGGAACGATATGAGTTCCCGTTCAATCGAGGGTGAAAATCCTCTCTACCTTCCCCAAGCCAAAGTCTACTCGGGTTCTGCCAGCCTCGGTCCTTGCCTTTTGGTAGGTAGCCTTCCTAGCCCGGATGACGAGATCACCTTGAGTATCGTTCGAAAAGGCGAGGAGGTATTTCGAGGAAAAACTGCCGTTTCGCAACTCAAGCGTGGCTACGACGAACTCGCGGGATTCCTGTTCAAGGAAAATGATTTTCCGGATGGGGCTTTGCTCATGACCGGGACGGGAGTTGTTCCCGATCATCCCTTCACCCTGCAGACAGGTGATGGGGTCTCGATCACGATCGACGGGATTGGAACCCTTACAAATACGGTCGCTCCGGCCGGGTCGATCGCCTAAATCCAAATCATGCGAGCGATGCCCGACCCAAGACTGGAATCCGGTGATGAGAGTATTTTCACCATTCGAACCACCGCTTCGGGTCCAACTGGGATGTTGCCCTTTACCGGTTCCTTTTTACGCGATTCTCCCAGTGGAGAAGTTTTTGGTTGGACGCAAGATGCGGGTATGGGTTGGGATCCGTCCACTTTGGGGCGTCCTGAGTTTCTCATGCTTTCGACTGCGGGAGGCATCCGGAAACCCGACGGGACTCCGACCGCCCTAGGCTTTCATACTGGCCACTGGGAAGTGTCGCTCTTGATGGAAGAGGCCGCGGCCGTCTTCAAGGAGCGTGGTGGCATTCCCTTTGCCGCTTTTTGCAGTGACCCCTGCGATGGCCGTTCCCAAGGGACGACCGGGATGTTTGATTCGCTCCCCTATCGAAACGATGCGGCCATTGTTCTTCGTCGACTGATCCGTTCGCTTCCCACCGGTAAGGGGGTGATGGGCGTTGCCACTTGCGACAAGGGACTGCCCGCGATGATGATGGCTCTTGCAGGCAGTGGACATCTTCCCGGGATTCTTGCTCCGGGTGGAGTGACTCTGCTTTCCGAGGAAGGTGAGGATCTTGCCAAGGTCCAGTCGGTGGGTGCCCGCTATGCCCACAGCGAGATCGATCTCAAGGAAGCTTCCGAAACGGCCTGTAAGTCTTGTGGCTCTCCCGGCGGCGGATGCCAGTTTCTGGGCACGGCTGCCACCACTCAGGTTGTGGCAGAAGCCCTTGGGATGAGTCTCCCGCATTCGGCGTTGATTCCAAGTGGATCGGAAGCGTGGCGTGATATGGCAAGGCGCTCGGCGATCGCTTTGATGGATATGACGGCGAATAGTATTCCGCTTTCTTCCATTTTGACGGAAGCTTCCTTCCACAATGCCCTCGTCCTTCATGCGGCCTTTGGAGGTTCCACTAATCTCATTCTACACATTCCGGCGATCGCTCATGCGGCCGGCCTGCCACGTCCCACGGTAGAGGATTGGCAGGCAATCAACCAGAAGGTGCCCCGCCTTGTCGACGCCCTTCCCAACGGACCCCACGGTTTCGCGACGGTGCAGGTGTATCTTGCAGGTGGTGTACCAGAAGTGATGTTGCATCTCCGCGATCATGATTTACTGGAACTCAACGCTCCGACCGTGAGCGGAAAGACTCTGGGCGAGAATCTGGAATGGTGGGAGCAGTCCGACCGCCGCCAACGATTCAGGGAGAAACTGACTGAACTGGATGGGATCGATCCTGATGATGTCATTCGACCTCCCGGCAAGGCGTTTCCGAGTACGGTTACTTTCGTAAATGGGAACCTTGTGCCCGAGGGCGCGGTTGTGAAAAGTACTGCCATCTCACCTAGACTGCTGGATGACGATGGGATATTTCTTCATGAGGGTCCGGCGAGGATTTTCTCGTCAGAGGAGGCTGCGATAGCTGCAATTAAATCTACTGGTGACGATCGGGTTCAGGAAGGTGAGGTTCTCGTGCTGGCAGGTCTTGGTCCCATGGGGGCGGGGATGCCGGAAACTTATCAGGTGACCTCGGCGCTGCGATACTCCTCGGTGGGGAAGAATCTGGCGGTCCTGACCGATGCCCGATTTTCCGGGGTCTCCACCGGTCCCTGCCTTGGTCACGCGTCTCCCGAAGCCCTTGCCGGAGGAGCGATTGGTAAGTTGCGCGATGGCGACCCGATTCGTATTCGTATCGATACCCGCAAACTGGAAGGAACTGCCGAATATCTGGGCGACCTCGCTCAATTCGAGTCTCGCCCCATTCATCCCGACCTCGTTCCTGATCCTCGTCTGCCGGACGACACCCGCCTCTGGGCAGCCCTGCAAAATGCTTCCGGGGGATCTTGGGGTGGGAGCGTCTACGATGTAGGCGAGATTCTTCGTCGTTTGGAGGGCGGACTCGATTGAGGTCGAATCGGAAATTGAGTTTATTCCTTCGGCTCCAACCGGTATTTATCGGACTCCAGATCAGGGTAATCATGGAAACTAGACGACGAATCTTGGCTCGACGACCAAGGCCGATTGTGAGTCGACTCTGAAAGTGTAGCGGGCAATTGGCTCGCATTGGCGAAAGACCCGTGCCAGCTTTGACCGATGAAGTTGATGCCTATCGTCCCACTTGTGACTTTATTCTTCTGCGCGTGTCATTCCTTTGCCGAGGAGGTTTCCGAAAATTCGCCCTTGCCGCGGATTCTCCTGATCGGTGACTCCATTAGCGGCGGCTACCAGCAGGGTGTGAAGAAGCAATTGGAAGGGAAGGCCGAGGTGGTCAAGAACCGGGGAAACGCTGAGTGGACTGGAACGGGCCTGCTTAAGATTGACGAATACCTTGGAGATCGATCCTGGGATCTCATCCATTTCAACTGGGGGCTTTGGGATCTTTACGGTTGGCGTTATCACAAAGAGGATCGATCTCCCGAGGCCTATGCCAAACGTTTGGATCAACTGGTGACGCGAATGAAGAAAACGGGAGCCAAGCTCATTTGGGCAACGACCACTCCGGCCTGTCCGGAGCCAGAGGTTACGATGAAGAGACGCTGGAAACAGGATGTGGTCATCTCTGTGGAGGGTCAGGCGAAGTATCGAAAGGCAGCCTTGGCCGTGATGAAAAAACACGGAGTGGCCGTGAATGATTTGTATGGTTTGATGAAGTCCGATCTCGCTAAGTACGCAACTGGCCCGGACAATGTTCACTACAATAGCGCCGGTTGCAAACGGCTGGCAAACCAGGTCGCCGTCGTTCTTGAAAAGGCGATGCAAGAATTGTCCTCGAAGTAAGAAATGAATGAAAGACTCCTGATTCGATGACGGTCCGTTCGCTCCTTTTGCTTTTGGCTTCGGTCATTTTTTCTGCCGCAGATCAACCGGTGCTACCGAAAAAGATCATCCTCATCATGGCGGATGATATCGGTCTCGAGGGGCTGGGATGCTATGGTGGAGAGAGCTATCGGACTCCGCGTCTTGATCAACTGGCGGCTTCCGGGCTTCGGTTTACCCACGCCTATTCACAACCACTTTGTTCTCCCACCCGGCTGGAACTGATGACCGGTCGGGACAATCATCGGAACTGGACCTGTTTTGGGATTCTTCCGCCAACAGAGCGGACCTTTGGCCATTTGATGCAATCCTACGGGTATCGAACCTGTATCGCCGGCAAGTGGCAGCTGAAGTCATATGATCCGCCCGACTTCCCGAATGCGAAGAATCGAAGGGGGACCGGAATGCACCCAAAGGATTCAGGATTTCATGAATACTCGTTGTTTCATTCACTTCACACCGAAGACAAAGGGTCTCGATACGCCAATCCCACTTTTTTGAGAAACGGCAAACTTTATGAGAGCATTGATGGTGCGTATGGCGAAGACTTGTCTGTTGAATTCCTGCTGGAGTTTCTCAAGAAGAACCGTGACCAAAAGGCCTTCCTTTATTATCCCATGGCCTTGCCCCATTGGCCGGTCAATCCCACTCCGAATTCCAAAGTTTGGGACGAAGATCCCTCGAGACGTTTGGAGGAAGATGACAGGTATTTCCCCGACATGGTGGCTTATATGGACGCGGTTGTTGGGCGGATTGTTGATGGCGTCGAAGCGCTGGGATTGCGGGAAGAAACCTTAATTCTTTTTTACTCCGACAATGGCACCAACAAATCGGTCACCTCGATCCTCAATGGCAAGGGGGTCAGAGGAGGAAAGGCTGAGCCCATTCAAAGCGGAATCCGGGTTCCGCTCATTGCGAACTGGCCTGGCCAGATTAAGGCGAAGGTCTCCTCGCAACTCATCGATCCGTCGGATTTCTTACCGACTCTGGCGGATCTCGCCGGCGAGGAGATTCCCCGGGATTGGCAATCTGATGGCGTTTCTTTCGCCTCCGCGATCAATGGTCATCTGGGGAATCGCCCAAGAGATTGGGCATTTTTTTGGTATGACCCTCGGCCCGGTTGGGACAAAATGGCATTCTCCCGGTCGATCTTCGCTCTCGATCACCGATACAAACTATTCTCGGATGGCCGGCTCTTTGCGATTGATGGATTAGGCTACAAGGAAGAGCTGCTAGATCCCGGTCAATTTTCGCCTGAGGCGAAGCTCGCAAAGGCCAAACTGGAAGGGGCGATCGCCCAGATGATGAAACCCCCACTTTCGAATGCCGCCCAAACAGAGGTCGATGCCTTCGGTAATCCCGTTTCTGACCAGTGAGCCCCGCGGTTTATCTCATCATGATACGGTTGGGATGCCGGAGACAGATTTGGATTTGCTGAAGGTTAGATTCATTGGTTTGATGGAGGTATGGTCGGGCTTTCGCTGACCTCAAAAAGGAACCTCGACTTCCTACTCAAGTTTCACGGAACCAAGCGATTCCACAATCCTGCCACCTGAAGAGGAATTGAATGAACTGAAGTTGATTCATCAGGAGGCCTTCAATGACTTGATGGACGAACGACTGGGGGCGGATTCGTCATTCATCATCTTTCATGACTTTATCCGGGATGAGATGAATCGATTGGCACATCAAAGGGAGTCCGGTGAGTCGTAGGTGACCGTTCTATGGGGGTAGCGTTGACGGTGCATACCGGATCAAGAATTGCAGACCGTTGAAAGAAGCCATGGTCCTCTTTTAAAAAGGGGAATGAGGGGCAAAAGAAAACGGGCAAGGGATTGGACCCTGCCCGCTTTCTTGGATTTCCTGTCAGATTTTTATGTCGGGTTGGCGACCCGGACTTTCCAAATCGCTAACCCGGTGAGCTTTATTGGCCGGAAGTTTCGCTGATGCGGTAGTAGCCGACCCGCTTGGCAGGGTCGGTTTGTTCGACACAGGCAAGGGTAGTTCCGGTTCCAGTCATGGTGTCGAGGACCTCCCAGGTGGTGAGATCTTCGCTGTACTCAAACTTGTAGGTCTTACCGGCCTCACTCAGGAAGGAAACCGTGGCTGACTCGCCTTCAATCTCAAGGTTGGGTTTGAGGCTCGGAGCGGCTTCGGAAGCGAAGGTCAGATCATAGGTTCCAGCTAGTTCGGGAACGACTTGAAGGAAGTAGGTTCCCTCGGAAAGGGCGAAGGAAGCTCCGGGGCCGGTGCTACTCAGTGCAATGCCGCTGGCTGATTGGAGGCTGACTGCTCCGGCGGGAAGTCCGCTAAGATTGAGAATCATGTCCTCGGAGGCATCGTAGCGAATGATCTCTCCCTGATTGCTGATCTCGGTTGAGACCGTGCCTTCTTCGTAAACATAGGTGGCTTCCTGGTAATCGGCTCCGAGGCTGGGGTCAGTGGCCTGAACCGCTTTCCCGGTGAGCATGGCTTCGGTCGGGCCCTCGGTCACTAGCACGGTGGCGTCGAGCATTCCCGAATAGTCACCGATAGCGGTGGGGTTAAATGAAACTTCGATCGGCATGCGGGTCCGGGCTTCCAGAACCCGGCGGGGCCAGACTCCGGTGTATCCATCCGGAAGCTCGACGGCTGCGACGTCGATGCTGACGTTTCCGGTGTTGGCGATCCAGATCTGGGAGGACTTTTCACTGCCAACCGGCACGTTGCCGAAATCGCGGTCACCGACAAACTCGATGGTGCGGGAGGATTGCTCGGAGGAATTCACGTGGAGATTGTAAAGTCCGCTGGTGTTGGTGCTGTAGCCACGCACCCGCGCATAGTAGGTGCCGGGGTCAAGAGTCCGTTGAATCTGGAAGTTGAAGCCGCTTCCACTATCATCATTACTTGCCAGCTCATTTCCGGCGGCGTCAAGGAGGTAGCCGTAAGTGTCGGTGTTCCCGCTCGAGAAAAGGGTGAGGGTCTGTCTCTCGTAAATCGTGACGCGGAAAAAATCGACGTCGTTGGGAATGATACTCGCGGCAGCTGATGAGTTGATGTCGACACGGGGTGAAAGTTCTTTGACTGAGCTTCCATCCAGGTCGTTGGAATTGGTCGGCACGTCGGCGAGGGCAAGGGTCAGGTCATATTCACCGGTGTCTTGGGCCGAGAAAGAGGAGACCTGAAGGTAGTAGGAACCCGGCTCGAGGACTTCTGCGAGGTGGAAGTTGCCGTTCGGTCCCCCACCGCTTGCCATTGTGACCAGCGAGCGGTTGCCGGTGAAAAGGCAACCGAAGGTGTCGACCGGACCAGCGGTGGAAGCCGTGAGAATCTTGGGTTCGGTCAGGGTGAAGCGGTAGGTGTCGATATCGCGAACAGGATAGATTTGTTCAGTGATCACTCCGCTGGAGGGGATGGTGGTGGCGGTGTTGAAGTCAGCTGCCTGACCTTCACTTTGCGCATACGCGCCGGTCACTGAGGTGAGCAATGCGACGGTTGCCAGAGATCTGGCTCCTTTTTTTTGATTAATCGGATTCATGTATTTGCTGGGTTTATCACGGTTTCTAATTCAGACGAGTATTCCGAGTAACAAGCCACCCCGGATTTAATCAGAAATCTGCCGATCTTTGAACAAGAACCTGCCCAATTCTTGATGAATTGCCTTCATGTCAAACGACAATGGGCTGATTTTGGAGGGAAAGTGAATTTTGTCTGATTCTCATCGATCGCAGACCATTGAATTTCGCCCATTGGTTAAGATTTGATTTGAGCAAGCCCTACCCGTGAGCCCAGACGGTGAAGGCCGAATAGATGGAATCCCTCCAGGCATCGCCGGGTTCGGAATGAGGAAATCTTGAGAATCCCTTTACAAGCTGAATCCCAAATTTGGGGAGGCCCGAAGCATTACCTTCTACGGCGAAGTAGCCCAATGCCACTGAGCAGGGCCATCATTAGATTGGCGGGCTCCGGAATGGCTACCCCGGCCCGGATGTTGTCCAGCCCCCAGCTTGCATTGACAAGTTCGCCACGAAGTCCAGAGTTACCGCCAACCGAAAATGGCCCGCCTTCCTGCAGCGAGATGATTTGCATGCGATTGACCGAGGACATGGTGGAGTCATAAGCGGTGTTCCCGCCTCCAGCGTAGGAAAGGCCGGTCAGGGAAAGGTCAAACAGGAGGGGTTGCCAACCGGTTTGCGGGACCACGGTCTGGGGATCGCTCACAAACCAGCCGCCGGGTCCGTTGAAGGCGACCCGAAAGTGCAAGGGTTCGCCTCCGGCACCGCTGAGATTGATAGCATCCATTGAGAGGGATAGAATCCCCTGACCAAGATAATCTCCGGTCCACTGGTCGGTGTTCCAAAGCTGGACCCGGCCACCGGCGTTGTTTCCGTTGGAGCTATCACTGAGAAAGCCGCTGTCGTCCGGTCCTCCAAAGGGTTGTTTAAAGGGATTGGTCACCGAATTGACTCCCTCCAACCAACTTTCGGTTGGATTGAGTGCTCCAATGGGAGCATCAAAGTCGTCGAATTCCGCAATGGTGACCCCGAGGCCTACTTGTGACAAAGCGATCCCAGCAACCAATTGTCGTAACTTCATTTCCGGCCGAAAGCTTTCCCGGCTTGCCACATTTTCAAGTTTTTTTGGGAAGTTATCCGTAGTGTCTCTCTCCGCAATGAGATTGACCTCGGAGGAAGGCGATTCACCATGTTGGCTTATGAACTTTATACGGTATGCTACGAAAGAGGCTATGGGATTGGCGGCTGCCATCGACGGGGCCCGCAAAATGAGGGAGGCCTTGGCAGAGCGGGGTGAAGTCAACATCATCGTGGCCACCGGCGCGTCCCAGTTTGAAATGCTGGAGGCCCTGACAAAAGAAGAGGGGATTGATTGGAGCAAAGTGACGGTCTTTCACCTTGATGAATATGTGGGATTGTCGATCGAGCATCCCGCTTCGTTTCGAAAGTATCTCAAAGAGCGATTTGAAGACCAACTGCCGGGTCCTGTGCGGGCCTTTCATTACATCAACGGTGAGGGTGATGCAGCAGCTGAGTGTGACCGGGTGGGAGCTTTGATTTTGCAAGCTCCCATTGATGTGGCATTTGTGGGGATTGGTGAGAATGGGCATCTGGCCTTCAATGATCCGCCAGCTGATTTTGTCACCGAGAAGCCCTATCTCGTGGTTAACC
Source organism: Akkermansiaceae bacterium (assembly GCA_049596615.1). Classification (GTDB taxonomy): domain Bacteria; phylum Verrucomicrobiota; class Verrucomicrobiia; order Verrucomicrobiales; family Akkermansiaceae; genus SW10. The sequence continues at coordinate 74,820 of JBMYLT010000009.1, read as the reverse complement.
TTGATGAGGCCTGTCGCCAACAGCAGTTTGGAGAAGGGTGGTTTCCTTCATTTGAGGCGGTCCCCGAACGAGCCATTTCGATGTCGGTGAGGCAGATCATGAAGAGCGGTGCGATCATCTGCACCGTTCCTGATGAGAGAAAGGCGCAGGCCGTTCAGGATTCCGTGGAAGGGGAAGTATCACCGGAAGTCCCGGCTTCGATTTTGCAGCAACACGAGAATTGCCGTCTTTATCTTGATGAGGCCGCCGCAAGTTTGTTGAGCAAGGAGGACATATCGTGAGCGAGATCGGAGTGGCTCTGGTGGGAGCGGGTTGGATGGGAGCAACCTTGTTGCGTCGCCTGACCGAGCAGGAAGGCGTGCGGATCGTCGGCCTTCATCAACGACGGCGGGAAAAGGCCGTCGAGGTGCTGCGTGACCTCGAGCTGGAAGAGGAATTGTATTTTGATAGCTACGAAAAAATGCTGGCAGCCCCGGGTCTTGAGGCTGTTTTCATTTGCAGCACCAACGAGGTCCATGGAGAGCAAGCCATTGCGGCCATGAAGGCGGGGAAGCACGTGTTTTGCGAAAAGCCTTGCGCCACCCGCTATGATGAATTCCGCCGTCAGATTGAGCTAGAACTCGAAAGACCCGGGCAGGTGACTTTTGTGGATTACCTGATGAATTTCGATGAACTGGAAAACAGGATCCGGCGCATGGCCCGGACTGGGGAGTTCGGAACAATCACCCAGATTCAGGTGAACTACCGTCACCCGATCAATATTGCCGATGACAAGGTCTGGAAGCTGTCCGGAGATCGTATGGGCGATGCCATCGGAATGGGAATCATCCATTCGCTCTCGGTGATGTTGAACATCATGGCTGAACAGGAGGCCACCCCCGTCAGAGTCTACGCGACCAAAAGCATGGTTCATCGAAGAGACTTCGACACCCCGGGGATCTGGAATCTTCAGATTGAATTCAGCAATCGTGCGACTGGTTTTTGCTTTGGGAACGTGGACCAGGCGAATGGTTACGACGCCTATCATCACATCCATGGAACCAGGGGCGGGTTGATCTTTGATTCGTTACTCGACCGTCCGCAAAAGGTACGCTTTTGGTCGGAAAAATCGACGAATGGGAAGTGGGTCTATCCGCTTGATCCCGCCCGGTGTGAGGCTGAGGAGATGTCGGAGTATCTCTGGCCATCTGATACCAGTACGCCTGACAGCGGTGATGTGATGAGGCACCAGACGGGAGCCTGCGTGTCGCATTTTCTCGAGCGTATTCGCGAGGGCGAGCAATCGTTTTTGAGTTTTGCCAACTCGGCGCCGGTAGCCGAGTTGGGTTGGGCAGCGTTGCTTTCGGCCGCTGAGGGAGTGCCGGTTGATCTTCCATTGGATCACGAGAGGGCAGCAAAATTTTTCAGTGAGGGTCGCTAGAAATGGCACCATTCGATTTGCAGGTCAACGGCTACGCGGGAGTCGATTTCAATGGACCGCTTCTTGAAGCGGAGGATCTTGCGAAGATCTGTGGTGCGCTCCGAGAAGATGGTGTAGACGGCATCCTTGCCACCTTCATCACGGACGATCTTGATCTGATGTGTTCCCGGATGGCCCGCTTGGTAACCTTGCGATCGGAAAACAAGGAGTGGGAGAAACTGATTCGAGGAATTCACATTGAAGGACCATTTTTGAATGAAACTCCCGGCTATATCGGAGCTCATCCGGTGGAGCACGCGCGTCCTGCGGGGCGCGACGAGATGAATCGCCTTTTGGATGCGGCAGGCGGGCTAGCCCGTCTGGTGACGCTGGCTCCCGAGCGTGACGAGGGGTTTGGCGTAACTCGATTTCTGAGTAACCAGGGAATCTGTGTGGCGGCTGGACATTGCAATCCCTCTGATAAGGAGTTGGAAGGTGTAATTGATGCTGGATTGAAACTATTCACTCATTTGGGGAATGGATGCCCCATGGAAATGAACCGCCACGATAACATCATCCAGCGTGTTCTTTCCATGAGAGGAAAATTGTGGATCAGCTTCATTCCCGATGGAGCCCACGTGCCATTCCGAACCCTGCGGAATTATCTCGAGCTTACCGGAACTGAGCGGGTGGTGATGGTAACTGATGCGATTGCCGCTGCCGGAATGGGTCCGGGCTTGTTTCATTTTTTGGGAAGGGATGTATGGATCGGGGAAGATCTGGTGGCTCGTTCGCCCGATGGAAGCCATCTCATCGGGTCCACTATCACGATGCCCAAGTTGGTGGAACGTCTTACCGGAGAACTTGGGTTTTCCAGTGCCGAGGTCCGCCAAGTGATCGAGGAGAATCCACGAAGATTGATCGGAGAGACGATATGAACGCAGGTCCTAAAAGGCTTATTGGTAAGATTGGTCCTACGATCATTGTGGCCGCAGTGGTCCTCGGACCCGGGAGCATTTTGACCAGTTCAAGGGTGGGGGCGGACTTTGGCTTCCCGGCGCTCGGAGTGCTGGTCCTGTCCACATGTCTCATGATCGGGATGGTCTCGCTTGCGGCGCGACTTGGTGTCACTTACGAACGGAGTTTGTGCGAAGAGCTGGCTTCGAGGCTGGGACGGGGAGCATCCTTGCTGGTAGGCCTCGTTCTCTTTCTCGTAGTGGCCTTGTTTCAGTCGAGCAACAACCTCGCCGTTATCGCTGGTTTAGAGCCATTGGTGGAAGACTTGGGCGACGGTAGCGTGATGACGGGAACCATTTCGAAAGTCATCGTGCTTCTCGTCATTAATCTTTTCGTTGCTTTTTGTCTCGTTCGCGTCCGCGCCTTGTATGCCCGAATCGAGAGCCTGATGAAGGTCCTTGTTCTGATCATGATTGTGGCATTTACCGGGAACCTCATTGTTGTCTTGTTGGGAGGGTCCGAAAGTGAAGTCGCTGACCGCACGGCCAACGGGGACCGGGATCTGGTTTCCCTGCTGGGAATGATTGCGACTACATTCTCGGTCGCGGGAGCCTTTTACCAGGGGTATTTGGTTCGGGAGAAAGGTTGGAAGCTGGCTGACTGGAAACGCGGATTGGGGGATTCGATCTTTGGGATTCTTGTGTTGGGTACGGTGACTTCCTTCATTCTCATGACATCGGTTCTCACTTTTCATGGACGAGCCCAGGTGGTTGAGTTGCACAATGTGGGTGATGTGGCCCGGCAACTAGAGCCCTTGTTTGGGAAGGGAGCCAAAGTGGTCTTCAGTCTGGGTATCATGGCGGGCGCCCTGAGCTCCTTTTTGGTCAACGCGGTGATCGGAGGCACCATCTTTTCCGACAGCCTGGGCAAAGGCTGGCGTTTATCGGATTTCATGCCGAGAGCTTTGACTTGTCTGGCTTTGTTCATCGGGATGGTGGTAGCGTCCTGGTCGCTTTCAGGAGCTTCCGGAACAGTCACTCTTATTACGATTGCCCAAGCCCTTACGGTCCTTGGGTTGCCACTTCTGGCTGCGGCCGTGCTCTACTTGGGAACCCGCAAGGAACTGACCGGAGAGAAGAGAGTGCCGAAGTGGATCCTTGGAAACTGTGCTCTCGGCTTTTTAGTCGCTTGCGGATTGGCGGTGAAGACTGCACTCACCGTTTTGGAGAAACTGGTAGGCTAGTTACACCTTTGGTTGCCAACCTTCACGGTAGGAACGTTTCCAAAGCTGCATGGCATCTTCGTTTTCTTTGATCTGCCCGTTTTGCGGGTCAATCTTGAGGGTGGCTCCGGTGCGGTGGGAAATATTCCCAAGGTGGCACCAAAGCGTACTTTTTTGGCCTTCGGCGATGTCTTGGTTCAGTGGGGTGTCTTTACGGATGGCATCGCACAGATTCTGGAAGTGGGGGACATCACCGGGAGTTCCTTCAAGTTCATCAATCAGTTTCCCTTTTGGATCGTAGATCTTGAAACCCGCAGTATCGAAAGCCATCGAGCCTCCTTCGCCATAGAAAGTGCAGAAGGCCACCTTCTCCTGGGCCCGGCGATGACAGCTGCTGCCATCCCAAGAGGCACTGGCTTTTCCGAGATCGAATTGGGCCACTCCGGTATCGGGTGTCTCCTGATCATCTTCGAAGCAGTGACGAGTCCCGAAATAGCTGACCCGGGTGGGGTAGTCGACGCCAAGTCCCCAACGGGCCAAATCCAGGGCGTGCACTCCGTTGTTGATCAGTTCTCCTCCACCATAGTGCCAATGCCAGTGCCAGTTGTAGTGGATCAGGTTGCTCTTGAAGGGGCGTTCCGGAACGGGGCCCTGCCAGAGATCGTAATCGAGGTGATTGGGAATCACTCCTGGTGAGCCTTTGCCGATTCCTTGTCTGGAATTCACATACCAGGTACGGGCGTGAAGAATCTCACCGATGGCACCGGCGTGGAGCTTCCCCATCCCGACGATCATTGATTCATAACTTCGGCGTTGGGTTCCCATTTGCACTTTCCGGTTGTGTCGGCGTGCCGCCTTCACCATCAATTCCGCTTCCTCCGGAGTATGGCTACCGGGCTTCTCCACGTAAACATGTTTGCCGGCCTGGCAGGCCAGAATGGTGGCGGGAGCCTGCCAAAAGTTGGGAGCGGCGATGGAAAGAATGTCGACCGATTTGTCTTCGAGGATTTCCCGAAAGTCACCGGTGATTTTCACAGGGTTTTTCTGCCCCTTGTTTGCCAGCTCCGCTCCCGCGGCGGCCCGGTGCTTGTCGATATCACAGACATAAGCGATCTCCACATTCGGGACCGCTTGAAATCCTTTGATATGGGCTTTGCCACGTTGAAGTCCCATTACTCCAACTCGGAGCTTTTGAGAAGGCGCGAAGTCGGCACCGAGTGAGGGAAGCGGTGCGAAAGTGGCGGCGCCTGCGAGGCCGGACTGCTTCACAAACTGCCTGCGGGAGTGAGTCGGTCTTTTCATCTATTAATAAGGTTCACTTTGATTCTGTAATCGAACCATAGGAGGCCACAAGAGAAATGGCTTTAGCTTTCGAAGGCTCTCTCCTTGTCAGGTCGGTCCGATCACCGCAATCTTTAGGTCGCTTTATGAAATTCTCAGGCGTTCTCTCTTTCTTGTTGTTGCTGTTTCTTTCACTATCTGTCGCTATCGCTGATGGTAAAGAGCAGCCACGTGTCCTGCTGATCGGGGATTCGATTTCCATTGGCTACACTCCGTTCGTTAAGAAAATGTTTCAAGGGCGGGCCGACGTGCGCCGAATCCCCGGGAACGGCCAACACACCGGAACCGGACTGCTGAAGATCGATCAATGGCTCGGCGAGGAATCATGGGATGTCATTCACTTTAACTGGGGCTTGTGGGACCTTTGCTACCGACACCCCGAAAGCAAAAACCAGGGCCGACGTGATAAAGAGAAGGGAGCCGTGACCAATCCCCTCGATGTCTATGAAGTCAATCTGGAGAGGCTGGTGATCCGGTTAAAGAAAACCAAGGCCAAGTTGGTCTGGGCCAATACCACATACGTGCCCAAAGGAGAACTCGGCCGAATCTTTGGTGACGAGCTCAAATACAACCAGACCGCAGCCAGAGTCATGGAGAAGCACGGGGTCATGACCAACGATCTTCGTGCCCTCACGGCATCCTTTTCCCCTGATCTTTTTGTGGCACCGGGGGATGTGCACTTCGTCCAAGAGGGTTCCCGGAGACTGGGATCGCAGGTGGTCGATACGATTGAAAAATTGCTTCCGGAAACTGTTTTCAAGGTTGGATTGATCGGTCTCGACACCTCACACGTGACTGCTTTTACTAGCCGCTTCAACGATGCGGATCATCCCGACCATGTTCCGGGCTGCCGGGTCACCGCGGCGTTCAAAGGAGGAAGCCCGGACATCCCATCCAGTGCAGACCGAATCGAAAACTTCACCAGAATCCTGACCGAAAAATATGGAGTGAAGCTTTATGACAGCATTGAGGAAATGTGTCGACATGTTGATGTCGTGATGCTGGAGAGCGTGGATGGGCGGCCTCATTTGGAGCAGGTCATTCCGGTCTTTGAAGCTGGCCTGCCGGTGTTCATTGATAAACCGCTTGCGGGATCGCTCAAAGGTGCGATCGCGATTGATCGGCTTTCGAAAATGCATGGAGTGCCCTGCTGGAGTTCGTCCTCTTTACGCTATTACCCTGGTGTGGTGGAAGTAGCCAAAGCGGCCAAAGGGGAATTGAAAGGGGCTATTTCATTCGGACCGGCCTCCATTGAACCCAATCATCCTGACTTTTTTTGGTACGGGATCCACGCAACCGAGGCCTTGTTTACCGTGATGGGTCCCGGAGTGAAATCGGTTACCCGCACTCATACTCCAGACAATGATGTCATCACCGGAACTTGGGACGATGGCAAGGTGGGTGTGGTATACGGCATCCGGAATTCAAAGGCCGGTTACAAAGTCACAGCTTTTGGGACGAAAAAGATTGTGGAGCAAAGCAAGAGCGGTAACTACACCCCGATGCTTCGCGAAGTGATTCGGTTTTTCCGGACGCGTGAGGCGCCTGTTTCAATGGAAGAGACGATTGAGATCTATGCCTTCATGGAAGCAGCCGACGAAAGTAAACGCCGAGGCGGAGTGCCGGTGTCTCTCGAGGAGGTCTTGAAAGCAAACGACTGGCAGGGATACCCCGGGAAACGTTGAGTTGGGCTCACCGGGTCCGGGTCCGGGATTGGCATCGAAAACGCTCTGGCGATGGTTGGCCTCCCTTTTCATCAGGCCTACATTCTGCAATCCTGCCCGATTCGGTTTAAGTCCAAACCGGGGTTCAGCGTTCGGGGTTCACGAGAATAAATCGCCGGGGTTGGCCTGAAAGTCCTCGTGGAACGGCCATGAGTGACCTCGATTTCAAAGACGGTGAGTGCCCTATTCTCGCGCGTTCTAACGAGGGGATAACTGTTACTCGATGGAAATCACTTCGTCGAGATTCAGGATGAGATGGGCGGTGTGCATGAGCGTGAAGAAGAGCTGGAGCCGCCTCTTTTTTACATGAATTGCCCGGGGAATGTTGCAGGAAAGGAAAGTGGCGACAGGCAAAAATAGCTTCGCCTTCTGTCCCCGCAAGGAGACGGTTTTGCTCGCAGCGACCACCTAAACCGTAAGGGCAAGAGAGCCGAAGAGTGAGACCGTTTTGAAGAGTTCGACTTCTTCAATGGAGATCTCTTTACCGGGATCGGCCTTTTGCAGCTTGTCGTAGATCTCGGTAAACTGTTCGAGCAGATTGAGGGGAATCCCGGTGAGCCCGCGTACCACCATGTTCCAGGTCATCAGGAGACGGACGTCGTCTCTGACGGGTCCGATCAACTTCATGACGGTATGGCGGGGGTCTGCTTCGATTTTGGTGTAGAGTTTCCGGACCGCACTTTCCCTTCCCTCCAAAATTTGCAGCACGCGGTCTCCATCGACAATCAGGAGGCCGGTGACGTCACGGAGATGGTTCGCCTCGACCGACTTGCTTTCGATGTCGTCAAAGTCTTCATCGCTGAAGGGGCGGGTGGGACGGCTGAGGTAGACGAGCCGAAAGATGGGGTAATCCTCCCGTTCCTGGATGGTTTCCCAAAGGAGATCGGTTCTTGAGGTGACATTGTCCATGGTGCGGGATTCTAACAAAATCGCCGGAAGAGTGCGAGGTATTTGCGCACCAACTGGCCGAAATTGGTCAGGAAAGGCTTTGCAGTGTTGCTAAACGGACTCCTTTCCTAGAGCACTAACGCGAAGACTATCAACGTTAGCTCAATCTCAATGAGGCCTTCTCTTTTGTGACCTAGGCGATCACTTCGTAGTTCCTGGCAGGTAGCGGTAATAGACTTCCAGCATCAGGGTAGCGAGACAGGTGTCATAAATGATCCCTTCCGAATGCCGGTTGCCGGGGGGACTGGGCCAAGATCCATCCGGATTTTGACCGTCAAGGAGCGAGTCGCGGAACATCTTGTTATAGCCCTTCCAGAAGTTTCCACCTTCGTTGATTGCGGCTTGAGAAACGTAATAGTGTTCGTAGAGGTTAGCGCCTTTCTTAAAGTTGAAGCGCGAATTCTTGGCAATGTGGGAAATGCCTCGTCGGGCGTCGAAGTCGCGCTTGCCTCGATGTTGCTGGAGGCAAAGGACTCCGGCCCCGGTGAGAGGAAAGTTCCCCTTGGCGTTTTCGGTGGGTTGGTAGGCGAAGCCACCGTTTGCGGTCTGGGAAATGACAAGGGACTTAAGCCCTTTGTTGATTACTTCATCGATGCGGGAAAACTCTAATCCGCTGGCTTTCGCTGCTTTGAGGGCTTGCAGATGCCAGGCGGTGATTGAGGTGTCGAATCTCGCTCCTTCTCCGTATTGATAACCCCAGCTGCCCGCATTGTTTTGTGAATTGATGATCCATTCGACAGCTTGTTTCACCACCGGTTCCAGGTTGGGTACCTGATAGCCAAAGGATCGGCTGAAGAGGTAGCTTTCGCACAGCGCATAAGTTGCGATGGCGTGCTCGTAGCACCAATGGGATTTGGCATCATCGAAGAGACGGCCTCTGTTTTTCATCCCGCGATCGACGAGATACACGGTGGCGGAAAAAACTGTCTCGCCAAACTCAGCCGAGACCGGTGTTTCGCAGTGACCGAGGTAGGCAAGTAGAGCGAGGCCGGTGATCCCGACGCGGTATTTATCATTCCACGATCCATCCTGCTGCTGGTTTTTTTTGAGAAAGCGGAGGGCTTGGATAACCGCGGACTCGCAGGCAGCCGATCCGCCGGTGGCGTTCAGGCGTTTCAGGCGATCGTCGACATTGCATCGTTTCCCGGCTCCACCCGGGAGATTGCCGAAGTTGCCACCTCCAAAGCCTTCCTCGTCGCTGAGCCCGATGTCGTCACTCAATCCAAAGGTCTGGTCAACGGAGGTCTCTATTGCCACTGGAACCGCTACTGGCGAGGAGGTCATCGCGGAAATGACGCGGGAAGGAGCTCCACCACCGGGCGGGGTGGGCTTTCGGGCAACCTCGACGCGGGTCCGGTTCATGTTGGCTTTGTCCTCTTCCTGATCCGCGTCTGAACGAACGTAGGAGACTTCGATCGGAACTTCCTTTGAGTAAACGGTGAGGTTGATGATGTAGAGGAGCAGGCCCACGAGGAACATGATCAGGAGCGCGACGATCACGCTGCTGATGGTGCTGACTCGTTTTTGCGCGGCCATTTTTGCCCGCACTTCCGAGGAAAGCTCCGCATGTTCTCCCATTGACTTGGAATAAGATGAACCAAAATGGAAAAGATTCCAGACTCGACTTTGGAGCGTGGATTGGTCTTGTCTGACCGTTTAATTCCAGCTGGATAGGGTTGTTTGAAACATCTTCGTAAAAGTTACCGGTGCCTCCTGCGGACAAGCTTGGAAAAACATCTCGGACAGAAAAATAATCAAGGTAAATGAAGGTTTTTCCGTCGGAACTGTCTTTGGTGATTTCTGTCACTGTAAGAGTGCGTTTCCAGCCCTTCCCCTATACACCTCGTGTTCCAATGGCGCCACCCTTCCACTTTATGGCCCCCTCTGAGTGAGAAGATCGGTGTCTTCGGAAAGTCTTTCCGCACTCATTGTCAACAGGCTTCCGGAGTTAAGGCCGTAGGCGCGAAACACAGGAAGTCTGCTGAGCGCGCAATCACAGGCTAATTTCTTCGGGT
>JBMYLT010000009.1:13782-65204 GCA_049596615.1 Akkermansiaceae bacterium | reverse complement strand
TTGTGTCTCTTTTGTTTGTTTATTTTCTAGGATTTGGATTTCACCAAATCTTCTCACTTAATATGAACCATTTTCTCAAGTGGCGGCCTAACAAGCACCAGCCCAGGTAAAGGCCTCCTTTCTTGCGCTCACGACAGGAATCCCTACTTTCTCCCCATGCGCATTATCGGATTCTCACTCGCTCTCGCTTCAAGCGGTCTCGCCCAACTTGCTCCTCCTGCCCCCAGTGGAAATGAGCGCCCAACCATCGGATCAATCGAGCGGCTCGACCCGGCCCTTGACAAACTCATCCCGAAGGACGTCGAGATTGAGGTTCTGGCGATGGGCTTCAACTGGTCCGAAGGACCAGTTTGGGACAAAAAGGAAAGCCGGGTTCTCTTTTCGGACGTGCCCGCCAACAAGGTCTACCAGTGGTCCGAAGCAGGCGGCCTGAGTGTCTACCTTGACCCTTCCGGCTACACCGGGGCTCAAAAGTATAGCAACGAGCCTGGCTCCAACGGATTGACATTCGACAACAAAGGCCGCCTTCTTTCTTGCGAGCATGGCGATCGTCGGGTTTCGGTCCTCACCACCAAGGAGGGTGGGAAAATGACCGTTGCAGATCGATACGAGGGGAAGCGTTTCAATTCTCCCAATGATGTTTGCGTCCATCCCAACGGAACCATTTACTTCACCGACCCTCCCTACGGACTTCCCCAGCGTGAAAAAGATCCCCGTCGTGAGATGCCCATCTTCGGCGTCTACTCGGTCGCTCCAAAGAGCGGGGTTTCCATCGTCGATGGCACCATGGAACGTCCCAATGGGATCGCTCTATCTCACGACAGCAAAACGCTCTATGTCGCCCAGTCCCAGCCCGACAAGCCATGGTTGGTCTCCTACCCGCTCGATGCCTCGGGTAAGGTCTCGGGAAAACGTAAGTTGCTCTACGATGCCAGCCCGCTCAAAGAGCCCGGCCTTCCCGACGGTTTGAAGACCGACCAACAAGGCAACATCTGGTGCACCGGCCCTGGTGGTGTTCTCGTTATCAGCCCTGAAGGCAAGCTCCTCGGCCGTATCCTCACCGGACAGCGCACCGCCAATTGTGGATTTGGTGACGATGGATCGACTCTTTACATGACGGCCGACTTCTACCTCCTTCGTATCAAGACTTCGGTTAAAGGAACCGGGTTTTAAGCCGTGCCTTTTCAGATCCGGGTTGGCATTTCTTAGATTATCGAGGCTCTCTACGCAAAAAAGCCAGGCCTACAAGAAACAGGCCTGGCATTGAGAAAGGACTCTGCTGCTTTTAGCGGAGCTGACGGCCAGCGAAGGTCAGATCGCTGAGAAGGCAAAGAAGGGCGCCAGATGGCTCGGGAAGGGGAGTCACATCAGCAATGGCGTCTTAGTTAGAGAGAATCTCATCGGGCGCATTGGCGAGGATCTTGTGATAGGGCGAGAGCGAACGCATGAGAGTTTTCCAGAGGGTGATGTCGTGCGCCAGATTGAGGAGATTGGCGGTTGGCTCGGTGACGGTCCAACTGTCTCGGTCGAGTTCATCTTCGAGTTGGTCCCGGGACCATCCGGAGTATCCGGCGAAGGCGCGGACCATGGTGCCTGGATGGTTCATTCGGGCGAGGGCTTCATCGACCGCAATGCGGAGGGCGAAGTCGAGTTTGCCTTTTTTCTCTTCAAAAATAGCGAAGGTCAGATTGTTTCGAGAGACTGGACCGCCGAGGTGGACCGGCAATCTGGCAAGCGCGGAAAACTCTTCAGACGGCAGGACATCGCCGACGGTTTTCCCGGACGGGTGGTTAAGAATGAGCCCGAAAGCACCGTCGTCTGCGCTATGCTCTCCGATGAGAATGACCGACTTGTTAAAGATCCCGTCACGCAGGGTGGGGTCAGCCAGCAGGAGGCTGCCGTGCAATTTGGGAGAGGGTGTTTGGGGACTCATTTCCTCAAAGCTATCTGAATCGCTGCCTTGTTTCGAGCCGAAGATGTCACATCTCGTAAGGATAACGGCTTGATTAAGCGGGCTGATTTGAGGAGGTTCTCGGCTCATGAATCAAGAAGCACTTCAACAAGCTGCCGTCGAGGCTCGCGGATTGGCGATCGACGCCGTCCATGCCTGTTCTTCCGGCCACCTGGGTCTTCCTCTCGGATGTGCCGATCTCGGCGCCGTTCTTTTTGGTGAAGCCCTCCGCTTCAACCCCTCGGCTCCCAAATGGTTGAACCGCGATCGTTTCATTCTTTCAGCCGGTCACGGATCGATGTTCATCTACAGCTGGTTGCACCTCGCCGGCTATAAAGTGACGATCGATGATGTCGCCAGTTTCCGAAAACTCCACTCGATCACCCCGGGTCACCCCGAGTTCGACGAGACCGAAGGAGTGGAAGCCACCACCGGTCCTCTCGGACAAGGCGTAGGGAACGCTGTGGGCTACGCTCTTTCTGGAAAGCGCGCCGCCGGTCGCTACAACACTGCCGAACATGTCATCTTCGATCACCACGTCGTGGCTCTCGCTGGTGACGGATGTCTTCAGGAAGGAGTGGCTCAGGAAGCGGTCGCTTTTGCCGGACACAACGCTCTCGATAATCTCATCCTCATTTACGACAGCAACGATGTCACGCTCGACGCCATGGCCGACGTCACCCAGGGATGGGACACCGAGAAGTATTTCGAGTCGCTCAACTGGGATGCCGTGACCGTCGATGGACATGACATGGCAGCCTTCCTTGAAGCCTTCGACGCGGCTAAGTCCAACGACAATGGCAAGCCAAAGGTGATCATTGCCAAGACTGAAATCGGGCGCGGTATTCCCGAAGTAGCCGGCACAGCAGGGGCTCATGGTGAAGGGGGGGCGAAGTTTGCTGAAGCCGCGCGCGCCGGACTCGGACTTCCTGCCAATACCTTCTATGTGTCCGATGAAACAAAAGCGTTTTTTGCCGCTCAGACTGAAGCCAAGGTGGCCGCCTTTAACGAATGGCAGGCGACCTACGATGCCTGGGCTGCTGCCAATCCGGAGCTCGCTTTGGAATTGGAAGGAGGCGTTGGCAAAGTGGTGCCGACCGATCTCTCCGGACAGATTCCCGCCTTTGGTGAAGACTATGCCGATGCAACCCGCGGATCGGGTGGGGTGGTGATCAATGCGGTCGCGAAAGCAATGCCGACTCTCCTGACCGGTTCGGCCGACTTGTTTGGTTCGACCAAGAACTACCTCAAGGAAGAAGGTGACTTCTCCGCCGAGAACCCAACCGGGCGCAACATCTGGTTCGGGATTCGCGAGCACGGCATGGGCGCGATTTGCAACGGTATCGCTTACGATGGCCTCTTCCGCATCAGCGGCGCGACCTTCTGTGTTTTTGCCGACTACCTTCGCCCTTCAATTCGCCTCGCCGGTTTGGCCAAGCTTCCTGTGACCTACATCTTCACGCACGACTCGGTGGGTGTGGGTGAAGACGGCCCGACCCACCAGCCGGTGGAAACAGTCAGCGGTCTTCGCGTCATTCCGAATCTCGATGTCATCCGTCCTGCCGATCAGGAAGAGGTTGCCGGTTCCTACATCAGCGCGATGGAGCGGATCGATGGCCCGACTGCTCTCATCTTCAGCCGTCAGAAAGTGGTTCCTCTGAACGATTACGCTTCTGTTGAAGCCCGTCGCGATGGCGTTTCCAAAGGAGCATACGTGCTTAAGAAAGAGGAAGGCGATCTGGAGTGCATCATCCTCGCGACCGGTTCGGAAGTGGGACACGCTCTGGAAGCGGCCAAGGAAATCGGAGCAGGTGCCCGCGTGGTTTCCGCACCGTGCCTCGAGCGTTTCGACCGTCAGTCGGCTGAGTACCAGGAAGAAGTTCTTCCTGCATCCTGCACCAAGCGTGTGGCGATTGAGGCTGGTGTGAGTGGTCTCTGGTATAAATATGTTGGACTCGAAGGCAAGGTCGTCGGGATCGACCGCTTCGGCATTTCCGCTCCGGGCAACGTTGTCATGGACGAGCTCGGCATCAACGCGGCCGGAATCATCAAGGCGCTCAGCTAAGACCATTTCGGCTGTAATATCTCAAAGCCTCTTCCCGTTTGGGTAGGGGCTTTTTTGTCGGGCCAAGCGCGGTGAAGGAGATCTAGCTTTGATGTCATGCAGTTATTGAACAGAACTCTTCAGTCGGAAAATGTGATGGTTGAGGCGCGATGGAAGATTCGCGTGTTGATGGTTTTGATGGGGAGTTTTTTCATCAGTTTGGCGGCCGGCCGAAAACCGAATGTCGTCATTCTTTATGCTGATGATATGGGCGTCGCGGATGTTTCTTATGGAAACGGCAAAGCGAAAATTCAGACACCGCACCTGGATCAATTGGCTGCAGGTGGGATGGTCTTCACCGATGCTCATAGTTCTTCCGGCATCTGCACACCAAGCCGTTTTGCCTTGTTGACTGGGCAGCACCACTGGCGGCGGTTTCACGGAATTGTCTCGGCTTTTGGGGAGTCGGTCTTCAAGCCCGATGACTTCAACATTGCCAAAATGTTTTGCGGGCAGGGTTACCATACCGCCTGCTTTGGGAAATGGCATTTGGGATGGGATTTCGCCGCGATTCGTAAGCCCGGAGTAACCAAGAAGGATCAAGTGAAAGCGGATTCATACGATTGGACAAAACGTTTTCCCGGCGGACCTGTTGATCACGGGTTTGATCATTACTTCGGTGATGGAACGATCAATTTTCCGCCCTATTGCTGGATCGAAAATGACCGCTTCGCGACCATCCCGGTCCAGCCGGTGATGAAATCGCAGCCGCTGGCGGGAGGTGGGAACTTTCGTCCGGGTCCGATGGCGGCAGACTGGAATCCATACGATATTCTCCCCACAATCACCCAAAAGGCGGTGGATTGGATTCAAACCCAGTCGGCCGAGAGGCCGTTCTTCCTATACCTTCCCTTTAACTCTCCTCACTACCCCATCGTTCCGAACAAGAAATATCACGGGAAATCGAATGCAGGATTTTACGGAGACTTTGTCTTCGAGACCGATGCGATGGTTGGAAAGGTTCTCGCGGCGCTGGACTTGAAAGGTTTTGCGGAAAATACCGTGGTCGTTTTCTCGGCTGACAATGGGGCGGAGAGTCATGCTTTTGAACGACTGGAGAAATTTGATCAATGGAGCTCGGGACCTCATCGAGGGGTCAAGCGTGACCTTTACGAAGGCGGGCACCGCGTTCCGTTCATCGTGCGTTGGCCGGGGAAGATCAAGGCGGGGACGGTGTCAGATGAAGTCATCAGCCAGGTGGATCTTGCCGCCACCTTTGCTTCTCTCAGTGGGGCGACCTTGGGTAAAAACGAGGCCATCGACAGCTACAACCTGCTCCCCGTTTTCCTGGGTAAGGAGTATCGACGGCCTCTGCGGGAAGCCACCGTTCAAAACACGCAACCTGGCAAGTATGCTTTGAGAAAAGGGGATTGGGTTCTGGTCGATACTTCTTCCGGTGCGGTTGGGAGGGAAGCTGAGGCTTATCTCAATCACTTCGGCCTTCAGGCGTATGGAAAGAACCAGCCTGGCCTCCTTTTCAATCTCCGGGAGGATCCCCGGCAGTCAAAAAATCTCTATGCACACCACCCTGCTCGAGTGGAAACCATGCGGGCTTTGTTGAAGAAGTATCTCGGTGGAAAACGCTGTGCTCCGGAACGGTAGAGGCCAGGGTTCAAGTCGGGTGGTTCGGGCTCCGGGCAAAAAAAGATGAAAAATTTTGTCCAATATTTTGCGGTTTCTTGGACCTGGAGAAACAAGCAGGATCGTTTCTATGCCCGAATCAAATCATCAGGACCTCCACGAGCAGTTTACCCGCATACTGCTGGAGAATGAGCCTGTCGTGCTCAAGTCGATCCTTATTTCCGTTCCCAATCTCAATGATGCGAGGGAAATCATGCAGCAAACGGCGGTTGCGCTGTGGAGAAAGTTTGAGACCTACAATCCGGAGCGACCCTTCATCAACTGGGCCATGGGGTATTCGCGGATCGAAACGAGGAGGTTTCTTGCACGTCAGCAGCGGCGCTCACAACTTTCGGTCAAGGCGATGGAAGTGCTGGCTCGGGAAACGGAGGAAGAGCCCGAAGAGTTCCGGACCATCACTGATTTTTTGAGGGGGTGTATGAGCAAGCTTTCCAGGAAGCAGCAGCGGCTGATTGAGGGCTATTATCATGACGAACGTTCTCCGAAGTGGCTCTCCGAAAAAGAAGGAAGCACGGTGGAGGCAATCTACAAAATTATCCAGCGAACCCGGCAGGAGCTTCAAAACTGCATCGAACGCCAAATGAGAAAGGAGGCTCGATGAAAAAAAGGGATGATTGGCAGCTTTTGATCCAGCGGCATCTTGATGGTTTGACCACTGCCGAGGAAGCGGACGAGCTTTCGGCCGCGATCATTGAAGATGACGAGATTCGTGCGGACTACCTCAAGGCGGCGAAGGTTCACGCTGAGCTGACGGACGAATGGTTGATGGTTGAAGAGAATCAACTTGCTGATTCGGGCATTCCGAACCTTTGTGGTTCTCCAAAAAGGAAAATTTCTCCGCTGGTTGTTTGCGGACTTGGGATTGCGGCTCTGCTGATGATTTGGCTCAGTCTTTCGATTTTGTGGCGTCCAGTTGAACCGGCGACGGATGAGTGGGGGCAGGCGATCGCGAAGGTCGAAGAGTTGAGCGATGATGCCGTTTTGGCTCATGATCAGTCCTTTTCTGAGGGTGGATTTCTGGACAAAGGATGGGTCAATTTGAAGGAAGGGATGATGCGTCTGAAGTTCCGGAGCGGCGCTGTTGCGACGCTTGAGGGCCCTTGTTCTTTTGGGATTGATTCGCCACTACGTTCTTATCTCGATTTTGGTAAGGTGAGCGTTTATGCGCCCGAGTCGGCTCGCGACTTTGTGGTCGCGACAGCGGCGATGGAAGTGGTCGATCTTGGAACAAGATTTGATTTCGAAGTTGATTCGGAGACCGGAGAATCGGTCGTCAATGTGAGTGAGGGTCTCGTTGATCTGCATCTCGGAAGCCGGGGAACAAGGCGCGAGATTCAACCTCTGGAAGCAGGGTGGAAAGCTGTGGTGGATGGCTCCGGTGAGATCATTGAGATGAAAGGTGACCGGGAGGAGTCCGAGGTGGATTTGTCCAAGCCTGTTGCTCACTGGGAATTTGATACCATCCGGGAAGACGGGCTCGTTCGCGATTCCGGTTCGGGTCGATTTGATGGGTATCTTATCCAGAAGAATGATGGCGATTTGGTCACCGGGGTCTCGGGACAAGCTGTTTCTTTTTCAAAACCTCAAGCCGTCGATCTAAGTTCGCACGTTTCTTCAATCGCAGAGCTGGACGCCTTCACCTTCTCTGCGTGGGTTCGTGATCCTGAGCCCAGTGTCGGAATCTTGTTCTCGGTTTCGGATGGCAGCGCGAACAACCGGATCCAGATCAACCTGAACAAAAAGTATTTCGTTTATCTTTGGCAGAATCGGTCTGTTCGGTGGGACTCGATTGCGGGCCGGGTGACGCAATGGGTTCCGGGTCGGTGGTATCATTTGGCGGTCACGGTGGGATCAAACGGAGTCAAACTCTACCGGGATGGTGAGCTGCTTGCCAGCACTCACCTTGGTGTCCAGATCGGAACGCCATTTCTGCGTTTCTCGGATCTGAAGAACCCACGTGAGATGTTTTTGGGACATATCAGGCAAGGAACAGCCGATGTCCGTCTCAAGCCTCAATGGTTCCATGGAGTGATGGATGATGTTCGGATTTACGACCATGTGCTCGATCAGAATAGCATTAAGGAACTCTCGGAGGCACGCGGCCGGTAGAAAAATTTCAAACCACACATAATTGAAAGATGAACAAACAACTCCTAATGAAGGGGGCGCTGCTTGCCGCGGTCGCCCTGATTGAGATCAGTCACGCCCAAATCATTTACTCCAATTCATTTGATAGTCCGCAAACCATTGTGAGTGCGACGAACGGGAATTCCAATTACATTGGAACCGGACCCGGCGCACCCGAGGCAGACCTAGAGTATGGAGAATGGATGGAAGGGAGGCGCTCCAATCGGGTTCAACTCTCGAACGATGAGGCTAATGGCCGTCTGCTTTTTGACTTCAAGAGTCAGGGTCGAACCGTTTGGCATCTCATCGATCTCTCGGCGGTGAACTCAAGTCTCAATGGTGAGACCGCGACTTTGTCATTTGTCGTTGAGGATTTTGTGAACGGTATCGGGCAAAATCTTGTGGTGAGTGTGTGGGAAGGAAGTGGACTGAGCTTTTCGGGGGTGACTGATCCGGAAGACGGCTACTTGCTTGTGCGATCGGACTCATTCACTCCAAACATCAATCGGAGCTCCAATCCAAACACTTCTGGCCTTGTCCTAAATCCAGGGGCCGGTGAGGTGCCATTCGCGGGTGGGGTCATTCAAGGGGACGGGGAATTTCGATTGGATTTCCCCTTGAGCTCGGCAGGCCAGGCCGGAGGATATTTGCTGCTGGGAATTGCAGGAGATGTGGTCAATCCCGGTGCGCAGTTTGCGATGGACCAACTTCAGGTGGGGGTGGAGAACCTAGGTGGCGCCAGCTACGCTGCCTGGCAGAGTGCGAACAACACTTCAGGAGGGCTGGAAGACGATCATGACGGTGATGGTGTGAGGAATGGGGTCGAGTATTTTGTGGGCGGGGGTAGCAACACAACGGGGTTTACCGCTTCTCCCGGGCAGGTCCAGGCAGGAGATTCGCTGATGATTGTTTTTAACCGATCTGCAGAGTATCCCGGCACCTATGCCCAAGATTTCGTCATCGAGACCTATGATGCCGAAACCGGACTTTGGAGCCCTGAAACATCTGCGGTGACTGTGTCTGAATCTGGTGTGTCTCTCGAAGTCCCTACGCCATCACCGATGCGGATGCTTGCCCGCCTGAGAATCCTAAATCCCTAACCGACAAAGATTGAGTTTCATGAACCTTAAAACACTAGCTTCCTTCCTGAGTGCCCAGGTGTGCTCTTTGCACGCCGCAACGGTCGTTTACCAAAATGACTTTTCCACGGCTCAGACCATTATCAGCGCTACCAACGGAAATACCAACTATGCCGGAGCAGGTCCCGGGCCTCACAGCCAGGCAAATATCAACTACGGCGAATGGATGGAGGGGCGTGCTTCCAATCGGGTGCAACTGGCTTATGATTCGGCAAACGAACGCCTCAAGTTCGACTTTGAGACTCAAGGAAGAACGGCTTGGCATCTGATTGATTTATCAGGTGCAGATAGTGGTCTCAACGGATCGGTGGCAACGATATCATTTGACGTTGTAGGTTTCTCCAATTCATCAGATTCGACAGTCGTGGCTCGAGTTTGGGATGGATTAGGTCTCAGTTTTAGTGGCACCGATGGTGCCGGAGGAGATGGTTTTTTGACGATCAGATCTGACAGGCTCACTCCGAATGTCGCTTCCCGATCAGTAGCAGTGACCCTGAATAGTGGGACTGCGGAGAACTCCTTGGCGTCGGGGAATATCACGGATTCCGGTAACTTCTCCATGGACTTCAATCTGAGTTCGGCAGGAGCTTCGGGGGGATTTGTTTTACTAGGAATTGCTTCTGATGCCGTCAATCCGGGTGCCAGTTTTGATATCGACGATCTTCAAGTGTCCGTGGTTCCGGAGCCTTCGACATTCTTGATGGCGATAGCAGCAATCGGTTTTGCTTCAGGTCGTCGCCATAGACTTTACACAAAGTAGTCCAAAGTGATGACCGTCCTTTTTCGTCAGTTCTTCAGAGTCACGGCTGCCCTTCTTGTTTTTTTTTGCCCTCCCGACATGTCTGGCATCGAGCCTTGATCGTAGCGGGGTTGTTTTCAAGGAGGTTGGTGGCAAGTCATTGAGGCTGGATCTGCACTATCCTTCGGCCGATCCCCCACAGGATGGTTTTCCCGTCGTGCTTTTTATCCATGGGGGAGGTTGGGCCAAAGGAACGAGAGTGATCGGTGATAAAGGAGTGCGTTTTGAAGCGGTGAAGGCGCTTAATGAACATGGCTTTTGTGTCGCCTCGACTGACTACCGCCTTTGTACAAGGGATGGCCGCGTGGTTATGCGAGACTGCGTGGTGGATTGCAAAGACGCCTTGAGGTATCTCGTGCTGAATAAGAATCAATTGTCTCTGGATGCAGATCATCTTTTCACGATGGGAGATTCGGCAGGTGGGCATTTGGCTCAGATGGTTTTGTTGACGGATTCGGATTCCTTCACAGGTGATTCGGAACTGGCCAAGGTTTCGGTGAAGCCGTTGGCGGGTGTTTCCTGGTATGGGCCTGGAGACTTTGAGAAAACAGACCTGTTTGCAATCCCGGGAAAGACTTCTGCCAATGATCGCTTTGCTGATCGTATTTTGAGAAAGGAAGTCTCTGAACAAGAACGAGTTGCAGCCTACCGGGAGGTTAGTCCCGTAAACTATCTCAATGCAGACAGTTCGCCACTCCTTGTCCTCCAGGGAGATCTCGATCCCACGATCCCGGTCCACCAAGCTCATGAGCTAGGCCGGTGTGCCGCCAAGGTTGAGGCTCCGGTTGTGGTGAAGATCATCGATGGAGCAGTTCACAACTGGAAGACTTCGAAAGGGGGGCTCCACCCGGAGTTTCCGAACGTTGTGCATGAGACGGTTTCGTTCATGGAGAAAAATCTTCGCCCGGGTTCGACCGCCGCGCGGGAAGCGCTTCGGCGGAAAATCAAAGCTGTCGGAAACAAGGTGCCGAAAGCCTCGAAGGTGCTCAAGCCCCTGACCGAGTACGCGGGTCTGACTTACCGCAAAACATGGAGCCAGTTGTGGGACAATGAAAAGAGAGTTCGCCTGCGGAAGGCTGAAGAGGCGATCGAGGTCACCGGAACCGTGTGGTCGGATGCGATTGAGCAATCGATGAAAGAACAGAATGGCATCTTGATCCCGGAGATGCCGGACATTCTCTATCTGGACCGATCGATCATTGTGGAATCCGGTTCACGGATCAAGGTGCATCCCAAGACCGAGTTGCGAATGATCACGGACGAGGTGGAGTTTGCCCTTATCCGTAATCGTAGCCTTGTTTCGGGTCAGGAAGGGCCGGTGGTTTTGTGTGAAGGTGCCGATCGGGATATCCTGATCGAAGGTGGAATCTGGGGAGACAGCAAGAACAGCGGATACGGACCGCAGGGGTTTCGCGAAGGAAAGTTTGGGTTGATGTTGGGAAGTCAGGGATGTTTCGTACTCAGCAATGTGGAGAATGTCACAGTTCGGAATGTCTGCGTCCGAGACTACTCTTCGTTTGGTCTTCAGATTGGCAATGCGCGCAACTTTTTGATCGAAGGGGTCTGTGTTGATAACACCAAAGACGGCGTTCACGTTGAGGGGCCGGCGGAGTTCGGCGTGATCCGAAATATCCATGGTCCAAGGGCGGGAGACGATGCGGTCGCTCTCAATGCCTGGGATTGGCGAACCTCTAGCCTGACTTTTGGCAACATCACAGACATTCTGGTAGAAGATTCCAATGTGGATGAGGGAGCATGTGCTCTTCGGATTCTGCCTGGTTTCAAATTGTATCCTGATGGTTCAAAGCAGGAGTGTCGGGTGGAGCGGTGCCTCTTTTCGAGGATTCGAAATATTCACTCGATCAAGATCTACGATCAACCGAATATCCGCGATGTTCAGAATGATTACTCGGCTGATTTGGGAACTGTCGAAGACCTCTACTTTGAGAACATTCACATTCGCCCTTTTGACCTCACTCATCATCGGGATGAGAGTAAGAATGCGGTTTTCGAACTTTGCTCCCATGCGGAAGGCCTCTTTCTTGACGGGATTGAAATGGACTACGAGCCGGG
Source organism: Akkermansiaceae bacterium (assembly GCA_049596615.1). GTDB lineage: Bacteria > Verrucomicrobiota > Verrucomicrobiia > Verrucomicrobiales > Akkermansiaceae > SW10. The sequence continues at coordinate 53,370 of JBMYLT010000009.1, read as the reverse complement.
TGAGCCAAATGCCGAACTACTAATGAGCGTGGGGCCGAAGACCCGCATTGCGAGGATTCCCTTTCAAAAATCGGGGACTCAGGAAATCTTCAATCCCAAAGCCTCTCCGATTGCGCGAAACATTTCCCTGCGGAACATCAGGAATCGAGCCGAGGGAAGTCAGGATTCTTACCTTCCGCATTCAAAACCACGCCAGCTCGTTCAGGCGATTTCGATTAAATCCGGTGGGAGCGGAAAGATCGAAGGATCGATCAAGGTTTATTCTACCCAACCCGCTACAAAACAATGAACAGACTGGTCATTTCTATTTTTGCTCTTCTTTTCGGGCTTCTGTCGATTTCTCAAGCTCAGGAGAAACCCAACATCCTTTTTATCTTTGCCGATGACTGGGGTTGGGGGGATCTGTCCTGCCACGGACATCCTTATGTCAAAACTCCAAACATTGATCGTTTGGCGAAGGAGGGAGCTGACTTTCATCGTTTCAGTGTCGCGAGTGGAGTGTGTTCGCCGAGTCGGACTGCGGTGATGACGGGACATTTCCCGGCACGCTATCGAATTGATGGTCACTTCGCCTGGGTGCCAAGTAATGAGAAGAGGGGGATGCCCGACTGGCTGAGTCCCAAGGCGCCGCTCCTTTCCCGAATGCTACAACAGGCCGGCTATGCGACCGCCCATTATGGAAAGTGGCATCTGGCCAATGACATGATCCCCGACTCACCAACGCCTGACCAATACGGATACGATGATTACGGTGCCTTCAATTGCGCGGGTGAGCAGATGCCCTTTTATGAAGACAGCGCACACGCGGTGAAGTTCATCGAAGAGAGTCAGCAAAAGGAGAAGCCGTTCTTTATCAACCTTTGGATCCATGAACCCCACACGCCCTTCCATGTTTTGCCAAGGTATCAGCATCGGTTTCCAGATTTGGAAAAGGCCGATCAGATTTATGCTGCTGTTCTTTCCCACGCTGACGACCGGATCGGGGAAATCCTTGATGCTCTCGATCGACTGAAGCTCGCCGATGACACCCTCGTGATTTTCAGCTCGGACAATGGTCCGGCCCGGGCTGGTGGGGCGACCGAACTCAGTTTGCAATTTGATACCGCGACGGGTGCCGGATACGGAATTGGTGCGTCGAAAGGGATTACCGCAGGGCGTAAAGCCTACAAAAGCGCCCTCTTCGAAGGCGGAATAGGGGTTCCCTTTCTCGTACGGTGGCCGGGTAGAGTGGCGGCTGGAAAGACGAATGATTACTCGATGATTTCTGCTGTCGATCTGCTTCCCACTTTCCTGGAAGTCGCCGGAGTCAAAATGCCCGAAGGGTATCAGCCGGATGGCGTCAGCCAGGTCAACGCCTTGATCGGAGAATCAAAAGCGGAGGGAAGGGAGAAGCCTCTGTTTTGGAAAATGAAGTCTCGTTGGCCTGCTTCAAAAGCAAAGCCGTATCACTGGGTGTCCTACGCGATTGCGCATAAGAATTGGAAGCTTCTTGTCAGTGAGAAGAGTGAGCATGTCGAGCTTTACGACATCGTCGCCGATCCGTTGGAAAAGAAAGAGCTGAGCAAAGAAAATCCTGACGTCGTGAAGGGCCTCCTGGAGCAATTAGAGAACTGGAAGATTACGCTGCCGAAAGAAGCAGATGCATCGTGCTTTTCAAATCTACGCGAAAAGAAAACCGTCAAAGACAAATGAATGGTTTACTCAAAAGCTGTCTCATAGCAGGGACATCCCTTGCCCCGTTTCTTTCTCAAGGGGCGGGTGGCAAGGAGACCTTGATAGATCGTGCGACACTCCAGCCGTTTCTTGAGACCCATTGCGTCCGGTGTCACGGCGAGAAGAAGCAGAAGGGCAAGTTGCGCTTTGATCAACTGGACTTCTCGATTTCAGATCAAGATGAAGCGCTTCATTATCAGGATATTCTGGACGTATTGAACACCGGTGAAATGCCACCGGAAGAGGAAGAGCAACCGGCCAAGGCTGAGCTTGAAGGTGTCATTCGTCAGCTGACTGATGGCCTTTTCGACGCGCGTAAGCGACTGGCTTCGAGTGGCGGGAAAGTTGAGATGCGGCGTTTGAATCGTCGAGAGTATGGCGCCACCATTCGGCATCTTTTCGGATTCGAACCACCTGCTTCCCGGATTCCGCCTGACCAGGGCGTGGAGAACTTCGATACTGTTGGCAGCCGCCAGCAGTTCACCACCGAGCATCTCGACCAGTACTACGAGCTGGCACGCGAGATCGTTTTGACGGCGTTCAAGTGGTCTGGGGTGCGTGAGGAGTCACAAACGATTCGGCAACAGCCGGAAGACTTTTGGAATAACAATTTCCGGAGAAGTTTGAAGGCGTGGGAAGGGCAAACCCACGGCAAGGTGGTGAGGCTTTCAAAGATGCGTCATGAGTATCTGGCGCTTCCGAACGTTGAGACTGGTGTATATCTTGCCGAGCCACTTCGCCATCTCACTTACCGCCGAAAAATCGACCCAAGAGGAACCTACCGGATTCGGGTGAATGCCGGGCTTTCCGGGAAGGTGCATCCGATGCGTCGCTTCGTTCGAGTGGGTGCTGGTGACCAGGAAACTGCGGGTGTATTTTATATTACCGGAACGACTGAGAATCCGTCTGAAAGTGTGGTGGAGATTACGCCAGCGACTTTGGATGGGCAGATTTCCGGTTACGTGAGCGAAGATCGGACCGGTGCCTGGCTCTCGCACTATCTCAAGTCTTTGAAGCGCTATCGTGGGATCGAAACCAAGGATGAAGGTTTGATTTGGATTGAATCGATCGCGGTCGAGGGCCCTAGCTATCCGGAGAAACGTTCCTTTTTTGAAATCTTGCTTTTTCCGGAGCGACCCGTTCCGGGGATGAAGTCTTCTCTGAAATGGACTGATGATAATGCCCGCGAGTTGATTGAGCGATTTACGGTGAAAGCCTTTCGACGACGTGCAGTGGATCAGGCTTATCTCGATCATTTGCACTCCTATTTTCAGAAGCAGCGCACCAAGAATCTTAGCTTTGAGGAAGCGATGGCAAGAACCTTGGCGGTGGTGATGGTTTCACCTGGCTTTCTTTATCTCAATGAAGTCACCGGGGTGCAGGAGGATGTGCAGATGGTCTCTTCCGATGATTTGGCCAATCGCCTTTCTTTCTTTTTGACCAGTGGACCACCGGAGGACAGGCTTTATGAAGAGGTGGAACGGGGAGCAAGCGAGAGCTTCGAGAGGTATCACGCGGGCATTGATCGTGTTTTGAAACTGAACAATCTACGTTTTGCCGAGGGCTTTGGTAGTCAATGGGCGGACTTTGACCGGCTCGATGCCGTTTCGGTTTCGAAGAATTACCCCACCTACACGGGTGGTCTCCTTTATTCGGCAAAGCAGGAAGTGATTTCCACGTTTGAGGTCATGGTCGCCGAGAACCTCCCGGTTTCCACTTTGATCAAGTCCGACTTCGTGATGATTAATGCCAAGCTGGCAGATCACTATGGAATTTCGAACGTGGTGACAAACGAGTTCGTCAAAGTCACTCTGGAGAAGGATTCGCCTCGTGGGGGGTATCTCGGCCAAGCGGCTTTTCTCGTCGCCGGGTCGAATGGAGAGCGCACTTCTCCCACCGTTCGCGGGATGATTCTTCTGAATCGTTTTCTCAACGATATGCCTCCTCCCCCTCCTCCCAATGTTCCCGAACTGGGTGCTGATCAAAAGGACCCGCTAACGACTCGAAAGTTGGTCGAGCTCCACCAGTCACGGGTCCAGTGTGCCTCTTGCCATCGTAAGATGGATGCGATTGGTTTGGCGCTGGAGAACTTCGACCTCCTTGGTCGTTGGCGAGTGGACGAAGTCACCGCTCCGGGTGTACGCGAACCAATCGTCGTTGGTGGCTCTCTTCCGGAAGGCAGAGCGTTTAAAAGCTTCCAAGAGTTTCAAGAAACACTGATGAGCTATGAGGAGAAACTCGCCCGCAACATGCTGGAGTCCTTGTTGGTTTATGGCCTCGGCCGTGACGTTGAATTCACTGATAAACCTCATCTTGATGCGATGATGGATCAGCTGCGCCCAAAGGGTTTTCGAATGCGCGACATGATCCATGCGGTAGCTGCGAGTCCGCTCTTTTTCCGAAACTAAACCGCACCCTTTTCTGTTATGTCCTCACTGGTCACCAATTCACTCACCCGTCGTTCGCTTCTCCGGAAGGGAGCTTGTTGTCTCGCTCTTCCTTTTCTTGAGTCCACCGCTCTTGCTGCTTCGAAGGCAAAAGTGCCCAAGCGCCTGATCTTTCTTGGCGGAGGTTATGGGTTCACGGATTCTTATCGAGATGTCGGTGAGAGCTTCTTTCCAAAAGAGGCGGGGCGTTTCCCGGAGATGGGGCTGACCAAGGGCCTTTCGCCCTTGGAGCGTCATCAGGACGACTTCACCTGCATCTCCAACCTGACCAACCTTGGGGTGAAGAATCCTCACGGGGGGAGCTTTGGTTACCTCAACTGCGGCTCATACCGGACTCATGAAGCCGGACTCTCGTGCGATCAGGTTGCTGCCAAAACGATCGGGAAAGACAACCGTTTTCCATCTCTGGTGCTGACGGCCCGCGAACCCATTCCAGGGCAGGGAGGAGGGCACGGAGCCGGCTATTCACTTTCAGCTGATGCCCGGGGGAAATCGATTCCGGGAATTCCATCGCCACTTGAGCTGTATCGCACTCTTTTCGCTCAGAAGGGCGACTCACCGGAGAGTGTTCTCGGGCGAATCGAGAATCGGCAGAGTATTCTCGATATGGTTCGGATGGATGGGAGCAGCGTGCGTGGCAGGCTCGCGAAAGAGGATCAAAGTAAACTCGACGAATACTTCACCTCGGTGCGTGAAATTGAGCTGGGCCTGCAGCGAGAAGCGAAATGGGCCAACCGGCCGAAAATGGAAGCGGCCTTCGAAGCTCCCAAGGAAGGAATGAAGGGAGACGAGGAGATCCGCTTGATGCTGAACATGATGATCCTGGCGTTGCAGACCGACATGACCCGGGTGGCGAGTTATCGTTTTCCGGTTTTCAGTTTGATTTCCAGTCTTGATATCACACTAAGCCCGCATTCGTTAAGCCACTATGGATTCTCCGATGAACGACGCTCGGCCTCGGAAAAGAGAGACCGGAAGTTGATGGAACTATTCTCGTGGTTCCTCGATCGGCTGAAGGAAACCAAGGATGTTGAAGGGCGAAGGCTTTATGACACTTGTTTGGTTAGTTACGGGGGGAATCTCCGCTCTGGTCATGGCCTGCAAAGCCTGCCCGCTCTTCTTTCCGGTGGCGCTGCCGATCGAATCAAGCATGGGAAACACATTGTTTTGCCAAAAGAAAACACTTCATTGGCAAACTACTGGCTGACCTTGCTCCAACAAGTAGGGGTCGAACTGCCTCAATTTGCCTACAGTGATGGAGTGGTGTCAGAACTCCTTGGCTAGGACGAACGAGCGAGAATGCGATCTCTAGTTATTCCCTTCCAGTTTCACCGGAACTGATGGCAGCGCACTGCGGAACAGGCCGAGCGTCCACTGGGCGTCTTTCTTGAGTCCTTCGTATTCGCGGGTGACGGGTTCCTTGAGAGCGGCTATGGGAGAGGGCTCCGGTTCCGGAGTGGTTTGCTCAACGACCGTGGGCGCCGGAGCGGGGTCTTCCCTGGGCGCGAGGACCAGGACGAGAACGACAAGAGCCACGGCTGGAAGAGCCAGCTTGGTAAAGAGCGACTTCCGCTTTGGCTCATGGGGTTCGCGGGCGAGTGCCTGGATCCGTGTTTCGAATCCCGGCCGTGGTGAGATGGCGGGAAGCTTTTCGCGGAGGCGTTGTTCGAGGTAGTCTTGGGTCATGGCGAAGTGAGGTTTACGGTTTGTCCGGGAAGCCAGGCTTCGCCGGTGGAAAGAAGTTCGTTACCGAGTCTCTTGCGAGCCCGGAAAAGGATGACTTTGGCGTGGGGAGCGGTTTTGCCCAAAACGCGGGCCACCTCCTTGAGCGGGAGGCCTTCCTGGTAGTGCATCCAAAGAGCGGTGAATTCGTTGGGATTGAGGGATTTCTTGGCGATCTTCCAGAGCGCGATGGCATCGTGTGGGCGGTCGGATTCAGTGGAAGGATGGTCGGAGTCTAGAAGGGTTACGGAAGGCTTGCTTTTGCGCCATTGCGAAATCGCGGTGCGCCGCGCGATGGTAAAGAGCCAAGGAAGAAGTTGGTGGCCGGCTTTGAAAGTCTTCAGCTTGCGGAGGGCGAGAAGAAGGGTGTCCTGAGTGAGATCTTCGGCATCCTCACGCTTCCCTGTCAGTTTGAAGAGGAAGGCGTAAATCTTTCCGTGATAGCGATGGATGATTTCGTCGCGCGCCGAAGCAGCCTCGCTCCCGTCTGCAAGAGCGGCGAGAACGAGATCGGAGTCGGAACGAGGGGGCACAGCGCCTAGGCTACCGCATTTCCGAAAGAATTTCGAGGGCCTTTGTGGCCGACAAGTCCATGGTCATGGTCATGGTTTTTTCGGTGACCTTGGATGTGTGATTAATGTCGAGAGCCGAGATGTTCTCGTCAGCTAACTGTCCGAGGGAAATCAGTCCTTCCATAACCTTGGCCATCCGCTGGGTGGTTATTGCGTCGTTGGTTTCGGCCACCATCGCCATTTCAAGGCGTCCCTGGTTCTCTCCGAGGGTCACCATGAGTGATTTGGCACGTCGCACGATGCGTGAACCTTCATCGTCCGGCATGTCGATTTTGCTGATGTTTGCGAAAGCCACAAGGGTGGGATTTTTTGCGGGTAGCTCCTTGTTGGCGGGTAGCCCTGCCTTGTCCTTGGTCAGAACATCGATTCCGAGAAAAACGGATTCTTTCTGCGGGCTGATGATAATCGTCTTCTCACCGTGGAAGGCGGCGTGCTGGGTTTTCCCTTTGTCGTCCCACTGGTGAACGGTGGTGGAGCCGTGGACGGAGGTTTGGTGGTTTTCCGCATGCACGATGACCTCTTGGAAACGAGCCTTATTGAGGTTGCCCTGAATGATGGCTGCCCCTTCGTTCGCCTTCCCGCTGCCAAACAGCGTGACCCCGGTGAGGTCTGTCAGGGGGTTGAATTCGAAGATGTTCTCGATCTGGTCGAGGGTATCGAATTGGGTCTCGCGAATGCTCGCCACGACTATTCCGCCTGTTTTGGTCTCCCGGAGGGCGGTGAGATTCAAGTGGAGATACCAATTGGCATCGGCCGGGATGTTGGATGGCTCAAACGGATTGGCCAGCGCCAGCGGTGCGGTGAAAAGGGTAAGAAAGATTGCTTTCATCACTGCCGTGATTATGCAACCCGGCAGCAAATGGTAACATGAGGAATACGAATTTTTTGGGTCCGGCAAGTCGTAATAGAAATGTGACTCATGATTCGCGAAGTGTTAGAAAATGATGGATCCATCTTTTGACTATGAAAGCGATTGATTTGATCCAAGGGGTGCTTGTCGGAATCCACGTCGAGGTCGAGTTCGAACCGACTAGGACGGACAGCTTCTTCCAGCTCAAACTGAGCGGGTCGAACTGAAGTCTTCCGGGTTTATCAGATCAGCCTCTTTTGGAGAAATCTGCACGGGGCTTTTTGGGTCCTTCTAGACGGCAGCGTGGACCGGAGCAGGTTCCCGGCTGCGCACGACCTTGCCATTCTTCATCTGTCCCGCCCGGTGGAGTCGTGCGATGGCAGCCTCTTCGATCGGACTCTCCGGGCCAATGGCGACGCGAATCAGTTTGAGGAGATTCCTAGTGATTGGGCGAATGACCTTTAGTGACGGATGTCCCAAGCCGATCATCTCTTGGTATTCCTGGGGCAGGGAAGCGAGGGCGGCTTTGAAAAGAAAGCGGTAGGCCGGAAGGGACGTTTTTGGAAGGGGCGGGTATTTGATCCAGCGAATCACTTCGCGGGTGTTGTCGTTCACCACCAGTTCGGGGCGATACTTTTTAAGGTCGGCGAGGAGATCGGCCTCCGACATCGGAACTTCAGTCAAACCAAGAGGAATGACCGACTTGGACCAGAGGTTGATGTAGGCGTCGGCTCCGCCTGGCAGGGGGCGGGTGGAGTAAAGCTGGTGACACCGGAGAAAGGAATCCATGAAGGCAATGTGAACCCAACGCAGGAGGTGAGGATCGGCCGCCTTGTAGTCGACGGTTTTGCCCTCGGAGTCCGTGTATTTTCCCTTCACGCGCTGATGCATTTTGTCCACCCGTTCGGCCTCGCCCGAGGCTGAAGCGCTGGAGGCGAAGGTGGTCACGGTGAGCCAGCGGATGGTGCCGGAGAGGCGTCCCAGCGGATCGGACTTGTAGCGGGAATGTTGACGGACCCCGGTTAGGCTACCGGGGTGAAGGGCCTGCATCAAGAGGGCCCGGATCCCGCCCACCAGCGTGGCCATATCGGCATGAGCGATCCAGGGTGCCTCATCGGGAAGATAAAGCCCTGGCTCATCACTTTCTCCAACGGTCGCCAGCCACGGCGGGACCCCATCGGCGTCTCCGGTGAGCAGGATCCGGAATCGTTTCGAGAGGTAGCGCTGCAACGCGTTGTTCTGGGGCTGGACCATCGCCTGCACCTTTTGAAATACACTCAAACTGGAGAGGAGCAAGTTTGGGGTAGCCGTTGAATTGAGCGGACCTCCTGCCTCTTCGGGTTTTTTCCTTCATCACCCTGAAGAAATTCCAGAGGGTGGCCACTCAGGTTTCCTCCTGGGCGACCTGGGAAGGGAATATTGAATTGGCACCTTCCGGAACCGGAAGCAATTCGATTCAGGTGTTTTCCGATTGCGGTTTTTGCGGTGATTGAGAGGAACGAGTGATTCGTTAGAGATAAAAAACACCGACCCGAATTGAACGGGACGGTGTTTGAAAGAGAAAGGGATGTCCGGGTTAGGGGGCGGTGTATTCCTCGACTACGTAGAAGAGCCTCGTCTCACTAGGAGTGAGAGTCAGCGAGGTTGTCTCGCCGTCAGATGGAATGTCCTCCTGAACCACGTCCCAGGTGATGGGAGCGGAATCGAGTGTTGCACTGCTACGGATCCGGTAGAGGCGGCCATCCCGGCTGGGCCAGGAAAGGTCGAAACCAGTTCCGGGATCAGCAACTTGGCTGATGGTCAAAACTAAGGGTGCCACGGGGGTTCCGGTCCCGATGGTGAGGACTTCGGAGAGGGCGTAGACGGCAAGACTAGCGGTGGTGTCGGATTGGAAACGGTTCCAGGTCCGGCCGCCATTGTTGGCATTGGAAGACCCCCAGCTGGCACGTGTCCGTTGTTGGGCATCGTTGGCATCCACCGAATTTCCGAGTGGGTTGACGGCTCTTGAGAGTCCACCGGTCCAGACATTCCGTCCATGGACAGTGGCGGTATCGCCCAGCCCGAACTGATCAAGGAAAGGGGAATAGTTGACATTCTGGCCAGCCACGGTTGGGTCACCATCAGAATTGTTGTTGGTCGAACCGGCAGCCAACCTAAGTGTAGTGTCTCCATTGAAAGGATTACTCCAGTTATTGTAGATGTCGCCGTTGTTCCGGGCGATACAGGTGGTGCCATCCATCGCGAAGACGGGAACTCCGGCCCCTCCGACTCCAGAACCGCCGGTGGTGTCTTCGGTGCCGGCACGGGCTCGCGGGCTGCTGATGGGGCTTTCACTGGCTTGAATATTGTTGAAATCAAGAGCCTGAGGGCGCGTGTCATCAGTGTTCACCCAAACCATGGCAGTCCAACCGGTCGAGCTCTGGATGTTGCCATTTCCGAGGGTGCTCTGGTTCGCTTGAGCAGTGGCAAAATCGTCGTAAGTGGCGGGATCATCAGATTCCGCGGTGATGGTACTGGCAGTGTGGAAAGCGAGCCGATATTGGTCGCCCTCCTGCCAAGGTTGGCCGGTGTTTGGGTTGATGCCGCCATTAGCGGTGAGGTCGAGAATGCCGTATTGACCGGCAAGTTGAGCGGAGGCCGAGGACAATCCGCAAAGGAGAACGGCCGCCAGACAGTTCGCTGAACTGAAGAGAGAGGATCGTTTTTTTGTCATAACAGGATTTTTAATGAGTGATTATTCCTAAAAGAAGGGCGATCGGATCGCTCCAATCGCCCTGCAAGAGATTTCTCAGACCGCCAGTTACTTCCGCCGACGGGCCAGCAGAGCCAGGGAAGCGAGTCCAGCAAGCAATCCGGTGGATGGCTCGGGAATCGCGTCAGAGATCACGAGCTCAGGGGACAGCGCATAAACGCTGAGACCGCTTGTGGTATTGCTCTGGAAGCGGTTCCAGGTTCTCCCGGGATTATTGGCATTGGAGGATCCCCAGCTGCCACGTACCCGTTGTTGGGAATCGCTGGCATCCACTGAGTCCCCGAGAGGGTTGGCCGGGTTTTGCCATCCTCCGGTCCAGACGCTGGCACCGTGAATGGTGGCGGAATCACCAAGCCCATACTGGTCGAGGAAGGGAGCGTAGTGCACGTTCTGGCCAGCTACGGTTGGTTCACCATCAGAGTTGTTGTTGGTCGAACCGGCAGCGAGGCGTAGGGCAGTGTCACCATTAAACGGGTTGCTCCAGCCATTTAGGATATCTGCATTGTTACGGGCAATCGCGGTGGTCCCATCCAAAGCAAAGACAGGTGATCCGGCTCCGCCGATTTCTGCTCCACCTGTAGTATCCCCGTATCCGCCGCGAACTAATGGGCTGCTGAGGGGACTCTCGCCAGCTTGAACGCTGCGAAGATCGAGAGCCTGTGGAAGCGTCGAGTCGGTGTTTACCCAGACCATGGCGGTCCAACCGGAGGAGGACTGGATCAGGCCGTTGCCAAGAGAGCTGAGATTGGCCTGAGAGGTTGCGAAAGCATCGTAAACTGCTGGATCATCGGATTGGCCAGTGATTGTCTCGTCGGTATGAAAGGCAAGGCGATAGGTGTCGCCAGCCTGCCAAGGGTTTCCGGTGTTCGGGTTGATGCCGCCATTCGCGGTGAGGTCCAAGATACCGTATTCGCTGACAAGAGCGCCGTTTGTCGACTGGCAGGCGAGGATCGCAGCTGCCGTTATTTTGAGGGATTTTATTTTCATCTTTCTAAAATCTAGAGGATTGGGGAGGGAGAATTGTAGAAATGCCAACTCAGTGGAGAAATAATCCGGATGGAAAACGGATAACTTCGGACTCTCTATACAGTTAGACTTGATGATTGATCAAACGCCAATTGACTTTTTTCCCCAACAGCATGCCCCTTTTGGGGGTCGGTTTTTAGAAGGCCCCCAACGGTGATGCCGCGCCAGGCGCAATGCAGGGAATATCTAGCAATGATAGTAAAGAAGAGCCGAGTGTTTTCGCTATCTTGAAATGCGTTGAGATTGGAATCTGAGCCGTTTCCCCGTCCGTCTCAAACCTCGCAGATATTGGAGAAGGGTTCAGGTCGAGGGAGCTGACGAGGTCGTAGGTGGTGCCATCGTTACCGTTTCAGCTGGATTCGTCGGGGGGCGCTCGCGAGGGAATCAGCTTCGGCCGGTTCCATGGTCAATTCGTCCAAGATGTTAACGATGAAAAGCCCGTTCGGGGTTTTTATCGTAACCCTAGCGTTCTTGAGTTTTTGCGAAAAAAAAGCGGCTTGGGAAAGCCCAAGCCGCTTGGTTTAAGTTGTGTGAATGTTCAGGCCTATCGACGACGAGCGAGAAGGCCAAGTCCAGCCAGCCCGATGAGGAGTGCCGAACTTGGCTCTGGAATCACTCCTCCACCCACGGCTTCGGCGAAGGTGGTGGCGATACGAACCTCATCGACATCAGCAACCTGAGTTTCACTGATGTTGAAAATATCGAGCGAGTTTTGCTGGGCCAGAGTGAAGTCGAAGGTGTCGGACGCTAAGGCATCACCCAGAGCAGGCTCGGTTGTGATGTCAGTGATATTGAAGACGCGGATTTCGTCTGGTGTCCCAGCGGGATTCCAATCCACTCGCATGGCCAGCAGAGATATGTCACTTGCTCCCGGACCATTGAAAGAAGGGGTGGCTTCAATCACTCGAGTAAAATCTGCCGCGTTGTTATAGACAATCGTTCCAATGCTTCGGTTCGGCCCCCCAGAAGAATTGATTCCAAAGCCAACGCCATATCCCGCTGCAGCAAGAGTTTGGTTGTCATTGCCGATCATTGGTTCTGAATGAAGTCCAATGCCGAAATCCGGTCCGCTGAAGCCACGATCTCGGTAAAGGAAGGTCATCCAGATGGTGGTGTTGTCTGCGGTCAGCCCTGTTGTAGCTGTTGAGCTAACCGGGCTGCTGACAGCTGCCTGACCCTGACGGACTGCGCGTTCCATGGCGTTGCCAGTGACCGGCAGCACGTTTCCTCCTCCATCGGTGAACTCGATCCCGCCGTCGCGGACGTCGACTTCGTTGCTTCCGGTATTGACTTGGCTCCAAGTTCCAAGTCCCAGTCCGCCGGCCTGGTTGCCATCACCAAGTGAAGCTCCGTTATTCACGCCAGAGGTAGGGGCGTAGTCGAACGGTTCATAGATGTAGAGGGTAGCGGATGCCGAACCTGCCGTTCCTACGAGGCAAGCAAGCATTGAGAATGCTCTGAATCTAGCGGTTTTTTGGGTTGTTTTCATGGGTAATGATCTTTTTGTGAGTTAAGGGGAGGTTATTTTGCGATGATGGCGAAGAAGCGCTTGGTTTCGGTATCCACAGGGACGGCGGTCAGGCTGGAACCTGAGATGTTCTCTTGATCGTTCCAGACTTCCCAAGTGTCGGGGCTGGTTGAAAGATCGGTGGAGCTCACGAGGTCGTAGAGCGTTCCGTCACTGCCATTCCAAGCGAAATCCCAGGTTCCGGGAGTAGTGGCGTTCGCCGCGATGGTTAGGGTGACTTCGCCAACGGGTGCGACCAGTCCGACCGCTTCGGCATACGTGGTCGCAACGCGGATCTCATCGACGTAGGCGACTTGAGTGTCACTGATGTTGAAGACATCAAGAGACTGCTGGGTGGCGAGATCAAAATCAAAGGTGTCGCTGGCGAGTGCATCGGCTTCGTCGGGCTCGACGGTGAAATCATCGGAGATATTGAATACAAAAATCTCGTCAGGAGTCCCATCGGGGTTCCAGTTCACCTTCATCGCCAGATAGTTGATGGGGCTGTTTGCGGGACCATTGAAGGTCGGAGTTTCCTCGGAGATGCGAGTGAAGTTAACCGAATTATTATAAACTGCAGTATGGATGTTGCGCGACTGGCCGCCAGTAGAGGTAATCCCGAAACCGACTCCGAAACCAGGGGCAACGAGACCTTGGTTGTCATCTCCCACCATGTTCTCGGTGGCGAGTCCGATCCCAAAATCGGGCCCACTGAATCCACGGTCCTGAAAAAGGAAAGTCATCCAGATGGTCGTGCCGTCAGCAGTGAGGCCGGTGATAGCTGTCGGATCAATTGGACTACTGACCGCGGCTTGTCCCACGCGGGAAGCCCGCTCAAAGGAATTTCCCACTCCGGTGAGCACATTGCCCTGCCCATCAGTGAAATCGAGGCCGATCTCGGCCACATCGGCTTCATTTTGGCCGGTATTTAACTGTGACCATTCTCCGAGGCCGAGACCACCTGCCTGATTTCCATCACCAAGAGAAGCCTCATTGTTCTGTGGATTGGTGGGAGCGTAATCGAAAGGCTCGTAAATCAAGAGATCTGCCGTGGCCGAACCCATGAGTAGCAACGGGCCAGCTAGTAAAAGATGAGTTTTCATAAAGAAATTCTGTGTTGCTCGGCGGATCGTCCCCAATTTCAAAAATCTAACAAGGAAAAAATTGATCCTAAATCTGTCACAAACTATCGGAATTGCTCATACTCCGGATTGGTTTTGGCGTTCTTGAAGATGGGCTTGTCCTTCCAGAGGTTGTAGGTGGCCCGGAGTTGTTTGGGGTCTTCGGGCTGCTGACCCTTGTCGCCGGTTTCCGCAATCCAATTCTCAAGAATCTGACGATGGCGTTTGAGCTCGTCTTGAAAGGCTGGATTGTCGGCGAGGTTGTTGAGTTGGTGTGGATCCGCGGCGAGGTCGTAGAGCTCTTCGGTGGGGCGTTTGCCGAACCAGTGCTTTTCTTGGTAGGGGGTGAGCTTTCCTTCCTGGCGGAGTTTTTTGAGCTCGAGAACGGGTGGGCGGTTGTCGCGGTACTGGGCTTGGAGAAGATGGCGGTCGGGAAAGTAGTTTCGAATGTAACGGAGTTTGCCGGTTCGGACGGTGCGGATCCGATCGATGGTGTAGTCGCATCGATCGCGGGCTGAAATTACGTGAGCGCGTGGTTTATGGTCTTTGGCAAAAAGGTCGCGACCGTCGAGGTAACCGGGCATCTTGGCTCCGCCGAATGCCAGGGTGGTCGCGGAGAGGTCAAGGCCCGAGATGAGGTCACTGCGGACGGTTCCGGCTTTCAAGGCGGGATGGGGCCCGGCAATAAGGCAGGGAACATGGACGCCTCCTTCGTAACAGAACTGCTTGTGACGAAGGGACTGGTTGTTTCCATGGTCGGAAAAGAAGAAGATGATGGTGTTCTCGAATTCTCCGTCGGCCTTGAGTTTTTTGAGGATGTCTTCGACTTGTTTGTCCGTTCCGCGCGCGGCGTTGTAGTGAAGGGTCCAGGCCTTTTGCAGGCCCGGAGCCTGGGGGAAATAAGGCGGAAGTTTGACGGCATCGTCGGGGAGTTGGTGTCCTTTTCTGACATGCTTGTTCCCGGCCTTGCCTCCCCAAAGCATGATCTGGCCAAACCAAGGTTGGTTTTTATTGGAGCGCGAGCTCCAGGTTCCTTCGGTGAGGGAGCCGACTTTTTTGGCCTTGTTTCCCTGCCAGCCGTTCATCCCGACTTTGTATTTAGGGTCAGAACCCACTTGGTAGAGCTGGCGACGATCGTAGTGGAAATTGTAGTCATCTTTCCCGCTGTTGAAAGTGAAGTAGCCGGCATCACGCATCAGCTCGGGGATGGTCTTCATCCCCTTCGGAAGATGAATGCGGACTTCCTCGGGAACGATGCCGAACTCGCGGGATGATCGATGCTGGTGTGTCCCGGTAGTTGTTTGCATCACACCGGTGATCATCGCCGAGCGGCAAGCCGAACATACCGGCGCTGGCATGTAGGCACGTTTGAAAATGACTCCGCTCTTGGCGAAGGCATCGAGGGCTGGAGTGTGGTTCTTATTGATGGGGTCGTCATAGCAACCGAAAAGAGGAGAGAGGTCTTCGACAAAGATCCAAAGGATATTGGGCTTCTTAGGAGCGGCTTGGGCGAGGATGGTGCCAAATAGGAGAAGAAGGAAAATGCGCATGGGCGTTTTTATTCGGGCGGATGTTGGCGAGGCGAGCTATTCTTGAGTTAGGGATCGAAATTCCGCAGTTGTTCGGTTGCAGAGCCAAACGATGGATCGATGGTGACTCATGGATTTTGCAACCACGCGTGACGAGGCCTTGCATCGATTGAACGAGTTCGTCGCGGTTTCCGGGAGATATGGTCGGGATCGCAATCACGTGATGCCCGGGCATGGAAATGTCTCTCGGCTTTCGGCGGCCATCCGTCATCGGCTTGTGACCGAATGGGAAGTGGCGGAAGCTCCGCTCTCTCGTTATGCCGCTTCCACCGTCGAAAAATTCACCCAGGAGGTTTATTGGCGGAGTTACTGGAAGGGATGGCTTTCGATGAGGCCGCAGGTCTGGGATGAGTATCGGGCTGGAATCGAAGAGGTGGAGGGAGCAGAGGCAATTCGGAATGGGGAGGGGCCGGTGACAGTGATGAATGATTTCGCGCATGAATTGGTGGAAACCGGTTACCTTCACAACCACGTCCGAATGTGGTTTGCGGCGTATTGGGTCCATGTCGAGCGATTGCCTTGGCAGCTGGGAGCGAAGTTTTTCGAAGACCATCTTTTAGATTTTGATCCGGCGTCAAACACCCTGTCGTGGCGTTGGGTGGCGGGATTGCAAACGCCTGGAAAAACCTATCTTCCCCGGCGCGGCAATCTCGAGAAGTACCTTCATCCCGACTTGCTGAACGCAGAAGGTTTGGAACGGCTGGAGAACTTATCGGCCGTGATGCCCGTCGACCCGGTTCGGCCTCCGGTAACTCGTGCTGAGCTGCCTGAAGACGATTTGCCGGGGGATGGCGGAGTGCTTTGGGTTCACGAGGAGGATCTTCATCCTGAAAGTTCACCGCTGTCGTTATATCGTCCGTCACGTATTGTTCTCACCGGGAGGATGGAAGGGCGTTCCGATCTCCAGACCCAATGGTTGGAACGGGCGTTGGCCGATATGCAGAAAAGGCTGCATCAGCATTATCAAGTGGAGATTGAACGGGCGCATTCATTGAAAGACTGGCTTATGCGGAACGAGGGTAAAAAGGTGGTCGGGCTGAGACCTGAGGTTGGCCCGTTGCGGGACTCGCTTGGAGACCTTGGGGAGATCCAACCGGACCTAGCGCTGATCGTTCGACCGGAAGACCGTTTCCTTCGTGGCTTCGCGAAGGGCGGATTTTTTGGGTTTTGGAAGAAGCTGCAGGTGCGCTTGAAATCCGGAGATTTTCCACTGTTTCAAGGTGGGCGATGATGTCGCGCGGGATCGGAAGTTGACCCATGCAATCGGCGCCCGATAGAGTGCGCTATGGATCAGATTCAATTCCCTATTTCCACGTTCTTCCGGACCTCCACTCCGGTGTTGGCTTTGTCCGCCGCTTTGGTGGCCTCACCGGCTCTTGCCCAAGAGGATATGAGCAAGCCCGAGATCAAGGTCGAGAAGAAGAAAGATGCCAATGGTCGCGAGCAGCTCTACATGTATATTGATGGGGTGAAGGTGCATGAAACCGACACCACTAAGCAGCCTCTTCCTTCGGTGGTGAAGCCGGGCGACAAGGTCGGAGCTCCACCTTCCGATGCCATTTTGCTGTTTGATGGAACGGCTGAGTCCTTTGCCGCCAACTGGACCGACACCAAGGGTGGTCCAAGCAAGTGGAAGGTGGTTGACGGAGCGATGGAGTCGGTTCGTCGTGCGGGATACATTCAGTCAAAACAGGAGTTTGGATCGTGCCAGTTGCACATCGAGTTTGCCACTCCGTCCGAAGTGAAGGGAACCGGGCAGGGCCGTGGAAACAGCGGGGTCTTTCTGATGGGCACCTACGAAGTGCAGGTGCTCGATAGTTTCGAAAACCAGACCTACGCCGATGGCCAGGCGGGAGCGCTCTATGGCCGTTCCAAGCCACTTGTGAATGCCTCGCGCAAGCCGGGCGAGTGGCAAAGCTACGACATCATTTTTCACCAACCCAAGTTCGACAAGAGCGGCAAGGTGACCAAACGGGCTACCTTCACGGTGCTCCACAATGGCGTGCTGATCCAGGATCACACTGTGCTCAGTGGGGGAACCGGTTGGGCCGGGCCTCATGCGGCCACTCCCTACAAGGCCCATGCCGACAAGCTGCCGCTCAAGATGCAGGATCACGGAAATCCCGTGCGTTTCCGGAACATCTGGGTGCGTCCCCTGAAGGACTGATTGAAGAACCCGCCTCCTTCCCACCTTGCCGGGATGAATTCCGGCAAGGTTTTTTTGCGATGACCAAACCTGGCTCAGGGATTTCGGATCAGGCGGATTCGGAGGTATTGTTGGTTCTGACCCGAAAGGGGAAGGGGGCTCTGAAAGGAAACGGCCTCGGTACCATTGCCCTGGCTTACTGCTGCCACCATCGGCGCGGTGAGGTCCCAGTTCACCAGATCAGTGGAGACCTCGACTTCGAATCGCAGGTCGGGAGTGCGTTCCAGTCTAGTGAGATTCAAAAAGACTGAGTCTCCATCCACTACAATCCGGGAAGGGGCTGGAACGACTGTGGCCTTTGGATCAAGACCAAAAGCATAATGCATCAGGTTCGAAAGACTGTTGCCGCTGGCATCGGCTGCCGGGCTACTGATCATGGGATCGTCCAGTTCTTCGGCGGTGAAAAAATCCCGGATCCACGAAGCATAGTCGTTGCTGAAAGGAACCGGGTTCGCGTTGCCCGGAGAGCCTCCGGGTTCGCTGCTGATTGCCCATTGGAATTGGTCATCCCATGCAAACCAATCCGCCGACTCATCACGGATCACCAAGCTGTATCCACTTTGACGGGAAGGTGAGAACCAATTTCCATCGTAGTCGAAGGAGAGGATGTTTTCGCCCGCGGCATCACGCAGAGTAACTTGCTCGCCGCCGTTGTTGAGCGCGCCGGTGTAAGTGCCAAGGATCCGTTGGCCGGGAAAAATATCCGGGTTAGCGACCACGAGTCCGAACTCACCCGGTGCCAGGGTTCCGGTCAGGGCAGCTTCGATCCCATCGGTGAATTGAATCCCACTGAGATCGAGAGGATTCGGGCCCAAATTACGAAGTTCGATGAACTCAAATTCTTTTCCCTGCACCGGAGCGAAAAGCATCTCGGTGATACGGAGAAATCTCTGGGCGTCGCTGGCTTCATTGGCGGTTTGAAATTCACTGACCACGTTGCCCAGCTGATTGAGCAGGACGATAGACTCGCCTCGCGCAGAAATCTGACCTCCGTAATTGCCTTCGACATTGCGACCTTCACCCCCGGTCGGACTCTGGGCCCGGGTCCGGAAGATCTCCACTTTCGGGCTCACGTAGAGGGATCCGTTTCCTTCGATGATGGTTCCCGACAGGAATTCAAAATCGATCCCGCCGGTCAGCGACCATCCCGAAAGGTCAACGGCATCAGCACCGGAATTGGCCAGAACAAGATACTCCTCGTCCTGGTTTCCCGAATCAGGACTGCCCTCAGCCTCCGTGATGGTAATCGGTGGAGAGGCCGGCTGCGGGCCGGGCAGGAGAGCCGAGGAAGTCTGGGGCACCGGGTATGAGGCAGCATTGGCGGCAAGGTGGGTGACCGACAGGTGGGTTCGTCTGGGAGCGAGATAGTCATTCTTAAGAATGGTGATCGCCTGAGCGAGGGTTTGCGGCTGCCCAAACTGCCCCCACCGGGACCGGTCAAGAACGGCGTCGTTGCCAAGTTCGTCGGACATGGAGGTGAGCCGTTCCTCGATCAGAGGGCTCATCAGGATCTCATCGATCAAGGTTCGAAGCCGGCGCCGAAACATTGAGGCCACCCGCTCGTTTTTGAGGAGTTTGTTGATCAGGCGGTTCCAGTTGCGGTTTCCCGGCAGCTCCTGGATTCCGACATAGGGATGGCTTGGTGAAATGGGAACGTTGGCATTGCGGCCACCCTGAACGTAATCGGCCGTGGCCCAGATGCCATCGTGAAGAATACTATCGTTGGTCATGTAATGGCTCCCCCAGGTCAGGTCGGTGTCCCAGGGAAGTTGGGTCCATTCACCACTGCCCTCGGTATCGCGATAGAGGTAGTAGTTCTTGGACATGTTATCGTTGTTCTGGGATAGGATGGTGGCAGCAAGGTAGTTCAGTTGCCGGGGCAAATCGACGTTGTCGAAGATGAAGGCTTCGAGAGCCGCACCGGTCAGGTTGATCCCACTGATAAAGGTGGCGAGGTCGGTGTTGGATTCCTGTCGGCGGTTTTTCTTTTCCACTCCCGAGTTCGCTCCGGTTGCCGGATTAAACATTTTGTAAAGAGCACCGTCGTCATCGATTCGTTTTTCTCTTCGCAAGAGACGCTTGTCGACCTGCTCGGTGTATGCCGCGACGCTGAAAAAAGTTCCGTTTTGCTGTACTCTCATCAGGAAGCACTCCGGACCCGGCGATCCCGACCGGTCGTAGATTTCGTAGGTGAGCGGTTGGCGCACGTAGGCCTTGTCGCTGTAGGTGGTGTTTAGGTTGAACTCCTCGGCCCGGACGTCGTCGAGTTGGTCGGTGGCCCGAAAGTGATGCCCGGGGTTGAAGTCAAACTTGTAGCTCTTCTTGGCCAGCCCGGCGGAAGAACCTCCCCGGACCCGGCAAAAAACATTGTCGTAGAACTCTCCAAGGTGGAGGACGGCGGCCCGGGTTCCCGACCGCGAGTTGGCAGCCGATGGATTGGCAAGAAACCACTCAAGCACGGGAAGGTCGGATAAAAACGACGGATCGACGGCAGCTGTGCCGAAATATTCTGGAGAGTTGAGAGGATCCTGGAAAAACGGGGCTTTCGAAATGGTTCCGTTCTGGTCCCTGGCTTCCACCCGCCATCGGATCATGCCTCCCGGAGATAATCCGGCGAGCGGAAGGTTGGCGGTGTAGATGCCATCGCCAGCCAGAGCATCTGGGGTGATTCCGTCATCCTGCATGGCAAGTGAACTTTCCGTGCCAAATCCCTGCCGGTGAAAGAGAGTCACTTGCGTTACCGGGCTGGAGCTTTGAGCGACCGAAGCGGTGATAGTGAGCAAGGTTTGGCTTGCCAGATCGGGCCGCTCGGGGTTTTCGGTAACCTCCTTGATCACCGGACCGAGGTCGACCACTCCACTTCCGTTCTGTTGATTTGGGGAAGGGGATGAAAAGTAGACCGGTTCCAGCGATCCAACTCCGCGGGTTTCGGCAGAGAGTTCACAATCGAACAAAAAGTCAGAGCTGTTTGCGGTCCGATTCAGTCCATGGACTGCGAGAGTGTTTTCGCCTGCCAGCAAGGTCACATTTTGAAAATCAATAGCAAAGGGTTGCAGTGCGATGGCGGCACTGTCGCTATGATTGGCGCTGGCTTGAGCCTCGAAATCCCAGACTCCGTCGGCAGGCCCGAGGGCCGTGGCAAGGATCGGGCTCCCGTTGATGTAAATAGCAAAGCCATCGTCATAGCGGGCTGCAAACTCAAGCCGGGTGATTAGTTCCGGGTCATCGATGTTGAACGGAATACGGAGGTAGATCGAGGTGCTTTGCTGGTAAAGTGAACCAAGAAGGTCGCCACCGTTGCCAACGAAGGCATAGTAAGGATCTCGGGAGGAAGTGGCGAACCCTACTCCCATTTCCGCTTCCGCCCAGGTGGAATCGTTGAAACCGGGAAGGTGATATGGATTGGCCCCTCCGACATCGACCGAGGCATCGCCGGGCACGAGAAAGCGAACGGGAGAATCGGCACCTACGAGAGGAACCGTGCTCCCTTCAGCACTTCCCAGCCCGTATGAGATATCGGGGTATTGCGGCGGATAGGAAGGAGCGTAGGACGACTCAACACTGGATCCATCGGGTTTGATGAGCGCCAGAAACTCGCCTGAGGAGCTCAGCCGGAAGTCAGTGTGAAGTGGTTGTCCTTCCACCGCGCGATCCTTTCCCGATGCGAAAACGACAGCCTGTCCACCGGGTGGAAGAACGAGCGATGGAAACTGCCAGCCGGTCAGGTCAGTTTCGTCATCAGTCAGCCACCAGCCGGTGAGGTCGATGGAGGCATCGGAAAGATTGGAGAGTTCGATCCAGTCCGAGTGATCGCCATCTTCATCGGTTAAACCGGAGATGTTTGAAGCCAAAAACTCGCTGATAATGACTTCGCCTTTTGCCGGAAGGAGAATTGAGCAGAACAGCGTAAGAAGAAGGGGAGCGTACGAAAGTTGAGACATTTATCGGGACTCAAAAGCTAAGAGCTTTTTCCCTGATCTCAATCATCTTTCTTTGCTCTGATGACTTTGGACCTCTCTTCAGCACGGGATGGCCACTAGGGTGTTGAAGGGTAATCATGCCCGGTTGTTTCAACGTCTTCTTCGAAGCAGCCTGGTTGAGGCGAGAAGGAGAAGCACGGATGTTCCGGGTCAGGGATTCGGAATGAAGGTCCAGCCAAAACCCTGCCAACGCCTCGCCTCTTTTTTGGACTTACTTCGATATCTGAGTGGCCAGTTCGTCGAGGAGGGTGGCAACGGAGTCAGGACTGGAAAGTTTCTGGTGGGAAATGAGGACTGGTTTCGGTGTTCCGGGACCGAAGCGGGTTTGCCAGGATTGTGACAGGGCCTGCTTCTGCTCAGCAAACTGGGCACCGGCTTCCTTGGACATCGTTTCGCTGGTGATGAAGACGATCCTCTTTAAGGAAGTCGGGGTGAATGATTCCGTCATCACATTGAAAACCTGGGAGGCCGTACTGGTGACGTTTCCACTCAGGGAGGGGTAGGAGCCCCAGGGTATGGCGTCCGGCACTCGCTTGGTTTTGATGAGCTCGGGAATGTAAGTGTTCCAGTAATCCTGCCAAGCTTTGACATACTGTCGGGCATTGGCGGCATAGTAGGGGTTACCTGGACGAACGGCCGCGAGATTCTTGTAGTCATCCATGAGGCTGGGAGCGAGCTTCAGGTCGTCGGGATGGATCCAGCTTTTGATGGTGGTATCATCGACAGCTGGTTTGCCGCTGGCAGCCGATTGCATGAAAATGACACCGACCGGATTTCCGGTTTTTTTGCTGAGGCGATGACCCAAAGCCGCCGCGAATCCCGAGGCTTCGGCCCATTCCGAGGCGAAGCGATTTTTGGGAGTGGTGGAAACGCACACACTGAACCGGCTCGGGCGGGTGAAGCGGAAGCGCTTGGCTTTACGCTTCATCATGCGAACCGGCGCCGATGATTTTCCGGCTATCGGGAAGTTGGTGATGGTCGGTGGGGAAGCAACGTAAATGACATCGCCTAGGACGATCCCTTCGGCGATTCGTTCGTGGGCCAGTTCGCCGTCGATTTCCAAACGCACCCTGAGGGTTTTGGGTTTTGCGCTGGCTTTCATTGCCGGAAGAACAACCTGCCATTCCTTCATTCCGGGAGTCACCGGAATCGTTTTTTCTATTCCGGCGAAGCTGAATCTGATGACGGCTTTTCCTTTCGCTTCGTACCCCCAATCGTGGATCGCTGACCCCCAAATGATGAGAGGCTTGCCTGCTTGAAGGACTGCGTTGTCGCGGAACTGGGTGCTGAGAATGGGCATGCGACGATATTCGTAAGAGAGCCCAACGGTGCTTGGGTCGATTTCTTGGCTCACGATCTTAAGTGCTTCATCGGGCCAGCTTTTACTGAGAACGGGTTTGTTGTCGTAGACGATGAAGGGAGTGGTTGGGAGGAGGGCGGAGTTGTAGAGATTGGGCTCGTTGCCGATGCCGCCGGTACCGTATGAAACACCTCTTGGTTCCTTCACTCCCGTAGCCTGAATGGTCACTTTGTTTCCCTTGATCGCGGTGATTGTGGCGGGGTGCCAGACGCGGTTGGCATCGGCGAGATAAAAGGACCGAACCTTCGCGGCGCCCTCTGGGATGATCGTGGGCAGGGCGAGTCCGCTTTTGCTGTTGGTCCCGGTTTCGCCGACACAGAGTCCGTCAGCGTGATCGAATTCGATCGTCACCTTTTCGCCTTCCACCGAATGACGGAGAAACATCGGGCCATCGGCTTCGATGTTTTTCCCGTATTGGTTTTTGAGAGCGTGAAGGGCCAGACGTTGGCCGGGGAGGGTTTTGTTGGCATAGTGGATGGCGCCGGTAATGTCGATCTGGCTGGCCATCCCGGTGTGAGGAATGTCCCGCGCCATCCAGGTGCCGAGTCGCATCTCCGCGGTGCTTCCGATACTCGGTGAGTGGTCCCAATCCCCTTTCTTTCCCGGGCAGTAGAATTGATGAAAGTACACTGGGAGTTCCGGATTGTTCCAGAGGGTGCGCCATCCCCGGATCATGCTGTGGAGGTTGTCGTAGTAGAGGAGTCCTTCTCCGCTGTTGGCGTATCCCTGGTTCCAGATGGCTCCGCGAATGGCGAAGGGAATCATGGGATTCAGGCGGGCATTGAAGAGCCAGGACGAATCGCGGTTGCCGGAAAAATTCCCCGGAGTCTTTGTCGAGACCGGTAGTGCCGGTTTGCCTCCGGTGATGAGAGCTTTGTTGTTAGTCAGGGTGTCTTCGATCTGCTGGTAGAAGGCCCTCCAGGCTTTCTTGTGTTCGGGCGTGGATGGATCGCTTTCGAGGATTTTTTGGTAAAGGGCCTTGGTGCAATCACTGGTGCCGTTGGCGAAGCCCACGCGGGGCGTCCAGGCTTGGATGGAGGTCTGGCTGAAGGAACAATTCAGGATCCCGATGGGCACCTTGAGTTCACGTTGAAGATCATAGGCAAAGGAGAAGGCGATGGCACTGAAGTTCCCCTGGTCCGATGACCACTCGGCATCGGCATGTTCGATGGGGTGAAGCGCGGCGAAGTAGTTGGTGATCTTGGCTTCGCGAATCACGGGTGCTTTTTCTTCACCGGCGGCCACTCGTTCAGCGATTTGCTTTTGGAGGACGCGTCCGGTGTCGCACTTGCTGGCGACCCATTGCATGTTGGATTGTCCGGAAGCGAGCCAGACTTCGCCGACAAGGATGTCTTTGAGCGTGATGGTGTCACCGCCCTTTTCTGAAATGACGAGTTCGGTGGGATCAAACGAAGCCTTGAGGGGTTTGAGTTCCACCGTCCATTTGCCATCAGGACCTGCTTCCGCCTGTTTGGATTGTCCGGCAAAGGTCACCGTGACCGAAGTCTTGGGTTTGCTCCAGCCCCAGACGGGCAACTTCATTTCCCTTTGCAGAATGGCGTGGTCGCGGAAGGGCGGGCCGAGCTCGAGGGCGTGAAGGGTAGATGTCAGGAAAAGGAAAGCTAGGATGATGGATTTCATGGCTTGAATTAAAGGCGGACCTAAGGAAGGAGGTTTTCCGCAGTGCCGCATGACTTGATTATAAAACGCCGCCTGTGAGGAGAAGCCACACTTTGCAGAAATGTCCGCCAGTTGGAGAGTAGTTTCGGGCAGAAACCAGGTGATTTCCTCAATTCTTCGGTTCCGCAGGTCGAGCAGAGGGTCAACCTCATAAAGCTTTCAATACTTTTGGAGCAGGGTCATTAACCCGCATCCTGCGATATCGGCTAGTTCCTCCATCGAAGGACTTGCCAGCCAGTTCGTCTGAATCCAGCGCCGGACGCGTTTCATGCTAGTATCAAGGTTGATACCGCCATGATACCGCCAGTGGACTCCCGGGTGATGAGGTGCTCCCGAGTGACCTTTACCGGATTGAGTTCAGGAAGATTTTTTTGCGGAGATGAGAAAAACGGCGAATCGCCTCGCAATGCGAAATCCTTGTTGTTGAAATTGTCAGATGTCAGCTCCCGATGTTCTCCTGAATTGGCGAACCTTCATCCTTGTCAAAATCCCGGAGCTTTTCGTGTCTTTCTCGGATGAGGCGGACCACCAATGACGTCCAGCCGGTTTGATGTGAGGCCCCCAGGCCCTTGCCGGTTTCGGCGTGAAAGTACTCGTGGAAGAGGAGGTGGTTGTCCCAAAGTGGATTGCCACGGTGGGGATGATGGGTGCTGACGAAGTGGCGGGAACCATCGGCTCGTGGCATGAAGAGCCTGATGAGCCGGTCGCAGAGATCGATGGAGATTTCGCGTAGGGTGGCCTGTTTGCCGGAGCCGGTGGGGTATTCGATAGTGAAGTCGTCACCGTAGAAGTAGTGGTATCGCTCGAGTGCTTCGATGAGGACGAAGTTGGTGGGGAACCAAATTGGACCCCGCCAGTTTGAGTTTCCTCCGAACATTGCGGTCGTCGATTCTCCTGGGGTGTATTCCACAGTGTAGGTTTGCCCGTTGGTTTCGAAACGGAAGGGCTCTTTACGGTGGGCCTTGCTGAGTGAACGAATGCCAAAGTCAGAGAGGAATTCGTTGCGATCGAGCATGCGCTTCAAGGTGGCCCGCAGCTTTTCTTCGTTGGGAATGGAAATGAGCCAGCGGTCGGGATTCCGTTCACCTTCGATGTGACGGAATTTGACATATTTCATGATGTCGGGTCGGTTTTGCAGAAACCAGTCCATACGCCTTCTAAAATCGGGCAGTGCATCGATCTGGGTTTGCTTCAAAACGGTGGTGGCCATGATGGGTAGAAGCCCCACGAGTGACCTGGTCTTTAGAGGGATAGACTGTTGGTTGTCGGTGACGAGCTGGTCGTAGTAGAACTGATCACTTTCGTCCCATAGGCCACTCCCGCCCAGCGTGTTGATGGCATCGCAAATCTCGATGTAGTGTTCGAGGAATTTGGAGGCAATGTCTTCGTAAGCTGGCCGGGTTTGCGCGAGTTCGAGGGCAATCGAAAGCATGGTGAGACAGAAAGAAGCCATCCACGCGGTGCCATCGGCCTGGTGGAGTTTTCCTCCGCCTGGAAGGCCGTGAGAGCGATCGAAGATTCCGATGTTGTCGAGGCCCAGAAATCCCCCGCCGAAGACGTGTCGTCCTTCGTTGTCCTTGCGGTTGACCCACCAGGTGAAGTTGAGAAGAAGTTTCTGGAAGGCTCTTTCGAGAAAGAGGAGATCGCGTGAGCCCTTCTCGTCGGCAATTTTGTAAACCCGCCAAACCGCCCAGGCATGGACGGGTGGGTTGACGTCGGAGAAATTCCACTCGTAAGCCGGAATCTGCCCGTTGGGGTGCATGTACCATTCCCGAAGAAACAGGAGAAGCTGGTGTTTTGCGAAGTGGGGGTCGATAGTCGCAAATGGAATCATGTGGAATGCGGTGTCCCAGGCTGCGAACCAGGGATACTCCCACTTGTCGGGCATCGAGAGAATGTCGCGGGCGTAAAGGTGTTCCCAATTACTATTTCGACCGTACTCCCGTGAGTCCTCGGGCCGCGGGGCACCTTTGCTGCCTTTGAGCCAGTCATCGATGATGTAGTAGTAAAATTGCTTCGTCCAAAGCAGCCCGGCGTATCCTTCGCGAAAGACCTCGCGCTCCTTTCTGGTGGCTTCCGACGGGATAATTTCGTGATAAAACTCATCGGCTTCCCGGATGCGCTGCTCGAAGACTTCGCCGGCACCATCCAGTCCCCGGATAGAGGAGCCCGCCGGATGAAGGCGGCAGATCACAGTGACCGTCTCTCCGGGAGAGACTTCGGTGAGAAAGTGAGCGGCAGCCTTGGTTCCCTTTTGGTCAGGGGAGACCGCTTTCTTGTCCCCATGGATTAGGAGTTTGTGAAAGGCGTCCTTGAGGTACTTGGCAAAGTTCTTCGTTCCAAAAAGAGATTTGTTGTCGCTCTCGTTTTCGGTGAAGAGCCAGGATTCCATGTCACCTTCTGAGATGGCGTGGAATTCGAAATCCCCAAGATGCTGGTGCCAGATTTTGAGGTGATCACCTGCGAGTTCAATGACCGGGTTTTTCAAGCCGGCATCTTCGCCGGTGCCCTTCCGCCAAATGTTACGAAACCAAATGGTGGGGAGCATGTGCAGGGGAGCGGTGTCCGGCCCGTGGTTGGTCGCGGTGATACGCCAGAGGAGATCGTTGTCGTCGCGTTTGGCCACCTCCTGTACGACATCGAAGAAGCGGTTTTCTTCGAAGATCCCGGTGTCTTCGAGTTCGAATTCACTCTCGTTGCGACTCCTTGTTTCATTTTCTTTCCAGAGCCGGGTGTAGGGAAACCGCTTTTGCGGGTAACGGTAAAGCGCCTTGGTGTAGGAATGAGTCGGGGTGCTGTCCTTATAGTAGTAGCACTCCTTGACGTCTTCTCCGTGGTTTCCCTGGTGTCCGGTGAGACCGTAGAGACGTTCCTTCAAGATGGGATCCTGGCCGTTCCAGAGTGCGAGTGAAAAGCAAAGGCGGCATTTGCGGTCACACCACCCTTGCAGTCCATCCTCGCCCCAGCGGTAAGCCCGGCGGCGGGCGTCATCATGGCTGAAGGCATCCCAGCTATTTCCATCGTGGGAATAATCCTCGCGGACCGTGCCCCATTGACGTTCGGAAAGATACGGTCCCCATCGCCTCCAATTGGCGGTGCGTTCGTGGTCTTCCTGAAGACGTCGTTTCTCACCGTTCACGCGCGGAATCTAGCAGACAATAGCGACTCTGTGGCAAATGATTCGAAGCGATTTCTCAGGTCCCGCAAAAGGTGTTGCAGACCACTTCCTCCGGCTTCGGAGGACGGGAGTATTTTTCGAATTCAATTTGCTCTTCGTAAGGCAGGGAAAGGATTCGGTGGAGTTCATGAAAGGGTTTGAATTCATCCTTTTTCGCGGCCTCGATCACTTCTTCAATACGGTGATTGCGGGGAATGAAAGCGGGGTTCATCGAATCCATGAGCGCGGTATCGGCTGTTCCGAGAGCTTGCCAGCGAGCCAGCCATTCCCGCGCGGGTGGCCCGTCCTTGAAGAGCGCGAGGAAAGCGTCGTGACCTTTGGCGAGATTGCGAAAGGTCAGGGTGAAGTCGGTCTTCTGGGCCGCCATGAGATCGAAAAACTCTCGAATGAAGGCCGCATCGATTTGACCCGGATGTCCGAGCTTTCTGGAAAAGATCTCGAGGTGATGTGACTCGTAGAGGTCCGGATATTTTTCCAACTCGGCTTTGGCGAGTTCAACCGCCCGGTCGTGGTTGGGGTCAAACAGGGGAAGAAGGGCTTCCGCGAGTCGGACAAGATTCCATTGCGCGATCCCGGGTTGGTTTTGGTAGGAATAGCGCCCCCCTTGGTCGATGTAGCTGTAGACTTGAGCCGGATTGAAATAATCCATGAAGGCGCACGGGCCGTAGTCAATGGTTTCGCCTGAGAAGCTCATATTGTCGGTGTTCATGACGCCGTGGATGAACCCCACCGACATCCACTGCGCAACCAATCGAGCTTGTTTTGAAATGACCGAGCGGAGAAGGTCGAGGGCGTCTTCGTTCTCGGGATAGAGACGTTGATTGGCGTAGTCGACGAGCTGTTGCAAACCGGCTTCATTGCGTTGTCCGGCAAAATACTGGGCCGTGCCGATGCGGAGGTGTGAGTTGGCGACGCGGGTGAAGATCCCGCTTTTCTCCGGTTCTTCACGCAGGACCAGTTCACCGCTTCCGATGGCCATGAGCGCGCGGGTGGTGGGGATGCCGAGGGCGTGCATGGCTTCGGAGACGAGGTATTCACGAAGGACTGGTCCGAGTGCCGAACGTCCATCGCCTCGACGTGAGAAGGGCGTTCGTCCGGCGCCCTTCAGCTGAATGTCGCGACCATTGACTTCACCGAGAAGAATGGCCCGACCATCGCCTAGGAGGGGAACGAAGTTGGCGAACTGATGGCCCGCGTAGGCCATCGCGATTGGTTCGGCAGTCTCCGGGATGGTGTTGCCTGAAAAGATAGCGAGTGCTTCAGGCGAGTGGAGTGCTTCAGCATCAAGGCCAAGCTCCTCGGCGAGCTCTTCGTTGGCCGCGATAAGAAAGGGTTGCAGAACCGGAGTCGGCTTCACCTTCTCGTGAAAAGAGTCGGGAAGACGAGCGTAGGTGTTTTGGAAAGGAAGTTCCATCGGGGAAAGCTAGCGCGGAATGGCCAGAGCGCGATCAGGGATTATTCGCTCGAGCGAGGGAGTGGATCAGCGTGTGGCAAACGGCGGGGCCGTAACCTTCATCAAGGTGTTTGTTTTCGGTTCTTTCGTCCCGGAATATTCAAACCACCTCCACTGTCAAAAATTGTCTCTCGTAGAGTATCACTGTCGTAGCCTTTGTCGCCGAGGATCACTTGGCCAGTGACATCGCCAAAGACCCGTAGCGCGGCTGACACGTCAGCTTGATTGCTTGGCATCAGATCACAAGACAGTGCTTTCTCTTTGCTGTTGGTGACTTCGGTCAGGTTGGAGTTACGTTCTCCCTTGGTCTTGCCGAAAGCTTGTATTTCCGGGTCCGGGAGAGCCCTTAGGATCACTTGCCTCTTTCGTTCTTCACCCGAAGAAGCAGTTCCTTGAGAGCCTCCGGAGTGTTGACGGGGAGCTGGCAGGTTTGGCCGACGCAGTAGTAGGCGGTTGATTTGGCCTCCACTGGTTTCAGGCCGGCTGAAAACTTGGTCACCTTTCCGTTGTTGCCAAGAATGATTCGGTCCGGGTCGAAGGTTGCGGTGGAGGCCAGAATCATAGCGTCCCTTCCGTTCTCACCCGCGAGGACGAGCCGAGCGGGCTTCTTCAGTGAAAGGCGCAACGCTTGCAGCATCTGTCCCATGCCCGAGGGCGATTCCTTGATGAGTGGTAGGTAGGATTTCAAGGTAAGTTCAGATGCCTTACGATACTTTTGGTCCCCGGTGATTTCGGCCAAGATGGCCAGTTCACGGGCGGCCACCGCGCTTGCGGTCGGGAGGGCTTCGTCGAATCGCCCCTTCAGCCGAAGGACGAGGTCTTCCCGTTTTTCACCTTCGAAAAATCCCCCCGTTTCCTTGTCGTAGAACAGCTCGATTGACCGGTCGGCCAGAGCGAGGGCGAACTCAAGTTCTTGTGGATTCAACTGTGCTTCGTAGAGCTTTCGGGTTCCGCGGAGCATGAGGAGGTAGCTCTTGGCTTGCGCGGTGTCATCACGGTCGTCTTCGCGCCAACGGTGGGCTAGGCGTTTGGTGGAGCTATCCCAGAGTTTGTTTCTGATAAAGGTATGGGCTTTACGGGCTGCCGCGAGATAGCCCGGATTGTTCAAGACAATGCCGGCCCGGGCCATTGCTCCGATCATTAGGCCATTCCATGATGCAAGGATCTTGTCATCGGTGGCCGGAGGAACACGCTTGCTTCGCACAGTTGAAAGTTTGGCGAGGATCCCCGCAATGATCTTTTTCTCGTCTTCGTTGAGGTCGGTCCGGGGTTTCTGAAAGTGAAGGACATTCTGATTCGGAAGAGGTTCGGGATCACTGTGGTCAACAAAGTTCCCCCCGGCAGTGACACCGAGAATGGTTTTCGCGGCTTCCACCTCGTCCTTAGTCAGGACCTTCTCGAGCTCTTCGAGCGTCCAGCAGAAATACTTCCCCTCCTTGCCTTCGCTTTGGGCATCCTGCGCGCAGTAGAATCCGCCTTCTGGATGAGTGAGGTTTCCAAGCACGTAATCGGCGATGCCTTCGACAACTTTCCGGAAATCCTCGTCACCGGTCAGCTGCCAGACATCGAGGTAAAGCTCAACCAGCTGGGCCTGGTCGTAGAGCATCTTTTCGAAATGCGGGATCTTCCACTCCCGGTCAACGGCATAGCGATGAAACCCTCCACCAACGTGATCGTGGATCCCGCCATCGCTCATCTTGCGACAGGTGCTCAGCACCGCTTCGACGGCCTTGGGGTCTCCCGACTGGAGAAGGAAACGGAGAACGTCGCTCTGGGGAAACTTCATGTCGGTCCCAAATCCCCCCCATGCGGAATCCATGCGGGACAGAATGATCGGGATGGCCTGGGTGATCGTTTCCTTGTTCAAGGAGGCGTCGGGGGATTTGACATGAAGTCCCGAAAAATACTTCTGCATTTCTTGGTGCATCGATTCCGACTGTTTGACCACCTCTTCCTGCTTGGTGGACCAGACTTCGTGTATTTGCTTGAGCACCGTGGGGAAGCCTGGGAGCCCATCGCGGTCCTTGGGCGGGAAGTAGGTCCCACCGGTCAGGGGCTTTAGATTCGGCGTGAGAAACATGTTGAGTGGCCAGCCACCCGACTGACCACTCATGGACTGGTAGGCTGTCATGTAGATCTGATCGACGTCGGGCCGCTCTTCGCGGTCCAACTTGATGGCGACGAAATTCTCGTTGAGAAACTTGGCGATTTCTTTGTTTTCAAACGACTCGCGTTCCATGACGTGGCACCAGTGGCAGGTCGAGTAGCCAATGCTCAAAAGAATAAGCTTTTTCTCCTTCCGGGCCTTTTCAAAGGCTTCCTTTCCCCAAGGATACCAATCGACCGGATTGCGGGCGTGTTGCAGCAAGTAAGGAGACTTTTCCTTGGCCAGCCGGTTTATCCTAGCCGATGAGTCGGCTTCGTCGGCGATCACAAGTGAAAGAAAAGACAGTCCGGTGAGGAACAAAAATACGAACTTCATATCGATGGTTCTAGCGAAATGAAACGGAATCAAAACCATTTCGTTACCGACCATTTGTGCCACAAAGGGTTCTTTCAATCTAACATTTAAGAAAACCATTTTCCCCAGCCTGATTTAAAGATAGTGTTCATTTGAACGATGGAATTGCAGCGAAAACTTGAGATTCTTGCGGACGCCGCAAAATACGATGCTTCTTGCGCCAGCTCGGGAGCGACCGGAAAAAACTCGGCGAACGGGACAGGCATCGGTTCCACCGGAGGAGTGGGGATTTGCCACTCCTATGCTCCGGACGGACGCTGCATTTCCCTTCTCAAGATCCTGCTGACCAATCGTTGTCTCTACGACTGTCATTATTGCATCAATCGCCGCTCGTCCAATGTTCAGCGGGCCGCCTTCACCGCTCCAGAGGTCGTCAAGCTGACCCTCGATTTCTACAAACGAAACTACATTGAAGGGCTCTTCCTTTCATCGGGGATCATCCGGAGTGCGGACCACACCATGGAACAGGTCATCGAGGTCGCACGCTCGTTGCGCGAAGATCATGACTTCCGTGGTTACATTCATCTCAAAACCATTCCTGAAGCTTCAGTCGAATTGATCGAAAAAGCCGGGCAGTACGCCGACCGGATCTCGATCAACATCGAACTGCCGAAAGAGGAGAGCCTGAAGACTTTTGCTCCGGAGAAATCACTGAAGCGAACACGCATCGCGATGGGGAAAATCCGGCACCGGGTTGAGAGTGCTTTTGAAGTTCGCAAAGAATCACGAAATCGTCGGACGCCCGAAGGTCGCTTTGCCACTGGTCAAAGCACGCAGGTGATTGTCGGCGCCGATGGGTCGACAGACCAGGTGTTCCTGAAACGGTCGCACGATCTCTATTCCAACTATCGGTTGCGCCGCGTCTACTATTCGGCCTTTAGTCCCATTCCCGAACCGTCTTCCATCTTGCCTCTGAAATCACCACCGCTGTTACGGGAACACCGACTCTACCAGGCTGACTGGCTCATGCGCTTTTACGGCTTCGAAGCTAGCGAGATTGTCTCCGATGAACTGCCCAACCTTGATTTGGATCTCGATCCCAAACTCTCCTGGGCTCTCCGGAACCGGTATGTCTTTCCAGTTGACCTCAATCGTGCCGAGAAGCTCATGCTCTACCGCGTCCCCGGCCTGGGGGTGCGGAATGCCAATCGTATTCTTGGGATCCGGCGTTATGGACAAATCCGCGTGCAGGATCTCATTCGGCTCCGGGTGTCTTTGAAGAAGGTTCTCCCATTCGTGATCGTCGCGGACCATTATCCGTCTTCCCGTGAGCTGGACCCTGACAATCTGCGTTCCCGGTTTGCCCCGCCTCCGGAACAGATGGAACTGGATTTAAACGCCACGACCACGAGCTCCCCTTTGGGGCAGGTGATGGATTGAAAATGATCACCTTGTCGGTCAAAGAGGGATTTGAAGAGTGGCGGGACAGGGCGCGGGCTCTCCTTCAAGCCGAGGTGGCTCCCGATACCATCCTCTGGGAAGAAAGCGGGCAGGCTGGGCTTTTTGGGAATGAAGACCTGGTGCTCCCCAACCCGGTTCGTGAACCCTTAAAGGTCTCTAGGGAGTTTGTCTCGCTAGCACACACGGTGTCCCATCACCGTTCTGCCGAGCGCTGGGGGCTTTTATACGAAGTCCTTTGGCGGCTGACTCTTGGAGGAGAAGCGGACCTACTAAAACGCTCGACCGATTCGTCGGTCACCTGGCTCCGGCGGATGCGAAAGGAAATCGCGCGGGACATTCACAAGATGCACGCCTTTGTGCGATTCAAGAAGACCGGCGAAGTGGCGGGAACTGGTCGCGAGCAGTTTATGGCCTGGTTCGAACCGGATCATCGAATCATGCCCTTAACGGCAAAGTTCTTTCAAAAGCGCTTCACCGGAATGGACTGGGCCATCTTCACGCCAACAGGTTCGGCATCGTGGGATGGACAGGAGCTTCGCCTCGGACCGGGGGTGGGAAAGGTTGTTGTTCCCGAGGAGGAGCTCGATGAGTTATGGCGGGGTTACTATCGGAGCATCTTCAATCCCGCCCGCCTCAAGGTGAAGGCCATGCAAGCTGAGATGCCGAAGAAGTATTGGAAGAACCTTCCCGAGTCCGGCTTGATCGAATCACTGGTCTCGGAAAGCCGCTTCCGGGTGGATGAGATGTACGAAGAAAAGCTACGACCGGCACG
Source organism: Akkermansiaceae bacterium (assembly GCA_049596615.1). GTDB lineage: Bacteria > Verrucomicrobiota > Verrucomicrobiia > Verrucomicrobiales > Akkermansiaceae > SW10. Next base: position 19,520 of record JBMYLT010000009.1, on the reverse strand, counting down.
CGGTGGCGGAAGGAATCCTTACTTGAAGCACCTGCGTGATTTGGATTCGGCGGGTGATCAAGTGGTCTTGAGTCCGGATGAGTTTGTCGGTGAATCCTTAATCACCTTAAATGAAAAAGCAGCTTGTTGTCAGGCTTGTCCGCTTCATCAAGCCGCGACGGGGACGGTGTTGGGCGAAGGTCCGGCAGATGCGGAGATCATGATTGTCGGAGAACAACCGGGAGATCAGGAGGACTTGTGTGGACGTCCCTTTGTGGGTCCGGCGGGGCAGCTCCTTGATCGTTTGCTTAAGAAAGCCGGGATCGATCGTTCCCTGTGTTACGTCACCAATGCCGTGAAGCACTTCAAATTTAACCTGAAGGGAAAGCAACGCATTCATCAAAGCCCGACTATCGATGAAGTCTCGCGCTGCAAGCCGTGGTTGGTCGCCGAGTTGTTGGAGGTGAAACCAAAGGTTTTGATTTTGCTTGGGGCCACTGCCGCCCGCTCACTGATTGGGCCAGATTTCAAAATCACTAAAAAACGGGGTGAAGTTCACGGAACCGGACTTGCCGAACGAGTGGTAGCCACGGTGCATCCCTCCTACCTGCTTCGCTTAAGAGACAATATCGTCCGGGCGAAGGAAGAGGAGAAAGTGGTATTGGATTTTAAGGAAGCCGGTGGTCTTTGAGATCGATCCTGCCACCGGGATATGTCATTCCTCCACTGTCAGTCGCCAGAAAATCTGCAATGATCGGTTACCGATGGAGTGAAGTAGTAAGTTTTACTTTCGAGGCCCGGTCCGTCCGGAACGGGAGGGCCAAGTGGAAGAGCCAGGGCCGATCCGGTGGCAATACTTGAAAACGAGAACCCATTCTTTGTCTTTCAGGTTTTGGTCTTCATGCCAAAGCGAATGACCCCACGGGCTCCTCCAAAGCTAAGCTTGGATCAATCCGGCCACCAATCCGATCAGTCCTCCAAAAACGCCGCCCCAAACGACGAGCCAGCCGAGGTGGTCGCGGATCATCCGCTGGATGATGTCCTTCACCATCTTCGGGGTGAGTTCTTCGAGCCGGCGTTCTACGATGACATTGACGCGGTCGAGGAGTTCGGAAGGATCACCGCCATTGTTGGCGAGCTCCAAAAGCCGGTGTTGAAAGTCATCGGAGGACACGATGTCTTTGACCGAAGCTCTCATCTTGTCCACAAAAGTCGGCTTGATGGGATCGAGGGCGGCGGGGCCGCCGAACATCGCCAGCGCTCCCCCAAACTGTGAATTGATCACCGCTTCCTTAAGGGCTTCAAAGGTGGGATCGAGATTGACCGAATCGACGAGCGGGATGAGATCGATTCCGGGCTGTCCATTTGATTCATCACCTTCAAAAAATCGGCTGATGTTTTCTTCGGTAAAGAACTGCCGCATGATAAGCTGGTGGATGCCACTTTTGAAATCCTCGAAGCGAGCCGGAATGACTCCGGACCCGTAAAACCCGGGGACCTTTTCGAAAAGCATGTGGATCGCGAGCCAGTTGGTCAGGGCTCCGGAGAATGCAAAAAGCCCAACGTTCAAAACGAGATCCGCCCATGAGGATTCGAAGGACAGGCCGGTCGCGATGAAGGTGAGCGCGGCGAGATTGGTAATGAGACTTTTGTTCAAAGCGTGTCAGGTGGGTAGGGTAATCGGTCTTACTTCTTTGGGCGAAACTTTTTGTTCTGCCAGAACTGGAAGAAGACTGCTGAAAGCGCGATCACGGCGCCGAAGAATTCGCGGCTGAGTTCAACCCGTGGGTCGGTCCCTGACATTGATTCACCCATCATGGTGAATGATTGATCTCCGAAGATGTTTTCATAAAGCCCCGGTCCGGAGAGATACATTTCGACCAAGCAAGCCCCGATTGCGAGGATGAAGTACCAGAGAGGAAGGCGCTTCCTGATGAGGAAAAGGAAGGCAAAACCGATGATTGCGTAGAAGAGAAACCAAAGAGCGGAATCGATGGTGTGATTGTTAAAGGAGGGGTTCGCATAAATCCCAGGATCAATGTCGTTGTGCTGGAACCAGGCAAAGGCAAAGAAAAGAGCGGCAAGGAGAAGGTTGACCGGAAGGAGGAGAAGTTTCATCGCAATGGAATTGTGAGTTGAGAGATACGGGGGAATCGTTAGCGTCCTCGCGATGGCGCGTAAGATTGTTTTTGTCTGCACGGGAAATACTTGTCGGAGTCCCATGGCGGAAGGAATTTTTCGTAAGGTGGCAGCTGGAACGGATTTCGAAGTGTCTTCGGCCGGAGTGGCAGCCAACCCCGGGAGTGCTGCCAGCGCCGAGACCCAGGCGGTCTTGCGGGACCAGGGAGTCGAACTGCCTGGATTTCGCAGCCGGATGGTCGATGAGTCGATGTTAAAGGAGGCGGAAGCCGTCTTTTGCATGACCGATGGACATCTGGAGATGCTGGAGATGCTTTATCCGGAATTTGAGGATAAGTATCATCTCGCCTGCGACTTTGTGGAACTCAGCGGCAAAGTGGGTGTGGATGTTCCCGATCCCATCGGGATGGGCCGTCCGGCTTACGAGATGACTTCGCGAGTGCTCAACGAGGCGATGGCCGGGATTCTTGGATACCTGACAGAGCGGGAAGGGAACTAGACGTTGCCTCCCGCTTCAAAACAGGATTGCCAGTAGGCGCTTGGGGGAGCAGTCTCGGCCGCCATGATCATCGCCCCCAAGATTCGAGGTTTCATTTGCACTACCGCTCATCCCGACGGCTGCGCCGCCCACATTGCCGAACAAATTGCGGTTGTTAGAAATCGTGGACCGATCGAAGGCGGCCCCAAGAAAGTGCTCGTGGTGGGATCCTCCACGGGATACGGCCTCGCCTCACGTATCGCCACGGCCTTTGGCTCCAATGCGGCCACCATCGGGGTGTTTTTTGAGAAGCCCGGAAGCGAAAAACGAAGCGGGACCGCCGGTTGGTACAATTCCGCGGCCTTTGAGAAGGAAGCCCAAGCTGCTGGCCTTTATGCCAGGTCGTTCAATGGCGATGCCTTTTCCGATGACATGAAGGCTACCGTTTGCGCTGCCATCAAGGAGGATCTTGGGCAGGTCGACTGCATTGTATACAGCCTTGCTTCCCCTCGCCGCATCCATCCCAAGACCGGAACGGATCATCGCTCAGTGCTCAAACCGATTGGCGAAAGTTACACTCAGAAAAATCTCAACACCGGAAGTGGAGAAGTTGATTCGGTGACGCTCGAACCGGCCGAAGGAAACGACATCGATGAAACAATCGCCGTGATGGGCGGAGAGGATTGGGAAATGTGGATTGATGCCCTTCTTGCGGAAAACCTGATCGCCGAAGAAGCCACCACCTACGCCTATTCCTACATCGGTCCGGAGCTTACTTGGCCGATCTACAAAAACGGGACTATTGGTAAGGCCAAGGAAGATGTCGAACGCGCCCAACAGGCCATCACCAAGAAACTCTCCGGACTCGGTGGGAAAGCTTGGGTGTCGGTTAACAAGGCTCTGGTAACCCAGGCCAGCTCGGCCATCCCTGTGGTGCCCCTATACATTTCCCTCCTTTACAAAGTTATGAAGGACGAAGGGACCCACGAGGATTGTATCGAGCAAATGGACCGGCTTTTCCGGGAACGCCATCTCGACCCCCAGCCTGACGAAGCTGGTCGCATTCGCATCGATGATTGGGAAATGGCCGGGCCGGTTCAGGAAGCGGTGGTCCGGGCCTGGGAAGAAGTGACCACTGAGAATCTTGCCGAATTTGGTGATTTCGAGGGTTACCAGAGTAGCTTCCTCCGACTCTTCGGATTTGGACTCGCCGGAGTCGACTACGATGCCGAGACCGATCCGGCCACCGGCGTCCCATCGCTTTCCTGAAGGGGGATCTCAAAGTGCCGGGCAACCGGGTCGAATTGGATTTGGGCTGCCGGTTTCAGCACGCCCTTGAAATCCGGTATGTTTTGAGCTTTCGTGATGGTGCGAAGATAATTCCCCCACTGTCATGAAATCACCTCTCATCTCCCTTCGTTTTGCCGTCTGCTCGCTGACGCTGTTCTTCCACCTGCTGCCGGTTTCGGCCGCACTTCGCACCTTTACCGATACCAAGGGGCGAAAAATTGAAGCCCAAATTGTCTCGGTCGCCGGGGCGAATGTCACCCTGAAGTTGGCCAACGGCAGAAGTTCCACCATCCCGATCAAGTTGCTGAGCGAGAATGACCAGATGTTCGTCAAGGTGTGGGCGGATATGGAAAAGAAGTCTCCAGGGAAAAAGGGAAAACCGAGACTCCCAGAGAATGTCACTTATCGGCTTCTGCTTGAAGTGGACAAGGAGCGGAGTAAGAAAGGAACGAAAATCCGGGAAAATGTTGCCGAGGTTCGGGCTGACGAATGGATTTATGAAGTCGAACTTCAGAATCGCTCGAGGGTGAATCTGGAAGGTCTCGAGATGAGCTATCGGATCTACGTGGATCCAGTGGCCAGCGCCAAGCTGTCCTTTCTCGAGGATCCACCCAAATTCTACGGAGGACGGGTCGATATAGCTCCGGTTGCCAGCGGACGAAAAGTTCTGGTGAAGACCGGTCCCGCGATTGTGAAGGAACTGGAGCTGGACGGCAACCGGGTCTTCAATGACGGATCACGCAACGATATCGAAGACAAACTCGAAGGAGTTTGGATCAAGATTTGGCACGGCGACCGGAAAGTTGGCGAGTTCAAGTCCAACAACTCGACAGTCAAGAAGGCCAAGTGGTCTGACAACGAACCGGCCGACCCTGACAAGGAAGAAGCTCAAGAGAAGGAAGAGAAAGAGCTTGCCGAGGAAAAGCCAAAGGATGATCCAAAAGAGTAACGGGGCGGAAATCCTTCGATGGGGCCAGGGGGCAAATGTTGGGATGGTCGGTGTGAGGTGTGTGACCGCCCGATAATCCTATTCGGTAGGTTTCGCAAAGACCGACTCATCGATCTTAATGCCATGCTCGACTTGATCGAAGGTCATGGTGAATACGATCTGCCCGTTTGGAAGGAAAACCTCTATTTTACCAGAGTAGGAGACTCCTCTGTTTTTTTCCATTCGGTCATCTTGAGGCTAATATCAGGGCGTTTGACGATGGTCATGTGATGGGTCGAGGCGTCAAAGTAGAAGGTTTCGAGCTGCCCAGTTTGACCGGTTGCTTCGAGGACGTCGTAAAGGGTTCCCTCGATGGTCTCCTGGCCTTTCAAGGTTAGTGCTTTGTAGCTGGCTTTGAGGTCGACATACTTGTGAAACTGATAATCGGAGAGCTTCTGTTGCTTTTCCGGTCCATCAAGTTCGGCCGTTCCTTCGAGTGAGCTCCCTTTCCACATGACTTTCCCGTCATACCCTTCAAGGAATTTCAGATCGGGGGTCTCGACCATGGTCCAGTTCAGGTTGGGGGCTTTCTGCAGAATGGTCATTTTGAACGGTTCTCCGCCCCCCGCGATGGCCAGGGTGCCGGTGGTGCGTCTGGTGGTGGTTTTCAGGTTGGCTTCAAGGCCACCCACCGCTTCATGATAGGCCGAGAGAAGTTCGTCGATCGATGAAATCTCGCCGACGTTCTTGCGTCGGGCTTGTTTCCAGCTGATATCTGCAATCACTTCGCCTTGAGGGTTTTTGAAGACTCCTTTGGGTTCGGCGTGATCAGCGTCAATGAAGCGATGGTTCGACTCGAAAGCGACACCTCCATTTCCAAGATTTCCGGTGAAATGCATGGTCGCTGTTTTTTCGTCCTAGGTG
>JBMYLT010000009.1:0-13772 GCA_049596615.1 Akkermansiaceae bacterium | reverse complement strand
TTTTTCCGTTTGCGGTCCATTTGCGAAAACTTACGCTATTGATCGAGATCGTACCGCCATTGGTTGGCTTGTAAGACCCCTCGATATCCCAGGTGCCGACAAAGCGGTCCAGCACCTGAAGTTCCGGCCCCTTTTCGTTTTCAGCAAAGGTGACAAAGGTGGCGGTTGAGAGGGTGGCGGAGGCGATGAGAAGCCTTTTCATGGCTTTTGGTTGTTCGGGGATTCTAGGTTCGGACCTATGAAATAGTCGTCAGCGATAGACTACTGGTCTTGTAGAGCTCGGTTTCCAGTGACGCGATTATATTTTGAACGACGGTGTGTAGTCTTGGACAATTCGATGGCGTCTCATTCCCACTTATGAGGCGAATCAGTGACTTAGGAAGAAAGCCCTCATTTTTTCTCTCTGGAAGCCTCCCTTTTCCAAGTGTGCGCTTGCCATTTCGGTGGCGAGAGGTCACGGAAGGGGGGTCCAATGAGTGCTGAGTCTTATCGCATTGCTGTAGGGGCCGATCACGGCGGAGTTGAGTTGAAAAATGCCCTCGTGGAGGCCCTGAAGGCGGCAGGACGGGAGATTGTGGATTACGGCACGCATGTGACGGATTCAGTCGATTATTCGGACTTCGCCAACGAGGTCGCGCGGGCGGTTCACGAAGAGCGGGCGGACCGTGGGATTCTCGTTTGCACCTCCGGGGTCGGAGTCTGTTTGGCGGCCAATCGTTTTCGCGATGTTCGGGCCGCCAACGTCCGCACGGTCGAAGAGACCAAAATCACCCGCTCTCACAACGATGCCAATGTCCTTTGCCTGGGGCAGACCGTTGTCACCGAGGAGGTCGCCAAGGACATGGTCGAGGCTTTCCTCAGTACCGATTTCGAAGGAGGACGGCACGAACAGCGCCTTTGCAAAGCGTCGGGATCGCGTCTCGCGATTGCCGACTCGGAGGTCTTCGAGGCCGTCGTCGGTGAGGAAAAGCGGCAGCGCAGCCACATCGAGCTAATTGCTTCTGAAAACTTTGCCAGCCCGGCGGTGATGGAAGCCCAGGGATCGCTTTTAACTAACAAGTATGCCGAAGGTTACCCGGGACGCCGTTGGTATGGAGGATGCGAAAATGTCGATGTGGTTGAAGAGCTGGCAATCAACCGGCTCAAGGAACTATTTGGGGCCGAGCACGCCAACGTACAACCGCACTCGGGATCGCAGGCTAACACTGCCGTTTACTTCGCGGTCCTGCAACCGGGGGACAAGATCCTGACAATGGATCTGGCTCACGGGGGACACCTCACGCACGGGCATCCAGCCAACTTTTCGGGACGGCTTTACGATGTCACCCATTACGGGGTCAGCGCAGAGGACGAGCAGATTGATTACGATGCTCTTGAGGCCCAGGCCAAGGAGGTGCAGCCCAAGTTGATCACCTGCGGGGCGAGTGCCTACTCGCGTGTCATCGATTTCGAACGTATGGGGAAGATTGCCAAGGAAGTGGGCGCTTACCTTTTCGTCGACATGGCCCACATTGCCGGGTTGGTGGCGGCCGGGGTGCATCCCAGCCCGGTGCCACATGCTGACTTTGTCACTTCCACTACCCACAAGTCGCTGCGCGGACCGCGGGGCGGGATCATTCTGTGTAAGTCCAAGTATGCCAAGAAGATCGACGGACGTGTCTTCCCGGGTGTGCAAGGTGGTCCGTTGATGCATGTCATCGCGGCCAAGGCGGTGTGTTTTGGAGAAGCCCTTGGACCGGGATTCAAGGACTACCAGGCCCAGGTTGTGAAGAACGCGCAGGCGATGTCTGGCGCGCTCGCAAAGCATGGCTACCGCATCGTTTCCGATGGCACTGACAACCACGTCTTCATGGTTGACCTTCGTCCGGTGGGTCTCGATGGATCGATCGTTTCCGACACTCTAGACAAGGTGGGTATTACCGTTAACAAGAACTCCATTCCTTTCGACGAAGCGGGACCGATGAAGCCGAGTGGAATCCGAATCGGAACTCCGGCGGTCACCACGCGTGGCATGAAGGAGACCGACATCGAGCAGGTGGCCGCTTTCATCCACGAGGCTCTCGAGGCCCGGGAGGATGACGCCAAATTGGCGGAGATTCGCGAGCGGGTCTTTGCCTTCAACGCGGCCTTTCCGCTTCCCTGGTAGAGCAGGGGGGGATTGGTCAGGAGACATTGGTCATTGGGGTGATTCCTCGCTGGCGAAGCGTTAGGTTTTCGGCATGATTCCGGCGATGTCGGGTTATCATGGCTTTGAAGCTGAGTGGCACGATCTCTTTTGGGAGGCCGAGGATGCTCCCGACGAGGGAGAGTTGCTTGATGAGTTTCTGTCGCACTTCAATGGTCTCTCGCTTTACCTCGGTTCCGGTTCAGGCCGATTGCTGGGTCCGTTGGTGGATCGTGGATATGAGGTTACAGGCCTTGAGGTCTCTCCGGAGATGATCGCCTTCTCCCGTGAAAGATACCCCAAGGCACAGGTTGAGGAAGGGGCGTGGCAGGAGCACGAGGGGAAGTATGCTTCCATTTTGATTCCGGCCTTCACTTTTCAGCTTTTCGAGGACCCGCAGAAGCAGTTGGCACGATTGCGTGAGCAATGTGACCGGCTCTACCTCACCTTGTTTTTTCCCTGGGCCGAGTTGTCAGGAGATCTCCCGGAGAACCGTTGGTATTTTGATCGCGAGATCGAGCTGCCTGATGGGAGTTCGGGTTTGCTGGAAACACGTCATCGAATTCGCGAACAGAGTGGTAGCCTAGTGCGGAAGCATCGATACACCTTGAAGGATAAGACCGGGCAGGTATTGCGTCGTGAAGAGACCGAGCAACGGTTGCGATTCTTCACCGATGTGGCTCTCCGCAAGATGTTGGCGGATGCCGGGTGGGAGGTCGCAAAAGAGATCTTCAATCTCGGGGAAGGTGATGAGGACGACTTGGTTTACGTCGCGACCTTTTGGTTAAAGGCAGCCGGTTAAACGACAACCGCTTCGGGTTGGCCAGCACGCTCGAGACTTTGGCGGAAATTCTCGAGCATTTTGGATTCACGCTTCAGCATATTGACGAGATGGGCTTCGTCTTCTTGCGGGATCAATTCACGTTCGGAGAGGAAGATGATGAGGTTCGCGATCTCCAGTGTGGCGGCCCGGGCACGTCCCACAAAGAGGGCGAATTCCGGTTTGGTCGGACAGCTGCTTCCTTCAGCGAGGATTCCCGAGACCCGATAACTGTGGTCGCGAAGCTTTTGGGCAAAGGACGGTTGGTCCCGGGAATCGAGGGCGTCCGCAAGGTCGGCAATGCGGTGACCGATTTCGGTCGCCATTTTCCACACCTCGAGGTTTTCAAATCGGAAATCAGCCACGAAAGGGAACTATCGAGGATCGATCGTGGTGACAAGCACCGATCTAACTAAACTTTGGTTGGAGCGAAAGGGATGCGCGGTGTTTTCAGAGACCCAGCTCCTTCCGAGCAGCCTCGAGCAGGTCGTCCAGCTTGTCTTTGTCAGGTGCGGCACCACGGGCCATGTCGGGCTTTCCACCGCCCTTGCCTCCGGCAATCGGCCCAAGCGACTTGATGAGATTTCCAGCACCGTGACCGGCGTTGTTCCCTTCTTCGCCGCAGAGGGCTCCGAGGTGAAGTTTGTCTCCGTCGTTCACCACAAGGAAAGCGGCGTGGCTGAAATGAAGCTTCTTCAAGCTGTTTAAAAGCTCCTGAAGTAGAGCGGGAGAACCGGACGCGCCAAGGACGATGTTCGCAGTGAGATCTTCTTCTGAGAGAAGGGCGTCGGCCTGACGCGCCGCTCCAGCGGCCTGGGTTTTCTTGAGAGTTTTGTCAGCTTCAACTTTCAGGTTTCGAAGATGATCAAGGTGTCTTTGATATCCCTGGAAGGTCTTGATGATCTGGGTGAAGCTCCCTTCGGCGAGCATCGCGCTCATGATGCGCGGATGGTCGGGAATGGTGATCGGTTCGCCATCAAGTTCCTCGAGGCTCTTGTTTGTTGCCGCAATCTTGGCCTGGAGTTCTTCTTCCTCGACGGCGCCTTTCTCGACTTCGTGGCGGAACCAATCCCAGGTGGCTTCCCCGCAGGCAGCTTCAATCCGGCGAATCCCCGCTCCAGTCGATCCTTCCGATTTGATTTTGAAGAGGCCGATGTCGGAGGTTTTACGGACGTGAGTCCCGCCACAAAGTTCCATCGAGTAACCATCGAGGGTCTGGTTACCACCACCGATTTGAACCACGCGAACAAACTCGCCATATTTATCCCCAAAGAACTGCATGATGTCGTCGCGCTTCTTCACCTCGGTGTGAGGGACTTCGATCCATGACACCAAATCATCGGCTTCAATCGCGCTGTTGACCTTTTCTTCGATGGCCTCGATTTGCTCGGGGGTGACCGGTTTGGAGTTGAAGTCGAAGGTGAGGCGATCCGGCGACACGCTGGAGCCCTGCTGGGAGGCATCGGGAGAGACCACTTCGTGAATAGCCCAGTGGAGCAGATGGGTCGCGGTGTGGTGAGCCTCGATGGGACCACGGCGTTTGCGATCGATAGTGAGGGTGACGGTGTCGCCAACCGTGGGAAGGTCGCCGTTAATTTGGTGGGCTACTGCCGCCCCGATTTTTTGAGTGCCGCTGATCGGGGAGTCATTCAGCAATCCTATGTCTCCTTCCTGACCACCCATCTCGGTGAAGAAGGGCGTCTTGTCGGTGATGACCAGAGTGCTATGGATTTCGAGGACGGTCGCCTCACAGGAATCCCGTTCAAAGCCGAGGAATTCGGTCACCGCTTCCGTGGCGATGTCGGTGGCGCGGACGATTGTTTTAACCTGGGAAGCGCGGGAGCGTTCGCGCGCTTCCTCCATGAGAACTTCCACTGCAGATTGATCGAGTTCAATCCCACGTTCCCGACAAAGGAGAGCGGTGAGGTCGAGCGGGAAGCCATAGGTGTCGTAGAGCTGGAAAGCGTCGGCGGGAGGGAAGATCTTTCCTTCCGCAGCCTTGTTGAACTTCTCGAGTCCCCGGTCGAGAGTGCGGTTGAATGAGGTTTCTTCGGTGGCGAGTGTTTCCTTCACCACTTGGGCCCGTGTCTTAATTTCGGGGAAGACGTGCGAAAATTCCGCGACGAGGGTGTCGACGAGTTCGGGCAGGAAAGTTGCGTTCCCGCTAAAGCCGAGGGTACGCCCGTATTTCACGGCACGCCGCAGGATGCGGCGGAGGACATAGTTGCGTCCGGTGTTCCCGGGGATGATGCCGTCGGCGATGGAAAACGAGAGAGTGCGGATGTGGTCGGCGATGACGCGGAAAGCGATCGCTTCGTCGATGTTCTCTGCATCGTCGCCGGGGTAAACGTCGTGATACTGCTTGCCGCTCAGTTCTTCGATCTTACGGAAGATGGGCTGGAAGACGTCGGTGTGGTAGTTGGTGGGCTTCTTCGAAAAATCGGTGAATCCCTTGGTATTTTGGATGAGCGAGCAAACCCGCTCGAAGCCCATCCCGGTATCCACGTGCTTGGCGGGAAGATCCCGGAAGGTGCCGTCGGCTTCAGCGTTGTATTGAATGAAGACGAGATTCCAGATCTCGATGCAGAGATCGGAGTCCATGTTGACGAGCTTGCCGCCGGTGTCCCCGTTCGGAGTCATGTCGACATGGAGCTCGGAGCAAGGACCGCAGGGACCGGTCTCGCCCATCATCCAGAAGTTGTCCTTCACGTTGCCGTTGACAATGTGGACCTTGGGGTCGAGTCCGGCCTTTTTGAAGAGAGCGGCCCAGAGGTCCCAGGCTTCCTGATCGAATTCGGAGGGGTCGCCTTCTCCCGGTGCGTATACGGTGGCGTAGAGACGGTCGGCGGGGAGTCCCCAGCGTTCCACAACGAGTTCCCAGGCCCACGAGATGGCTTCGGCTTTAAAATAGTCGCCGAAGGACCAGTTGCCGAGCATCTCGAAAAGAGTGTGGTGGTAGGTGTCGTAGCCGACGTCCTCTAGGTCGTTGTGTTTACCCCCGGCACGGATGCATTTCTGGGTATCGGCCGCGCGGGGTGGAGAATATGGAGCGGGTTCGGAGCCAAGGAAGTAGGGCACGAACTGGTTCATCCCAGCGTTGGTGAAGAGGAGTCCGGGGGACTGCGGTAGCAGAGAAGCCGAGGGCACGATGGTGTGTTGCTTCTCTTGAAAAAAGTCGAGGAAGCTCTGGCGAATCTCTGCGGCGGTCATGACGGGGGCTTTAGGATCACATTTTCGCGGAAGTTGAAAGTGTTCAGTTGGAAGTTTTCAGTTTTGAATCCCGCCCGTGCGCGAGTGTCCGGAATGTGGATTTCCTTTGGAGGAGTTCGGAATGCGCCAATGCCCGAAGTGCGATGGCTTCGCGCCTGGGGAAGTGCGGAAGGGAATCCTCGAAGTCGATGTGGCCCACGCGGGTGAGACCTGGGAACAAGCGCGGGAGAAGATTCTCGATGCCTTGGATCAGGCTTTGGCTGGTGGTTTTCGTGGGCTGAAGATTGTTCACGGCTATGGCTCGACGTCGGGACAGTCGGTAATTGGCCCGAGAGCGACAGCCTATCTGCGCCATCTTGCGGGCGAAGTGGATGGGCGTTATGCCGCTGATCGCCGGAACCGGGGCGCGTCTGTGCTGTGGCTGAATCGATGATTGATGAGAAGGTTTTAGTGCTTATCTCGCTGGCATGATTTGGTTGATCGCACTGCTTTTCGTCTGGATGGCTTTCGAAGTCCGAAGTGATCCGGGGCGAAGAGAGAGCCAGAATTTCAAAATCATTCTCGGGCTGAGAGTTGGTGCCATCGTTTGTTGCGGGGGAAGAAGTGCAGCAATGACTTTCGCAGCGATCGAATCCCATTCACGCACGAAAGAGGGCATTGGACTCTTTACGAGTTCTTTTGAAGCCATCGCCTGGATCTGCCTGGCAGCGGCGATTTTCTTTGTTTTCACCAAACTCGATCCGGGAGCCGACGAGGGCGAGTGAGATTAATCCTTCGGGAAGATGATCCGCATGTGATCTTCTTCGAAGATGATGCTGGCGGCTCCTTGTGAGGCGATTTCGTTTTGCAACCAGCCCAGCTCGGTTACAAAGAGGTCGGCGAGGGATTCGAAGGAATCGCGGGTTAGGTAAAGGAAACCTTGCGGAACCCGGGCTTTACCAAAGCGACCACCGGCGGCGAGGATGCCCCAGATGCGTCCACCGTCTTTGTGGATGTAGGTGTAGCGCTTGCCGTCCTCTTTTGTCCGTCGCTCGATCCGGACAAACATCGAGACGGTGTGGGGCAGTCCTTTGATTTCGCGTTCGATGATGATTTCGGCCCGGCCTTTTTCCTCTTCATCGAACCGGACCCAGACCCCCTTAATGTCGACGAAATCAGAGAGTATTCCGTCCTGTCGTGCTTCCAGGGTATTCGCGATCCAGGTGTTGAGCTGACGCTCGGTGATGGTGATATCGGTTCGGCTCTTGGCAGCCGACTCGATGAGAGCGGGAACGTTGACCGGGTTCGGTTCGCGATCGTCCGGGTGACGACCCATAATGTCGCCGAGGTTTTGTGACTGCATCCCGAGAAAGATGCCGAACCCGAGGGCGCCAACGAAGAAGATGGCAAAGAGGATGAAGAAACGCTTCATTGTATTCTCTTAGTGAAAAGGCTGAAGCGGGATGAGCCAATCACGAAAGTGGCGAAAGAGGCGAAAAGTGGAGAGGTGGTCGGCTAAACCTCGCGGATAAACGTGAATCTGCTTGGACTCTGCTGGGGAATGGGAACCGCGGAAGAGGTGGATGGACACGGAAAAGTTATTCGAAAGCTCCGGCTTTTGGAGTCAAGCAATCGGGATGTCCGAAGTGGGAGTTTTTGGCTACTCGGCTTTGGGCTTGGACTCCTTTTTCTCAGATTTTTCTTTCTTGGGAGTGGTGGCTTCGGTGGCCTTTTTCTCGCCCGCTTTGTAGGAGTCGGAGCGATAGTCGGTTTCGTAGAATCCGGAGCCTTTGAAGATGATGCCCGCACCGGTGCCGAGGAGCCGCTTGACCGGGCCATCGCAGTCGTCTTTGGGGCAGACCGACAGCTTGGAGTCATTCATGCTTTGAAAGACCTCAAAGATCTCATCGCACTTGTCGCATTTGTAGTCGTAGTTAGGCATGGCCTGGTGACTTAAGCTTGTTCTTTGGGGAACTTTTCGAGCTCCCATCCACTGTGGCCCACTTCATCGGCCAGCTCTTTAAATTCCGCAAGTTCGGCGGCTGAGAAAAGAAGGCCTCCGCACGCTTCGGTCCGTTTGCGGAAGGTGGCTTCGATCTGGCCTGGGAGAAGGCACTTTTCGTTGCCGTGGCCTAGGATGTCATCGAGGACCGCCTTCATGTTGGCGGACTGAGATCCAGCTATGAAAGAGCCGCTGCTCCAAGCGTCGGGATGAATGACTTGGAAGTAGAAGCAGGAAGTGGTCTTGGCGCCTTCGCGACCTCGCTCCGTGGGAAGGTTGCCGCCAATGAATCCGCCGACGAGCTCGTTAATGAGAGCCATGCCATATCCTTTGTGCGCTCCGAATGGAAGGAGTGCCGCGACTTCGTTAGGGTCGGTGGTTTCCTTGCCGTCTTTATCGACGGCCGCACCGGGAGGTAGCGGTTTGCCTTCGCGTTTGAGTTGCTGGACCCGGCCCATTGCGACGGTTGAGGTGGCCCAGTCGATCACAATGGGGAAGTCGTTGGCCTCTTGCGTGGGAAATCCCCATGAGTGTGGGTTGGTCCCGAGAGTGGGGTGTTTGCCGAAGAAGGGAACAACTTCAGCGAGGGTGGAGGTGCAGTTGGTGTAGGCGAGGTAGCCTTTCTCGGCGGCCTTCATCACATAGCCGCCGCCCCAGAGATAGTGGAAGGCGTTGTCGATCGCGACTTGTCCCACGCCGTATTCGTCGGCCAATTCGATGCAGCGGTCGATGGCGGCCACCGCGACCGCTTGTCCGAGCTTCTTGTTGGCGTTCCAGACTTCAGAGGCTTTGAAGCGGGAATTGACGACTTCGATTTCCGCTCCGGGAATGCAACCACCGGTGGCGGATCCGAATAGGTGGTCGAGGTGCAGGGCTTTGAGAGCGTTGTGAGTGCGAATCCCGTGGCGGGTGGCATCCTGGCACACCGAAGCGGCGACCGTGGATTCCTCCAAAGTGTAGCCGCGCTCTTGATAGGCGGCGGTGACGAGATCATCGTGAAGATCGGCTGGGACAACATGGAATTCACTCATGGCGGACGGAGTGAACGTTGAAGAGTGGGATTTGAACAGTGAGATCTGTATTTTTATGGACCCAAGAACCGAGGTTAGGAGGAAAGAGAGATGCTGATCTCGATGCCTTTACTGGTGGGGGTATTGGAAACCCGGGCGGTGCTGTTGACCGGAACTAGAACGTTGGCTTCAGGGAAGTAGGCGGCGGCGTGACCGCTTGGGATGTCGTAGGGGATGGCCTGAAATTTTTCGGCGGTGAGGGTTTCGCCCTTCCAATGGCTGGTGAGGTCGACCTGCTCGGTTGGCTTGATGCCCCGCTTGGCCATATCCCGAGGGTTAAGAAAAACGATGCGACGGGCGTGTCCAATCCCGCGGTAGCGGTCGTCCATGCCATAGATTGTGGTGTTGTATTGATCGTGACTGCGAAGGGTCTGGAGAATCAAGTGGTCGTCTGCGACTTTCAAGGTGTCGAGGCCCTCGCTGGCAAACTCGGCTTTCTTTTTTGGGGTGTCCCAGATCCGTTTGCCTGCATTGTTGACGAGACGGAATCCTCCCGGCTGGCGGCTGCGCTCGTTGAAGTCATCGAACCCGGGAATGACCTTTTCGATGAGATCTCGGATGAGGTCGTAGTCTTCCGCGAGGGTCTGCCAATTGACGGTGGGTGTGTTGCCGATGAGTTCTTCTCCCAGTGAGGCGATGATGGAGATCTCGCTGAGAAGCTGATCCGAGACGGGCTCGAGCGAGCCTTGTGATTTTTGCACGATGCTCATCGAGTTCTCACAGGTAACGTATTGATCGCCGCGCAGTCCGGGGTCGCGGTCGCTGCGGCCGAGGCAGGGGAGGATCAGAGCGGTTTTGCCCGTGACAAGGTGGCTTCGGTTGAGTTTGGTGGAAACGTGGCAGGTGAGAGAACATTTCTCGAGGGCTTCCGCGGTGCAGCCGGTGGCGGGCGCGGCTTGCAGAAAGTTTCCTCCCATCGCGAAAAAGACCGAGGCACGATCTTCGCGCATGGCTTTGATCGACATCACCACGTCGAATCCATGGTCGCGCGGTGATTCGAATCCGAAGACCTTGTCGAGGGAGTCGTGGAAGGTTTCAGGCATTTTTTCGAAAATGCCCATGGTGCGGTCGCCCTGGACGTTGCTGTGTCCGCGAACCGGACAAAGGCCGGCTCCGCTACGCCCGATCGCTCCGATGAGGAGGTGGAGGTTGGTGATTTCGCGAATGGTGGCGACGGCATTGCGATGCTGGGTTATGCCCATGGCCCAACAGGTGATGACCCGGCGTTTACCGCGTAGCATGGTGCGGGCGAGCTTCTCGATCTCGCTTTTGGCGAGACCGCATTCCTCGAGGAGCTGGTCCCAATCGGTTGCTTCCACTTTCTTGAGGTAAGCCTCGTGTCCATTGGTGTGTTCCTTGAGGAACTTGTGGTCGAAGACTTTCTTTCCGTCGTTCTCCCAGGCAAGCCAGCATTTCGCGATGGCGCGAAGGAGAGCTTGGTCACCGTTGGGCTTTACCTGGAGGTATTGTGAAGTGAGTTTCGTACTTTGATTGAGAAAGCCCAGCGGTTTCTGGGGGTTTGCGAAAGCGATCAGGCCGGCTTCTTTCAGCGGATTGACTGCCACGATCTCGGCGTTTTTTTTGACGGCCTTCTCGAGGGCGGAAAGCATGCGGGGATGATTGGTGCCTGGGTTTTGGCCAATACAAAGAATGGTGTCGGCTTCGTAAATGTCTTCGAGCGTCACCGTGCCTTTTCCCACCCCTATCGAGGCCTTCATCGCGGCTCCGCTCGATTCGTGACACATGTTCGAGCAATCGGGCAGGTTGTTGGTGCCGTAGAGGCGAACGAGAAGTTGGTAGAGGAAGGCTGCTTCGTTGGAGGTTCGGCCGGAGGTGTAGAAGATGGCTTCGTTGGGATTTTCGAGCGCCTTGAGTTCCTCCGCAATGAGCGCGAAGGCATCTGCCCACTTGATGGGAGTGTAGTGGGTGGCTCCGGGGAGACGAACCATTGGTTCGGCGAGTCGTCCTTGTTGCTCGTGCCAGGCATCTGATTGAGCGAGGAGATCGTCGATGGAATAGTCGGCGAAAAATTGTCGGCCAATCGTCCGGGAAGTCGCTTCGGAAGCGACTGCTTTGGCTCCGTTTTCGCAGAACTCTGCGACTGCCCGATGGTCGTCCGGATCGGGCCAGGCACAGGAAGGGCAGTCGAAGCCGCGTTTTTGATTGAGCTTGAGGAGGGCTTCGGTGCCCCGGTTGAGGCCCGCACTTTCGTAGACGTGTTTTAGCGAGGAGCTCACGGCCGGGAGTCCGGTGGCCCAGTCTTTTGCTTTCTTGAGCTTCAGTTGGTCTTCGTCTTCGAAAGTCATTGTGGTCGGTGGCGTCCGGTAAAATTGCTTTAAGAAATGAATGATGGCAAATCATCAATTTGGAAGTGTGCTAGCCTTCGTGGCGATGACTGGTGATCTTTTTCCCTCAGTGAATCTCCTTCCACACGACGGGGAGGCGGTGAATCATGGGGTTGTTTTCGATGGGCCGGAGGCCGAGAGGATTCATGAACGATTGTTGGCCGGGATTCCGTGGAGGCACGATGTGATCCGGATGTTCGGGAAAGTCATCACAACCGCCCGCAAGGTGGCATGGATGGGGGATGAAGGATTGGACTACACCTATTCTGGAAAGACCAAGAAGCCGCTGCCGTGGTATGAACTGGTCCTGGAATTGAAAGGAACGGTTGAAGAAAAGACAGGGGAAAGATTCAATTCCTGCCTTCTGAACCTCTACCACAGTGGGGACGAGGGGATGTCATGGCATCAGGATAATGAATCGTCGATTGTGGAGGACTCCATGATTGCCTGTTTGAGTTTTGGGGCGGCGCGGCGTTTTCATTTCAAGCATCGGGAAACTCGAGAAAGAATCACCACCGTGTTGGAAGCGGGGAGCTTGCTCACGATGAGTGGCCCGATCCAGCATTTCTGGCAACATGCCTTGCCGAAGACGAAGAAGGTGAAGGAGGCGCGGGTCAGTTTGACCTTTCGTCAGATGAAATCCGGGCAAAAACGCGAAATGACGGAGGACTTAGGGGATTGCCCCAATTGATGGTTTGAGTGGGAGCGGAGTTTACGGCAGACTCTCGGAAGGAAACTATCGATTGCCGGGGCAGCTTGATCTGCGCTTTCTCTCCGTAAGTCTCACCCTCTTTTTATTGCCATGTTGAAGAAGATCCTCGTTTTTTCTCTGTCTGCTCTGCCGGTCTTTGCGCAGGAGCCCAATCTGGACATCAAGGAAGGTCATTCTCACAACGGGCATGCTTTCAACGAAGGTCCGCGTCAGGCTGGCTCGCTAACCGGGGATACCGGGAATATCCACCTGCCGATTACCACCTCCTGGGATCAAGGGCAGAAGTACTTCAACCAGGGACTCGGCCAGCTGCACGGGTTTTGGTATTACGAGGCCGAGCGGTCCTTCCGGGCCATCCTCGCCAGAGATCCTAATTGCGCCATGGCTTACTGGGGCTTGTCCCAGGCGAATTACGAAAATGACAAACGCGCCAAAGAGTTCATTGGTAAAGCGATCGAATTGCTTAGCAAAGAGGAGTTGAAATGCACTCCCCATGAGCGGGCCTACCTGGATGCGGAGATTGCCTATCATGACGAGAAGAAAGAAAAGGACGTCACCAAGCGCCGGAAGAATTTCATCAGGGCCTACGAAGAGATCGTGTTGGCTTACCCGAATGATTTGGAAGCGAAAGCGCTTCTCGTTTGTCGTCGCTGGCAGTTCCAACGCCGGGGCATTCCCATTACCAGCCATGTGGGGTTGGATGCCATCCTTGAGCAGGTGTTCGCGAAAAATCCGGACCACCCCGCGCATCACTATGCCATTCATTTGTGGGATTCGCGAAAGCACGAACAGGCGCTTGATTCGGCGGCCCGCCTTGGAAAAACCGCTCCCGGAATTGCTCATATGTGGCACATGCCTGGCCACATTTATTCCAAGGCCAAGCGCTATCATGATGCGGCCTGGACTCAACAGGCCTCGGCCCGGGTTGATCACAAGCACATGATGCAGTGGTTTCTTCTGCCGGACCAAATCCACAACTATGCCCATAACAATGAGTGGCTCTCGCGGAACTTCATGTATCTTGGGAAGGTGCGCGCAGGCATCGACATGGCCAAGTCGCTTTTGGCGAACCCGCGGCATACCAAACTGAATACCGCGAAGCGTGGTTCATCGCGTTATGGTCGCAAGGCTCTCATTGATTATCTCGAAAAGGTCGAGCTTTGGGAAGAGGCTCTCGAAACGGCCAATTCCTCTTGGTTGGAAAAGCTTTCGAAGCCCGAGGATGATTTATCGCGTATTCGTTTGATCGGGGTGGCTCAGGCCGAACTCGGCAAGCAGGTCGAGCTTCGTGAAACGATTGCCGGGATCGACAACGCCTGTGCCGAGCTTGTGATGCAGCGCGATGAAGCCAAGAAGAAGGCCCTGAAGGCCGCTGAGGAGAAGAGAGAGGCTGCCAAGAGCAAGATAGAGGACGCGGAGTTTGAGGCTGAAGAAAAGCTCAAGGACTAGAAGTTCCACACAGAGATGGTC
>JBMYLT010000008.1:104435-178289 GCA_049596615.1 Akkermansiaceae bacterium | reverse complement strand
TTGTGTTCAACGATCTTATTTGGTGGGTTCCTTTTGCAATGATTCTCTGGGCTGCAGCTTGTCTCATGGTCGGGCGACCAGTGGTTGGTGACCCGATGCCGCTTGAGGCCGCTCTTGATAAGTTTCATCTCACTTCGGGCGAAACTCTCCGGGAGGCCTCCCAAAATGATCAACTGGCGGTGATCTTTCTGCGCCACTTTGGATGCACCTTTACCCGACAGCTTTTGAGAAACCTGCGGGAAATGCACGAGCGGTCCGAGAAGGAAGGCGTCCGCTTGATTTTGGTTCATATGCTGCAGGAGGGGGAGGAGAAAGAGTTCGTCGGAAACGACGGGGTGGGGCGTATTGCCGATCCCAAGTGTGATCTTTACCGGGCCTTCGGCTTGGGCAAAGGGGGCTTCTTTGAACTCTTCGGACCTCGCGTCCTCTATCGGGGCGCAATTGCTTTCTTCCGCGGTTGTGGCGTTGGGATGATCAAGGGGGACGGGTTGCAAATGCCAGGTGCATTTCTGCTCAGGGACGGTAAAGTTATCAAGAGCCAGAAAGCGCAGACCGCCGCCGACCTACCTAGCGTTGACGGACTTTTTGGACCGGACGAAGGCGAAATGGTAACCACGGCCTGAGGGTTTGCTTTTCAAATCGGAAGCTCGTCGGCATCACTGAATTCCATTCATGGGTCTGGCGAATCGATGGTCTCTTCCTTGTAAGAACGACTCTTGTCGTGGCCGGGTTCGCCTCTAGACTTTGGCTGTGGTAAAGATGAGAAAGACGCGGATTATTTGCACCCTCGGGCCCGCGACCGAGTCCCCCGAAATGCTTCGCAAGCTTCTCAATGCCGGCGCCGATGTGTTTCGCCTCAATATGAGCCATGCCAAACACGACTGGTGTCGGGAAATCTGTAAACGAATCCGCGAGGCTTCTGAAGATGTGGGAAAGGCCGTCGGAATCCTCTTCGATCTTCAAGGCCCCTCCATCCGGACTGGTGACGTGAAGGGAAAGATCATTCTCGAGCCCGGCGATCTTGTGGAGTTCCGCAATCGGGGGACCGAAGCCCGCCTCGAGAAATCGACCACGGTAAACTATCCGGGCCTGATGTCTGACGTTAAGGAAGGGAACCAACTCACGGTCGACAACGGGGAGCTCCTGATGAAGATCCAACAGATCAAAGAAGACCGCCTCGTTTGTGAAGTCATTACGGCCGGAGCGATGGGGTCGCGAAGACACATTAATCTCCCGGGAGTGCGCTTGAAACTGCCGGCACTCACCGAAAAGGACCATTCCGACATAAAAGTGGCCGCCGAATGCCAGGCCGATTTTCTGGCAGGCTCTTTTGTCAGGGATTCCGATCACGTCCGGCAACTGCGGGCGGCGATTCGGGCCGAAGGCTGTGAAGCGGCGATCATTTCAAAACTGGAAGATCAGGAAGCGATCCGGCAACTCGATCACATCATCCGGGAGTCCGATGTCATCATGGTGGCCCGGGGAGATCTTGGGATCGAAGTCCACGTCGAAGAACTCCCGATCATTCAGCGTCGAATCGTCAAGCGATGCCATCAACTGGGTCGTCGCGTCATTGTCGCAACCCACATGCTGGAATCGATGACTGAGAACCCGACCCCAACACGGGCCGAGGTGACCGACGTTTCCAATGCCGTCTACGAAGAAGCGGATGCTATCATGCTTTCGGGAGAAACCACGGTTGGTCGGCATCCCATTCGATGTGTGGAATTGATGGACCGGGTGGCCCGTCGAATCGAGCGGTCCGGGGGATTGGGGTATGGCAAGGAAGCCGTTTTGGAAACTGAGAGACAGAAGATCATTCAAGCGGCCTGCGGATTAGCGGATTCGATCCCAAGATCCCTTCTGGTGGTCTTTACCCGTTCAGGTCAAACCGCGCATCAGACCGCTTTGCTCCGCCCGCGAACCCCAATTTTTGCCTTCACCCCGGAATCATCACTTTGCTCGCGATTCACACTTTCGAGAGGAGTGAGATCGTTCAAGGTTGTCTTTGAAGAGGATCCCAAAGGGACGATTGTCGCCGCCATCGATTTTTTGCGCCACAAATACCGGTTGGAGAAGGACACTCCGATTATTGTCGTTTCCGAAATCCACCGGGAAGGCCATTCCGTGGACTGTATTTTGGTCGAGCATTCCTAGGCGAAATCAGGGGCTTGTGAAAAAATTCACAAAGTATTTGAGAGCCCCTTGAATCACGCTATCCTCTCGCCAAGCCCATGTCGGACGAAAGCCTTACTCTTTCCCACGCTGCCTACGATTCAAAGATCGAGGGGAACATCATCTTCACCCGGGTTGATGCAGCCATCAACTGGATGCGGAAAAACTCGTTGTGGCCGATGCCGATGGGCCTTGCCTGTTGCGCCATCGAGTTGATGGCAACCGCCTCGTCGCGATTTGATATCTCTCGATTCGGTGCCGAGGTCATGCGCTTCTCTCCTCGTCAGGCGGACGTCATGATTGTCGCTGGCACCGTGACCTACAAGATGGCCCTCGCGGTGAAGCGAATTTGGGACCAAATGCCCGAGCCAAAGTGGTGTATTGCCATGGGGGCTTGTGCCTCGTCTGGGGGCATGTATCGCAGCTACGCGGTTTTGCAGGGGATTGATCGCCTGATACCGGTCGATGTCTACATCTCCGGTTGCCCGCCACGCCCCGAGGCCTTGATTGAAGGCTTGATGAAGCTTCAGCGGAAGATTGAGGAAGAGGAATCCTTCAAGGATCAGAAACTTGAGCCGGCTGAAGCTTAGAACGTCCCAACCATGAGTATTGCCAGTGATTTAGAGGCCCTTGGACAGAACAATCCTGTCGAATTTCGAGGAGAAACAACGATAAATGTCGGGCTGTCTGCTCTCTTTCCGACCCTCGAACGATGCAAGGAGTTAGGTTACGTCCTTCTTCTGGATATCTCGAGTCTGGATCATCTTGGCGAGGAACCTCGCTTCGAGATGGTGTATGAACTTGCGACGCTGGACGACTCCAAGCACCTCCGCATCAAGACTAAGGTTGCGGAAGGGGTAGATGTCCCGACGGCTTGCACGATTTGGAAGACTGCCAATTGGCATGAACGGGAGATTTATGACATGATGGGAATCAGGTTTTCCGGACATCCCGAAATGGAACGCATTCTGATGTGGGAGGGATTTCCTTACTTCCCTCTGCGCAAGGATTTCCCGCTTGCGGGCAAAGAGAGTGAAATGCCCGACGTGGCCTTCAGCGGGGTGGCTCCTCTAGAAGGGGGGCCATTTGTAACCAGTCCAGGGTCGACCCGTGAATCGGGTGAACCCCGTGCGAAGGGAGAGAGCTGAGGTAAAGAAGTTCAATTGGATAGTCTCCGAACCTGATCTACCCTTTCCCTCTTGTTCTGGTACGGTGGGGAACTGCGTTCTTCTCGATGAACTCGATGATCTTGCCGGCAACATTTTTCCCGGTCGTCGTTTCGATTCCCTCGAGGCCGGGTGACGAATTGACTTCCATGATCACTGGCCCGTGATTCGAACGGAGGAGGTCAACTCCCGCCACATTGAGTCCCATTACCTTTGCCGCTCGGACTGCCGTGGATCGTTCTTCTGGAGTGATCCGCACCACATTGCCAGAACCTCCGCGGTGAAGATTCGAGCGAAACTCGCCCTCCTTTCCTTGTCTTTTCATAGCGGCGATTACCTTACCGCCGACGACCAGACAGCGAATGTCAGCGCCTCCTGCTTCCTTGATAAATTCCTGGGCGAGAATGTGGGCGTCCAGTCCGCGAAAGGCTTCGATCACCGACTCCGCGGCCTTCTGTGTTTCGGCCAGCACCACGCCAACGCCCTGCGTTCCTTCAAGAAGTTTGATAACCAAAGGGGCACCACCGCAGGACTTGATCAGGTGACCCGTTGCCTTGGAATCGTGAGCAAAAGCGGTGACCGGAAGACCGATCCCTCGCCGCGCCAGGAGTTGCAGGGATCGAAGCTTGTCTCGGGACCGGCTAATCGCCACGGACTCATTGAGGGGATACGTTCCCATCATTTCAAACTGTCGCACAGCGGCCGTTCCAAAAAAGGTATTCGAAGCACCAATACGAGGAATCACTGCGTCAAAAATCAACTCCTCGTCACCCAGAAAAATTTTGGGACGCATCGAGGTAATGGTCATGTGACATCTCAGATAATCAACGACTCGCACTTCATGTCCTTGTTCTTCGGCGGCTTCCACCAAACGACGAGTGGAGTAGAGGTCCCTGTTTCGGGACAGAACCCCGATGCGCAGTTTCTTGACCGGTTTCTCTTCGCTCATGTGACAGTTCCCTCTTGCACCGTTGACCGGGGGCTGACCAGCAATTTTAGCGGCCAATCCCCAATTTGGCTCATACCTTACCGTAGGCGCTAAAATCGTTCGATGGCCGTTTACCGTTTGAGCACAACATGATCGATCAACCGCACTCCTCCAAAGTAACAAGCGGTCGCCAAAACACAGCCTGGCGAGACCTTCTTCACGGGTTGGAGGTTCTCAGGATCCACCAGTTCGAGATAATCGATGGAAAAATCCTCAGGAGCATTTTGCAAAAGATGGTTTCGCGCGCTCTCGAGATAAACTTCGGGCCGAACTTCTCCGGTGACGACCAGATCGCGGGTTGCTCTCAAGGCCCGGGGGATCCGAATGGCATCCGCTCTTTGGTTCGGGCTTAAGCGCGTATTTCGCGAAGACATGGCGAGGCCATCTTCCTCTCTGACGGTGGGATGCCCAATAATCGTGGTCGAAAGATCAAGGTCCCGGACCATCCGTCGAATCAACGCCAGTTGTTGAAAGTCCTTGTCACCAAAGACTACGGCATCTGGTTGAAAAATATTGAGGAGCTTTAAGACAATGGTCAGGACTCCGTCAAAATGCCCTGGGCGGGTCGCTCCACAGAGGTGCTTGGTCAGGAGAGATTCGGTGATCAAGGTGGAATGGTCCGGATGATAAATGGCCTTCTTTTCGGGGGCGAACACAAGATCAGCTCCCAGATTCCGGCATGACTCAAGATCCGTCTGGAGACGACGGGGATAGGCTTGAAGGTCCTCAGGCCGGTCAAATTGCATGGGATTGACGAAGATGGAAACGGCGACCGCACCACCGGGCGAGACGAAGTCACGGGCACGCCGAATCAAAGCAAAATGGCCGTCGTGAAGTGCGCCCATCGTCGGAACAAGTGCCAGAGGCGAGGGGAGTTCACCTAATTCCTCCCGCAACTCGCTCATATCAGTCACCATCTTCATCGGTAGGCGGAGGTTCTGTTGCCGGGACAAAAAGATCGACCGCAAAATGAACAATCCTACCCTGCGGGTATCGATCAAGGCCAGCGAGAGCGATTCCTTCCTTTCAGATCCAAAATTCAGGAGTTCCTTTTTCATCCCGTGGGTTGACGGCTCACTCGAAATCACTCAAGGTTGCTCCGAACTCAAAGCATCCCGAACTTTATGAAAATTTCTTTACGCCCGGTTCTCCTTGGACTTCTCCTCCTTCCCTCATTGGGCTTTGGCCAACAGCGCTTGAAGATCGCCACTGTGAGCATGGAGCGTCTTTTCAACGAATACAACCAGACCGAGAAGGTCCAGCGGGAGATCAATATTGAGCGGGCTCGAATTCAGCGGGAAAATAACAACAAGCTGGCCAGTATTCGAGAAATTGACTCCAGATTGCAAAAAATCAGGGAGGAACTGAAGTCCGAGGATCTCGGGGAAAAGCAACGCGCTGATCTTTTGGGGGAATCCAAGGCTCTTTCACAAGACGGACGATACAAGGAAAAAGACCGAACCGAATATCTTAGCCGTCGCAACCAGACTCTGGCAAAAGAGATGCGCAAGAAAATGAGAGGAATTCTCGCCAAAATTCAACGTGCCGTAAATGACGCCGCAACAGAAGGTAATTATGATTTCATCTTCGATACTTCGGGGAACAGCAATCAGGGGATTCCCTTTGTTCTTCATGCCCGTGATACCACGGACCTGACTGACATGTTGCTGAAGAAGATCAACGAGGAGTAAAGGATTTTCTCAGCCTTCGCCATTCCGGTCCAGTGTCTCTCGATTGGAAAACCCTCCACTCCCTGATCGGGAGCGAGAACCCTGATCACAAGCTGGAGGGTTTGGTCTTTACTGGGGTGAGCTCGCTCAAGGACGCGGTCCCCGGGGAGGTCAGTTTCCTTAGCAATCACCGGCATTACGGGCACCAATTGGCTGACACCAAGGCTTCTGCGGTCCTTGTTGCCGAAAATAAAGGCTACGAGCCACCCGAAGGATGCCACCTGATTGTTGTGGACGACCCATCCTCGGCCTTCACCCGGGTCATTGACTTTTTCCAGAACGACTCCCAGGGATTCCAGCCCGGGATATCACCTGCCGCTCACATTGCGGAAGGGGTTTCTTTGGATCCCGCTAAAGTCTCGATCGGACCAGGCGTAGTGATTGAAGAAGGATCTATCATTGGCGATGGGACCTCGATAGGGGCAGGCTGTTTGATTGGTCGGAAGGTCAGTATTGGCCAAGACTGTCTTCTTTACCCTGGATCCATCGTGCGGGATCGTTGCTCGCTCGGAAGCCGGGTCACTTTGCAATCGGGAGCCGTCATTGGCTCCGACGGATATGGGTATCAATTGATCGATGGACATCATGAGAAGGTCCCGCAGCTGGGTGTTGTCGAGATTGGCGATGATGTCGAGATTGGTGCCAATAGCTGTATCGACCGTGCCCGGTTTGGCAAAACGACAATTGGGGAGGGCACCAAGGTAGATAATCTCGTGCAAATCGGTCATAATGTCGTCATTGGAGAACATTGTCTTTTGGTGGCCCAGTCTGGAATTGCGGGGAGCGCAATCTTGCGAAATCATGTCACGATCGCCGCACAAGCCGGGGTGGTGGGACACATTGAAATTGGTGACAAAGTCGTTTTGGGTGGGCAAAGCGGACTCCTCAAGAGCGTCAAAGACCCGGGGGGAGTCTATTTGGGAACACCGGCACGCCCCATCCAGAAAGAGCAACGAAAAATGGCCAGTCTCTCCCGGATTCCTAAGATTCGGGAGGAGATCAAGCTCCTGAAAAAGAAGCTGGAGGAAATCACCGGAGAATGACACCTTTTGCCAACACCCGCGACTTCTGATCACATTTCAGCAATGACCATCGTTTTTCATCTCCGTAAACTGTTCACCTTCCTTTTCCTTCTGGGAGCTTCCGGATTTGCTTCTGGGCAAAAATTCAAGGTGGCTACAGTCGATTTCAACTACCTGATTGCCCAATATTATATTTACGAGCAGGCAGTCGAGGAACGAAATTTCGAGGAGGAGGCCATCCAAGAAGAGGCATTTGAGCGACAAAAGCGCATCGATGCCCTGGGCGCTGAACTCGACCGGATGGTGAAGGAGATTCAGGACCCTACGATCTCGGCGGCAAGGAAGCAGGTCGTCCGGCAACAGGCTCAAGTCAAGGAAGCCGATCTGAAGGCCCTCGTCCGCGAAAAAACCGTATACCTCGAAACTAGCCAGAAGGCTCTCCTGTTAAAAATGAATTCTCTTCAAGAAGAGATCAACAACACCATCGGCGAAGCGATCCAAGAATACGCTGAAACACAGGATGTCGACTTCGTTTTTGATGGGACTGGTGTCAGCACTCAGCGCGTTCCTTTCCTTCTTTACGTGCGGAATCCGGTGGACCTGACAGATCCGGTCCTAGAAATTATTAATAAAGATGCACCCAGGAAACCGGAGAACGACAATCCCCCCAAGGAGGACAACAAATAACCTTTCACCACTCTTAGCTTAAAAACCCCTCGCAACAGATGAAACGAATCAACAAAATCACAACTCTTCTTGTGGGACTTCTGCTCCTCAACCCTGCCTCTGCTCAGGACGAACCCGATAAGATAGGAACCGTCAGCATGCAAAAGCTCGTGGCTGAATATTACAAAATGGTGGATCTTAAGAAGGCCTTTCAGGCCGATGCTGAAACCGTGACCGAAAAAGATAAGGAGCGAGTGGATAACATCAAAAAGCTGGTCGACGAATCCCGGAGACTTCAAACAGAGGCCGAAAACGCCAATCTTCCCCCCGAAAAGCAGGAAGAATTGATGACCAAGATGGTCAGTCAGCGGCGTGAGGCCCAGGCTCTGGAAAGCGCGCGCGTTTCTTGGCTGCAGCGCAAACAGGCTGCCTTCAAAGAAAAAGAGGTGATCGAGAAAGGGAAGCTCCGGAAGGAGATTGTGGAAATGGTCAAGGAGATCGGTAAGGAACGAGGCTTTGATTACATCTTCGATCGCAGTGGCGCGAGCGGTGCTAACGTCTCCATTTTAGCCTATGCCAAGGACGCCACTGATCTGACCGCGACTATGATCGAGCGCATCAACCGCGATGCCCCCGAAGGGGGTGATGAGAAGAAGGAAGAGAAAAAGTCTACCGATGGAGAAAATGGAGCGGGCGAATAGTCTTCTTTCAACACTCTGAAGGCATTCTTGCCATCATTGATGGATTTCGCTACCTTGTGGGGATGCGCTCCCTTTTCTTTTTTGGGCTCCTGTTAGGGTTGGCTTTACCAACCATCGCGATACCCAATGCCCTCTTCGGGGCGCTTGCTCGTAACAACAGCCCGCTGAATGGCGAGGACCTTACGGATCGTTTGCTCGCCCCGGGACTATGGGCTGGGGGGCAGGCCTTGCCCGGAGACTGGCTTCCGACTGCCTCGGTGGCTGGTGTCTCCAAATCCCATCTGCTGGCTCGGCCAAAAATCCTAGGACTTGAAGCCCTGTTGATTCAATCCTCGTCGAGAAAGGGAAATCTCGAGGAACTACAAGTTACCTTCGCCGATGCAGGCTCTTTTTTTGGTTACCTTGATCAACGGATTCCCAAGGGCTTGAGCAAAAAGGAGGCTGCAGAGCTGGTCAGGATTCGCTTAAACAAAAAACAAAAAGAGTTCTCAAACTTTTACCGTGAAACCTCTGAAAACCTTTTGAAGGTCCTGAGAGGAATCGATGAACAGCCTGACACCTTAAAAAGGGGCCGCAGTCGGGAGCTTAGGGCCGAATTTTCCGTCTTTCATGATATGAAGCGTGGACTGGTTCTGGAGCTACTGGAGGCTAAAGACCGCCTGTTGCGTTTGACCATCAGACCTGCCGATCTCGAAAGAAAAGGGTGGCTCGATGCTTCCCAGGAATCAGTGGATCCGCGTGATCGGCTCAAAGGTCTTTCCCAGGGAGTTCGTGAGACGGAGCGGGGAGACAGGATCATTGAAGGCGTTGAAATCGTTCCTCAAGGTTTCCGGCCCTACTGTGGCCTCAACTCACTCGTCATGGTCTCCGGTTATCTGGGGCTTCATCTCGACGAGGATTGGCTCGCTGTCGCCGGGAAATTTCAGAATACCGGATCGGCGGCCGGTTCTGATATGATGAGTCTATATGGAGCAGTGGCCAGAGAGGCCCGCTTTCGCCTCAAAAGGACTAACCAGTACGACCACGAAAGTGTCCGTCGGTCAATTCGAGCTGGTTTGCCGGTGATTGTCTGGAGACGGTGGGACCAGGACCGTGACCGGCTTCACACCTTGGTTTCAAACAGGTATAGAAAAGGGGGCGGAGAAGAATTCCCAAAGACCGATCCTCAAAGCCTCCCTTCAAAAAAGAAACGGTCGCCAGTCCACGCCTCAATCATCGTTGGCTACAATGATAGCCGGAGTGAGGTGATTTTTCTCGAGAGTTGGGAGGGACTGAAGGCTCCCCGCCGGATGCCGGTTTCGGAGATGAAAGCGACTACCGATTTCATCTTCGCGTTTACTCCCTGATTCTTCAGGATTCAACTAAACGGACTGCCGCAAAAAGCACGGTGCCGCAGCGCGTGATCACAGAGAATCAGGTTCGTCATGGCCTCCACGATCGGCACCGCTCGGGGCAAAACACAGGCGTCATGCCGTCCCCGACCCTTGAGATCTGTTTCCTCAAGATTCTTGGAGACCGTTTCTTGGGAGGACATGATGGTGGCAGTTGGCTTAAACGCGACCCGAAAGACAATGGGTTCACCGTTTGAGATTCCTCCCTGGACTCCTCCTGAATGATTCGTCCGGGTGCGAACTTGGCCTTCTTCAAGATAGAAGGCGTCGTTGTGTTCGGAGCCTTTGAGAGTGGTTCCGGCAAACCCCGATCCAATTTCAAATCCCTTCGTGGCCGGGATCGAGAGCATTCCCTTTGCCAGATCCGCTTCCAAGCGGTCAAAAACAGGCTCACCAAGACCGGCAGGGCAGTGACGAACCACCGCCTCGATGACCCCCCCAATGGAGTTTCCTTCAGAGCGGACTTCTTTGATCCGCCCGATCATCGCTTCTGCTATTCCGGGATCACCAGTGCGAACGATGTTTGATTCGATGGTCGTAGCCTCAACCAACAATGGGTCGACCGTTCCTTCGATATCGTGGATTTTCTTCACCCAGGCGAGAACTTCGAGATCAGGATAAAGTGCCCGAAGGACTTTCTTGGCGATAGCAGCTGCCGCCACCCGGCCAATCGTTTCGCGAGCCGATGAACGACCGCCACCCTGCCAGTTTCGGATGCCATACTTGGCATCATAGGTGTAGTCGGCATGAGAAGGGCGGTATTTCTCGGCCATCTCGGAGTAGGCTTCCGGCCGATGGTCCTTGTTCCGAACCAATACCGCAATTGGAGACCCAAGGGTGAGCCCTTCAAAGGTTCCGGAAAGAATCTCGCATTGATCGGCTTCCTTGCGCGGTGTGGTCACATCGGATTGTCCCGGCCGACGGCGATCCAGTTCCTGTTGCAAATCTGCCTCGGTCAAGGGGATGCGTGGAGGGCAACCGTCAATGATAACCCCAACGCCCCCGCCGTGGGATTCTCCAAAGGTCGAGACGCGAAAGAGCTGACCGAAGTGACTGGACATGCTGTGAAGTTTAGCAGGGGAATCAATGGGGGCAAGGGCGACTCACTTCATTCCCGTCCAAGAGTTCTCTCAAGAACTGCCTTAGCTTCTTGGCCTCTCAGAAGTGGGCAACCATTTGCTCCAAAGATTGCCTCCACACGGGCGAATCTATTTTCGAGACTTTGCCGGATCAGCTCCTCCGCCGGAAGGGTGAGGCGTCCGCTTTGCTTGATCAACTCAAGTCGCCAATCGCCAACCCCGTGAAAGGATCGATAGATCACTTCCGTACAAGCCAGTCTTTCCGCTTTTCGAAAATCAAAGAGAAAATCATAGAGCTTTCCTTCATGAGTGAGGGCCTTCGCCAGCATTGCTGCGATGTCGGTTTTTTCCTCATCTGGTCGGAGAACCACAAAGGCATCGACCGACAGCGTCTCAGCCAGTTGTCTGAGTTTCACTCCATCTTTCTTGGCCTCTAGAACATTTTCCTTATTCGACCCTTTGGTCGGAAGGGAAAGGTCCCGACGCATTGCCGGAGTCCCAAGAAAAAGAGCGGCATGGGGCCAGTATCCGGGAAAAAAGTGATTGCTCAAAGCATTATCATGCCGGGTGACGATGATGTCACCCGGTCGCAAAATTTTCGAGATTTCCTTGAGAGTCTTGGATGTCACTCTTTTGCCGGCGTGTTTTGACATCTGAAAGGGATTTCGCTTTCCCGCAATCGCGCTGCCACTGATTCGGAAAAGATGGAACATTGCTTTGACATAGCCGGAGTGGCCGCGCCGAAGCAAGGAATAGCAACGGTAGCCTACTCGTGACCGCCACATCGCCCGCTTTTGAAAGGAGGTGAAGGGCTCTTCTTTGGCTAGATAGTCTAAGAGCAATTCCATACCCTGCGACTGCAAGGTTTCATGGATCGAGGCCGCGTTTGCATCGTAGTAACTTTTGGCTTGTGAAAATTGCCACAGAGTAAGGGGGGAGGTGAAACTGCGATAGATTTTTGTAAAAGTTTTGCGAGGCAATCCATAGCGCGGCTCGGCCTCATCAAGTTTCCTACGAACGACCGGACGGTCACGAGCTATTTCAATCAAAAACCCGGCACTCCGCATCAGGGCCGCTGCCGCACAGTAGGCAATGGCAAAGATACGAAGATCCTGATATTGCAAACGGGATTTGAGTTGCTCGACCATCTCCAACAGATACGAACGTGAGGAAAGGTAAGTGGTATAGACCTCA
Organism: Akkermansiaceae bacterium; assembly: GCA_049596615.1. Classification (GTDB taxonomy): domain Bacteria; phylum Verrucomicrobiota; class Verrucomicrobiia; order Verrucomicrobiales; family Akkermansiaceae; genus SW10. The sequence continues at coordinate 166,177 of JBMYLT010000008.1, read as the reverse complement.
CGCAATCGTTCGTCTTCATCGGGGAGATAATATCCGCGTTCCTCCGCTAACTCCGCATCCTCTTGTTCCTGAAATAAGGATTCGCGGACCGGAAGATTTGGATAGACTGCTTGCAGGGTATTCCAGGCGAAGGCAACCACAGCATCGTTAGCCATGCTAGAAGTCTTGTGGGACGGGGCTTTGTGGTCAATCCTGTGAATCTAACAGCCTGAAACCAAGGAACAACGGGGATTTTTTTTGGCGATATCAAAGCAGGGAGGCGTCAATCCCAATAAAATAGGGGATTTAGAGCTTATTTTAGCTTTACAAAATATCTTCGAACTAAATACTTAACTCGCTATGAATAAAGGTGAACTCATTGAAGCTGTCCAAAAAGCCCTCGGCGCAGACGCTACCAAGCGTCAAGCGGAAGACTCCGTTGCCGCTGTCCTTGACTCAATTGCCACGGGAGTTAAGAAAGACACGAAGGTCCAGATTATCGGATTCGGTACCTTCGAAGTGAAGAAGCGCGCTGCCCGCATGGGTCGCAACCCCAAGACCGGAGAAGCAATGCAAATTGCCGCTTCTAAGTCAGTCGGGTTTAAGCCTTCTTCGACTCTTAAGAATTCCCTCTAAGGGTGACAGGACGGGCCTCCGGGCTCGTGACATTCAAAGACAAGAAAGTCTGGATGCCATCAGGTGTCCGGACTTTTTCTTTAAACTCGCAAATCAGGCGAGGAGTTTTATTCTTTCGCACACATCGATTATGCCGTCCAGCACTGTTGAAAATTATCTAAAAGCAATCTGGGCACTACAGGGTAATCGGAACGATGATGGATTGGTTCCAATCGGACAGGTTGCGGAGCGCCTTGAGGTGACCCCCGGCACCGCAACTACTATGATGAACCAACTCACCAAACAAGGCTTGGTCGAGTATGTTTCCCGAAAGGGAGTGAGACTTAATGAGAACGGCCGACGTGCCGCCATGGATGTCCTTCGACGCCACCGCTTGGTGGAGACTTTCTTGGTCGAAGTGATGAAATTCGACTGGTCCGAAGTGCATGAGGAAGCTGAGGTTTTGGAACATGTGATTTCCGACCGGCTTCTCCAGCGAATTGATGAAATGCTCCAGCACCCGACCCACGATCCCCATGGAGCGCCGATTCCCGGGCCCAATGGAGAGATGAATCAAGACGGTAATCTATCGCTCGCTGAGTGCGAATCTGGACAATACGTGCTACGCCGAGTGAAAGGGGACGACCGATCCTTTCTTCAATGGCTTTCGGATCACAACCTTCGCCCGGGAGTAAGGCTTTCGGTTTGCGAGCGAAATGTCGCCGCAGGGACGCTTGCTATCCGGGTTGATCAATGTGAAGCCGCCTTGCAGGTCTCTCTCCTGTCAGCACGTTCGATTTTAGTGACCGGGTAGGACACTTACCGAGGTCAGGAGCACACGCCCAGCTCTCTTCCCACCGCCACAAAAGCATCCAGAGCTTTGTCGAGGTGATCCTTAGTGTGAGCGGCTGAGATCTGTGTCCGAATCCGAGCCTTCTCGCGGGGTACCACGGGAAAAAAGAAGCCAATTGCGTAAATGTTCCGCTCGAGAAGTTTGGCGGAAAATTGCTGGGATAGCTCCGCGTCACCAAGAAGGACCGGAGAAATAGGATGTTGATCACCAAGAATCTCGAACCCCGTCGAGGCAAGCCCTTCACGAAAATAGCGTGTGTTTTCCTTTACCCGATCTGCCAATTCGGTCGAATTGCTCAGGATCTCGAGAACTTTTAGGGAAGCGGCCACGATGGGAGGAGCAATGCTGTTTGAGAAGAGATACGGGCGTGAACGCTGTCGGAGCAGGTCAATGATCTCTTTTTTTCCTGACGTATAGCCACCGGACGCGCCACCAAGTGCCTTGCCGAGGGTGCCGGTGGTGAGGTCGATCTTGCCAAGTAAACCGCAATGCTCATGTGTGCCCCGACCAGTAGCACCAAGAAAGCCGGTCGAATGACAGTCATCGAAATGGACAAGTCCACCGTATTGATCAGCAAGAGCATGGATTCCGGTTAGGTCTGCAATTACCCCGTCCATCGAAAAGGAGCCATCGGTCGTGATAAGCTTGTGCCGGGCACCTGCGGCGTCAGCTGCTTTGAGCTGCTCCTCCAAATCGACAAGATCGTTGTTGGCGTAGCGAAACCGTTGGGCTTTGCAGAGGCGGACTCCATCGATGATGGAAGCATGGTTCAACGAGTCGGAAATGACGGCATCCTCAGCGGTCAGAAGAGTTTCAAAAAGCCCGCCGTTGGCGTCAAAACACGATGGGTAAAGAATGGTGTCCTCAGTTCCAAGATACTCGCTGAGGGCTTCCTCCAGCTTGCGATGGAGAGTTTGTGTTCCACAGATAAATCGCACTGAGGCGAGTCCAAAGCCAAACTCCGAAATGGCTGATCGGGCTGCCTCACAAACCTCGGGATGATTGGAGAGCCCTAGGTAGTTGTTGGCGCACATGTTGATCACCCGGCGCCCGTCCTCCAGAGTGACTTCGGCATCCTGGGCCGAGGCGATGTGACGTTCCCGCTTGAAGAGTCCGGCGGCATCGATTTCAGAAAGTGTTTCAGTTAGCTGGTTCTGGAATTCCTTGGTATACATGATTCGCGGTGGTTATTGGGTGTCGTTCCAGTGAAGAATGACCTTTCCGCATGACCCTTCGTTCATGGCAGTAAAAGCCTTTTCGTATTCGGTGTAAGAAAAGCGATGGGTAATGACCTTTTCGATATCGAGCCCGGACTGGATCATCGAGGTCATCTGATACCAGGTCTCATACATCTTGCGACCATAGATCCCCTGAATGGTGAGAGAGTTGAAAATGACCTGATTCCAGTCGATTCCAATTCCGGGCTCGGGAATCCCCAAAAGGGCAATTTTTCCACTATGCCTCATGTTGGCGATGAGGTCATTGAAAGCGTGTTTGTTCCCCGACATTTCAAGTCCAACGTCGAACCCTTCGGTCATGCCCAATGATTTCTGAACCTCTGGAAGCGTCTCCTCAGCAACATTGATGGTTCGGGAGGCCCCAAGTTTCTTGGCCAATTCAAGGCGACCTGGATTTAAATCAGTCACGACGACATGTCGCGCACCCGCATGCTTGGCAATCCCGGCAGCCATGCAACCGATGGGTCCAGCCCCGGTGATGAGAACATCCTCACCTAAAAGGGGGAAAGATAGGGCAGTGTGAGTGGCATTTCCGAAAGGATCAAAGATAGCTGCGCTATCTTTTGAAATTTCGGGAGCCAGCTTCCAGACGTTGGTCGCTGGAAGCACCAGAAACTCCGCAAATGCCCCGGGAGAATTCACGCCCACTCCACGAGTTTCCCGACAGTAGTGACGACGTCCGGCAAGACAATTCCGGCATCGACCACAGGTCAGATGACCTTCACCGGAAACCAGGTCACCGACCTTGAGATAATCGACATCTGGCCCCAGCTCGACAATTCGTCCCACAAACTCGTGACCCACAACCAGTGGAACCGGGATTGTCTTTTGAGCCCAGTCATCCCAATTGTAGATGTGCAGGTCGGTTCCACAAACGCCGGTCCTATCAACTTGAATGAGCACTTCTCTTGAGCCGGGCGAGGGCTGTGGGACGTCCTCGAGAGTGAGTCCAGGAGCGGATTCAGATTTCACGAGGGCTTTCATAGGCACTTTGGATTGTGGTGGATTCGCTGACCGCCGGGAACCTAAGGGAATTTTTCCGGGATACGAGATTAGAAATTCTTTTTTCCAGCGTATTTTAAGAAGATGTTTCGCCTTCTGCTAATCCTTGGTTTTCTAGCCACCTGCGTCCGCGCCGAGGAATCGTTCAAAAAGGAAATCCTTCCGCTTTTGGAAGATTATTGCTTCGACTGCCACGGTGATGGTTCGTCCAAGGGAGACTTCTCCATGGACAATTATTCTGATCTGCCAGAACACCTTGATGACGTGGAGCACTGGCTGGCCGTCTGGAGGAATCTCCGTTCCCAAATCATGCCACCGCCCAAGAAAGACCAGCCGGAACAAAAGGAACGGCAGGCCCTTTTAAAGTGGATTGAAACCAGAGTTTTTAAGCTCGATCCATCCAACCCCGACCCGGGCCGGGTGACGATTCGGCGTCTCAACCGGGTGGAGTATCGTTATGCCATCAAGGACTTGTTGGGGGTCGACTACGATGCCGAGGAAAACTTCCCGGCTGATGACACGGGCTACGGCTTCGACACCATTGGTGATGTCCTCTCTATCTCGCCCCTTCACATGGAGAAATACCTCGAGGCGGCCTCAAGCATCGTAGAGAAGGCCCTTCCGAAGGGAGCGGCTGCACAGGTCCCGGTGAGAGTTTTCTCAGGACGAGGATTCCGCCGGACCGGCGACGCGAAACGACAGGCAGACTGGCTTCCATTCAAGTTAGGAAACACGGTGACTCTTTTTGGAGATGCGCCAGCGAATGGGACCTACGAGGTCTCATTACGATATGCCATCAGAGGGGCTTCTGAAGCCACCGATCAAAGCGCTGGGCTTGAGTTACTCGCGGGTGGGCGGACCATCGCCGCACGTTCGATGGGGTGGGACCAAAGCGAATCCCTCGTCCTATCCGGGAAAGTCAAACTCGAAAAAGGTCGGAGCCAGTTTGGCGTTAAGGTCACCCCAAGGAAACCCGCCGGTTCCGGACAACAGGAGCAATCGGTCGTCTTGCGGGAAATCAAAATCCGAGGGCCCATTGAAGGAACCTTCAAGGAGTATGCAAAGGGCTATCGTATGATCATGGTCGATGGTCCAGCTCCCAAGGAAATGCGAGACCGCGAAATTTACGCCCGCAAAATCATGCGGAGTTTTGTCAGTCGGGCTTTTCGGCGTCCTCTTGATCGGAACACCGTTGCCAAGCTCGTGGCAATGGCCATGCAGGTCGACCAATCACCGGGTATGTCCTTTGAAGACGGGATTAAGCATGCCATGACGGCCGTTCTGGCCTCTCCACGCTTTCTCTTTCGGGCGGAAATCCAGCCGGAACCGAACAATGAAGGGAAGGTCATCTTCCTCGATGAATACGCTCTCGCCTCCCGGCTTTCTTTTTTCCTTTGGAGTTCGGTTCCGGATGATGAACTTCTCAGTTTTGCTTTCCAAAAAAAGCTCCGGAAAAACCTCCGTTCGCAGGTCGAACGGATGTTGGCGGACCCGAGATCCCATCGATTCGGGAAGCATTTCGTGGGGCAGTGGCTTCAGACGCGGGATATTGAACATATTCCCATCGATGCCCTGAGAGTTTTGGGAATCCAGGATGCCGGCGCTGCCAACAAGGTCTTCAATGGCTCCTTGCGAAGGGATATGCGTCTTGAAAGCGAGTTGTTCTTTGAGTTCATCCTAAAGAAGGACCGCCCCGCTAAAGAACTCATCTCCGCTCGATACAGCTTCCTTAATGAACGGTTGGCCAAGTTTTATGGTGTTCCAGGAATCCGCGGAAACGAACATCGCCTCGTCGACCTTCATGAACACCCGCAACGAGGAGGGATTTTAGGGCAGGGGAGCTTTCTTGTCGTCACCTCCAATCCCACCCGGACCTCTCCGGTGAAACGGGGACTTTTTGTTCTCGATAATATCTTGGGAACCCCTGCTCCTCCGGCCCCACCTGATGTCCCGGAACTCGAGGAAACAGGGCATAAAAGCGAGAAGAAGATGACAATGCGTCAAATGATGGAGGTCCATCGACAAAAGCCGGTTTGTGCCAGCTGCCACAAGCGCATGGACCCGATTGGCTTGGGCTTGGAAAACTTCAATGCCATCGGTCAGTTTCGTTCGACTGAAGAGGGGCAGGCCATCGATACCGCCGGAGTTCTGATCACCGGCGAAACCTTCTCGGATGTTGCGGGCTTGAAGGCTGTCCTCGCGGATTCCCGCACGGATGATTTTTATCGCTGTCTGGCCGAGAAGATTCTGACCTTCGCGATCGGGCGAGGCCCGGAGTATTACGACGCTGTTTCGATCGATGCCATCGTCAGCAAAATGCACAAAGGGAAAGGGACTCTGAAAGAACTTGTCCACGCGATCATCGAAAGCGCGCCCTTTCAAAAGAGGCGTGGTGATTAGCACTCATAGAAAAGTGGTCCCGAATGGAATCTCCACCCTGTAATAAGGCAGATGGGTGAATGTAAGTTCTTTAGAACTTGTAGATCACGTCGAAAGTGGAGCGGTCATCGATCAGACCGTCCTCATCATCAGTGATCGGAAATTCGTGAGCGAAGCCAAGGGTGGTCTGAATCAGAGATGGGAAGGCCAAACCTTTCTTGGTGAATCGGTGAGAGGAAGCACGATGAATCCTCAGGGACTCCAGAGAGCCATCGAAGACTCCATTAACTCTCCTAATTTCAGTGATGAAATGAGATCGGAGTTCCAGGAGATGTTTGGGGAAGCAACCTTCTCAGAGGAATAGATCCCCTTTTATTACGCAAACTGACTCAAAAATCGCGTATCGTTCTCAATCAGGAGTCGAATATCCTTGATGCCGTATTGAATCATGGCGAGACGATCGAGCCCCATGCCGAAAGCATACCCAGTGATCTGGGCTGGATTAAAAGCGGTGTCGCCTCGGCTTTTATTGATCGCTTCAAAGACAGCTGGGTCGACCATGCCACAGCCAGCGACTTCGATCCACTTCGGCTCTTCGCCTTTGACTTGAAGTTTGACGTCGATCTCGAAGCTGGGCTCCGTGAATGGGAAGAAGTGAGGACGAAAACGCACCTCGGTGCTACCGCCAAACATGGCACGGTAAAAAAACTCAAGCGTCCCTTTGAGATCGGACAAACGAACATCTTTATCAACATAGAGGCCCTCGAGTTGGTTGAAGACGGAAAGGTGAGTGGCGTCGATTTCATCGCGACGATACGCCGACCCGGGTGCGATGATTTTCACCGGTGGAGTTTCTTTTTCCATGGTGCGAACTTGGACGGACGAAGTGTGGGTTCGAAGCAGCTTGCCGGAATCAAAATAGAAGGTGTCCGAGTCGTTCCGGGCAGGATGATCGGCCGGAGTGTTGAGTGCATCGAAGCAGTGAAACTCGGTTTCAATCTCCGGCCCTTCCGCAAGTGCGAATCCCAATCGACGCAGGATCTGAATGGCGCGGTCTTTCACGATGGTTAACGGGTGGAGGGAGCCGGTGGGGAGAGATCGCGAGGGCAAGGTGACATCCAGCCCGGCAACCGAGGCGGCATCAGCTGCTTCCTGCAACTTTTGCTTGCTGGCTTCGAGTGCTCCATTGATGGCTTGGCGGGTGGCATTCAGAGCGGCTCCCAGCTTTGGCTTCTCCTCATTGGAAAGATTGCGCATCTCGGCCGCCAACGCATTGAGGGGACTCTTCTTCCCAAGGAATCTGACGCGGGCGTCCTCAAGTTGCTGCTCGGTGGCGGCAGCATCGATGGTGGCCAGGGCTTCGGCTTGAATCTGGGCGGCTTGCTCGATCATGTCGGAAGTTGAATTAGATGACTGGGTGGTGGTGGTCAAGGGGAAGCGGGCGTAGAAAAAACACCTGGACTGAAGAAGTCCCACTAGGGAGCAAATGCCCGCCTAATCCGAAAATAGCGGTCTTCGGCCGAGATGTTCGGAGTCCCGCTTGAAACAACCAAGTCATTGCCTTGACCTCTTGACCTGAATCATCGGTGAAATCTTTGTCAAACGAGTAATGAGCCAACAAGGCGCCATGGGCTGGGAACGTGACCGCCAGAATTGGAAGCAGGGGAGCTAGAAACACGTTCTTCCCACCGGGGTCGTTACTCATTCCTCCCGAAGGTTGTCGAGGTTATTCTGGACCACTATTGGAGCACAAAAATACCCGCGTGCGGTGAAGCAGCGCAGGTATGAAAGTCAGAGTCTACTGAAGTGTTTTAAGCAGCTTTTGACTCTAGGGCCGACTTGGCTTGGGCCACAATGGACGAGAAAGCCGCGGCGTCGACAACGGCAAGATCAGCAAGGACTTTGCGGTCGAGTTCGATGTTGGCAGCTTTGAGTCCCTCGATGAAGCGGGAGTAGGTCAATCCTTCGGCACGGACAGCGGCGGAGATCCGCTGAATCCAGAGGCGACGGAACTGGCCCTTACGGCGCTTACGATCGCGGTATTCGTATTGACGGGCTTTGTAGACGGCATCCTTCGCGTAGCGGTATAGCTTGGAACGGAAGCCTCGGAAGCCTTTGGCGCGGAGAAGAATGCGCTTACGGCGTTTCCGGCTGGCCGGACTGTTGGTTGCTCTTGGCATTTGTTTTTCTGGGTGAGCGGGTCGTTGGTTTCGAGTTCACTCCGATCGTCTCACTCGCTCGTTGTCCTTCGGGAAGGCTGGCGATTCGGAGGCCGTTTGTTTTGCAAACGAGGGCATCGTGCGTCAACACGGCAGGAATCACTTCATGAGAAGATTTCTCATGACGTTCTTCATATCTGCTTCGGAGACGAGGGCTGCCTTCCCCAGATTTCTTTTCCGTTTCCGGTTTTTCTTCTGAAGGATGTGGCGTTTACCCTGTTTGCGACGCAGAATCTTGCCGGTGCCAGTCACTTTAAAGCGCTTGGCGACGGACGATCTGGTTTTGGACTTACAAGCTTTGCGAGCCATGGGAGCGGCGTTTTAGGGAGCGTCCGGTCGATTGCAAGATTTTTTGTAAAGGATCCTGAGGTTTTTTGAGAACTACGGAAACCGCGGAAGAGGCGGAAATGGATCCGGTAAAACACGAAAATTGCGAAAAGGACGAAACTGGAGTTGAGGGGTTGGCTTTGGGAGCTTAGAGAGAGGCTATGCGCACTTCGGTGAAGGATTTGTTAAAGAGTGAAGCAGCCTCGGACTCAGTGGAGCTGGCTGGCTGGGTGCGGACGCGACGGGATTCCAAGGAATTCTCATTTTTGGAGCTTAATGACGGATCCTGCTTGAAAGGGATTCAGGTTATCATCGATGCGGGGATTCCTGGTTCCGAGAATGTTTCAAAAATGACCACCGGAGCCTCTGTTCAGGTGACCGGCGAACTGGTGGAGAGTCCGGGACAGGGGCAGAGCTGGGAAGTCCGGGCCACAGAGGTCGCGTTGGTGGGCGGTGCTCCTGAGGATTTTCCACTTCAGAAAAAAGGACACACTCCCGAGTTTCTCCGTTCCATTGCCCACTTGCGCCCTCGGGCAAATCTCTATGGGGCATTGTTCCGAATGCGGAGTCGGCTCGCCTATGCGGTTCATCGCTTCTTCAACGAACGGGACTTTGTCTACCTCCACACACCCATCATCACCGCCAGCGATTGCGAGGGAGCGGGCGAAATGTTTCAGGTCACCACGAACGGGGCCGGTAAGCCGGAAGAGGATTTCTTCGAGAAAAAGGCCTATCTCACAGTGAGCGGGCAGCTGGAAGCCGAGACTTTTGCCTGTGCTCTTTCCAATGTTTATACCTTTGGGCCAACTTTCCGCGCTGAGAACTCCAATACCTCGCGTCACGCCGCCGAATTCTGGATGATTGAGCCGGAAATGGCCTTTTGCAATCTAGACGCGGACATGGACTTGGCTGAGGATTTCATCCAGTTCCTCGTCCGCGATGTGCTCGAAAAAAACGAGGGCGACCTCTCAATCTTCGAGCGGTTTGTCGACAAAGGACTAAGGACCCGGCTGGAAAGTCTTGCCGGGGGCGGTTTTGAGCGCATGAGCTACACCGAAGCTGTCGATCAATTGCTAAAGTCTGGCAAGAAGTTCGACTATCGGGTGGAATGGGGGATTAACCTGCAGTCCGAACACGAGCGCTACCTCTGCGAGGAAGTGGTGAAAGGACCTCTAACCGTTTATAACTATCCCAAGTCAATCAAACCGTTCTACATGCGAACCAACGACGATGGCAAAACGGTTACAGCAATGGATGTCCTAGTGCCCGGAGTGGGCGAGATCATTGGAGGCAGCCAGAGGGAAGAACGATTCGACCACCTCAAAGCAGCAATGGAAGCCCACGACCTCAGTCGAGCGGACTACGGCTGGTATCTAGATCTCCGCAAGTTTGGCACCGTTCCACACGCTGGCTTTGGCGCCGGTTTTGAGCGGCTCCTGATGTATGTTACTGGAATGCAAAATATCCGGGACGTCATTCCTTTTGCCCGGACCCCGGGGAACTGCGAGTTTTAACCGACTCCCAAAGGAGAATAGCGGTCAGTTGTCAGACTTTGTTTTCGAGGAAAAACCCAAGATAAAGTAGGCAGTAAGACCGGCTCCGAGGCAAAGAGTGGCGAGCCAAGCCGGGATGCCGAAGAACATAAGGCCGTAGGCAACTACTGCGCCCCCTGCGGCAATGACGGCGTATGGAAGTTGAGTTGCAACGTGCGAAGTCGGAGAACATCCGGACGCGAGGGACGACACGATGGTAGTGTCGGAAAAAGGACTGCAGTGGTCACCAAAGACCGCGCCACCAAAAACCGCTCCGATCGTCATGGAAAGCAGCGTCATCAGCTCGGCCTCCGATAAGTCGACTCCAAGACGCAACGCCAACGGAAGCACCAGTGGCATCAGGAGCCCGAATGTGCCCCAAGAAGTTCCGGTCAAGAAGGAGATAACGGCTCCGGAAGCGAAGATCACCAGAGGCATGATCATCGGGTCGAGATTTTCGCCGAGCATTTGTTTTAAAAGCTCTGCGGTTCCCAAACTCTCGAAGATGCTGCCCAGAGTCCAGGCTGCGATCAGAATCAGGAGGGCGGGGAAAAGAGAAGCCGCCCCATCAATCATGTGCTGGGGAGCTTCTTTCCGGCGACTTTTAGGGAAACAAAGATAGGCCGCTGCCAGAGCGACTATTCCTGCGGCCACCATAGCGTGGGGGACACCATCGCCACCAAGAGCATTTCGCCAACTCCAATCTGTTCCGTCCTGCCACAAGTAAATGAGGAGAGGTAAGGCAATCACGAGAACCACAAGAGGAATGAGAGCCAACAAAGGTGATACCCCTTCCGCCTCATCTTCCTTCTCCTCAACGGGGAAGGGCTCGGCCTTCTTCATTGGTCCGATATTCCAACTCCGCCAGATGACCAAAGGGACCAGGAGGAGGGTTAGGAGGCAGTAGGGATTGGCAGGAATGGATGCAAAGAAGAGGCCCGCTGGATTGACATCAAAAGGGGCTGTCTTGAGGCTTTCCTTAATGACCGATAGCTGCGTTCCGATCCAGGTTGAGATGAAGGCAATGCAAGCGACTGCCGCGCTAGTGGAGTCAATTACGTAGGCGAGAAACTGTCGGGAGACCTTCAAGCGATCGGCAAGCGGGCGGGCATTGCGCCCAAGCAGGAGGGCATTGGCGAGACCATCGAAGCAACAGAGCAAACCCATGCCATAAACCCCGAAGAGAAGTTTCTTCTGCGGGTTGCTGTTTTTCTTCAAAAGCAATCGCTTTAAGATAGTCCGAAATCCACCGCCCTTTTCCAGCAGCGTGGCAAACGCCCCGAGCGTGAAGGTGAAAATGATAGCGCTGAGATTCCAGTCGCTGGTCCCAACCTTTGGGAAAAGGTGATCTTCCAAAAGGCATCGGATCGCCGCAATCGGATTGGGTCCGGTAATAAGAAAGGCCCCAATTACAGTGGCCGCGAATAAGGAGACCGCAGCCTGACGGGTGATGAGGATCAGGGTGAGGGCAACAAGAGGGGGAATCAGGGGAAGATAGTCGGCCATCGGCTCGGGGGGATCAAAAGGGAGAAACAAAAAAAGGCGATCGTCTCCAGATCGCCTTTTTGAAATCTATTTTCTCGCGGGGTTATTCATCGGAATCATCGTCCTCCGAGTCACCCTTGCTCCGCTTGGCCCGCGCAATCCGTTCGGCAAGTCGATCCTTTGCTTTTTCCGCCATGGCTTGCACGCGGTCGGAATCCGAGTTCTCGATGAAGTAGTCTAGAATGTCGTCTGCCCAGCTTTCACTCTGCTCGACCATAGAAGAGATGACATACATTTGCTCGGTTTGTCCGGCGGCAATGAGAGCCACATCGTTCCAGTAGAGCGATCTGTCTTCTGGGTCGATTCCTTCGCAATCCTTGAGGAAGTTAATCAGGCCTTCGAAGGATTTCTTGCGGAGTCGATCACTATCCTCTCCTTTGGCATACTCAAGGAGAGTCTCGAAATGACTGTCATCCGGCCAGTCACAGAGCGCTAAAATGGCGCCGTTCTTCATCGTTTCGCTACCATTTTCAAGATTTTCCAGGACAATATCGGCGGCCTCGTCGCCACCGGCTGATCCCATCAGGCGAAGAAGGGCAGAACTGGAATTATCGTCGGCCACCGACTTGAAGGCGCCGATGATGGCATTTGAGTAACTCGAAGGCTCGTCGGACTTTGAAACCACTTCACTCAAAACCTTCACTGCTTCGCTTTTGATCGAGCCGTTGGGAGAATTGGTAATGATCGAGAGCAAGCTCTGGAAGTTTGAGGTGGTGGCCATCCCTCCGGCTGCCCTCAGAGCCGCTCCGGCCGCCGAGGTATCATCGGATTGGCTGGCATAGCCGATTAGAGTATCGAGAGCATTGCCGTCTCCACGACGCCCGACCAAGTCGAAGAGCTTCACCCGGAGTGGTGACTCCATTTTTCGATTAGCTGCGAACTTGGCGATTATACCATTGATATCCGCGCCGTCTGTTGCTTTGCCGACATTGAGGGCCCGGAAGTAGGATTCCCGCTCGTTTCCGTTCCGGGAAGTGGTGTTCAACATCTCGTTTAGGAGAAGATCGACATCGGATTCGACAAGAGGAATCTCCGTTGGAGGATTCGTCGGATCCTTGAAGTAAGCGGTAATCTCATTCAAACGCTCGATTCGGGCGTTTTGGTCAGACTTCCCTTTGAAAATCACCGCGGAAAGAATAATCGCTGCGAGAAGAACGACCGCAATCATCACTTTGACCGGGGTGCTGATTCCCTTTTTCGCCTTTGTGGAAACGGAACCGATGGAAACACCTTGGGATTGGTCCTGTCCAGGGAGAGCCTGTGCTGACGGATTAGGAGTTGTCCCGATGGGAATTGCAGCGGGTGGTGTAGCTGCCTGTGCCACCGGTGCCGGTGGCTCTGGAGGAGACGCTGGAGCGGCAGCCCCACCGGTAACAAGAAGTGGCTTGCCTCCAGCGGCACCTTGGTTTGCGGGTGGTGGCATCGCTTCCGCGAGGGGCACGGTCACCTGAGGAGGAGTCGGTTGAGCGACCGGGGCAGGGGAGACGGCCTGTGGAGCCGCTACTGCAATTGGGGTTGCGAGAGGTTGCGAAGCTGGCGCAGGAGTGGTGACCTGCGGAGCCGCGGCTGTCTCTGCGGGCGGATTCGCTTGGGAGACCGGAGTGGCTGGAACTGCAGGAGTCACTTGGAGAGCTGGGGGCGCTTGAGGAGCGGGGGCTGCCTGAGGAGCTGGGGCCTCTTGAGGAGCTGGGGCCTCTTGAGGAGCGGGGGCCTCTTGAGGAGCTGGGGTGGGAGTAGCTTCCAGGACCGGAGCTGGCTGGGCGGCTGGGGTAGGGTTTGCTTCATCTTCCAAAGAGGGCTGAGAAGGTGGGGTGGCCTCGGTAGCTGGAATGACTTGTGGAGCGGGAGTGACCTGAGTAACTGGAGAGGCTTCAGGCTGAGCTGCGGGGGTGGGAGTTGCTTCAGGGATGGGAACAGCGGCAGGAGTAGGAGCCGGCTGTAGTTCAGGGGCGGCTTGGGGCGCTGGAGGAGCCTCCGGAGTTGGTTGAACGACAGGAGTAGCTTGAGGAGGTGCAGCAGGTTGGGCCGGTTCGGGCGTTTGACCGGGAATGATCAATCGGGGTTTTCGAGTCTGGGCCGGTGGCTGACTGGCGAGCTGCCCAGCTGCTTGTTCTGGTGTCACCGAGGGAGGCTGTTCAGGTGTTTGATTGGTAGCAGGAGGAACGCTACCAAGCTGTTCTTCTGGACTTTGATCGCTCATGGTTCTTTGAGTTGAAGAGATGGAGATGAGAAAATGCCCTAGCGCTCGTCTCAGGTTGGAGTCTCGCCATTGCTCGCGCGGAATCAAGACCAGTTATGGACAAAAATATCGCCCGATTAGTCGATTTAGGACAGGGCCGGGTATGGGTTCCTTTCTCGGATTGGTGATCATTGTCTTGATTGCTCTTCTCGTCGTGAAGATGGGATCTAGCGCTCTTCAATTAAGCGGAGTTTCCCGCTCGGGAAAAAGATTAGTTCAGGGAGCGGGATAGGGGGCTTCCACGACAGCAGAGCGGCGGCGCAGAAGACCCTCCGGCCCACACAGCCATGCGACGAGAAACAAAAGACCGGCGGCGGTGGACATCATTCCGGAGCTCGTGGATTCGGGAAGTCCTATCGAAGTGGACAGGTGAGACAACCCCTGCCCAAGAACGGCCGAGACAAAGGCAATCGAAAGACTCAGTCCGATGAGGACTGGAAGTCTGCGGGTCAGGAGAAAAGCGGTGGCCGGCGGGACAATCAACATGGCAATGACAATAATTGAACCCACGGCCTCGAACGCGGCCACGGTGGTCATGGCGACCATGGTCATGAGAAGATAATGCATTAAGCGAGGACGGAACCCTTGGGTATCAGCAAGACCGGCATCAAAAGAAGCCAGGGTGAGCTCTTTGTAAAAGAGTCCTACGAAAACCACATTGGCCAGCAGGGTCGCTCCGGCCACGATGGCAGCCCGGGGAATTTCTACATGGTAGCGGTCGGTTTCAAAAAGAGTGACGACATCGAGGGGAGTCAGCTCAAGGGCCCCGTATAGAACACATCCCGCATCCAAATCGACATGATCGGCCGCCCTACGAATCAAGACCAACCCAACCGCAAAAAGGGTAGTGAATACAATCCCCATCGCGGCGCCGCGTTCGACTTTCCCGAACCGGGTGATCCATTGGCTGAAAAGCGCGGTGAGGACCCCGGCGACCGAAGCACCCACAAACATCCAGATACTGGTACGACTTCCCGAGATCAAAAAAGCCATCGCGAGACCAGGCAGAACGGCATGGCTGATGGCGTCACCCATCATGCTCATCCGGCGCAGCAGGAGAAACGTCCCCGGAAGAGCACAAGCCATGGCACAAAGGCTCCCAACGAGGATGATCTGAAAGTCAATGGCGGTCATGGCGGGAAACAAGAAGGGGATTTGAGAAGATCAAATGCGATGGGGGGACTCGATGGTGGGGCGGGAGAGATCGAGTTCGGCCTCGAGCTGCCGTACGATCTCGGCACCTAGCAGGTGTTCGACCAAATCAGCATCCCGATCGACATGGCTGGGGGCGATATCCGCGTATCTGATCAGATAAAGTTCCCACAACCGGTGATTACGGGTCAGGCGGGAGGCCTCCCCAAATCCGGACTCGGACAGGTGAAGCTCGCCTGTCGGACGACGCTCCAAATGATCTTCCGCCCGCGCCTGACGGATCAACTTCGGGAGTTCGCCTTTGGCCCAGTAGCGATGCTTTCGCAATCGATCGATCGAGATCGGGAGATTTTGAATTGGCACGCTGTCCTGAGTATCTTCCAAAATCTCATAGGAGGCGCGAAGGAGGTGCTGCCGGCCCACTTTCCTTTGCAATCGAAGATGCTGCAAATAGCGGGGCAGAATTCCACGGGCACTTCCAAAAATCATGCTGATCAGAAAAACCACGGCGGCCGTGATCACGATGAGAGCTCCGGCGGGTAGATTGGAATCAAGAGCCGAGATGGATGCCCCAAGCCATCCTGAAAGAGCACCAATGAAGGCAGAGAGAAAAATCATCGGACCCAGCCGGTGAGTCCAGAAGCGCGCAGCCGTGGGCGGGGTGATGAGAAAGGCAATCACGAGCACCAGTCCGACTGCCTGAAGCCCCACCACCGTCACGGCAGTCACCAGGCCCATCAGGACTACATCCAGCCGCAGCACCGGCCATCCCTGGGAGGAAGCGTAGTTGGAATCGAAACACAAGAGGGTGAGTTCCTTGAGGAGAATTACCGTCAGAAAAACCGTCACGGCAAGGGTCCCGGAGATCAGATAAAAGTCGGCCCAAATCATGGAGGCTGTTTTGCCGTAGATGAAGCTATCAAGTCCGGCCGCACTACTCCCGGGGGTTTTCTCGAGCATTTTGAGAATGGCTACCCCCATTCCGAAAAAGACCGAGAGGATGATCCCCATCGCGGCATCATCCTTGAGACGAGTGGTGCGGCGGATGGCGAGAACGAGTAAGATTCCCAGCAACCCTGTCACGGTTGCTCCAAACAAAAGGCCGGGAAGACTCCTGCCGCTGAAGCCAAGCGAGGTCATGGCAGCGAAGGCAATCCCAATCCCGGGAAGAGTGGCGTGTGACAGGGCATCTCCCAGAAGCGATTGCTTTCGCAACAGGAGAAAGGACCCCACCAGCCCCGCGGTCGTCCCCAGAAAGGTGACCCCCAGAACCGGTAAACGGGTGTTGTGATACTCCAGTAAAAGAGTATCGCGAAGGAGCTCCCAGGTCATGACGGGTAGGATCGGCCGACGTTTTTGAGGGCCTGCGCAATGTCATCGAGCAGGTTGAGCTTGCCTCCGTAAGTCTTCTGGAGGTTTTCGCGCGTGAAAATTTCGGGAGTAGGACCGCTTGCCACGACCCTCATGTTGAGTAGGACCAAATGGTCGAAGTAACGGGAAACCGTGGCCAAGTCGTGATGAACGCACAGGATAGTCTTTCCCGTGGCCTTGAGGCTTTGGAGAAGTTCGATAATTGCCTGTTCCGTGGCAGCATCGACCGCCGCAAAGGGTTCATCCATCAGATAGATTGCCGCATCCTGCACCAGAGCGCGCGCGAGAAAAACCCGTTGCTGTTGTCCGCCCGACAACTGGGAAATTTGACGATCGGCAAGATGATCGATTCCAACCTGCGCTAGTGCTTCGAGCGCCTGCTTTTTTTGCGCACGACCAATACGCTTAAACCACCCGAGTTTCCGATAGGTCCCCATCGTGACCACATCGAGAGCGCTAACCGGAAAATCCCAATCGACGCTTTCTCTTTGAGGCACATAAGCAATGAGATCACGCTGTTCCCTGTAGGGCTTGCCATAGACGAGGGCTTCACCTGAGGTCACTGGAATCAAATCGAGACAAGCCTTGAGAAGGGTCGACTTGCCCGCACCGTTTGGACCGACAATTCCGGTGAGAGAGCCTTCCGGGATATTGAGTTCCACATCCCAAAGAACCGGTTTGCGGTGATAGGCCACGGTGAGGTCGTGAACCGCGAGAGGAAACTCCGGAGGATGTTCTGGACGATGCTCAGTCATTGGGAAAACTTGTCCTGGAAGCCACCGGCAGGGGCGCTTCCCCCAAGTGCATTGACGATCGTGGTGATGTTGTGGTCCATCATGCCAATATATGTCCCTTCGTAAGTTCCCGGTTGTCCCATGGCGTCTGAAAACAACTCGCCACCAATCTTAACGGTGTGACCTTGCTGGGCCGCTCCTTCAATGACCGCTTTCACATCCTTTTCTGAAACAGAAGACTCGATAAAGATTGCCGGGATCTTTTTACTGACCAGATACTCTGCGAGGTCGTTGATGTCCTTGCTCCCGGCCTCGGAATCGGTCGAGATTCCCATCAGACCCCGAACTTCAATCCCATAGGCCTTGCCCAGGTAAGAAAAAGCATCGTGGGCAGTCACGAGCACCCGCTGCTCTGCTGGAATGGTGGCGAAAGTATCGCGGGCATATTGGTCTAGTGCCGCGAGTTCCTTTTGATAAATGAGAAAATTTTCTTTGAATTGATTAGCATGATCCGGAGCAATGGCTTCAAGCTCCCCGACGATTTTCCCCGCCACCTTGTTCCAAAGTGAAACATCCATCCACAAGTGGGGGTCTGGGTGATCCTCACTCTCAATCAGGTCGATACCCAACCCTTCCGCCACCGCTACCGTGTTGTGACCTCTTTCACGGCGCTTCTCGAGAATGCTCCCCATCTTCCCTTCCAGAAAGAGTCCGTTGTAGAGAACAAGGCCAGCTTTCTGGATATCGGTCACCGCCGATGCACCGGGCTGGAATGTGTGAGGATCGATTCCCTCGCCAATCAGATTCACCACCTCCACTTTGTCACCGGAAATCTTGCGGGCGACATCAGCGATCATCCCTGTTGTCGCCACCACTCGACCATCGGTTTTCCCGATCTGGTCTTTCTCGGTGCAACTCGAAAACAGGAATAATCCAGCAAAGAGTGCTAAGGCAAAAGACAATCTCATGGTGGGGATATGTCAGTTGATTTTGATTAGTCAAAATTAAATCAGGAAAATTCAAAAGTTAGACAAGACAAAATTGAAATCTCCAGTCAACGATTTACGTTTTTGGAACGTGGACCTTCGAAAAGCTTATCTTTTTGCGGCAATGAGCCCGCTTTTGTTGAGTGGAACCGAGGGGATCGCATTCTTCGAGTCGAAGATTCGACCTGTTGTTGAGGAACACTGTCTCAAGTGCCATTCGGAGGCCAAAAAGGTCAAAGGGGGGCTTCTCCTGGATCGGAAGGCGGGATGGATCAAAGGAGGTGACAGCGGTCCGGTCATTCTGCCTGGCAACCCAGACGAGAGCCTTTTAATTCAGATGATCAGGCATGATGAGGATGTCGAAGCCATGCCGCCCAAGTCGAAGCTGAGCGATGCCCAGATTAGGGATTTTGAGCACTGGATTCGGATGGGAGCCCCGGATCCGAGAGGAGAGAAAGCTGAGGGTGTCGCTGCCAGCAACGATTTTAATCTCGAAGAACGGAAGCAATGGTGGTCCCTCCAGCCGGTTCGGAAGGTGACTGTTCCACCTGTCAAGAACGAGACCTGGCCGAGAACTGATCTTGATCGTTTCCTGTTAGCCGAAATCGAAAAACGTGGATGGAAGCCTGCCTCCGAAACCGACCGGGTAACCCTTTTTCGTCGCGCCAGCGTCGTCCTGACTGGGCTCGCTCCATCGCCCGAGGAGCTGGCTGTTTTTTTAAGGGATACTCAGCCGGGCGGTTATGAACGGGCAGTCGACCGCTTGCTGGCCTCACCACATTTTGGCGAAAAGTGGGCTCGTCATTGGATGGACGTGGTTCGTTACGGGGAGTCCAAGGCATTCGAGTCCGACTATTCCATGCCCTATGCCTCCAACTATCGGGACTATCTCATCCGCGCCTTCAACAACGATGTTCCCTTCGACCAATTTGTCCGGGAGGCCCTGGCTGGTGACCTCATCACCGAACCTAGACTGGATACGGAAACCGGCTTCAACGAATCGATCGCAGGGCCGGGATACCTCCACCTCGCTGACGGACACCATGGCGTCACCGACTTGCATGAGGACGAGGCCCGGGTCATCGATGGCATCATTAATGTGGTTGGAACTGCCTTTCACGGCCTGACCATCGCCTGCGCCCGATGCCACGACCACAAGTTCGATGCCATCACCGACGAGGACTACTATTCTTTATACGGGATGTTTCGGAGTTCCCGGTTGCACTACGCCAATGTGGCAGAGGGAAAATGGACCACCGCAAAGTCGAAGAAACTTCGGTCTGCTCATGCCGGTGTGGTCGGGGCTGTCCTTGCCGACACTGCAAGCGGCCAAACCGGCCTCGTGGATACCTTGAAAAAAGTAAAAGCCCTCGCGGCCGATGCCAAAAGAGTCAAGGCCTGGAAATCTCTCAATCCCAAAGACCAAAAAGGCCGGAAGGCTCTGCAGACCGCACTGGTAAAAGAAGTCGGCCCGGAGGCTGCCCGATGGTTTGAGATTCTTTATGGCGGCAAGTTGCCGCCTGAGCTGGCAGGTTTAAAAGAGCGTCTCGAAGGTCGGGTGCCCCAGCCTTCCGGAGGAGAAGCTGAGAAAGAGCGTGGCTGGTTGGCCGATGGGGTGGGATTTGAAGATGTCGGCCGGGGACAATTGGTCGTTAACCCGGATGACCCTCGGATCTTTGTCCAAGCCGTTGGTTCCGGACTGGTGGCTGGTCATCGCTCGCCACGACTCGACGGCACCGTTCGTTCCGCCGATTTTGTGACGGACGGCAACTCCGCCGGAATTTGGGTCAAAGGCCGCAACGCTACGGTGAGTCTTGTCATTCGAAATCATGAATTGGTGGGGCATGGCCCGACAACCGGGGTGCTAAAGAAAACCGTCAACCACGATGAATGGAGACTCTATCGATTCCCGACCCGACTCTGGCCGGAGGAGGTGGCCTACTTTCAAGTGCAACATCTGGGCGGAATCAAACGGGTCCGCTCAGCCCGCGCCGGGGAACCCGCCCCGAGCGACGATGCCTGGGTCGCAGTGACGTCCCGGCGTCCGGATTGGGCCGAGGTGTGGGCTTCCGAAGAGCCTATCGAAAAGATCATCGCCGACCTTTTAAGCGGACCTAAAACGGGTGCAGGCACAGAAGTTCTTGGCGCCCTCTTTGCCACCAAACTCGTGGTTCCCGATCGGAATACCCGGAGGATCAAAGAGGCGCTTTCCCTTTTCAAAACTCTGCGTGATGCGATCGATCCCCCGGTTTTCGTCCGAACTCTTGCCGCGGGAACCGATGCTCTGGAACCGGTGTACATTCGAGGAAACCACAAGCGTCCTAGCAACGAGGAAAACCCTCGCCGTTTTCTGGCCGGATTAGGCGGCGAAGCCATCGAAGGGCGGGGAAGTGGCCGACTTGCCTGGGCGGAGCGATTGCTCGATCCCGATAATCCGCTCACTGCACGCGTGCGGGTCAACCGGATCTGGTCGCGAGTTTTCGGACAGGGGATTGTCGCCTCGGTCGATGACTTTGGGAAGATGGGAGAGAAGCCCAGCCACCCTGAATTGTTGGATTTCATGGCGACCGATTTCGTAAAAGAAGGTTGGTCCACCAAAGCAATGATCCGGAAGATGGTTCTCTCGAGTACTTTCCGCATGTCCTCGACGCCTGATCCCAAGGCCAAAACCGACGATCCCAAGAATGTCTTTTTGCAACACATGCCAGTTCGTAGAATGTCTGCTGAATCGATTCGCGATCACATTCTCGCTGCCAGCGGGGAGCTCAAACGCGATCTCTACGGGCCGAGCATTTTGGCCTACATCAAAGACCAACCCAACAGCCGGGCACGCCCAGGGGACGGACCACTGGATGGCAACGGACGCCGTTCGATCTATCTGGCGAGTCGACGAAACTATCTGCCCTCCTTTTTGCGGGCGTTCGATTCGCCGATGACCACCGAACCGGTCGGTCGTCGCAATGTAACCAATGTCCCCGCTCAATCGCTCACTCTCCTAAATGACCCCATGGTCCATGATCTTGCCGGGAAGTGGGCCGCCAAAATGCTCAAGAGCCCGGGTGACACAAAGGAGAAGCTTCGTATCCTGCATCGTCAGGCTTTCTCCCGCGAGGCGCGCGAAGAAGAAGTCCGCTGGGGTCTTTCCGTGCTCGACAAAATGGGAATCAAAGGAAACCAGCAAGAGGCTTGGAAAGCCCTCTGCCACATTATGATCAATCGAAAGGAGTTTATCTATGTCTTTTAACAACGACCTGTCGCGTCGCGGTTTTATGCAACGAGGGTCGCTCGGCTTCGGCTCGTTGGCATTGGCCGGATTGCTGGATCAGGAAGCCACTGCAGCTTCCGGGACGCATTTTGCGCCCAAGGCGAAGCAAGTCATTTTCCTATACATGGATGGCGGGGTTTCCCAAGTAGATAGTTTCGACCCCAAGCCACTACTGAAAAAAGAGAACGGCCAGAAACCCAAGTTCAAGGTGGATGCCACCGTTTTCAACAACAATGGGAATATTTTGGCCAGTCCGTGGGGATTCAAGAATTACGGAAAAAGCGGCATCCCGGTCAGCGATCTTTTTCCGCATATTGGGTCCTGTGCCGATGAAATCTGTGTCATGCGTTCCATGACCGCTTTTTCGTCGAGTCATCCCAACGCTAACTACTCGCTTCACAGCGGACTCATTCTTGCCGGCCGCCCCAGCATGGGAGCTTGGGCGTCCTACGGTTTGGGTAGCGCGAACAAAGACCTACCGACCTACGTAGTAATCCACGGAGGACAGGTTCCTTCCGGTGGGATGCAAATGACCGGTGAAGGATTCCTTCCAGCCGCCCACGGACCCTCGGTCCTTCACCCCAAGGGGGTGGTCATGCAAAACATCAATCCGATCGAAAAACGACAAGGCCTTCAGAAAGATAAGTTGGCTCTCTTAAGGCAGATCGACGAAAAGCTTCAGGAAAGACGGCCCGACGCGGATGTCATTTCTTCAGCCGTTAAAAACTACGAAATGGCGTATCGTATGCAGATGGCAGTGCCTGAAGTGACTGACATCTCAAAGGAACCCGTCTCGATCAAGAAGCTTTACGGACTGGAATCAAAGAACAACAACACGCGGACCTACGGTGCCCAGTGCCTGATGGCACGTCGTCTCGTGGAAAAGGGAGTGAAGTTCGTCGAACTCACTATCAATCCGGGAAATGGCGATCGTTGGGACCAGCACGGGGGATTAAAGAAGGGGCACGAAAAGAATGCGCTTGCTGTCGACCAACCGATCGGCGGCCTCATCAAGGACTTGAAATCACGTGGCCTGCTCGATTCCACGCTCATCGTTTTTGCCGGCGAATTTGGACGTACTCCTTTCGCCCAGGGGCGCGATGGGCGTGACCACAACCCACAAGGATTTAGCATTTGGATGGCTGGGGGAGGAATCAAAGGCGGCACAATTTACGGAGCCACCGACGAATACGGATATCGTGCCGTCCAAAACAAAATGACGGTGCATGACATGCACGCCAACATGTTGCATCTCATGGGGATCAATCATGAAAAGCTGACCTATCGTTATGGAGGTCGTGACGTCCGCTTGACTGACGTGCACGGGGAAATCATCCCCGAGATTTTGGCCTGATTCAGCCTTCTCGTTCCTTTCGTGGCGGAAGAGGGGAGCGCAGGAAATGGAAACGGCCGGGATCGAGGAATTGATCTAAGATCTTCTTGGGATCAATCCAAGTGATGGGGCCTGCTTTACCGGGAGATTGGATCAGCGTTTCAAGCCGTTTTGCATAAGTCGAAAGCGACCACGGCGTCGTGTCGATCGCCTGCGGCGGTTTTTCAAGGGCTTTGGAAAGCCATTCGGTAAGCCAGGGGAGACGCAGATTTGTAATGACATGCCTTTGAAGACTTTCGGGTAGATTGCCGAAATCGACTAGCCCTCTCGCTGAGAACGCTTCCCAAGCGGAATCCACCTCCTTTGAGTTGAGATTATGGCCATAAGCCGTCATCGCGGCCTGTAATTCCTTGCGGTAGATTTCCTCGAGGCCCGGAAGCGAGGCAACAGGAATTGGAATCGACTGATACAAGGTGCCGACGGGAGTGAAGTCCCTGGTGACCTCGGGAAGATCACGTCCGATGAGCGGCTTGCCTAGGAAAGCAGGATCGAGAAAGGTTAGCCCAAATCCTTCGGAAATCGAAGTGGTGACCAGATGGGAGGAACGCCCCAGCCATTCCACAAAAGAACTGGATTCTTCTGAGGTGACATCGAACGCGACGGGCAGGTTTTCGCGGCGGGCGAACTCGACCCAGTCGTCGTGAATGTATGCGGGTTCTTCACAACTCGAACGCAAGGCGACGGCGAACGACGATCCCGGTGGGGTATGGGCAGCAAGGAGACAAAGCTCTCCCAGATTCTTTCGGCGGATCCCACGAACAGGATAAAAGATGAGATTTTTTTCCGTTACCGTCTCACAGAGCTTTGGTGGGTCAATGGCATTGGGAAGATAGTGGCATTGTTCGACGGGGATTCCGGCCTTGATCAGAATCGCAAGATCCCGGCGATTGATGGTGGCGTAATGTAGGTGGGGCGCGACGGGGTAAAGCCTTCGGCATTCCTTGATGAGCTGGTAGTTGGCCGGACGACCATCTTCGACAAAATCGTGGATCTGCAAGACCATGGGAATACCATTCTCCACGGCCTCTTCAATCAGCCCCGGGTAGCCTGAGTTTAGCCCGAGGGTCGGATTGTGAATGATCCAAAGATCAGCGCCGATCTCGAAAAGAGGCTTGGAGGGAACTGTGCCTGTTTTTTGATAATCAAGTTCTGGAATGACCAGAGTTGGGAAGTCCGAACCGTCAACCGGTCCACTGGAAACAATGACAACCTTGTGCCCCAACTCGCAGAGCGCGCGAACTTGGCTCTGTATGACCCGGGTCACTCCTCCTGCGCGGAGATGGTAATGGACAAGAAGAATAGTCATTTGGTGGCAGTCGAAGAGTCTGCATGATCCCATTGCCTTGGCAACGGGGATTCGATAGCCTCACGCCATGAAGAACTCCACCTGGTGGCAAATGTCCCTTGCTATTGCCAACGTCACTCTCGCCGAACGGGCGAAAAGGCGGAGATTCATCAGCGGGCTCCTCGTTTTTATCCTCGCTTACTTTTCTTTCGGCAATTGGATCTTCGACGATTGGCTGATGAGGGGGATTTGGCGAATGCTTTTTTTTTGGGGGTTTCTCGGAGTGATGTGCCTCTTTCTGGTTTTGATGGCGGTGTTCGACGCTCTGGCTGCCATTGGCGAAGAGAGGGTGAAGATGGGCCTTGGTAAACCCCCGATGGATAAAGAATCCTCGTCAGATTAGATTTGCGACTTGCGAGTTGGAGTTTCGAGCCCCATCCCTCTGACATGACCTCAGAGCTGGAACGCCTTTTTGAACACCTTCGTTTTCCAAGTATCTCGACCGACTCGCGTCACGTCGATGATGTCCGCAAAAACGGCGTGTGGTTGAAGGAGCAATTCGAGGGGATGGGATTGCAGGTAGAATTGCATGAAACCCCTGGAAACCCGGTGGTGGTGGCCCGCAATGAGGCAATCGAGGGACGTAAAACCGTTCTCATTTATGGGCACTATGACGTCCAGCCGGTCGATCCCGTTGAGCTTTGGGATTCCCCGCCGTTTGAACCCGAGATCCGCGATGGCAAGATCTGGAGCCGGGGAGGGGCCGACAACAAAGGACAACACTTTGTCCACATGCTGGGTGCCGAGAAAACGATCAAGGAAGAGGGAGATCTTCCGGTCAACGTCATCTTTCTTATCGAAGGAGAGGAGGAGATTGGATCGCCCAACTTGGTGCCCTTTATCGAGCAGCACTGTGACCAGTTGGCTTGTGACATTATTGCCGTATCTGACACTGGAATGGTGGCCGCCGGTCTACCGACCCTGGGTTACGGATTACGCGGCGTGACTTGTCTCGAAGTGGTCGTCAAAGGCCCCAAGGGCGACCTCCACTCTGGAGTCTACGGTGGTTGTGTGGCCAATCCCGCGACCGCCGCAGCTCGTCTTGTCGCGACCCTGCATGATGACAACGGACGAATTGCGGTGGAGGGGTTTTACGATGAAGTTGCTCCGCTCGAAGATTGGGAACGCGAAATGTGGGCCGGCATTCCCGGAGCCACCGATGAAGATCTCCTTGAGACTCTTGGCTCTCCCGGACCCCATGGCGAACCCGACTACTCCATGTCAGAATGCATCCGGGCCCGTCCGACCGTTGAGGTCAACGGAATCGGGGGCGGCTATCAGGGCGAGGGATCAAAAACGGTCATTCCGGCCGAAGCAATGTTCAAGCTTTCCTGCCGGCTTGTTCCCGGACAGGATCCCGAAACTATTCAGCAGCGGGTGGAGGACCATCTCAGGAAGCACGCGCCTGCCGGCGTCATTCTTGAGATCACCAAGGGACACTCCGGAAAAGCCTACCACACCAATCCTCACTCGCCCTACGGCAAAGCTGCCCAGATTGCTTTGGAGAAGAGCTTCGGGCGCAAGCCGGTTCTGATCCGCGAAGGAGGAAGCATTCCTATCATCCAGGATATGAAGGATATCCTTGGATCCGACAGCCTAATGCTCGGGCTTTCTCATCCGGACTGCCAGATTCATGCCCCCAACGAAAACTTCCCGGTCGAGAATTTCGAGAAAGGAATTGAAATGAGCCGTGTGCTTCTCAACGAAATCGCCAAAATCTGACACGTTATGAGCGTGGAGAAAAAAGACTTCATTCGCGAGATCATTGCCGACGACCTGGGCTCTGGAAAACACGTGGCACCGGTGACTCGTTTCCCGCCAGAACCCAATGGCTACCTGCACATCGGTCACGCCAAAGCGATCGGCGTGAACTTCGGAATCGCAGGGGAGTATCATGAGAAGGGGGCTCGATGCCATTTGCGTTTCGATGACACTAACCCGGTCAAGGAGGACGTGGAATACGTCGAATCCATCAAGCGGGACATCGCTTGGCTGGGGTATGACTGGGGGGAGTATCTCTTTTTTGCCAGCGACTACTTTGAGTTCTTCTATGACTGCGCTGTCGCCCTGATCAAGAAAGGGCTCGCCTATGTCGATACCCAGACGCCCGAAGAAATCCGCAAACAGAGGGGAACCGTCAATGAAGTCGGGCAGGCCTCACCCCATCAGGGTCGCTCGGTTCAAGAAAACCTCGAGCTTTTTCAAAAGATGCGTGACGGAGGATTCGAAGATGGTGGAGCGGTCCTGCGCGCCAAGATCGACATGGAATCCTTCAACATGAACATGCGAGACCCCGTTCTCTACCGCGTGGTTCATGCCACTCACCACAATACGGGAGACAAATGGTGCATCTATCCGATGTATGACTTTGCTCATCCCCTTGAGGATGCAAAGGAGCATATAACGCACTCGCTTTGTTCCTTGGAGTTTGAAAACCACCGCCCACTCTACGACTGGGTGGTGGAAAATTGTCCGGTGCCTTCACGGCCTCGTCAGATCGAGTTTGCCCGCCTCAACATCGGCTACACCGTGATGAGCAAGCGCAAGTTTATCCAACTAGTCGACGAAGGACATGTCAGTGGCTGGAACGACCCTCGCATGTCGACTTTGAGCGGCATGAAGCGACGCGGGTATCCCCCTGAAGCGATTCGTGCTTTTGTCGACCGGGTTGGATTGACCAAGCAGAACTCCCTATCGGATTTCGCCCTTCTCGAGTTTGAAGTACGAAACTATCTCAACAAAGTCGCCTTGCGGAAGATGGCGGTGCTCGACCCGGTCAAGGTGGTGGTGACGAACTATCCCAAGGGGGAAAGTGAAATCGTAACCGTTCCCAATAATCCCGAGAACGATGCTAACGGAAAAAGAGAACTCCGTTTCACACGCGAATTCTGGATCGAGCGCGAAGACTTCATGATCGACGCACCTCGCAAATTCTTCCGTCTCAAACCGGGCGGGGCAGTTCGTCTTCGCGGTGCCTACATTATCCAACACACCGGACATGAGGTGGATGAAAGCGGCGAGGTGACCGAAATTCATTGTGAGTTCATTCCCGACACCATCGGGAAATCCGCTCCGGAAGGAATCAAATGCCGTACTGCGATTCACTGGGTGTCTTGCGAAGATGGAGTTGATGCCGAGGTCCGGCAGTACGACCGTCTCTTCACTGAAGAGATTCCCGATTCGGCCGAGGGCGGTTTTCTCTCCTGCCTCAATCCGGAAAGCCTGACCGTGGTTTCCAATGCCAAGGTCGAGCCCAGTCTCGCCGAAATGAAACCGGGAGAGCGATGCCAGTTTGAGCGGCTTGGCTACTTTGTCGCCGACGAAGAAGATCACGATCCGGTCAAGCCGGTTTATAACCGGATCACCACCTTACGCGATTCTTGGGGAGGCGGGAAATGATGATCAAGGGCCACCGTTATTGGTTGGCGGTGGTCTTCTTCCTTCTGGCCTCCGCCCCGGGCTTTTGGTACCCGGTTTTAGCGAATGTTCTCAAGGCCCATGGACTTGAGAATTGGAAGGTTTCGATCTTCTTGGTCACGCCGATCAGCAGTATGGTATCGCCGTTGATCTTTGGAGCCCAGGTTGACCGACGGTTTGAAGCGCAAAAGGTTCTCGGATGGATCATGATCTCTGGAGCCGGTTTTCTATTCGTGGCTTTTCATGCCATCGAGAAAAACTGGGGTGGGGGATGGGTTCTTGGTCTGCTTCTGACCAGCGGACTCATTTCCGCTCCAGCATGGTCTCTCCTCACGACCATCACCTTGTCGAACCTACCCGATGCCGGACGGAGCTTTGGGTATTACCGGGTTTGGGGGACCATCGGTTGGATGGTTGCCGGGTGGATCGTGAGCTGGTGGGCCATTGATGCCTCGGCGCTCACTGGAAAGATCGCCTCGGTAGTGCGGCTTGCAGCTGCATTTGCCTGTTTCCTCCTTCCGGTCACTCTGCCCAAAGGAGGAGCCGCACGAGGATGGATGGATTCTCTTGGCCTTAGCGCAATCAAACTCCTCAAAGATCGCGACTTATTGGTCTACTACAGCACCGCGCTTCTGTTCAGCATCCCTTTGAGTGCTTATTATTTCCATACTCCGCAGCATCTTGAAGAGCTTGGAGTTGAGAAGGTGGGTGCCGCGATGACTCCCGCACAGGGAATCGAAACCTTTGCCATGTTGGCGATGGGTTGGGTCGTGGTGCGCTACCGTGTGAAAGCCATTCTTCTGGTCGCGATTGGAGCCGGTGTGCTGCGCTACGCATTTTACGCCGTCGATTCAGTGAATTGGTTGATTCTTGGCATCGCTCTACATGGCATTTGCTGGACCTTCTTTTTTGAAGCCGGAAAAGTTTTCGTGCATCGTCGGGTCGAAGAGGGAATGCGGACGCAAGCTCAAGCTTTGCTGGTGTTCTTCACCATGGGGATTGCTGGCTTGGTTGGTATTCCTATCGTGGAATGGATCCGTAATGTGATTTCCCCGCATTGCGGATGGACCGGCTACTGGATCGTTCTCACTGGAATCAACGTCGTTGCGATGGCGATCTTTGCAGTTGGGTATCGAGGGTTGCCTTCAAAAGATACAACCTATGATCGTTGATCACTACGACGGAAGTTGAATTACAGACCTTGGATTCAAGATTCTAGCGCAATTTAGCTTGGCGAAAAGGCCAGTAACTATAGAGGTTTCTGGCTTAATCAACAAGCTGTACCTGAAATGCCAGGCTACAGCAGCTTGGTCGAGTCCAAGAGATATACGATCGGGACCCTTCACCGCAAGAGAACTCCCCAAATCAAAATTGTTGAGATTCTTGACGTTTGCCTATGAATGGAACGTCGATGATGGGCGCGCGGGCTTCGGCTCCGTTGAACCAGATAATGTTTGAGACAAGACCGTCGTCACAGCGAGTTTCTTTAGGAGGGTCCTTTTTGGGGTGGTCATCGGATTCTCGTTATGGAGTGAGCAGACTCTCTAACAAAACAAGGAATCCAAACTAACAACAGGTGGTGAAGCTGGAAAGTTTCACGGAGTCTTCCTTCCGGTTTAGACCCGGAGGTTTTGTTAGAGGTCCTACTTTGACTTCGCGCAGCGGAAGCCGGTGTGGTTTGTCGGGGTCAGGGACTCCGAGTAGTGGCGTGCGCCCGGACGGTAGCGCAGGCAGTAGGAGGTGTGACAGAGGAAGGAGCCTCCCTTGGTCACGCGGAGAAGAGAGAGGGGGTGCTGCTTGCCAAAGATGATGGGGGATGGCCAGGAGCCACGTTGAAGGAACCAATTGACTTCGGGCTGGCTCACTCCGCTTTTGGGTCCGGTCGGGTTTTCCTTAGGATCCTTGAGGAAAAGCTCGTAGGCGTCCGGGCGGTAAAAGTCGGCGCAGTGCTCCCAGACGTTTCCGGCCATATCGTAAAGACCGTAGGGATTGGGTGGGTAGGATTTGACCGGAGCAGAGCCCTTAAAGCCGTCGTCGCCTGTGTCTTTGTGGGGAAACTCTCCGGTGAAGACATTGGCGAGCCACTCTCCTCCTGGCTTGGGTTTGTTTCCCCAGATGTAATCGAGTCCCTCCTTCCCGCCCCGGGCGGCCAGTTCCCATTCGGCCTCGGTGGGTAGTCGTTTGCCGGCCCACTTACAGTAGGCTTGGGCGTCTTCCCAATTGACACAAACCACGGGGTGGTTGTCCTTGCCTTTGATCGTTGACTTGGGGCCGGTAGGGTGTTGCCAGTCCGCTCCTTCGACGAAGCGCCACCACTGCCATTCCGCGCCTTCGCGCCAGAGTTCCACGCTGTCTTCCGGGCCGGCAAAGACCAGCGAGCCGGGTTTAAGCATCTCAGGTGGAGCTTTTGGGAAATCTTCCTTGGTGAAGCCTCGTTCAGCCTGGGTTTTGTATCCGGTGGCTTCGACAAATTTGCGGAACTGCGCGTTGGTGACTTCATGAATATCGATGTAGAATCCACCGACCGCCACTTTGTGGACCGGGCGCTCCTCCGGGTTGTGGGGAAGGTCTTGCTTTTCGGGAGTGCCGCGGGTGTAGGTGGCGCCGCTGATCCAGACCATGCCCTCAGGAGCCTTGAAATCGTCGGCTGGAAGGAAGGACACGGTGGCGCAGAAAGTCAGAAGTCGTTTCATGAGGCTTGGTTTCTGAAAGGGGACACCTTAATTACGGACATGGCCATCACGAAGTTTCGTCCGTGTATCGATCTGCACGAAGGAATGGTGAAGCAGATTGTTGGGGGGACGCTGGACGACCAGGGGGCCGTTGAGAATTTTGTCTCGGAGCGCTCTCCATCATGGTATGCCGAAAAATTTGCCAGCGATCATCTTGTGGGTGGGCACGTCATCCAGTTGGGGCCCGGAAACAAGGAGGCGGCTCGCGAGGCGCTTTCCGCCTGGCGCGGCGGGTTGCAGGTTGGAGGCGGAATCAATGTCGATAATGCGGAAGAGTGGCTGGAGGCCGGAGCAAGTGCGGTGATCGTGACCTCGTGGTTTTTCGATCATGAGGGTGCCTTTCAAGAAGATCGGGCTCGTGAATTGGCTGAGCTGGTGGGAAAAGAACGCGTCGTGATTGATTTGAGTTGTCGGGCTGTTGGGAATGAATGGAAAGTGGCGATGAATCGCTGGCAGACCGTGACCCAAATGGAGATTTCACTCGAAACGCTGGAGCGGCTCTCCCATTTTGGCAGTGAATTCTTGATCCACGCGGCCGATGTCGAAGGCAAATGCGAAGGGGTCGACGTCGATCTGGTAAGCCTTCTCGGTCAATGGGACGGATGTCCGGTGACTTACGCTGGTGGAGTCCGGGGTCTTGGGGACCTGGCTTTGATCGAAAAAGCCAGTGGTGGTCGCCTGGATGCTACTGTTGGCAGTGCGCTCGATCTCTTTGGGGGGAGTGGCGTGACCTACGACGAACTCCTCGCTTGGAATGCCCGCTAGGTCACCGGAGATGAGAACCTACTTGGTCTGGAGGGCTGAAAGGCCACCGTCGACGGATAATGTTTGTCCGGTGATCCACGAGTTATCGGGTGACAAAAGAAAGAAGAGAGATGAAGCGATTTCGTCAGGGTGCCCAAGGCGGCCAAGAGGATGCATTGCTTCCGAAAACTTACGGGCGGATTCGTTCCCGGTAATGGGGGAGGCGAGAGGAGTGTCGGTGAGGCCGGGAGCCACGCAGTTAATGCGGAATCCACTTTTGGCGTAAGTGGCAGCAGCTGAGCGGGTGAGTCCGGCCAGACCAGCCTTTGCGGCGGAAATTGCTTCGTGATTCGCGAGGCCTTTCTCAGCCGCAACCGAGGTTACGAACGCGAGCGATCCACCTGATTTAGACATTGGCCGCCCCAATTGATTGAGGAGGTGGAACGACGAATTCAGGTTGGTGTCCATTACGGCGTTCCAATCCTGGGTCGAAGTGAGGTGAGCCGGTTTGAGGAGAATAGAGCCGATGCAATGGGCTGCGGCTTCTATTTCTCCCAGTTCGGCGAGAGTAGCCGCGATGCAAGACGCCACTTCTTCCGGTTTGGTAAAGTCGCAAACAATGACCGGCGTACCCAACTCTGTTCCGAGGGCGTTTAGGGCTTCGGCATTGCGTCCGGCCAGTACGAGACGGGTGCCGGCGTCGTCAAGTTTTCGCGCGAGAGAGGAACCAATGCCTCCGTTGGCTCCTGTGATGAGGGCGGTCTTTGGTGCAGTCATTGCGGATCAAATCGTAGTTCGGAAAGCCATCTTTGCATCTGACTTTTGGATCCTTCCACCTCGATACGGTAGTGACCCTTGCGGCCGTCGGAGGTCTTCAGTTCCTTTCCGAGAGTTCTGAAAATGGCTCCGTAGTCATCATTAGGCAGAGTGCGATGATACCATTTGACCCGTTGGTTAAGGATAAAGGAGTTCTTCCACACCTGGGCTTCGTTAATTTCAGTGGCGACTCCGTTGATCTTTCGGGTGCCGACCAGATTGGGCGGATAGTAGAGAAAGAAGAAGGGACTGTGTGAGCCTTCGATAGTGATTCTCTCCCGGTCGTTCGAGGGGTTGGAATATGTGAGTTTGTAACCTCGCTGGGTTTGTTCCATTTCCGGGGAGCCCCAGGCCTTAGCCCGGGAGGGACTGCGCAGCACTGGCAGGCTGGCTTCATTGGAAGGTCCGGAGGAGCATTGCGTAAGGAGGAACAAGCAAGGAAGAAGGGCCACGAAGGCAATTTGTGATTTCATTGTTCTGGTGTGGGTGCTGTTGGTGACTTTGCACTTTTTTGCAATATCATCCAAACTATCACACAGATGGCGGATTATTCAACTGAGCAAAGAGCCTTTGGTTGAATTCGTCTGCCATATCGTAGCCAATCCGCTTAAGTTGAAGCTGCAGCGCCGCAACGCCGATGAGCCGGGCAGTGTCTCGTCCCGCCGCTACCGGGATTTCCACCATGGGGACATCGGTGTCGAGAATGCGGAAGGTCTTCTGACCCAGACCAAGACGATCAACTTTGTTGAGATGGCTGGCTTGTTTGAGCTCCACGACAAGGTCGAGCCGCTTTTCCGGTCTCAGGGCAGATAATCCATAAAGGTTAGCGACATTAATGATACCAATTCCCCGCATCTCAAGATAGCCGCGCGCGAGTTCCTTGGCGGTGCCCATCAACTCACCGCCAAGTTGTTTGAGCTGAATGACGTCGTCCGCGACCAGTGCGCCTCCTTTCTCCATGAGACCGATGGCGGTCTCACTTTTTCCAGAACCGCTATCCCCGATCATCAAAACGCCGATTCCCCGGTAGTCGACCATGCAACCGTGCAAAGTGGTGCGGGGCGCGAATTCATCCTCAAGCTTTATAGTCGCGGCATTTAAGACGGTCATCGTGGGCCGCGGAGTATTGAGGATAGGGATGTTCTTTTTGCGAGCGATTTCAAGAAGGGGAGGGTCCAGATGATGCCCCCGGGCTATAATCAAACAGGGGAAGTCTTGCTCGCAGAGCTGGGTGAAGCGTTCGATGCGAAGGTCCTCGGGAAGTTTTTGAAGATAAGAGTACTCGGAGTTGCCCAGTACCTGGATACGTTTGCGCGCGAAGTAGTCGACGAATCCGGCGAGAGCGAGTCCGGGACGGTTTACCGCGGGTTCGCTGATGAGTCGGCCGAGTCCGATCAATTCCTGGTCGGCGTTCACTTCCAGATCATTTCCGTGGCGTTCGAGAAACTCCCGAACGGAAAGGTGCGGGATGACTTTGCGTTTTCCTCCGGCAGGCATTACATAAGTCTACGAAGACCGCTGGAATTGGCGAGGGGGATCTTTAGCAGTTGCGAATTCGTTCCAGCATGTCATTGGCCTCCAGATAACTCGCGATGGCCTCGGGAACGAGATCTTTCCAGGAATCGTCATGCTGCCGGATGAGTTCCCGTACGCGAGTGCTGGACAGTTCCTTGGGAGAGTCAGTCGGTAGGATGGAGACCTGGTATCCGAGGCTCTTGAGCAGTTCGACTTTCTTGGCATTCCAAGGCTCCCGGACAGTGGTATAGCAGATTGTGGTGTGCGGGATAAACTCGGGAAGGAGCTCGGGATGATCGATGGGAAAGGGGGAAAATGAGATGCGTGCTGTGCTGATTTCCGGGTGGGCTTCGATGGCTGCATGGATCATTTCGGTCCGTTCGAAGTAGGTGAAAGGATTGTGAGCGGGTTGGTGACGGTGGCTTTCAAGATTTCTGCCCCGCAGACCGGTGACTGAAGTGATTCCGATGATGAGTCTGTTGTATTGTTGCAGGGCTTGAAGCAGGTAGGCTAGGTGGTCGTTGTGAAACACCTGGAAACGACCATGGATACAAGCGTCTGCCGTCATCTTCTTTTCGCAGTCAGGAGGTTTTAATGATAATGGGCCGCGTCTTGAGGTTTCCGATCCAGCGCTTTTTGTCAAATCTTACGAACTTCCCATCTCCCTTAGTGCGTAGTTTGATGTCGCTGTCGGCATGTTCGTAGAACAACTTGAGTTCCTTGGTCCCTTTTGGAAGCTGGACCGGTGCATCAAGGCAGCCGAAATTCCCGAACTTTGATTCGATGTAAATCCCTTTCTCGATCCGTTTGACGTTGAAAGAAAAGGAGATGGTTTTGTTGGGCGGGATGGTGGCGACTTTTTTGAGGGTGACTCCTGGGAAGGTCGACGGCCCACTCATCTCCTTGTGGATCGGAGGGTCAAAAGTGCAGTTCCAGACTAGGTTCTGTTTCGAGGAAGGAGAAATCAGAGTTTGCAGGGCTTCGTCTGTGTGGTTTTCCAAAGTAATGGTGATTTTGGTGGTTCCTCCGACCTTGAGGTCACCCTCGTTCGTGGCACGGATTTCGAGGCCGTTGTTGAGGATCGGCTTTGCCTTCTTTTGCGACGGTTCCTGGGCGGATGAGATGGAGAGAAGGGTAAGGGTCGACGAGAGGAGGATGAATCTGAATAAACTCATATAACCTTTCGTGCCTGATCGTTTCATGCTGGTGAGGCCAGAGGATTTTACGAGGGGTAGGAACCTACCCTATCGTTGGTGAAATTACCTATAGCGTTTATTCAGTTTGCGTCGCTTCAGGAATTCGTCGGCGAAATTTTTATAGGCGACCGCGCCTGCTCCCGTGGGATCGTGTTCAAAAATGGTCAGGCCGTAGCTTGGAGCCTCGCCGATTCGAATAGAACGCGGGATGAGGGTCCTGTAAACGTGTTCAGGGAAGTATTTTTTGACTTCGTCCACCACCGACCGGGAAAGGTTGGTGCGTCCATCGTACATCGTCATGAGGATACCTTCGAGACGAACTGCTGCTCCGAGGCCGGATTGCCGGATGTGTTCGATGACGTGGACGATTTTGGCCAAGCCCTCGAGGCCGAACCATTCGCATTGAAGGGGAATGAGGATCTCGTCCGCAGCCGCAAGAGCCGAGGTCATGAGAACACCAAGTGAGGGGGGCGTGTCGAGAATGACAAAATCGTAGTCACTGATTTTGGCGAGCCCCTCGAGGAGGTCGCGAAGTCGGGCTAGATAATCGGGCATCTGGGCCAGCTCGATTTCGACCCCGGCAAGGTCCATGTCACCGGGAATAATCCACAGATTGTCGAGTCGGGTTTCGAGGATTTTTTCTTCTATTTTAGCCTGCCCGATGAGTGGATGATACATGCTGCCTTCCGAGCTGGCTTCATGCCCCAGACCACTGGTGGCATTGGCCTGAGGATCGAGATCCAAAATAAGGGTCTTCATGCCCCGGGCAGCGAGGCCGGCAGAAAGGTTGATCGCGGTGGTGGTTTTCCCAACTCCTCCTTTTTGGTTGGCGACGGCGACGATCTTCATGCAGGCGGACAGAAAGTGAAGCTGTAGTGGCGAGAGGGAAAGTCAAAAAGCGGAAGGTTGGTCATTGCCCGAGTTCGCGTGCTTTTTCAATGGCAGTTCGGACGGCCTTAATGGTGGTGGAACGAAAGGCTCCCTCTTCGAGCGTGGCTAGTGCGGCAACGGTGGTTCCGCCGGGGGAGGTGACGCGATCGCGTAAGATGGCGGGATGTTCCCCGGAT
The DNA here is from genome assembly GCA_049596615.1 of Akkermansiaceae bacterium. Lineage (GTDB taxonomy): Bacteria > Verrucomicrobiota > Verrucomicrobiia > Verrucomicrobiales > Akkermansiaceae > SW10. Next base: position 130,516 of record JBMYLT010000008.1, on the reverse strand, counting down.
TCGGCGACCATCGCTGCTGCGCCAAGGACAGTTTGAGTGGCAAGAGCGAGGGCCTGATCACGCGGGAGGCCTTCAAGGAGCCCTCCGTCGGCAAGGGCTTCGATGAAGGTGTAAACGTAGGCTGGTCCACTCCCAGAAACACCGGTCACGGTATCGATGAGAGATTCGGTAACCTCGTAGGCGAGTCCTACCGAACCCAGAAGTTTCTTGGCGAAAGTGGAATCCTCAACGGTGGCCAGGGTTCCCTTGGAAAATGCGGCGGCTCCCTGACCTACGAGAGCCGGGGTATTGGGCATGCAACGAATGATCCGGGCCTTGTTTTTGCAACTCTCCTCCATGGCAGCAAGAGTGACCCCGGCTGCGATGGAGATGACAAGCAGGCTTTCCGGGTCGTCACTGAGCTCGGCAATCTGGGAAAGCACATCGTGGATTTGATAGGGTTTGACGCAAAGAAGGAGGGCATCGCTGGCTTTGATGGCTTCTTCCAATGAGTCGGCTGCCCTGACGCCGGGACCAAGAGATTCAATGGCAGCTGGGACGGGATCGTAAGCAATCAGATCACTCGCTTCGAAGACCTGGGTTTTGATGGCTCCGAGAGTCAGGGCCGAGCCCATTTTTCCGCATCCGATGAGTCCAATCGTCATGAAGGGAGGGTGGACCGAAAGCGGGTGGGCTGTCGAGTCCGGTGTCTTTTCGACTGAAGGATTGCCAAGAAGAAGTGATTTGGAGAGAAACGGGCGTGAGATTTTTTTCCGTTTTCGCATTGGTGGTGATTTTCGCCGGCTTTGTCCGCTCCGAGGAATTCGAGATTGGCCAGGTGATTCACCCAATTGTTGAAAAAATGGCGGAACCCAAGCTGACCGAGGGATTTGCTCAGGTTCCAATGGCCATCACCACGAGTTCGGAATACGCAGCGAAGCACTTCGCCCTGGGATTGGCCAAATTCAACACGTCCTGGGATTTCGAGGCATACCGGCATTTTTGCCATGTGGTGAAACTCGATCCGGAATGTCTCATGGGCTATTGGGGGATCTCGCTGAGTCTAGCGAGAGGAAATCACGAATTTTTTTCTCAGCGCAAGGCGGCTATCGACCGGATGCTGGATCTTCTCGAAAAAATTAAAGAAGGTGATGGAAGTGGCTGGAACCCGCTTGAGAAGGGGTTTGCCCAGGCCACCGGATTGCTCCTGACAGATGGTCAGCGGGTTGCCGGGAAAACCTTCCAAGGGCTCGCCAAGAAGTATCCCGCCAATATTCAGGCCCATCTCTTGTCCCTTTCGCTTCAAAGAGATGGATTTGATCGATTCGGGCGGCCTCAGTTGGGCCAGCGCCGCGCCGTGGACGGCATTCGCAAACTGTTGGAACAGCATCCAGACAATCCCTCGGTGATGGTCTTTTGGATCAACACGATGTGTCAGGACCCAGGGGGAGTGAAAGCTCTCCGCGAAGAGGTCCTTCCAGTGGCGCGCTTACTCGCTTCCAAAAATCCCGACTATGCCCCTTACCAGTTGCTTTTGGCGCAGGTGGAGTCCCGGTGCGGAAATGCCAAGGAAGGTCTAAAAGCGGCCACCAAAGCGCTTGAGCTCTACCGCACTTACCAGAAAAGCGAAGGGGTCTCGATCTACGATTGTGACGGGGTAATCAGAGCTCAGCTTTTTCAGGCCGATCTCCTTTTTCTTCTGGGAAAACAGAAAGAGGCCTTTTTGATTGCGAAGGAACTCGCCGGACTAAAGGTGGAAGAAGAACGAGTTTATTCCAAAGGAGCGGTGATGTTGATGTGGGAAGGGCGAACTCTGGGTGCCCGGTTGTCGGCGGCCAAAGAAACTCCCAAGGATTTTCTACTAGCCCAGGAAATGCTTGGGCTTCTGAAGGAGGAAGAATGGTTTAAGGAAAAATCCTATGCGCTTCGTTACCGGAATTGCCTTGGCTACTACTTCATCGTTCGAGGAGCGGTTGCAGACGGGAAAGAGGAGGTTGCCAAGAAGCTCTACACGCAGTTTTTGGAGCGGGTGAGGATGTTTGAAGAGACCCGGCCCTTGGCCTCAAAAACGAGTTCCTTTACCAACTGGCTACGGGCGATGAAAACCACCGGTATGATGGTCTTTGAATTACGGGGATTGGTGGCCGAGCTTGGAAAAGGGGCGACGAAGGAGACGGCAGGGACTTGGTATCGGTCCGCCCTTGATCGTCAGGATACCCCGGTCAATCTCCTTCCGCCGGTGTTTCCTTATCCCGTGCAACTGCGCCTTGCTAGTCATTATGCCGGTCTCGAAAAATACACGGAATCGGCATCATGGTATCTGAAGGGATTGGAGCGACGTCCCAATCATCCGGTGCTTCTGAACGGGCTGAGTAAAGTTGCAGACAAGCTTGGGAAAACCGAAAAGGCTGCTTCACTGCAAAAGCAAATTGAAGGGCTGACAAAGTGATGAGGCCGGGTTTAGCCAGCCAAGCGACGGCTCCGGATGAGTGCCACGGTGGCGAAGCAAGCAAGGACGCTGGTCGATGGCTCAGGAATCACGGAAATGGAAAAGTCATCATAGCCGGAAATTAGTATATTTCGCCGTGTCGATAGAGAGACGCTCACCATCGTCGGTGCGGCCTTTTGCAACAGCTTCAAAGTTGCCATTGCGGAGATCATCCCCGGTCAGAATCGGTCTGTGTTGTTCCTGGTATGGAAAGGCCTAAAATTAGGGAGGTGGAATAGGCTCACCTTCGTAAGGGCGATTTGATGGAGTTTAGGGTTATTGGTCAGAAAGGAGTCGACTAGAAATTGAGGGTTTGGTGAACCGGAGATAGTCGTGGAGTTACGGAGTAAACCTCCACCGGGCGCGGTAAAACCGGCTAGGTTGTTCTAGAGGAGGCGATTCGGTGAGACTGATTGTGATGCGGCTCGTGCCACTATCCGGGAAGTTCTCACGTGAGGATTCGATGTAGCTATTTGAAGGTAAGGGGGTCCAATCGCCTTCGAGTCCGATACTTGTCTCAACAATGAGGCCGGCATTGTCCTGATTGAGAGGAACGGGACAATTGAAGTCGATTAGGAGCTGCCCTTCTTCCTGATTGATAGTGCCATTGAGTTGGGGAGATTGGGCCGAGTCACGAGGGTTGGTTTGAAACTGAAATTCTTCATCGTTGCTGGCTCCGTCACCATCGGGATCACTGTCGCCTCCGGAAATGGCCAGATTGGTCAATTCAGCTGGGGAGAAGTTGGCGGCATTCCAGGATTCGCGGTTTCCGAATACTCGGATGGTTGACCGGGTAGTCAGCGTGTCATTGAGAGTCAGGGTGTAAGTGGTGTCGGCAGTTGGGAAAACCTCGATATAACCGATCCCATCGACGGTCGCCGTGGTCACGTCTCCAACTCCTTGGTTAATGGTCAGGGTGGCCGGGGAAGAAACATCCCATTCTAGCAGAGATGGGTTACCCGCAATGAGTGACGGATTGACCGCGCGAAAGAGCCTAATCGCAGGAGCTGCGGGAACGCTGGCGGTTTGCCCGGTGCGGATCTCCGATACCTCTTCGTCATCATAAGCGATCTCAACCCGGTATGTGGTGCTGTTATCGTAAACAGGTGGGCGGCAACGGGTTCCTCGGATGCGCATGGCGTGAACTAGTTCGTTGGTCGCTTCATCAATGATTCTGACGACCGGAGCGCGACGCCAATGGGTGTCAATCAGGGGGAGATAACCGGTTGGATTGCGGCCGTCATTGTCGGTTTGAAGGAAGGTCTGTGGCCAGCCCGGAAACTGGGTTCCGGTAGAGGGCTCGTCGGGATCAACATGAACGGGCCAGCATTCAAAAGTGATTTCGCGGGTGGTGCGATTGACGCGGGTGATTCCGTATCCCGCTCCACGGTCGTGAAGGTTGGCAGGGCTGATACCGCGGGTGGTCTGGTAATACTCCTGCGAGTTACCCGTAGCCAACATCGCAAAATGATGAGGGTCATTGGAGGTGCGGTTCGGCGTCAATCCGTCCGGCAAGGTGCCATTCCCGTCAAAAAAGTAATCGCCCAGAAAAGGGCTGACGGTGGAGGTGGTTCCACGTGTGTTATTCACCGGATCAAAAATACGGGGGAAGAAATTGGCGACAGCGGGAGCGGCAAAAGCAATTCCGGCATCGCGGGGAGCATCGGCCCCGTTGTGTGTCAAGGTGGCGAGATGTTGGTCACCGGCGAGTTGAAACATTCTCGACTTTCGCCAAAGGCGCCATGCCTCGTTGCGTCGATGAACGGGCCAACCGTGTGAATCGCGGTCGTTTAGGCCGTAGTTGTATCCTCTGCTGGCATGGGTGCGGAGAGTCGCCATGGGAGACTGGGAAACGACTAGTTTTACATCTTGTCCTGCCCAATCCTTGTTCCAATTCCGAAGAAACTCGTACTGACGCTCGCCGAGGAGATGTTGCTCTTCGAGATCCGTCGGAGGATTGCTTGAGCCGGTCTTGAATTTCCGGTCTTCGAGCACCGCAAAGCCAAGGCGACCATAGGTCATTCCGGTAAAGTAAACCTTGATTCCCTGGGCTATAGTGGGTGGTGGTTGGACAACGTTATATGGATCAGGGTCGGGGAGGTTTGAGGTCTGTGTTCTTTCGACCATGCGAACCCAGGAAGCCGGTTCAACGTAACCACCGGTATTTTGGCTGCTGGTCGCGATTCCTCCCTCCCCCCAGAGATTGCCCTGAAAGACATCATGATCGTCGGGAATGGCAACGGTGGGAATGTTTCGGGTAAGTTCCCGCGCTTGTAGGACCCAGAGATTCCATTTGTAGAGATAGTCCAATTGCCGGATCGTGGCCGTTCGTTTGTCCGGGCTGGTGGGTTGACCTTCATAGATTTGATCGCCGTGGGCAAGCAGGACATCGGGATTATGTTTGGCCAAATGACGGTAAGTCAGGACGTGGGGCTGCCATAACATGACCGGGCTCCAGTCGAAGCCGTTGTTCTGCATGTTGTTGTCGTTGATGCGTTGGCACGTGGTCATGGCGATGACCATTTCCTCTTTTTCAACCGGATCGCGGCGGATGGTGCCGCTCCAAGTGTAATCAGCTCCACCTATATTTATTCGCAGCCGGTAGTCGGTGTTCACCTGGTCATTCCAATTAGGAATGGAGAAGGTTGCGGTGTAGGAGGAAAGGTTGTCAGTGTTATCGATCGGAGCGGAGGTCAGAGGGGTCCAGGTCTGACCATTGCGGAGGTCCAAAAAGACCGAGGGATTACCGGCCAGGCTGATGGGGGAAAGTTGAGCGGTCAGTTTCAGGGTTCCTCTTGAAAGAGTATGCATGGCCCCAAGAATGGCGAGGTGCCGCTCGGGTTCCGGATTCAAGGCATCTCCGCTTCCCGAGAAGTCATCGAACCAATGGGTCGCTGGTGAAGTGCCGTAATGACTCAGCAGCCCAAAGGCTCCGAGCACCCGGTCTGAAGGAAGTTCGATCTCGACTGATCCAAGCGAGGCTCCACCTGCGTTAAAGGCAGTCAAAGTTAAGGTTTGGGTCGCGGCGGCGGTATTTGCGGTGGCGTCAATTTGCAGCCTCGTGTTTTGAGCGAAGCTGCCGATGCTTTGGGTGGCCAGGCCGGTGACCACTCCGGTGGAATAATCTTCGATGACGAGGTTTCCGCTTCCAGTGAGGCCGAGAAACAATCCGAAGTCGCGGCCCAAGCTGTCGTGGACTAGAAGGGCTCCCCGCCAGTCGACATTGGGAGCGCCGCCCAAAAGAAAGCCGGCCCGGGATCCGGCGCTGTGGTTGCCGCTATTCAGGCCGGTTCGCACGCTCAGGGAAAAGTCAGCACCATTCCCGCGAATCGAGGTGCCCGGGCGATGCAGGGTGAGCCGTTCCCGGCTTCCATTGAGACACTCAATGCGGTTGTTGTTGAGCCGCCAGTCCTGCAATCGATTGGCCCAATAACCCGGCCCGGCCCAAGTCTGATTGGGAAGGTTGTCCCAGTTGCTTGAAAAGGAACCGTCGGGCGCATCGCTGGGCCAGAAGTCGAGGCGAATATTGTCGACGGACTGAAAGTTTCCCTCTGCGGAATTGTCCGAACGAAAACGGACGCCTAAGGTCTTGCCGACGTGTGCATCAAGGGCTCCTGCCGACACGCCAAGATGATAGTGGTCCCATCGGGCAACGAGCGGGGATTTGAAGTTGTATGTGTGCGACGCGATGGGAAGGGGGGTTCCATTATCGTCCACGAAGAGATCGGCAATAAAGACTCGGTTTGCCGGGTTAGTTGGTTCTCCGCCTCCATCGCCGGCGATTAGATCTAGTCGGAAGTTATCGAGGCGCCCAAATCCCACCCCGTCTCCGTTTCCATCGAGTCCTTCGAAAGAAACAAAGAGCTGTTTTCCCTCAGCCGATGCCGGAATGGGGGAAAAGGTGTTCTCCTCAGTCTGATAGGCACTGTTCACATTTGACAGTGCTGAGTCGATGCTCTCGATGACCGTGGGGGTTCCGGTGAGAGTGTCGTTGGCGGTGGTGAAAATCGTCACGCGAACCCGGTCAGTGGAATCGTTCCAAGCGCTGGCATCACGCCAACGATAGGTGGCCCGGATCGTTTCACCGGTGGAAAGGAGGTGGCCCGTTTCGTTTCCAAAAGAGCGGGTTCCGGCCTGGTTCAGAACAGCATTCCGGCCCCCGTTTCCATCGGGCAGAGTGGTCCGGGTGGCCTGCGTATTTTGATTGCCGGAGAGATTGATCCAATTCGGAGTTTCGGCGAAGGGGCGTGAATCGACGGTGGAAGGGTCGGCGCTGAAGTCTCCGTTACGAACCCTGGGTCCGATTAGGGTGGTGACTCCGGCCGGGGTGGCGTTGGCAAACATGGCGGCATCGAAGCGGAGGGAGTATGAAGCTCCCGCTTCGATGATGTGCGAGGTCATTTGTCTGATCTCGGCGCTGTCTTCAAAGGACATGCGCCATTTGCCATTTCCGTAGTCGGTGCGGTCTCCGATGACCTGGCCCAAATCAGAGTCCCAGCCGGTCACCGAAGGGTCGGAAATCAATGTTCGATCAATTCCGTTGTTGATTTCAGCGGAAGGGTTGATCAGCGGGATGTTGGCCGAGTGAGCTGCTTGGGCAAGGAGAGCGGAAATTAAGAAAAACTGGCGCATCGGGGGATCAAGGGAGTAAACACTCTCCGCTGAACCGCGCAAACTTCTCTTTTGAAAAAGGGAAGTCTGCGGTCTGAACCGAGGTCCTTAGCGGTCAACGCGGGCCGAACCGCCTCCCACCAATTTGCCAACCTCTTCCTTGGTCACCATAGTAGTGTCTCCTGGGGTGGTCATCGCAAGAGCGCCGTGGGCCGCGCCCCATTCCACAGCTTGTGCGGCATCATTGAATTCGAGGAAGCCGTAAATCAAACCGGAGGCAAAGGAATCGCCACCTCCGACCCGATCGAAGATTTCGAGATGCTCTCGATTGACCGAGCTATGAAACTCTCCGTTGTGCCAGGCCAGTGCGGCCCAGTCGTTGTTCGAAGCGGTGTGGACTTCACGCAGGGTGGTGGCTGTGGCTTTGAAGTTCGGGAACTCGGCCACCGCTTTTTCGATCATTTTTTTGAAGTTTGAGATGTCGATACCGGTGATGTTCTCTTCGTCCACGCCTTCGACCTCAAAGCCGAGGCAGGCCGTAAAGTCTTCTTCGTTTCCGATCATGACGTCGACATACTTGGCGATCTCGCGATTGACCTCCTGTGCCTTGGCCTGTCCACCGATCGACTTCCAAAGGGAAGGCCGGTAGTTGAGATCGTAGGAAACAATGGTGCCGTATTTTTTAGCAATCTTGCAGGCCTCGATGGTAAGTTGGGCGTTTCCCTCCGATAGGGCCGCAAAGATGCCACCGGTGTGGAACCAGCGAACCCCAAGAGTTCCGAAGATGTGCTCGAAGTCGAAGTCATCAACGGTGAGTTGGCTGGCCGCAGTGTGTCCCCGGTCGGAGGTTCCCTTGGCTGCCCGGACGCCGAAGCCCCGTTCGGTAAAATTGAGTCCGTTTCGGGAAGCGCGGCCAAGGCCATCGAAATCAGTCCACTTGATGAACTGGGTGTCGACTCCGCCTTGGAGGACCATGTCTTCGAGAAGACGTCCAACTTCATTTTCGACGAAAGCGGTCAAAACTGCGGCACGCTTGCCGAAGCAGCGGCGAAGGCCTCGGGCTACGTTGTATTCGCCTCCGCCTTCCCAGACCTGGAATTGCCGGGTGGTGCGGACGCGACCGTCACCGGGGTCGAGGCGAAGCATGATTTCGCCCATGGAGAGGATGTCGTAGGCGCAGTCGGAAGCAGGTTTGATGTTGAGGGGCATGTGGTGGTGATTGGGTTTTAGAGTGATCAGGTTGCCGGATTAAAGAACACCGTTGGCACATAGGACGTCTTCGTATCCGGCAAAAAAGTTAATGGCGTTGTGAAGGCAGCGGTTGGCCTGGCGTTGGACTGATTCGTGGGTGCGGGATCCGATGTGACTCGTGATGATACAGTTTGGTGCGCCAATGAGCGGGTGAACTGGAGCGGGCGGTTCGGCATCAAGAACGTCGGCACCATATCCGCCCACTTTTCCGGATTTGAGAGCGTCGGCCATGTCGTTCGTGTTCACCAGCTCTCCGCGAGCGCAGTTAAGCACGATGACGTTATCGCGCATCTCTGCAATCTTCGCGGCGTTGATCATGTCTTCGGTATCCTCGTTAAGGAAGCAGTGAAGAGAAACGACGTCGGCGTTGTGCAGGACTTCGTCCATGTCGGCACAACGCTTGATTCCATATTCAGCGGCAAAGGCCTCGTCGAAGTAGGGATCAAAAGCGATGATCTCCATCCCGAAGGCCTTGGCCCGAATGGCTACTTCCTTGCCGATACGACCGAGACCGAGAATGCCAATGGTCTTGCCCATGATTTCGTTGCCCACCGGCTTCTTCCAGCCAGCGACCCATTCGCCATTTTGGACGGCGACGGCATTCGATTGGATGTCCTTGGTGATGCCGAGGAGAAGGCCAAAGGTGTGCTCGGCGACCGTGGTGTGATTGACTCCAGGCGTGAAAAGAACGGGGAGCTTTTTCTCGGTAGCGTAGTCCACGTTGATTTTGTCGAGTCCGATCCCGTATTTGGAAATAATCTGGAGGCGGGGAAGTGACTTGTCGATGACTGCGGCGGTGATGGCGTCGTCCCCACAGAGAAAGGCGTCAAATTCTCCTGCGAGTTCCAGCATTTCCTCTTCCGAAAGAGGGCCGCGGGCGCGAACGATTTCCCAGTCCTGGGAATTGAGAAGATTCTGATGGGTTCCGGGAGTATCTTGGAAAGAGGTCGTGGTGAGGAGGATGCGCTTGCTCATAGAGGCTCTCAATTGGGTGCCGGTTGGATTTAAGGAGAGGCCGCGTGATTTGCAATCAAAACGAGATCAACGCGTCAGGATGCCTTTCGACGAGGGCTTGCGGACCGCTTCGATCAGTTTGGCGGCAGCGGGACCCCACGAGATCTTATCAGCGGTCTCCAAGGCTTCCGCCCGGGTTTTTTTCGAGTTCAAAACCAAGGTGAAAGCAGCTTTGATTTCTCTCCTTTCTTCCGGCGATACGCCGCCTCGCTTGAGTCCTACGTTGTTAAGTCCGGAGAGTTGATTGACTTTGTGGACGATGCAGAAGGGAGGGATGTCGCGGGTCATGGCGCAGTTCCCTTGGGTCATGGCGAAGTCCCCGATGTGAATGAATTGATGAATCGCAGTGCCTCCTCCAAAAAAGATGCGGTTACCAATCCGGCAATGGCCCCCGATCATGACATTGTTGGCGAGGATGTTGTGATCACCGACTACGGTATCGTGTCCCAGATGGGAAACTGCCATGAGAAAGTTGTGGTTTCCAACCACGGTGTTTTCTGTCGCGGTGGTGCTCCGGCTGATCGTGACGTATTCGCGAAAGGTGTTTCCGTCTCCGATGATCACGCCTGACGGGGTTGTTGGATCAAAGGAAAGATCCTGCGGATCACCTCCGATGACCACTCCGTGATCGACATTGTTGTTGTCACCCATCACCACCCCTGTCCGGATCTTGGCTTGCGAGCCAATCTTACAACCTGCACCGATGGTGACCTCATCTTCGATGATGGCAAATGGACCAACCTCCACATCATCGGCGAGTGTGGCATTCGGGGAAACAAGGGCGGTGGAGTGAATGGTGGGCATTAGTTTGGGAAGAGGTTGAGGACACTTAATTATAGTGATCTTGGATTTGGGGTGAGTGGGTCCTTGGGTTGGATCAAAAGACGATTTCCGGGATCGCTTTCATAATCACAGTTCGCCCTCTTCGGCAAAAGAGTAGTAACCTTGGCGGCCATCTGTGGGGCGTCCGATGATAAGGTGGTCTAGGAGGTTCAATCCCATCGTTCTCGCGGCCTTGGTGAGATTGCGGGTGAGGCAACGGTCGGCGTTGCTGGGATTGACTTCACCCGATGGATGATTGTGTGCGATGGCAAAGTGGGGGGCTTGGTCGATGATGACCGGACGGAGGATTTCCGAAACCGAGGCTACGGTTTGGTTGGACGAACCACTCGTCAGTTCCCGGAGACGAATGAGCTTGCCATTGCCGTGAAGGGTGAGGACGAAGAGTTTTTCGGTGGAAAGGTGGGCCAGTTGGGGCGCGAGGAAGTGGTATATCGATGCGCTGCTCGTGACGGTGAGACTTTGGGAGCCGTCGCGGGCGGCCCTGGATCCCAGTTCGAAGGCGGCTTGGAGTTGGCAAGCCTTGGCGAGGCCAAGTCCGTGTTCCTGGCAGAGTTCCATGAGATCGAGACGGGCTAGGGGAACGATCCCGCCGTGTTTGCGAAGGAGCTGGCGTCCAATATCGATGGCGCTGGAGCCCTTGGTTCCCGTGCGAAGAAAGATGGCGAGTAGCTCCTCATTGGAAAGAGCGCCGGGACCCAGCGAGGCCATTTTTTCCCGTGGCTTTTGACCATCGGGAAGATCGTGGATTCGCTGGTGATCGGCCATCGCGAAGAATAGTCGATTTTTTGGCGAGAGGTGGCAAGCTCCGGTAATGGATGACGATCGGATCGTCTTTTTTGATGGAGACTGCCTGCTGTGCCAAGCTTCTTTAAAATGGTTAAACCGGCTGGATGTGCAGGATCGTTTGGTTTTTGCCCCTTTGCAGGGGGAGGTGGCCCGTGAGTTAAAAATCGATCAAGCAATTGATTCGATGGCCTTCTACGAGGGCGATAAAGTTTGGCGGTCGAGCGAAGCGGTGAGGCGTGCTTGCCGGGCGTCAGGGGGAACCGGACTTTTCCTCTGGGGAATCCTCTCGTTGATCCCGCTTTCGTTCCGGGAACTTGGCTACCGGATTGTTGCTTCAAATCGAAAGCGTCTTTTCAGGATCCCATCGTGTCGACTTCCCGAAGAGGGAATGAGTGAAAAGATGCGAGCCTGAAGGAGCTTACTTTTCTTCTTTTTCCTCTTTCTTGGGCTCGGCCGGAGCGGGTTTAGCCTCTTCCGCTGGAAGGATCTGGAGTTGTTCCTCCGCTTCCAGTTTCTGGAGCTCAAACTCAAGTTCGGGGGCTTCGAAGCCTCTCATCGCCATTGAGAACGTCAGGCCCATCATAATACCCATGTTGAGTTGAAACTTGAGAAGCATGGCTAAAAGAGTAGTCATGTACGGAATGTAGCGGCAAACGGGGGGCTGAAACAAGGGGAAAAGAGAATCGAACGCTTCTGCGTTTTTTCACTTGCCTCTGATCAGTGGCCCGCCTATCCCTTCGCCCGTCCTGATAGGAACTCGGGGGCGTTAGCTCAGTTGGTAGAGCATCTGCATGGCATGCAGAGGGTCAGCGGTTCGAATCCGCTACGCTCCACCAATTCCCACTTCTGTGGTGGATTGGCCTGGGATCACCTTTTACGGACGACGACCGGCGATGCGCCGGTTTTTTTGTCAAATTGACGTTTCTATCATGTTGAAGGGATTAGATTTAGCGCTGGCTTGTGCGCATGCGGCCGATGATTTGAAGGCCGGGGATATCCGGGTTTTTGACCTCCGGGGCATCTCGACGTTGACCGATTTCATGGTGGTTTGTTCGGGAAACTCTCTCCCACATCTAAAGGCCATCGTGCGCGATGTCGAAAACGAGGTCCGCGAGCGTGGCTCGGAGAAGGCGCTTCATACCGAAGGAAAGGCCGCCAGTCGCTGGGTGGTGATCGATTTTGTTGATGTAATGGTTCACGTCCTCGATGAGGAATTCCGCGAGCACTACGCTCTTGAAAACCTCTGGGGCGATGCCAAGGAGGTGATCTGGTCCGATAATAATGAAGATTGAGATTTTGAATACCGGAAGTGAATTGCTTCTGGGATCGACTGCCAACACTCACGGCACGTGGATGGGGCAGGAATTGTTGAAGCTGGGGTTGCGAGTGCAACGCCAACTGACCGTTCCGGATGGTTTCGCAATTGAGGAGGCTTTGATCGAGTGCACCAACCGGGCCGATGTCGTCCTAGTGACGGGAGGGCTCGGACCGACCAGCGATGATGTCACGCGGGAGTCCCTCTCGTCTGTTCTCGGAGTTGAAATGATTGAGGACGAGGCGGCCCTGCGGTCGCTTCATGAGTTCTTTGCCAAGCGGAACAAACCAATGGTACCGGCCAACTTGAAGCAGGCCCGGAATCTGGTGGGTGCGGATATCCTTCCCAATCCCAATGGAACCGCTCCCGGAATCTACGCCCCTCCAATGCTCGGGGGAGATCCGGTTTGCGCGGTTTTTCTTTTGCCCGGACCGCCAAGGGAGCTGTACCCGATGTTTCATGCCGAGGTGGTCCCACGCCTCAAGGCCTTGGGTGGGGTAGAAGTCATCGACTCTGTGACTGAGTTGAAGTTTGTCGGGATTGGCGAGAGTGATTTTCACGACCGCCTTGACGATGACTTGGCCAAGGTGGAGGGGCTTGAAGTCGGATACTGTGCCCGTTTGGGGGAAGTGGATCTGCGTCTCATTGGTTCGGAATCGGCTATTGCGAAAGGGCGTGAAATGACGCTGGCAGAGTTTGACGAGTTTCTGGTTTCGGAAGACGGGAGTGATCTAGAGACCGCGGTGGTGAATTGCATGATCGAAGCTGGTAAAACGGTAGCAACTGCCGAAAGTTGCACGGGTGGCTTGGTGGCCAGCCGTATCACCGATGTGCCAGGATCGAGCGAGATCTTTCAGAGAGGATTTGTGACCTATTCCAATGAAGCCAAAATCGAGCTTCTGGGAGTGAAACCCGAAACCTTGGCGACTCACGGGGCGGTGAGTGAGAAGGTGGCGGGGGAAATGGCTTTGGGGGCCCGCCGCTTCAGTAGTGCGGATCTTGCAGTCTCGGTGACCGGAATCGCCGGGCCTGGAGGAGGGAGCGAGGAGAAGCCGGTTGGTCGGGTGTGCTTTGGGATTGCGACCTCAGCTGGAGTGACAACTTTCCTGGAGAATCATCCGCGGAGCCGCCTAGACTTCAAACGCCAGGCCAGCCAAAGAGCCTTGGATCTGGTGAGGCGTGCTTTGCGATCTGGTCAGTGATCCTGATTAAAGGCCCCATTATAGCTGGGTTGATAAAGCCGGACCCGCAAGTGCTCGGCCATAGTTTCGAAATACCTGTCGTTGGCATAAACCGCGACGCCTTTCTCGAGGGTCAGAGTGGCTATGAGTAGGTCTTTCCAGGGGAGGGTGAATCCCTCCGCTCTCATCGCGGAAAAGTTGGACGCGACTTTACGTCAGATTTTCTAATCGTTGGTGAGGTGGGGATAATATTGAACCACGAACGAGTGGCCTCCATTTCCGGAGGCCGTGCTCCGCCAAGAAACTCCATCTCTACAGGTCCGCAAAGAGCACCTTCGAAGACATCAAGAAGACCTTTGACGGCGATTTTAACTTCGATTTTGCCGTCCCTAAGAAAGAAGTCGATCCAAGCGCTGGTGTCGATGATCACCATCAGAGTTTAACGGTCGGCGGATTCCAATTCTTCGTTGGTAAGAGGATAGTCGGCAAACTGTCCCTCCATCACCATGTTGGCGAACTTCCGAACCATCTCACGTCGAACATATTCTGAAGCCGCCTTGGTGATCGCCGGACCTTTCTTGGTCTCCCCGGTAAGAGCCATGGCCTTCTCAAGGACCTCTTCGTCGACTTCAGTGGTGATCCTCATTCTTTTAAAATCATAAAAGTGATGAAAAAATAAGAGGTAAATCATCAAAAAGAGGATCTATTCCCCTTTTACTTCGGGAGAAATTTCGAATAGGAGAGCGTTTTTCTTGTGAAGGAACTCCTTGGCGAGAGTATTGAGTTCTTCGACTTTGATCGACGCGTAGTCCTTCTCACGGTCGCGCGCCCACTGGAGTTTCCAGGGCTTTTCGAAGCTGTCACCGAGAACCGTGCCAAGCCAGTAACCGTTGTCGCGAAGACTCTCCTTGAGACCCGATTGAATGGGCTTGAGTGCGCGCTCGAGTTCGTCGGCAGTCACTCCTTCTCTGGCCATTTTATCAGCCAGCTCAATCATCAGGTTGCCATATTTCTTAGTTTCCTCGGGCTTGACCTGAGCGAGGGCCTGCATAAAGCCTACATTCAATTCCTGGCTCGGAGCGGCGCCGGCCCGAGGGCTGTAGGATCCTCCCAGCTTCTCGCGAATCTCCTCACGCATACGGTCACTGAGGATGGAGGACAGAAGATTGAAGCGACGTGATTGCGCGACATCCTTGCCGGTGGCTGGAATCTTCCAAACCACCATGGCTGCTCCATTGGGGATTTTTGAGTCAAAGGTGAAGATCTTGTTTCCGGGGCGAGCCGGGAAATTAATCTCACGCTTGTCGTCGTATTGATTCTGTGCGGTCTGACGTTCTGGAAGGGCTCCGAAGGTTTTTTCAATCAAAGGAATGGCAACCTCGGGATCGAAGTCTCCCACGATGGTGAGTTGCATCGGTGCATTTACGAAAGCCGGGGTGAGCCATTTGCGAACCATCTCGCTGGTGTAGGAGGTGGCTTTCTCCTGCGAGGGTAGCTGATAGCGGAAGTCTCCTCCGTGAAGGTAGTGGGTCAACTCCACCATCGCACCCTGCATGGAATGCTCCAACTGGTTGTAAAGCATGGGGAGGGTCATTTTGAACATCCGCTCGGCTTCTGGCCGGAATCCCGGATCGGTCAGGGAGGCGCACATTAGCTGAAGTTGCAGCTCCAGATCTTCGGGGGTGGTGCGCCCGGCGAGATTGAAGCTGGCTTCGCCAATCGAGAGGCCCACGCCGACATTGCGACCGGCTAGGATCCGTTCCAGATCGTCGGCCGAATGCTTGCCGAGACCACCCGCCTGAAAAACCACACTGGCAAAGCGGTCGAGTCCCGGGCTGTCATCGGGCTGGGTCAGCTGGCCGGCTCCAAAGCGGGTATTGAGGCTGATGGAATTCTTTTGAAAGTCGGTTTGCTTATAGGTTACTCGGACGTTGTTTGAGAGAACGAGTTGGGTCGCTCCGAGGTCTTTGATTTCCTTCCGTGAGACCACCTTGCCAGGTTTCCCGAAGTCGGTGTAGGCGAAGGGGGTGAGGTTGTCACCGGTCGGAGCAGTCACTTCGGTCTTCTTGCTTTCGAGGAAGAGGGCTTTGAGCTGGGCTGCCTTGTCCTCCTTGGCCTTCGCGGTAGTTAGAACCAAGGAGAGGTCCTCGGTATTCCAGAATTCATTGAAGGCCTTCTGACAATCCTTGGTAGTGATTTTCTCGAGGGCTTTCTTGGCGAGCTCGAGGCTGGTTTCCGGAGTGGTGAAAACCCGTTTCATCCCAATGGCGCTGACGAAAGATGAAGCAATTCCGGCTGAGCGGCGGGTGTCCTTACGTTTGACCGCTTCCTCACCCTGGTTGATCAGATTGGCCTTGGCCTCTTCGAGTTCGGCCTTGGTGAATCCATAGGTGACGGCTCTGCGCAGTTCTTGTTCGAGTACGCCGACCGCTTCCTTCCATTTGCCCTCGGCCGGAGTGACGGTGAAGGCCCCTTGCTCGATCATGTTAAAAAGAACGGACCGATTGGCCCCTCCGCTGAGGATGGGGGAACCTTCTTTCTTGGCCAGAATACTGAAGCGGCGATTGATGATGCTGTTTGCGATCGCGAGTGGGTAGCGCCCGGTTCGATATTCGGTGTTGTCCGGTCTCGGAGTGTAGGCCCGGAGCGAATAGAGGGTGATGTCATCGGAAGGGATTTCCTTGTCGCTGAAGACTTCGGTGCGGAAACCATGACCGGAGGGAGGAACGTCTTTGGGTGGATTGGCACCGGGCTTTTCCGGGTTTTGCATGGAGATGAAGGTCTCGCGGACCCGCTTCTCCATTTCCTTCGGATTAACGTCGCCGACGACCACAAAGGTCATGCGCTCTGGCGTATAGAACCCATTGTAAAACTCAGTGAAGCGCTCACGCTTGGCAGTTTTGATGACCTCTTCGGTTCCGATCGGGACCCGTTGCATGAGCCGGGAGCCGGGAAGAAGATATTCGAACTGTTTCAACATCATGCGGTAGCCCACCGAATCGCGGGAGGTTTTTTCCGAGATGATCACGCCGCGCTCGTTGTCGATTTCCTTGGTAGTCAGCAACGCTCCGTCGGCAAAATCCCGCATCACGTTGAAGGTCAGGTTCACCGTTTCCTCCTTGAGGTTGGGGAGATCGAGCATGTAAACCGTTTCGTCAAACGATGTGTAGGCATTGGCATGGGCGCCGAACTGAATGCCCAGGCGCTGCATGCGTGGGATCAGCTCATCGGGAGTGAAGTTCTTGCTGCCATTGAAAACCATGTGCTCCAGGAAATGAGCGAGCCCTCTTTGGTTTTCGGCTTCCATGAGGGAGCCCGCGGCAATGTGGAGACGGACCGAGAACTTTCCCGGAGGTTCCGCGTTGGGGTATATAATGTAGCGGAACCCGTTGTCCATCGACCCGAAGAGGGCTTTGGGATCGGGTTTCAGGTCGGATCCTTCACCGGCCAGCGGGTTGGCAGTGAGTGGAAGCGCGAGCAGGGCGGATATGATGAGAAGTGGTTTCATGATGCGTTTGAGTAACAAATACCCGATGTCGAGCGGAAGGAAAGCGGGGAAAGGGGCCGGATTTGTTTCCCTCATTTCGGGTTGTTTTCGAAATCGAATGCAGGCTTGATCCGGGAATGATGAACCGCAGGTTTTTGTTGCGTTGGGAGCCCTTGCGTCTCTGGGGGCGGCTTGGGTGCAATCCGGAAGGGGGCGGGCTGGCCTATCATCGCGTTTGAGAAGCCCATTCAGACTCTCGACTAGAATCGCATGGGCGAAGAAATGGCGAAGATGGGGCTTCAGGGAATCGAGGCCACGATTCGGCGCGGGAGGCATATCGAGCCTCGTGATGCCGCGATGATGTTCGAGAAGATCGAGCTCGCTTACGCTGCGGTGGCTTTTGATCTAAGGCATATTCGGGCCGGGTCGGAACCCTCTTTCGAAGTGTCCGTCGCTCTGTTGAAAGAGCATTTGGGTTCGGTGTACGTGAGGGATGTGCAATGGACTGGGCCGTGTTCCAAAAAGCTGTCGAACGTTCCGCTCGATACCGGAATCTTTGACCGAAAGACCTTTGCCTCAGCGATCAAAAGATAGGACCCCATCCCTCTTTCACTCCAAATGGAATAGAGAAAGGCTCCAGTTTACCCGAAAGTGGACGTGATGGAGGCGGTTGCCAACGTTGCCCGCGACGTCAAGGTTCTTAAGTCCTGGCTTTAGGAGATGTACGACAGGGAATCGGCGGTGGCTTCGATTTTGTCCGAGTTGTCGAGGAGCTCCTGAATCGGATCGTATTTCCCGGCGAGCAGGGCCTGACGGGCCGAGGCTGGCATTTCCACGGGGAAGCTGAGGTCGCCAGCGGTCACGGTCATGGCTTCGAGGTCAATGTTGACTTGCAGAGTGGAGTCTTCGTTGCAGGCAGCCTTGAGGGCATCGACGTTCTCCTTGCTAGAGCTGACGCAGGGAAGGCCGAGAGTCGTAGAGTTCCCATAAAAGATTTCAGCGAAGGATTCCGCGATGATTGCTTTGAAGCCATACTTGGCAAGCGATTGGGGGGCGTGTTCGCGTGAGGAACCGCAGCCGAAGTTGATCCCGGCGACGAGAATGGAGGCGTTTTTGAAACGTTCGTCGTTGAGAGGGTGGTCGGTCTTCTCGCCGGTCTCGGGATCCATCCGGACATCGTAAAAGGCAAATTCACCGAGACCATCGAAGGTCACGCACTTCATGAAACGTGCGGGAATGATCCGGTCGGTATCGATGTCTGATCCGGGAATGGGAACGGCGGTGCCGCCGACTTGGGTGATAGGAGAGAGGGCCATGGAATCGAAAGTGGAGGTCTATTTGAAGAGTGGAGTGACGGTGTATCCCTTTTTGGTGAGGAACTTCTGAATCGCGGTTGGGCCAACGTAGTGGGCAGCTCCTACTGCAAAGAAATGGGTGTCGCCTTTTTGCTTCTCGAGAAGGCCAGCTATCGCGTCGGCCATTTTGACGTTGCGATCATCGAGGAGCTTTTTGATGAAGCGGTCATTGAGATCTTTGATCTCCTTGTCGACGTCATCATCCAGTTTCATCGACTTTTTCACGAAGGCCCCGAGCTCGGGGAGGTCCTTGGAGAGGTAGGTGTTCAGCATTTCAAGGGTTGCGTTTTTGCCGTTCTTTTCGTCATCAGCCAACATGTCCAAGGTGTAATCGAGCATCGTGACTTGATCTTTCTCGTCCAGGTTGTTGAAGATCATCAGCTGGCTCTCGATGGTTTCGAGACCACCCAAGGTCTTGCCGGCTTTCTTGGCCCGCTCGTACAGGACCATGTCGAGCGGTTCCTTTCCTTCCATCTGCAATTGCAGGACGGGCAGCTGGACAATCATGACCCATGTTTTCATGGAATCGAAAACGCTACTGCCAAACGCCGGGTTCACTCCCTTGAGGAATGTGTTCAGTTTCTTGGTCAGGTCGGGCCCAATCGATTTGGAAAGGGTGGTTCCGTCGGTGCGCATCATCATTCCAGCCATTCCGAGCATCTTGGCAGGATCAGGATCGACTTCTCCATAGAAGTGGTCTGCTGATTGGAATGCTTTTTCAGCCGTTGGGTGCAGGGTGGTCAGGCGGGGATCTCCAAGATGAATGGTGCCGAAGAGATAGGATGGTTTGGTCAGGCCCTTGCCTTCAACCTTAAAGAGAGCGGAGTGGACCGGATGCTTCAGCTTCTCGAGCTCAGCTGGAGTTAGGTCCTTGTTTTGGGCGGAAAGAAAACCGACCAGAAAAATTTGGAGGAAAAGGGTGATGGTCAGGAGTTTCATGGGGTGATGAATGATGAGGTTGGGATGAGATGACTTCGGCGATCAATGATGAGAGCGCAGCTGGAATCGACCGAGTGGCCTACTTCCCTTCCTGGGTAGAGAGTGGAATGAGGGCGAGGCAGCAGAAGGCGAGGAGTCTTGATTTCACGTTTTTCTAGGGAGGAAGAGTGATTTAGGCGACCGCGGAAGTGCCAGGAACTTCAAAGGTTTTGCGGGCGTCGGCAATGTGACCTTCGACGGCAGCAGCAGCGACCATCACCGGGGACATCAGAACGGTACGTCCGACAGGTGAACCCTGGCGACCTTTGAAATTGCGGTTGGAAGAAGAGGCGCAAATCTGATCGCCGACCAGCTTGTCGGGATTCATCGCGAGGCACATCGAGCACCCGGCGGCGCGCCACTCGAATCCAGCCGCTTCGAAGATCTTGTCGATACCTTCCTTTTCACACTGGATCGCGGTGATCTGGGAGCCCGGGACGGCGATGGCCTTGACCTTGGAGGAAACGGTTTTTCCCTTTAGGAAGCGGGCGGCTTCGCGGAAGTCGGAGAGACGTCCGTTGGTGCACGATCCAATGAAGGCGACATCGATGGGAATGCCCTTGATTGGGGTGCCCGCGGGGAGCTTCATGTAGTTCAATGCCTCCTCGATCACCGACTTTTCTTCACCAGTTGCGGTGGCAGGATCCGGAATGTTTTCGCCAATGGAAATACCATGATCCGGGGAAATTCCCCAGGTCACCGTGGGTTCGATATCCTCGGCATTGATGACAACCACATCGTCGAATTTGGCGTCGGAATCAGTGACGAAGGATTTCCATTCTTCCACCGCGGTGTCCCAGGCCTCGCCGTTCGGTGAGTATGGGCGGTCTTTGAGGAATTCAAAGGTGGTTTCGTCGGGATTCACGTAGCCACAGCGAGCTCCACCCTCGATGGCCATGTTGCAGACCGTCATCCGCTCTTCCATCGAGAAGTTATCGAAGGTCGTCCCAGCGTATTCGTAGGCGTAGCCGATTCCGCCCTTGGCGCCAAGCAACCGAATGATGTGGAGCGTGACGTCTTTGGCGTAAACTCCCGGGCGGAGAGGCCCGTTGACTTCAATTTTGCGGACCTTGAGCTTCTCCATGGCCATGGTCTGGGTGGCCAAAACGTCGCGTACCTGAGTGGTGCCAATGCCGAAAGCAATCGCGCCGAAGGCTCCGTGGGTTGCGGTGTGGGAGTCCCCGCAAGCGATGGTTGATCCGGGTTGGGTGATTCCTTGTTCCGGCCCCACGACGTGGACAATCCCTTGTTTGCCAGATTTGAGGTCGAAATAGGTGACACCGAAATCATCGCAATTTTTGCGGATAGCATCGATCATGTCAGCCGCCAGCGGGTCGGCCGGAGCATCCTGGTTGATGGTGGGGACAATATGATCGATGGTGGCAAAGGTCCGCGAAGGGTATTTCACGGTCAGCCCCAGCTCACGAAGCATTCCGAAGGCCTGGGGGCTGGTCACCTCGTGAATGAGGTGGGTGCCAATGAAAAGTTGGGTTCGTCCGTCGCTCAAGGTGCCCACGGCGTGAGCATCCCATACCTTTTCGTAAAGTGTCTTTCCCATAATGGTCTCCGGCGGGTTCGCACGGGAGGGGACGATGTACGGAAATGTAGATGAACGCAAGCATCGCGGGGCGGCAGACGCTTTTTTAATTTTCTAAAAATCAGCCTCTTTTTTAGTGAGCAAATAGGTGTTATGATCCATCCAAGAATCAGTAAAAGTTTAAGAACCGATGAACAAATTAACGACAAAATTACAGGAGGCCCTGCAGAGTGCCCAACAACTAGCTTTGAGGTCGGCGCATCCCGAATTGCGAAGTACGCACCTTTTGCTGGCCTTGTTTCAACAAGAAGGTGGGTTGGTGATTCCTTTGGTAGAAAAGGCCGGGGGTGATCCTGTGAAATTGAAAGCCAATGCGGTCGCGGCGTTGGAATCCGAGCCTCGAGTGCAGGGAGCGTGTGCCCAGCCCCAGATGAGTTACGGCCTACGCAGTGTCTTGGATCAGGCGGACCAAATTCGTGACAGGATGGGAGACGAATACCTGAGCGTCGAACATACCATTCTCGGCATGCTTGCCGATGATTCTCCGGGAGGTAAGCTGCTCACAGAAGCTGGACTGACGAAGAAGGAACTGGAATCCGCCCTCAAAAAGATCCGTGGCTCGCAAACGGTGATCGATGAGGATCCTGAGGGAAAATACCAGGCCTTGGAAAAGTATGGCGAGGATCTCACCGCCAAGGCACGTGAAGGAAAAATCGACCCGGTGATCGGGCGCGATGAGGAGATCCGCCGCGTCCTTCAGGTGCTTTCCCGACGAACCAAAAATAACCCGGTTTTGATTGGAGAACCTGGGGTGGGGAAAACCGCGATCGCCGAGGGGTTTGCCCGCCGGATTGTGAGCGGCGATGTTCCCGATTCGATGAAGAACAAGCGGGTCGTTTCCCTAGATCTCGGTGGTATGATCGCCGGGGCAAAGTACCGTGGAGAATTCGAGGACCGTCTCAAGGCCTTCTTGAAAGAAGTCACGGAGTCCGATGGTGAAATCATCCTCTTCATTGATGAATTGCACACCATCGTGGGTGCAGGTGCTACCGAGGGCGCAGTCGACGCTTCTAATCTTCTCAAGCCCCAGCTGGCCAGAGGAGAGTTGCGAACCATCGGAGCCACCACGCTCGATGAATATCGCAAGTATGTCGAAAAGGATGCGGCCCTTGAGCGACGTTTCCAGCCGGTCAAGGTCGGTGAGCCGAGTGTGGAAGCCACCGTGGCCATTCTCCGTGGGCTCAAAGATCGATACGAGATCCACCACGGGGTGCGCATCAAGGACGGTGCCATTCTTGCGGCGGCTAGTTTGAGTGACCGGTATATCTCAGATCGTTTTCTGCCTGATAAGGCCGTTGATTTGATCGACGAAGCGGCGTCCCGATTAAAGATTGAACTGGATTCGCTCCCGAGCGAGATCGATCAACTCGAGCGTCAGGTCATACAACTTGAGATGGAACGACAGGCTCTCGAGAAGGAGACCGACGAGGCCTCTACGAAGCGACTCGAGATCGTGAAAAAGGAGATTGCCAATCTGAAAGAGGAATCGACCGGGTTGATGGCGCAATGGCGAAAAGAAAAAGAAGGGATCAATGAAATCCGCGCCCTTCAGGAAGAGATCGATGCTTTGAGAATCGAGGCCGAGCAAGCCCAGCGATTGGGCAACCTCGGACGGGCTTCCGAGATCAACTATGGTCGCCTCCCGGAAGCGGAACAAGTTCTGGCCAACCTCGAAAGCGATCAGGACGAATCTCGTCTTTTACGTGAAGAGGTCACCGAAGAGGATGTTGCCAAGGTGGTGGCGACCTGGACGGGAATTCCGGTGAGTCGCCTTCAGGAAGGAGAGCGCGCCAAGTTGGTCCACATGGAGGAGCGGCTTGGCTCCCGCGTGATTGGGCAACGTCAGGCCGTCGATGCCGTTTCCAATGCCGTTCGCCGGGCGCGGGCTGGTTTGCAGGACGAGAATCGTCCCATCGGATCATTCCTTTTCCTCGGGCCCACCGGGGTGGGGAAAACTGAACTCTCGAAAGCCCTTGCGGAGTTTTTGTTTGATGATGAAGGCTCGATGGTCCGCATCGACATGTCGGAATACATGGAGAAGCACGCGGTCTCCCGTCTCATCGGAGCCCCTCCCGGATACGTCGGCTACGAGCAAGGGGGGCAACTGAGTGAGCATGTCCGAAGGAAGCCGTACTCGGTGGTCTTGTTTGACGAGGTCGAGAAGGCCCACCCGGATGTTTTCAATGCCCTCCTGCAAGTCTTGGACGACGGACGTATCACCGACGGTCAAGGGAGAACGGTCGACTTCCGGAACACCGTTTTGATCATGACGTCGAACATAGGGAGCCAGTTCATCATGGATGAACCTAATCCCGAGCAACGGGAGGCGAAAGTCCGCGAAGCCCTGCGCGGTCACTTCCGGCCCGAGTTTTTGAATCGGATCGATGAAATGGTCATCTTTGATCGGCTCGATCGTGTCGAGCTTGCGGGTATCGTGAGCCTGCAATTAGAACGCGTTGCCCAGCGTTTTGCCAAGCAGGGGATCGATCTCAGGCTAGACGAGAAAGCGGTCGAATTCATCCGAAACAAGGGACACGACCCGGTATACGGAGCGAGGCCTCTCAAGCGCGCCATTCAGCAGTATCTGCTGGATCCTCTCAGTCTCCAGTTGCTGGAGGGGCAGTTTGAGGAGGGTGACACCGTAGCGGTGGGGGGCAAAGACGGCGCTCTCGACTTCGAAAAGTCGTCTTGATGGAAGTTCTTACCGCAAATCCTTAAAGGCCTTGGGTGGTCCGAGAATTTCGGCCAGCAACAAGGCTTCACGGGCGGCGGTGGGACTCGACAAGTGACGGTAAACCCTCGACTTGGTGGAGTTTGGCGATCGCCGTTTCCGGGGTCCCTCGGGGCGGACTTGGAAATTCTCCAGCGCTTTTTGCTCGGCCACACTGAGAGTGGGGCGCGTCGGTTGTGTCGGTTTTACGGTGACCACCGGGGCTTCCAAGAAATCGGGAAAAGGAGGGGGAAGATTCGGGGGTGCCTGCTTCATGGCAGGTTGTGGGATCTGTTGCGCTTCCTGTTGCCGTCGCAACTCAGGTTCGTAATGCTCTACGAGCTCCTCTTCGCTGAATTCCTCTTCCTTGGCTTTACCACGCTCAAGGAAGGCCTTGATCGCCGTGAAGATCACGGCGATCAGGACAACGATGACGTTGGAGTCAACTGGGAAGTCAGCGAGAACGGACATCGCAGGGATTACTTCTGCTCTTCGTCTCCCTCGGTTTCCTCGCCGATGGAGTCACGCATCTTGGTGTCGGCCACCACGTTTTGGTATTTCGCGAAATCCATCACCCCGAGGTTGCCATTGCGAAAGGCATCGGCGATGGCGAGAGGTACGGTCGCTTCGGCTTCCACCACCTTGGCTCGCATCTCCTGAGTGCGGGCAGCCATTTCCTGCTCAGAGGCTACCGCCGCGGCTCGCCGCATTTCGGCCTTCGCTTGAGCGACCTGCTTGTCCGCTTCGGCTTGCTCGGTTTGCAGGCGAGCACCTACGTTATCGGCGACATCGACATCAGCGATATCGATCGAAAGAATGGAGAAGGCGGTGGCGGCATCCACGCCCTTTTCAAGGACAAGTCGAGAGATGGAATCGGGATTCTCAAGAACCGTCTTGTAGGAAGCGGCCGACCCCACCGAAGTCACGATGCCTTCGCCGACTCGGGCGATAATGGTCTCTTCAGTTGCACCACCGACAAAGCGGTCGAGGTTGGTGCGAACCGTCACCCGTGCGCGGACGTTCACCGCGATCCCGTCCTTGGCCACCGCCGTGATCTTTGTGATGCCGGCGCTGGGGTTCGGGCAGTCGATGACTTTCGGGTTGATTGAAGTCCGGACCGCCTCCAGCACTGTTTTTCCAGTGTCCTTGGTGGCGAGGTCGATCGCGCAGGCTTTGTCGAAGGACAGGACGATGCTAGCTTTGTCGGCCGCCACCAGGGCAAGGACGACATTGATGATGTCGCCTCCAGCAAGGTAGTGGGCTTCCAGTTGATCAGTGGTGTAATCGAGTCCGGCTTTCGCTGCCGTGATGCGGCTGTTGACGATCGTTCCGGGGTGAACCTTCCGGAAACGCATCATGATCAGATTGATAAAACTGACGGGTGCGCCGGCAGCCCGGGCCTGAATCCAAAGGCCTAGGAAATTGATGAAAATCAGGACAACGACCAGGAGGACGAGAATCCCGATGATGAGAAAGATGGGTCCGGATGAGAGGGCTAACATGACTAAACCATAGTGGTTCAGCGGAACGATGCAATTTGAAGTTTGATATTTTGAGGCCGGGAAAAGATGCTTTTTCTGTGAGCGGCGAGGAAAGAACGATCGGAATCATTGCGGGAGGAGGACTGTATCCCAGGACTTTTATTCGTGCCGCCAAACCTCACGGGGTGCGCCTGGTGGCAGCGGCTTTCAAAGGGGAAACAAAGCCGGAACTGGAATCCGAGGTGGATGCCCTAAAGTGGTTCCGGGTGGGGCAGCTCGGCGGAGTGATCCGTTTTTTCAAGAAGCAGGGGGCGACTGAGGTGATTATGACCGGCCAGATTGCCCCGCGAAATCTCTTCGACCTCTGGCCGGATCTTCGGACACTCAAAGTTCTTCACACGGTCAAGGAACGGAATGCGGAGACCCTTTTTGGAGCCATCGCGGACGAACTGGCCAAGGAAGGCATCAAGCTCCTACCGGCCCTGACCTTCCTCGAAGATGAGATCGCGGAAGAGGGACTTCTGTTCGGGCCTGAGCCCGGGGAAAGGGATTGGGAGGACATTCGATTCGGTCGTCGCATTGTGAAAGAAACAAGCGCGCTCGACATCGGGCAAAGTATTGTGGTGCGACGAGGGACCGTCCTGGCGGTGGAAGCTTTTGAGGGAACCGACGAGTGCATTCGTCGCGGAGGCAAACTGGGCAAGGGGACCGACGTCACCTTGGTCAAGGTGTCCAAGTCAAATCAGGACATGCGCTTTGATGTCCCGGTGGTTGGTCCAAAAACGATCGAGACCTGTCGGGAAGCCGGCGTGGGGACGATTGCGGTGGAAGCCGGACGGACTCTTTTTCTCGGAAAGGACGAGATTGCCCAGAAGTGTCGCGAGGGCAAAATCTCGGTGGTGGGATTTTAGTGGGAACGTAGCACGGGGGTGCTTGACAGGGGGGGGAGCTTCTTCAAGACTCCGGCCCTTCAGAGAGGCCGGTGTGGCGGAATTGGTAGACGCG
>JBMYLT010000008.1:97962-104425 GCA_049596615.1 Akkermansiaceae bacterium | reverse complement strand
TCGTTGTTCTTTGTTTGTTTTGAGGATCGATTTCCCTTACGGCAACATGAAGAGCTCTTTTACCCATTTCGGTGGGCTCTACACGGGGTAATCAAACCACTGAAAGTGGGCGACAAATGGGCGACAAGACTCCTAAATGCTGGCGGAATTGGTAGACGCGCGCGATTCAAAATCGTGTTCCCTCGGGAGTATGGGTTCGATTCCCATCGCCGGTATTTTTTGATCTCACTTGTAATTGGTGCATGTTCTTCTTGGTCAGGTAAGGGCTCCACTTCTTGCCTTGGTTTTACAGGACGGCGCTCGTCTTCCAAAACGAAAGCAGTAATGAGAAAGCTATTGGGATCGCGCATTCGATAGTCAGCCTCACGCATCAGATCATAATGGACCCAACAGAATCCTTCGTGTCCCCATTCCTTTCCCCAGGAGTTCATGATGAGAAAGGCTTGCTTGCGATCGTCATAACCAACCACTGCCATCGCATGCATGGCGTGAGGCATTTTTGGGTCATGGTCTCTTAAACCTGATAAATGGTAGTCTCTCGTATAGGTATCGTACAGGCCGCCGCAGAAGATCTTCGAGAGCCTGGCGCCGATCAGGATGGGATTACCTTGTGCAAGAGCTGCCCGCATTTGCGACATGTTGTAGATTGACTTAAAATCATGAATCTTGAATTGAGATGCTTCACGTATGGCTTCCTGAGTGGGTCGTTGTGTGAAGTTCTTCTCCAAGTAGGGTGCGGTGGCTAAGGTGGCTGTGCCCATATTTTTCATAAAAAGGCAGGCGTTTAGAAGGCTGGAGCCCTTGTCCCTTCCCCCGTTGATTCCGTTATATAGAAACAGAGGGGAGAATATACGGGATGGGTGATCGGCCTTCCAATTCTGGTCGATCGCTTCTTGGTAGCTTCTGATCGTATAGGCCGCCGCCCAAGCTGCGCAGTCGTTCATTGACTGTTTTCCTACGGATGGCATGGATTGCCTTAGATCTACGGCGTAGCTGCTGCTGAAGCCATAGTCCAAGTCTGGTTGCCACCTTTCCAGTTTCTCGAATTCCTCGGGAGGGCAAATTTGCAACCCAGTCTGCGCCTTGAGACTAAGGCTGGAAAGTAACGACACGAAAAAATCGAGAATCTCCTAATATTCACTAAGCCACATCCTCATAGGACTAAAAGAAGACAATCCCAAACTTATCGGGGATCAGCCCAGTTGATTCACGGATCGGCAAACAAGACTAGCTGTCCGGGATAAGGTTGGGGAGGCGCTGGATGGGCCTTTGCCCGAAACCACCTCGAAGTGCAGGCACATGCATTGTGTCCCTTTAGTTTGTCCATGTCCTAGGATTTGGATTTCACCAAACCCTCTCACTCAACATGGAGCGTTTTCTCAAGCGGTGGCCAGAGGCTACTTAAGGTAGCTGTTGAGGAACCAGATCGCTTTTTG
This sequence comes from Akkermansiaceae bacterium, assembly GCA_049596615.1. Lineage (GTDB taxonomy): Bacteria > Verrucomicrobiota > Verrucomicrobiia > Verrucomicrobiales > Akkermansiaceae > SW10. Next base: position 102,989 of record JBMYLT010000008.1, on the reverse strand, counting down.
GTGGATCTTGATACGCCCGATCATGAGATCTTCGGTTTCGGCGTCACCAGCTTCGGCAGCCTTCACCCGAGTATCGAGGGCGGCTGCGACAACGGTTTCATGGGCGATGAGGACGCTGGAAACAAAATCCTTGGCACGAGCCGGTGCGGCCGTTGGGCCTTCTTCCACGGTTGACATGGATGCCAGCCGCTTCAGACCACCTTCGGCGTAGGCGCCGAGCGCGCGAACTCGTTCGGCAACTTCGTCAATTGCTTCAAAGACGTCTTCGTACTGGCTTTGGAACATCTCGTGAAGGGGGACGAAGTCAGTTCCCTCGACATTCCAATGAGCGAGGTGGAGTTGGGCCATCAATCCGTAAGATTCAGCGACAACTTGATTCAGTCCGGTGACGACGTCGGTGAGAGTGGCTTTGTTGATGTGATCTGTTGCTTTCGTTGTTGTCATCTAAGCGGAGGCTACCCCGCTCTCGGAATCGCGAAAGAGGAAAAGGGTTGAGACTTTGTCTCAATAACTATGATCTACATAAAGTTTTGTAAATGAGTTTATTGGAGTGTTATCACTCTCGAATAAACTTTTATTATTGAGACAGAAGTTACCCCGATGCCTGGCCAGGGTTGACCATTTAGGTCTCCAAACGATCAATCAACGTTTTCGAAGAAGGATTGATGAATCACCCTTTTTTGACCTGTTTTTTGGCTGCTTTGCGGGGGGCAAATTCAAAGCCGATCTTGGCTGTTTCGGGATCCAAAGTGAGGTGAGCGGCGAAGGCGCGCTTGGTTTTTTTGGAGATGAAGCCGGGAAGAAGGTCGGTCTTTCCGTTGGTGAGCATCTTTTCGACGTCGCCGGCTGTGAGTTCCTTTTGAAGAATGGTCTTACCGAGGCGGAAGCCATCGGGGTTGTCCTTGGTGACGAGGTCGGGAACTAGAAAAGCCTTTTCGGTTTCGTAGAGTTTGGCGGTCTGCCCGTTGGTCAGAGTCACCTCCTTGAGTAGCTGGTCGTCGGTTAGGTCTTCAGCTGATTCCAGGTCGGAGTCGAAGACGAAGCCGGTTTTCCATTTTCCTTTTTTGCCGGTTTTGGAAACCTGTTGGGTCAGTTCAAGGGCTGCTTCGAAGGGGCGGTTGAACCGTGAAACAAATCCGTCGCGCTGCTCGAGGAATTTGGTGGTAAAAAGGGTAATGGCCTCTTCCTCGGTGAGGAGGCGGCCGGCGATGTATTTTGAGATGCGGAAGCCGCAATCGGGCTCGCGGCATTCGTAGGTGGCGTCGGTTTGCTTGAGCTCGGTGGCGCCACAGTTGGGGCAGACGCACTTTAGATCGGGGAAGGGACGAGAGATGACTTTTTCGTAGTGACCGCGGGCTTTTTGGACCACACTTTCGGTGAATTTTTTGATCTCGGCCATGAAGGTGTCGCGAGCCAACTCTCCTTTTTCCATCTGGTGGAGTTTGGCTTCCCAATCACCGGTCATTTCGGGGCTGGTGAGTGGTTGCACATCCATTTCGCTTAGAAGGTCAATGAGGCGGATGCCCTTTCCGGTGGCGATGAGTTCGCGTCCGTCTCGGGTGAGATACTTCTGGCGGAGAAGGCCTTCAATGGTAGCGGCCCGGGTGGCAGGCGTGCCGAGTCCGCGCTCCGCCATCGCTTCGCGAAGGGCGTCGTCATCGACTAGTTTTCCGGCACCTTCCATCGCAGATAGAAGAGTGGACTCGGTGAAGCGGGCGGGCGGATTGGTTTCCTTTTCGAGGAGTTCGATCTCAAGAGCCTTGGCATCTTCACCTTCTTCGACGGCACAGAGTTCGTCCTTGCCGGCTCCGACACCAGGGCGACGACCGTAAACGGCGAGCCAGCCTGGGGTGACGAGAATTTTCCCGTCGGTCCGGAAGACGTCCTTCTCGGCCCCGTGGTCAATAGTGGTGAGGCGCTTGGTGACTTCAAATTCCGCGTGAGGGAAAAAGACGGCGAGGAAGCGCTTTACGATCATGTCGTAGAGCTTGGCGGCTGCGTCATCGAGTTTGACCACCCGCCCGGTGGGGATGATGGCGAAGTGATCAGAGACCTTGGCGTTGTTGAAAATACGCTTTTGGAACTGAATACGGTCGTTCTTGAGAGCGTCCTTGGCCCAGTCGGCGAGATCGGAGTTGGACTGCGAAAGGTCGGTGACGATCTGTTTGACGTTCGCGAGATAGTCTTCAGGGAGGTAACGCGAATCGGTCCGGGGATAGGTGATCATCTTGTGACGCTCGTAGAGCGTCTGGGCGAGGCCGAGAGTGTTCTTGGCAGTGAAGGGAGCTTCCCGCTGCAGGGTGGTGAGATCGTAAAGCTGAGGGGCGATCTGTTTGGTCGGTTTTTTCTCCTCGCTCACCGTGCCGGTTTTGCCTTCGCAGCGATCGGTGATCAGGCGAGCACGTTCTTTGTCCCAGATTCGTTCGGCCCGGCCGTGTGGATTGGCTTCGTCCTTTTTGTAATCCGGATCGATCCACTTGCCATCGTATTCGCCGGCTTTCACTCCAAAGGTGGCGTGAACTTCGGCGTAGGGAGTGGGTTTGAAGGCTTGGATTTCCTTTTCGCGCTTCACCAGAATCGCGAGGGTGGGGGTCTGCACGCGGCCTGCGGCGGTGATGTTGAATCCGCCGTGACGGGAACGGAAGCAGGTGAGAGCCCGGGTGGAGTTGAGGCCGACGAGCCAGTCCGATTCCGAGCGGCACTTGGCGGCATCGGAGAGGTCGGACATGTCTTCGCCTCGGCGAAGGTCATCCCACGCCTGCTGAATGGCCGAGGTGGTCATGGATTGCATCCAGAGGCGCCTCACGGGCTTGTCGATCTTCCCGTAATCCATGATGTATTGGAAGATGAGTTCACCTTCGCGACCTGCATCGCAGGCATTCACGATCTCGATAACGTCCTTACGGCGAGCCAGTTTGAGCACGTGACGGAGGCGACCTTCCGATTGTTCGATCGGCTGAAGAGCGAAGGTGGAGGGGATGGCAGGAAGGACATCGAACTTCCAGGGAAGGTTCTTACCGTTCGGGCCAGTGGGCATTTTGAGTTCAATCAAGTGTCCGACTGCTGAAGTGATCATTGCTTGGTCGTTCTCGAAATACTGGGCGTCGCGGGACTTCCCTTTCTTGTCGAACTTACCGAGGGTCTTGGCGAGAGCCTTGGAGAGATCGGTGGCGACCGAGGGCTTCTCGGCAATGATGAGCGTTTTGGACACGAGGCGGACTTAGGCGGTGAGGAGGGGGTTTGGGAAGGAATTTCTTTTGACAGAGTCATTTGTCAACCGGGAGAAGGTTTTTTTGTCTCGCGAGGTTGATTCGGGAAAATCACTCGACTGGCAAAGAGGGGAAGCGTGATTGCCGGGGCGAATTTCGAGGGCGAAACGGCAAAGAAGGGGACCATTTGGTTTGTCGATTGATCCTTCAGGCGGGGGGACTTTTGATGTCTTTTGGACCAGCAGTGAGGGCCTAGCTTACAATCTGGTGAGTAGTTTGGATTTGTCAGTTCCGGTGGGGAACTGGCCGGTTTTGGAAAACAACTCAGGGATTATAGCTGCTGTTGGTAATACAAGTCTAACGGGAGTGACCAGTGATGATCCGGAGAGCTTCTTTGTGGTGGTTGAGCATGTTCCTCGCCAAAACTAGGATTGGGGCTTATTTGCCTAAGCAAGGCTAAAACGCTGTCCGTGGAGGGTCTGGACGAGTTTTCGCAGTTCCAGCTTCATAAGGATCACCGAGATCTGGTGGGTTGCAAGTCCGGTGACTTCGACTAGTTCATCAACGGAACGATCACTCTCTCGTAACGCGCTCATGACCCTGTTTTCCTCTTCGTTGAGATCCAGGAAGGTCTCGGTAGGGCGTGGAACAATCTCTCCGGGGGGCTTGAAATTGAGATTTTGAAAGTCCTGGAGGATGTGCGAGCCGTCAGTGACTAACGTGGCGCCGTCGCGAATGAGATCGTGGCACCCCGATGAGGTGGGGCGGTCGATGGGGCCGGGGACGGCGTAGATTTGTCGGCCTGCTTCGGCGGCCAGGTTGGCTGTGATGAGCGAGCCCGAGCGCGAAGGGCATTCGACGACCAGAAGAGAGCGCGCCCAGTTGGCGACAATGCGGTTGCGTTGCGGGAAAGTCTGCCGGTCGGGCGGATTTTGGAGGGGGAATTCTGAGATGATGGCCCCGTGACCGTCCGCAATCCTTTCGGCGAGCGCGAGATTTTCGGGTGGATAGAGTTGCATCAAGCCCGAGCCGAGGACACCGATGGTGCGTCCTTTGGCCGCGACTGCTCCTTCATGGGCCGCGGTGTCAATGCCCCGGGCCAGTCCGGAGATGACAGTGAGGCCGGCGCCCGCCAGTTGGTAGCCAAACTTGCGCGCGGTTTCCCGCCCGTAGTGGGTCATTTTCCGGGAGCCCACAATGGCCACTGCGTGAAGGTCCTTTGGGAGGAGTGTTCCCCACACGTAGAGGATGACGGGGGCATCGAACGACTCTCGAAGGGCGACCGGATAGTCTTCATCTTTCTGGGTCAGAATCTTGATATTCCGTTCGTGAGCTAGGTTGATTTCGGCGGTGGGATCGGCGTGGTTTTCCCACTCGGAGATCAGAGTTGCGATTTCGGGTCCGATGCCTGGAACTTTTTGGAGTTGAGAGGGGCTTTGGCGCAGGATGCTGGCAGCCGATCCAAATTGGTCAAGGAGACGGCGGATTTTTACCGGCCCGGTCTTGGGTAGTTGATTGAGGGTGATGAGTGCTTCGGCTTCGGTCATGGAGAGAGTCAATGGTGAGGAGTTATTGGGCATTTGGAGAAGGCTTCCATTGAGCAAGTTGGGTGGGAAAAGGGCAGTCAGCGCAGTCCGAAAGGTCTTCGAGACAGAAGTCTTGATAGAGTTGGAGGAGAGCCTGATGTTGCCATCCGAATTTCAAGTAGGGTTTTGCCTTAGCGAGGGAGCCGAAGAGTCGTTCACAGCAGCGTTTGATTTTTTGATTAGGAGCAGGGGCCGGAATTTTGGAGTAACAGTCCCAGTCGTCGGGATGGAG
>JBMYLT010000008.1:0-97940 GCA_049596615.1 Akkermansiaceae bacterium | reverse complement strand
TTTCCCAGCAGGCGAATTGATTTTAGCTGTCGTTTCGAGGATAGAGTGTGGTGATGATCCCAGAACGGGTCGTTGAGTGCGGCGAGTGACTTGCCCAGCTTTTCGAAGGGAGGGCTTTGCCGGGCGAAGGCGGAGAGCGAAAGCCATTCGCTGGCGGCGGCCGCGAGAGCGGCCAGACGACGCTGGGGGTGATTGCCTGGCCTCGTGTTGAGGGTTGACCAGGTGGGTGTTCGGGAGGCAGGAAATTCGTATTCGGTCCGATGTTTCCACCACCGGCTCCAGAGATCCTCCAGCCATTCGCGCGATTCGGGAGGTGCGGTTTCGTGTAGGTCCGGCGCGAGAAAACCAGCGGTGCCGAAGAGGATGGCGGAGCGGTCCAACGGGCCATGTTTGAGAAGTTTTTGAATTGGGATTCGTTGCGCGAGAAGTTTCATGGGAAGCCGGTTAGCGGCGTATCCGAGAGCTTCCGCGAGCGTTTCCCAAAGGGCCTGGGGGAATTGATGTAGATCAGCGTTTTGCTGGAAGCGGGCTGCCTTTCGCTGGAGGCGGTATCGGGCGGCTTCTTTAAGCAGAGTCCTCAGATCGGAGGCTGGCATTTCCGCCAAAGGGGTGAGGCAGCGGCCGGGCCGGGCGAGAGCCTGGGTAAGGCGTGGTCGACCGAGCGCGGCATTGACTTCGGTGGGTGAGAGAAGAATGCGCGGCACTTCCCGGTGGTTGGAGGTGCGGGTGAAGAACGTGGGTTCGTGATCCTGCAGAACGACGTGTAGGATAACCTCGTTGAATGGTTCACTCTGGTGGTGTCCATGGAGCTCCCAGTTGCGGGAGTCGAGGTCGATTTCAATTGGACCGTGGAAGGTTTGTCCGTCGAGCTTGATGGTGGCGTTGATGAAGTCGGGTCCGGCTCCACGGTTCCACTCGCCGGGGGAAACGACGGTGACCACTTTTTGATGATTGCTGAGATGAGTGCGCGGGAAGTGACCGGCGAACCATCGTGATTGAATCTCGATTTCGTCGAAGCGTGGGGTTTGCTTTTCTGCGAGAACTCCTGGCGGGGCGGACGTGAGCTCAAGGAGACGCTGATAGGTCATGCGTTATTTTTTGCTCTTTGTGGCTGGAGGTGCAGGAGGGTCGAGGATAACGAGGAGTCCGTCGATGGCTTTGCTTGCGGAGAGATCGGAGTAGGTTGCTTTGGCCTCGCGAAGGATTTTGAGAGCGGCGGTGGTGTTTTGACTTCGGCGTTCGAGCTCGACGAGATTGAGGTCCTGTCTCAATTTGTCAGTTGGTTCGCTGAAGAGTTTCTTGGCGCGCAGGAACCCTTTGCGGGCTTTGTCGGGCTCGCCTGCTTCGAGGTAGCCGTAGGAAAGCATTTCGTAGATCGAGCCGTCCTTGGTTTTCTCGGCGGCCTTGATGAGCTGAGTCACTCGTTCCTTGGGGTCCGGGAAACGCTTTTCGGAATAGCGGATGATCTTGTAGTTACGATCTCCTTTGAGCTTTTCAGCGGTGACTTCGGTGTTTCGATAGGGTGTGTAGAGGGGGTCGCCGAGGACCACGTTTTGCCAGGAAAGAACATTGATCGACATGTAGGCCGCCTCCACCAATGAGTAACCTTCGGTAAGTCGTTGATAAAAGAGGTCGAGCTGGTGGCTCAGTTGTAAGAATGGCTCCCAGGTGTTCCCAAGTGTGGCCGCTGCTCCCCGGTCGATAAGGGCAGCGGACCAGTTTTTTGAAGGATTCATGAGTTGTTGGGCGCTGAAGGAATGGATATGAACCGCGACCGCGCCTTTTTTGAATTTCATTCCGGGATCGAGAAACGGTCCATTGCGATGGGAGGTATACCAACCGAAGTAGAGTGCGGCATCGGTCATAGGGTAATTCGTGACGAAGGTGTTGGACTGGCGGTCGATGATGGTGGGGTGGGCTTGTGCAACCGTCATCTTTGCGATGTTGCTGATCCATTGGTCACCTACCGCATATCCACCGGTTTTGAGTGAATGGTCTAGGTAGGCTCTGCCCCAGAGGCCTTCTTGTTCTGTATCTAGGGCGTCCAGAACCATCCGTTTACAATGATCGTAGCTATTGGCGTCGAGACGCCCCACGAGGAGGAAATTCTGTCCGGTGAGAAGCGCGGCCGGAGTGTCTTTTTTGAAGTAGGGATTTGGGATGAATCCGGCTTTGGGATATCCTTTGATTCCCATCAGCGAGAGTTCGGAGTCGACAGAGGCTTCGTTGACTTCTTTGGATTGTTGTTTGTCGCTCACTTGCTCCTTCAAGTCTTTCGAACGCGAGATGCGCAGTGGGAGACCTTTCATGAGCACGACACAACGGATGCGGGTGTCCACCGGGCCTTCGATCCCGGCGGGTGTTTTACCCAAGGTCCAGAATTTCCGCTTGTTGAATTCGACGACGAGAGGTTGTCGGATGAACTGCTCATAGGTGGCACGGTCGATGGTGCTTTTTTCGGTGACCTCGATCCCAATTACGTTCTCTTCAGGAACACGACGGTTAAGGGCGTAAAATTCGGCCAATCCCTTGGAGGCGGGAACCAGCGAATTGTAAACGACTACTACCTGTGAAGGGAGAAGAGGGGTGGGCTTTTGAGCCGAGACGATCAAGGTCGTAAGGAATAGGAAGAGGATTATTTTCATAGTATTAGAACTCGAGGGATAGGCCGTCGTAGGCGAGGGAAACCCCTGCCGGGAGTGAGCTGTTTGTTTCTTCCCACGGAAGTTCGCAGGAGAGGTGGGTTAGGTAGGATTGTTTGGGTTGAAGTCGGTCAATGGTGTGGAGGGCCTCATCCACTGTCATGTGGGTTTGATGATCCTGATACCGGAGCGCGTCGATGACGAGGATATCGAGATCCTGCATGAGGTCGAGTGAGGAAGCGGGGATGTGTTTGACATCGGGAAGGTAGGCCAAGGATCCAATGACCGGGTGATCGAAACGATATCCGTGGGTCAGGACAAAACCATGTTGGACTTCAATCGGGGTGATGTTGAGATCCCCAATTTGGAAAGATCCGGTGACCTCACGGGCTTCCGGGCGAACGTAACCTGGTTGTTGAGTCTTGGCGGAAAATGCCCAGGGAAACATGCGCGTGAGACATGCGAGGGTTTCACTCGAACCATAAAGAGGGAGGGGATCCTGGCGTCGCCAGCAAAAGGCACGGAGTTCATCGAATCCAGCCACGTGATCGAGATGCTCGTGCGTGTAGAGAACATGATCGACCTGGGTGATGTCTTCCCTGAGCGCTTGCTGGCGAAGGTCGGGGCCGGTGTCGATGAGAAGATTGCCCCAGGGGCCGGAGAGGAAGGCGGAAGAACGAGTTCGGGTGTCACGAGGGTGATCCGAGGCGCAGACCGGGCAGGGACAGCCGATTACCGGGACACCAACGGAGGTCGAGGTGCCCAGGAAAAGAAATCGGACGGATGTTCTGGAGCGACTCATCGTTGCATCGTAGGCAGAGCTTGGCATAATCCGCCTGTCACCGCAAAAACGAATGCTTACTCTCCTTAAGATCCGCAACCTCGCTCTTGTTGATCACCTTGAATGGCGACTCGGAGGAGGGCTAGTTGGAGTGACTGGCGAAACGGGGGCGGGCAAGTCTGTTATCGTAGGCGCCTTGAAGCTTGTTCTGGGAGAACGGGCCGATAAGGGCCTGATCCGAACCGGAGAAGACCGGTGCGTGGTGGAAGCGGTCTTTGAACTGAGTGATTCATCGGCGATCGATGCCATTATGGAGGAGGTGGGCTTGGATTTATGTGAAGACAATGAACTGATCATTCGCCGTGTCGTTTCAGGTGGATCCAACAAGCAGTTTGTCAACAATGGCGCCGCAACGCTGGGCGTCTTGAAACGGATTGGGCAGCATCTTGTGGACCTTCACGGTCCCCATGATCATCAGTCGTTGTTATCGCCCGAACGACAACTTGCTCTGCTCGACGCCTATGCCGGGGTAGGCCCGGAGCTTGCTATTTATCGTCAGGTCTGGTTGGTCTGGCAGGCGGCCCGTGATGAATACGAGGCGGCCCGGGCCCAGAGGGAAATCAGCGATCAGGAACGGGAGTTGTTACGATTCCAGGTAGAGGAGATTGATGCGGCGGGAGTGAGCCCGGGTGAGGAGGAAGAACTTGAGGAACGATACCGGCGGACCAGCAATGCCAGCAAGTTAGGCGAATTGGCAAGCCGGGCGGTTGATTTGCTTTCAGGAACAGTCGGGCCAGGTTTAGAGGAACTGCAACGGGTCACTGGCGAATTGTGCAAGATCGACCCAGCGGTGAGTGAAATGGCCGAAGAGGTGGGGACAGTGGCCGTTGAGATTCAGGAATTGGAGCGAACCGTAATCGATTATCTCGGAGAGCTTGAGCTGAATCCCGGAGAGGTGAGAGAGGTCGAAGAGCGGTTTAACTTGGTAGAATCGTTGAAACGGAAGTATGGACCAACCCTGCAGGATGCCCTCGATCACGCCGAAGAAGCGCGCCAACGGTTGGCCGGGTCTGAAAACCGGGAGGCGTATCTCGCCGGTTTGAAGGAAACGATGGATGGAGCTTACCAAAAGTTACGGGCTACGGCCCGAAAGGTGGGTGCCAGGAGAAAGAGAGATGCACCGTCATTGGCGGCCGAGGTCCGGAAGCACTTGGTGGACCTGGGATTCAAACAGGGTGAATTTGAAGTGAATCTGGAGGCTCGCGACGAGCCCGGACCGTCCGGATTTGAAGACGTGGAATACCTGTTCGGACCCAATCCTGGGGAACCTCTCAAGCCTTTGCGGCAGGTGGCTTCCAGCGGGGAAATTTCACGGGTGATGTTGGCGGTGAAGAATGCCCTCGCCGATCAGGACGCCACTCCCCTGATGGTCTTTGATGAAATCGACGCGAATGTCGGTGGCGAGATCGCAAGGGCGGTGGGCGAAAAGATGGCAAGTCTGGGAGCCCAACACCAGGTGGTGGCGATCACTCATTTTCCCCAAGTGGCTGCGGTGGCCCACCAACATTTTTTGGTCGAGAAACGGGTGGAGTCCGGGCGCTCTCTGTCGTCTTTGACGGAGGTCTCCGGAGAGGAGCGAATCGACGAATTGGTGCGGATGCTGGGAGGCGGCGGAAAGCAAGCCCGTGAAATGGCGAAGGCTCTCCTGAAGTGAGTGGGCAAAGTCACAAAAAGCCGGTGATCGGAAGGCGGGAGTGGTTCCGCATTCACGAACTGGGACTCGACTGGGTTCGTGGTAAGATCGATACTGGCGCTAGGACTTCCTCTCTTCACGCAACCGAAATCCGCTCGTTCGATCGCGATGGAAGGGAGTGGGTGGGCTTCCTCACAGTGGATGGTCTTGAATGTGAGGCTCCCGTGGTTTTCGAGAAGAGAGTCAAGAGCTCCAACGGTCAGCCTTCGACTCGTTACTTTGTCGAGGTGGAAGCTGAGTCACTTGATGGAGGAAAGCACCTTCTTCTGGTGAGTCTGACTTGTCGAGAAGCCATGAAGTGCCCGCTTCTGCTCGGTCGTCGTGCGTTGACCGGTTTCCTTGTCGATTCCAGTCGAAGCCAGATGCTTGGGAGACGGTAGGACGCGCGGTTGGGTTTAAGAACCGAATGCCCGAAGTCTCTTTTCGAGAGTGTCACGAAATGACTGGTCCAATTCAAGAACCGCCGGGGTGTCGTATCCGATCCAAACTACGATCACTTTTTCTTTCGACAAAAACACCGCCCAGTAGTCGGTCGCAGGCAGTGAAAAGCCGCTTAGAAAGTCGGGAATGGCAGCGAGCCTTGAGCTCTCCGAAAAGGCCGGAAAGGTGGAGGGTTTACGGGAGAAGAGAGTCTCATTCTCGTCGAGCAATTCGCGGACAAAGACCGGGGTAGGCCGTGAACCCTTGGAGTGTAGGGTAGCATAGGCTGTCGCTAGAGCCAGAGGCGAAACGGTGAGAGATCCGCGATAGAGGTCCTCGCCTTTTCCAAAACGTCCATCGAGTCCAAAACGCTGTAGTAACTGAATGGCATCGCTTTGTTCAAGTTGGCGTCCGGTCGCTACCGGATTTCCTTTGATGGGGACATAGCCTCGCTCGAGCGCGATGGTTCCGACGAGTGGTTCAATCAAGGTGGGGCCGAGATCGCGTCGGGCGTCGAGGGCTCGATTGAATCCCGTGGTTTTTTTCTCACGACAACCGACGACCCCTAGAATATCTCCACTCTGAGGATCGATGGCGACCGCAGCCATTTGACAGGTCGAAGGGAGACGGGTGGTGCCGACCAACTTTTCGAGGCTCTTTTGCATTTCCAGATCAATCGAAGTCACCACGCGAAGCCCTCCCGTTGTGATTTGGCTTTTATCGAGGACGATTTCAAGGGGGCGGCGAAGGGTCCGCATGGCATGATGCCCTGCCGTCGAGGGGGCATCGGCTTCGGTGAACTGGAGAGGCTCGGATTTGATTGCTTCGGCCTCGCTGGCACTCAACGAACCGGTGGTGACCAGACGCTCCAAAACCTCATCGCGTTGTTTGATGGCACCTTCCCTGTTCCGTGAAGGGCTGCAGAGATGAGGAGCGCGAATGATTCCAACTAGTAGGGCAGACTGCCCACGGGTGAGTTCGGAGGTGGAGCGGCCGAAATAGTGAAGGGCCGCTTCCTCGATGCCGTTGCACCCGGCTCCAAAGTAGATTCGATTGAGATAGTGGGTAAGGATTTCCGCTTTAGAGTATTTGGACTCGATGCGGTAGGTGAGGGCTATTTCGAGAAACTTCCGGTTGAGGGATTTTTTCTCTCGCAGGTCAAAGGTATTGCGGGCGAGTTGCATCGAGAGGGTGGAAGCTCCCTGGGTGAAGTCACGATCTTTGAAATTGCGGACGGCGGCGCGGGCCAGTCCTTTGAAATCCACTCCTTCGTGATTCATGAAACGGGCATCTTCCCGGGCAAAAAGAGCGGTCTTGAGAAATTCCGGGATTTCTTCGAATTCGATGAGCCGACGATTGGAACCGTGAATAGTCGCGAACTCAATACCGTTGCGATCAATGAGAACCGTGCGTTCTGGCATTTTGGCTATAAGGGCGAGATCGAATTTGCTCGCCTGGTAGGCATACCACCCGATTGCGACTAAGAGAGGGATCAGCAAAGTCAGCCCTGCTTTCCACGAAAATTCCCAGAAACGCCAGAGGAGGCCACGGCGGCTTCCACGGCGCGAGTCGCGGTAGGAGGATCGCTTGGGCATGGGAACGGTTCAGGGAAGGGCGGGAAACTGTGAGGTCAGGTTGGCTCGTTCGGGTGGTTTGATTTGAAATGCGTCGCCCTGTGGAGGGATAAATTTTGTGGAATTCAAGGGAATCACGCTGGCCAAAATCATCTCCCGGTCTTCGTGATTGGTCATCGCTACATTGAGTAGAGCGGCGCTGTGAGACTCTTTTTTGAGAACAAATGACTCGCCTGCCGGGAATAAATCGGGACTCGCTTCCGTCGATGGGAAAATGCACTCGATGAACACTGGATAGGGAAGAGGGTCGGCCACTGGGTCGGGACGGACCAAGGCCTGGGCTTTAACCACAATTCCAGGGAAAAGAAAGTCATTGGACGAAAGGGCGCGGGCTTCGGTGACCCGGAACTCTCCGGTGAGGACGGTGAGGAGCGGTGCCTTGTCAAAGTTGGTGAGGTATTCCCGCAGAAACTCGCGGTTTAGGGAGGCGAGCTCGCTTTTACCGAAGTTGGCAAAGCGGGCTTCTAGCTCCCGTGGCCCGCTCACGGTGGCGGGTTCTGGAACGTTGGACGATGAAAAATGCACCAACGGGTCCACCCGACCGACCTTCATCATCCATTTGTAACTCGCCGGATTGGTGGGGTCCCGAAAGAGATTGAGGCAGACGACCCACGAGGTGATCGCGAAGGCGATAGCAAGGGTATTTGCCAGAAACCACCAGAAGAACGGCGGTCGTTTGCTTGGCGGAGTATCGTCTGACTTGGAGCGAAACATCACCGGTAGAGCAGGGAATGAAACCCTCTATCGGCAGGCGGTGCCGTCGAGAGAGGGATCGTATGCAGGCTTCTTGCCTTCCTCGGTGGGCTCGAACGAGGTCCCACAACCGCAGGAACGAGAGGCGTTGGGATTGAAGATCTTGAAGCCCCGGTCGGAGAGTTCGTCGGCAAAATCGACGGTACAGTCCTCAAGAAAATCGAAGGAATCGTGCGCCACGATGAAACGGGTACCGTTCAGGTCAATGATTTCGTCGCCCTCTTCCGGGGTCGCGATGCGCATGGTGTAGGCCAGGCCGGCGCAACCGCCGCGTTCGACTCCGAGCCGAAGTCCTGAGCCCTCGGGGGCGTCCTTGGACGCAAGAAGACTGGCCAACTCACTGGCCGCTTTATCGGTAACCGTGATCATTTTTGTTACTGGACTTTAAAAGCGAAGGAAGGCGAGTGCCAGTGTTTCTTTTTAGCTTGGAGGAGTGTCCCCGAAGTCTGATCTCAAGGATGGCGAGGGATGGAAATCTTTTGGAGCAACCTGTCCCAAAAAGGGACAGCTGAAAGGCGTTCTGGTCTCAGTAGATAATTCTGTTTGTGAAGTGGAGGCCAAACACAATGAAAAGGGGCGATCAAAGCTAGACTGAGCCAATTTTGAGGCATTCCCGAGGGTTGGTTGGGGTTCTGTGAGCAAATGCGAAATTTTTCTAAATATTTAAGAAAAGTTGAGAGATTGCCAAAATTTCGTCCGTAAAAGTCTTTTTTGTGGTCAAGTGTTTCGGGATCTATAGCGTCCGGCCATGGCCGTGCCGACGAGCGAGTCAAAGATCATTCTTCCAACCCGCCGGAACTTTCTTTCCACAGTTTCTTTGGCCGCGGCTGGGGTGGTGATCGGAGGCCAGCAGGCGCAGGGATTTCTCTTTCGCCAGTCGCCTCCTCTGGACCTCTCGTCTCTGCCCCAGAGCTGGGTGCGTTGCCAAGGGGAGAAGAAAATCCAGAGCTACGCGCGTTATCTGGAGAGCCTGCAACTCAAGTATGTCGATACTCTCCAAATCATTCAGGCTCATGCAAAGAAAAAGGGCACTCTTTGGAATACCCTCCCACCTCGTTCGATGTGGAAGTCAATGGCAGGAACGCTGAAGGTGAGTGATCGGATTGGGGCAATTCTTGGGACTTCGGTCAGCGAAATCACCTCAGCCTATCGTTGCCCGGGATACAACCGTCGTTGCCCAGGAGCCAAGTCCAGATCCTGGCATCTCCAAAACTACGCTCTCGATATCAAGTTCCACAACGCTTCGCCGTGGTCCGTGACCAAGGTAGCTCGCTACGTCCGTGCAAAGGGATACTTCAAAGGCGGAATTGGACACTACCCTGGTTTTACTCACATCGACAGCCGCGGGACCAATGTCGATTGGTAAAGCTGTTCTTCCACTCTCATCAAAATGAAAACGGCCACTCCGAAAGAGTGGCCGTTTGTGATTTTGAGCTTGGTCCGTTCGTGCCCGGGCAAGACCCGTTTACTTGGTCGGCACCTTGTGAATGGTGCTGTGAATAGTACCGATCATTTCATCGCCCTTCGCAGATTCTAGGTCGTAGTCGAGCTTAAACTGCTGGCTGGGCTTGTGGCCTTCAATCGTCAGCATGATGGCCTTCTTGTCAGGTGATAATTTGGCACCGGTGATCTTGGCCTTGTCGCGCTTGCGATGGCGCTTGGATTCCTTCTTGGCGGCGTTGGCCTCCGCGGCCTTGTCGGGATTGTCGACCGAGAACTGTCCGGAACCATACTGGCTGCTGCGGACGTATTTCCAACGTTCGGCAGTGTAAGAGGTTGCGTCAGTGGCCAGTTCGTCGTCGAGTTCGACGTCGAAGGTGACCTTGAGACCGGTCTTGGTCACAGCCATGCCAACCGGGAGCGGGTTGGCAACGACAGGGTTGCGGCGGATCCGCTGGAGACCGGCTTCCTTGGCGGCATTGGTCTGCCATCCTCGGAAACCAACGACATACATCGAGCCGTCGGGGTGAAAGGCAGCGCGCTGGGCTGAGGATGAGAGTTTCACGGGAATCTTTACTACGCCGCCTTGGTAGAAGCCATCGGAGATTTTTTGGCGAAGGACATGGTAGACGGTGGACTTTCCGTAGGAAAGGTGGAGGAGTTCTCCGGCTGCGATGCCGATCTTGGCTTGGTCGGTGACCCAGATTTGGCCGCCACCCGAATTGTCGACGGACATCGGGAGGTAGCAAAGCGGCTCGGTAAACTTGGCTTTGTTGCCCTGACGGGTGTCTTCCACTCCGAAGAAGGGTGTGCCGCGCTCCGGCTCGTAGTAGTTGATCTTGCAGCAGGGTTGCCACGTACCTTCGTTTTCGCCTGTGGTGATCTCACCGTTGGGTCCGATGCCGATGCCGCCCGGGGCTCGGATACCGGTTCCGATGGTGTAGAGGCGTCCTCCGTCAGCGCTGATTTTCACGAAGGTGCCATTGTGAGGCAGGATCTTGTCGAATCCTCGTCCGCCGGGACGAACCGGGGAGGCCTTGGCAAAGTAGAAGTTTCCTTCGGAGTCAGTTTCGAGACCGAACTGGAACTCGTGGAAGTTGTTCGAAAGGTAGACGTCGTTATTGAAGACCTCGAACTTGTCCGCTTCACCATCTTTGTTTAGGTCGTGTAGCGTGTAGATGCCATCGCGCCCGGAAACGTAGGGCACGTCCTTGAGGATTTTCAGTCCCAGCGGCTCGAAGAAGCCGGTGGCGTAGCGTTTCCAGACCACTTTCTTGAGATCCTTGAGTCCCGAAACGTGCCAGATATCGCCGTCCCAAGTTGAGAGGAGGGCGGTGTCCCCGCCAGAGAAGAAGTCGATGTCGGACATGCGCACCTTGCTCTGGTAAGGTGAGCTCCCTTGAGCCGGGGGAAGAGGAATTTGATCAACAAGCCAGGGCTTCTTGGAATCTTCGATGGCCGGGGTGACCTCAAAGGTTTCAGGCGAAATTCCCGGGCCTCCGGTGGTCATTGGTGAGAGAGCCATCGGCTTGGGGGCTTCTTCGCCGCCCTTGCCGGTGTAGAGAAGGGCAATCAGGGTGGTTTTCGTGGCAGGCTTGAGGCGTAGGAAGTAGGAACCATCCTTGGAAGCTGTTTCAATAGTGCCATCAGAGGAGGCTTTCAGGGAGAAGGTCTTGGCGCTCGAGGAGTCGAGGAGTCGCACAGTAAGATTTTCTTCGTGTGGTGCCACTTCGAGGTAGCGGACCAAGCCATTGTTGTGGTCGGAAACGGAATCGAGGATCCGGGTGCCGTGAACCGAGTAGTCGAGGATGATACGATTTCCGTGGCGGAAGTAACCCTTGAATTCAAGGTAGGAGAAGTTGCCGTATCCGGGAAGGGGCCGGTTGTCCTTGAAAGCACCGGAACGATCAGCCCAAACGGGACCTTGGTCGGCGGTGAAGAGGTATGAGTCCTTGTTCTTGAACTGGTTGACCTGTCCGTGACCGCCACCCCAAGGGGTGTTGATCAGATTGAGACCTTGGTCGGTGGCTGAAACGAGAGAGAGATTTTCGGTGTTGAAAAGCGCCACCCGTTTTGGGAGTGCCGAGTAAGAGAGGGCGATTCCCTTGAGCGCGGACTCTCGGCGTTCCTTGCCCTTGAACCAGTCTCCGTAGGTTTGGAAGAAGGCCGGCCCATGGTCGGCGAGGTCGTACCATTTGGGTTTGGCGGCTCTCGGAAGCTTGGCGGCCCTGGCACGGTACTCGATGAGGGCAGCGCG
The DNA here is from genome assembly GCA_049596615.1 of Akkermansiaceae bacterium. Lineage (GTDB taxonomy): Bacteria > Verrucomicrobiota > Verrucomicrobiia > Verrucomicrobiales > Akkermansiaceae > SW10. Next base: position 86,260 of record JBMYLT010000008.1, on the reverse strand, counting down.
AGGGAGACCCAGTTCGTCCATCGCGTAAAGGAGGGATTCGGAGGAAAGTTCGTGGACCTTGACCTTGCGGAATTGCACTGGAGATCCGTCATCGTGGTTTTGTAGGCCAAAGTAGCCTTTTACGTCGCCCCGGCCATCCTGGCATTCGAAGATATTGACGAGCTTTCCGTTGAGAACGACCCCGATCTGGTCTCCGGCAGTGATGATTTTGTATGTGTTCCACTCCCCGGCTTTCATCAGAGCGCCTGCGGCGGCCTGGATGTCGTAAATCGAGCCAGTGATCTTATTGGCATCGCCCTTGTTGCAGATCTGGATCTCGTAGCCTTGCTTCACCGCGACCCAGGGGTCGTTGCCGGGATTGGGAAAGCGAACAAAGATTCCTGAGTTGTCGGCGTCTTGGGGAGCCATGAATTCGACCTCAAAGCAGGCGTTGGCGAACTCTTTGGAGCCATACCACCAGAGGCCCATGCCTCCTTTGGCGGTTGAGATGCCGTCTTTGAGCTCAAAGGAGCCGGGTCCGGCCATTTTCCAGTCGGCTGCCTTTTCCGGCAAAACCGCCTGTGTTTCAAGGGCCTGGAGCCCGGTGACAAGGAGGGGTAAAAGCGTTAGTTTTTTCATCGATTTTTACGGGATGTAGTTACGGTCGGGTGATCGTGTTTTTGTCACCCAAGGAAAAGTAGTTTTGCGCTGGCCCGGCCCGCTTGACCAGCCTAGTTTTTGGTCCGCTCCCCGGGCAGTCGCTGGTTGTCGCAAGATGGCTGGAGGAAAGTCCGGACACTACAGAGCAGTGTGCCTCCTGAAAGGGAGGGACGGTAGTTCGCGAGGACCACCGGCCAGAAAGTGCCGCAGAAAACAAACCGCCCCGACTTGTCGGGGTAAGGGTGAAAAGGTGGGGTAAGAGCCCACCGCGCCGAGGGTGACCGAGGTGGCAGGGCAAACCTCTCACAGTGCAAGACAGAACAGGGGAAGGGCTGCTCGCCCGTTGGATCCCCGGGTATTAGTCGCAGAGATAAATGACTGCCGAAGCGTGGACAGGCTACGTGGAACAGAATCCGGCTTACAGGGGAGCGGCCGCACTTTTGAACTATGAGATCTGAATGATGAACTGACCGATGGAGCGTGGGCTTCCAGCCTAACGCTGGGTGCAGAGCGAGCAGTGATGAAAAGGATTTCCCTAATCGAGTTCAATGATCAAGAAGCATGACTCATACGACCAACGGCGAAGACAGTGCTAATCCTACGTCTGTAGCTTGGCAATCAGACATTGAAGCGGAACTCGATCACGTCGCCATCGGCGACGGTGTAGTCTTTTCCCTCGATGCGGAGTTTGCCGGCGTCGCGGCCGGCGGCTTTGCCGCCGAGCTCAATGAAGTCATTGTAGTGAATCACTTCGGCGGCAATGAAGCCTCGCTCGAAGTCCCCGTGAATCACACCAGCGGCGGCAGGTGCCTTGTCGCCGGCCGTGATGGTCCAGGCGCGGGTTTCCTGTTCGCCGGTGGTTAGGTATGTACGGAGACCGAGAAGATGGTAAACGGCGCGGATGAGGTCAGAGACCCCCGAATCCGAAACACCCATGTCACCGAGAAATTCGGTCGCCTCTTCGTCGCTGAGCTCAACCAGTTCTTCTTCGATGCGGGCTGAGATGACGATGATCTCGGCGCCGTGTGATTCGGCAGCGTAGGATTTGACTTTGGAAACGAGCGGGTGGGAATCGGGTTTGGCAACTGCTTCAGCAAGCTCTTCTTCGTTGACGTTACAGGCGAAAATAGTGCGCTTGGAGGAGAGGAGGAAGAACTCGCGCAGGAGTTTACGTTCGTCGTCGTTGAGATCGGCGGTCAGGGCGGGCTTGCCGGCATCGAGATGCGGGAGCAGCTTCTCCATCAGGGCCAGTTCGGCCTTCGCTTCCTTGTCGCCGGACTTGGCTTTCTTCTCACGCGACTGCTTTCGTTTTTCGAGCGCGGCGAGATCGGCGAGAATGAGCTCGGAGTTGATGATTTCGATGTCACGAGTCGGGTCGACCGTGCCGAGTTCGTGAATGATGTCTTCGTTTTCAAAACAACGAACGACCTGCACGATGGCGTCGACTTCCCGGATGTTGGCGAGGAACTTGTTGCCGAGACCCGCTCCTTCGGAGGCACCTTCGACCAGCCCTGCGATGTCGACGAATTCGATGGCGGTGGGGATGACTTTGGCGGACTTGGAAATCTTAGCGAGAGTATCGAGACGCGTGTCGGGAACGGTCACCATGCCGACGTTGGGATCAATCGTGCAGAACGGGTAGTTGGCGGCCTCGGCATTGCGGGTGCGGGTGAGAGCGTTGAAGAGAGTTGATTTTCCCACGTTGGGCATTCCTACGATTCCGGCCTTGAGCATGACGCGGAGGCTTTAGCGCAGGATCGCGGGAGTGGAAACTCCCAACTGGCGATGAGGAGCGATTTATTCTCTCTCCGTGTTCCCGAAATCGGATTCGGACAGTTCCGGGAGGTTGGCGATGTCGTTCGGTCCTGACACGGACATCGGGGGACGGACACCGGCGGCCGGGAGTTCGGTGCCTACGGGGAGGGTTTCGGGATCAAAATCGGTGGGGAAGTAAAACGTGCCTCCACCGAGTGCCCTGGAGCGGATCCAGGCGAGGGCTTTTTGGTTTCCGACCTGAATCTCACGCAAGTCTTCGCGGCGAATTTTGACAACGGGGGATGTCCGATGAACGATGCCCAAAGGAGGGAAGTTTGGTGTTCTTGAGTCGTTCCCCCTGTTTTTTGGTAAACGCCGCCATGGGTTTACCAACTTTGGTCATCGTCGATTTGACGGAAGAGCAAGAAACCAGCCCATTGAGAGCAGTCGCGAAAAGAAGGCTAGTCAGATGAATTTTCCTAAGTTGGGGCAAAGTGTGAAACAATTATCCACGATGAAATTGTCGAGGAATGTTCGATCTCAACGGTATAAAAGGAGCCGTTTGGATTGGGAAGGCTCTCCACTGGACAAGATCCCGAAAAACGCTTGAGTGGGAGCAGATGTTAGATGTTTACGAAACCGGGCGATATGTAGAGGAATACCTCCTATTTCATTTTGGAAATGCGAAAGAGCTTCTGCCTTGGGCGGGGGGGCCAATCGATGCGCTTAATTTTCCGGTCAGGACGGTCGGGCGTTTTTCGGAGGGTCAGGTGGCGAGAGCGCTGGACGTTGGATGTGCGGTGGGTCGCTCCTCTTTTGAGTTGGCCCGAAACAGCGAGGAGGTGATCGGAATCGATTTTTCCTCAGCTTTTATCGAGGCCGCCAAGGCACTCGCCAGCGGAGCGCGAGCCCGTTGCCGTCGACTCGAGGAAGGTCATGAGACGAGCGAGGTGGGCATTTCGTTACCGTCCGGTCTTGATGGCTCACGGATTTCCTTTGAAACCGGTGATGCCATGGCGCTCCGGTTGGATCTGGGTGTGTTTGATCGCGTGCATGCTGCCAACCTCGTATGTCGTTTGTCTGAGCCACGGAGGTTTTTGGAGCGTCTTCCGCAACTGGTGGTTCCGGGCGGAGAATTGGTTCTGGCCACTCCTTGCACCTGGCTAGAGGAGTTCACCAAAAAGGAGAACTGGCCGGAAGGACGGACGCTTGATTGGCTGAAAGCGACTTTGGAGCAGGATTTTGAGCTCGTCGAGACTGCCGATGAGCCCTTTTTGATTCGTGAAACGGCCCGCAAATTCCAGTGGACGGTTTCAATGGTCACCAAATGGGTGCGGCGTTAGCCCGATGGGGGGAAAGAGCTCACCTTTGAGAGCCCCGGGTAAAAGTGATTTTTGTTGAGACAAATTGGTTCGCTTCTGGCATTTTATGAGGTGAACCGATGAGTTCCGAAAAACAATCGCTGGGAGATGCCTGGAAGGAGTGGCTCGATGAGAGCGCACCCCGTCTCTTGGCCTACGCCCGCGGACGCTGTCAAAGCGCGGAGGAGGCCGAGGATCTCCTCCAGGATACCCTCATTAAGCTCTGGGAATACCAAGCGGAACGCAGTCATCGCCCTCCCGATCTTCCCCTTGCCTTTTCGGTCATGCGCTTTCTCGGACTCGATCACGGTCGGAAGGTAGGACGACGGGAACGGCGAGACCAAAAGATCATTCAATTTCAAGCCGGGGAGGATCACTGGTTGGACCCGTCCCTCGAGGATGCCGAAGAGGCTGTGATGCTTCGTGCCGAGGTCGAATCCTTGCCGGAAAAACTTCGCGAAGTTTTGAGTCTTAAGATTTGGGGCGGACTGACCTTTGCTGAGATCGGTAAAGTCGTCGAAATTTCTCACAATACTGCGGCCTCGCGTTACCGGTATGCCCTGGAGCAGCTTCAAAAGCGGCTGAAACACCTGAAAAAAGATCATGAACATGAATCAATCCCTCAAGGATCTTGAATCTCAACTGGAGCAATTCTCCCCCCGTGGGTTGAGCAATCAGGGGCGTGACCGATGTCACTCCACGATCGATTCGTTGGTTGAGGAATCGGGTGGCAAGGCTGGTCCCTCCGCCTGGAGACTCCCACGCTTTTCGACAGCGGCGGCCGCGATGGTGGCGCTCGGATCAGGAATAGGCGGAGGGTGGTTTTTGGGGGTTCAACCGAGCTTTTCGAAAGACGAGGTCCTCGTCACCAAGTCCGAACAATCCGGGGCGGAATTTGATCAGCTCGATCGTGAGGCTTGGTTGATCACGCAGGAATCTCCTAAAGTGTATGTTACCGAGAATGGTAAAATCCGGGAAATCTTCCGGGAAGTTGAGGTGACCAAGGAAGTCGTCAAGCACCGCGAAAGTGGAGTGGTGGTGACGGTGGAGACCACTGATCACCATGTCGTTGATTCTGAAAAGAGTGAGTTTTAGCCCTTTCCGAAGTGATGCGTTTGATTTTGATGGTTCTTTTTTTGGCTTTGGGAATTCTTGCCCGGGCAGACGATTTGCCTTGGATGGGCGTCTCCTTGCATTCTTTGGATTCCAAGGAAAAGAGCGGAGCGCTCTTGCCCCAAGGCGTTGGTTTAGAGGTTTCGAAGGTGGTTTTAGGCGGTCCGGTGGACCAGGCCGGCGGCCGCAAAAGGGACTTTTGGTGGAAGATGGACGGCCAGATTCTCATCAACAAGAGCCAGATGGTTGTCTTGCTGAGAACGAAAAAGCCGGGAGAAAAGGTAAAGGTTGATTTCTATCGGGAAGGGGAACTTGAGCAGATCGTTCTTACCTTGGGCAGTCGCCAAACCCAACGTCTTGTGCCTGTTTCCTATCGGGAAGGAAAACGCGATGAATCGCGGGTTCTGGCCAAGCGTGAAAGGGTTGCTCGGGTGCGGATTGACGAAAGCGATCTCAGTTTGGAGAGTGAAGGAGATCTCTGGCGGTTCAAAGTGCGCGAGAACGGGGTGACGGTCTTATCCGCTCTTTTGAAAGATGAGGAGTTCCAGGAGCAGATTCCTGTGAAGTGGCATCGGCCTTTCATGATTTTGCGGACCACCCTGGGACCATCCACCAGTCGCAACGTTGCCAAGATGGAGTGACTGGATCCCCGTTTTTTGGGTAAATACGGCTATACGGAATCACATTGACTCCCGGTCGGGGCAAGATAGGTTCAAGGGTTTTTTGCTTCCGTCCTTGCCAACGGGTCGGCTCCCCAGCATTCTTGCGGCATGCATCCTGATGTCGCGAAATTGGTGGAAGCGGGCCGAATCACCGAAGCGGTCGGAGAGAAACTTTCCAAGATCGCTCCTGGTTCATTTCGGGTCCATAAAGGCTTTGGCGGCGGAGTGGTGACCGAATGGGATCTTTTCAACGGGAAAGTGACGATCGATTTCGAGAATGAAAAGGGCAAGGTGATGGGTTTGAAACTCGCCTTGGAGAAGACCGAGCCGGTCGAGGCCAATGACATGCGGGCTCAAAAAGTCAACCAACTGGAGGAGCTGAAAGAGCTTGGCCAGAAGGATCCGGTTGAACTGGTGGTACGAACATTGCAGACGCGCGACGGCAGTATGACGATGGATCAACTGGACGACGAACTCTGCGGAAGCGTTGTCCCCGCCGAGGGATACAAAAAGTGGTGGGAGAAAACCAAAAAGGCACTCCGCGAAAGTCGCCGGGTTTCCGTTCCGACCAAGCGGACCGAGCCTCTGGTACTGCGTGATGAATCAACCGGCCCTGGGGAATCTCTGGTGGATGATCTGGACCAGGCCCGCTCTCCCAAAGCCCGAGTTAAGGCTCTCGAAGCTATTCAGCGGGAAGCACCCCTGGTGGCAGCCACCGAAGGCCTCCTCGCCCGTGCTTTTGAAATCGTCAACGAAGCGGCTCTGAAGCTGATGAAACTGGCACCTGCCCAGTCGCTCGAGCTGATTTCCCTGCGGAATGAAATCGCTCAGGAAACGAAGCAGGAGGGGATCATTCCCGCGGATGCACCTAAGCTGTCCGAAGTGTTGCAGGTCGCCGATGGAAATCTTGCTGATGACCTTAATGAGGTAGCATCGGCTCGCCTGAAGCGGATTCTGGAAGCCTTCCCCAATGCCTTTGGCGAAGATTGGGTGGAAAGAATTCTTTCTGTTTTTGGCACCATCAGTTCACGTGGAGTTTCCGAGATTGCCAAGCTCCTCATTGAGAAAGAGGAAGCTACCAAGTTGAACAAACACGTTCGGGTCGCTTTATCCCGTCATGCTCTCGGGCCCGATGCCCTGGCCTGGATCTGCCGCGAGCGAAAGAAGACTGCGATAGAAGTGTTTGACGGTTCTGTGGGCTCGGTGATTTTGACGGTGCTGGAGCAGGACTCGATGGACGACGGTCCGCGACGCAGCGGTCGCCTTGGAAATCTTCTCCTTGATGACAAAGAACTGATTGCCGACTTGCTTGATGGCATGGAACTGAACGACGTTCGTAACTTTGCTCGCAAGCTTCTCGCCAGCCCGGCTTTTCCGGATCTCGATCGAAAATCGCTCATGGCGCGCGTGATCAAAAAGGTGCCCGAAACTCAGGCAATGGTGTCTGGTGAAGGTGAGAAGAAAAGTGAAGAGACCTTGTTGGTTTCCTTTGAAAGCCTCGATCGTCGGAAAGCGGAGTATGAGGAACTAGTTAACAAAAAGATTCCCACCAACATCAAGGAGATCTCCGCGGCCCGTGCCCACGGTGATCTTCGTGAGAACTTTGAATACCACGCTGCGAAGCAGATGCAGTCCGTGCTCAATTCCCGTAAGAATGACCTCGAACGTGATCTCGAGCGGGCCCGTCCCACCGATTTTAAGGGAGCGGACACTTCGGCGGTGAACATTGGCACCAAGATCAAAGTCGCTATCGAGGGGGGTGGCGACCGCACCCTCACCATGATGGGAGCCTGGGACGGTGATCCAGAGAACCACATCATCTCCTATCTCTCCGAGATCGGCCAGGTCCTGCTGGGCAAGGCGATCGGGGACACCGCTGAGATTCGCGATACCGACACCGAAGAGTTGATCACAGTGACCGTGGAATCGATCGAAGCCATCTCACTCTAGTTTTATCCTTTAACAAAACACCCATGTCAGACACCACCATTGAATCAATCAAAGGACGCGAGATCATCGATTCTCGTGGAAATCCCACCGTCGAAGTCGACGTGATCCTTGACGGAGGTGCTTTCGGTCGCGCGGCGGTTCCTTCGGGCGCCAGCACCGGAGAGCACGAAGCCTGGGAATTGCGTGACGGCGACAAAGATCGCTTTCTCGGAAAGGGCGTTCTTGGAGCAGTCGCCAATGTGAATGAAAAGATCGCTCCCGCTCTCCTCGGAAACTGTGCGACCGACCAAACTTCGATCGACCGCGCGATGTTGGCTCTGGATGGCACGACAAACAAAAAGAATCTTGGGGCCAATGCGCTTCTCGGGACTTCTTTGGCCGTGGCTCGGGCCGCCGCCGCTGCTTCAGGTCTGCCGCTTTACAAGTATCTTGGTGGTCCCAATGCCAAGGTCCTTCCGGTTCCCATGATGAACATCATCAACGGCGGGTCCCACTCCGATGCTCCTATTGCTTTTCAGGAGTTCATGATCCGTCCGGTGGGCGCTGAGACCTTTAGCAAAGCGATCCAGATGGGTGCCGAGGTTTTTCACAATCTTAAGAAGGTTCTCCACGATCGTGGACTTTCCACGGCGGTGGGTGATGAAGGCGGATTTGCTCCGACCTTCGATGGTACTGAGGATGCCCTCGACACCATTTGTTCGGCTGTTGAAAAAGCCGGCTACAAGGTGGGTGAGGACATTACCTATGCGCTTGATTGTGCCGCTTCCGAGTTCTTTGAAAATGGCGTTTACGATTACGCCAAGTTTGAAGGCGACAGCGGAGCGAAGCGTGGTTCCGACGAGCAGGCCTCTTACCTTGCCGAGCTTTGCGAGAAATACCCCATCGATTCGATTGAAGATGGTTGCGATGAGAATGATTGGGACGGTTGGAAAGTCCTCACCGACAAAATCGGCGACAAGGTGCAACTCGTTGGTGACGATCTCTTCGTAACCAACGTTGACTTCCTCCAAAAGGGAATCGACCTTGGGGTGGCAAATTCGATTCTCATCAAGGTGAACCAAATCGGGACTCTCACCGAGACCTTTGATGCCATCGAGCTTGGTAAGGTCAATGGATATAATTCCGTGATTTCCCACCGTTCCGGCGAAACCGAGGACAGCACGATTGCTCACCTCGCCGTTGCGACCAATGCAGGTCAAATCAAGACCGGTTCCATGAGCCGTTCCGACCGGATTGCAAAATACAACCAACTTCTTCGTATCGAGGAAGCACTGGGAAGCAACGCAATCTACGGAGGTTAACGCCTCGTTGATAAACTCAATTCTTCAAAGCTGCAGGTTCAGCCTGCGGCTTTTTTGTTTTTTTGAGGATCAGAGATTCCAAGATTACAGGCTTTTTTCACTTTTTGATACGCGCCTGCTCCATCCTTGGCATTGATCATGAAAGGCTCACCGTTCGTCATCGAGGCTGTGACTACCGCCTGACCGATGTTCACGGACACCTGGTGATGGACTTGCTGGCTTAACCTGGTGTTTCAGGGGCGGAATGACTTGAGTTGATGGAGAACTCTGAAGGCTCCGCCTGCACCTTCATGGTCGTTTGTGCCGAGAAACTTGGCTTGGGTTTCGGAGCGCACTTTCTTCAGGCCGATCTCTTCACCCCATCTCACTAAATCGGGGAAGCAGACATCAAAGGTGAGGTCTTGGTGGCCGGGGTTTTGATAGGCTTCGGGTGGGAGAAGGCGCATGTGATGAGCATAGGCGCGTATACTCCCCAAAGGACGGCGATGATAGATTTTCTCTGGAGTTCCGCCGTAGTCGATGGTGAGGATTTCACCTTGTTGGAGAAGAGAGAGTTCGTTTTGAAACCACTGATGGATCGACTCAGCGACTTCGAAGCGAGCGGGAGGATTTTCGAAGAGGATGGAGTCGGGAAGGATGGTCACGGGGAGCCAGGTTTCGAGTCCCTGTGGATTGAGGAAGAGTTCTTTGAGGTCTTGATTGAAGATGCGAACGGGAAAGGCGTCGAAGAACTCATTTGAGATGATGAGTGCTCGGCCTCTGGTCGTTTCGAGAGCTTCGGTGAGCGTTTTGTGCCATTGACCGCGATTGCCTTCCTTTTGACGGTTGGTCAGGTCGGGAGAGATTTCCACGAAGTGGTAGTCGAGTTTGCGGCGCTCAAAAAATCCGAAGGCCTTCCGAATGTCCCGAGCAAGAGTTCCGTCACCTGGGCCGAGTTCGATGACGGGAAGAGTTTGTCCCTGCTGTTGCCAGGCGTTCTTGATCCACTTCGCGATTTTTTCAGCAAGAAGCGAAGTGAGTTTGGGAGTCGTGGTGAAGTCACCTCGTGCTCCCAACTTGGTGCGTGAACCGGTGTAGTACCCGCATGGACCGTAAAGAGCTTCGGCCATGAAATGGTCGAAGCGAACTGGATCAATGCTGCTGGTATTTTTCGAGGAGTCCATCACAGCCCTTGATGTCGAGCTTACCGGAAGCCAGGACCGGAATTTCTTCGACCGGAATGATTGTCTTTGGGCACCAAAGCGAAGGAATTCCTTCGTCCATGAGCTTGTAGCGAATATCGAGAGCCTCCTGTTCAAGGGCGGTGCCTGAAATTGTCGAGAGTAGGGCGATCGATTCACCTTTTTTCTCATCGGGAATGCCCACTATGGCGATTTTCCGTTCGGTTTCGTTGTCGAGTCCGAGGACCTTGTTGACGGAAGCTTCCACCGTTTCGTGAGGCACCATTTCTCCACCGATCTTCGAGAAGCGCGAAATGCGGCCTTCGATATGGAGGAACCCGTCGTCGTCGATTCGTCCGACATCTCCCGACTTGAACCAGCCATTGGAGTCGATCACTTCGTTGGTGAGCTTGGGTTTGTTGAGGTATCCCGCGAAGATGTTGGCTCCTTTCAGCCAAATTATTCCTGATTGATTGATCGGATTGACCGAATCGGTGGCCGGGTTGGTGATCCGCACCGCTGTGCCGGGGAGCATATGCCCGACCGTGCCAAAGCGCTCGGAAGGAATGAGCGGGAGTTGGTGCTCGGAGGTTGGGGTAGGGAGGTTGACCGAGGCGACGGGAGAAGTTTCAGTAAGTCCGTATCCTTCCATGGGGAGGATGCCGAATTTTTCCTCGAAAGACCGCGCGAGGCTGGCGGGGAGCTTTTCTGCGCCGGTCACGACCAGCTTAAGGGAGAAAAGAAGGTCCGGGTCAATGCGCCGCATGTAGCCTCGCAAAAAGGTTGGGGTGGCCAGAAGCAGGTGGACTTGATGAAGCGCGATCAGCTCTGCGAGGCGTTTAGTCTCGAGAGGCGAAGGATAGGTGACAAGGTCCACCCCTTCAATGAGGGGATACCACAAGGTCACCGTGCTGCCAAAGGAATGGAAGAGGGGTAGGGAGCCGAGAATCGCCGAGTCGTGCGGCAGATTGATCTGGTTGCCGAACTGGCAAATGTTTCCAAGAATGTTGCGATGGCTGAGCGGAACGCCCTTGGGTTCTCCGGAGGAACCGGAGGTGAAGAGAAGGACCGCTTCATCTTCTCCGCGGGTTTTGCCGATTCCGAGAATTTTGGTGAGAAGAGCGGTGGGTAGGGTCTTTCCGAGGACGACCCATTTGATGATTTTCTTTTTGATCCGTGGGAGGATTCGTTCGACGAAGAGGAGGTCGCGGTTGGGTGGCCAAGGGAAGTCGGGGACTTTTCGCACAAAAGGATCCGCCGTGATGAAGCGATCCAGGTCGGCTTGCTTGATCGACGAGCGGACAGCTTCGTGGGAGGCCGTAAAGTTGAGGTTTACCGGTACCTTGCCAGCGAAAAGGACGGCGACGTTGGCGATCATGCCGACTTTGCCCGGTGGGAGAATGATCCCGACGCGTTTTTTGCGGGTGGCGGCTTTGATTTCCTTGGAGAAGGCAATGGCCGCGCCCAGAAGCTTGTCGAAGGAGAGCTCGGTGTCGTCCGTGCCGTCAAACAGAAGATTGCGGGAGGCATTTTTTTTGAGACCCCGGAGGATGGCGGTCGCGAGCGAGCCGTCGAGGAAGTGGCGTCCGGAAAAGGACTCTTCGGAGCAGCTCAGCAGAGTTTCGCGGAAACGGGCAATCGTGCCTTCACCAGCCGGGATGAGGGCTCCGAAATTCAAAATGGAGGAAGGAAGAAGGGAGGGTGAATCAATCGCGAGTGAATTCTCTGCCGGGACGCTGATATCGAGGGGGGAGACAGGGAGGCCGAGTGCGAACAGGGCGCGAAGGGTCTCGGAGGGAATCTGGCAGGGAGTCCCCCGGTGGCAGTTGGCCATGCCGGGCACGTAAACAAGGACGCCATTCCCTTCAAGACGACTAGCGAGATTCTTGCCGACTGTGTAGAGGGAGTCATCGCTTTGGGAAAAGGCGACCCCATCCTGCCCGCTTTTTTTGAGGGCTGATTCAAGGTTCTTGGGCAGGATGGAGGATTCTTCAACCAGCCAGGTAATTTTCCGGGGCGCGAGAACGGAGGCCAGTTCGTCGACCTGCGTAGCACTGAGCCGGCCGGGTACGATAAGAGACCCGTCTTTTGGAAGGCGGTTGAGAGAACGGACCTGGGGAGGAGTGCTCATGTGGCAAAGACGGCGGGACAAGATGCCCCCTTACGGAAGAAAGCATGATTTGGAGCGGGATCGAATCGAAAATTCCAAAGCAGCCAGCTTTCTGGCTTTCAGGGTCTCCGGTGAATTGGTAATTCCGTAGGAACACAATTCATTATGGCAAAAACGAAGGCCGCCAAAGGGCGTTACTGGAGGGCACATCTCAAATGTGTCGGGGCGTTGCTGACGATTTGGTTTCTCGCTTCGTTTGGTTGCGGGATTTTGTGGCGGGACTGGCTTGATACCAATTTTCCTACTGTGGGGTTGGCTCCTTTTGGATTTTGGATGGCCCAACAGGGATCGATCATTACATTCGTTTTGATTCTCATCGCTTACGCGGTCTGGATGTCCCGGTTGGAAGATTCCCTGGAACACGATGAAGAGGAGGTGTCGTCATGAGTCAAGGCACTTGGAATTTCATTTTCATCGGCATTTCCTTTGCGCTCTACATTGGCATTGCCATCCGTCAGCGGGCGGGATCAACCAGCGAATACTACACGGCGGGTGGCGGAGTGTCGCCTTTCGCAAACGGAATGGCTACGGCAGCCGACTGGATGAGTGCCGCTACCTTTATCTCCATGGCAGGTCTCATTGCCAGTAAGGGCTTCGATGGGGCCCAGTTCCTGATGGGGTGGACCGGGGGATTTGTCCTTCTGACCGTTTTGATGGTGCCTTTCCTGCGAAAATTTGGAAAGGCCACGGTGCCCGATTTTATTGGAGACCGATACTATTCCCGCAGTGCCCGGGGAGTAGCGGTGGTTTGTGCGATTTTCATCTGTCTCACCTACATTATGGGACAAATGAACGGGGTGGGCGTGGTCTTTTCCCAGCTCTTCGGAATTTCGCTTTCCAAAGGGGTGGTGATCGGGTCGGCGGTCGTCTTTTTCTACGCCGGAATGGGTGGGATGAAGGGAATTACCTATACGCAGGTGGCTCAATACACTGTGATGGCCTTTGCCTACACGATCCCCGCCGTTTTCATTGCGATTGCCCTGACCAACAATGTCATTCCCCAGTTGGGATTGATCGGGGAGTACACCGCAGGTGACGAAGCGGTTCCATTTCTACAAAAGCTCAACAACATCAATACCGATTTAGGGTTTTCGGAATACACTTCCGGAAAGCTTGAGAAGCTCGATCTCTTTTGCATCACCGCCGCTTTGATGTGCGGTACAGCCGGGTTGCCGCACGTGATTGTCCGCTTCTTCACCGTGAAAAACGTCAAGGCGGTGCGGAAATCGGCATGCTGGACCCTAGCATTCATCGCTGTGATTTACCTGACGGCTCCTACGATCGGGGCGTTTTCCCGGGTCAACCTGATAGAGAAGCTTAATGGAACCTCTTACACAGAGGCTCCTCAATGGCTCAAGGATTATGAAAAGACAGGGCAGATGGCTTGGGTCGATAAGAACGATGACGGGATTATCAACATTCATGGCCCTGCCACTTCTACCGCGAAGAAGAAAAACAACAACGTCTTCATCATCGCAGACAACGTTAAGAAGCCGGAATACCCGTCGTCTGGATCACCTGAGGATCAACTGTTCGGGAAGCACGGGCAGCGGCTGATTGCCCAGAAGGCCGACAAGAGCAACCCCAACGAACTTTGGTTCGGAAATGACATCATGGTGATGGCCAATCCGCATATGGCAGGGCTCCCTAAGTGGGTGATTGCGCTCTTGATGGCGGGCTGTATCGCCGCGGCTCTGTCCACAGCCGCTGGACTACTCCTAGTGCTCTCCACTTCGATCTCTCACGACCTCATGAAAAAAATCGTGAAGCCGGACATGACCGACGAAGAGGAGGTCAAGTATGCCCGGATTGCGTCCTTCGTGGCCCTGACAGTGGCGGCGTATTTCGGAATCAACCCGCCATCCACTTTCATTGCCAAGACTGTGGCCTTTGCCTTCGGTCTCGCGGCGTCGTCCTTTTTTCCGACCCTCCTGATGGGGATTTTCTCCCGCCGCATGAACAAGGAAGGCGCAATTGCCGGGATGATCAGTGGAATTGCTTTTACCTTCAGCTACATCGTCTACTTCCAGTTTCTCGGTGGCACCAAGGATCAATATTTCTTTGGAATATCGCCCGAGGGGATCGGCTTTGTTGGGATGATCATCAATTTTGTGGTGGCCTTTGGGGTCAGGGCCTTTACTAAAGCACCCCCTCAGGAAGTTGCTGAGTTGATCGACAACGTCCGCTACCCCGGAGGTAAGGATACGGCTGCCATTGATCACTAAGGGAGTTTCGTCGGGAAACGCTGGATTTATCCGGTGAACAGAATTGGGAAGGCTGGAAATCGAGAGAAATTACTGGCACACAGTCCGCGCAATGGAGAAGCACTACGAGGTCTTGTTATATTACTCGTATTTTAAGCTGGAGGATCCGGAGGAATACGCCTCGCGTCATCGCCAACTTTGTGAGGAGCTGGGACTCCGGGGACGCATTCTTATCGCGCGCGAAGGAATCAATGGAACCGTTTCCGGAACTCGGGAACAATGTGCCCTCTACCGAAAGTCGATGGACGAGGATCCGCTGACCCGGGGCATCGCGTGGAAAATCGATGAGGAGGAGGGACACGTCTTTCCGCGGCTTTCGATCAAGGTGCGGGACGAAGTGGTGACTCTTGAGCTGGGTGAGGAGGATTTTAATCCGGTTGATCTTACCGCGACTCACCTCAAGCCATCGGAGTGGCGGGAGGCCATGAAGGAAGACAACGTGGTCATTTTGGACGCCCGCAATGATTACGAGTGGGAGATTGGACGTTTTGAGGGAGCCATTTTACCCGAGGTGCCGAGTTTCAAGGATCTCCCGGGTTGGGTCCGGAGCCATCGTTCCGAGTTGGAGGGCAAGAAGATCCTTACCTATTGTACCGGGGGAATCCGATGTGAAAAATTCAGCGGCTTTCTTTTGCAGGAGGGTTTCCAAGATGTCTATCAACTGGATGGCGGAATCGTGACTTATGGAAAAGATGAAGAGGTTCGCGGTGATGGATACGAAGGAGAGTGTTATGTATTTGATGAGCGCTTAAGCGTACCCGTCAATCGAACCGGGAAGGCCTCAGTGGTCTCTAAATGCCGGGGCTGCGGGGAGCTGAGTATTCGTTATCGCAACTGTGCGTGGAAGCCGTGCAATGCCCAGATTCTGCTCTGCGAAGCTTGCGAAGAGCAGTCGGGTTGCTATTGCGACTCACGCTGCCGGGAAGTCGACCTCCTCAGTCGTGCCGCGGTGACGGGGGCCTGAAAAGAGACGCTGGAAGACGAATCGGAAAAATCCCAGAATCAGAATCAGGAGTAAAACTAGACCGATCCAACCCCACCAAGGGATGAGGGATTCGGATCTCAGTTTCATCAGGATCGGTTCATTCACACTGTCCCGCAGGCGGAAGGTCCAACTTACGGTTTTGCGATCTTCACTCAACTCGTGAGCATTGGTTTCGGCGACCGCGAGGGGGAGGTGGAGAGTGTATTTGAAGGTCGAAGACCCGAAAGCCGCCGGGCGCGTGGCGATGGCAGAGGGAAAGAGGTTGGCGAGGGTAACTTGCCGGTCAAAGGCCGCGCGAAGGTTGTCGAAGCGGAAGTCGATTTGCCCGGCGATAGTCTCGATCATCTTGGGATCCGTCTCGGATTTCTCGACGAAGGCTTCTTCGTTTCGGGAGGCGATTTCGAAGATATCAAGAACGTTTTCAAGCTCCGCCTTGAGATGAAAAACCAGTTTTGAACCCTTTTTGGTGAAGGTGCAAAGATTCAAAGTGACCCCTTTCTCGCGAGCCGCGACCTGTTCTAGCGCTCCCACGATATTGTCCGGATTGCCAAGTTTGGACATGGCGAGGGCGGGAAATTCATAGCGTGCCTCCACTCTCCCGGAGGTATCTAAGTTGATCCAGATTTCTTCTTCTCCGTCGAAACACGAGGTGGCCAAAAATGGGGTGAGGGCCAGGCAGATCATCAGGAGAAAACGAATCATCGCGAGGGAGGCTGACTGGAAGAACTGAAAATGAAAAGCGGCTAAAAAGGAGTTGCATCTCCCATCAAGAGGGGGCACGCTGGGAAGTCGAAAGCTGACAAAAAAGACCATCTTTATCAAGTTTGAGTACATTTCCTTCACACGCTCCTTTTTCACCTGAGCAAGCCACGACGCTCTCTACTCTTTTGTCTGGATTCACGCCGGAACAGTCTACATGGTTGAGCGGTTATCTTGCTGGTCTTTCGTCGCAACCGTTGGTGGAGCCTGCTCCCCTGACCGTTCTTTATGGGACAGAGTCCGGAAATTCCGAAGCCTTGGCTGATCTTACCGTCAAGGCGGCGAAAAAGAAGGGATTGAAGGCGTCGATGAAGAATCTCGCCGATCTCAAGCCGGCGGATCTGGCTGGTTTTGCGCGGATGGCGGTCATCGTGAGTACTTGGGGCGACGGAGATCCGCCGGAAGCGATTGAGGGGTTTTATCAGGCCTTCTTGAAGGAGGAGGTGGACCTTGGGGGGACTCGATTCGCGGTTTGTGCTCTCGGTGACACCTCCTACGAACAGTTTTGCGAGACTGGAAAGGTGTTTGATGCCCGTCTCGAGGCGCTCGGTGCCGAGCGCCTGACGGAGCGGGAGGATTGCGATGTCGATTTTGGTGATCCTTTCGACGCCTGGTTGGGACGTGTTTTGGAGGGCGTGGGATCGTCCGGAGCAGTGGTGACTGATTTTGAGGCGGTGGCGGCCCTACCCGCGGTCGAGTATGGAAAGAAGAATCCCTTTCCGGCCGAGGTTCTTGATTCGGTTGTTTTGAACGGGCAGGGCAGTGCTAAGGAGACCATTCATGTGGAACTCTCTCTTGAAGGTTCGGGACTCGATTATGAAGTGGGAGATGCCTTGGCTGTGGTTCCTCTTAATGCTTCGGATGTGATTGAAGATCTCCTCAAGGTGACCGGCTTCTCCGGTAAAGAGGAGGTCGAGCTGAAGGGAGGGAAGACCTTGCCTCTCGCCGAGGCAATGAGGCATCAGCTGGATATCACCGCGCTTTCGAGGGCGATTGCGAAGAAGTATCTCACCCTCTCGGCGAACGTGGAGTTGGAACGATTGCTAGAAGACGATGCCAAGGAAGAGTTCAATAACTGGATTTTCGGGCGGCAAATTATTGATCTTGTCGAAGCCTTCCCAATTGAGGGGCTCACCGCGCAGCAGTTTGCTGGAATCTTGCGGAAGTTGCCGATTCGGTTGTATTCGATTGCTTCCAGTATCAAGGCCCATCCGGAAGAGGTTCATCTGACGGTCGCCGCCGTCCGATACGAAGGGCACGGACGGAAACGCAAAGGAGTCGCTTCGACCTATCTTGCCGATGAAGCTCCGGTGGGATCAAAGGTGGGCGTCTATGTTCATCGCAACAAGAACTTCCGCTTGCCGGAAGATGACTCTACCTCAGTGATCATGGTGGGCCCGGGCACCGGGATTGCACCATTCCGAGCTTTTGTCGAAGAGCGAGCTGGGCGTGGAGCAGACGGTGATAGTTGGTTGTTCTTTGGGGACCAAAGATACAGCTTTGATTTTCTCTATCAACTCGAGTGGCAAGATCACCTCAAGGAGGGGAATCTAACCCGTCTCGATGTCGCCTTTTCCAGAGATCAACCGGAAAAGGTCTACGTTCAGGACGTGATGCGTCAGCGGGCCGAAGAACTCTATGAGTGGCTCGACAAGGGGGCCTATTTCTATGTCTGTGGCGATGCCGAGCGGATGGCCAAAGATGTGCACGAAGCACTGATCGAGATTGTTTCCAGTCAAGGGAATCTCTCGCGCGAAGAAGCCGAGGAATTCGTGAACCAGCTTAAGAAAGAGAAGCGGTATCAGCGCGACGTGTACTAATCGAAGAGAGGGGATTTTGAGATGAGTGAAGAAAAGAAACTCGCCCACAACGAATATCTGAAAATCGACAGCAATTACCTTCGGGGAACGCTGGCCGAAGGGCTGGCCGACACCTCGACCGGCGGCTTGACGGAGGATGAGCAGCAATTACTCAAATTTCATGGCTGCTACCTGCAGGACGACCGGGACATCCGAGCGGGCCGTCGAAGGCACAAGTTGGAAAAAGCATTCAGCTTCCTGATCCGAGTGCGTGTTCCGGGAGGGGTTGCAACTCCGGCTCAGTGGATTCAGATGGACGACCTTGCCACTAACTATGCCAACGGAACTCTAAAGCTGACCACGCGTCAGGCTTTCCAATTGCACGGGGTGATTAAGACCCAGCTCAAGAAGACTATTCAGGAGATCAATGCCGCAGCCATGGATACCATCGCGGCCTGCGGGGATGTGAACCGCAACGTGATGTGCAATCCCAACCCATATCTCAGCGAGGCCCATGCCGAGGTGTTGAAGATTTCCCAGGAAATCAGCGATCATCTCACTCCGGCGACCGGTGCTTATCATGAGATTTGGCTTGATGGTGAGAAGGTCGAGTCAACCGCCGAGGAGGTGGAGCCGATCTATGGTAAGACCTACCTGCCGCGGAAGTTCAAGATTGCGGTGGCGGTTCCTCCATCGAACGACGTCGACATTCACGCCAACGATCTGTCCTTCGTAGCAATTGTCGAGGACAGTAAGGTAGTAGGCTACAACGTGGCGGTTGGTGGGGGCATGGGGATGACTCACGGTGCCGAAGAAACCTATCCGAGACTTGCCGATATCATTGGTTTTTGTCTCCCCGATCAAGTGGTCGACGTGGCTGAGAAAGTAATACTGGTGCAACGGGATTTCGGGGACCGAACGAATCGGAAACATGCCCGCCTGAAATATACCATTGATGATCGCTCGGCAGATTGGTTCTTGGAAAAGCTCAACGAGTTTCTGGGTTATAATCTGGAGCCCTCTCGGCCTTTTAAATTCGAAGACAACGGCGATCGGTTTGGATGGGTTGAGGATCACGAAGGCAACTTCCACCTCAACCTTTTCATCGAAGGAGGCCGGGTGCGTGGTAAGGCCCGCGAAGGCTTGCGGCGGATTGCCGAGATTCACGATGGCGATTTCCGTCTTACGGGGAACCAGAACCTGATCATTGCGAGGGTGATGCCGGAGAAACGTCCGGAAATCGAATCTCTGCTTGAGGAGTTTGGTTTGCTCGATTCCCATCAGCAGTCGGCCTTACGGCTCAATTCCATTGCTTGTGTGGCCCTTCCCACTTGCGGGCTTGCTTTGGCGGAAGCCGAGCGAGGTCTTCCCGGTGTCATCAGCGATTTGGAAAATGTCATCGAAGATACCGGCTTGCGTCACGATGCCATCACCATTCGCATGACTGGATGTCCGAATGGATGTGGCAGGCCGTTCCTCTCGGAGATTGCTTTTGTGGGACGGGCTCCCGGGAAGTACAATCTTTATCTTGGTGGTGGGCATGCGGGAGACCGACTCAATAAGCTCTACCGGGAAGCGGTGACGCGCGAGGAAGCGATCGCTCTTTTGGACCCTATCATCCGGGATTACGCGGCCCATCGCGAGGACGGTGAAACATTCGGCGATTTTGTTATCCGGGCGGGCTATGTAGCTGAGACCATCAATGGTCTCGACTTCCACTCCAACCTTAAACCCGAGGTGACTTCGGCCTGATCATGTCCACTCTCACGAAAGACGCGGAAGCGGTGGCGGCTCACCTCGAGTCCATGAAGGCGGGCGAGCGGATTGCCTGGTTGCATGAAACCTATGGTAATCGAGTGGTGGCTAGTTCCAGCTTTGGTTTGCAGGCCGCGGTGATGTTGCATCTCATCTCGGAGAATGCTCCTGAGATCCCGGTCGTCTTTGTCGACACTGGATATCTGTTTCCCGAAACCTACCACTATATCGAGAAGCTGTCTTCTTTCCTTAAGGTTAATTTGCGTCATTACGTTCCCAAAATGACGGCGGCCCACCAAGAAAGTCTGCACGGTAAGCTCTGGGACAGTGATCCGAAGGAATATGCCCGGATCAACAAAGTGGAGCCGATGAACCGGGCGCTCAAGGAGATTGGGGGTGACATTTGGCTCAGCGGATTGCGGCGGAGTCAGTCCTCGACCCGTTCCGAGCGGGGTTTTGCCGAGCAGCAGGGGAAGACGATGAAAGTCTATCCCATTCTCGATTGGGCCGATGCCCAGGTCGCCTCATATTTCCAAACCTACGCGCTACCTCAACACCCCCTATCCGAAAAGGGTTACGTCACCATGGGCGATTGGCATTCCACCCGGAAACCGGAAACCGGCGAGTCGGCCGAGTCCACTCGATTCAACGGAGAGAAATACGAGTGTGGACTTCACGAAGAATCCGGTCACCTTGACTTCCAGATCTAACTCTTAACCTTCAACATCAAATTCATGAGCATTGCAGGAAACATTGTCGATACCGTGGGGAATACCCCGTTGATCAAGTTGAACAAAGTCACCGAGGGACTCGATTGCGAGGTCTTTGTTAAGGCGGAGTTTTTCAACCCGCTTTTCAGTGTGAAAGACCGTATTGGCAAGTCTATGATCGAGGACGCCGAGAAATCCGGAAAACTCAAGCCCGGTGGTAAGGTTGTCGAAGCGACTTCGGGAAATACCGGGATTGCGCTGGCCTTCGTGGCTCGTGCCAAGGGCTATCATTGTATCCTAACCATGCCCGAGACGATGTCGATCGAGCGACGTATTCTTCTCCGTAGCCTCGGAGCGCAAATCGTCCTGACACCCGGGCCGAAGGGAATGGGAGGAGCGATTGCCAAGGCCAAGCAAATCCTTGCTGAGGACGCCACCGCCTTTGGCCCCAGCCAGTTTGATAATCCAGCCAACCCACAGATTCACCGAGAAACGACCGCTGAGGAAATCTGGCGAGATACCGACGGAAAAATTGATGCCATTGTCGCTGGGGTGGGAACGGGTGGAACGATCACCGGAGTGGGAGAGGTTATCAAATCCCGTAATCCCGACTTCAAGGTCATTGCGGTGGAGCCTGAAAACAGCCCGGTGATTGGTGGGGGATCTCCGGGACCGCACAAGATTCAAGGAATCGGTGCCGGTTTCATTCCCGGCAACCTCAATACTGAAATCATCGATGAGGCCCTCACAGTGACCAACGAAGAGGCATTTGAAATGGCTCAGAAGTTAGCCAAGATTGAAGGGCTTCCTGCAGGAATCTCCACCGGCGCCAATGTTGCCACCGCTCTTAAAGTAGCGGTCCGTGAGCAATTCAAAGGGAAGCGAATTGTGACCATCGGGTGTTCCTCGACCGAACGTTATCTGAGTACGCCGCTTGCTGAGAGCTACCGGGAAGAAGTGGCCAATCTCCCGGTTGCTGAACTTCCGGAGTAGGCTTTCTGAACAAATCGCGAGTGTTTCAAAATAGGCCTTCCGATTGGGCTCCCTAGTGTGTTTTTGAATTCTTTCTAGGATGTAACCAGCCGATCAACGGTGTCGACGAAACATGAGCCCCAGCGAGCCCAGCCCGAGGAGTGAGACCCCCGATGGCTCCGGGATGGGGACAACGGCATTAGGATCGAGGCCGATGTAATCAACTTCCCATTCTCAACTCAGGGAGCCGGTGAAATCACCGATAAACATGCCGCCGCCATTGCTTAAAACCGGGATTTGTGCCTGTGACTGCCGAATAAAGAGCCACTCCGTCACGCCAGGCGGAGTATTCATACGTGGTTGCTCTTCCGGTGATTCCTGCAAACCAGTCCGTTGCCGTACTCGCACCATCGAGATCCTGACTCGCCGGTGAGACGTCCATCTCATATAAAAAGGCAAAGGTTGAGGAATCTCTGGTTTGGGTGATGGCTCCGAAGGAAGAAGCGGAAAAAAGTGCCAGAGCGGTGAGGGTGGACTTTGAATTTATGAGATCTACCGTGACTATCGACTTAAAAAACCAGTAACTAAGAAACTCAAAAATCTCATAGTGATGAGAACCGGTTTTTTGGTTCGGCCAGTTGTTTGATCGGCGAATTCGGTCTTCGATTCGAATCGAGGATTGCAAGCCGGAAGAGGGTCGGGCATCAATTGTGGCGATGCGTTTCGCGGTGCTTGGGAGCGGGAGTGGTGGAAATGCCACTGTGGTAGAGGCCAAAGGTCGATGCCTCTTGGTCGATGCCGGGCTGAGCGCAAAACAGCTGACCCTGAGATTGGGTCGGCTGGGATTGAGGAAGGAGGATTTGACCGGGATTTTGCTCACCCACGAACATGGCGACCACATCCGAGGGCTTGATGTCTTCCTGCGGGGGATGAGCATCCCGGTCCTCGCTTCCACAATGACTTGCCGGATCGTTCAGGAAAATCTCCGGGCACCGGCAAAATGGGTCGCATTTGAGAGTGGACAGAGTTTTGCCTGGGAAGGCTTCCAGCTTTCGACTTTCGGACTGCCTCATGATGCAGTTGATCCGGTAGGTTACGTCATTGAATGCGATGGCCGGAAGCTGGGCGTGGCGACTGATTTGGGACACGTCAATGATCAGGTGTTGAATGTCCTTTCGGGGGTCGAGGGTTTAGTGCTGGAGGCCAACTACGAGTGGCAGATGTTGGAGGCGGATTTGAAGCGCCCATTCAGCACGAAGCAACGAATCTCCTCGCAACACGGTCATTTGTCTAACGAACAGGCGGGGGAGCTGGTGGCACGTTTGGTCCCGCAGGGATTGCAAAAAGTGATTCTGGGACACCTGAGCAGCGACTGCAATTGTCCGGTCAAGGCGGTGGAGGTGGTGCGAGCCTGCGCGGGGGGGGCAGCGATTGAGATTTCGGCGGCATCCCAAAACGAGGTGACGTCCTGGCAAAAACTGGAGCCGAAGATCAATCCGGCCTTTTACGGCGAGCTCTTTGAACCGCGTTGACTTTCGCGTTGCTCTTCCGGGTGACGCCGCCAAACTGCGACCCAAGTGAATAAGGTGCCAGTCAAACCCAGTGCAGAGGAATTTGCCGAGCTCGCCCAGATGGGTAATGTGGTGCCGGTCTACGCCCAGCTTGCGGCCGACTTTGAGACTCCGGTGTCGGCGTTTTTGAAGCTTAGGGATAGCGGATACGCCTTTTTGTTTGAGAGTGCGGAAAGCACTGATGCGAGCGGACGATGGTCCATTGTGGGAACCCAGCCGCGTTGGATTTTCACCTCACGTGAGGACGAGGTCACCATCCAACGCGGTAGCAAGAGTGAAACGAGGCCCCGGCAAGGCGATGTTCTCGAGGAGCTGGAACGACTGATGGCGGGATATCGCCCAGTCACCCATGGGAGTGCACCGCCATTTTTCGGGGGTGCTGTCGGGTATGTTGGATACGATGCCACGAGCCAGTTCGAGCCCAGTATTTCCCAAACCCCGCCCGATGATCTGGATCTTCCGGAATCGATCTTTTTCCTCGCTGACACTCTGGTCGTTTTTGATCACAAGCTGCGGCGGCTGCTGGTTGTGGCCAATGCCATGCTGGATGAAGCCGGCTCGGTTGATGAGGCCTACGCGCTTGCGGTGGGCCGGGTGGGAGCGTTGATTGAGATGCTCGATCGTCCGCTTTACGTTTCTCCGCTCAATGGGTTGGCGGAAGTCGAAGCTCCCGAACCGCGAAGTAATACGACCCAAGCCGAGTACGAAGAGATGGTGCGGGCGGCCAAGGAATACATCGCGGCCGGCGATGCTTTTCAGGTGGTGCCTAGCCAACGCTTTGAGGCTGATTTTGAGGGCAGCAATATTGATCTCTACCGGGCCTTAAGGCACATTAATCCATCACCCTACATGTTCGTTTTCGAAACGCCGGAGTTTTCGCTCGTCGGGAGTTCCCCCGAGGTGCATGTGCGTGCGATTGACAGACGGATCGATATTCGACCGATCGCCGGGACACGTTGGCGGGGCAAAACAAAGGAAGAGGATGATGCACTTGCCGCTGACCTTCTTGCCGACGAGAAGGAATGTGCCGAGCATGTCATGTTGATTGATTTGGCGCGCAACGATGTTGGTCGTATCTCGGAGCCGGGATCGGTATCGGTCGACGATCAGATGATCGTGGAGCGATACAGCCACGTGATGCACATCGTTTCCAATGTCAGTGGACGTCTTTCTCCCGAGCATTCATCTTACGACGTTCTTCGGAGTACTTTCCCGGCCGGGACTGTCAGTGGCGCTCCCAAAATCCGGGCGATGCAGATTATCAACTCGCTAGAGAAGAATAAACGGGGGACCTACTCCGGGGCGGTAGGTTATTTTGGCTGGGACGGGAACCACGACTCCTGCATTGCCCTGCGGACCTGTGTCTTGAAAGGGGACAAGGTTTACATCCAAGCGGGGGCGGGTGTGGTTGCAGATAGCGACCCGACGTATGAATACCAGGAAACAGTCAACAAAGCTGCGGCCATGATGAGAGCGGTCGGGTTGGCCAAAACCCTGGCAAAGCCGTGAAGGAGGTTTATCGCAATCACGAGTTCATCCGCGTGAATCATTTCCGCGATTTGGTCGAGGCCGCCGGGATATCAACGATTTTGCGGAATGAGCATCTGGTTCACGGAGTGGTAGAAATTCCCATTCCCGAGTTTTATCCCAATCTTTGCGTGCTGAAAGACGAGGATTACCCCGCGGCCTGGCAAATCATCCGGACTGCTCTGGAAAAGGAAGACGAAGCACCGGGTGAAGACTTGAAGTGTGAGGAATGTGGTGAGATGAATCCCGGGAACTTTGCAGAGTGCTTTGCCTGCCAACAACTACTTTAAGATTTATCACTATGCTCGTTGTCATCGATAACTACGATTCCTTCACGTACAACCTCGTCCAGTATTTCGGCGAGCTGGGTGTAGAGATGAAAGTCTTGCGGAATGATGTCATCACGGTGGAGGAATTGCGCGATCTGGAACCCTCGCGGATTTGTGTTTCGCCCGGACCTTGCACTCCCAATGAAGCCGGCATTTCGTGCGAGGTGATCGAATCGTTTGGCAGCGAGTTGCCTATTTTCGGAGTCTGTCTTGGTCATCAATCGATCGGGCAGGTTTACGGCGGTGAAGTGGTGCGGGCCAAGGACCTGATGCACGGGAAGACTTCGATGATCCATCATGAGGGAGGGAGCGTTTTCAAGGGGTTGGCCAATCCCTTCGAAGCCACGAGATATCATTCTCTCGTGGTGAAACGTGCCACATTACCTGACTGCCTTGAGGTCACTGCGTGGACGGAAGATGGAGTGATCATGGGACTGCGGCACAGGGAATTGAACGTGCATGGAGTGCAGTTTCACCCCGAGTCCATTCTCACTGATTCGGGGAAGCAGATCCTGCAGAACTTCCTCGATCTTTAGTCTTAAAAAGGTAGCGGTGATTGAAAGGTGAGGGTCTCCTTGGTCACGGGATGGCGAAAGGTCAGGCTGGCCGCGTGGAGTTTCATCTTGCCGGGGTCTTTGCCGTTTCCGTAAAGTGGGTCATCCACGATGGGAGTTCCGAGACCTTTCGGATGGGCGGAATGGACGCGCAGCTGGTGGGTACGGCCGGTTAGGGGTTCGAAATGCACTCGTGTGATCCCGTTTTCGACCGCCAGTTTCCGCCAGCGGGTGATGCCGACCTTTCCATGGACTTCGTCGTAAATCTGGTAAGGACGGTTTTCGATATCGAGACGGAAGGGGAGGGCAATTGTTCCTTCTTCGGGTTCCACCACGCCATCGAGGAGAGCCTGGTAGACTTTCTTGGGTTCGTGGTTCTGAAACTGAATTGAAAGCGCGCGATGAACTTCCGGGGTGACGGCGAGGGCAAGGAGGCCAGAGGTGTCCATGTCGAGGCGATGCACGGCAGGGTGGTCAATGCACCCAGGGATACTCGAACGAATGCGATGGGCCACCGAGTCGATTTTTTCGGATCCTCTTCCGGGGACCGAAAGGAACCCGCTGGGTTTATCGACAACAACGAGGTATTCGTCCTGATAAACGATGGTCATTTCACCCTGAGGATGGCCTCGACCATTTGCCGGGTTTCCTCGATGTTGTGCTGTGGATGGGGAGGCATGGGCTGCTCACCCCAGACTCCCGTGCCTCCCTTGAGAATTTTGTTAGCCAGCGATTCGTAGGCTTTGGGATCCTTGGCGTATTTTTTTGCCACATCGTGATAGCTGGGACCGATCGAGGCCTTATTAGTCTGATGGCAGGAGAGGCAGGTTGTTTCAGCGATTAACTTGGTGCCGGGATGGTCCTTGGGCAGGCCTTTCATGCGAGGGTCCGAGGGAGAGACTGGAATGGTGACGGGGTCCTTGGTGTGGGTGATCCGCTTGAGTTTGCCATCTTTGCCGTTGTACCAGGCCGATCCGTATTCGAGGAGGTAGAGTTCGCCCCGCGGTCCCATTTCCATGTCGCCGGGATGGACAAAGCGATACTTCCCGAGAAAGGGATGGTTCCATTCGATGTTTCCTTTATCATCGAGTTTGATCGCATAGAGTCGGGCCTTAGTCCAATCGTAGGCGATGAGGCACTGGTTGAGTTCGGGAGGTAAGCCAGGTCCGCCCTTAGGGTAGAGGTCGGAGTAGAAAACGGGACCGGCGCAGGCCGAAGCGTGTGGGTAATACCAAAATGCTGGTTGGGCTGGCGGGAGTTTGGTGAGGCCGGTGTTGTTGACCGAATGATTGACGGGAGCGGCGGGGTTGAACTTTGGGCCGATCTTTTTGGTCACAAAGTTGTAGTCGGAATAGGCCTGGTTATTACCGCTGAAGTAGGGCCAGCCGTGGTTGCCCGGTTGGCGGGCCTGGTTGATTTCATCGTATCCGCGAGGGCCCCGGTCGGAATCACGTCCCGCATCCGGACCGACTTTTCCCCAGTAGAGGTAGTTGGTTTTGGGGTCAATAGAGATGCGGTAGGGATTGCGGCAGCCCATGATGTAGATTTCCGGGCGGGTCTTCGGGGTGTCCTCGGGGAAGAGGTTGCCTTTTGGGATGGTGTAGGATCCGTCCTTGGTGGGCTTGATCCGAAGGATTTTTCCACGGAGGTCGTTGGTGTTGGCGGCGCTCCGTTGAGCGTCATAGCACTTGCGTTTTGGGCCCTCATCGATTGGGGCCGAGCCATTCGATTGAAACGGGCAGGTATTGTCGCCGGTGGAAAGATAGAGGCAACCGTCTGGCCCGAATGCCAGAGATCCTCCTTCGTGGCAGGTGGCGTTTTCACGATCGTGGGGGATCTGCAAGAGCTTCTTTTCCTCGGTCAGGGTGGTGCCATCAAAGGTGAAGCGTGAGAGCTGGTGAACCGGTTTTTTTGGCACGGAATAATAGAGGTAAACCCAGTGGTTTTTTTCAAATCCCGGGTCGATGGTAACTCCGAGAAGTCCGCACTCGCGGGCGAATTCTCCTTTTCTCACCTCAACTGGGATCGTGGCTACTTTTTTGGTCTTGCCTGATGAAGGATCGACCAGTTTGACCGCGCCGGTGCGCTCGATCACGAAGATTAGCCCCTTCGGTGTCACGGCAATTTCCATTGCATCGATGAAACCGTCAGAAACAGTGTCGACCCGGAAGTATTCATCCGCCGGAGGGGCAGCGTGGGCTGGGGTGGCCAGTAAAATGGTTGCGAGGATTTGGCTGAAGCGGAGCATGGCTGGGATGATTGCGATCTTTTGGAAGCAGGGCAAGTCTGCACGGTGGTGGAAAGAAGGCTGGAGTTGGTGCATAAACCAGAGTAAACCATTGAGCATGGCGATTGGGCGTTTGCTCGGCTTCTTTTTCTTGGTTGGGTGGGCGACCGGAGAAGTGGTGCTGGAGAAAGTGGAGACAGTGGGGCTGGCTTCCTTTCAGCACGCTGCATCGACTTCCGAGGTGGTTTGCCATCCGGATGGAATTCATGTCCTCAGCTCCTCACGTGACAACTGTGTGCGCCTCTGGGAGTTGAAAACAGGCAAGCTCATCCGTCGCTTTACCGAAGAAGGTTGCGGGGATATGTGGGGGATCCGCTTTATCAAGGAAGGAAAAGAGTTTCTGGCGGCGAGCAGCTCGAACAAAGTGTATCGCTTTGAGGTCGCTACGGGGAGGGTCTTGAGAACCTACAGTCACCCCGATGATGCCTATCGCATTGCTTTGCACCCGGACGGGAAGCACTTCGTGGCTACTGGGGACGGGAACATCGCCATTTTGTGGGAGTTGGAAACCGGAAAAAAAGTCCGACAGTTTGCCGGCCACACGAGCGATGTTTACTCAGCGATCATCGCAGAGGATGGTAAAAAACTGATCACTGGGTCGAGCGACGATACCATTAAGCAATGGGACCTCGAAACCGGCGAATGTCTCAAGACGCTGAAAGAGAAGCCAAAATACGACGATGTCTTTACTCTCGCGGCTTCCCCTGATCGTAAGCAATTTGCGGTGGTTAGTGATGATCATCATGTGCGGGTGTTTGACAGCATTTCTCTGGAGGAGATCTGGAAGGTCAAACTGAAACAGGAGGGGCAGGTGGTCGCGTGGGCCCCCAATGGAAAGTGGGTTGCAACGGCTTCAGATGACGGGCATTTGTATTTGTTGAATGCGAACGACGGGAAGGTGGTCAGGAAGATCAAGACTGCTGGGAGTTCTCATACACCTGTGACGTTTTCGAATGACAGTACGATGTTGATCTCAGGTGGCGATTGGATTCTTCATCTCCACGATGTAGTAACGGGAGAACGGATTAAGCCGGGGATGGGCTTCTCCGGTCATTTGCGGGCTTACGATGCAGTTGCGATTGGGATGGGGGGGCAGAAGATTTATACCGCCAGTGACAGTGTCGTCACGGTCACCGTACGCGGGGATTCCGAAGGAAGTATGACGGTAAATTTGCCGGGAGGAGTGGCGGCGATGGGATTATCGAACGATGGACGTCTCCTTGCTGTTGGCTGTGAACAAGGTCAGATCTTGATTTTCGAAACCGAAGGGTTTACCAAAGTGCATCAGTTGAAGGGCGCCAGCGGGATCAATGCCCTCGATTTTTCGCTTACGGGCTCCCGTCTGGTAGTGGCCGGAAGGCGGGGCGCTGTTTCAGTTTGGGCTGTTCCCACCTCCAAAAAGATTCGTGATCTGACCGGTCATCGTGAAACGGTAAACGATGTTGCCTTGCTGGACGGTGGTGAACAGGTCATGACGGTTGCGGACGACAAGACCTTGCGAGTTTGGTCGGTGGGGACGGGGCGTGAACAATTCTCGATCAATATTGAAAATGACGACCCCGAAGATTTTTTGCTTATGGATGATGGCAGAACTCTTCTGGTTTCTGGAAAAAAGAAGAATCTCTATGGTCGGATTCTGTCGAAGATCGAAAAACGGGAGATCCAGCATCCGGGAGAGGTCGAGCGATTGGTGCTGCTGCTGGGAGATGAAGATTATCAAATAAGGGAAAAGGCGATGATGGCTTTGGCCGAGTTTGGTCGTGAGGTGATTCCTTTGATCGAAGAGGTCAAAACGAGAGACCCCGAGGTGAGGGCGCGTCTCGCGGGGGTTCGCGGTGTCATGCAGGGGGGGCTGACCAAGGATGAGTTTAAAGTTTTAAAGACCTTTGATGACAATATCTCGGGTGTGGCCGCTGATCCGCAGGGACGGTTTTGGGTTGGGCGACTCGGCGAGAAGGGAGTGGCACGAATCGTGATCGGGGTCGTTGATCACAAGAAAAAAGAGGTCAAGGTCAGTCAAACCCTTCAAACCAATCATGGTTGTTTGAGCCTCGTGTTTTCTCCAGACGGGAGCCATCTGGGGTCACTCAATCCTGACGGCACGGTCACCCTTTATAGGGTTCAGGTGGACTGAGGTCACCTAACCGGTTTCCCTAAGCCCAGATGAAATGGCATTGATAGTCAGTTGAAGAGCGAGGAAGTCGCGGTGGAATTTGCCTGCTTCGGTCTCGATCGGGCTGCCTGCTTCGCGCCAGCGCTTCAAGAGCGAAATTTGTTGTTCGTGCAGGATGTGTAGGGGAGTCTCCCGGACTGCGAGGGTCTTTTGCATGCGTGGTCTGCGACTGGGGAACTCTCTCCCGAAAATGTCTTGAACGTAACTCCGGGTTTTCTCGTACTCGGCCAGAATTTCGTTCAGAAAATGATCGCGTATTTTGTCATCGGGGCAAAGCGCGGCGTATTGCGTCATCACTTGCTGGTTGGCCGACGAGAGGGAGGATTCGATGTTTGTGAAGACGTAGCGGAGAAAATCAAACCTGGGCAGATTCTCCTTAATGTTCTGACGAGCCCCCGCTCCGATTGCTTCAAGGCCGGATCCTACGCCGAACCATCCGGGAAGGTAAAACCGTGCCTGGGTCCAGGAGAAGACCCATGGGATGGCTCGAAGATCCTTAAGCGAGGCTTTCTTACCGGTTCGGCGCGATGGGCGAGATCCGAAGACCCCGGTCTCGAGGGCGTCGATGGGAGTGGCGCTACGATAGAATTCGAGGAAGCCCTCGGCATCGCGCAGGCGACGATAGGCCTTGTCGGATTCCACTGAGAGTGCATCGAGACTTTCGCGGCAGTCTTCGACCGGGGGAGTGTGCTCGTTTTGCATGGCCACGGTGCGGGTGGCTCCAGCGACGAGAAGTTCGAGGTGGAAGTGGGCATTACCTTCGTGACCGTATTTCCGGGGAAGGACTTCTCCCTGCTCGGTGACCCTGACGGGGCCGGAGAGAGCCCCTTTAGGAAGGGCACGAAGAAACCATCGGGTGGGACCGGCTCCACGTCCAATCGTCCCGCCACGTCCGTGGAAAAACTGGGGAACAACCCCGGCGTCTAGGCAAGCTCCGGTCATCGCTTCCTGTCCCTTGAAAATGCCCCATTGGGAAGCAAAGACTCCGGCATCTTTGTTGGAGTCTGAGTAGCCGACCATCGCGGGCTGCACGCCGGATGGATGAGGGCCCATGATAGCTAGATATTCCTCCAAAATGTCTTTTGAAGCGGCGAGATCTTCCCCGGTTTCAAAGAGCGGGCTAACCGGAAGGAGCGACCTCCATTTTCCACCTTTCCCGAGTTGAGCCAGGCCGGCTTCGCGGGCGAGCAGTTGCACCAAAAGGATGTCCGAGACCGAACGAGTCATACTGATGATGAGCTGGCCAAGGCCATCTGGACCATGACGACGAAGGTGGGTGGCCAGAAGCCGGTAGTAGGCAAGGATCTTGTCGGCATCTTCGCCCGCTTTCTCGTATCGCGTCAGGAAAGGACGCGGGTTGGAAAGTTCGCTGACCAAAAAGTTCCGGCGTTTTTCTTCGCTCCACGTGGGAAAGTTTTCCCCGTCGGGGATACCGACCTTGGCGAAAAGTTGGGCCGCTGCGGCATCGTGGGCTTCGGAGTTATTCCGGACATCAAGCGAGGCCAGATGAAATCCGAAAACCTGGGCAAGGCGGATGAGCGGGAAAATCCATTCATGGGCGGCTAGCGGGGCCTTGGCTTCTTCGAGGGTTTTGTGGAGAAGTTGAAGATCCTCAAGATACTGCTCGCTACGGAGATAGCAGCCTTGCTCGAACTTTTCGTGCAATAGGCGGACGAAGGTCTGCCATGGCTCAAGATGATAGCGCTTGGCGATCCGGGTGCCAGCTTCGTTCGTTTCTTCGATGAGCTTGTCCAAAGCGGCGGTGAGTCGTGCCGGGACCTTGGTGAAGGGAGGGGCTAGGGTGAGCTTGTCGGCTACCCGGGCGAGATGGCGTTGATGCATCTCCACGGCATTTTCGTGGAGCTCGGCCAAAGTGTTTTTTGTCACCTCCGGAGTGACAAAGGGATGACCGTCGCGATCACCGCCAATCCAGTTGGCGAAACGAAGCGATGGATAAGCGTTTTCACGCTTCAGGTTTTCCGGATCCCATCCTGCATCCTGCCAAGCCAGTTCAAGTGAACGGTCAAGCCGGATGATGACTTCGGGGAAGGTCTCGGCAAGGTAGGGCAAGGCGTTTCGTAGTTCTTCCTCGATTGCCGGGCGTTTCACAAAGATTTCACCAGTGTGCCAGAGGGTTTGAAACTCGGCACGAAGGGAATCCGCGACCCGGCGCCCATAATGAGGATCGTTCTGGGCACCTTCATACGTGCGAAGTTCTTCGTAGATTGCCTTGTGACGGAGGCGGACCGAGGGGCGTTTTGCTTCAGTAGGGTGGGCGGTCAGGACCGGTTCGACTTGGACTTTTTTGAGAGCCGCTAGGACGTCTTGCTCGGTCAGGCCGCTTTCGACGAGGTGATTAATGACCGATGGCCAGAGTCCCTTGATGGCTTTGGCTCCGTGGGAACTGCGGCGAGCCGTCCGAAACTGCCAAGCAACACGTTCTTCGACGATGTTAAGAAGCTCGAAGCAGATTGATAGAACCTGGGCCCCCTCTCGTTCAGAGCCGGTCGGGATATTTTTGGGGAAGTCTTTTCCGGTCTGCCACGGGACCAACGAGCGAAGTTGATCATCCAGGGGGAGGGCGTCGGCTAGCATGGCCGTGGTTTCCGCCAGAGTTTCATCGAATTCGCGAAATCCAGCCTCAAAATAGCGTTCGTCTTTGATATTGTCGGGCATCCGGGACAAAGATGTGTGTATTTGCAGAAAGTGGCAAGGATCGGTCTTTTTGGGTGGGTATTCTTCTGCTAATGGGAGGCATGAAGAAAACCTTGATGATTCTGGGTCTGCTCGGCGGGCATGTTTGTGGAGAGACTACACGCGTATTTGTGGGGACGAGCAAGGAGGGCTTGTTCGAACTTCAGTTGGATGAGGAAACCGGTGCACTGACGGAACGCAAGCAGCTGGTCAAGGGAGCTGGAATGGGATTTCAGGAGATCAACCGGAATGGCTCGGTGATTTACTCCACCTATCGCAACGGGGGAAAGGGCGCGGTGTCCTCCTACCGCGTCACGAAGGATGGTGTTGAGGAAGTGGCGGTGCAAAACTACGAAGGTAAAGGGCTTTGCCATGTCAGTCTTGATGCAACCGAGACCGTGCTTTTTGGGGCGGATTACGGGGGTGGATCGGTCGTTTCCTTCCCCGTAACCGGCGGGGCGATTGGCCAGTTTGCTTCGTTTGTGAAGCACAGTGGATCAAGCGTGAACAAGAAGCGTCAGACCAGTCCGCACGCTCACTCAATGTATTCCGGACCGAACAACCGCTTTGCTTATGCGCCTGACCTTGGTATCGACCAGGTCAAATTCTATGCTTTCGGCAAGGATGGCAAGTTGACGGACAAAGGCGGTTTTAAAACTCCGGCAGGGGCAGGACCCCGTCACATGAAATTTGGGCGCAGCGGTGATTTTGCCTACGTTCTCAACGAGTTGAGCCTGACGGTTTCGGTTTTCGCGCGCGACAAGAAATCGGGCCAACTGACAATCAAGGAGACCGTCAGCGTTTTTCCGGAAGGGACCGACGGCGCGGAGATGAGTTGCTCTGAAATCAGGGTATCTTCCGATGGTCGCTTCCTCTACACCGGGAATCGTGATCTTAGAAATGAAAAGCGGGATTCGGTGTCGGTCCTGGCCGTCTCCGACGACGGGACCTTGAAGCATGTTCAGACCAGTCCGGCCGAAGTCTGGATTCCCCGTAACATCAATCTCAGTCCCTCCGGGGATTGGTTGCTTGTGGCGGGGCAGAGGTCAAACGAAGTGACCAGTCACAAGGTCGACAAGAAAACCGGCAAGATCACCTTCAGCGGGCATCGGGCTGAAATGCCGGCCGCCATGTGCATCAACTTCGGGAAGTAACTGGCGGCTACATTCGGCGGGGAGGGTGTTAGTTCCGTTTCTTCCCACGAAGCATCGCTTCGATGAACGGATCAATCTCGCCATCCATGACATTCTGGATGTTCCCGGTTTCTTCGCCCGTTCGCAGGTCTTTGACCATTTGGTAAGGCTGGAAGACGTATGAACGAATCTGACTGCCCCAACCAATTTCACCTTTTTCGGAATAGGTGCGGTCGGCTTCAGCCTTCTGCTTGTCCTCTTCAATTTGGTAGAGCTTGGCTCGCAGGTTTTCCCAAGCGACTTCGCGGTTGCGAAGCTGCGAACGTTCCTGGGTGGAGCGAATGACGATCCCGGTGGGAAGGTGTTTCATGATCACTGCGGTTTCGACCTTGTTCACGTTTTGGCCCCCCTTGCCTCCGGAACGAGCAGTCGAGATCTCCACGTCGGAGTCAGGGATGTCGATGACAATATTGTCGTCGATCTCCGGGGTGATATCGATGGAGGCGAAGGATGTGTGACGCTTGCCCGCGCTATCGAAAGGAGAAATACGAACGAGTCGATGAACCCCGCGTTCGGCTTTCAGGTAGCCGTAGGCGTAGGGGCCTTCGATCTTCAGCGATGCAGATGAGATCCCGGCTTCCTCTCCGTCCTGATAGTCCGTGACGGTGACCTTGAAGTCATGCTTTTCAGCCCAACGGTTGTAGAGACGGTAAAGCATCCCGGCCCAGTCACAGGCTTCGGTGCCGCCGGCCCCGGCCTGGATGGTGAGGTAAGCGTTGTTGGGGTCGCTCGGGGCGTCGAGGAGGGTGATCAGTTCGAAGGATTCGAGATCTTTCTCGAGGTTCTCGAAGGTGGCCCGGGCTTCCTTAGCCGATTCGAGGTCATCGAATTCTTTTGCAAGTTCCATCCCCGAGGTCAGATTGGCGAACTCTTCTTCAAGCTTCAGAAAGGGATCGAGCTTGTTCTTGTTGAGCTTGGTTTCAGCAAGAACTCCACGGGCTTTTTCCTGGTCGTTCCAGAATTCCGGTTGAGCCGCGGCTGCCTCTAGCTCAGCGATTTTTTTGGTCAGCTCCGGGATGTCAAAGATACCTCCTGAGTTCCGACAAACGGCCTTCGAGCGAGCCGGTGTCGATCGCCAGGAGGTCAGCGACTGATTGATTGTCCATGAGGCAGAGAGAGGTAGGAGACCGGGCTTCGCGGGTCAATGGTATAGTCTACGACACGGTTATTCCTCATTGGTGAGCTTCCGAAAGAAAGATGAATCGACCAAGGCTGCTTCGGCGGTTGAGACGGTTTTCTGCCTCCGGAAGAGAGTTTGCGCTGGAGTCGGGCAAGGGGAGAGGCAACCTATTCATCATGAGATCTTTCGGTGGGTGGATGGCGTTGTCAGTGCTTTTGTGGGGGAATCTTCAGGCAGAACCTAAACCAAACATTGTCGTGATCATGGCTGATGATCTGGGTTGGTTTGACACCCGCTTTCAGGGAAACAAGGAGCTGGAAACGCCTTTCCTTGATCGCTTCGTCAAACAAGGGATGCTCTTTCCGCATGGTTATGCTGCGGCACCGGTCTGCACGCCCACCCGGGCGGCCCTGATGACGGGTATGTCTCCGGCCCGTTTGACTATTACTAATCATGCTCCGGGACATCAGAACGACATGGTCCCTGATGGAAGGAAGTTGGCGGGAGCTCGGAAGCTGACCTATCTGCCACTGGAGGCGACAACTCTGGCTGAGCGATTGAGCGAAGAGGCAGGATACGCCACGGGCTTTGTGGGGAAGTGGCATCTTTCCCACCGTAAAGGCAGGAATGAGAAGGGGGAAAGGTATGAGCCGTTCTTGAGACCCGAGTATCAGGGCTTTGACCTCAATGTCGGGGGATTTGATCGCGGTGGTCCGCCGACGTATTTTGCCCCCTACAAGATTCCCGGTCTCGAGCAAGCCAAGGAAGGAGAATACCTGCCGGATCGAATGGCAGACGAATGCATCGATTTTATTTCGAGAAACAAAGAGAGGCCGTTCTTTTTGACTTTCTGGAATTACTCGGTGCACTACCCGATCGAGGCCCCGAAAGATCTCATCGAGAAGTACCAAAAGCGGGGCGTCGAGAATCCGGCCTACGCCGGAATGATTGAGGGGATGGATCGTTCTATCGGGAAGATTTTGAAGTCACTTGATGATCTTGACCTTGCTGAGAACACTCTCGTGATTTTCACTTCGGACAACGGTTCGCTTTTTGGAAACGGTCCGCTTCGCGCCAACAAGGGGCATCTTTATGAAGGGGGTATCCGGGTGCCATGGGCTATTCGGTGGCCTAGAAAGACTGTGGCTGCAAGTGTCAATATGACTCCGGTGGTGACCACCGATATTTTTCCAACCTTGCTGGAAGTAGCGGGGTTGAAGCCCAAAGAGAATGTGCCCCTCGATGGCGCGAGTCTTATTCCTTTGATCACTGGAAAGGGGAAATGGAAGCGCGAGTCCATTTTCTTTCACTACCCCAACTATGCCTTTCACAAAAAAAATCGGCTCGGCAGCGTGATCAGAAAGGGATGGCACAAGTTGATTCTTTTCTACGATGACGATTCCATTGAGCTTTATGACTTGAGGGAAGATCCCCGGGAAAAAAATGACCTTGCCGAACAGAAGACCGAACTGGCTCTGAAACTTCGCAACGAGCTGGAAGGATGGCTTGAAAAATCCGGAGCGAAATACCCATACATTCCGAAAAAATGAAATCTGCCATTCCTTCAATGTTACTCCGATCCTGCCTGGTTCTGTGTGCACCTGCTTCCTGGTCGGCGGAGTTGCCCAACATCGTCATCATCTATGCCGATGATCTCGGGGTGGGAGACCTTTCCTGTTATAATTCTAAGGCGGCCTATAAAACGCCCAAGCTCGATGAAATGGCATCGCAGGGGATTCTCTTCATCGATGCCCACAGCCCTTCCACGATCTGTTCACCCTCACGTTACGGACTCTACTCCGGTCAGCAAATTTACCGTTCGACCGGCCGGGGCGGCGGAGCTTTCGAAGGCCCGGGCGGTCCCAGCTATCTGAAACCAGGCACTTTAACTCTCGGTGGGATATTGCAGGAGAAAGGATACCGGACCGGAGTGTTTGGGAAATGGCATGTCGGTCTCACTTGGTTGGACAAGAATGGTAAGCGTCTTGGAGGAGGGTTTAAAAACTCGCTCCTAATCGATTACGAAAAAAGCACGCCCTTGATTGACGGCCCGAATGCAAGGGGCTTTGATGAATCGTTTGTCACTCCGAATTGTCCCACCACTGACCCGCTCTACTGCTACATTGAGAATGGCATGGTTCCTGTTCCGGCGGATCGTCGCTACGACCCCAACAGCAGTCCCAATCCCGGTGGTAAATGGCGTTGGGACAATGATGCCGGGTGGATGGCACCAGGGTATGAGTTTGTGAACGCCGACCTGCTCTTCTTTGACAAGACCAAGGACTTCATCGTTCGGCACCGGAATAAAACTCCGGAGAAGCCGTTCTTTGCCGTCTTTTCCACCCAGATTGCTCATGCCCCGGTCCTGCCGGCCACCGAGTTTAGCGGAGTGACTGAAGGCGGTCCCAGAGGAGATTTTGTCTACGAACTCGATACCTTGGTTGGACGGGTGTTTGACCTCCTTAAGAAACTCCGGATTGATGAAGAAACTCTTGTGATTTTCAATGCCGATAACGGAGCGGAAACGGTGCATGTGGACTGGATGCGCGAGGATCACAAACACGATCCTTCGAATGGGCTTCGAGGAATGAAGCGCGATGGCTGGGAAGGAGGGCATCGAGTTCCTTTCATTTTCCGCTGGCCCGGGCGGATTCCGGCAGGTCAGGTCTCGACTCAGCTGGCTAACACCACCGATATCATGGCAACCCTAGCCTCGCTGACAGGGTATACTTTGCCTGACAAAGCGGCGACGGATTCATTCGATTTACTCCCCGTATTATTGGGGAAACAGAAGGATGACAATCCGGTGCGACCTCATCTTTTGACCCAAGGCTTTCGTGGGGAGTTTCAACTTCGCGTGGGAGACTGGAAGTATCTCGATCACAAGGGATCTGGTGGGAATAACTATGAGCGTAGCTTCCTGAAAAAATATGTCGTCAAGGAAGACGCGCCCGAGGCTCCCGGTCAGCTCTATGATCTTTCCAAAGATCCCGGAGAAACCCGTAATCTGTATTTCACGGAGGAAAAGAAGCGGAAGGAAATGCAGGCTCTTTTGAAGAAGCTCAAGGAAAGTGGTCGGAGTGCCCCGATCAGGCGGGTTCCGATGGGTATGAAGAACATTCCCTCTCTGAAATAGCGCAACTGTTGCGGTTCGTGTTTTACACGCGGTCCCCGGCTGATAGTCTTCGCCCAGCAAACGATGAGCCCCGCCTTAGATTCCGCTCAAATTCAAGCTGCCAACGAGCGGCTGGCGGATCAGGTTTTCGAGGCTCACGAGGGTGGCGTGATTGATCTGGTGGGGATTCGTAGTCGGGGCGACGAAGTTGCCGAGCGGGTTCTGCAAATTTTAAAGAGCAAAGGGGCCAACGTGCGACTGGGTGTCCTGGATATTTCGCTTTACCGCGATGACTACGAGCACTTGAGCAGCAACCCCACCTTGCAAAGCAGCGAAATCGATTTTCCGGTAGACGGGGCTCACATTGTTCTGGTGGATGACGTCATCTTTACCGGACGAACCATCCGGGCCGCTCTTGACGCGCTCTTTGATTACGGGCGACCCTCCAAGGTGGAACTCGCGGTCCTGATCGACCGGGGTCATCGCGAGATTCCCGTTGAGCCCAATTTTGTCGGCGCAATCCTTCCTACCCAACGAATGGATCGTGTCGATGTAAGCCTTCAAAAAACCGACGGAAGGGAGTCGGTTGAAATCATCACCCATTGAATCCAGCCATGACCGCCCGCAAAGATTTCCTCGATATTGTCTCTCTTGATCGCGCGGAAATCATTCATTTGCTGGATCAAGCGGTTCCCTTCAAGGAACTCTTCACCCGATCAGTGAAGAAGGTGCCCGCTTTGAAAGGAAAGACGGTTCTGATGCTCTTTTACGAGCCGAGTACGAGAACGCTTTCCTCGTTTGAGGTCGCCGCGAAGCGCCTTTCGGCTGACGTGACAATGTTTGATGTGCCGCACTCCTCGGTCACCAAAGGGGAGTCGGTTCGAGACACCATCGATACCCTGCAGGCCATGCGGGCGGATTACATTGTCGTCCGTCATCGCTTGTCCGGACAACCGGCGGCGATCGCCCGCCAGACTAATGCCTCGGTGATCAATGCGGGCGATGGAGCCCATGCCCATCCCACCCAGGCTCTGCTCGATGCTTTCACCTTGCGCGAAGTCTTTCCCAATCTGGACGGGAAGAAGGTGGTCATCATTGGGGATATCTTGCATAGCCGGGTCGCGCGCTCGACCAGTGCCATTCTGGAAAAGCTCGGGGTTGAGGTGGCATTTTGTGGCCCAGGAAGTCTGGTCCCTAAAACTAAGTATCGCCGCTTTACCAATTACGATGAAGCAATGGCCTGGGGACCCGATGCGGTCTACTTGCTGCGGGTGCAGAAGGAGAGACAGGATGCCCCATTTTATCCGAGCGATAGGGAATATCATTCCGTTTTCGGGATCACTGAGGAGCGCTTAAAACGCCTTTCCGGAGAAGGAGTCTACATCATGCATCCAGGCCCGATTAACCGTGGGGTGGAGTTGTGTGATGCGGTTCTCGATGATGAACGCTGTCTCATTTCCCAGCAGGTGGAAAATGGTATTGCCGCACGAATGGCGGTTCTTTTCGGTCTCAAACCCCAAGTCTCATGAATCTGTTTTTACAAGGAGGAGAAGTCGCTACCGAGGATGCCGCCCTCAAGCGGGCTGACGTCTGGCTGGTGGACGGCGTCATCAAAGCGGTCGAAGTGATGGGGGCGCCGGAAGGTGCCAGAGTGGTGGACTGCGCTGGCAAGGTGATCATGCCGGGAATGTTCGATGCCCACGTCCATTTCCGGGAACCCGGTCAGGAGAAAAAAGAAACGATTCGCGATGGTAGTGAGGCTGCCATCAATGGTGGAATCACCGGGGTCGTGATGATGCCGAATACCTCGCCGGCCATTGATTCCCCGACGGTGGTCAAGCGGGTATTGGACGAGAGTGCAAGATGTCGAATCCCCGTGTTGACCTCTGCGTGTATCACGATTGGGCGGAAAGGCCATGAGATGGCTCCGATTGCGGGTTTAAAGGATGCCGGAATCTTGATGCTCACCGACGATGGCGATGCTGTGCCGAATGCCGCGCTCTTGAAGCGAGCTATGGAGTATGGAACGGAGTTTGGTTTATTCTTTGCAAGCCACTGCGAGGATCCCCAGCTTTGTGGTCCTCGTGCACTGAATGAAGGAGAAGTGAGTTTTCGGCTGGGAATCCAGGGAACCCCGGCGCTGGCCGAGGAGATTTGCATGGACCGAGATATTCGCTTGGCTCACGCCACCGGAGCGACCTTGCACATCCAACATGTCAGCTCGGCCATCGGGATGGAAACCATTCGCTGGTGGCGTGATGAACGGGGGGCTAAAGTCTCCGGCGAGGTGTCACCACACCACCTCATGTTCGCCGACGAAGATATCGGCAATTACGACACTCATTACAAAATGAATCCACCGTTGCGAACCCGTGAAGATAACGCAGCCCTCTTGCAGGGATTGAAAGACGGAATCTTCAGGATCATTGCGACTGACCACGCCCCGCACACTGAGTTTGAGAAATCCCAAGCCTTCGTGGATGCGCCCAATGGGATCACCGGCCTCGATACCGCCTTGGTCTCTCTCCACGATCGGTTTATCACCACTGGAGAGTTTGGCTGGGACCTCATTGTGAAAAGATATTCGGCCGAGCCGCGTCGCATGATGCAGGTCGAGGTGGCGGAAGTCGCTGAAGGAAAGGCGGTGGATTTAATCGTCTTTGATCCTGCTCAGGAAACGACTTTCACCAAGGATTTTATGAAGTCCAAGAGCTCCAATACCCCGTTTCTCAACAAGACACTGAAAGGGTCGGTGGAGATGGTGGTGTTGGGTGACGAGATACTGTTAGAACGATAGGAGTTTCTAACCCTAATCAGGTTTCCAGACCCAGCTCATGCACTTTTTTCTTCTTCGTAGATAAAGGGTGAAGCCTAAAGGTCTTTGTCTTGAGGAGGGTGGAACTGAAATTTTTCCGGTTTTTGAGCCACTTTGATGGCGGCTGGAGCGAGTTGATAGACGATCGCCCCCGGAGCTTGAGGCTCGGTGTAAATGAGCTTCCATTCTATGTGAGAAGTATTGATGAGGGTTCGAAAAACCACACTCTAGGGTGAGCAGTCTACCTGGCCAACTAATTTCTCATCGTCAATATAGGTGGATCCAAACTCGTTGGGACCTTCTGCAATGAGCCCGCCCGAGCTGCCATGATCCTCGATGGCGTCGCTTGATTCACTGGATGTTTCGTAAGCTACTTCTTTGATCAGCCGGTCCACCCTGATCAGAAAGCCCTGAAGATCCTCGAGAATCCTAATCTTTTTTTGGTCTATTATGAACTGACCTTTAGTTAGCGCACTTTGGGCAGCGGCCAAAGAACTCCAGCTCGTGGTAAAGATCGACGAAGCCGGTGTCCCGGCGGATTTTATCTTCGAGTTGGTGGACTGGGCAGGGGGCTTCGATCGCTTTGATGCTGCCGCAGTCTGTGCAAACGAGATAGTCCCGGTGAACCCCGGGGAGAAGTAAGGTGAAGTAGGCCGCTCGCTCGTGGAGGCCGAGCCGGCGGACCATGCCTTTCTCGGTGAGTCGCTGGAGAAGCCGGAAGACGGTAGCCTTGTCACATTTTTCCGTGAGATGCCCGCAAGAGGTGAGTTCCGCCAAAGTCATGGGCCGATTGTGGTCAGCCAGGCAGGTCAGAATGGCTTCCAGGGCTTTGGTTCGTCGCAGTCCGCTAGCTCGTGCTCTGGCGATGAGGTCGTCGTGAAGAGACATGGGGAGAACGGGAGTTTATTAGAGAAGGGATTGTTGCCCGTCTGGCTGGGGAGGAAGATCGGCCCCGATTTTGGTGTATGCGGCAGGAAGGGCGACGCGGCCTCGGGGAGTGCGTTTGACAAATCCCTGCATGATGAGGAAAGGCTCGTGGACCTCTTCGAGGGTGGAGGCGTCTTCGCCAATCGCGACCGCCAGCGAAGAAAGCCCCACTGGACCACCGGTGAACTTGTAAATCATGGCCTCTAGGATTCGCTTGTCCATTTCATCAAGGCCGTCTTCATCGATTTCGATCATCTCCAGTGCGGCCTTTGCGGTTGGACCGGCGATAGTGCCATCCGAACGGACCTGAGCGTAGTCGCGGACCCAGCGGAGGAGGTTGTTGGCGATCCGAGGAGTGCCGCGTGATCGGGAAGCGATCGTCAGGGCTCCGTCTTCAGTGATGTCGAGACCGAGAATCTCGGCCGAGCGTTGAATGATGACAGCCAGCTGTTCGTGGGTGTAGTAGTCGAGCCGGTTGATGAGACCAAAGCGTGAGCGCAAGGGCGAAGTCAGCATGCCGGATCGGGTGGTTGCACCGACGAGGGTGAACTTGGGGAGCTGAAGCTGGATTGAGCGGGCAGAAGGGCCCGAGTCGATGATGATATCGAGCCGGAAGTCTTCCATGGCCGGGTAGAGGTATTCCTCAATGGCGGGGTGGAGACGGTGGATTTCGTCGATGAAGAGAATGTCTCCCCGTTGCAGGTTGGTCAGGACGCCGGCGAGGTCGCCCGCTTTTTCGATTTGGGGGCCCGAGGTGGTGTGCAGGGTGGTTCCCACGGCAGTTGCCACAATATTGGCGAGGGTGGTTTTGCCCAAGCCGGGAGGTCCTGAAAGAAGGACGTGCTCGAGGACATCCTCGCGTCCTTTGGCTGCTGCCACCATGAGCATGAGGCGCTCGGTGACCTTTTCCTGTCCGTGGAAATCATCAAATCCAGGAGGGCGCAGGCTCAGATCCTCCGGGGAATCGGGCGTCTGGGCGGCTTCTTGAAAATAGGACTCCGACATGCGAGTTGGTGTTCCCAAATTGAAACACGGGGGGCGTTCACTTGCACACGAAATTTTGTGAGGAATGGGCTTTACAGCTCGAAATTTGCGACTAGCCTCCGCGTCCCCAACTGGAGGTCTCATGAAAGTTCTTTCTTCTCTCGCTTCTGCCAAACGTCGCCACGCTGACTGCCAAATTGTCAAGCGTAAGGGGACTCTCTACGTCATCAATAAGACCAACCCTCGTTTCAAGGCCCGGCAGGGAACGACCAAGGGCACCAAGATGTCCAAAAAAGGGGTCAATTAATTCTCTCTGTTGTTTCGTTTACAGGCCGCTTTTTTATCGGGGAAAGGAGCGATCAACGGGCCCTTTGGTCAGTTCCAGGGCGTAAAAACGATTGCCGAACTGTGTCGGGTGAATGAGCGTTTGAAACTGGGAAATTTCCGTGGGTGAAGGTTGATCCATAAGCCAGTTACGTCCGCAGTAGGTCAGATAGCGGTTCTGATTGAGGGAAGGATGGACTTGGAGGCCCTGCTTCCGGGCGGCGGACTCAAAGGCGGTGAAGTTTACATCGGCGGTTAGGTCTTGTTCCCCGGAATGATCGAGCGGGTGGGCATCGGAGCGATGATTACGGTAGCAGCGCAAGGTACCGGCGGTGCGAGCGGGGTGAATCAAGGAATCGGCATTGAGTCCGTAATCGATCCAAATTTGAAGACACTGCTCGAAGGCTTTAGTGAAAGGCGCGAGGAAGGAGTCAAAGTCCGGGGTGCCTTCGGCCAAATAGCCAACGGGCAGGTCATCGGGCAGGGCGGGATTGGCTGGCCGAAGATCCCATTCCAATTTGTCGTCGTCTGCGTTCACGAGGACTTCCTGCCAGCCATCGGATCCTAAAAGAAACAGGGGAACGGGCAGGGCGTCGAGGACTTCATTAGCGAAGAGCGCTCCGATCGGCGCGTGGACTTCCCCGGGAGACGCAACGATGGTTGCTTTGTTCTGAAGGCGGTTTTGAAGCGCGACCCATCGGGCGGGCAGAGGCTCGCTGATGACATAATCGATTGATTCGGCAAACAGTTGATCGAGTTTTGCGGCGGCGTCTAGGAAATCGAGCGCGAGAGAACCATCGTGAGCTCCGGGTTCTAGGACTAAAAATGAGCCGGGTGAACCGTTGGCCTGCCAGAAGCGGTGGAGCCGGTGGGCGAGAAGAGTTCCAAAAACGGGGCCCACCGACACGCTCGTCATGAAGTCGCCTTTCTTGGAGACGGTGGTCGACTCGCCCCTGGCGTAGTAGCCAAGTTCGGAATCATACAGACAGCGGGCCATGTAATCCTGAAAAGGAATTGGCCCGGATTGGCGGATTTCGTTCATGATAATCCGGGCCAAGTCGGTGATTGCCCCGTCGGGGGATCGGGGGTAAGGGAATGCCTGTTGAAGGCCTGTTGAATCGGCGGGTTTCCGGGACATTATGGTAAGGAAGAACAGAAAGAGGCGAAGGCGTTGGTTTTTCAAGCGAAAGGGCTTTTGGATCTTTTGCTTGCTCTGCCTAGTTCTTGCTGGAGTGGCCGTTTA
Organism: Akkermansiaceae bacterium; assembly: GCA_049596615.1. Taxonomy (GTDB): domain Bacteria; phylum Verrucomicrobiota; class Verrucomicrobiia; order Verrucomicrobiales; family Akkermansiaceae; genus SW10. The sequence continues at coordinate 42,049 of JBMYLT010000008.1, read as the reverse complement.
CTACGGAAACCAGCAGCTCGATCCTTACCGCGAGTTGGCCGCGAAATATGACCTCACTCAGGTGGGCGAAAAAGAGGAAATGAGTTTCATTCACGACCGGGCAGGTAATGAAATTGGGACAATGTTTGTGGAGAACCGTTTTTCCATTCCATTGGAGGAAATCCCACCGGTTTTTGTGAATGCCGTGCTGGCCCAGGAGGATCAGCGGTTTTACGAACATGATGGCGTCGATTGGGTCGGGGTTGTCCGTGCGGCCTATCTCAACTTTCAAAACAACAAGATTACCCAGGGGGCCGGAACGATCACGATGCAATTGGCCCGTAAATCTTTTGATTTGTTGGGTGAATCCAAGAGGAACGGATGGACGGGATACGAACGAAAGATTGTTGAAGCGTTCGTAGCTCTTCGGATCGAGAAACACTTTCGCAGTTTGCGAAAGAGCGAATTTGGTTCTGACGAAGATGCTCTGAAGAAAGTGGCTAAAGAGGATATTCTGGAGATGTATCTGAACCTCGTTCCCTTTGGTTCTGGATTCTACGGAGTAAGATCGGCTTCCCTTGGTTACTTTGGCAAGGAACCCAAGGATCTTACTGTTTCCGAGTCCGCTTCCATTGTGGCATGCTTGAAGAGTCCGCAGCGTATTTCTCCCTTGAATGACCTGGTTGAGAACAAAAAGAACCGAAACATGGTGTTGAGCCGGATGGCCAAGGAGGGAATGATTACGGATGGAGAGAAAATTCGAATGAGCCGGGAAGCGGTCAGGGTCAATCCCAACCCCATCCGTCGTGGCAAGTCCTTCCTATACGAGATTGTCGCCGAGCAGGCCCGTGATTTGGTGGGTGAAGAGGCCCTCTCGCGAGGAGGATATACTATTCGGACCACCATTGATGCCCAGGTGCAACGTGCCGCCGAGGAGTCGCTTGCTCGTAAGCTCAAGGAGGTGGAATCAAAAGAGGGATATGCCCATCCCCGGTATTCGGATTACGATCCGTCGGGCGGGAATCCTCGCTATCTTCAGGGGGCAGCTCTTATGGTGGATCACGAGAGCGGCGAGGTTCTTGCCCACGTTGGTGGACGGGATTACGGGGACTCCCAATACGATTTTATTGAAAACGGGAAGCGCCCACTTGGGACGGCCTTCTTTCCCTTTGTCTACGCTTCGGCTTTTGAAAATGGAGAGAGCCCTGCCACGATCCTGACCGATGAGCAAATGGACTTGCGCAAGTTGCAGGTCGGGGGGCTTGAAGGGGTGGCCGGTGAGTGGGGAATGGAGGTTTCGAATCCTGGCTACGAAGGACGCATTACTTCCAGGCGGGCTCTTGCGGTTTCGAAAATTGCTGCCACGGTCGAGCTGGGGGGAAAAGTGGGGCTGCCCAAAATACACGCCACGGCGCAAAACTTTGGTCTTGGGATCCCGGGGGACAAACTCTTGAACCGGATGTTGGTGGGCTTCGATAAAGTTGGGATGTCCGATGTGGTTTCTGCTTATTCCACCTTCCCGCGAGGAGGATCCCGGGTGGCGAGTCGACACTATCTCCTCGAGATTCGTGATATTGACGGTCGGATTGTTTATCCGGTGGGAGGAAATGGACCCAAAGTCGAGACCAAGCCGGTCTGTTCCGACGCCACGGCATTTCAGGTGCACCATGTATTAAACGAAGTTTTCCGGAAGGGGAATCTAAAGGAAAACGCCAAGGGACTGAAGCCTAGCCTATTGCTGGGAGGCGGCAAGAGCGGCACCCCGTACGGACTGAGCGATGCTTGGATGGTCGGATACAACAGTCGGGTCACTTGTGCGGTTTGGGTCGGATTTTACGAAGGAGATCAAGGTGCCATCGAGGAAGATGCTTTTGCGCGGAATGTGGCCTATCCGGTTTGGGAAAAGATGATGAATGAGTCCCAGCCAGCCTTTTTGGGGCGGGAAATTCTGGTTCCGGATTCTTTGGAGCAGGTGGCGATCTGCAGGGTTTCAGGGATGCGGCCGACTCGTTATTGTAACGAATCAGTAGTAGATCCGGTCACCGGTCAGATCAGTTTTCGAAGTACAAGTTATCAGGAATATCTACTCAAAGGGAGCGAGATCGGCATTTGCTCGGTCCATGGTGCGGCAGTTGATGTGGAGGCCTTGGCCGATCGGGCAGGCGGTCAGGAAACCCTGAACGCCATCCCGATCAAATCAAAGGCACCTTTGTTGTTAGGATTCGACCCCTACAACAGCGAAACTCCGACATTGGGGGTTGTCGATGAAAGTGCCCGCGCTTGGATGAATGACGAGAGTTCCCTTTTTGTCAAAGATAGCGTTCGAGGGGAGCGAGATGCCCTGCTTAAGCTGCCGATGCCTCCCCCGTTCGTGTTGCCTCAACCTTCCGAGGTGTCTGATTCCGTAAAACAAAATTAGTATGAGTGTGAGTTCTCCACCCGATCGTTGGATCCCATTCCAGTGCCCTTCATGTCACGGCGTCTTTCGTTTGCGAAAGAGCAATGTCGGGCGCACCGGCCGTTGTCCGATGTGCGGCGCGGCAGTTGAGACCGTTGCTCGCTCCATTGTCCATGAGAAGATTACCGAACAGCGGGAATCAAAGAGCGACCTGCTCAAAAGTGTCGCGGTGGCCCAGGAGATGACTAAAGAGGAAATCGTAGCGCAGGAAGCAGCAATGAAGAACCGACGGAGGGTCTATCATGGCCAGGGTGAGGATACTGCTTCGGGAGTCGATTGGGATGATTATCAAAGAGGACGGGTTCAGTCACAGAGCTCTTGGAAAATCTGGGTCAGCGGATTTCTGGCTATCGTGTTGATCGGAGCCTGTGGTGCTTATTATCTGGCGACTCAAAAATCCCCCGACCAACTGGGGGCGACGGATCTGGCGGCCAAGAAAATGTTGGAAGGTTATCTCGAGACCGAAGCGCCTGTGGTTCCTCAGGACGAAGAAGAAGTCACCAACCTGGTCGATCGATATGAACTTTTTGACATCAAGGAAATCGAGAAAGCGGTGAAGGGCTTTTTGAATGCAGAATCGGTTGAGGCCAAAAAGGTCTTTGTCCGTCAACCGGAGCGGGTGGCTGCACTGATGGATCATCACTACTCTCGTGGGGAATATGTTCCGGAGAAATTCGAATCTTTGGAAGGATCACGAGTTTCTTATTACGATAATCTGGCCCTGTTAACCGTGCAGACTGGCGACTTTCTGAATAATGGCATGACCGTGGAAAGGGTAGAGAAGGATGGTAAGGTGGAATATCGGGTCGATTGGGAAAGCTGGGTGGGTTATAGTGAGATGACTCCTGAGGAGATGAGATCCAAGAAACCCATTGAGCCCTTTTTGATTCGAGCAACCGTAGGGAAAGGGGACTATTACAATTTTGGTTTTTCCGACGACAAGGTCTGGAGCTCCTATCGCATCAAGCTCGGCGATGATGGTTATGAATTTTTGGGATATGTGCGGCGTGGTTCGGAACTCGACAAGAAGCTCCTGCCAATTCGGCAGCAGGATCTGGAGGGGAAAATCATAATTAAGGTGGCTTATCCTCCCCAGGCCCGGGCGAAGGATCAGGTTGAGATTGTTGAAATCGTTTCGGAAAAGAGTTGGGTTATATACCAACTCGCTGATAAAAACGATGAATAACGTAGCGAGATCTCCCGAGGATAAGGCTCTCAAGATCAACCTCGATAGTTCCATTTATGGGACTTTTGCCGAGATTGGTGCCGGTCAAGAGGTCGCCAACTGGTTTTTCAGGGCTTCTGCCACAGCGGGGACGGTAGCGAAGTCAATATCGGCTTATGATATGACGATCAGCGATGCCCTTTACGGGAAATCGGGCCGCTATGTCTCCCATGAGCGGGTAATCGACATGGTAAACTACGAGTATGAGCTCCTTGAAAAAAGGCTTGAGCAATCCAGAAGTCAGGAGTCTCGATTTTTCGCGTTCGCCAACACTGTCCGGGCCCGGGGATATAACGACCCGGGAGTCTGTCACGGTTGGCTGGCGATCCGGTATCAGTTGCAGCCAGGCCGACCATCGGGAACGATCGTTTTGCACGTCAACCTCCTTGATCAGCAAAACGTTGATCAGATGGAGGCCTTGGGAGTTCTCGGGGTCAACCTGATTGATGCAGCTTATCACGCAATTGGGGATCTCCAGAAGTTCGTCGCATCACTCACGGAATTCATCGCTCCCGGTCGGATCGAGATCGATATGCTCAAGTTTCACGGCACGCCATTTGAAACCGTGGACAATCGGGTCTGTGCTCTTGAGCTTGTCCGGCAGGGGATGACGCCGACCACGATATTTATGTCTGATGGCGAGGTGGCACAGGCCGCTGATGTGTTTTACAAGACCCCGTTGTTGATTCTTCGAGGCAGTTTTCTTCCGGTGACCAACCTCCACCTCGACATGCTTCGACAGGCCTCGGCGGTCTTTCCGTCGGAGGAAAGTACAGGCAAAGGTGAAAAGTCTTGCCGGGAAGTCTGTGAGTTGAGCCTCAGTAACTTGCTACGGGACGGGGAGGTCGATTTAGTCTCCTTCCTCGATAGGGCTGACGCTCTGCAAGCATTGGGGAAAGTGGTAATGATTTCCAACTGTCCTGAGTTTCATCGGGTGGCCTCGATTCTCCGTCGATACACCACCGCGCCGATCGGTATGATTTTGTCGATCGGTCTCTTGAATGAGCTCTTCAAGGAGAAGTGGTCTGAGTCGCTGCAAGGTGGAATTTTGGAGTCCTTTGGTCGTCTCTTTAAAAACAATCTCTCCCTGCTTGTATACCCGTGGCACAACCGTCGCAATGGTGAGATGGTCAACGCATATAACTTCCGTGCTCCCGAAGGGTTGACTCATCTCTACACTCACTTTCTTGAAAACGGGATGATTTCAGGGGTAGAATGTGGTGAAGATCACTTGTTGGACATGACGGGACGCCAAATCCTGGAAGCGGCCAGTCGGGGTGAAGAGTGGAAAGCGTGGGTTCCCGAGGAAGCGCAGGCGTTAGTAAGGAATCATTGCTAGGTCGGGTCTTGATCCTGTTGGGGCGCCTCTTAGGCCACGGTGGTATGAGATTTTACTCGTTCGGCTTCCAGTTTGGAAAGCTGTTAACGAGGCGATTTCGGTAGGTCGCCGCCAGGTCATCTCTGCCCATTTCCGTGGCAGCCCGTAATCCTCCGTAAAGGGCCCGAGGTTGCAGCAATGGGTCATCAGGGACCATCGAAATGGTCGTTCGAAACTCCTGGAGGGCCTTCTCCCATTGCTTCTTGGTAGCCGAAACCTCTGCACTTACCAAGTGAAGTCCTGCCAGATGGGGGCCTGCCACCTTGAGAGCTAGGCCTTCTTCTGTTGCTTTCTGGGCTTCTGGGAGTTTTTTTAATCCCAAGCAAGCCTCGGCAAGGTCGAGGTAGGCGTCGGCCTGCCAGCGGGGCTTTTGCTTCTGGGCAAGGACCAGAAGGCTGGTTTCCTCGGCTTTTTGATAGGCGCCGGATCGATTCTGGGCCTTGGCCATCATACGCCAAACCGGAAGATCTTCGTTACCTGGCTTTGTGCCGACGGTGGCGCGTTCTAGGTAGCTAGCTGCGAGCGAGGTTTCGCCTTCGTGAAAGAGCTGCACTCCGAGCCAAGAGAGCATGTGGCGTGGGATTACCTTGGCGGGTGCCTGGCGAAAAACTTCTTGAAGAGCCTGGTTAAGGGCGTTGGCATCGCGTTGTTGAAATGCTCCGAGAATGAGGAGATCACCGACAGGCTGGCTGTAAAACTGAGGCGACAGATCTCGGGCTTTGCGGAGATAGGGTGGCGCTTCAGTGAACTTTTCAAGTTTGTGATAGCCCCAGCCAATTCGATAGTTGGCATGGGCGATGGTGGCTCCCTTGAGGTTAGGGAACTCCGCGAGGATGCGTCGATATCGACCAATCATGGTTTCGTAATTTCTTTCTTGCTGTAAGACACGGGCACTTCCCTGAAGGGCAAAGGCGGTCTGTTCCGCGCTGGTCTCAAGCGCGAGGACCGCTTCAAAGTCACGCAAGGCGGAAACACTGTCGCCAAGCGACAGATAGGCTTCTCCCCGTTTGTTCTGTACGGCCGCGAGTTGCGGGTGGTTTGGAAAATCCGCGATAAGCTGGGTGAAGCTCCGAATGGCTCCATTGAATTGGCCGGAAGCCCCGAGGGACCAGCCATGTTTGAAAAGAAGTTCTTTTTGCACGTTCGGGGCTAATTTAGTCTTGTCGACGGCGTTGAACACCTTCGCGGCCCCTTCCATGTCTTTTCGGTTGAAGAGGGCCTCACCCTGCAAAAAGCGGGCCTGGTGCAGGTTGGGATGGTCTGCAAAGGCAACGGCGTATAATTCCATAAAAATGTCGATTCTTTCCGAAAGTGTGGGATTCCGGAGATAGTGGTCACAAACCAGGCACTGAAAGGAGGCCTGAAAGGCTGATTCAGTCTCCGGAAGTGCGCGATCGACACGACGGAAACAGGCACGGGCCTCCCGGTATTGCCGTAAGTTGAGGTAGGCATTGCCGGCCCGCATGCTTCTCCGGGCTTCGGTTTGTCCGGTGGCCCCGAAATCGCCTCTTTCGTAGAGTCGGATTACCTTGAGCCAATCTTTCTTTCGGGTGTAAAGCCCCATCAGCGAGGTTTGAGCTTTGGCTTTGTTGGTGGCGAGATGACGTCTTTGTTCCCGGGTGAGAGTCGAGTGGTTCATCGGCATATCGAGAATGGCTCGAAGATGCGAGTCCTGAGCCTCTTCGTTGCCAAGTTCCGCTGACGCCAGACCGGTGTAAAAGATGGCCTGCGACCGATATTGGCTGGTGCTATCTGGGGCGATCAAAGGCTTTAAGATCGCAAGGGTCGCCTTGTATTTGTCGGCATGAAAATACTGGTAGCCTAGGAGGAAGCGGGCCCAGTCCTTGTGAGGATGTTTCGGGGTGTCGAGAATTTGGCGAAGGGCCGAAATGGCTTCGTTGGTCTTACTCAGTTTGAGGAAACACTCGACTTCCTTGGTTCGCGCGACATAGCGCAGGTTTTGATCTGCGAGGTTGTCGGCGGCCACTGAAAAGTAAGTTGCGGCCTCCTCCCATCTTTCTTCGACGAAGGCAAGATAGGCCATTTGGCGGGCCGCGCTGCCAACGTAGGCTCCACGGCGGTGGCGGGAGATCAGTAAACGGTAGGTCTCACGGGCCGCGGTGATCTGGCCGAGGGTTTGGCGGGCATAACCAAGGTGGAAGCGGGCGGCTACTTCATTGGGGCTCCCTGCAAAGCGTTCCAAGTAGCGAACGTAGAGCCCAACGACGTAGGTCATGTAGCGGGATTTTTCGTAACGGTCCTTTTGGGCCATTCCTGCCGCGTAGTAATCTTCGGCTTCCTGAAATGCGGCAGCCTCAACCGAGTTTTGCGCCACCCCGTTCGATAACAGCAGGACGGAAAAGAATGCAATCAGTCCCGGGAGGATCGTTTTGCGGGTCAAGGTCATGGGATGGGGTGCGGAGAAGGGCCACTCCGCGGGCTCGGTAAAAGTCTCATGGCTTATCACAAAGATCAACCTTGGGAATTGCCGAAAGAGCAGGCTTGCTGTCGGGGGGGCAAGTCGTTACGGGAGCGTTCATGGAACATCATGTTTACTTTTGGTTGAAGGATGAGCATCAGAGCAGCGAGGAACGGCAGATCTTTGAGGAAGGGTTGAACGCTCTGTGTCAATCTCCCAACATTGAGTCCTTCCACTGGGGGTCTCCGGCAAAGACGGCCAAGCGACCGGTCACGGATCACTCGTTCGACTATGCCATTTCACTGAAGTTTGCGTCGATGGAAGATCACGATGCCTATCAGGAAAGCGACGACATCCATGATCACTTTATCGCTTCCTTTAAAGAATGGTGGTCCAAGGTCCTCGTCATGGATGTGGCCTGAGGAAGCAGAGCCGTTTCCGTAAAATAAATGAGGGTAAAGGAGTCGGACCTTTACCCTCATCTGGATTATCTGCGTCTCCCAACAGCTGTTGGGAGCCCACAAAACTAGAAAAAGATCGAGATGCTTCAAGAGAAATCGATCTAATCGATCATTTTTCCTGGAAGAAGGGATCGTTTGAATCCCCAATCTGATTTTTTTTGGGGAACTCTCGCTTCGGCATAAAAGCCGGGAATGATTGCTAACCGGTTTTATGAGAGGGGTTAGCGAAGAACTGGCTCGGTGTGATGAATGGGAGATCGTCGCTTGGCCTTTTGCCGAGATGAATTTGATCTCTTCATAGGTTGATCTTTTTTCCGTTTCCGCCAAGACAACTTGGCATCAAAACAAAGTCCCGGGTGTCTTCGCAAAGTCTGGTTTACCCGGGGAGGGAAGGGCTGAAAAAAGTCAACAATGTCCACGAGATGGTGTTGCTTTGGACCGATCATCCCCAAAAACAAAGGGAGGTGGTGTTTTGGTTGGTGGCAAATGGGAAGATGGCGGGCGATAACGGGGTTTTTGATTTCTTTAAAGCATTCATCTTCAGTCGGTTTTGGAGCTTGTGAAATTTTTCACAAATTCCCCTTGTGAATCAATCTACCCCCTCCTAAGACTCTCCCAGCGATGGCAAACTTTTTTCCCCGTTGGACAAACTTATTGCCGCTCAAAATAGCGGTTTGTCTTGGCGCATTTGGAGCAACCGTGGTTGCCGGAATCACCTACTACGCGACCCCCAAGGCTCAGCGTGTGGGATATCAGCCAACCCAGCCCATCCACTTTGACCACAGTCTTCACGCCGGTCAGTTGGGCATGGATTGCCGCTACTGCCATAGCTTCGTGGAACATTCCGGGCACGCAAATGTTCCCACGGCAAATACTTGTTGGAACTGTCACAAGAACATCAAGAAGGGATCGCCCAAACTGGCTGGACTTCGTAAGGCCATGGGGGTTGATGACTTCCACAGCCCAATTCTTGATGCCGACGGAAACCCCGTCGAGGGTAAGCCTATTGAGTGGGTGCGGATCCACAAGGCCCCTGACTACGTCTATTTCAATCACTCGGCGCACCTGAATCGCGGCATCTCCTGCAAAAGCTGCCACGGGGACATTCACAAGATGGAGAAGGTCTATCATGCTGAGAGCCACTCGATGGGATGGTGCCTTGACTGCCACCGGGCACCTGAGAAGCACCTTCGTCCTCTCGAGGAAGTCTACAATTTGAGCTACGAACCCAAGGTTTACCTTGAGGAAAATGAAGTGATCGATACCGCCGGCCTGATCGTCGGAAAAGGGGAGCGAATCACCGATCCTGATGACTTTGGAAAGCTTTTGAAGGCCCACTGGGGCGTTCAGCCCAAGGAGTCCTGTGCAACCTGTCACCGTTAATCCTTTTTTCTGACCATCTAAGATGAGCAAACGCGTCTGGAACCCACCTGTCGCTCCTCAAGAGGGAGATCGCACCACCGCATGGCGTAGTGTCGGCGAAAAAGAAGGCTCGGAAGGCTTTCGCAGCATCCTTGAGAAGGAATTCCCTGGCGGGGATATCTTGACCGAGGAAGAGCAAACCGTTTCGCGGCGGAATTTCACCAAGCTGATGGGGGCTTCGTCTGCCTTGGCTGGTCTCAGTCTCGTGGCTTGCCGGCGTCCGGAAAGTTACATTGTCCCCTTTAGAAAGGCGCCCGAATGGATTGTCCCGGGAACTCCGCTGTTCTACTCCACCACCCGCCCGAAGGCCGGTGGAGCCGTTCCCTTGGTGGTGACCACCTATGAGGGCCGTCCCACCAAGCTGGAACCAAATCCCGATCATCCTGATGCTTCCGGGACCTGTGCTCAAACCCAGGCTTCGGTTCTTGATCTTTATTCTCCTTTCCGTTCTAAAGACATCCTTAAGGGTGGAAAGAAAGCCACCCAAAGTGATCTCAAGACCACTCTCGCCGGGCTTGATCTCTCCAAGACTGCTCTCGTTTTTGGAAAGGACGATTCGCCGACCCGGAACCGTCTGGCTAAAGAGCTTCAGGCCAAGGGCGCAACCCTCGTGTCCTACGAAGCGGTTGCGGGAGAGCCTCTGAAAGCTGGAACCTCTCAGGTGGTTGATTTTTCTAGGGCCAAGCGCATTCTTTCTCTCGACTGCGATTTCCTCGCCACTGATCCCATCGGGAACAGCAAGGTCTTTTCGAAGATGAGGCAGGGTGGAAATGCCAACTACGATCAGGACGGCGACGTCAGTGCGGACAAAATGAATCGCCTCTACCAGGTGGAGACACAATTCAGCCTCACCGGCGGAATGGCCGATCACCGCTTGCGGGTCGCTCCAAGTCGGGTCCTGATGGTTGCCAATGAGATCGCCAAGGCCCTCGAGATCGAAGGGTATAGCGGCCCCGAAACCAAGGAGGAGGAAAAGACCGCTCTTTTCCCTGGGGCAGACAAGCCCGTTTCCAAATTCGACGATTGGATCGTGGGGTGTGCTAACGACCTGAAGGAGGCTGGAGCTGGAGCTTTGGTCCTCGCTGGATCTCGTCAAAGCGCTGAAGTGAAGCAGCTTGTGGCTCTTATTAACAAGAGCCTCTCGTCCGCCGCGATCAAGACGGTTTCGAATGATCTCGGCCAATATGGCTCGCTCGCCGAACTCACCGAAAAGCTCGAAAAGGGGACGGTCGAGAACGTTTTCTTTCTCACTCCTTCCAATCCGGTCTTCGATGCTGATGGCTTTGCTGACGTTCTCAAGATGTCCAAGGTAAGCATCCATTGGGGACTCCGTACCGACGCCACCGCGCGGGCTTGCGACTGGCATGTTCCGGCCGCCCACTACCTCGAAAGCTGGGGCGATGCCCGCACCGAGTCGGGTGTATTTTCGCTCATTCAGCCCATGATTCTTCCCCTTTATGGAGGAATCTCCGAGATCGACCTCCTGCACGTTTTGGGAGGTGGCGATTTCGGAAAAGGAGAACTTCTTCCGTCCATGGGCGAGGTTAAAACGACTTTCGCCGAGGTCACTGGGAAGGATGATCCGGAGTCCTGGCGGGCCGCGCTCGAAGCGGGATTTGTGGCCGGAACTTCTTATTCCGCTACGGAGGTCGAAGTCGCTGCTCCGGAGATCGAGCTTCCGACGATGCCCAATCCCAAGGGGGTTGAGATAGTTTTTGCCACCGATGCTTCGGTTCTTGATGGACGTTTCATCGATAACGCTTGGCTTCAGGAGTCTCCTGATCCGGTGACGAAAATTACGTGGGACAACGCGGCCCAGGTCTCGCCCGCAACGGCCAAGGAACTGGAAATTTATGACAAGGTCATTGCTCTTGAGCCCAAAACTCCGTTGATGCGTATGGGTTCGAAGGTCAAGGTTTCGAAGCGCTACGAGACCGGAGAAGGCGAAGGAAATCACTCGCCCATGATCAAGATCACCGTCGACGGACGGGAGCTGATGGTCCCGGTTGTGATCGCCTTCGGTCATGCGGACAACGCAATCACCCTCCCGGTTGGTTATGGTCAGGCTGCGGACGATGGACGCACGGGAGCAGTGGCCCATGACAAAAAGGAACCCTTGGTGGGTGATGTCGGGATTAATACTGGCTTCAATAGCTATGTTCTTCGCACTGCTGACAGTTCTTACTTTGCCACCGGTGCGGTCGTAACCACGACCGATGAGAAATATCCGATGGCTCTCACCCAGGAGCACAACTCCATGTATGGTCGCGCCCTCGCTCGCGAGGTTTCCACTATGGACGTTGCTGGTAAGGGTGACTTCGCAGCTCAAAAAGGGAACGTGAAGAAGCAGGGGATGGATTCCCATGCTCCCAAGAATATATCTCTCTACAAACCCGAGGGTGGTGTTTGGTCCAAATCCGACCTCGCTAAGAAGACTCACCTGGCGGACGACGTTCACCAGTGGGCAATGGCCATCGATCTCAACACCTGCATCGGTTGTAACGCTTGCCTCGTGGCGTGCCAGGCCGAGAACAACATTCCGGTAGTTGGGAAATCGCAGGTCGCGATGGGTCGGGAGATGCACTGGATCCGGATGGATCGGTACTTCGCGTCGCAGGAATACAAATACGACGACCACGGCCATAAAAAGAAAGACGGAGACAATAAGGTGGAGAATCCCGAGTGGATCACCCAAAACCCCGAGTCCATTACCCAGCCGGTGGCTTGCGTGCAGTGTGAAATGGCTCCGTGCGAAACGGTTTGCCCGGTGAACGCTACCGTTCATACCGAGGAAGGTCTCAACTCGATGGCCTACAATCGGTGCATCGGAACCCGATACTGCGCCAACAATTGCCCCTACAAGGCTCGCCGCTTTAATTTCTTCGACTACAATAAGCGCAACCCGCTCATTAAAGGCAACCTTTATAAGGGGCCCTTCGGCGAGAAGCAAGTAGGAGCCGCTCCGCACCTTCAGCGCAATCCGAACGTCACCGTCCGGATGCGTGGAGTCATGGAGAAGTGCACCTACTGCGTGCAGCGGCTTGAGTCTGCTAAGATCAAGCAGAAGCAGCAACAAAAGGTCAACAAGCACGCCGCTGGCATGAAGTCACACGACATCAAGGTCGATCGTAAGAAGGATCTCCGCGTCAAGACCGACACCGTCAAGACGGCTTGTCAGGACGCCTGCCCCTGCGATGCCATTTCCTTCGGAAACCTTCTCGACGAGAAATCGAAGGTGGTTCGAGCCAAGGGCAATGACTTGGATTCGGTTCGCGCCATTAAAGAATACACAACTGGTAAGCCTTACGAGCCGGTCAAAGGAAGTCCGCGAAACTACGACCTTCTGCAATACATCGGAGCGCGTCCGCGCACGAGTTACCTCGCCCGGGTCAAGAACCCGAATCCCAAGATGCCCGATGCCAAATTCCTGGGCCAAGCCACCATCAACATTCACTAACCTTCCAATCCTTTTCCGCGACTGAATCCCATGGCCGAAGAGACCAAATCGTCCGAGACTTCCGAAAGCACGGTGAAGATTCCCGTGCTTGAGCGCGAGAAGTTGATCCTCAACAAACGCTCCTATAGCTGGATCACCGAGCGGATCTGCGGAGTGGTGGAAGGGCGCCAGCCTTTGCTCTGGTGGATCCTGTTCATTCCTTCGGCCATTATCGCCCTCGTCGGAGTGGTGGGTGGCCTGACCTACCTCGTTTCGACTGGGGTGGGGGTTTGGGGAAACACCAACCGCGTGATGTGGGGATGGCCTATTGTGAACTTCGTGTTCTGGATTGGTATTGGCCACGCCGGGACTCTGATTTCCGCCATTCTCTTTCTAACCCGTCAAAACTGGCGAACCTCAATTAACCGTGCTGCGGAAGCGATGACAATCTTCGCGGTGATGTGCGCGGGCATCTTCCCGGCCTTCCACGTTGGCCGGGTTTGGATGGCCTGGTTCCTCGCTCCGATTCCTAACTCCAACGCGATCTGGCAGAACTTCAAGTCGCCGCTACTCTGGGACGTCTTCGCGGTTTCGACCTACTTCACCGTCTCCTTGATCTTCTGGTTCCTTGGCATGGTTCCCGATCTCGCCACCATCCGCGATCGCTGCAAGCCCGGCATCCGGAAGTTCATGTATGGGATCTTTTCACTCGGCTGGCGCGGAGGTAACCGTCAGTGGAGCCATTACGAGATGGCCTATCTTCTTCTCGCCGCTCTCTCGACACCGCTCGTGCTCTCGGTGCATTCGGTCGTTTCGTTTGACTTCGCAACTTCAGTGGTGCCCGGATGGCACACCACCATCTTCCCGCCTTATTTCGTGGCTGGTGCGATCTTTGGTGGTTTCGCAATGGTTCTCACAATCATGATTCCTGCGCGGGCTATTTACGGTCTGCACGACATGATCACGATGAAGCACATCGACAACATGGCGAAGATCATTCTCCTGACCGGAACGATCGTGGGTTACGCCTACCTGATGGAACTCTTCATCGCGTTCTACTCCGGCGCGAAATACGAGGGCGCAGCCTTCCTTTTCCGAATCGATGGTCCCTACTGGTGGGCTTACTACGCCATGATGGGCCTCAATGTGATCTCTCCTCAAATCTTCTGGTTCAAAAAGATGCGTGAAAATCTCTGGGTTGTCATGGCCGTCGCGATGTGTGTGAACATCGGGATGTGGTTTGAACGATTCGTGATCATTGTCACTACCCTGGCCCGGATGTGGTTGCCGGGTGACTGGAAAACCTACAGCCCGAGCGCGGTCGATGTGCTGACCTTTGTTGGCACCATCGGGATGTTCCTCGCTCTCTTCCTTCTCTTTCTCCGTTTCTTGCCGTGCATCAACATTGCCGAGGTGAAGTGGACCCTCAAGGAAAGCGATGCCCACGCTGAGGATAAAGAGGCCCATCCGGATGACGGAGTCGAGTTGATCGAGGCCTACCAATACGAGATTCACGAAAACCCTGAAGGTTCCGCCAAAGAGGCTGGGATTGAGGTCGAAGTAGAACCCGCAAAGGCATGAGTACGAAAGTCCGCCGAGTATACGGCTATCTGGCCGAGTTTAAGAATGCCTCGCAGCTCTACAAGGCTGCTGAGAAAGTCCGTGATGCCGGGTTTAAGAAATGGGATTGCTATTCGCCCTATCCGATCCACGGCCTCGATGATGCCATGGGAGTGAAGCGTTCTATTCTTCCTTATTTCGTCTTCGTTGGTGGTCTCACCGGATTCCTGACCGCAATTGCTTTGGCTTACACCACCCAAGTGGGACTTTATCCAACCGTGGTTCAAGGAAAGCCAGCCAACATCTTCACCACAGCGGCTTTCTTCCCGGTGATGTTCGAACTCACCATCCTCTTCTCCGGTTTCACCGTGCTCTTCGGTCTTCTCGGTCTGATGGGACTTCCCCGCTGGAACCATCCTATCTTCGCTAGTAAGCAGTTTGCACGGGTGACCGACGACAAATTCTTCATCGCGATCGAAGCCCGCGACGCCAAATTTTCTGCTGAGGAAACCAAGGCGCTCCTGAGCGAGATCGGTGGCGACAACATTGAACTGGTGGAGGACGATTCCGAATAGACCATGAAATACTTCTTTTTCAGCCTCATTGCTTTCTCGGTCCTCGTGGTCGGTTACTTCGGATTTCGGGGCGACAAGTTTTCGCGTCCACCGCTTTGGATTTTCCCGGACATGGATGAACAGGATAAGGTGAAGGCTCAGACTCCTAGCAACTTCTTCGAGGATGGCATGGGAGCTCGTAAGCCTGTTTTAGGAACGGTGCCGCGCGGCGCCGAGCCCGGTGTTATGCCCATTGAGTTTGGCGCCGGGCGTTCGGGCTACTATTTCGATGGTGGAATCGACGGGACCTACGGAAACGGTCTGCCCAAAGAGTTGGGGATTATGACAGAGGCTGACATGACCGGATTGCTCGGTCGTGGTCAGGAGGTTTTCAATGTTCACTGCGCCATTTGTCATGGGGTTTCCGGCAACGGAGGCGGAGTCGTCTCCACCTACCTGGCCAAAAGCGATCCTATCATTCAGGTGCCCAGCCTTCTGACCTTCACCGCGGACAAATATCCTGATGGCTACATTTATCATGTTATCACTAACGGAAAGGGTAATATGGGGGGATACGGCCACAACGTGCTAGTGCGCGATCGCTGGGCTATCGTTTCTTACCTCCGGGCTCTGCAATCGGCCGCTAACAAGTAATTTTCAATCGATCTACCAAGGACATGGCACACCAAGTGACATCAAAAGACATCCCGACCAACGGGGAACATCTGGAGAAGGGCAAAGTCGCCAAACTTCAGATGCTCACTGGTGTGATCGGCGGTGCCGGCGTGTTGGGAAGCATCATCTATCTAATCACGGGCGGAAGTGAACCCAGCGTGGCTCATGGTTCCTATGCCTTCTCGTGGCTCTTCGCTGTTTTCTTCGTCACCACCATCGTGCTTGGTGGGTGCTTCTGGACTTTCCTGCACAACCTTTCCAACTCAGGGTGGGGGACTTCGGTTCGTCGCATGATGGAGAATCTCGGCTTTGTCTTCCCTTTCTTGATCGTTCTCTTCATTCCATTCCTTTTCGACAACGTTCAACAGTATCTTTATGAATGGATGACTTCATTCGATAAAGCGACCAAGGCTCATCCTGAACTGAGCTCTTCGGACGCTCTTTACCGCAGTGAGAACACTCACGATCACCTTCTCGCGGCCAAGACCTTTTATCTTGAGCCGGGATTCTGGTTTGCTCGTTTCTGCTTCTACTTTATCGGTCTGGGGTTCTTCATCTTCCTCGTCCGCAAGTTCTCTATCGCCCAGGACACCGACAAGAATCCCGGAACCAAAAATCTCTTCGCGGCTCGCAAGCACTCGTCCTGGAGCATGATAATCTTCGCGGTCACGCTGACCTTCCTTGCACTCGATTTCGTAATGGCGCTCGATTACTCGTGGTTCTCCACTATGTTCGGAGTCTACGTGTTCGCAGGTTCGGCTTTGAACTCGATGGCAGTCCTTATTTTAACCGGAATTATCCTCCAGAATATGGGCTACCTCAACAAGGTGGTGACTCAAGAGCACTACCACATCATGGGTAAGTTCTGCTTCGCCTTCACCATTTTCTGGGCCTACGTGTCCTTCTCCCAGTTCTTCCTTATCTGGTATGCCAACATCACGGAGGAAACCCGTTACTTCCTTCTCCGGAACACCGAGAATTGGAACCTCGTCAGTCTGGCCCTCGTGTTCATGCACTTCGGTCTGCCTTTCCTTGCTCTCCTCCGTTCGGACGTGAAGAAGAGCGCGAAGTTCATGACAATCTTCTGCTGCTATATCCTCTTCATGCACGTGATTGATGTCTATCACATGATCATTCCCGAACGTGGACCTTCGGTCGGACTCGTGGTGGATCACAAGCCCGTTCTCTGGATCGGATCTTCGTGGCTCGGCGATATTCTTGCCCTCGTTATCGCCGTTTCGGCCTTCCTTTTCCTCTACCTTCGCAACCTCACTTCGGCGGCCCTCTATCCGCATCGCGACCCGCGTATTCTCGAGTCCGCCAACCTGCACAACTAAAGCGTTATGGATCACACCCGCGACAATCCGCTCAAGCGTTTCAAGGCTTTCTGGCTCGCCAACATTCTCGTGCTCTCTTTTGGTGTGGCGCTGATCCTGTTGCGTCCGCTTACCCACATGGATTCAGACTCGGTAATGGATGTCACTGGTCAGGCTCGCCTCGAGATCAAGAAGGAGGTCGATCGTGGGCAGAGCGAGGCCCTCGATTCCGATGCCTTGGCCAAAGCGGTGTCCGAACAGCTTAAGACTTTTGGACAAAATACCGCAGCCAAGGGTGCGATGCCGCTTCCGTCTGCTGCCCCGGCTCCCGTCAAAAAAGAGGTTCTAGGTCCCGAAGGGGAAACCAAGGAGGCTCTGGCTCCGACCGAGTAAATTTTACCAACCGACTTCCCAACTCTTCCAATGTCTGAGACCAACTCCACTGCCGATGCCCAAGGGATCGCCTTGCGGGCGTCTATTGATCGTTCGCTGCGTCATCCGGTGATGTTCTTTTTCACCAGCGGATCGGTTTGGCTGGCCGTGGCCATTATCTTTGGCTTGATCGCCTCCGCCAAAAAGCACTCTCCGGATTTTTTGAACGGCTGGTCTTGGTTTGATGCTGGGAAGATCGATGCCGCTCACATGAGTGCCTTGATCTACGGGTGGGGAATCCAAGCGGCCTTCGGGGTCATCATCTGGCTCATGGCGCGCCTCTCTCGCAAGGAGTGCACGGCTTCCGGAACCATTCTCTGGGCTGGACACGTTTGGAACGCTGCCGTCTTCTACGGCATTTTCAAAATCATGCTTGGTGCTGGATCGGGAATCCAGTTCATGGAGCTTCCTTCCGAGGTTTGGCCGGTCCTGTTGGTCTGCTACGGCATGATCACGATCTGGTCATTGATTCAGTTCCAGGTGCGCGACGCCGGACACGTGTATATCAGCCAGTGGTATCTCCTCGCCGCTCTTCTTTGGTTCCCTTGGATCACGATCACTAGCTGGGTCATGGTTTTCGTTTTCGATGGCGATGCTCTCATGGCAACCGGAATTGCTTCATGGTATAAAGCGACTCTCTTTTCGCTTTTCTTCCTGCCGACGGCTCTGGCCAGTGCTTACTATCTGGCTCCAAAAGTCACCGGTCGCCCGGTATACAGCTACAACATCGCTCTCTTCGGATTTTGGTCTCTGGCCTTCTTCGGCCCCTGGGCTGGCATGCAAAAAATGATGGGAGCTCCAGTTCCCCAGTTTCTTCCTTATGCTGGAGCAGCCTCGATGATCCTGATTCTCATTCCGGCGATTTCGGTGGGATACAACATCATCCGCACTATTCTTAGCAAAGGGGAATTGGTGGCCCAGAGCCCTTCACTTCGCTTCTCGATCAGCGGAGTCATTCTCTTCGTCATCTTTGGAGTCCTTTCCTTCTTCCTTCATCTCGTCGCAACAATCCGTTTGACCCAGTTCAGCTTCAGCGGATACGGTTTGGATATTCTTGGAATTTACGGCGTGTTTTCCTTCTGCGCGTTCGGAGCAATCTACTTTATTGTTCCTCGTGTAACTCGCCGCGAGTGGCTTTCCCGCCGTCTCATCAAGTGGCACTTTTTATTCTCTATCTATGCTCTCGGCACCGTGGTCTTCTGCGCGATCATTGGTGGTTTTTCCCAGGGGCAGGGAATTGAAGACCTGACCCAGCCTTATGACACGATGGCAAGTCGGAGCCAGCAGTTTGCTTGGGGAGTGACCATAGCCTGGGCTTTCGTCCTCGTCGCCAACCTTCTTTTCTGTCTCCACCTACTCCTGATGTGGGCCCGTCTCGGACGCCGCTCCTCGCATCCTACTTTGCTCAAAGAAGATCACGCCGGGAGTCCTCATGGCCCGGAAGGAGAAATCGATAATTACGGTTCCGCTTCAGCCTAGAGTTTCACGCAACATTTCATCATGACGTTCAAAGCATTCTTGATTGGGCTCCTCGGAACTTTTGGTCTCCCGTGGTTGCTGGTGATAGTGATTCCTTACTCCACCCAGCGGACACAAAAACCCGTTGAGTATGAGGAAGGAGCCAAGGTTTCAGGAGTTTACATGCCGAAGCGTGATGGCCGGATCACTGAAGGTTCGGTCGTCTACGGTCAGGAAGGTTGCTACTACTGCCACACTCAGGTCATTCGCCCGACATACGCGGGTAACGATGTTCACCGCGACGAGTGGGCCGGCCTTCGGAAAGGGAACGGCGTCGATGAAGACACTCGCCGCGAAACTCTCCCGGGCGATTTCGAACAGGAAAAAACGGCTCACATCGGAATCAGCCGGGTAGGGCCGGATCTCTCCAACTTTGGACGCCGGGTGACTCACTATCTTAAAGGAAGTGATACCAACCCGGAGGAGTGGGTATTGATGCATCTCTATAATCCCAAGGGAGTGTTCCGTTACGATAGTCCCGATGAAAAGGCGTATGATTCGACCTGCCCGACCAAGGCAGGGATGTTCGATGAGATCAACGTCTATGGAGCGGGTGGACGTACTCTTCCGGTCGATGCAGGCCAAGGGAAGGGCGTGATCCCCAACGATCGTGCCCGTGCTCTTGCGAGCTACCTCGTTTCCCTCAAGAAAGACACCCTCGGGAACCCACTTCCCAAGTCTCTCAATTACAATCCTAAGGCTCCTGTTGCCAACGAATAAACCATGTCTGATCCATCATCATCCGGCGACCTTCGCCCTGATCTCGAGGAATCAATCAACGTCCCCGAGGCCCACGGTTCTTTGAGTAGCTCCGGTCCCGCGGCCAGCCGCGAGAAGGCCGTTCGTGAAAACGGCATGGAGGCCGTCTCACTTTGGTTGGTACTGATTTCGGCGGTGGTTGTTCTCGCTGCCGGAGCGACGATGGGTGAGGGAGGCGATTTCTTCGGATACAGGGAGTTGGCCAAAGAGGGCTACACTCGGGCGGATTCCCCGGTCGAAGGGCCGACGGAGGCCGAACCCATCCAGCTGATTGCCGCTCTGCGAAAAGAAGGAAAAAAAGTCTATGCCAACTGCGCTTCGTGCCACCAGGCGAATGGTTTGGGACAGGCCGGGGTCTTCCCGCCTCTCGCTGGTTCTGAATGGGTTCTCGGGAACACCGAGAAGCTGGCCATGATTATTCACAACGGAGTTGCGGGTGAGATCGAAGTCGCCGGAGTGACCTATAATGGGAACATGGCCGCCATCGGAGCCAACCTGAATGCTAAGGAACTCGGTTCTCTCATGACCTACATTCGGACGGAATGGGGGAATGATGCCAGCCTCGTGACCCCTCAAATGGCCGCCGAGGGACTGAAAATTTCCGAGGCACGCGGTGGTGCTCAAACGAGTGCTGAAGAACTTAAGAAATCACATGACAAGATGCTTCCCGGTGACACTTTAGCACCGGAGACCATGGTCGATCCAGACACCTTCGAACCAGTGGCATCCGAGTAAACAATAACCCGACCATAATTGACCCATGAGTACGGACACCCACGATACCCAAGACACCCACGATCACCACGACGACCATCACCACCATGTTTTGCCATGGTGGAAAAAGTATCTTTTTTCCACCGATCACAAAACGATCGGAATCCAGTATGGCCTAGCGGCAGGAGCCTTCCTGCTCTTCGGCTTCTTCCTGATGATCGTGATGCGCTGGAGCATCGCCTATCCCCATGAGCCCCTTCCGGGCTACATGAGCTGGATTTTCACCGACGGCTGGAAAGCGCGTTGGTTAGTCGACGGCAAAGTGACTGGTGAGACCTACAACATGTTCGGTGCGATGCACGGAACGATCATGGTCTTCCTTGGGGTCGTGCCTCTGGGTTTCGCAGCTTTTGGAAACTACGTTACACCTTTGCAAATTGGCGCGCCTGATATGGCTTTCCCCAAGCTCAATATGGCCAGCTTCTGGGTCTACCTTCTCGGTGGAGTCGTGATGTGCATGAGCTTCTTCATGGAGTCCGGTGCGGCCAAGTCTGGTTGGACCAACTACTCGCCGCTGGCGGGCTATGCCGATAGTCAAATTGTGAACCAGTTTCTTGCCGGGCAAACACAATGGCTCATTGGTCTGGTCCTTCTTATTACTTCTTCTCTTCTTGGTTCGGTGAACTTTGTCACTACCATTATCCAGCTTCGTGCCAAAGGACTCACCTGGATGCGGCTGCCCTTCTTCGTTTGGGCCATGCTGGTAACTGGTTTTCTCCTCCTCCTGGCCTTCCCGCCATTAGAAGCTGCTGGCATCATGCAGCTCATGGACCGCGTCGCTGGTTCGTCCTTCTTCATGCCTTCTGGTCTGTTCTCCTCGGCCGACGGTGTGGCCATGGATCTCTCGGGTTCCGGTAGCCCACTCCTCTTCCAGCACCTTTTCTGGTTTCTAGGTCACCCTGAGGTTTACGTGCTTCTTCTTCCGGCTATTGCCTGTGTGGCCGAGATTATTCCCTGCAATACTCGGAAGCCACTCTGGGGATACAAGTCGATGGTCTACGGGGTCATTGCGCTCGGTTTCCTCTCGTTTATCGTGTGGGCCCACCACATGTATCTCACCGGAATGGGACCGGTCATTTCGACCTTCTTCCAAACGACGACGGTTTTGATTTCGGTGCCCTCGGTGATTCTCCTGACCTCAATGATCATCTCGCTCTGGGGAGGGTCGATCCGCTTTACCATGCCGATGATTTGGGCGGCAGCCTTCCTTCCTATGTTCGGGATTGGTGGTCTCACCGGTCTTCCTCTGGCCTTTAACTTGGCTGACCTCCACCTGCACGATACCTACTACGTGATTGGTCACTTCCACTACGTTGTGGCACCGGGGATCCTCTTCGGTCTCTTCGCCGGGGTATACCACTGGTATCCCAAAATGACGGGGCGATACATGGACAACTTCCTCGGACACCTCCATTTTTGGCCGTCTCTCATTTGCATGAACACTCTCTTTTTCCCGATGCTCACGCAGGGAATGGCTGGCTTTCACCGTCGTTGGTATAATGGTGGTGAAGGCTATATCGAAAAGGCGGCCGAAGGGGTTGATGTCTTCGGGATCACCGTTGCTGAAAAGATTTCACTGAACGAGGTCATGACTGCGTCAGCAATCGCCTTGGCCATTTTCCAAATTCCATTCCTCGTCAATATGGCCGTGAGCTACTGGCGGGGTAAGAAGGTTACCAGTGACAACCCATGGGATGCCACTACCCTCGAGTGGGCGACGCCAACTCCTCCGGGACACGGAAACTTCACTTTCGAGCCGTCGATTTATCGAGGGCCCTATGAATACAGCCGCCCGGATCACGATTCAGATTTCTTCCCGCAGTGGGAAGAACCGAAGCGTGATGTTCCGGCAGAAAAGCCTGAAGATGCTCCTGCCGAGAAGGCGACCGAAGCCTGATTTACGCTCAACTACAGCCAAACCATAATCAATCCATGGAAATCCCGTTTGTTGTCAACGCCCGGAAGGATACCGGCCTGTTTAACTCGAAGGTAGGAATCTGGCTGTTCTTGGCTTCAGAAGTGACACTGTTTGGTGGTCTCTTCTCAGGATACCTTTTCCTGCGTCTCTACGCGGATTATCCTTGGCCGGAACGGACTCTCCCGGTTCTTCCGGGGCTAATCAACACCTTCGTGCTGATCGGGTCCTCCGTAACCGTGGTCTTTGCTTGGGCTGCACTGAAGATGCGGGAGTGGAAGAAGTTCCAGATCTACATGGCGATCACTCTACTTTGTGCGGCGCTCTTCATGGTCCTCAAGGGAGTGGAATACTCGGCCAAGTTTGGTCACCAAGGCGTCCAGATCGAAGGCGACGGACCGGTGCAAGGTCGTGAAATTGTGGAAGGCCATATCCACAAGGGCATGGTGGTCGGAGATCGGATCGTTGATGCCGAGGAAGATTCAGTTAACGCGGCAGTCGAGGAGCAGGCTTTGGCTCGCTTCAAAGAGATGATCCAAGACGAGGGGGCGGCTTTAGTTGCCTTCCTGACCGATCTGCAGGCTGCTCAAGCCGAAACTTCCAAGCTGGAGGGAGATCTTGCAAAGGCAAAGACGGTGCTTGAATCCAAGGAGAGGGAGCTTGCTACGGCCAAGGAGACTTGGGAGGGAATTTCCGCCAAAAACCTCTCAGGCGACGCATCCGAAGAAGAGAAAGAGGGTCATGAAAAGGCGGTCGCAGCGGCACTTGAATCCTACGACACTCTTGAGAAGACCGTTTTCGTTCTCAAGGGAAACATCGAATCATTCGCGCAATCGATTCCAGACAGCAAACTGGCTATCCGTCGAGTCAAAGCGGCTCTCGGTGGAACTGAGACTCAGGCAACTGTTGTTCCTGAGGCAGAGAAGCTCAAAGATGCCGACGAAGCCGCTCTCAAAGGTTTGGCGGGAGCCATCGATCAGGAAAAGCTGAAGGCCGCGATCACCAAGGATCTTGAGTCAGGCCAAGTTGATTTAGGATATGCCGACAAAGTGGCGTTCAAGGTGTCCGAGCTCAGCTTTGTGCTGACCCGGCCCACCCACGATGCCTACGTTGACCAAATCCTCAGTCAGGCGGGAGACAACCATACAATCACTTTGGCAAGGCCATATCGTGTGGTTGATGTGGATGAATTGGCTGAGGGCACCCTCCGACGTGAAGAACTTCTTTGGTCTGAAAGGGCCCTGAAGGCCGAGCGTGGAGCTGAACTTTCCACCGATCTTCTCGATGATCTTGAGAGCGAATTCCTCGATGCGCGTTCCTACGACCAGAGCCTTTCTACCGAATTCCTGCGCGCTTCCTGGGAGTGGGTTAGGCAACAAGATGGTTTTTCGGAGGACGAAAAGCTCGCCACCTACGTCGTCACCGAGCCGATCTGGACCGACCGACGTAAAGAAGACGAGGATAAACTCAAGCAACTGAAACTGTCGGCCTCGAGTTCTGTCACCTTCAACGTGGATCCTCCCATGACCCTTTTCCTTGATCCCGGTGACCTCGTGAAGTTCGATTCCGAAGGAGGTCAACTCCGCGACGACACTACCTTCTCTGGTGAATTGCTGGAAAGCCCCATGATCATGGGAGTCGATGCGCTTGATTTCCGTCATACCGCTCAGCGTGCCAAGGTCGAGGGCCTCGATCCTCTTCCAGTCATCGAAGGAACATGGTTATTGACTCACAAGGCTGCCCACCATCATGGCGACGCTGGCGAAAAGGGTGAGGGAGGCGATGACCGCAACGAGTTCCGCAAGATCTGGGATAGCCACATGGCGTGGTTGAATGTTGAAGAAGAGCGTCTCAAATTGAAGGAGCGGACTCCGACGGACAACGATCGTTTCCGAGTTAACTGGGATCAGATCCTTGCCTATCGTGACCTTGGGTACGATCAGGCGAGAATCACCGCCGCTGCGCTACGCGATCTTGATGACGAGGTGGCCACTAAGATCAAGGAAAGTGGAAAGATTGATTTGCAAGCCGTCGAAAATGCCGGTGGAAAAGAAGGGGAGCGGATTAAGCGGACCGGACTTTTTGATTTAAACGGTTTTGCCGGAGCCAATCACAAGGCTTATAGTTTCCCGCATCTCGAGATTCCTCGCGAAAAGGTCGGCTTCGAATCCACCTTTACCCCAAAGTGGAACACCTACTATGCCATCTACTTCACCATTACCGGACTCCATGGTCTTCACGTAATCGGTGGGGCACTGGTTCTGGGATACTACCTTTTCTTTGGACGGAAAATGTATGAGTCCAATCCTGAGTGGCTTGCCAACCGGGTTGAGATCGGCGGTCTTTTCTGGCACTTTGTTGATCTCGTTTGGATCTTCCTCTTCCCGATCCTCTATTTGATGTAATTTCTCCTCCCAACCCCTGAATCTACTCCAACAAACTTATGGCTGATTCCATTGCAGAAGTTCAAAAGGCCAAGAAGCTCTACATGTTCATTGGGCTTCTTCTCTTCTTTTTCACTGTTGTCACGGTGATGGTCGCAACCGTCGAAGCGCTTGATTTCGGTGAGCATGGCTTTGACAAGGCGGATGCTGTGATTGGTCTTCTCATCGCGGCCTTCAAAGCTTCCCTGGTGATGATTATTTTCATGCACCTCAATCACGAGCGGCCTCTCGTCTATTTCGTCTACATTCTCGGGATTGTGATGGCATTTTTCTGTATGTGGTTGATTGGTTGGGCAAAGACCGATCCGATTCAGTTCGGAAACCCCAACCTCAACGACGGATTTTATAACCCTGATAAGCCGGCTACTAACGTGCATGGTGAAGCATCCGAGTAACCAACCCAGACCATGTCGATCAAAGGATTCCATCTCGTCTTCATCGCAATCGCTGCTCTTTTCAGCGGCGGCTTTGGGATTTGGGCGCTCTTTCTGGACGAGCGCTCGAGCGGGATGGGAACGAAGATCTTCGGAATCGTCACCCTCTTTGCGGCTATCGCTCTTGTAGTTTACGGCTTCTACTTTCGGCGCAAATCCAAAGACATTATTGTCTGACTTCCCCCCAAACTACACCCTCGATACCCATGTTAAATCCCCATGCTATTTCCGCCTGCGCGACCTGTGCAAACGCCTTCGAACATGGCGGCAAAGATGCCGCCGGTTGGGCGATTGCCTTGATGTTGCTCGTGATCGTTCCTCTCGTGACCATGGTGGTTTGGTTTATGATCAAGATTGCGAGGCGTGAAAAATCAGGCCTCGATCCAAAATTTTGCGACGATTACGTTGCCCCCACTTCCAATTCTTAAGTTACCTTTCTCATGTTTATTCCTCTCAATTGGTCCAAATGGCTCGGGATTCCGGAGAATTTCTCTGATCACGGCAGCAACGTGGATCACCTTATCGACATTGTTCACTGGTTCATGTTCGCCCTTTTTGTCGGGTGGACCTTGTTTTTCCTCTTCTGCCTTTGGAAGTTCCGGGCGTCGAAAAATCCGAAGGCAAGCTATCACGGAGTTCAAAACCACGTTTCGAGTCACCTCGAAATCGGGGTGGTCATCATCGAAGCTGTTCTTCTTCTGGGTTTCGCCTTTCCGCTCTGGTGGGAACGGACTGATCGCTTCGAAGAGGTTCAGCAAACCGACCCTACCCGGGTGAGAGTGATCGCCTACCAGTTTGGATTCCAGTATCACTACCCTGGCAAGGACGGAAAATTCGGCCGGATTGATCGTACTTTGGTCAAGGGGCCAGGCGATGCCTGCATCGATCCTGATGATCCCCAGGGATATGATGATTTCGTTTCCGGTTCATTGAAGCTCCCAGTGAAGCGCAACGCCATTTTGCAGGTCACTTCGACCGATGTGATCCACAATTATTCTATTATCCCGATGCGGATCCAGCAGGACGCCTTACCAGGGAAAGATATTCCGATGTGGTTCAAGCCGATGAAAGAGCTCGAAACGGGCGTCGTCTGTGGCCAGCTCTGTGGAGAGAATCACGGGGTGATGCGTGGAACGATGGAGGTGATTGACCAGAAGAAGTATGACACTTGGGCGCTCCAACAAAGTGAGGCTGCCTACAAGAAATCTCCGGCAGGTAAGAAGGTCGAAGGAGGTCTCGCCTCGAAATAAAACCAGTCCAACCGGATCTGATACCAAGCCGGGAGTGATCCCGGCTTTTTTGCAGTTTCTTGACCTGGATGGTATTGTTTGCCCGATGAAGGCCTTGAACCTTTTTGCTCTGTTGGTCCTTTTGCTCGGATCGTCATGTGCTGATTTTAATGAGGTGCGGACAATCCGTCCCAAGCAGCCTAAAGACAGGGATGCCGGCGATGAAGGTGGATTGCCGGCCGGGATGGCGAGCTACCCACATACGGGAGTCAAGGAGGTGAACGAAGATGTCGCCGCAGGAATGGCTCCAAAGGAGGTCGGATACCTTCCTTTTAAAGTCAAAAAGGGGATGGAGGTGAATGGAAACCTTCTTCCGGCGGATGATGAAATCGAGTGGGCTGCCATGGATGCCAATGCCGAGCTCGATTTCGGGAAAGGCTTATCCAAGAGCTCCAAAAGGAAAAACCCGTGGCATTACAATTATCAGCAAGCCAGCCGTGAATCGCGCCGAACCGGCAAGCCTCTCTTGATTTGGTTCACCCGTTCGGGCACTCCGGGGAGCCCAATGTGTGCGCGGTTGAAGCGTGAACTCTACGGTGACCATGAGTTTGCCAAATGGGCGGACGAAAAACTAATACGCCTTAGGGTGGATGCTTCGGGTGGCGATCGAGAGATGGATGAGTTTGGACAGTTGTCGAAGAATCTCGTAGCCAGACGGAAGTATGCCGAGAGTCTTAAGAAACAATTTAGAGTGATGGGACAACCCACGCTGGTGATGGTTCAACCTGATGGTGCGGTCTACTTTCAAGAGCGCGGTTACTCCCGCGGGGAAAAGAAATCTTTGTGGGGAAAAATGAAGAACGCCGTCCTCACTATTGAGCACAACCGAGGAGTCTGGGAAAAAAAGATGGCTGCGAAAGGTTATCGGCGCTGGACTGGAAAGAATGGGGAGGTGGTCTTTGCTAAGCTCACCCGATATCGCAACGGTTACCTTCTGTTGACCGAACCCGACGGACACCAAATCAAGACCTCGCAAAAAGATCTCTCCAAGGACGACCGTGGTTGGATCGTGTCGGAGAAAAAAAAGCGGGGTCTTTGAGAGAGGTGACCGACCTAATTGCTGGTGGCGAATCTAAGGAAGATCTTCGGTGCTCCTCCGCTATAGACCATGGTGCGCTGGGCGAAGTCCGGTCCTAGGCCGGATTCTTCATCAGCCGTTTCTAAATCGGTCTGAACCCAGTTTTGCAAGTCAGAGCTTTGTTCAGCGACGAGGGTGTAGTCGGGATCGTTCGTCCGGATATTCATCGTCAGCGCGCTGGTCACCGGGTCGAATACTTGTAAGGGCACGCTGTTTACGTCCGATGGCAGGCTTCCGAAGAGATATTCATCGAGATTGGTGAAGCCGTCACTGTCGCTGTCGTCGTCCGGCCCAGCCGCTGCGAGTCCGTTATCGGCGAGGAAGTCATCGAAGAGCGATGTTTGGGGAATAAAGACGGTGAAGTCCTGGGGGCGATCGCTAGGTGATCCAATCGGGGCGAAAAGATTAGGAGAGCCGAAGGTGGAACCGGATGAACCATCATCATAACCCAAGGTGGTGTCAGTGGTATTGTCGATGGGAGAGATCTGCGTCGAGGGATCATTGTTGAGCTCGAAAATCTCTGTATTACCGACACCGTCGAGAGGGGCGATGCCTTCCCCAGCCGGGCCAAAGATGATCGTGCCAGCCCTGTCCTTGATCACAAAAGCGGTATTGCTTGAGTTAAGGCGAAAGTTGTCGGGATTCGCCACCGTCACCGTACCTGGGGTGTTGATGTGGATGTTGCTCCAAGCGTATCCCAGGGTGGAAAGAAGATTGACGCGGTTGATTTCGGTATCAAGTCCACCGCCTACGGTGTTGTTCTCCGTAAAGGTGAGGAGAGTCCCGTGATCGATCGCGGACCAGGTGTCGGTGTCGGACAAGGTGATGATGGACCGATTGACAAACTTTCCAGAGGTGGCAATGAACCCGACCTCGATCGTCCAATCGGTTAGGTCGAGAGAGCCAGGGCCGCCGTTTCCGACCACGGCGAGCTCAAACCAGTTCCCGCCATTCCCGGCAACTCTTCCGAAGTGAGAATCGACCGCATTTGGAGCACCATCGCTATCAAAGGCCAACGTGCCTCCATTGAGATAGTTTTCGTCGGATACGGCGTTATATTCGTTCACAATGACTGGAGGGGCAGGGTGAAGGACCTCCAGTTCAAAAACGAGGTGGCCCAGATTGTTGGAGGCTGCCCCATTGTCGGCTTGGAGGCTGATCTCGTAAGTGCCGATGTCGGCTGGAGTGAGAGGGCGATTGCTGTTGATGTCGATCGTTGCTCCAGCTGTGTCGATGGTCAGGAAGTCGGGAGCCTCCAAAACGGTGACCGGGCTTCCGGGGGCATCAACGGTGACACTGTAGCTGCCACGAACGGCTTTTGTTTCCGAAACAGACCCGAAGGAAGGAGGAGTGGAGGCAGCCAAGTAAGCCGCAAAGCTCTGAGTCATGGCGCCGGAGCTCCAAACATTCGCTGCTCCAAAGCTGGAGGCCCCGGCATCATCGTAGTTGATGTTTAACGGGGTGGTCGTAGAAGTTGGATTTGCTTCGAGTCGAAAAATCTCTGTGGTGCTGACCCCAACCAATTGATCTCCGATGTTGTTGCCATTGGAGTCACGGAGCGCGATTGATTCGCCGGACGGTCCGTAGACAACGGCATCGCTTCCATCGAGCCAAGTGACCACAGTGTTGTTGCTGCCAATCGCGGGGGTGGAAGGGTGGGTGCTGGCAGCTTGATCGATCAGGATGGGATCGTGCATCCAGATATTGGTCCAGGCGATGCCCGAGGTGCTGAGATTTGAGACGATGTTGAAACGGCTTGGAGTGCTTTTGTTCTCTTCGGTCAGGGTCAGAATCGTGCCGGCGGGGATACTGGCGAGCGAGATGTGATCACTGAATTTGAGTTCTCTCATCGAGTCGTCACTGTTGATCCGGAGGGTCCAACCGCGCAAGTCGGTGGTTTCAGTGACCACAAATTCCACCCAGGCTCCTCCGTTTCCTTCGATCCGGCCAAAGAAGGGGTCAGCTGCCGCTTCGGGATCGGCTTCGCCACCACCACCAAGAAATTCACCGGCAGCGATTCCATTGAATTCGTTGAGAATGATGGGACTGGAACCGGGAAGGATTTCGATCATGTAACTCTGGGAGGTGGAACGAGCGGTGTTATCGGTGGCAACCACATCGAAGGTCGCCGGCCCAAAGACTCCGGCGGGTGGGGTGCCCGTGAAACGTCCAATCCCGTTTCCGACCGGGGAAAGGCCAAGCCAGGCCGGAGCACCCGAGAGACTGAGGGTGATGAGATCGCCGGGGTTGGGGTCAAAGCTCTGTAATCGGAAATCGGATGTCCCGATGGGGAGGCCGGCAATGGCGGCGGTATTGAATGTTCCGGCGAAGAATGGTGGAAGCGGTTCGGGAAGATCAACCGAAATGCCGGGCGAAGCGACATCCTGGCTGGTGTCGTCGCTTTCGTAGGCGCCAAAAACTCCATTGCTGCTCAATCCTCCGGGGACCGCTTGTCCGTTGTTGAATCGGGAAAAGCTGAATCCTTCGGTGGCCTCGCCGAAGAGGAAGGAATCCACGATGCTGGCATTGTTTCCGGTGCCATCGAAGAGATAGACCTCATCTCCGCCTCCACCGAATCCCGGGAAGTTGCTGAGTTGGGTTTCGGTGAGGATCTGGACCGCGGGATCAATATTCCAAAGGGTGCGGAAGGTGCCTGCGTCGAAGAAGCTTTCACGAAGGACAATCAGGGAAGCGCCGGGAGCAAGACTGATCGCGGGAAAAGGACCGGAAGCCCCGATTTCGGCGCTGTCATCGTCAAAGGAATATCCCGCCAGGCTTTCCGTAGTTGTCCCGGTATTGGTGATTTCAAACCAATCACCGTTGGCCCGGGTGTCATCGTGTCCGCTGTCCGACATGACTTCGGTAATGCGAAGCTGGGCGGAAACCGGAACAAGCAGGGCCGAAAGGATACAGGATAGGTGTCTCATATGTTGTTAGATGACAGTAAGCCCGATTTGTGAGTCGGAAAAGAAAAGATCGTCTTGAATACGGCTTTGGTGTTGTCGGTTTTTGCAGTTCGAGTCTAGCTTTCGAAGCCATGGATGGGTTTGTGCTCGCAATTGCTTCATTTGGAACCGGACTTTTTGTCGGGTTGCTCTTTACCGGATTGAAACTGCCTCTGCCGGCTCCTCCGGCGTTGGCGGGTGTCCTTGGGATCCTCGGAATCTGTGCCGGAGGGAAACTCTGGCCGATTCTGGCGGCCGCCCTTCAACGATAAGATAGATGATGTTACCGCAAGAGATCATCCGCCGTAAAAGAGACGGCCAGGCCTTGAGCACTGACGAGATTACCTTTTTCACCCACGGAATCGGAGAGGGGACCATTTCCGAAGGTCAAATCGCGGCTTTTGCGATGGCAGTCTTCTTTCAAGGTATGACTCTCGATGAAAGGGTGGCGCTCACCGAAGGGATGCGCGATTCCGGGGAAATCTTGAAATGGCCTGACCTCGATGGACCGGTCATCGACAAACACTCGACCGGCGGGGTTGGGGACAATGTTTCTTTGATGCTGGGACCGTTGGTGGCGGCTTGCGGGGGATTTGTTCCTATGATCTCCGGACGTGGGCTGGGACATACCGGGGGGACTCTGGACAAGCTCGATAGTATTCCCGGCTATCAAACGATGCCTTCGAGCAAGAGATTCCGTGAGGTAGTCCGGGACTGCGGGGTGGCTATTATCGGGCAGACGGCATCTCTAGCTCCAGCCGACAAGCGGTTTTACGCCACCCGTGATGTCACCGCGACGGTGGAATCACTAGATTTAATCACAGCCTCGATCCTTTCCAAAAAGCTGGCAGCGGGGCTCGAAGCCCTCGTGATGGACGTGAAGACCGGGAGCGGATCCTTCATGCGGGAATATCAGGAGGCCCGGGGGTTGGCCGAGAGTATCGTGGGGGTCGCGAACGGTGCTGGGGTGAAGACCAGTGCGCTAGTCACTGATATGAACGAGTCCCTTGCGGGGACGGCCGGGAATGCCGTCGAGGTGCTGGATGCGGTGAAATTCTTGAAGGGCGAGGGAGATCGAAATCGGCTTGAGACGGTGGTGATGAGCTTATCCGCGGAATTGCTGGTGCTGGCGGGCTTGGCGCGGGATCGGGACCAGGCAAGGCGAGATTTGAAGAAGGCTCTCGATTCAGGAAAGGCCGCTGAGGTTTTTGGTGAGATGGTTTCAGGCTTGGGAGGGCCTGCGGATTTTGTTGAGAATGCCGAAGGTTATCTTCCGAAGGCTGAAGTGATGGTGGAGGTGCCAGCAGAGAAAGAGGGTTGGGTGAGTCGGATTGAGACCAGGGATTTGGGATTGGCAGTGGTCGAGCTGGGCGGGGGACGGTCGCGGGCAGAGGATGAGATTGATCATGCGGTCGGGCTGACGGACCTTCCCGAGTTGGGTCAACGGGTTTACAAGGGTGATGCTCTTTGTGTGGTGCATGCCCGGAGTCGGGATGATGCCGAACGGGCCACGCGACAGGTTTTGGACTCGGTCCAGATGGATCCAGAGCGAGCGGCGGGACAACCGGTGGTCTATGAAGTGATCGGGGCTTGAGAGCCAAGGGTGGTGTCGTTGATCACGAGGAATCTGAGCAAAAAAAGACCGCAGGAAAACCTGCGGTCTTTGCAATGAATATTGAGTGATTCGAAGAGTCCTACTCGCCGTAAGCTGGAGCACCGTGCTCGGCCACATCGAGCCCTTCGGCTTCTTCTTCTTCACTGACGCGAATTCCAAAGATGGCCTTACCGGCGATGCAGAGAGCGAAGGAGAAGACAAATGCGAAGCCGTAGACCAGAGCAATTCCGATCAGCTGTGACCCGAGGGTAAAGGTGCCGGGATCTTCCGTGGTAAAGAATACTAGAGCGATGGTTCCCCAGATCCCGCAGATTCCGTGGACGGAGATTGCGCCGACGGGATCGTCGATTTTGATCCTGTCGAAGAAAAGAATGGCGAAGACCACGATGACGCCGCCAATGGCACCCATGATGACAGACCCCCAGGGGCCGACGACATCAGCACCAGCGGTGATGGAGACCAGGCCTGCCAGAAGACCATTTAGGGCCATGGACAGGTCGGGTTTCTTGAGCACGATCATGGAGGTTACGATAGAAGAGATTCCTCCAGCGGCAGCTGCAAGAGCAGTGGTAGTGAAGACCAGACCGAGAGGTCCGGGATCAGCTGAGAGGACGGAACCCCCATTGAAACCAAACCATCCGAAGAAGAGAAGGAAGACCCCGATGGCAGCCAAAGGCATGCTGTGCCCGAGGATAGGCTTCACGCCGTCGGCGGTATATTTTCCCTTGCGAGGTCCAAGGACCATGACTGCGGCTAGGGCGGCAGCCCCACCGAAACCGTGAACCACAGTGGAACCAGCGAAGTCCTTGAAGGGAACTTCAAGGCTAGCTAAGTAACCACCTCCCCAATGCCAAGAACCAGCAATGGTGTAGCCGAGAGCCACGAGGATGGTGGAGTAGATCATGAAGAAGCCAAGCTTGATCCGCTCGGCGACCGCACCAGAAACGATGGTGGCGGCGGTGGCAGCAAACATGGCCTGGAAGATGAAGTCACCGTATCCGGTCATGGCGAGTGAAAGTCCGCCGTAGCCGAAAGTGTCCCCGCCTTCCGCATTAAGATCGCCAATGGGTCCTCCTATTGAGAACCAGCCGTTGAATTCGCCTGGGTAGTGAGTGTTGAAGCCGACAGCGGCATAAGTGATGAGACCGATACTGATGATCCAGACGTTCTTGAAAATAATGTTAACGGTGTTCTTCTTTTGGGTCAGGCCGGCTTCGAGGGTGGCAAATCCGAGGTGCATGATGAAGACCATGGCCGCGGCAATGACCGTCCAAAGCATAGAGGTGGTGAAGAAATCGAACGCGTATGCTTCGTTGCCCTGAGCTTCGATCAGTGCATCGTAGTCTGCTTTGTTCTCGCTGACTTCTTCGTCGGCCGGGGGCTCGTCAGCAGGCGGGGTAACCGCAGGAGTCGGAGTGACAGCCGGGGTGGGAGCAGGAGCGGTGTCATCCTGGGCACTTGCAAAACCGAATCCGGTAAACAAGGAAATTGCCAGGGCCAGCAACCATACTGTTGTCGTTTTTTGTGTTAGTTTTAACATGTTGTATCGGAGTTCTTGTTGAACTCCGCCAAGTCAGCATCGGGTGTGCCACGACCCATGAATATAATTCATCTAACCCATGACAAAATTATCTAGGCAGGGCTCACTCTCTGTTTTTCAGGAGTTTGCGAAAGTGACCTGGGTGAAAAAGTGTCAGAACAGGGCGTGCTTTCCTTAAAAGGGGATCTGTCTCCCCAAATTTTCTTATATAGAGCTAGGGTCGACCTGTTCTGAAATCCGGTTCTTTTGGTTGTTCGTGAGCCAGATTGTCCACAATCGGAAATTAGGCATCCTTCTTTTCGTTTTTGATAAAGGAGAAGGTTCCGACGATGAAGAGCAAAGCGAGGAAGTACATCCCGAACATGCCTGCTGGGAAATCGCCAAACTTCTTACCGTTGGTGGCCCAGTAGGATCCAAAAGTCGCCATGCCCGTAGCAAAGATCATGAGGGCATTCCAAACGAGCCGAGAGGTCCCTTCGGGGCGCCGATCACCCAGAATTTTCTTGGAATTCATCATGAGGAGGAAGGTGAAGTAGGCGATGGGAAGCAGGGAGCCGCCAATAACGGACGTTGGCACCGCAAGGGCTGCTTTCGCTTCTGCGTTATTCCAGATGAAAGGGAAGGCACAACCAACCACCCCGGAAACCGAGCAACCGAGGAAATAGGGGGCCTTTTGTGAAAGGGCAGTGGCAGCGTTTTCGCCCTCTTTCCGTTTTCCGGCAAAGATTTCTTGGAAGGCCAGTCCGTTGATGAGCATCAGGATGATGATGGTGGAGAGGGCCATGCCGAGAACACCGATTCCGAAGATCTTTTGAGCAACCACCTTACCGGTGAAGGGCTCGAGGGTGCCCGCGAGGGCTCCGGCATCCCGCTTCACCAACATTGCGGCGATCATGCGGTCGTTTTCGTTGAAATCCTCAATGGTAGTTTTCTGGAAGGCAGTCTTCTCTTCATCGGATCCTTTGAATTCCTCCAGAGATTTGGCGACCGCCGGAATGGTCATGAGACGCTTGTCGCCGATCCCGAGATTGTCTTTGTCGACCTTGCCGTGGAAAGAGGTGGCGGCGGCAATGACCACGCAGGAGGTGGCGAGGAAGAAGGGAACAAAAAGTCCGATGGAAAGGTCGGTGATGGAGAGACCCCGGTGTTTCGGCCCCCATTTCTTTTTCAGCAGGGTGTAAGGCAGAAGGAAGGTCATGTTGATACCCACTGCGGTCCCGAAGGCAGTAAAGATCACGTCCTTCTGGGTGCTCAGGATTTGACTGGTCCACCAATCCGGGTTGGAGGACTTTTCAATCAAAGGTTGGTAGGCATCGGCTGCGGAGAAAAGGAGGGAGAAATTGGGAAAAAACCCACCGATGACCTCGCCCCAGGGCAGGCTGGTAGCCAGACTGATGACAACCGCAATGAATGATAGTACGATAATACCGACCATCACCTTGATGATGCGGTCGAAGAGTTTGGCTCCGCCGCCTCCAGCTTGGTAGAGATAGTTCACGTAGAGCCCGGTGCCGAAAAGGACCACGATGATGGCCCACTGGGTGCCTTTCAAGAGTCCTTCGTCTGCCGGATTGAGATTGAGCAGGTTTTGCTGGATCGCAGCGGTTCCAAGTGAGAACTGTGGCATTGTCCAAACAATATTGGCCATGACGGTGGCGACGAGCCACGACCAACCGAGCAGAGGGTTGAGGTGTTGGTTGATCAGACGAAGCGGGCGTTGTTCGGTCGACAGAGTGACATAGGCAATGGCCGACAGCATGATGATGCCGCAGATCATGGCAAGGGGCTGGACCCAGAGGAGTCCATGGCCCGAAATTGTTCCCAGATAAAGAGCTCCGATCAGCGATCCTCCACCCAAGGTGATGGCTCCCTGGAGCCAGCCGGGTCCTGAAATTTTGGCGTAGCCGAGGAACTTGCCCATTGGGCTCTTGTCCTCGACCTCTTCGATTACCTTGAGTTCGCGTCGATACTGGTCCTCGTTGCTCATGTATCAGCGAGTCTCGGCAATCAGGAGGGAGGCGGAAAGAAAAAAGGAGCAACTAAAAATGCTCTTTCGGGTAGACGCGGGATTGCGGGATTCGATGGATGAGGGCAGAGTGCCGTTGTTGACAGCAAAAGGATCATCTGGAGCAACTGCGGGTTTGGCGAAGGATCTGCAGGTTCTCACCAAGCTTCGTTTGAACACCTTCGTGGTGATCACGACCTTCTTTGGCTTTTATCTTGCCGCGAGAGGGCTCGGGGGAATATCCAGGAGCTGGATGCTTCTGGTGCACACTCTGATTGGCACGGCGGCATCGGCTTTTGGTTCGGCGGCCTTCAACCAGCTCATGGAGATTGAGGACGATGCCCGAATGAAGCGGACCTCGGACCGCCCTTTACCGTCCCGTCGACTCAGCGTGATGAAAGCGTTCGGCATCGGCTGGGGACTGGCGGCCTTTGGGGTTATCCACCTCGCGGTGAAGGTGAATCAAGAGTCAGCCATCCTCGCGGCGGTTACGATTGCGATCTACGTTTTTGTCTACACTCCGATGAAGAAATGGCATTCCACCAACACTTTGGTGGGTGCGATCCCTGGGGCGATCCCGCCTTTGATAGGGTGGGTGGGAGCCGGGGGCTCCTTGACGGATTGGGGAGGGTGGTTTCTTTTTGGATTGCTCTTTTTCTGGCAGCTACCTCACTTCGTCGCGATTAGCTGGTTGTGTCGCGAGGAATACGAGCAGGCAGGCTACAAAATGTGGTCTAATGGCGATATCACGGGCGGCAAGACCGCCAGATTGTTCATCGTATTTTCCACTGTCCTAATTGTGCTGGTGGTGGCAGCAGGACTGACTGGGTTGTTCCCCTGGTGGGTTTCGGCCTTTCATTCGTTGTTGGTGGTGATCTTGATGTGTCCGCTTTTGAGCTACAAGGCTTCCGGCGAGCGTGGCCCGATGAGAAAGGCTTTTTTCGGTACTCTTCTTTACCTTCCGTTGACGCTGGCGGTTCTTGCCATTGCGTGGAGTTGAGTTACCTTCAATGCGAAGTGGATGTGAGCCAACTAGAACCCGCAGAGCGGGACCCGAAAAAGCTGCGAGCCACCGCAATTAAGCTCGTCATCTTTATAGTTTTGAGCGGTATCCTACTGAATTTCGCCTACAATCGTTACGTCTCTGAACAGTCGGGCACTAGCGACCGCCCCAGCTTTTTGACCAAGATCACGGAGCCTGAAGTGGAGCTTTTGACGGCTGACGGGAAGTTGCGCAACTTACAGGATCTGCAAGGGAAGATCACGCTGGTTTTAACCCTCCCGATCACGCCCCAGTCGGAGTCGGAGCCGTCATTAAAGGCGTTGGAGAAAGTGATGACGCACTTTAAGGACCGGGAAGATAAGCCGGTGATCCTGGTCTTCGTCCTCGATGGTTCGAACACCGAACCCGAGAAGATGTCGGGGGTCTTGTCACAATATGGGAACGAACCAGACGTCCTGCGGGTGGTCGCCAGCGAGGATGGAAAGTCCTCGTTGCGGTCCTTCTTGAAAGCCAAGATGCGGTTTAATGTGACTCCAACTGAAGAAGACGGAAAGTTTATCTACGATTCGCGCTTGGTTTTGCTCGATCAACATCTGCATGTCCGGGGGCATCCGGGAGCATCGCGAGGATGGGATTTTGAGAAAGTGGCAGGCTTTGATCGGCAATACGAACGGGCCAAGCTCGACCATCCTGACAAGGAGATTTCCCCTCCTGAGTTTACCTCCGAGAGTCTAACCAAGATGCTCATCGATTCCATCGATTACCTTTACGCAAACCCTGATGAGAAAGGACAAGGATGACTGATAAGAAAAAAATCGTTTTGATCTACACCGGAGTCGCGGTGTTTTCGGTGTTCATTTTCGGAATGTCGTTTTTTCTCACCACTCTAAAGAAAAAACAACGAGATCAAGGACCTCCAGTGGCTGATGCCGGGAAGGAGGAGGTTGATGTTTTAAATCTTCTTCGCCAAGATATCGTTTTAGAGCGGCAAAGCGGAGAGACGATCCGCATTTCGTCGCTTCACGACAAGGTCTGGGTAGCGGCACAGTATTACGCGGCGTGCCCGATGTGTGCCAAGAGGAACCAGGAGTCCCTAGTCAAAGTTTACAAAGAGTTCAAAGTTGAGGATGATTTCATGGTGGCATGCTTTTCAGTCGATCCGGAAAATGACACCAGTGAGCTCTTGAAGGAGGTGCGCGGGGCCCTTGAAGTGGACGAAAGCGATTGGTGGTTTCTCAAGGCTGCGCAACGAGACCTCTGGACCTTCATGGAGAAACAGATGGGTTTTGCCCGGATCGAAGAACGCTTCGATCCGATCCACATCCAACAAAAAGGGCGTTGGGCCCACGACATGCGGCTTCAGATCTATCTTGGCACCGCCCTCGTTTATATGTGGGACGCCGAGACGACTCCGATGGACAGGCTGCGTGACGAGATTCGTGAAGCCTTGGGAGAACTTGACGAGCTTAAGAAAATGTCGACAACCGCGGCAGCACCATGAGTGAACAATCAATCATCGACGAGCCGATCAAAGAAGACCTCGCCCGTCGACTCAAGGTCGTCGTTTGGATCGTCAGCGCAGTCGTTCTGATTCTCGTCGTGCTGATGCGTTCCCCATACAAGATCGGGATCAGCTTGGAGGTGGAGCACTATATCAAGTTTCTCCCCAGCGTAGTCGCGCTTATCAATACCTTAGTCGCGGCCCTACTCCTCGGAGGTTTGTGGAGTATCCTCCGCAAAAACCATAAATTCCATCAAAAGTGCATGACGGCGGCACTCGTTCTCTCGGCTCTTTTTTTGCTCTGCTACGTGACCTATCATTTCACAATGTTTGAAACCAAGTTCGGCGACGCGGATGGGAATCGGATCATCGATGATCAAGAGAAGGAGCGCTGGGGGACGATGCGGGTTGTCTATCTTGGAGTATTATTGAGTCACATCGCGGCGGCCGCCATCAGCTTCCCGATGATCCTCATGACCTTCGTCCATTCGTGGACCAGAAATTTTGAAAAGCATCGAAAGCTAGCAAAGAAAACCTTCCCGATTTGGCTCTACGTCGCCATCACGGGGCCGCTTTGCTACTGGATGTTGAAGCCGTTCTACCAATAAAACCGGTGAAGATTGGTATTTCCTACCGGATAAATCGGCCCCCCAGTGGAACACATTTGGGACTCAAGCAGTAGTATGGCTCAAATTGATTAGCGAATGGTGGCCTGTCCGATGATCTCACCGGAGGCGGGAGAGGAAAGGTCGAAGCTTTTCGATTCCCCAAACTTCTGGAGCCGATAGCCCAGACCGATCTCTCCCTCACCGATGTGCGAGGCCACCGAGGTCACGAATCCGGCTTCTTTGCCCCCGACCATCAGTTTGCAACCGGTGGGAATGAGCGGTTTGTTGAAGGACAACTTCACAAGGTGGCGGTTCGTTTTCCCGGCCCGTTTCATTCGTGAAATCACTTCCTGTCCGGTGTAGCAGCCCTTGGAATATGAGATCGCCCGATCCTCAATGCCGGCCTCGGGTGGCAGTAGGCCGGGGAAGAGTTCATTGGGCCACTTGGGCATGCCTTCGAGAATTCGCCGGGTTTCGTTAGGAAGGGTGAGGTAGGCGGTTTCGTCGAGACTTTCGTCGGTCAATTCAACCTGGTCCGCGATGAGATATCGATCGAGGCGGGCAAGAATGGGCTCGGCAAGATTGGCTGGCCCCTGAACGATGAAGTCTTCGCCTTCCTGATGAATGAAGACGTAAAACTGTAGTTTTCCTTTGGCATCGAGGAGGCATGCCTCGATCACCCGGCCATCGGAGAGTTGGGAGACGTCGTTGGTGACTTGTCCGTTGAGAAACCGTTCTGCATCGGGACCGGAAACACGAAGGCGGCAGCAGGCGGTTTCGACATCCTCTTCGAGGTCGAGGTCAGTGCTTTGATGCTGCCGTAAAGTGGCTGAAAAATCTTCGGAGGCATCCCGCATTTCTGCTTCGAGAAGGCGGGCCCAGGTGAAGTGGTTGAGATCGGCGGTGACGCCTGCAGCCTCGGCTAGTTCGATAGCGTAGTGGGTGTCCTTGGCCATGTTCTCGACCGAAAAGTGGGGCGTGAAATCGTTCTCCAGGATGGTGGGGATTTTCATCCCCATTACCCCGGCATAGCATCCGTTTAGTTTTGCGGCTTCGTGCCAGGCCCGTGGGTCGACTCCGTGGCGGCGAGAAATCTCAAGGGCTTCCGTAAGAGCCTGGACTGCGGAGGCGGTAGCGAGATTGGTGGTGATCTTCACCACGGTAGCCGCAGGAGGAGCACCTAGGAAAATAATGGCGCGCGAGGTGATTTCAAGGAGCGCCCGGTGTTCCTCGAGGAGATCCGGTTTGCCTGCGACATAATAAACCAGGTTACCCTTGGCAGCAGCGTCCCGTGATCCGGTGAAGGGTGCGTCGAGGAATCCGCATCCCAGCTCGCGGCATTGGTCGGTCAGCCAAAGCGTGGTTGCGGGGTCGATGGTGGCGTGATTGATGAAGGTCTTACCTTCACCCAGAGAGTTGCGAATCTGCTCAAAGACTTCGCGGACCGCGACCTCGTCGCGCAGGTAGCAGAGGACCGCCGTGGCCTCGGAGGCGGCGGTGGGAAGATCTGTGATCGCATCCGGGCGGTCTTTTGGGGTGCGGTTCCAGGTTTTGAGAGAATGTCCGGCAGCTACCAGTTGGTCGGCACTGCGGGACCCGATGAT
Source organism: Akkermansiaceae bacterium (assembly GCA_049596615.1). GTDB lineage: Bacteria > Verrucomicrobiota > Verrucomicrobiia > Verrucomicrobiales > Akkermansiaceae > SW10. Next base: position 1,702 of record JBMYLT010000008.1, on the reverse strand, counting down.
GCCAAGTCCGAGAAGTAGGGTCATGTTAAAGAGATTAGTTGCGCGCGAATTGAACCAGCTTGGCCGAGACTTCGGTCACTTCCTTGACGGCTTCTGCTGTGGGCTTGGTATTTTCTTTAAGACTCATAGAGGTGCGGAGGCCTTGCAGGAGCTCCCGCATTTCAATCATGTACTTTTGTTGGCTGAGAGAAGGATTGAGGGAGCCGATGGATTCGGCGTAATAGTCAGCGATGTCTTCCCGAAAAAGTGTTAGTGCACGTTCCTCGGTGAATTTCTTGTTCACCGCAAGTGCGGCGGAATCGAGCGCCTGAAGCCAGCCGCCTAGTGAAATGAGATGAGAGAGATCGGGATCGCGAAGGCCTACCAGCTCGCTTTCGACATCTCTTTGGGTTGTTGCGAGGGCCAGTTTGAGTTTGTTTAGATCCTTGGCCTTGGCATGTTCAAGAAGAGCGGCCGCGTGTTTTTTAATCTGGTCACCGGCACCGAGGGCTTTGGCGTAGCGGGAAAGGTGGGAGGAAATGATTTCGACATCTTGTGAGTTTCCGGTTTGCACTGCGATAAAGCCATCGGCGATCAAGGTGCCCAATCGGAGCGCGAGGCGGGATCGGTCGAGAGGCAGGCGCTCGTGTTTCTTGAGATGGTCCGAACTGTAGGAGAGTGGAGAGACCTTTTCCAACTCGTCAAAGACCTTGGCGATCGAAGGAACGGTGAATTCGTTAAGGCCGCTTTCGGTGCGGAAGTGGGGATCATCCATCAAGTCCTCGGGAATCGGCGGCTTGTTTTGCGCTGCCACCAGCCCGGCCACAAAAAAGAGGGGGAATAACCGAGATATCTTCATGAGAGGAATCTTCCATAAGAAGGTCCGGGGAGCGATTGAATTTTCCTTAGACTGAAACTTGACACCTAATCCCAAATCCCTATCTTCCCGCCCCGCCCGAGCGGGTTCGTCTTATGGCCAATAACAAGTCTGCAGAAAAGAGAGTGCGTCAGATCGCTAAGCGCACCGAGAGAAATCGTGCTGTCAAGAGTCGCATCAAAACTCTTCAGAAGAAGGCTTTGGCCGCTGCGGGCGAGGGCAATAAAGAGGAAGCACGCAAGATTTTTCAGGAATTCAGCTCGGTCGTCGACAAAGCTGCCAAGAAAAATATCTTCCGCCAAAATAAGGCTGCCAATCTGAAAAGCCGGACCAACAAGGCGATCAAGCCTGCCTAAGGGGGCGATCGGAATAAAATTTTCCGAGGCCACGGGGATTTTTCCTCGTGACCTCTCTTTTTTTGGGCTTGGCTTGCGCCATGGCAGATTCCTCACAGGCTGACCGTCTCGCCAAGGCGCGGGAGATCGCCAGTAACCCGGTGGCATACAAGGTGTGCGAAGGGTGTGATTCAATTGTCACCGCCGAAGCAGTGATCTGCCCGAATTGCCATGGTTATCGCTTCGATGCCACGCCCTCGCGGGTGGTGGATCAGGCTGTGGAGCTGGGGACGAGAGAACAACGGAGTGTCACCTCGGATGACTTGAGTTAGGCGGCGAAACTGTTTTTTGGGGTTTTTGGGACAAAACCGGCCTGTTTTCGGGGTTTGCCTTTGGGTTTCGGGCTGGTTTCCGCACTGTTGTGCGTTTGTTTAACATTGAACTTGATAGACGCCCCGGGTTTGTGCGTAAATGTTACCAGCTGAAGGTGGTTTTTCCTGACTGGAATTCC
>JBMYLT010000007.1:0-186024 GCA_049596615.1 Akkermansiaceae bacterium | reverse complement strand
ACATTGGAAAAAGCATCATGCCGTCGGGCAGTGGCTTTTTGGAAGTCCGAGAGGTCGAGAATTTCTTCACGACCCTCCTCGCGAAGATCCTTCGTCTCGGATAGCTTGATCTTGAGGTTCTTCAATTCCTTGCCAAGGAGGGTCAGCTTCTCGGCCGCCGCTGCGGAGTCGCCTCCCTCGGCAACTCCATTCAGAACATCGGCCATCTCGTTAAAGATCCGGGTCTGCTCCGCCATGATTGCAGCGGGCGAATCGACATCCTCTCCACAGGACGAAATCGTCAGGAATCCCAGAAACGCAAAAAACGCGGCAGCCCGGCGGACCGGGCTCAGCGTTGAAAATGCCAGGAAAGAGGATTTCACCGGATGGAGAGGAAATTCCGGCCTTTTAGAGTTCGAGGGAGCCTCCGGCCTTTTCGATTTTTTCCTTTGCTGAAGCACTGGCGAGGTCGACCTTGACCTTGAGAGCCTTAGTCAATTCACCCTGGCCCAGGACCTTGATTTTGTCGCACTGGCCTTTGACCAACTTGACCGCACGAAGGGTCTCCCCGTTCACCTCGGCGTCCGCCTCGAAGTAGTGCTCGAGCTGGGACACGTTGACGATCGCGACAGTATCGCGGAACTGGTAGTTGGAGAATCCGCGCTTAGGTAGGCGACGAGCGAGAGGCATCTGACCGCCTTCGAAACCGGGGCGCACCCCGCCACCCGAACGGGCCTTTTGACCTTTGTGACCCTTACCGGAAGTCTTACCGAGACCAGAGCTTTCTCCGCAACCAAGACGCTTGCGACGGTGCTTGGCTCCGGGATTGGGCTTGAGATTGTGAAGATTCATTTTTCGACGTTTGCTTGGGTTATTGGGAAGGGCTGACTAGATGGCCTTTTCCTTTTTCTTGCCGCGGAGGGCATTGATGTCGTCCTGATTACGCAACATGGTCAGGGCCTTGATCGTGGCCTTCACCACGTTGGCGTGGTTGTTGGAACCGATCGACTTGGCGAGCACATCGTGGATCCCGACGGCTTCGCAGACGGCACGAACTCCGCCACCGGCGATGACACCCGTTCCCGGAGAGGCCGGCTTGAGAAGAACCTTGCCACCACCGAACTCAGCATAGACTTCATGCGGGATGGTTGGGCCGTTGAGCTTGACCTTCTGGAGGCTCTTGCTGGCGACACCCGAGGCTTTTTTGATGCATTCGGCTACTTCGTTGGCCTTGCCAAATCCGACGCCCACGGAACCTTTCTCGTTTCCGGAAACGACGAGAGCGGAGAAGCTGAAGCGACGTCCACCTTTCACCACCTTGGAACAGCGGTTGATAAAGACGACCTTTTCGGTGAGCTCGTTACCTTCAGAATCGGTGGGAGCCGCTTCGCGCTGGCGACCACCAAATCCGCCGCGGTTTCCACCGCCGCCACCGCCACGGTTTTGCCCACCGCCACGGTTCTGGGACTGGTTGTCGTCGCCAGTTTTGGCGGCTGCCGGTGCGTCCGCCGGCTTGGCTGCTGCATCGGCAGCAGGTTTGGAGTCTTCGTTATTAGCCATGTTGATTCGGAGCTGGAATTAGAATTTAAGACCACCTTCGCGGGCGGCATCGGCAAGGGCCTTGACCTTGCCAGTGAAGAAGAAGCCTCCGCGGTCGAAGACCACGGATTCGATTTTGGCGTCAGTGGCACGTTGGGCTACCAGCTTTCCGACAGCTTCGGCTGTAGCCTTGCTGGCTCCGCTGGCCTCAATGGAGGAATCAAGGGTGGAAGCGGCGCAAAGGGTCTTGCCGGCCACGTCATCGATGACCTGGGCGTAGACGTTCTTGTTCGAAAAATGGATGGCCAAACGAGGGCGATCGGCAGTTCCGGAGATCTTCTTCCGGATACGGCGGTGCACCTTGCGGCGTTGTTCCTTACGATTAAGAGTGCTCATTGTTTGATGGAGTTCTGGGTTTTCGTCAGGATTTATTTCACGGACTTACCGGCCTTACGGCGGACGTATTCGTCGACATAGCGAACACCTTTCCCTTTGTAGGGCTCGGGCGGATAGTAACTGCGAACCTCGGCAGCGAATTGGCCGACGAGCTGTTTGTCGATACCTTCCACCTTGATCTTGGTGTTATCGGTCACGGTGACTGTGACGCCTTCCGGGATCGGATGGAGGATCGGGTGCGATTTTCCGAGGCTGAGGTCGAGGTCCTTGCCTTTGACAGCGGAACGGAAACCAACACCTTGAATCTCCAGATTTTTAACGAAGCCTTCGCTCACCCCGATGATGAGATTGTTGACGAGGCTGCGGAAGGTCCCGTGGAGGGCCCGAAGGTGACGTTGCTCGGAAGCGCGGGCGACAACGACTTCTCCATTGGCCACCTCAAGAGTGATGCCTTCGGGGAGATCGAGGGAAAGTTTACCTTTGGGTCCTTCGACGTTGACCGTGGAGCCGTCGACTGTGACGGTCACCTTGTCAGCGACGGGAATGGGCTTGAGTCCTACTCTTGACATGGTTTTGCTTTCTGAGTGGGGTTATGGTCTACCAGACGAAGGCGATGATTTCGCCACCGACCTTTTCCGTGCGGGCTTGTTGGCCAGTCATGAGACCTTTGGAAGTTGAGATAATTGAGATGCCGAGGCCATTGAGAACACGCGGGATGTCCTGGGAGCCGCTGTATTTCCGACGTCCACACTTGGAGATCCGCTTGAGATCAGTAAGAGCGGGCACTCCGTCGACATACTTGGTCTTTACCACGAGCTCGGGAAATTTCCCGGAAGTGTCGACTTCGTAGTTCCAAATGTAGCCTTCTTCCTTGAGGATGCGGGCTATTTCGACCTTCATTTTGGAATGAGGGGCGCGGAAGGATTCGTTGCCGGCACGTGACGCATTCTTGAGACGAATGAGAAAGTCGGCGATGGGATCAGTCAAAGTTGCCATGATTCTTGAATATTCAGGGTTTTAAGCTGCGGCTTCTTCCTTGTTGTTGTCGCGGAAGGGCATACCGAGTGCTTTGAGCATGGCCTTGGCCTGGGCATCGGTCTTGGCCGAGGTGACAAAAATGAAATCGAAACCGATCTGACGCTTGATTTGGTCGAGCTCGATTTCCGGGAAAATGGACTGATCACCAAAACCGACAGCGTAGTTGCCGCGTCCGTCGAAGGACTTGAAGGGAAGTCCGCGGAAGTCACGGATGTTCGGGCAGGTGATGGCGATGAAGCGCTCGAGGAATTCCCACATGCGCGCTCCGCGCAGAGTGACGCGGGCTCCGACGGCCTCACCTTCGCGGACCTTGAAGTTTGCCACCGACTTGCGGGCGTAGACCACCGAGGCCTTTTGACCGGTGATTTTTCCGATTTCATCAACGGCGTCTTCGACAGCTGCCTTTCGCTCGTTGACGTAGTGGCCGACGTGCGAGTTGATGGAGATTTTTTCGAGGCGGGGAACCTCGTTGACGTTTTTGAGGCCCAGTTCTTCCTGGAGGGCTTTGACTAGCTTCTCTTCGTAGAGCCGTTGCAGTGTTGGTTTCATGGTATTTGGCGGGTCAGCGTGGTTATTGGTTGCTTAAGCGCACGAGGTGCTCCCCTTCCCGATTTGTTCGAGTGGTTGGAGCGGCCCGGGTTCCTGACACAGTCAGGCGTCCCGGGCTAGACTTTTTTTACGTTGGAAATATGAATGGGACCGTCTACTTCCTCGATGCCTCCATCGGGATTGGCTTCGGATCGACGAATGCACTTCTTCATGGTGCGGACGCCTTCGACAACGACCTGCTCTTTGGCAGCATTGATCGAAAGGACCGTTCCTTTTTCACCTTTGTAGTTTCCAGCGATGACTTCGACTTCGTCACCGACCTTCACGTGGGTTTTGATTTTCATGGTTCCGTAAAACGCAGTTGGGATTAGAGGACCTCGGGAGCGAGGGAGACAATCTTCATGAAGTTCTTCTCACGAAGTTCGCGGGCCACCGGTCCGAAGATGCGAGATCCTTTGGGGTTGCCATCCTTATCGATGATCACGATGGCGTTTTCATCGAAACGAAGGACCGACCCGTCGGCGCGGCGAATGGGATAAGCGGTACGAACGACCACGGCCTTGACCACGGAGCCCTTCTTGACGGCAGCGGTGGGGATGGACTCGCGGATATGAGCGGTAATGATGTCACCGACTCGGGCGGACTTGGTCCGTTTGCCGATGACGCCAATCATTTTGGCCTGGCGGGCACCGGTGTTATCAGCGACCGAGACTTTGGATTCCATTTGAAGCATGGCGAAATTGGGAACGTTGGATGTTATAAAGAGCGGCGGTTTGTTTAGTGGCTGAGAACCTTGACCAGTTTCCAGCGCTTTAGCTTGGAGATCGGGGTAGTTTCCTCGATGCGGACCTTGTCGCCCACAGCGGCTTCCCCGGCTTCATCATGTGCGTAGAACTTTTTCGACTGCTTGATGATCTTCTTGAACTTCGGGTGAGGGACCCGGTTGGTGTATTCCACCACGATGGTCTTTTGCATTCCAGTGGAGGTCACAATTCCAACGCGGGTTTTTTTGTTGGCGACGGGGGCGTCGGAGGGGACGAACTCTTCCTTGGCCGGAGCTTCCTGATTTTCTGACATCTCTTAAAATAGGTTTGTTTTTGGGAGATCCGTTTAGACGGACTTGCGCTGGTTGATAGCCGTCATGACTTGGGCGATTTCACGACGAACAAGGCGGCGACGGGCGGTGTTCTCGAGCTGACCGGTGGCCTGCTGGAGACGAAGGTTGAGAGCCTCCTCCTTAAGGTCACGGAGACGGGTCGAGAGTTCTTCGATGCTGAGTTCCGAGATCTCGGAAAATTTCACTTTGGACATGAGTTTGTTCCTTTCGAACGATGCGGTGATTGATTGAATATTCCGGGCCAGGAATTAATGGCTGGAACGCGAAACGAAGCGGGTTTCAAAACCAAGCTTGTAGGAAGCCAGGCGCATGGCTTCGCGAGCCTGGGACTCGGGAACGCCGCCCACTTCAAAGAGCATGGTTCCAGGGCGAATAACGGCAACCCAAGCGTCCACCGATCCCTTACCTTTACCCATCCGGGTTTCGGGCGGACGGCGGGTGATGGATTTGTGAGGGAAGATACGGATCCAGGTCTTTCCTTTCCGCTTGAGGAAGCGGTTGATGGAAATCCGGCAGGCTTCGATCTGGCGGTTGGTCATCCAACCACGACCGAGGGCTTGGAGTCCGAAGTCACCGAAACTAACATCGGTTCCACGCTGGGCGTTCCCTCCCCGGTTGCCGCGGTGCGACTTCCGGAACTTGGTTCTTTTGGGCATTAAAGGCATGATACTGTCCTCCTAAAAGTTAATGATTAATGGTCTCGATTGAGTTAAGATGATTTAGGATGCGGCGGAAGATTCTCCAACCTCGGGCTTGTCGGCACCTCCCTCGGGGCGGCCACCTCCGCGACGATCTCCACCTCCGCGATTATTGCCCCCGGGACCACCCGGTCCGCGACGGCGGGGACGGTCATGACCAGCGGGGCGAGCCCCCTTGTCTGCGTCCTCGTTCTTGTTGATCCAGCATTTGACGCCGATAATTCCGTAAACAGTCTTGGCTTCCGCGAACCCGTAGTCGATGGGAACACGGAGAGTCTGGAGGGGCACTTTGCCTTCGCGATACCATTCGGCACGGGCAATGTCGGCACCGCCAAGACGGCCGGCACAGCGGATCCGAATTCCGTTTGCCCCGAAGTCCATGGCGGTCTGGACGGCACGCTTCATGGCGCGACGGAAGGCAATCCGACGCTCGAGCTGGATGCAGACCTGCTCACAAACACACTGGGCGTCGAGCTCGGGCTTACGGATTTCCACGATGTCGATCTTGACCTGGGAACCTCCGGCGATCTTGGAGATGTCGTTGGTCATGACCTCGATCTCAGACCCCTTGCGCCCGATGACGAGACCGGGCCGTGAGGTGTGGAGAGTGACCCGAACGCTGTTCCAGGCGCGTTCGATGACGACCTTGGAGAGAGCGGCGGACTGCAAACGACCAGCAATATACTCACGGATCTTGAGATCTTCGTGAAGCTTGGTGGTGAAGTCCTGGCCTTCGGCATACCATTTCGAACGCCAGTCCTTGTTGACCGCGAGGCGGAAACCGATTGGATTTACTTTTTGTCCCATGATTCTTGAAAGGTGAATTGATGAAGTTGGTTTATTCGGCAGACTCCTTGTTTTCTTCGGATTCCTCGGCAGAAGCTTCAGCCTCGACAGCCTCTTCCTCGGCAGGAGCTTCAGCTTCGACGGCCTCTTCCTCGGCAACTTCAGCTGCTGGCTCCTCTTCAACAGGAGCCTCTTCTTCCTCGATCGGAGCAGACTTGGCGACCGGTCCGAAGAGCGACTTGATGGTGTCACGCTTCTTGGGCTTTCCGGAGCTCTTCTTTTCTTCGGGTTCTTCGAACTCGTCGGTCAGGGTGATGAAAATGTGGCTGGTGCGCTTGCGGATGGCCCCGGCGGATCCACGGGCACGAGGCTTGAATCGCTTGAGGGTCGGGCCTTCGCCGATGACTGCTTCCTTGACGATCAGTTCGTCGGCAGAGAGCTCGTGGTTGTTTTCGGCGTTGGCGATCGCGCTCTTGAGAGTCTTTCCAATGAGCTGGGCAGACTTCTTGGGAGTGTAAGTGAGCGTGTCCAAGGCATCCGAAACGGCGAGCCCCTGGATTTCACGGGCGACGTCGCGTGCTTTCTTGGGAGAAATACGGGCGTATTTGGTGGTTGAACGAACTAACATCGGTTTGTCGGGTCAGAATTATTGAGTGATCAGTTTGGCGAGGTCACCCGGTTGAACCGGAACCTCGGGGTCTTTAAGAGTTTGCATGAGTAGCCCGCTCACGTTGGGGCGGGTGGCGGCCAACATGGCTTCGCCAATTTGATTGCCGGAGCGCTCGATGCGGAAGCGGGAGCCGACGCTCATCCCGGCATCGGAGCCGGCATTGATAACCAGGGTTCCGGTGGCCGAATCAATGGTGACGATCCGGGCTTCGCGAGCTGTTCCCCGGGAAATTTTCCGCTTAGGTGCATCGCGATGGCCGAGGGCGACTTCGACTTCCCGGATGCGGACCTCTAGAAGCTTGCGGGCTTCGGGGTCGGCCGCCACCGCAGTGCTCAGGTATTCCTGCATCACCGGGAGGAGGCTGCCAACAGAAGTTTCCAGCTTAAGAAAGTTCTCGCGGGAAATTTCCCAGTTGGCCACGGCGTGGAGGAGCTTGGTATCTCCGCCTTCGAAAATGTCCTTCCCGAAGAGGGCGTGATACTCGCGGATCTCCTTGAGGGCTTTGGTTTTTGTTTCGAGCTCGAGGTTAGCGATGGCCAGCGTCTGGTTGAGGTTGGCCTTCTGCAACTTGAGCTCGCGGATTTCCCGCTCCAGCTTCTCGACCTTGGTCTCATCCGCACCCACCAACGAAACGCCGAGGGCAAGAAGCCCGGCGCGCATGATCTTGGTGAATGAGGAGAACATATCGGGAAGGAGAGAGGGTTTCACTTTTTACCAATACCGCCGTGGGCCTTGAAGATGCGGGTGGGAGAGAACTCACCCAGCTTGTGGCCAACCATGTTTTCCGAAACAAAGACGGGCACAAAGGTCTTGCCATTGTGAACGGCAAAGTTGTGTCCGACAAAGTCAGGAGTGATCATGGAGCGGCGGCTCCAGGTTTTGATGGGCTTCTTGTTGCCGGATTCGACAGCGGCATCGATCTTGGCGAGGAGCTTTTGATCAACGTAGGGGCCTTTTTTCAGGGAACGTGCCATGGGTCTTTGAAGATGATGGTTTGACGATGAAATCGAGGCTTACTTGCTGCCGCGCTTGGACTTGCGGCGGTCCTCGATGATGAAGGTAGAGTTCTTGTGCTTGCGACGGGTCTTCTGTCCCTTGGTGTGTCCCCAGGGGGACTTGAGGTGCTGACGACCACCCCCCGACTTGGACTTACCCTCACCACCACCGTTGGGGTGGTCAACGGGGTTCATGCACATTCCGCGGACAGTCGGGCGCTTGCCCTGCCAGCGGGTGCGGCCTGCCTTGCCGGATATCTCGTTCATGTGGTCGCGGTTTCCGACGGTGCCGATGGTGGCGTAGCAGTTCTCGTGGAACTTGCGAAGTTCACCGGAAGGCATCTTGATGAAAGCGTAGCCTTTCTCTCGGGAAGCGAGGATGGCCTGCTGTCCGGCGGCCCGGGCAATCTTACCACCGGATCCGGGACGGATTTCGATGTTGTGGATTGCGGTGCCAAGAGGAACATTCTTGAGAGGCATGGCGTTGCCGACCTTGGGCTCGACATCTTCACCAGCCACCACCTTGTGACCGTCGGTCAGACCGGACGGAGCAAGGATGTAGGCTTTGGTGCCATCCTGGTATTCAAGGAGGGCGATACGACAGGTGCGGTTGGGGTCGTATTCGATTCCGACAACGACCGCCACTTCATCACGCTTGGTGCGCTTGAAGTCGATGAGACGATACTTTTTCTTATGTCCGCCACCGATGTGACGCATCGTGATGCGCCCCTGGTTGTTGCGTCCCCCAGAGCGTTTCTTGACTTCGAGGAGGCTTTTCTCGGGCTTGGACTTGGTGATTTCGTCGAATCCCGGAAGCATTTTATAGCGGTTCGCGGGGGTGACGGGTTTGAAGCTTTTCAGAGGCATGGGAATGATCCTTTCCTAGTGTGGTTGGACGAATTAAAAGGGTTTAGAGAAGGTCGAGGTTGTCGCCGTCCTTGAGGCGGACGATAGCTTTTTTCCACGAAGCAGTGCGGCCGGCATCGGCGCGCCGGCGGCGCTTGGCCTTCCCAGCGTAATTGGCAGTGCGGACGTCGAGCACCTTGACCTTGAAGAACTTTTCGACGGCTTTTTTGATCTCAATCTTATTGGCGCGCTTATCGACCTTGAAGGTATAGGTGTTGTCGTTTTCCTGGAGGATGGAAGCCTTCTCAGACATCCGGACGGTATCGATGATGCTGTAAATATCTCTCATGGCTTGCTGAGTGGTTTAGGCGGTGCGCTTGGCGAGGGTTTCGAGGGCGTCATCAACGATGATGACGGTGTCGAAGAAGAGGAGTTCCTCGACATTGACATTCTCGGCGGTTTGAAGAAGAGCCCAGGTGAGATTGCGCTCGGCCCGATAGGTTTCCTCAGTGAAGGCACCACCGATGATGAGAACCTTCTTTGAATCAGTGATGGCTTCGACGGCCTTCACAAAGTCCTTGGTCTTACCGGAGCTGACTTCAAGGGAATCAACACTGAGGACGCTTCCAGCATTGATCTTTTCTCCGAGGACGCGACGCAGGGCGAGAGTGCGCACCTTACGAGAAACGGTCTTGGCGTAGGAACGGTTGCGAGGACCGAAAGCGACACCACCACCGACAAAGATGGGCGCCTTGCGGTCGCCGTGGCGGGCGTTACCTGTTCCCTTCTGACGATACATCTTCTTGCCAGTTCCGCGGACTTCACCACGGGTCTTGGTTTGAGCGGTTCCGGAACGGCGGTTGGCCTGATAGGCAACCACAAGGTCGTGGACGGCCTGGCTGCCCTTGGAGCCGTCGGCGATGAGCTGGATATTGGCCTTGGAGGCGTCTTCAATCGTGAATGCTGACATGGATCAGGTTCTTTCTTCTAAAGGTTACTTGGCGGCTGCTTTCTTGAGAGCCGGGCGAACGGTGACGTATGATCCCTTGTGACCAGGAACGTTTCCGGAGATCAGGAGGACGCCGTCATCAGCGCGGACCTGAACGATCTTGAGGTTTTGGGTGGTGCGACGAACAACACCGTCGTGTCCCGGCATCTTCTGGTTTTTCCAGACGCGGGCGGGAGTCGATCCGGCACCGATGGCGCCAGTCCGGCGGTGCATCATGTGACCGTGACCATCGGGCTGGCCATTGTGGCCATGACGCTTGACGTTCCCCTGGAAGCCCTTCCCTTTCGTGGTGCCGATGACGTCCACCCACTGTCCGTCTTCAAACAGAGCGGCACCGGGGTGTCCTTCTTCCTTGCTGGGAAGCTGGTCGTCGCCTTCAAAACGAAACTCCTTGATGAGCTTCTTGGGAGCGGAGGCACCTTGCTTGGCCTGATGCGTGCGCTGGGGAAGATTGAGACGGCGCTCCTTCTGATCGTCATAGGCAACCTGGATGGCGGAGTAGCCATCCGTTTCGGTGGTCTTGACCTGAAGGAATTCGTTGCCGTTCACATCGACGACAGTGACGGGGATCATACAGCCTGCTTCCGCGTCGAAAACGCGGGTCATGCCGATTTTTTTACCGAGGATTCCGAGTGACATGGGTCTGGTTCCGTGAGGAAAAGTTAAGGTTGGAAAGTAGGATTAGATGTGGATCTGAATATCGACACCGGCGGGAAGGTTGAGCTTCTTGAGCTCATCGACGGTGCGTGCGGTAGGATCAACAATGTCGAGGAGACGCTTGTGAGTGCGGACTTCAAACTGGTCGGCCGACTTTTTGTTCACGTGCACCGAGCTGTTGACGGAGAACTTTTCAATCCGGGTGGGAAGAGGGACGGGACCGGCGACCTTGGCTCCGGTGCGCTTGGCGGTCTCGACAATCTCGACAGTGGAGCGATCGATGGCGCGGTGATCGAAGGCGCGGAGGCGAATGCGGATTTTCTGATTCATGGTGAAAAAGGTGAGTTTGAGTGAAGGATGATTTTAATAACCGCCACCGCGTTCGGCGACGAGTTGATCGACAACATTGCGAGGCACTTCCTCGAAGCACTTGGGCTCCATCGAATAGGAAGCGCGTCCGGACGAAAGGGTGCGGACATCGGTGGAATAGCCGAACATTTCCGACAGAGGAACAGTGGCGGAAACGTTAGCCACGGTGCCTTTGGTTTCGATCTCCTGGATCTGGCCACGACGGCGGTTGAGGTCGCCCATGATGTCCCCCTGAAACTCATCGGGAGTGGCAATCTCGACCTCCATGATAGGCTCGAGGAGAATCGGAGAAGCTTCCTTGAGGGCTTCTTTCACTGCAAAAATGGAAGCAATTTTGAAAGCATTGTCGTTGGAATCGACCTCGTGGAAGGAACCATCGACGACCTTGGCGTGGAGATCTACCACCGGAAAGCCGGCAACGAGTCCATTGGTGAGAGATTCTTCGATTCCCTTCATCACGGCGGGCATGAATTCGCGAGGGAAAGCGCTGGCGGAAACAGCATCTTCGGTGGTAACACCTTCGCCCTGTTTGTTGGGTGCGAGCTCCAAAACAACGTGACCGTAGGCGGCCTTTCCGGCGAGAGCGGCATCGCGGATGAACTTCCCGTCTCCTTTGGCCGAAGCAGTGATCGTTTCGCGGTAAGCGATCTGGGGCTTTCCAACGTTGGCTTGCACGCCGAATTCACGCTTGAGGCGATCGATAATCACCTCGAGGTGAAGCTCACCCATGCCAGCGATAATGGTTTGTCCGGTCTCTTCGTCAGTCTTGACCACGAAGGTCGGGTCTTCATCAGACAAGCGATCGAGCCCGACGACCATCTTGTCCGAATCAGCCTTGGTACGGGGCTCAACGGCCATCGAAATGACGGGCTCAGGAAAGCTGGGCGGCTCGAGAAGAACACTAGCCTGCTGGTGGGAGAGCGTATCTCCGGTTTGGACGTTCTTCAATCCGACGAGAGCAGCAATGTCCCCTGCAAAACAAGTTTCGATCTCTTCGTGCTTATCGGCTTGGACCTGAATCAAACGACCCACGCGCTCTTTTTGTTGAGTGCGTGGGTTGTAGATCATGTCTCCCTTCGAGACGGTTCCGCTGTAGACACGGAAAAAAACGAGTTTGCCGAAATATTTGTCGGCCCAGAGTTTAAAGGCGAGGGCGCAGAACTTGGAGTCGTCGGAGGTCTCGATCTTGACGGAAGAATCTTCATTTTTTGGATCAATCCCCTCGGCCGCGGGGATATCGAGCGGGCTCGGGAGATAATCAACGACAGCATCGAGGAGATACTGGACACCTTTGTTTTTAAAAGCAGACCCACCGGCGATGGGGACGAGCTCGTTGGCGATGATGGCACGACGAAGACCCGCCTTCAGCTCAGCAATGGTGACGGGCTCCTCCATGAGGAATTTTTCACCAATCTCCTCGTCGACATCAGCAACGGCCTCGAGGATTTCGGCGTAGGCCTCCTCGGCAAGAGCAAGCTGGTCTTCATCGAGATCGGCAATGTCGTAGGTGGAACCAAGAATGTCATCGTCCTTGTATAGAACGGCCTTCTTGTTGAGGACGTCGATCTGACCGCGGAGGTTTTCCTCAGAACCAATCGGGATGAGAATACGAACGGTGCGGGCACCGAGCTTCTCCTGCACCTCTTTGACAGCGGCGTCGAAATCAGCTCCCACGCGGTCCATCTTGTTCACGAAGACGATACGGGGAACGTTGTAGGTGGTGGCCTGTCGCCACACCGTTTCGGACTGGGGCTGAACGCCGGCCACTCCACAGAAAACAACAATAGCTCCGTCGAGAACACGTAGCGATCGTTCTACCTCAGCAGTAAAGTCAACGTGACCCGGAGTGTCGATAATGTTGATCCGCTGGTTGTTCCCGGTGTAGAGCTTGGAGACCCCCTCTTCCTTCTGCTGCATCCATTGGCAGGTGACAGCAGCCGAGGTGATAGTAATCCCCCGCTCACGCTCCTGCTCCATATGATCGGTGGTGGTGGCACCATCGTGCACCTCCCCGATGCGGTGGATCATCCCGGTGTAGAAGAGGATGCGCTCGGTCAGGGTGGTTTTCCCGGCATCGATGTGTGCCGCAATTCCGATGTTCCGTGTCCTCTCAAGAGGAACAGGACGTTTCGGAGCTGTGGCAACTTTGCTCATCAGATGAGTGGGAACAGGAGTGAAGGAAAATCAGAGACTAGAAACGGAAGTGGGCGAAGGCGCGGTTCGCCTGGGCCATCTTGTGGACGTCGTCACGCTTACGCACGGAGTTGCCGGTGTTGTTGGCGGCATCCTTGATTTCGTTGGCAAGAGCGACATGCATCGGAGTACCCTTCTTTGCGCGGGCGAATCCGATGATCCAGCGCATACCGAGAGACTCGGAGCGATCAGCATCCACCTCGAGAGGCACCTGATAAGTGGCACCACCGACTCGGCGGGACTTGACCTCCACGCGGGGCTTGGCGTTCTCGATGGCACGGTTGACGATCTCGAGAGGATCGATGGTGTCAGTGCCTTCGTTCGCGCGATCAATGGCGGCGTAAACGATGCGCTCAGCGAGAGAACGCTTGCCGTCTTTCATCACCTTGGAAATTAGGCGGCCGACAACTTGGCTGTCGAACTTGGGGTCCTTGTAGACCTTGGCTGGATAAACTCTTTTTCTGCGGGCCATGGTAGGAAACGGTTAAAAGGTAAAAATAGAAACTTAGGACTTGGGACGCTTGGCGCCATATTTAGAGCGGCCCTGCTTACGTCCGTCGACGCCGAGGGTGTCAAGCGATCCGCGAACGATGTGGTAACGCACACCTGGAAGATCCTTCACCCGGCCACCGCGAATGAGCACGATGCTGTGTTCCTGCAGGTTGTGTCCTTCCCCACCAATATAAGCAATGACTTCGTAGCCATTGGTGAGACGGACCTTCGCCACTTTCCGGAGAGCGGAGTTTGGCTTCTTTGGAGTCCGTGTGTAGACCTGAAGACAAACACCACGACGCTGCGGGCAGTTATTCAAAGCCGGCGATTTCGACTTCGTGACGGCTTTTTTGCGACCTTTGCGGACGAGTTGGTTAATCGTGGGCATAATGCAATCGTTTGGGGATAGCGTTTAAGCGGTTGTTGTGAATTTGACGGAGTTGATGGTGATTTTTCGCTGGTTCTCAACCGGGTAGGGACGTCCCGGGAGCACAGCGAGATTCCTCGCAAGAGCCATTTTTCCGGTGAGCACCCGATAGTCGATTACCTGATGAAGGGGCTGAATCGTTGAATTCCCAAGGGATTCGTGATATCAGGCCCGATTTGGGGGCCGCGACTCTAGGAATAAAAATCGATCTGACAAGGCGTTTCTCAGAAATTTTCAAAAAATTATCCACTCGGACCACCCAGAGTCAAAAATCTGAAACCACGACCTCTGGCTGTGAATTCAGGCGAAGAACAGATCTTCCTAGCAAATTTAAGAAATCCTAAGCTCTGCTCACAACGGGCCAAAAAGGGTCCTATTGTCGATAAAGGTCCTCGAATTCATCCTTCAAATCGGACATTTTCTTATCGCGGGCAAGGTCCTGCACAATTTCCCGGATCTCATGATCTTCCGGGAGCTGTCGAACCTTTACCAATAGTCCGTCCATCATCGGAATACTCTGATCGACGAAGGCGTCGATAGCCGTCTGGTAAAAAGCCTTTTCCCCGGCAGAGGGAGCTGGAAGATCCTTTGCCGACTGCAGGAGGGCCCACATTTCAGCCTGGCGGGTGGAAAGACCCTCCTTGAATCCCTCGACACTTTGATAGACGACCAGGCGTCGCAATTCGTCGACAAACCCTTTTTGCAACTGAAAGAGCTTTTCGACTACCGCTTCATGATTCAACTCCCCGGCATCCTGCTCAATCTTCCCGCCCTCCACGGACTGGCCTGCGTTCGACACAACTTCCGGTTCGCCGGTGGGCAATTTGTGTGGCGGCGCGGAAACTCCCTCTTCCCGGGCAGATGTGGGAGAATCTTTTGAAACCCTCTTCTCCTCGCACGAATCCAGCAAGAAAAGGAAAGGGAATGCAGACCCAAGGAAGCGATGGGGCAGGCATGGGCTCATCTCATAAGTGTGGGAAAAGAAGGGATGGATGGCAAAAGAACTTTCACGACAACATCTCTCAAAAAAACAAGAGCCTCCTTCCCGAAGGAAGGGGGCTCGGAACAAAAATTCCGTTGGTTAGGGAATCACTTAGGAAGAACGACGCTGTCGATGACATGGATGACACCGTTGGTGCCCACAATGTCGGTCTTGACGACGGTGGCATTGTCGACCTTGACCTTACCGTCAGCAACGGTGATGGTGAGCTTCTTGCCGTTGAGGGTCTTGACCTTACCAGGCTTGACGTCAGCAGCCATCACCTTGCCGGCAACAACGTGATATTTGAGGATAGCACCCAGCTTCTTCTTCGCCTTGGGCTTGAGGAGAGCAGCAAGGGTCTCCTTGGGAAGCTTCGCAAAAGCGGAGTTGGCTGGAGCGAAGATGGTGAACGGACCGTCACCGGAGAGAGCTTCGGCAAGACCAGCAGCTTTCACAGCAGTCACGAGGGTCGAGAAGTCATCAGCGCCAGCAGCAATTTCAACTACGTTCTTGGTGGGCTTCGGGTCAGCCTGAGCGGTGAAGGGAAGACCAATTACAGCAGCAGCGAGGAGGAGGGCTTTCAATTTCATTTTGTTAGTTTTGGTTTTATTGTTTAGATCAGCCCGCTGATAGCGCGAGCTAGACAAAGAAAAGCACCTTTCTAGAGTCTGCCTTCGAAAATTTTTCAGATAGCAACTTTAGCTTGCACAATACCTAATCAGCGATTTGTTAGCGGCTTTTTTTCGCGGTTTCCGCTTTGCTCCTACCGTCGCAAACGACTGAAAACCGCGGTCTTAAGCCCTTTCATTGTGAAAATTATTTGTTTTCCGAGGCAACCCAGTTTCATCCCCAGCGAGAACCCAAAATCCCTAATACGGCCCAGCCAAAGGTGACCAGATTGGAAGAAGGGCGTGGTCCACCGGGTCGCGAATTAATAAGATCCAACATGCTTTTTTCGTCGTCAGGTGAATTCCACGAGCGCCAGATCGGGTGGCAATTGGCCGAAGCACGAAGCCAGCACCGCGGCATCAACCACCGCTAGATTGACTCCCCGCCCCAAGTGCGGACTGAGAGTGTGGGCCCCACCCCCCAGAACAGCGATTTTCGGAGCGTCCCAGCACGTCATTCAGACATCATGGTAGGCAGCTCGTTGCAGCTAGTCGGTCGAAGTGACCTGATCAACAAAACGCCGCTTCTCGATCCCACGATGGTAACCTGATCAACCCATACCGCTATCTAGACGCGGAAAGGCAGACGAGAAAGAGCATTCACGTATCGGATGGCTTCCACCAGGCATCGAGTAATGCCGCCATCTCCTTCACTTTTTCAGGATGGGCGGCCGCGACGTTCTTTTTCTCATGGGGATCACCGGTGATTTGATACAACTCGGGTTTCCCTTCGGGATTCGCGGGATGCCCCTGAAACTTACCACCATAGGTGGAGTTTTTGTAATTTTCGGGGTGGTGGAGTAGGAGCTTCCAGTCACCCGAGACCACATACCGGGTTTCCATGTTGCCTGTCCGGTCATCGACTCCACGCATATTATGATTGCCGTCGTATCCAAAGACCGCGTTTCTTTTTTTGAGAGCTGTAGTGTTCCTGAGGTCCAATCCAGTCATCTCCTTCGGCACTTCCAAACCCACAGCAGTAAGAATGGTCGGGGCAATGTCAATGGAAGACACAAGAGTCTCCTTGTCCATCAACGGCTTCACCTTGCCGGGCCATTTTACCATGATGGGAGTCCGGATTCCCATTTCATAGGGGGTCTGTTTTGAGAGTGCATCGTAACGACCCGACTTGGGCGACTGGATCCAGCCGTTGTCGGTTACATAAATGACCAGGGTGTTTTCAGAAAGGCCACGCTGGTCGAGTTCACCCAGAAGCTCACCACAGGTTTGGTCGAACCAATCGACCATTGCAAAGTAGCGCGAGACAAACTTGTTGGGCTCCTTGGCGAGGTATTTATCGTGGAGTTCCTTCGGTGGATTGTGAGGGGTATGCGGAAGAAACGGGGCATGCCAGATGAAGAAGGGCTTTTTCTTCTCCGAAGCTTCATCAAGGAAGCTCTTGATCGGTGCGATTCCCTCCCGGGAAATCTTGAGACCCAGGTCACCATGACGTCCGCCCTTTTTGGGATCGCCGTGAGTCATTGCGTTAGTGAAGCCATACCGTTGCGGCTTGTTTTCCCACCACTTGCCGGTTTGCAAAGTCAGGTAACCGGCATCGGTGAGAAGCTGGGCCAACTTGGGGTTGTT
Organism: Akkermansiaceae bacterium; assembly: GCA_049596615.1. Classification (GTDB taxonomy): domain Bacteria; phylum Verrucomicrobiota; class Verrucomicrobiia; order Verrucomicrobiales; family Akkermansiaceae; genus SW10. The sequence goes on along the minus strand of JBMYLT010000007.1, from coordinate 169,027 downwards.
TTCGAAGGCCCTGTAGAGCTGTTCGTGTTTCGCGGCCCATTTCGGTTGATTGCGGGGCACGGGGCGCTTTCCGCCTTCGGGATCGAGAAGATCATTCCCGGTGATGCCATGAAAAGGCGTATGAAGTCCCGTGAAGATGGAGGCAAGCGAAGGACGGCAGAGGGGCGAAGTTACGTAACCCCGGGTGTAAGTCAGTGATTCTTTGGCGAGCTTATCGAGGTTGGGTGTCTCGATCACCTTATGCCCCATGAAGGAATAGTCGGTCCATGATTGGTCGTCCGAGAGAATCAGAAGAACATTGGGGCGATCGGCGGCATGAGCCGGGAGGAGGAAAAAGAGCGCAAGCAGGAATCTCTTCATAGGGGTCGGAGGCTACCGGTCGGGACTCATTTGAAAAGGTCAAACCTCCCCACATCTCCAGACATCATCATAAAAAAATCCGGCGGAGAATCTCCGCCGGATCATTGAGTGAAATGAGAAGGGTAAAAGTGGTCTTACTCGGTGTATTTCTCGTGACCCTCTTTTTTTAGGTCCTTGAGAGCACCTTTGATCTCGTCGGCCTTGTCCTCGTCACCTTCGAGGTAAGCCATCTCGAGAAGACAGAGTTGGACATAGGTCTTGCCCACCAGCATCTTGTAATCGGCAGTCGCCTTGGCCTTTTCGCCAGCATCCTTGATGTCCTTGAAGATGATTGGAAGATACTCAAGGGACTTGAGGGTGGCTTTCTGGGCCGCCGTCACCAAGTCGACTTTTTCCTTGGTGGTCTCAGCCTTTCGCAGCTTTTTGAGGGATCCGCTGAGGGTATCCATCTCCTGGGCAAGCGGGGTATCGTCATCAGCGAAGGAGGTTGCGGGCAGGGCAAGGCTCATCAGAGAAGCGAGAGCGACGGTCTTGAATGAAAAGTGAAGCTTCATGTCACGAAAATTACTTCCAGACGAGAGCAGGTCTGTCAAAACAAGGCTCGGAAAAAGATCATTGTCACGATATCGCCATTCCGTGATTCGCGGACTGATTTTTGATCTTGATGGCACCTTGGTTGACTCCCTGCCCGGAATTACGGCCGCTTTAAACCATGCTCTAGAGGATCTGGATCTACCCACGCACTCCCAGGAAGTGGTCAGTCGCTTCGTGGGCGATGGTGTCGAGAACCTCGTCCGGCGAGCCCTGCAGCCTGATCACCTTGAGAATCAGGCCAAAGTCCTCGACCGATTTCAAAATCACTACCCGAGAGACTGGAAAACAGGAACCCACCCCTACCCCGGGATCATGAACCTGCTTGAAAAGCTCTCTAGTCTTGGAATGCCCACGGCGGTGCTTTCGAACAAACCGCACTCCTACACGGTGGAAATCGTCGAGACTGTCTTCCCGCAACACCTCTTTGAAACGGTTCGCGGGCATCTTCCGGGATCGCCTCGCAAACCCGATCCGACCACCGCTCTTGAGATCGTGACCGGCTGGAAACTTCGACCCAACGAGGTCGCTTACGTAGGGGATTCCACCGTCGACCTCGCCACCGCCCGGGCGGCAGGATTAATCCCCCTCATTTTCTCCTGGGGATACGGCACTCCGAACGACTTCCCCCTTTTGCATTCTACTGACGACTTGGAACGGGCTCTCTCGTGATCCGGCGGTCCTTTCAGGAGTTGGTAAAGCGACCAACACCGCTGAGATGTGACCATGATCAACCCGGGCATTTTTTCTCTTTTCTTTCCGCCGCCGTGGTGGAGAAACCTCTCCAAGAAACCCTCGATCACAACCAAGCAAGGAAGATTGCCGTCCAGAACAAACCTTGCTGGCACATTCAGGATGAGCCAACCCTTCACGAACTCTATCTTTTTGAACAACAAAACGGACACACCATCGCCTTCGCTGACCCTCCGAGTCTGCCACCGGGCCACTTTCCATCGCTAGGATTAGAATACCGCGAAATCCTTACTCCAGACGGGAAATCCGACATTCGAAGTCCAAGCCCTTCAAACCACAGATCGAGCCCCAAAAGCTATGCTCCTTGGCAACTGTTCCTAGAAAGATTTGAGTCTATCTCCCCAGCCTGATCAAAAGCTCTCCTGAAGAGATTTCCCCACCTTCCGTATCGCAATGAGCGGGGGAGCACCCTAGCATCGCACCCGTGAACATCCTCCAGAGCACCGGACGACTTGCTCTTGGCTTTATGATCTACCTCGGTCAGCTGGGTCATCTAGCCGGTGAGGTTTTCGTCTCGCTCACCCGCAGCCAGAAAAGAGTCCGTCAGATTTTGGAGCAGGTGGCGGAGATCGGAGCCCGTTCCCAGGTTGTCGTGGTGGTCACCGGGGCCTTCACCGGCGCCGTCCTAGCGGCCCAGGCCCTTTTTCAGTTCAAACTATTTGGACTGGAAACCGGAGCGGGTGGCCTCGTGTCCGTTGCCATGCTTCGAGAACTGGGCCCCACCATCACCGCCCTGATGTTGGCAGGTCGAGTCGGGTCGGCGATGGCGGCCGAAATTGGTACAATGAAGGTCACCGAACAAATCGATGCCCTGCGATCAATGGCGGTTCACCCGATTGACTACCTCGTCACTCCCCGCTTTCTCGCGATGGTGGTTTCCGTTCCCCTTCTGATCGCTGAATCAGCAGCGCTGGGCATCATTGCCTCGTGGGTGGTCGGCGTCGGAGTCTTCGGAGTGGAATCAGCCTACTGGCTGGCAAACATCAACAAATACCTCGATCTGACCGACCCCACCATCGCCATCATCAAAGGGCTGTGTTTCGGCGTTCTCATCGTCATCATTTCCTGCGACCAGGGTCTAAAAGCGACCAACGGAGCGGTGGGCGTAGGTCGGGGAACGACACGCGCCATGGTCTATTCGTCTCTCGCCATTTTGGTGGCCAACTTCTTTCTGACTCTATTGATGCAGATCATTTTCCCGGCCTCACTGGTTCCGTCTTGATTGCCCTCAACACCGGGAGATATCTTCCCCGATCATCGCCCTGTTCATGAAAAGATTGCTCATTTTGGCCCTTGCTTGTCCCGCTTTTCTCCGGGCGGAACCCACCGGACTGGCCGATCTGACCTCCAAACTCGGAGACGAAAATTTTGCCGTGCGTGAGGAAGCGCTCAAACAAATAAAAAAGCTGGTGGCTGATGAATCCCGCAAAAAAGCCTCACTTCAGGGGATCAAAAAACTCTGGCTGAACGAGAAAAAACCGGAAATCCGGGCTAGGCTCTTTTCGGTAGGAGTGGAGCTTTACACTCAAAAAGAAGGATCCCTTTTTGGGTTTCGATTTTTTCCGAGGCCTCCCATCGTGGTGAACGGGATCAAGACCATCACGATCTCAGTCTCGGAAGTGATTGCCGGTTCTCCTGCCGAAAAGGCAGGGTTAAAAGCCAACGACCTGATCTATGGCGCCAATAAGCTTTTTTTGGGGACTCAAAAATCGCTCGATGACATCCTCGCCTTTTTCAAGCTCCTCGATCCCGGTGAAACCCATGTCCTTCGGGTGCGGCGGGGTAACGAGGATCTCGTCATCAAAGTGAAGCCCGACAGCCAGGAACTCACCCCGGAAGACCGGAAATTACTCGGAAAATCCTTTCTAGGATGGCTTTTGAAGCCGTGGGAGAATGCCGGCTAAGTCAAGGTCGCTCTCTCTTACTTTCCCAAAGTAAAACCGCGCCTCTGCCAAAAACAGAAGCGCGGTTACACAAACACACAAAATCAGAGGGGTTATTTCTGAGTGTCGAAAAAAACGCAGGCACCACCTCCTTCTTTCATTTTTTATCATCATTTTTCTCAACTTCTGTCAACCTGCCAGAATGCACCGATGAGAAAATGTGTCTGGAGGGTTTGTTTTTGGTGAATCTGGGACACACTTCCGCCGACCTCATTAGTCTTGCCGCGATCCGCTGCGGCCGTTATGTCGCCTCTTAAATCTTAGCTTTCATGGATACCATCTCGAACACTCCCTCGCTCGACTTCTCCGGTTCTCCGGTCAATCGGTCGCTCTCACCAAAGGATAAGATCGACCTCTTCCGCCAAATGGTCCGCATCCGCCGCTTCGAGCAGGCTTCCCTAAAACAATACAATCTCGGCATGATGGGTGGCTTTCTCCATCTCTACATCGGCCAGGAATCCGTGGCTGTGGGTGCGGCCTCTCTAATGGGTGAGCACGATCATATGATCACTGCTTATCGTTGCCACGCCCATGCCTTGGCCGTCGGGATGACCATGAACGAATGCATGGCCGAGCTTTTTGGAAAAGCCACCGGGTGCTCCAAAGGCAAGGGAGGCTCAATGCACTTCTTCGCCCCGGACAAGAACTTCTGGGGAGGCCATGGCATCGTGGCCGGCCAGACTCCGCTTGGCCTCGGCCTAGGCTACGGATTGAAATACAAGGGTCTCGAGGGGTGCGCTCTTTGCTTCCTCGGCGACGGAGCCGTCAACCAGGGTGCCTACCACGAATCCCTCAATCTCGCCGCCCTCTTCGATATCCCCGTCGTCTACATCATTGAAAACAATGGATACTCCATGGGGACCTCGCAAAAGCGTTCCAGTGCTTACAAAGACTGTCTGGCACAACGCGCCGAAGCCTACGATATGGAGTGGGACGTGGTTAACGGGGAAGACTTTTACGAAGTGCGGGCCAAGACTCACATCGCCATGGAGCGGGCTCGAAAAGAGCACAAGCCCACCGTTCTCGAAATCATGACCTACCGCTACTATGGTCACTCGGTGGCGGATGCCAACCACAAGAAATACCGCTCCCCTCAGGAGATTGAAGACTACAAAACCAATCACGATCCCATCAACCTCTGGCAACAACGCCTTGTCACCGAAGGTCTCCTCACCGACGGGGAAGCCACCACAATGAGTAAAGAGGCCAAACTGGAGGCCGACGCCGCCGTCAAGTTTGCCGATGAATCCGCTCCTCCAACCATTGAGGACATCACCAAGGATGTTTACTGGGAGACCGACAATGACACCGAGGCCTCCAAGATTGGCCGCCATTTCTTCAACGACTAATCACTCTTACTTTAAAAAATACCATGCGCGAAATCGAATACCGCGATGCTCTCAATGAAGCCTTCGACGAAGAACTGGCACGCGACGAAAACGTCGTTCTGATGGGAGAGGAAGTGGCTCAATACAACGGAGCCTATAAAGTTACCCGCGGCCTTTGGGACAAGTGGGGCGACAAACGCATCGTCGACACCCCGATCTCGGAGGCTGGCTTCATCGGAATGGGCATTGGCGCCTCCATGCTGGGCATCCGCCCGGTGATGGAGCTGATGTTCTGGTCTTTTCACTCGGTGGCCTTCGACCAACTCGTCAACAATGCAGCCTGCTGCCGCTACATGTCCGGCGGACTCATCAATGTGCCCATCGTGGTTCGCGGACCGGCTAACGGAGGAACCAACGTCGGAGCAACCCACTCTCACACGCCCGAAGGCCTTTTCGCAGCCTTCCCCGGCCTGAAGGTCTGCTCCCCCGCCACCCCGGCCGATGCCAAGGGTCTGATGAAGACTGCGATCCGCGACAACGATCCGGTTTACTTCATGGAAAACACCCTGCTTTACGGTAACAAGGGCCACGTCCCCGATCCATCCGAAGGCGAGTTCACCATTCCGCTTGGAAAAGCTGACATCAAAAAGGAAGGATCCGATATCAGTCTGATCGCCCACGGACGGAGCGTTCTTCACGCTCTCGAAGCCGCCGAAGCCTTGGCCTCCAAACACAACATCAGCGCCGAGGTGGTTGATCTCCGCTCCATCCGTCCACTCGACGAGGAAGCCATCCTCAACTCGGTGAAAAAGACCAATCGGGCAGTCATCGTCGATGAATCAAAGCCGTTCTGCGGAGTTTCCTCCCAGATTATCACCTTGATTCAAGAGCACGCTTTCGACGACCTCGACGCTCCGATCAAGCGAGTGTGCACGATCGACGCGCCAGCCATCTATTCCAAGCACGTTGAGAATGATCAACTCCCCAATGCCCGCCGCATTGTGGAGCAGGTTCTCACCATCGCTTGATTCGGCTTTTCGATCCCTGAAGTCATGGACGAGGAGATTTTTAGGCAGGTGAAGGCCGATCTGGTCGAAAACGATGCCTACCTCCGTAACCATGAGCATCGCTTCAACCTCACAGCCGAAGCAGTCCGTGAAACCGGCTCACCGCAGAACGAACTACCCCGTCTCCTCGACATCGGATGCTGGCCCGGTTACCTTTCGCTCTACTTCAAGCAGAAGGGCTGGGAAGTAAACGCCATCGACTTGAAGCCCGACCGCATCCCGCTTGTCAGCGAGGCCGGGATCAAGCTCATCTCCCACAATTTGAACGAGAAGCCATCGCTCCCCTACCCTGAGGATTCCTTCGACGTCATTCTTTTCACCGAGGTCTTTGAACACCTCAATCCGGCATCCTTCGAAGAGCTATTCGCCGGTATCGAAACCTGCCTCAAACCCGGTGGGCGTCTCGTTTTGACCACTCCGAACCGAATGGCCCTCAACAAGAACCTCTTTATCCCCTCGCGATGGGATGAACCGGAGGTGGATGAAGAAGGCCACGGGCACTGGAAGGAGTATCGCCTCAAGGAGGTCATCGATTGTTTTGCTCCAACCGGCCTGAAGATCACCCGACAAGAGACCGTCTCTTTTTACTCCCACCTCGGACGCTCCAACGAAACCGGCTACTTCTCCCTCGATCAATGGAAAGACCACCCCAACAAGGTCCGAAACCTTGGGAAAATTCTCATCAATCCAATCCGAAACCTCCCTCTCTTCCGCGACAGCTTGTTCGTAGTCGCTGAAAAAAGCAAAATTTCATAATCTGGCTCGATAAGCCATCAACAGTTCTCTTTTTCCCGCAGAGGTAGATCACCACTAGCATAAATAAGAAGACTTCTTCCTTTTCTTTTCCTTAGGTCTGATCGCGAAGAGCATCGGGCGCCTTGCGTCGGGCTTCCCGATTCATCCCTTTCGGGCCGGTGAGTGATTGAACTAGTCGATCTGCATTGAGCGAATGACACACACATCATCAATCACCGAACTCAATCCCGGAAGTCACTCCGGAGGCAACGAGTAAGACCTTAAATTCCCTCTTAATTTTGGTAGGTGGAGCTAGGCGGAACCAAATCGAACGCTCAAGGAAAACTGTTCGCCCTGAAGGAGCCCCGTATGAAACAAGAAGCGAGGTAAGCCTCCTCAGAGGCCCGCACCGATGGATTAAAATTTAAAAGGGCAGCAATAGCTTACTTCGAGAGCAACCGCTCGGCTTCCAACCAATCCCCTTCGGCGGTTCCCGGCGCACCGGTTTCCTCCCGCCTCAGGAACAAGAGATAGGCGACCGGACCAATCTCTTCGGCTGTTGGAGCCTTGGAAGCGACCTTTTTCGCCACTTTCTTCACCGCCCTTTTGGCAAACTTCTTGGAAACTTTTTTTGCGGCTTTTTTTGCCGCCTTCTTCACTAGTTTCTTGGTTGCCGCCTTCTTGGCGGACTTTTTTTTCGCAGACACGAGCCTCGGTTAGTCTCCCCGGAAACGATAGGCAACGCCGAAGTCCTTAAGGAATCATCAACCTTTTCCAAGGCCACATGAGCGATGCTCATCCACCCTAAAGAGCGCCAAAAACACCCCGCAACCGGAGCTCAAGAACATCGCCTCCCGGCTCGTTCTGCGTTCCAGCGAGAATACGGCCCACAAAGCCATCGATGATCATCGAAACCCGGCCTTGAAGATGGTCTCTCCGCATTTCCTTCTCCGCCAAAAGCATCTGACAAGCCATCACCCGCTTCACACTCACCTCACCCGTCAAAGGATCACGAGCTTCATCCAACTTCAAGTTCACCATCTTCACTTCCTTGTCCGCTTGAGCCAAATCCTCCTTGAGTCGACTAAAATTCCACAATCGCTCGTCCAGAAACTCTCCCAACTTTCGCCAACATTGACCTCCTGCCTCCATTTCTGCGAGAATTTCCCGGCAATTAACAACCACCTCCTCGATGATTTTAGCAGAAAATTCGTCTTTAAGATTCCGGCTGAATTCGTCCTTCTCCGCAAAGCATCCGACGAAGGCTTGCTTGAACTGACAAGCCAATTGGGCGTCCATCGAAGGGGCACTTCCAAAATTCCCAGTCCCACGAGTTGCTAGCTTGGCAAGAATTTGATTCGTTTCGTAAGAATTTTGGGGGAGCTTATTGGCTTTCATCGGCTAATTGGGTGAACAAAGTCCTAGGACCGGCAGAAAACTATCAAAAAACTTTCATTTGTCGATATTTTTTAAGTTTTTCACTAGTTTATTTCGTTTTTTTATTTCGAATACCCGAAATAACTTGTAATGTAAGCATTTTTTTACTAATTCCACTTTCATGAGCGACTTGTCGGTCCTTAAAAAAATAGCGGAGTTAGTATGGACCCTTGAGCTCGATGGTGCCCGCGCCGCTCTTGAGGTGGTTCAAAAAGTCGTTGAGACCAAGGAAACGGTTGATGGCGGCACGGAGAAGATCGGCATGAGGCAGGACGAGGTCGCCGCCGATGAACTGCGGGAAGTTCGTCGTTTTCTCGACCATGACAATCTGGAACTCAGCGGCCCTGAATGCGTCCTTCTCGGGAGCTTCTTCAAGCACCGCCAGTTTGTCGAATCCCTCGACACCCGCTCCCTGAACGTAACCCTCGATAGCTTTGGCCGAAAACCCTCCAACACCACGAGCACAGTGGAAGGACTGGAGAAAAAGGGTCTGATCGATTTTGTTTCCGGGGAAGACCGCCACGCCCACAAGACCTTTTGCCTCACCGAACAAGGATATCATGAGGCCCGTGACCTGATCAGACGGTTGAAGCGGCAGAATTTCGCAGCCGTCGGCTAGTCGGTCGGGCGTTATCCGATTGGATCTCTTGTGCCACGGCCAGAGAGGTCTTCTTTTGCCCTACCCAGAGCCAACTTTGTCCTCGTGTCCGGTCCGCCCCCTTGCGGATGAGCGGATTTGTCTTTTAATAATCCGACGCGCTCTGCTATCTCTCCGCCGCACCCCGGCGGGGACCATTTTTGACCCAACTCACCTTCGATTATGCCCATCAATATTGAAATGCCCAAGCTCTCTGACACCATGACCGAAGGAACAGTCGTTCGCTGGTTGAAAAAGGAGGGCGAGGAAATCGAAATCGGAGACATCATTGCCGAGATCGAAACCGATAAAGCCACCATGGAGATGGAGGCCTTCGACGAAGGGACTCTCTCTCAAATTTCGGTGCCCGAAGGCGGCAAAGCCCCGGTGGGATCGGTCATCGCAATCCTGCTTGAAGACGGGGAAGAAGCCGGGGGGGGCGCACCTGCCGCAACCACTCCCGCCAAGCCGGCCGACTCAACTCCACCCGGAATCTCGTCCGCACTGGAATCAGCAGCAGCCACCGTTCAGGCCTCCGAAGCCCCCGCTCCTGCGCCTGCCGCCCCCACGCCAACTCCGGCCCCTTCCAATGGAGAACGAATCAAGGCCTCCCCTCTCGCCAAAAAAATCGCCGAAGCGGAAGGAGTCGATTTGTCCACCGTGACCGGTTCCGGCCCCGGCGGACGGATCGTGAAAGCCGATGTCGTTTCCGTATCCAGCACCATTCCTGCAGCAGCTCCGGCTCCCGCTGCCACTCCGGCGCCCGCTTCCGCTGCTCCGGCCCAGCCTACCGTTGCTCCTGTCGTGGGAGGCGAAGACCAAGTTGTCCAGCTCTCCACGATGCGTAAGATCATCGCCGAGCGCCTTCTCACCTCCAAGGTGACCATTCCTCATTTCTATCTGCATCTCGAAATCGATGCCGCACCACTGATGGCTCTCCGCAAGCAGGTGAATGCCCAAGCAGAAGCCACCCACGGGAACAAATACTCCGTGAACGACTTTGTAGTGAAAGCCCTCATCAACGCCTGTGTCGCTGTCCCCGAAGTAAATGCCTCCTTCAATGGCGATCACATCGTGCAGTTCGCCAATGTTGGCATCTCCGTCGCGATCGCAGTCGATGACGGACTCGTGACTCCAGTGGTGAAGAACGCGCAAGATAAGTCGCTTCTCGCAATCTCGAAAGAGATCAAGGAAATGGCCGGACGGGCCCGTGAAAACAAGCTCCACCCGAATGAGTTCGACGGAGGAACAGTCACCATCTCCAACCTCGGTGCCTGGGGAATCGAAGCTTTCGACGCGATCATCAATCCCCCGCAAGCGGCCATCCTCAGCGTGGGCGGCATCATCGAGAAACCGGTCGTCAAGGACGGAGCCATCGTTCCCGGCCTCCGCATGAACGTCGGGGTGAGTTGCGACCACCGTGTCGTCGATGGTGCGGTCGGAGCAAAGTTCCTCAGCGAAATCAAACGCCTCCTCGAAAACCCGGCCTTGATGCTCGTCTAGTTTAGGGCGTATCACTTGCTTTATGAAAACGGTTGCCATTCTCGCCACTCTCGACACCAAGGCCGATGAAGCCGCTTTCATGCGGTCGGAGATCGAATTACTAGGAGGCAAGGCCCTCCTCATCGATCTCTCGCTCGTCGGAGATTCGGAGCTCACCGCTGATGTTACTAAAAGGGAGGTGATTGAAGCTGGCGGCGGCGAGCTGGACGAACTCCTTGTCAAACCAAACCGCGAGCAGTCCAACCCTTTCATCGTGGCCGGAGCCACAAAGATCCTGAAAGAACTTCAGGAGTCCGGAAAGATTGACGCCGCGGTTTCGCTCGGCGGAACTCAGGGCACCTCGACCTGCGCCCCTATCCTGCAATCGCTTCCTTACGGTTTCCCGAAGATCATGCTCTCGACAGCGGCTTCGGGTGACACTTCTCCCTTTGTCGGCATCAAGGACATCACCATGATGTTTGCAGTGTCCGATATCTTGGGATTGAACGTCTTCTCCCGGAAGATCCTCGCTAACGCCGCGGCCGCCGCCTGGGGCATGGCTCAATCCGAGCAGAGCATCACCAAGAGCGAAGCCAAAGGGGTCATTGGCATGTCCAATCTCGGCGTTCTCACCCAGGGAGCGATGCATGCCATCAAGCTCTTCGAAGAAGCAGGATACGAGGTCATCACCTTCCACGCCATCGGAGCCGGAGGTGATGCCATGGAGCAGATGATGAAGGAAGGAATCATCAATGCCGTCTTCGATTACGGACTCGGTGAAATTGCCGACGGCGTCTGGGGCGTCCTTCGGGCCGGTGGTCCCGACCGACTCACGGTGGCCGGCAAGCTGGGCCTGCCCCAAGTGGTCGTTCCAGGTGGTTCCGAGCACCTCGGTATCCTCGTCAGCGAACCGAACAAGATTCCCGAAGGCTGGGAGAATCACCAGATCACCTGGCACTCCCCCTACGTCTTCGTACCCCGCCTCAATGCCGGGGAACAGGCTCGCGTTGCCAAGTCCATCGGCGAGAAACTCGCCCATTCCAAAAAAGACACCCTCTTCCTCATGCCACTCAAAGGCGTGTCGAGCTACTCAGCCGAGGGAGGCGAGCTTTACAACACCGAGCTCGATGCCGCCTACTGGGAATCGCTTCAAAAGGAACTGCCTGACACCATCGAAGTGGAAGCTCTCGAATGCACCGCCCAGGATGACCTCCTCGTGGAGAAAGCAGTCAATTATCTGATCGGTAAGCTGGAAAACTAAGCCCCACCCCTTCCCATAGACTTTAAATAATTTCTCCACGAACAAACGACGCTCCTCTTCGAGAATCTCGATGAATTCGAAAACGCGGTCGTAGCGCGCATCCGGCTCGCGAAAAAGCTGACATCGCAAGTAATCTTCCAAACCGAACCAAAAAACCAACCAAAACCATGGCTGACCTAGACGACATCAGAGACGGAGACAACTTCGGTCTCAATACCCCCGCAGACACTTCCTCATTCTACCTCAAGGGAATGAATAGCGCCTCGTGGGGAATCAAAAACCGCATGTCCCGTATCTTTAATCCCAAGTCCGGCCGCACCGTGATGCTGGCCTTCGACCACGGATTTCTGATGGGGCCCACTTCCGGTCTTGAACGAATCGACCTCAATATTGCCCCTCTCGCCGAGGAAGCGGACTGCCTCATGGGTTGCCGCGGCATGATCCGCACCAGCATTCCGGCCAACAACACCAAGCCGATCTGCCTGCGTACCGATACCGGTACCACCATTCTTACCGAGATGAACCACAATGTTCTCATCTCCGAACAGGATGCTATTTCCATGAACGCCTCCGCCATGGCCGCCATGATCTCCGTGGGCGACGCCGCCACCGAGGCTTCCACTATCGCCAACTTCTCAAAGCTTGTCGACATCGGCAACAAGTATGGCATCCCCGTCATGGGTGTGACCGCTGTCGGCAAGGACATGGCGCGCGACTCCCGCTACTTCGGCCTGGCTTCCCGCGTTTGCGCTGAAAACGGAGCGTCCATTGTGAAAACCTACTACACCGAAGGATTCGAAAATGTGGTTGCCTGCACCCCGGTTCCCGTCGTGATTGCCGGTGGCAAGAAGCTTCCCGAACTCGAAGCGCTCGAGCTCTGCTACAACGCCATCCAGTGTGGCGCCGCCGGAGTCGACATGGGCCGCAACGTGTTCCAGTCCGACAAGCCGCTTGCCATGATGCGTGCAGTCAAGGAGGTGGTCCACAACGGAGCCAAGCCCTCCGAAGCCATCGAAATCTATAACGCCGGCTAAACCCTGCAGCGACCTCTGGTCGCTTAGCCCTAGTTTAGAGCCCCGGCCCTCACAGAGTGGTCCGGGGCTTTCTTTTTCCCAATTTGACACCTTTCGCAGTTGCCCCCTTCCCCATTCAAATTCACAACTCATCCGTCACCCTTCTCGATTCCATGACCCGCGCCGAAAAGATCAACCTCATCCGCTCCCGCCCGCAACTCTCCGTGGCCACTCTGACCGCCGATATCGGTGATCAGGATGCAGCGCTACAAATCCTCAAGGAGAACAAAGTCAGTCTACTCCATTTCGATGTCATGGATGGAGTAATCTGGCCCAATATCACCGTCGGGTCGCCGTTTGTAGCCGGCCTCAAAACCGACCTCCTAAAGGACGTTCACCTCCTGATCGACAACCCCGAAAAACACATCGCCTCCTTTGTCAAAGCCGGGGCCGACCTCCTCTCTTTTTGTGTGGAATACACCAGTGACATTGGCGTCACCCTCGCCCTCCTTTCCGAAAACAAAGACCTCGTCCGTGGTGTTTCCCTCAACCCGGCAACTCCAGTCGAAAATATCGAACCCTATCTCGATCAAATCGACTACGCCCTCGTCCTCGGGGTTGGCCCTGACACCGGCAAGCAAGCCTTTCTCGATGACCTGCCTGCCAAAATAGAAAAACTACGCGTACTCAAACCGGACATCCTCATCTGCGTTGATGGCGCGGTCAAAAAAGAAACCATTGACCAAATCGCCTCGATGAAGCCCGACTTTGTTGTTTCCGGTTCCGCCATCTTCGACGGCAACGATCCCGTCGAAAATCTCGCCACCTTCCACCAAGCTCTCAGCTAAAAAACAAAATCCCTCTGAGTCTCCGCGCCTCTGCGTGAGCCTCAAACCAATCAATCAGCACCCCCTTTCCCATGTCAGAACAAATCCACGCCAACAAAATTGCCATCGTCACCGGAGCCGCCGGAGGGATCGGGCTCGCTACCGCCAAACGTCTCCGCAATGACGGAGCCACCGTCGTCGGGCTCGATATCAATCCTGCCGTCGTTGAAAACCTCACGGGTGAGCGTCTCTCTGGAGCAGTTTGCGATATCACCGATGACGCTGCGCTCAAAGCCGCCGTCGACAAAGTTATCGCCGATAACGGAGGACTCGACATCATTATCGCCAACGCAGGCATTTTCAAATCAGGTGAATACATTGATGCGACTGATGACAGCTGGGACCTTCACCTTCGCATCAACCTCACGGCCACCCAACGATTCCTCAAGTTCTCCATTCCTGCCCTTAAGGAAAGCGACAAGCAAGCCGCCATCGTTATTATTGGATCACGGAACTTTTCCGCTCCTGGACCAGGTGCCTCGGCTTACTCGGTAACCAAAGCCGGCGTGACCCAACTGGCCCGAGTGGCAGCTCTCGAACTCGCGCCTTTCGGAGTCCGAGTCAACATCATCCATCCCGACGCCGTCTTCGACACCGAAATCTGGACCGATGAAGCCCTCGAAAAATCAGCCAAGCGTTACGGGATGAGCGTCGAGGAATACAAAACGAAGAACCTTCTTCGTGCCGAAATCACCTCGCCCGGAGTTGCCGCCATGGTCAGTCAGGTTGCCGGTCCCGTTTTTTATGCCACCACCGGCGCCCAGATTCCTATCGACGGGGGCAACGACCGCGTGATCTGAGTCTTCTTCTTTCTCCTGATCAATAAAAGGTGGCAGAATCGAGAGGGAATCGTTCGGACGTTCCTGAATAGTCATCCTGAACTCAGGCAAACCCCGCCTGGTCACTTCCTGAAAACTCCCTTCTGATTCAAATTGGAGGAAAGCTGAGACCTCCCCTAGCATCAGGGCTTTCAACGTCATAGTGTAAATCAAAAGGCTTTGCAGGAGCGCTAACATGAAATGCTATTTCTTCACTGCGTTATTTTGGGTAAGCGCTCTAGAAAAACACGATCATTCCTGACCGCTGGTTTTTTCTTTTCGTTTCTCTGAAACCTCTCTTCCCTCCCCTGTGTGGATTATATTCTTCTCGTCGTTTACCTGCTCATTGCACTGGTCTTCTCGTTCATGTGCTCGGTTTTTGAAGCAGTCCTCCTGAGCGTACGTCGTCCCTACATCGCCACCCAACGGGAGAGCAAACCAGCCAACGCCGCGACCTGGGAAAAGCTCCTCGGCGATATCAACCGACCCCTTTCCGCGATTCTCATCCTCAACACCGTCGCTCACACCGTGGGAGCTGCCGGGGTCGGAGCCCAAGCGATGAAAGTTTTTGGAGACGCCCCGCTCACTACCGGGATGATCTCGGCGGTTCTCACCCTGCTCATCCTCATCCTCTCCGAGATCATCCCGAAAACCCTTGGTGCCGTTTACTGGCAGCAGATTGCACCTATTACCGGAGCCCTTTTGACCACTCTCACCCGGATCATGTCGCCTTTGATCTGGATGACTGAAAAGATCACCAGCGGTATGTCGGGCGGCAAAAAGAAAGGCGCCTTCAGCCGGTCTGAGTTCCTCGCCATGACCGAAATCGGTACTGAACAAGGTGCAATCGATCCCGCGGAGCGACGCATCGTGAAGAACCTCTTCAGTCTCCCGGAAACGCTAGCCCGCCACGCCGCCACCCCACGAACGGTGGTCTTCTCGCTCCCAGCATCCAATAAAGTATCGGAATTCCTCGACGAGCACTCCGAAAACCCCTTCTCCCGCATCCCGATCTACGAAGAGACGCGGGACCACCCGACGGGCTTTGTCCTGCGCTTCGATCTCCTCAAAGCCTATATCGAGGAGAACGGCAACAAAACCCTGGAGGACTACAAAAGACCCCTTCATCTCATTCCCGAAACTCAGGATCTTGCTTCCTTGTTCGAAACGATGATTTCCAAGCGCATTCACATTGCTGCCATGGTTGACGAATTCGGGGCCTTCTCGGGCCTGGTTACGCTGGAGGATGTCATCGAGACCATTCTCGGAGACGAAATCATCGACGAAGCCGATACGACCGAGGACATGCAACAAAAGGCCCGCGAACTCTGGAAAAAACGAGCCCGCAAGATGGACATTCCGACCAACATTGAATGAGCCAACCTGGGCCCCATCCGGTCTTTTTCAAAAAACGGATTGCCCTTCCCACCCCTCTCCCCTATCCACCCTCCGTCAGGAGTCGCGGAGTGTGGGCTAGTGGACCCGGTCAGGACGGAAACGTAGCAGCCGCAGCTTGTCCCCCATTGCCGTGGCTTCCTGGCACTTCCTCTTTTTCATTTTTCCACCCGCCTGCTTCAGCAGACGGGTGTTTTTTAACCCTTATTTGGGGTATCCATGACGACTGCAAAACGCGGTGAGCGATAGGTAGAATCCGCGAAAAAGACTGCGCTCCATCGCCCGGTCCATCTTCCACGAGACGATTCCTGACATCCGGGCTTAACTCTGAAACGATCCTGCGTTAAGTCATTTACACCCCCATGAGAACTCTTGCCATCAGCGACATTCACGGCTGCCTTGATCCTCTGAAAAACATGATCGATCTCATCAATCCGCAACTCGAGGATCATCTCATTTTCGTCGGCGACTACGTGGACCGAGGACCGGATTCCAAAGGAGTGATTGAGTTCCTCATCGGCCTCAAGGAAAAGTTCAACACCACCTTTCTCCATGGTAATCACGAAGAAAAATTCCTCCTCTCTTCCATCGACAAAACCGAACTCGCCCATTGGCTGGAAGCCTGGGGCGGCGGCGCTACTCTCGAATCATACCCACCCGATGGCTTCGCTTCAGTTCCGGAAGCCCACTGGAATTTCCTCCGCAACACCCAGCTCCACCATGAAACCGAAAGTCACATTTTTGTTCATGCCAATCTGGAGCATGACATCCCGGTTTCCAAACAGCATCCCTTCACTCTCATTCACAAGAAGTTTGGCACGCCACAGCCCCACGAGTCGGGCAAGATCATGATCTGCGGGCACACCGCCCAGAAGGCCCCACACCTTCCGCTCAACCTCGGGCACGCCATCAACATCGACACCGATGTTGGTCGTGGAGGATGGCTCACCTGCCTGCACGTGGAAACCGGCCACTACTGGCAAACCAACGTGAACGGTGAATCACGCGAGAATGAGCTCCCGACTCCGTCTGCCGGTTGATTAAAGACAGTCCAGGTTTGCGGTCGAACGGTCCCACTGACTCATGGCCATTGACCAATGCCTCCTCTCACTTCGCCATCTCATTGAGGGCCACAGCAAATCCCTTGCCGATTCCCCCCAGGACCTTAGCTGAACCCAGATAATGATACTCCGCGTTGGTGATGCCTTTCATGGCCTCACGTTCCCGGACAGAGAAAAGCTCCGACTCAAACTTCTTCATCGTGGCATCGAGTTCCTTTCCCTTCAGACCCTCCTTCTGAAAGCCTCTCCGCTTTTCTCGCAACTGTCCTCGCTTCGAGTCGATCTTACCCAGCTCGGCATCCCAAAATTTTTCCGTCAACACCGCAGACACGTTCCCTTTGAACTCCGGAAGAGAAGCCGGAGCGGCCATGGCATCGCGAAAGCTCTGATGGATTGCCAAATAGCGCTTCGATTCATAATCGGCAGTCGGCCCTCCAGCTCCCATCACCCCGATGACAAAGGGCAGCTTTGGAGACTTCAGATCTTTCCTCACGTCCCGGATAAAATGAGCCAGCACTTCACTGTAGGCATCATATCCCCCCGGTTGACCACGCTTCGGGTAGACCGAACCCGCCACCATGTCATTCCAACCCTGAAACCAGACAAAGCCCGAGAGTTCCACTCCGTCCTTGGCATCGTATTCCGGGTGCACCTTGCCCGGGTCAGTAAGGACCGCCTTCACGTGCTCCATCATCATCCGATAATAGCGTCCGGTCGCCTCTTTCTTCTTGGCCTCCTCAGCTTCGAGGTCTTTCCCTTGCTTCTTAAAGTTTGCCAGTTCGCCCTCGTTAAAGGGATAAGGCCCGGCACTTGGAGGACGAAAATCGGTGTGGATCGACTTGCCGCCCCAGGCCGTCTTGATAATAAGAACGGGACCGTCTACCATCTTACGGGTGTAGATGCCGAAAGTAAATTCCGGTCCGATCTTGTCATCTGATTGGGCCGGATCACGCCGCGCACCATACCCCGCAGTGAGCTTTCCCTTCACAGGAGCGGCGTCTTCCTTGCCTGTCCGCAAACTGATCCAGACGTCATCAAGGACAACAGGCGAACCGTCGGGCTTGCGCATCTCCTTCAACATAGGAGCGGTCTTTGGATCCATCCCGATGTGGTCGAACGAAGACACCTTGGCATGCCCTTCCATGTTCGACTGGCCAGCCAAAATATAGACCTTGAGTGGATTGGCCGTAAGAAAAGCGGCACCAAGAACGAAGGCGAAAGCGAAGACAGTGAATTTGGACTTCATAAGCTTGAGAATGCAACACCTCCCAACCATTTCCACTCTTTTCGTCATAGGAAATCATGACGCCTCCTCACCCTTTTCTTTGAAAAGAAATCAAGGTTTCATTCCCTACAATTTCTGTTTGTTTTCTCCACCAAACTCGACCACTCCAAACTTGGTTCCCGCTGTCACTGACACCACGGCATTGTTCGTGATATTGACATAGGGATCCCCGGGCGGACCAGGAGATCTTGCAACCAATAAGAAGGGCATTGCTCGGAACAGACCAACCGTCGAAATAAACAAGGTGAAAATGAGACACCATGCTTTCATCAATCACGTCCACGAAGAATTTCCGCTCGCGTTAACAGCCCATGGCATCTTTTGTGATTTTCTTCGAAGATTGCTAGTTTGATATTGTCGTGGACCGTTTCTACCAGCCAGAGAATCAGGCCAGAAATGATGTTGGACACTGAATCAACTCCAGTTGTTCTTCTCCAAGCCGGACTTGCCAGTTCTCTCTGAATTCCATTGGATGGCCGCATGACTCTACGCCAAATCACCGTGCTTCTGGCCGCCCTGTTCCTGGCCTCTTGCGGGAAGGACATGAAACCACCGAAACCCAAAGAGCCACTCCCGCCCGGAGTCAAGGAGACTTACTCAGGCCTTCGCCACAAATTGCTCCGCGCAGGGAACGGAGGGCCAACGCCCAACTCGCTTTGCACCGTCAAGGTCCACTACGAAGGGAAAACAGCTGACGGTGGAGTTTTCGACAGCTCCTACCAACGGGAAAAGCCAGCTGAGTTCCCTCTTGAAGCGGTCATCGAGGGCTGGACCGAAGGCCTCCAACTCATGACCCGGGGAGAAAAACGCCGCTTCTGGGTCCCCTCCCGCCTTGCCTACGGAGATGATCCCGGTTTTGGCAAACCCGGCGGCGATCTCGTCTTCGATATCGAGCTCATCGATTTCCATCAGGGTGGCGAACGATAGCATTGCCAAAATCAAAAAACTCCCCGACCGCGATAGCGGAAACGCGGTGCGCAACTGCGCCTTCAAGCCGGCACCTTGTCAGGAAAACCGTTCATCCAAACCCGAAACAAAAGAAACTAGGACTGGAATGCGCTGGGCTTCCATGCTCAAGGCATTCCATCAAAAAACTCGCAGTCTATGCAAAAGCGGGCTTCTTTTTGACCATCGCCTCTTTTGCGGTCTTTATTGGGATCGGCTCGGCAGCTACCTGTTGAAACATTCCGGAAACTGTGGGCGGTAATTCAGTCGTTCTTTGTCTCGCTGCAACCCTTTGGGTTACCGAAACGGTTTCGCTCTTCGTGACGAGTTTTATCATTCTATTTCTCTCGATCACCTTAATGCTTCCCACAATGGAATCTGAAACATCTCGTTTCCTTTTTCTCGGACATCATCCTGCTTTTCCTTGGTAGCTTTGTCCTCTCCAGCATTTTACACAAATACCAGCTCGATTAACAAATGGTGCGCAAGGCTCTCGTCCTTGTGGTCGTCCTTTTCCGGCGATGGAAAGGCCTCGCCGGCTAAAAGGCGACGCCGTCTTCGCCCAGAATCTGGACTTCCGTTTCCAGTTCGATTCCTCGTTTCTCCCGAGCGGTAGCCCGGATTTGGTCAATCAAACCCAAAACATCCGAGGCGGTCGCCTTTCCGCGGTTCACAATGAAATTCCCGTGCTCTGGCGAAACCTCCGCCTTTCCTACTCCGGTTTCCTTGAGGCCCAGCTCATCAATCAACTGCCCTGCGCCACAGATCCCGGGATTCTTGAAGGTGCATCCCGCACTTGCGGCCTTGGGTTGGGTGGTATTGCGATGATACCTCGATTCATCAAGCTTCTTCTGGATGGCTTCGAGGTGCGCCCCCTCGCCGACAAAAGTCGCTTCCAAAGCATAGTTCCGGCGGAGCTCGGGCACATTGCGGTAAAACGACTCTATCTCTTCCTTTCCCCTTTTCCTGATCTCTCCGTCTTCATCCAGAAAACTCACCGACACCACCTGATCAAAGGTCTCCACCCCCATCGCGCCCGCATTCATACGCAGACCTCCTCCGACATTCCCGGGAATCCCCTCCATCCACTCAAAGCCCCCGATGCCGTGCTCGCGAGCCACACTAGCCAGCTTCTTGAAGCGCACTCCCACACCAGCCGTGATTTCATGACCAGAAACCGACACGTTACTGAAGGCGCCACCTTTGGGATGAATGACCGCTCCTCTGATCCCGCCATCGCGAACGAGGAGGTTTGATCCTCTTCCGACAATTCTCACCGGAATACCACGTGCTTTGCAGAAGGAAACGGTTTCGGCAAACTGCGAAAACTCCGAAGGTTCGATCCAAAACTGGGCCGGACCTCCGACACGCATCGTACTATGCCGCGACATCGGTTCGTAGAGCTTCGCTTCCTCGAGGCCTGCGTCATTGATGATCTGCTCCATCACCTCGAGATCCCGGACAATGCGGTTCCCAGCTTCATGAACATTTCCGGCTCCCAGCGTCAGAAACAAATCTCCTTCCCTCAAGGCGTTTCCCACCACATGATGGGCGATCGCAAGGTCGTCGACCAAGGCAACCCTCGTGTCTCCGTTTGCACTGACCGCATCCACGATAGTTTGGCCGCCCACTCCAGGAATGGGATCCTCACTCGCCGCGTAGACCTCGGTCACGAAAACCAAATCCGCTTCCTGCAGGGCCTTGCCAAACTCATCCGCGAGCTTTTGCGTGCGACTGAACCGATGTGGTTGAAACAACACCACCACCCGTTCGCTCCCGTAACTGCGTGCGGTCTGCAAAGTCGCCGCCACCTCGGTCGGATGATGCCCGTAGTCATCAACCACCCGGAAACGCTTGCTCAGATGCTTGGTTTCAAAACGGCGCTTGGCTCCCGCAAATGAAGACAACCCCCGATTCACCAAGGCGAACTCCGCTCCACAACAATCAGCCATCGCGATCGCCCCAAGAGCATTGAGGACATTGTGGCGACCAGGAATCCCAAGCTGAACCCTTCCCATTTCCTCTCCTTTGTGATTCACCGTGAAACTCACCGTGCCAACCTGCTCGGAAAGATCGGTCGCTGTCCAATCGGCGTTCTTCCAACCGTAGGAAACAACATTGTCCCGTGAGCCACAAAGCTTCGTCGCTTCTGGACATTCAGAGCAATACACAATCGAACCAGAGGTTTGATCGAGGAGCGTCGAAAAGACCTCGCGAATCTGCTCGATCCCCCGGGTGTAATGATCCAAATGCTCTTCCTCGACATTCAAAACAAGGGAGTGTCTGGGCCGGTAAAGCGCCAAGGTGCCATCGGACTCGTCCCCTTCCGCGACAAAAAAATCGCCTTCCTCGTTCCACTCCGCATTGGAACCCAGAACCGGAATCTCTGCTCCCACGTAATGCGAGGGTCTTGGTTCAGACTGCCGCAAGAGATGGGCAATCATCGAAGATGTGGTGGTTTTCCCATGCGTCCCCGAGACCACCACTCCGGCTTTGGCGTGCAAGATGGCCGCTAGACATTCCGCCCTCCGAAAGTTGGCAAGCCCGCCTTTCTGCGCCGCCGCCAAGGTCGGATTATCTTCCCGAATCGCGGACGAATAGATCACGGCATCCACCCCTTCGACCGCACTTGCAGAATGGGGTGTTGAAAAATCTAAGCCCAACTCACGCAACCTTTCGGTCTCACCCGAAGTCACACGATCCGACCCGCTGACGCGGTGACCCATTTGAATCAAGAGTCGCGCCAATCCACTCATCCCCGAGCCCGCCACTCCAATCAAATGAACCCGCATGGGCTCGCCGGTTTTCACCAGACTAGTACTGAAATCCTCAACCGTCATCCTTCAATCACATTGGCAATCCGTGAGGCCGCCTCCGGGTCAGACAGCTCCTTCATCGCGGTCGACATGCATCTCAGCGACTCATCTGTCAATTCCTCCATCATCTCCTTGAGCCTAGCAGCCGTCACCTCGTCCTGCTGAAAAAGATAAGCCGCCCCCGCCCTTTCATAAACCCGAGCATTGGCGGTCTGATGATCATCCGCTGCGAAAGGATACGGCACCAACAAAGCGGGCAGACCGGCATGACTCAACTCGATCAAGGAAGACGCCCCGGACCGCGCAAGCGAAAAATCAGAGGCTGCCAGTGCCGCTGCCATCTCACTGCAAAATGCCATCACTTTATATCCATCCCGATCGCCCACTTCCTTGTTGACCCGTTCAAAGTCTTCCTGACCCGCCAGATGAAGAACCTGCCAGTACGTTCCCGCCGTCCCTTCGACCACCACCTCGTTGAGACGACGCGCTCCCTGCGAACCACCCATAACGAGCAGGGTTCGCTTGGCTGGATCAAGACCGAAGTGCCGGCAAGCCTCTTCCTTCGATGGAAGCTCGCGCAGCTCGTCGCGCACCGGCGTGCCGGTCTTGATCACCTCGGCTCCTGGGAAATACTCCACGGCCTCCTCTAACCCCACCAGAACAGCGGTACAGCTTCTTGCCGTCATCCGGTTCGAGCGCCCCGGAAGAGCGTTAGAATCATGTACATAGGTTCGCAGCCCCATCTTCGCACCCGCGTAGACGGGCGGAAAGGAAGTGAATCCACCCATTCCCAAAACCACATCGGCTTTCTCCCGGGCGATGATCTTACGGCACTGCCCAATAGTCTTCTTCAAGCGCCACAAGAACCCCAACATCCTAAACGAAAAGGTTGGCGGCTTGGCAATCGCCCGGACGGTCTCGAAACGAAGGTTCCGATATTTCTCGGACGCCTTGGCATCAACCTTCTTTTCCGAAATCAGCAAAAGCACCTCGTTCCCCCGCGATTGCAATTCCTGCGCTACCGCGATCCCGGGAAACAAATGACCTCCGGTTCCTCCGCAAGCGATAATGATTTTGAGATGATCCGACACGTCCTGACGGAGAAACTAGAGCTTCCCGTCTCTTTTTTGAACTGCGAAATGCAGGAATTTTAGCGGAAAGATTATGGAGCTGCTTCCCGCACCACAAAGAACCTTTTGGCGTCGTCCAGCGGAAGCCCGAGAAGAGTGAAATCGACCACCGCTGTGGTACTTCCCTCCTGGCCATTGATGGTCGAAACGACGGGAGCCACTCCGTTGGAAAAATCTTCCAGACCAGTCGCGCTCAGGACTTCATACTCTCTCCCTGCTTCGGAATTGAACTCAAGGGTGACTTCCCGGTTGGCAGGAAAAGGAACGTCCGTAAACTCAATTCCGGTTATTGCCGGTTCGGCCGAGGAAATCACTCCACCACTTGCCAACGCCCAATCGAGAACATTGGAGAACAGGGTGAGACCGTCCACGCTCAAGGCAGCCAGGGTGTTGTCAGTGAACGGCAAAAGCACGCGCCGCGCCGGAGCAATGTTGTCGGCCGTCAGTGCAAAAGGATCAACGGCATCTCCGGCTTCGATTGCAAAAACCATCGCTTGCCCTGTCACATCGACTCCACCTCCCGATCCATTGGCGGCGGCTCCGACGACCGTCATGGCATTGAAAGCCGCCGACGAACTCGTCGTTTCTCCGGCCCTGTCAGAAAAGAGCTCAATCGTCGAGGGAAGCCCATCCGCAATGGGGTGGTCCGCGAGAACCATTTGGGTGGTAGTTGTAGATTTGACCATCGGCACCGAGCTGGCGCCAAACTCACCGGCTCCATTATCAATGACCGCTTCCTCCCAACACACAATCGGCACCGGGGAATTTGGGAACTTGTTGCGAATCGAGTCTGATCCGGGAGTGGAGGAAATGACGAGAAGATCAAAGCCCTCTTCTTCTCCCGCAAGAACTAACACCGTGGAGTTTATCGTGACCCGGCTAATTCCAAACTTGTCTTGCAACAAGGCCACCGCCAAGGTCCATCCCCGGTCTTCCAAAATCACGTTGAAAAAGGTAACAACTCCAAATCCAAGTCATGACCACGCCCGAAAAATCCCAGCAATACGTCCTCCAAACCTACGGCCGCTTCCCGCTCACCGTGGTGCGCGGAGAAGGCTCCCGCGTGTGGGATGAAACCGGGCGGGAATACCTCGACTTCTGTGCCGGCATCGCCACCTGCTCGCTTGGCCACTGTCACCCTGCTCTGACAGACGCCATCAAGGAACAGGCGGCTACGCTGATGCATTGCTCCAACCTCTATCACATCCCCGAGCAAGCCGACCTCGCTGAGCTCATCGTCGAGAAGGTGGTGGGAAAACCGGGTCGGGTCTTCTTTGGCAACTCCGGTGCGGAAGCAAACGACGGACTGATCAAGTTCGCTCGGCGCTTCGGGCAAGCCACCGACAGGTACGAGATCATCACCTTCAACCAATCCTTTCACGGGCGGACCATCGGATCGATGTCAGCCACCGCGCAGGCCAAAATTCATGAAGGCTTCACCCCTCTCCTCCCCGGGTTTCGCTACTTGGAAGCCAACAACCTTGAAGCTGTCAAAGCCGCACTCAATGACAAGACGGTAGCCTTTCTTCTCGAACCCATTCAAGGCGAAGGTGGAGTCAACCCCATGACCCGCGACTTCCTCGAAGGTCTCGCTTCGCTCGCCCGGGAACACAACCTTCTCCTCTTGCTCGATGAAGTCCAGGCAGGCTTCGGCCGCGCGGGAACCATCAATGGCTACGACATCATAGCTCCCGGACTCGCGCCCGATGCCATCTCGTGGGCAAAAGGAATGGGCGGAGGCTTTCCCATCGGGGCCTTCTGGGTTTCGGAAGAACACGCTCCACTCCTCGGACCCGGCAGCCATGGCTCCACCTACGGCGGAAACCCGCTCGCCTGTGCCGCCTCAAAGGCAGTCATCGAAACCATTCTTGAAGAAGACCTACCCGCCAATGCCCGGGCCCGTGAGTCCCAGATCCGCGAAGCGATTCAATCGTGGAACCATCCAGCAATCATCGGAATGCGGGGCCACGGCCTCTTGTTGGGATTCAGCTTGAATCCGGAGGCGCTCGATCTTCCCGAGGGAAAAGTCCCGTCCCTTCACCTTTGCGAGGTCCTTTTGGAACGCGGACTCCTCGTTCCGCCCGCCGGACCGACCATCGTCCGCTTCCTCCCACCCCTCAACGTGGCCACCGCGGAGGTCGACCGAGCTCTTGCCATTTTCAAGGAGGGACTCGACTCCGTATTGGTGAAATCCCCGGTCCCGGCAACCAGTCCCTAACAGATTTTCTTGGCGAATGGGATCTCGATTCCTCACGATGAGAGCGTTACGGCCCCTTCAAACCTATCTTGTGGATGCCTGATGATCATCGGGTTTCTCAACTCGCTGGCATCAGCCTGATCTTTACCTTCAAGCAGGCCCGGGTGATCGATGCCATAGGCGATGTTGTAGGCGTGCAGGCGGAAATAAGCGAACTCAGGCGCGAAGCCCGGGAAAGCGATGACAAGGATACCAATAAAGAAGAAATCGAGGAACTGATGAAAGAAGATCTCCCCGCGGAACAAGAGGACGCCCAAAACGCTTTCGCCTCCCTGCACAACGGATCGGTCATTTGGACCGTCTTGAGCCAGTTTGGAGGAGCCATTTTCGGACTGGGGATTATTTCGATCTTCCCTATGGAGAATGAAAACGAGCGGATTCGCTCTACCGCCTTGCTCCTCATGACCAATACCGGCGGCTTGGTCGGTGGAGCGGCGCTTTGATCACGCCAATAGGAGGGAGTTACGATCTTTCAAGGATGACTTGGAAGAGATCGATATTGTTTCAAGACCAGTGCCAAACCGTTGGAACCTATCCTAAAAAGGCGACCATATATCGCCTTGCGACTGACTTCCGATTTGCCTTTCACAGGTTCATCGTATGTTAGACCTGATGTCCGATCTCAAGACCTCCTATGACCTGACTGATCGCCAACTCGCTGGCCGGGTCTGGCTCCGTTTACACCCTTACCGAAAGCGCTTGGTGTGGGCCCTCACTCTTCTGGTTCTCGCCGTTCCCTTCATCAACTTCCACCCTCTCGTTTGGGGGTTTGTGGCAGATGCCCTCATCGAACAAACCCTTACACCAGTCATCCTTGGTTGGTGGCTTGCCGCGATGATCGGTGCCTACCTTATCGGTCTTGGTGCCAATGCCATTCAGAGCTTCCTTCTGGAGAAAACCGGCCAGGCCTTCGTTCGCGATATCCGAGGCGAGCTCTTTGCCAAATTCCAGGCCCAATCGCTGGGTTATCATCGCGACCGTAGCACGGGCGAGCTCGTCACCCGGATCACCGGTGATGTCGATGCCATGGAGCAATCCGTTCTTCAGGGACTCACCTCGCTCCTGGAAGAAATTGTCACCTTCATCGTTGTGGCGGGCATGGTGATCTGGATCAGTCCGATGGTGGGACTGGCTTCGATCATCCCGCTTGCCTTCGCCTTCATCTTCATCCGCAAATACAATCGCAGGGTCAAACAGGTCTATGCCGGAATCCGAAAGAAACTCGGTCACATCGGAGCCTTCGTCCAGGACCGGCTGGCCGGCATTCTCGTCACCAAGTCATTCGGTCGCGAAAAATCCGAATCAGCCAGCTTCCAAAAGAGCGCCGATGGTTTCTACCACTCGAGCGTGAAAGCCAGCCGCCTTCGCAATACCTACTTCCCGGTGGTTTCGCTTTTCGGCTTTGCCAACAACGTCATCATGCTGGGTCTCGGAGCATGGCTTATCATGTCCGGAAGCAGCGCCTTCACCATCGGAGCGCTCCTTGCTTACCGTGGATTCTGGTGGCGTCTGCAAAGCCCCATCCGCACCATCGCCCAGACCAGCGACATCCTGCAACGAGCCCGCGCCGCAGCGACCCGCATCATGGAAATCCTTGATGAACCAGTTGCGATCAAAAACGAGGACAAGGCCCGCCCTCTCGAACAAGTCAATGGGGCCATAACCTTCTCGGACGTGTCCTTCTCTTATGTCCCGGAGAAGCTGATTCTCGATCGACTCGATTTCTCCGTCCGTGCGGGCGAGTTTGTGGCCATTGCCGGAGGAAGTGGCTCGGGGAAAAGCACCCTGTTGAACCTCATTCCGAGATTCTACGATCTCAAAAGTGGCAGCATTCGCATCGACGACACGGAGCTCTGGGAAATCACCTTGGCTGACTTACGGAGACAAGTCGGCTACGTCGGTCAGGACCACCATCTTTTTGAGGGAACGGTCCACGAAAATCTGAGATACGGTCGTCCCGAAGCGGGCGATGAAGATTGTTTCGCCGCCGCTCAAAAGGCCAATGCCCACGACTTCATTCTCTCACTCCCGAAGGGATATCAAACCCAGGTCGGACAGAACGGTGTCAAGCTCTCGGGAGGGCAACGACAGCGACTGAATCTCGCCCGGGCCTTCCTCGTCTCGCCCCGCATTCTCCTTCTCGATGAACCCACGGCCTCCGTCGAACCAGAGAGCGAATCCCTGATTCATGAAGCCATCCTGAATCGAACGAACGATGGCAAAGGAACGACCCTGTTGGTTACCCATCGGGTCGACCTTTTGAAGAAAGCCCCGCGAATTCTTTTCCTCGATCAAGGAAAAATAGCCGCCGATGGCAGGCATCAGGATCTCGTCCGGGATTGCCCGACCTATGCCGAGGCCTATCAACGATGGGAACTAGAAGAAGCCGTTCTAATCGAAAGCTAGCCCGCTCGTTTTTATCCCGGAAGCTCTCTCACCGCTACCTACACCTCCGAAACGACTGAACCCAACTGGCAAAGCTTCGTATTTTTGTTATTGCGAAACAGTCTCAATAGGCTTTCCTTTGCGCACGGCATGGCAAGCTTTGCGAACAATCTTGAAATCGACTCCGCCCTGACTTTGAGTCAGGCAGCCATAGGCTGTGAGTTTCAGATTCGGGAAGTGGAAGGACCGTCCTGCCGCCAGCTTCGCGAAATCGGCTTTTGCGAGGATATGCGTGTTCGCAAAATCACCAATGGCCGGAACATGCTCTGTAAAATCTGTGGGACCCGGCTGGCGGTCAGCAAGGATCTCGCCGACCAAATCAAAGTGGTCCCGGCTTAATCCTGATGATCGATGAGTGAATCATCCCCTTCGGCGAAAATCGCCCTGGTCGGAAATCCCAACGCGGGAAAGACCACCCTGTTCAACGCCCTGACCGAACAGAATCAAAAAGTGGGCAACTACTCCGGAGCTACTGTGGCTCGAAAGTCAGGCACCTTTTTCACCTCGCATGGCCAGCAGCTTGAGGTGATTGATCTCCCGGGCTGTTACTCTCTTGAACCCAACTCACCCGATGAGGAGATCACCCGCGATGTTCTCGCCGGCGACCAGGAAGGCGAAGCTCATCCTGATCTCGTCCTCTGCGTTCTTGATGCCACCCACCTCGAACGCCACCTCTACCTCCTCCTTCAAGTCATTGACTTGGGTTATCCTGTCGTGGCCGCTCTGAATAAGATTGATGCCGCCGAAGCACGCGGGCTCCGACTGGATCCAGTTGCTTTGTCAGAGGACTTCGGGATTCCCTTCGTTCCCCTTTCAGCGACCAATCAAAAAGGCCTCACCCAGCTCAAGCAAGCCCTCCGCTTTCCCTTCCCCGCGCCTTCGGGTCGACTCTGGAAAGGACCTGAGACTCTTGAAGACGCGATCTCCAAATCCATCGAGCTCGCCGAGACCAAAAAGCATCCCAATCCTGCGGCCCACGGACTGCTTAAAGTTTCTAGGACTGGAAAAGAAAGCGCGGACTTTATCCAAAAGGCCCGCTTTGAATTCATTCATCGCGCTGTCGAAGCCGGACTACAGCGGCCAGACCAAGAATCGCTGGCGCTCACCGATCGGATCGACGCACACGCCCTCCACCCGGTCAAAGGCTGGTTCCTCTTCGCTACCCTCATGCTGACCGTCTTCTGGTCCATCTTCAAGTTTGCCGAGATCCCCATGGGCTGGATCGAGCAAGGCCAAGAACTTTTGCAAGGCTGGGTTTCCATTCTCATCGGGGAAGGCGATTTTCAGAGTCTCATCGTGGATGGCATGATTGCGGGAGTCGGGGGCGTGCTCGTGTTCCTACCGCAAATTGTCCTGCTCTTCTTCTTCATCAGCCTCCTCGAAAGCTCGGGCTACATGGCCCGGGCCGCTTACCTGATGGACGGTTTGATGAATAAGGCGGGGCTCTCCGGTAAGTCCTTTCTTCCCCTACTTTCGGGATACGCCTGTGCCATTCCCGGGGTGATGGCAACCCGCACCATCCCCAATGCCAAGGAACGGCTCGCCACCATTTTGATTCTGCCCTGGACTTCCTGCACCGCCCGGTTGCCGGTCTATACCTTGATCATCCCACTCATCTTTGTCGGAGCTTTTGCCAAAGGATTGGCTCTCTTTGGCATCTACGCCCTCGGCACCCTGACCGCCCTCGTGGCCGCCCGTCTCCTCAAACCCCGGCTGGGAAAAACCAAACCCTCGCAGTTCCTCCTAGAACTCCCGCCCTACCAAAAACCGCAATGGCGGCACGTATTCCATCAGGTGGGAGAACGCGCCTTCGCTTTCGTCAAAAAGGCGGGCACGGTGATTCTGGGATTAAGCATCATCCTCTGGTTCCTCGAAACTTATCCCAAGAGCGACTCCGATGATCCGGCGGTTCAGCAGGAAGAATCCTTCAATGGCCGCCTCGGAAACATTATGGAGCCGGTCGTTTCTCCCCTCGGTTGGGACGACCGCATGGGCACCGCGATGATGGCCTCGTTCGCAGCCCGGGAAGTCTTCCGTTCTTCACTCGCCATTTCCTATGCCACCGATGAGGAGGACGGGGAGGAAATGCGCGACCAGCTGACTTCCGCGACCCGGGCGGACGGCACCCCGCTTTACACTCCACTAGTCGGCCTCTCCATTATCATTTTCTTCATCTACGCCCTGCAGTGTCTCCCTACCACTGTGGTCGTCCGACGCGAAACGGGTTCGTGGAAATGGGCCCTTGCACAACTGGGCGGCATGACCCTTTTCGCCTATTTCGCCGCGCTGCTCGTTTACCAAGTCGGACAACTTCTCGGTTACTCGTGATGAATTGGCAAACTCCAGCAGCCCTCGCCGTCGTGGCTCTCACCTTCCTTCTTTTTGTCTTCAAAAAGAAAAAGACATCCTGCGGGAGCAGCTGTTCGTGCCCTACGAAGACGATCGGAAAATCCCGTTAAGGATTGAAACCTGGTGAGGGCTCGGTGAAGCAACTTCGGAACGAGGATTCCTGCCGACCTGTCGTTTCATGGATCCTGACAGTCCTCATCGCAATCGGACTTCTCGTCGCCGCACCGTATTGGCTGATGACGATCCCAAACACCATCGAGGTGAAAAACCCCGGAAGCTTAAAACCGTAGTCGGCAAAACAACGGTTTACGACATCTCCTGCTCCCTACCAATTAAGCGTGATGGATCACTTCAAAGTTACTGACTGCTTTTCACTGCCGACCTTGAGCTTGGTCGCCACCACCTGTTCAGCCTGTTTGCTCCCAGCCTTTAGAGTGAAGCTCTTCCCTTTGGGAAGGTGAGGTTGGAAGAACTTTCCTTTCACCCGGACGGTGTAGAGGACCTCCTTGCTGGACTCGTCTATCAATTGAACAACCGGATCAGCCACGTTGAAGGTGACTTTCCCTGCCTTACCCCAAGATGGAGGATTGTAGTTATCGAATTGGGAAATGACCTTGGGCCAGCCGGGGTATTGTGAAGTCTTGGGATCGGTAATGTCGACATTACGGGGCCAGCACTCCATGGTGATGGTGCGATTGCCTGTATTCAGTCGCACGATGCCGAACCCGGCCGAACGGGTGTTGAGAATGTTTCCGGCAGGTTTCTTTTCCGGGTTGGCTGCGGCATAGTTTGTCACCTTGTTGGCGAAGCCATCGAGATGATCCCCGGTGTATTCCGGAGAATCGGCTTCACGATTCGCCCCCGGTTTGAGGGGCTCCCACCAACGAAGATAAAGGTTGGCAATCGATGGCACGCAGAAGGACCAGATGGCATCGCGGAATTCGTCGATCCCATGATGGAAAATAGTCGCCAGGTGCTGGTCGCCGGCGAGGTGAAAGGCAAAGGCCCTGCGCAAGGAAGCGAGAGCGCGGTTTCGGCCAGACTGGGGCCAGCCATTTGAGTCCATATCGGCATGAAGGCGGCCGTTTGCGCCACCGTGAATGTGAGCCCCACCACAGAAGATCGTTGCAGATAGAGCTACCTTCATCTTGGCATCGGCCCAATCGCCGGACCACGTATCAAGGAACTTCAACTGCCGCTCTCCAAGGAGAACCGCACCATCCACATCCACGCTGGAGGGGTCATACTCAGGATTGCGGATATGATCGGGACGGGGCCCCTGCTTGGGAACCCGACCAGCGGGACCGGTCTTAAACTTCCGGTCTTCGAGAATGGCAAAGTCAACATTACCCCAGTTAAGGTTGGTGAACCACACCCCGATTCCCTGTTGGATTTTATGAGGATCAATGGGATCAGGAAGATGGCTTGTCTGGGCTCTTTCGACCTCGCGGACATACTCTGCGGGTCGCGAGTATCCTCCGTCCGAAGCTCCTCCGAGGGTGGAAATTTTGCCACTTTCTCCCCAAAGATTGGGTTGCCCGGCGTCGTGGTCATCGGGGAGGCAAACGGTCGGGCGATCCTTAATGATCTCGCCAAAATCACGACCAAACTTCAACCAAGCCGCAAGGTGGCGATGGTGGTCGTAGACCTGATCACCGGAGAAAAAGAGAATATCGGCATCAACCTTTTTAACGTTATCGATGATATCTTGCCGGGAAATGTCACCTCCGTGGCCGGGATGGATAGAGTTTCCGGTGAATGCCGCCACCACCAGCTCCTCCTTGTCGATAGGGTTTTTTCGGATTGTCCCCTCGTAGGCCGCCTTGTCGCCGTGAACCACCCGATAGGTCACTGTTTTGGAATCGTCCCAATTCTCCACGCGGAAGGGGGCGGTCCACCCCTGCTTGATGATGTCCGCCGAAGCGACTTCCTTCCACTCCCCTTTCTCCATGATCTCGAGGCAAGCGGTCATTGGCGCATTTTCCCCAAGGGGATAGAGCTGTGCCGTGAGCTTCAATGTTCTATCGCTCACGGTGTAGAGCGCGAAGCAAATGGTATCCTTCTCCTCAACTTTAGGAATGTTCAGTACGGCGCGACCCCGCCGCTTTTTGGCATTCTGCTGCGAGACGGCGATGCTGCCAAAAATCAAACCAACGGCAAGGACGGTAAACCATTTGGAAAATTTCATGATGAGATAACGGGTTTTTGAGACGTTTCGTTTCGGGACTCTGCCACTGATTCGGGCTCGGAATCAAGGAGCCGTGTGCTTTTCTTGCGAGGCTCATACCAATAGACCACGAGATACAACGGAATCAGGAAGTGGGGCGCGCGCAAGAAGGCTTCGTGCACAAACTGGTCCGCTCCCCAGAAACTCAGCTCGGAAGACATCCCGGCCATAGGACGGGCCACCGCGGTCGCCAACCCCCATGAGAAGGCGTAGAGCGCCGAGGCCATTCGTAATCGCGGGATCAACAGTCCTAAGCAAAGAAGAAAATCAAGGACTCCGGCCACCCGCAGGAATACGGTGATGATCGCCTCGTCCCAACGCATGATCATCTTGGTCATGGCATAGAAGTTTCCGGGAGTGGGCCACAAACCAAGAGCATAGGCTCCATGGCCGACGAAGGTCAGCGTTACCGCGATAATCGCCAGATTGAAAACGACGGAATGCCTCGGCCCGATTTTTAATGCCAAGACGAAAAGAAGCGGCATGAAAAACTGGCTGCCATGCTCAATCAACATCGGAAGCTGCCGCTGCGACCCAAGATATTTCGCATAAAATAGAACTCCAAGCAGCACTACCGCCAGCAGAAGCGGGACAAGTTGATAGGTCGATTTCCTTCGGACCGTCAGGGCGCAAACAGTGACCCCCAGATAAAGCCAGGCTAGGACATGCAGCCACCGCTGGACAAGACCATCATTCGCTCCCGTTCCCACAAATTCCTCCCAACCGAGGCCCAACTTCTCCGCCAAACTGTGAGTCGTCTCGTTCCATACCAACACCGCATAGGGGCCCTCCCAGTAAAAGTGAGTCCACGTCCAACCAAGCAGGCACAGAACTGTTCCAGCCTGCAGGATGAGAATGAGAATTTGATCGCGGTTCACGGTTTGTTATTCCTCACCCGGGTCATTTCCCGAACAAAAGAGACGATTTCACGATAGCACGGACAAGTCGACCAAAGAGCGTTGCGGAAAAAGGTCGCTCATCGATAAAGATGCCACGTCCCTATTATTTCTTTCCGGTCATGACCAAGCGAAATCCCAGGTAGGGAAGTCTCACATTTCGGGGCCGCACCGTCCCGCCGGAAGTCCTCTACCATCTACCAAATGCAATCCTACATTTTCAGGAACAACCCGAGACTACTGATCTGAAAAACAACTGAGAGAGCAGAAGGTTCATTTATGCAATACCCTGCTCTTCCTTTCGAAGCTTCTCCCATTCATCGATCAGACTGGAATCGATCCCACGAACTATCTCTCCAAGATACTCCTCAACATCGATCAATTCTTCCGTCTTCATTGTGGGAGGAACCGTTTGTACAAGCACCTTGAAAACTTCCGACAGGTGTCTCAGCAAGATAGCCTCACTCCGCTCCAACCCGTAGGTCTTGATGTAGTCCTCAAAAGAAGAACCCGACTCCACCATTTCACGGGCGATCGACTTCGGACGCACCCCGGCCTCCTTGGCCCATGGATGCTTCAGGACAAATTCGTTGTAGGTCACGTAGATGAACTCCTTCCCCGGCTTGGGGTGCTCCACTTCCTCGAGAGCCTCCATCCGGTCATCAAAATCATAGCCCTCTTCCTTCATCTTCGCGATCAAGGCAGCCTTCTCTTTATCGACCTGCTTGCGCAAAATGGCTCTAGGATCCTCAAGAATGGCCTCGATCAAAGAGATTACATTCACGACATGATCCGGTTCGGCGGAATCAAGCCGCGGGATGGTATCGAGCAAATATAATCCCAATGCCTGATTCATCGTAAAATCATCCTGCAACTCGACATCCAGCTTCACCTTGGCAGGCCCCAACCGATCACCTGGCGGAACGATGGTGAGGATCCCTCCCTCGACCAAACCCCGGAATAATTCGAACCCCCTTTTTTGTAGGGCCTTCTTCTTCGTCTCCGTTTCATGACAGGCTGAAATCAATCGCTTCAACTCGCCACATCCATCTTCGCCTGACCTCGACAACACATTGAGCAAGGTTCCGTGGCGGATTTCAAAATGAGAAGCCAGCTTCTCCGGTTCAGCACTTTGCAGCCGTTCAAAAGTCTTCTCGTCCCAGTTCACAAACCCCTTCTCCGGTGGCCGCTTCTTCACCGCCCGACTTTTTTTCCCCTTGGCCGCAGCCTTGGCCTCGGCTTTCAGGTTCTCGATGACATACTCGGGTGCCTGGCACACCACGTATCCCACGTCATCAAATCCGCGCCGTCCCGCCCGGCCGCAAATCTGTTTGAAATCCCGAACAGCAAGAGTCGCCGTGCTTTGCCCTCCATATTTGAACAACTGGGTGAGCAAAACCGTCCGGATCGGCACGTTGACTCCAACCCCCAGGGTATCGGTCCCGCAGACCACTTTAAGCAAACCCATTTGCGCAAGCTTTTCCACCAGCACCCGGTACTTCGGAAGGAGTCCGGCATGATGAATCCCAAGCCCGTGTCTCAAGAGCTTCTTCATCTCCTTGCCGTAAGGGCTCTTGAAATCCGCATCCTGCAAGACCTCGGCAATGGCCTCCTTCTCCTCCTTGGAGCAAAAGTTTCGGCTCATCAGATTCTGGGCAGAACTGGCACAGGCCAACTGGGTAAAGTGGACCAGATAAATGGGCGCCTTGCCCGCTTCCACCAATTCCTCCACCTGATCTTCCAGCGAAATGGTGCTGTAGGAAAACTCCAGAGGGACCGGCCGGTCATCGGACTTCACAAGAACGGTCTCGGCTCCGGTCAATGCCGTCAGCTCCTTTTCAAAGAACGCGGTATCACCAAGCGTCGCTGACATGAGCAGGAATCTCGCTTGAGGAAGGGTCAGCAAAGGCACCTGCCATGCCATGCCGCGCTCGCGATCGGAGTAGTAGTGGAACTCGTCCATGATCACGTCGTCGACACGGGCTTGAGAACCTTCACGCAAAGCCTGGTTGGCAAGAATTTCGGCGGTGCAACAGATGACGAGCGCGCCGGGATTCACCGTGGCATCCCCAGTGATCATCCCGACATTGTCCGGACCAAAAGTGTCACAGAGGGAGAGGAACTTCTCATTGGCAAGAGCCTTGATGGGAACGGTGTAATAGGACCTTCGCTTTTGGCAGATCGCGCGAAAATGGAGAGCCAGAGCCACCAACGATTTCCCCGACCCGGTCGGGGTGTTCAGGATGACATTCCGACCCTGAAACAACTCCAGAATGGCCTCCTCCTGATGATCGTAAGGCTCGATCCCGGAGTCCACGAGCCATTCCAGAAAGCCATCCAGAATGGCCTCGTTTGAACTTGGATCACTGACAAACGATGGATTCAGCGCGGGCACAGCAAAAACGCTGACCTCGTCCCGGCGAAAGTAAAGAACGGCAATCCATGATCGACTCAACCTCCTCCTTCGATAATCTCAATTCATGAAAGCAAAGACCAAGCTTTTGGCCCTCATTGCAGTCGCAGGACTTGCGACTGCTCAAGAGGAAGCCCAATCCCCCGCGGCCTTGGAAATCGAAGCCGTCATGTCAGAGCACCAGAAGGTGATCATGGAATTCCAAAAAAAATCCCGCGCCCTACCCCGGGAAGAACAACGCGAATTCTATCGAAACAACTACCCGGACGGCGTTGAGGCTGTCGCGGCCATGGAAAAACTCATCACTGCTCATCCCAAGGATCCCGCGATTGTTGATGGCGTCATTTGGATCGCCAGAACGACCCGACTCAACGGCCTTAAGCCGGCCCATCTTACCCCTCTTGCCGATCACCATCTCGACAACGAGAAATTAGCAGACCTCCTCCCATTGCTGGGATACCGGCCGTCGGAAGAAAACACCAGCTTCCTCGAAACAGTCCAAACAAAGTCCAAGAGCAAGGCCAACAAAGGAGCCGCTCTTTACGCCACTTCTATGATCCTGAAGCGGGATCCCAATAAGACCGAGGAATACGAAAAGGTTGTCAAAACACTCGCCGCAGAACATCTCGACCTCAAAATTGGACGTCGGGAAGTGGTCAAAGCGTTGGTGGCAGAACGGGAAGCCACCAAGAACCTCGCCATTGGCAAAGTCGCTCCCGAAATCGTCGGCAAGGATGTCGATGGCAAGGAGATGAAACTCTCCGACTACCGGGGCAAGGTGGTCGTCCTCGACTTTTGGGGTGATTGGTGAGGCCCCTGTCGTGCCATGTATCCCCACGAGCGGTCGCTCGTTGCGAGGATGAAAGACA
Organism: Akkermansiaceae bacterium; assembly: GCA_049596615.1. Taxonomy (GTDB): domain Bacteria; phylum Verrucomicrobiota; class Verrucomicrobiia; order Verrucomicrobiales; family Akkermansiaceae; genus SW10. Next base: position 132,627 of record JBMYLT010000007.1, on the reverse strand, counting down.
AGCCCTTCACCATTCTAGGAGTCAACAGCGACTCCGCCGAACGGTATAAGAGGGCCATCAAGGAAAACAACATCACCTGGCCGTCCTTCTGGGATGGCGGAAGCACCGGCGGGCCGATTGCCAAGGCCTGGGCCGTCCGCGGCTGGCCCACCATCTATGTCCTCGATGCCAAGGGGGTCATTCGCTACAAGGGCACCCGGGGCGAAGCGATGGACCAAGCCGTCGACACTCTCATGAAGGAATTGGAAGGAGAGTAACCTCAACCTGACACTTCATATCGAGACCGACCGGGCCGAGCAGGCCCGGTCTTTTTTGTGACCGTTCTTAAACGACTTCTGTCCGGAACAATCGAAACCCCCGCTTTTCATAGTTAGCCCTCGCTGCCGGATGGTCCTCGGTGCAGGTATGCAACCAAACTCGTTCTGTTCCGTCCATCTCCCAAACCCGCCTGACAACTAAAGTCAGCATTCCGCCGCCCAATCCCTTGCCGATCATCCCGGGCAGGAGTCCGAAGTAAACAATTTCCACGCTCCCCTCCGCCTGTCGTTCCACTTCCACATAACCAATTTCTTCGCCGTTAAAAAATACATGCCAGGTGATCACTGCAGGAGAAGACACCAATTGCTCCCATTTCTCGGGACTCCAGTGCAAGCGATCCTCCCACTGCCACGATCCACCAACCTCGCGATACAAACGCGAGCTCTCGGAAGCACTGCAAATCTCAAAAAACTCAAATCCCGGCCTGATCACCGCCGGTTTCAATTCGGAAGGAGAGAGCATCTCCAGATGGAAAACAGTCGAACTCATTTCACCAACTGAGCTAAAATTTCCATCAATTGGTCGCCCTGACGATGACCGAACAGATTCTCTTCCCGCAACCAACGCGTGACCTTGAGCAGTTCGTCACTATCCAAACGTAAGCCCTCATCAATCTCACCCACGCTCACCCCGCGAAATACTTCAAGATACTTCCGGCCTGACCGGCCCAACAGAGAGACCTTCAGATTTTCGCCATATTCGACCTCCTCCAGCCCCTCCCAAAAATCAACGGGGATCTTACCAAACTCGAGACACGCGGCCGTTTTAGTATTCAAGATCAATTCCACCTCAGCAGCCGCCGACTGAATCTCAAGGGGAAGTGGAAAGGCATCCACCCAGTCATCTTCTCGTACCGCCAACACTTCAAAAGAGTGGTCTCTTTTCCAAATCAAAAGATGGACCGGCCCCTCCAGCACAGGAGCAAGCTTTTCGAGCTCTGCAATCATGACCCAAAGAAGAGATCACGCACCGCTCCTCGCTTAAGCGCGAGTTCCCGCCATTCGTTCACAAGTCGACTTTCATGAATTACTCCGCACCCACTCGGCAACATGAAGTCATCGCCATCCCACGCCACCATGCGAATGGCCACCAAAGCTTCGAAATCTCCATCGCGCCATAAACCAAACGGCGCCCCAAACTCAACCGGGCACCCCAACCGTTCACGCCACTCATACAGCTGTCGCAAAGTCTCAAAGGTTCTCGGAAGGGATCCAAGAGCCGGGGTCGGATGCAGTCTCTCCATTAAAGTCCGAATTTCTTCGTATTGGTAGAGCTCGACCTTGATGAGCGTTTGAAAGTGGATCAAGCGACCCAGATCAAGGATGTCGCGATCTCCTCGAATCACCATTCCCAGATCCGACAATTTGGAGATCAAGGTTTGGGCCACAAACTCGTGTTCGCGAATCTCCTTTTCATCCAAGGCAAACAAACGGCGCTCGTCATGACGAGCCGTCCCCGCCAGCGCCATGGTATAGATGCGACCATCGAAATAGCGAAAGAGAACCTCCGGAGTTGCCCCCAGGAAACCACTTTCTTGGCTAATCCAACCGTAGGGCCTCAGATCTTTCGAGACCCCCCCCAGACGGGCCAACAACTGATCCGGGGAACACGGTCCCCGGCCCCTCTCGGTCACCACAGGCACTGATTTCTCAAGCTTTCCAGCCCCGATAGCCTCGGAAATCTCCCGAAATACCTCGGTGAATCCAGCCGGGTCGGGCTCACTCCAAGAGATCGGCTGCGACAATCGCTCCACTTTAGGAGGGTGTTCCAGAACCTCGACCCGGGAAGGAATCAGCCAAGGGTTTTCGACCCCAAGCGAGAAGTCGTTTTTGTAAAAGGCCACCCCTCCACCCGGAGGTTCACTCTGTGCGGTAAAGGGGCCGGAGCCGACGAGAATTTCGCCGCTGCGAGTGCCAAAAACCGCCCGTTCCATGGTGCGGTTACTCTAACACACCATTCTTGATCAGCTCGGCAAAACTTGCCGCTTCGAGACTGGCTCCGCCAACGAGGGCTCCATCGATGTCTTTTTGTCCTAGCAACTCACCGGCATTCTTCGGGTTCACCGAACCACCGTATTGAATGCGGATTTTTTCCGAAACGGAAATACCATAAAGGTCGGTCAAAACCGAACGCACAAACTCATGGGCATCCTGCGCTTGCTGCGGAGTCGCGGTGACGCCGGTGCCAATCGCCCAGACAGGTTCGTAGGCAATGACGGTATCGAGGGCCTGCTTTTCGGAAACATCCTTGAGACCTTCGGTAATTTGAGTGCGAAGGACCTCTTCAAGCTTCCCGTCCTCACGCTCTCCCAAAGTCTCACCGATACAGAAGATGGGTTTTAACTCAGCTTCGTGGGCCTTGAGGATCTTGGCGTTAATGATGGCATTGGTCTCACCATAAATCGAACGGCGTTCCGAATGACCAAGAATGACATAACCCACAAAGATCTCTTTCAACATGAGTGCACTCACCTCACCGGTATAAGCTCCGCTGTCCTGCTCGCTCATGTTTTGGGCGGACACCCGGACCTTGGAGTGGGAAAGAATCTCAGTGGCCTTGGGGAGAGAGACAAACGGAGGAGCAATGACGATGTCGACGCCTTTGGGAAGGTCAGCGAGACGGCTCTCGAAGCTCTTGATAAAGTCCTCGGTCTCCGACGGACCTTTGTTGAGTTTCCAGTTGGCGGCGATGATCGGCTTCCTCATGTCGAAACCGGCGTAACTCACTCCGCCGTTTTGCGCAAGGCTGTTCCGCTTCCTCGGAAGTCCGCCGTTTGTTCCGGGTCCGGAATGACCTCCAAAAGGAGGGTTTGATCTCCCAACTCCACGGCGTCGAAATCTTCGCGACGTTTGACGCAACGATAGTCCAACCCCCACATCTCCGCCCAGGATTTGAGACTCACCTGCTGGGGCTGGATGATGGATTTTTTTTGTCCTTCGGTCAGCCCAGCCAGCCGGGGAAGCCCTTCGAAGATTCTTCCTCCGCCATTATTGATGACCACGAGAACCCTCCCCTGCTGTTCGACTTGCTCCAGCATCGCAGGTGCAGCGAGATCATAGAGCGCGGTCAAATCACCAAACACTCCCCACGCCCCCTCGCTTTCCGCGGTCGCTCCCAACCAAGTAGAAACTTGACCATCGATTCCATTCGCACCCCGGTTGGCAAAGACCCGTGCATAAGGTGTTTCCCGTTGCCCGAAATCATTCCACTCGCGAATGGGAAGACTGTTTCCAAGATAAAGACTCTCACCGGTGGTGGCATAAACCGATAGCAGGTTCACCAATCCTTGCTCGCTATCGGGATACGATTCCAGGCGTTCGTCAATCTGGGTGATCATGGGACGAGCACGCGGAAAATCGTCATTCACATCACCGACCGATTTCACCGAACCAAGACCGCGCAAGACACGCGATACGTCGCCCTGAATCACCTTCGATTCACGAGCCAAACCCGGAAGACCATTTCGACAAATCGACAACACCTCGATGTCTTTGGCCTCTTCAAGATCACGCCAAAGTCGTCCCACGGGAACCTCGCCCAACCTCAAAATCCGTCCGGGCAGATTTTCAACCAAGGCTTTTTCGGGAATCAACAACTCTCCCAGCGCTTCCCGAATGCCACTATTCACATCCGCAACCACAGGAATACCAAGGTCCTTTAAAAAGTAGTAAACCTCTTCCCGCTCATCCGGCTCGAGACCGCCCACCAACGCCACAACACCACGGAAGATTCCGTCTTCAAGAAAATCGCGAAGAACTCTCACTTCAAACGATTGTTTCTTGCGCAAAAACTCTCCGATTTCTGCCTGCCAACACTCAAACGATCCACTCGATTCGCCCAATGGCAAATTGAGATGCAAAGGGCCATGCCCGTCCCAACTAGCAGCAACGGTCGCGGCATAACTTCCAAACAACCCCTCCTGATCAATCACTTGTGGAGATCCCGAACCACGAAACTCAACCGGCCGGTCGGCTGACAGGACCACAAGTGGCTGACAGGTGTAGTGGGCCTCAATCACCGCCGGAAGACACTCCGCCACCGCCGTTCCACTTGTAGTCACCACTGCACAAGGGAGGCCAGAATCCTTTGCTCGTCCCAGCGCGAAGAAAGCCGCACCTCGTTCCTCGAAATGCCGCCAGACCTTGATCCCTTCCGCCGCCTCCAGTAGTGCCACCATACCGGCGTTTCGGGCACCACCACACACCACGAACTCACCACAACCAAGTTGCAGGACATTTTGAAGAATGCGTTTCTCTTCACTCATGCGGTTGATTCAGCAAGTGCTAGCGACGAGACCCTCGACCGTTTTCATCTTTTCGTCCAGCGGCATAAGCGACGAAGACCGCTTCAATTTCATCGCGAACCCGACGAAAGACCTTCAATTGTGCTTCTTCATTTCCCGTGGCATCGGCCGGATCATCAAATGGAAAATGATGTCGGTTCACCTGGCCGGGAAAGACGGGGCATGCCTGATCAGCATTTCCACAAACCGTGATCACGGTCTCGACCGACGACTCCAAAAACTCTTTGAGATGCTTCGAACGATGATCGCCCAAATCAAGACCCTTCTCACCCATTACCCGGATTGCGAGAGGGTGGACATAGCCGGAAGGATTGGAGCCCGCACTTTGAACCTCAAATTCGTTCCCCAATTCTTTTTGAAGAATCGCCTCGGCCATGTGCGACCGACAGGAGTTGCCAGTGCAAAGCACAAGAATCCGGGGACAGGACATCATTCAAGGAGTCGTAGAGCTCTTAGGGAACAATCGTCGCTTCAACCAAAAGGACACATAGACCAACCCAATCAAAGCCGGCACCTCCACCAACGGACCCACCACCGCCGCGAAAGCCACTCCTGAATCGATCCCAAATACCGCAATTGCCACCGCGATAGCGAGTTCAAAGTTGTTTCCGGAAGAGGTGAAGGCGATGCTAGCTGTTCTCGGATAATCCGCACCCAACCTTGACGCCATGATAAAGCTCACCAGAAACATCACCGCGAAATAGATCAACAGGGGGATGGCAATTCTCAGAACATCCAGCGGCAGGCTCACGATGGCGTCGCCCTTGTAAGTGAACATCACCACGATGGTGAAAAGAAGAGCCGCCAGTGTCAGTGGAGAGATGCGCGGAATGAAGACGTCATCATACCAAGCCTCTCCATTGAGCCTGACCAAAAACACCCGGCTCAAAATTCCGGCAAGAAACGGGATACCCAGATAGATAAGGACACTTTGGAAAACGTCACTCATCGCCACGGGGACTATCACTCCTTCGAGCCCAACCCACGTGGGCAGGACGGTGACAAACAACCAAGCGTAGGCACTGTAAAGGAGGATCTGTGCGATGCTGTTTAAAGCCACCAACCCGGCGGCATACTCACTGCTCCCCTTGGCGAGATCATTCCATACCAGCACCATCGCGATACAGCGGGCCAGACCCACTAGGATGAGACCGACCATGTATTCAGGCTGATCGCGCAGCAAGGTCACTGCCAACGCCCACATCAGGATCGGACCAATGATCCAGTTTTGGAAAAGCGACAACCCAAGAACCCGCAGGTTGGAAAAGACCTTTGGAAGCTGGCCATACTTCACCTTGGCGAGCGGCGGATACATCATCACGATCAATCCTAGGGCCAGCGGAAGATTCGTGGTTCCCACAGTGAGGGGTTTAAAGAACGACGCGGGATCCGTCAGCACCAGACTCCCAAGAGCGACTCCCAGAGCCATCGCGGCAAAAATCCAGACCGTTAGGTAACGGTCCAGAAAGGACATTTTTTTTGAAACCCCACTCATGGCTTTCTAACAGCAGCCGGTTTTCCCCGAGCAGGCATCAGACTGACCGACCCCCTGCCCGGAGGGAATGGAAGGCAAACCGCACAGCTCCGGCGCGAGACATTCAGTGTGTTTGTGCGACAACTTCAGCACCACGGCCTCTTCCGAGACGAGGGCTCCTTCGACCGAATACTGGGAAATGATCTCTTTCTCATACTCCACCTCGACCGGAACGGTTTCGTCCGGAAGATAAGGTTCCGCCTTCTTCAAGATGGACGCCATCTTTCCAGTCTCGATGCCATGGTCGATATCCTCTCCCACCCAGATTTGCAACTGGCAGGTTACCTGTTCACGCAGCGTCCCGCCACAATCGAGAAAGGTCTTTTGCACCCGGCCCACTTCCGTGATGTGGAAGGAAATCGGGACTGGGGAGCCATCGGGAAGAGCTACTTGAAAGCACTTTTGCGAATTCCCAGACAGGAGTGTTTTAAATTCAGCCAGAGTCATTTTGAAGATTGAGTTTGTTTGTAGGAGATCAGTTTTTGGGGGCCGGGACAACAACTTGCTTCCCGATCAGCCAATCGTCGCACCGCTTTGCGTTCATCTGCTTTCATCACCCTGTCATTCTCCGTTCCAAAGTGCCCGGCGATTTCGCGAACGAGCGGCAGCACCGTGCGATCAATTCTGAAGTAGGTCCACTTCTCACGCTTCTCGCTTTCAAGCAGACCGGCCTTGCGAATGATCTGCACGTGACTGGAGAGAGTCGATTGCGGCATCCCGAGAATATCTGCCAGCTCGCAAACACACATCGCCTCATCCATAACCAGCGAAATGATCCGCCAGCGTGTCGGGTCGGCCAGAGCCCGGCTAAATCCAACGATGGCTTTCATTACGATTTTTATCGTAATGACATTTCTCGTTATGTCGACCGTAAACTGTGCGCCAATTGAGACCAGCGGTAATCCCGATTAAAATTTCTCGACCAAAAGCGAGGCGTTGTGACCGCCGAAGCCGAAGGAGTTGCTCAAGGCAGCCTTCACCTCCACCTCGCGGGCGGTATTGGCGCAGTAATCGAGATCACATTCGGGATCCTGGTCCTCGAGATTGATCGTGGGCGGGATGACTCCCTCGCGAATCGCGCTGATGCAGGCAAGAATTTCGATTCCGCCGGCCGCACCGAGCAAGTGTCCGGTCATCGACTTAGTCGAGCTCACCACAAGACCGTCCCGAGCCCAGGCTCCGAAAGACTTCTTGATCGCCTTAGTCTCGCAAATGTCTCCTTGTGGGGTTGATGTTCCGTGAGCGTTGACGTATTGCACGTCCTCGGGATTGACTCCCGCTTTTTTTAAGGCCATGTCCATGCAGCGAGCGGCTCCGTTTCCCTCGGGATGAGGAGAGGTGAGGTGGTAGGCATCAGCACTGAGGCCGTAGCCGGTCAGCTCCGCCAAAATTTCGGCACCCCGCTGCTTGGCGTGTTCCAATTCCTCGAGAACAAGTACTCCGGCACCTTCACCCATGACAAAACCATCACGTCCAGTATCGAATGGCCGGGAGGCTGCGGCGGGATCGTCGTTGCGCGTACTAAGAGCCTTCATATTTCCAAAGCCCGCCAGCCCCATCGGCAGAATAGCTGCTTCAGAACCACCGGCCACAAAAGCTTCGGCATCGCCAAACTTAATCATGCGCCACGCTTCACCAATACTGTGATTGGCCGTGGCGCAAGCCGTCACGATGGCCATGTTGGGCCCTCCGAAACCGTGCTCCATGGAAAAAACACCACTAGCGATATTTGAAATCATCATGGGAATGGTAAACGGCGAAACCCGACTTGGGCTTCGGTTGAGAAGGGCAGTGTGATTGGTTTCGAGAGTTCCCAGTCCTCCAATTCCGCTTCCGAGCATTACGCCCACCCGATCACGGTCGACGTCGCCTTCGCCCAGTCCGGATTCCTGCAAGGCCATCTGGGCCGCGGCGATGGAAAGGTGCGCGTATCGGTCCATCCGTCGGGCATCCTTCGGATTCGCAAAGTAGGGAGCCGGATCAAATCCCCGGACCTCGCCCCCGATTTTGACCGTAAAATCAGTGGTGTCCATGGACTCGATGAGTCCAATCCCGCTTTCGCCGGCCTTCATCTTTTCCCAAGTGGAGGCAGCATCGTTTCCCAAGGGGCTGATGGCTCCGATTCCGGTCACTACAACGCGTCGATTTTCCATAGTTTGCCAGCGGTCTTGCCCGTGCGTAGCGGGACTCGTTTTGAAAAGCAAGACCTGTCATCGCCCGGTTTCAGCCCAGCTTCCGATGACCTCTCCTTTCATTCAGCCCAAAACACTCGGGACAGGTTGATACTTTCACCCTCGGGTCGTCCGCGTATCTTTTGCCACAAAGGTGGCAGGTCCGCACGGATTGACGTGAACGGCGTTGTTCCCGCCTCCCTCCCAGAAATCCCAAAAACCAATCGAGGGAAATCCAAGCGAAGGGAACGAGGACAATCCCAATCAGCAGTTCTGACCAAGTGACGATCATTTGGAAAACGAGCGGTTCACCAGCCGGGCCTGCATCCGCCAGATCCGGATTCCTTCACCACCCGTCAAACCTGTGAGCCCGCGCGCCTGCACCTCACGCAAGATGATCGGAGTCCGCGGATCCTCGGACTTCTCGGCGCCGCAATCGATCGAGACCACGGTTCCGCCCGGGTCAAGGGTGGCTATCACAAACCAGACATCACCTTCACTCATCAAGCCGGGGTCCTGCGGCCAATCGAAGGGGAAGGCGAAAGGCTTGAGGCCGTCCGGCCCTTCCACTTTGGTCACCTCGATCCACCAATGAGCCGGCGGAGCGGCCAGGGTCACCGACTCCACGCGGTCCGCTTCCGGAAGAACTTCAGCTTCCCAACCCGGCAGGTTGCTCAAGGCCACCACGGGATCCGGTCTGGTGATTTCCTGTAAAGTCGGCTCATACACTCGGGGCGAATTCTCCGCCATGATTCGGTTTACCTCCTCCGCGACCACCGAGGGGTTCTCGACATTCCATCGTTGCTGGAAGAGAGTCTCTCGGGCGATCGCGGCAGCCACTTTTTGATTCCGCTCGTCATCGAGGTCGAGCAAGGTGAGATCAATTTGATCATCTTCAAGGGCCGGAGCCGCTGGCCCGCGAACCCGCACATAAGCCAGCAGAACTCCCAAAAAAAAAGCTGTCACGATCCCTGAAAAAAGGAGTCGGGCGGTCGATCCACGGCCGCGCCGCCAATCGAACACCATTCCGGCAACTCGATTCCGGCAAACTTTGCGCGCTCTGCCAATCATCACTCCTGCGGTTGTTCTTCTTCCTCTGCAACGCGGCGATAGACATCGAAAATCCGCAGACCTTTCAAACGAGCGATGATGTTGAGTAAAACCTGTCGCTGTTCCATCGAGGCCTCGCGATCGGCCCGAATAACCACCGCCCTGGTCTCCCTTGCCCTCGCCTCATCCAAGATTACCTCACCCAGGTCAGCCTCCACCACTTCTGTCTGGTCGACGAAATACCTTGCTTTGCCCGACGAGCTTTTCAGCATCACCACCACCGGGTTTTCATCGCCCAGACGAACCCCTCGAACTCCCCGGCTTGAGGACGAGGACAGCTTCACCTCCACCAATCCTTCCTTGGCCGTCACTCCGGTGAGGGTGACGAGCGCCAGAAGGAGAGCGACAAAATCAAATCCGGGAATGGCGAAGATCCATCCCGGGCGCTCGGGAATTGACATCTTGAGCTTCATCCTACGATTCCTTTGGCTCGGTGCGCTTGGGACCTTTTACCTTTCCCTTCCCACGGGACGGTTCCTGGTTTCGCTCGATCTCATCGCGGAAGGAGACAATGCGATCGTGCTCCCGGCTGTCACATACAATGTTCACAGATTCGATTCCCGCGCGCTCAAGTCGATGAAGCATCCGTTGGGCTTTTCCGTATAGATAGAGATAGACGAGGTAGGAAGGAATCGCGAGGGCTAGCCCCACCGCGGTTGTCACCAGACTCTCGAACATCCCACCCGCCATTGCGGTCTGAGCCACTGCTGAATCGGCCGAACCGATTCGCAAAAACACCTCGATCAATCCTAATACCGTTCCAAACATCCCGAGCATGGGAGCCAGCATCGCCACTCCCAGCAAAACCCGGAGATAACGCTCGATCCGGGGCACCTCAAGCTGGCCGGCCTCCTGGGCAATATCCCGGAGGTTGCTCCGGTCGAGATGGTGTCTCATCATGACCGCATGGATCACCCTTGCTTCGGGGCCGCGGGCCCGCGAGGCTTCGTGAAGCGCTTCCGCGTAGGCTTTCTTGCGGACATGATTGGTAATTCCCAAAAGCAAATCGGCGACCCGAGTGCGGGCATGCTGGAAGAACACCATCCGCTCTACCATCACCAGCAGAGCCACGAAACCCAACGCACCCTGCAACCACAGAATCACGTTCCCCGCTTCGTTAGGAAAACTCACGGTTGGAACTTAACAAAGAACCCTCCGGAACGCCAGCGATTACCTCCCCATCTTGACCTTGCCACGGTCCGGGGAAATGAACTCCTGCCAGACCTGCTCGCTGGCCTGTTTTTTGAAACCAAACAAGGGGCGCCATTTAGGCGCCTTCGGTTCGGTCAATAACCGCATCCCGGCCTCGCACGGAAGCCGATTAGCCTTGCGAGTGTTGCAGGGAATGCAGGAGGTGACAATATTGTCCCAGGTGGTCTTCCCTCCCTTGTCGCGGGGAAGGACATGATCAAGATTCAATTCACTCTCGGCAAAAACCTCATTGCAATACTGGCAAGTGTGCTTATCCCGAAGAAAGACATTCTGACGGGTGAACTTCACTTCCTTTCGCGGCAAGCGATCATAAAGGGCCAGAACGATGATTTTGGGAACCCGCAACGCCAACCTCACCGAGCGGATCAGCTCCACCGCCGATGAAGACACCGCCTCAAGGGAATACTCGGCCCACGATCCGATGTCGTGGGTTTGATAACGGGCCTCCCCTTCGGTCTGCACAACCTGGGCGTGCCCGAGACTAAGGAGCCGCAGTGCCCGCCGGACAGAGCAGGTATGCACCGGCTGCCAGAGCCGGTTGAGGACAAGGACGGGACGCTCAAGCAAGATCTCCATCAGTAAAACACCTTGAAGATCCCATACAAGGTCGCTGACGATGAGACAATCATAAACGTCTCTGCCCGACGCTGGAATGCGGACTACAGCGCAACAGGACTATCTTTCGACGGTTGCCCTACCTGTTCGATCGCTGACGCGCCCGAACCTTTTCCCGTTGCTCGAACAAGGGGATCAGTTTTTCCTCAATATACACGAAGGCCGCTTCCAGCCCATTTTCCTGGTACTCCCGACCAATCGCAGCCTCCACGGCGGTAGGATTTCCCACCAGTCGTAAAAAGTCATTCGAGGTCGCCCGGATAAAAGCGTCCCCGTCAATCTTCCCCCGCTTCTTTAGGAGCCACTCGCGCACATAGAGCGCCAGAATAGCATCACCTACCCAAGCCTCTTCACGTTCCTTTTCAATTTCCTCCGCCGGTCGTTTCATAAGTTCGATTTCTTTGCTCGACGGCCTTCCGCTCGGCCTCCCTGATGTTACCCTGCAACTCATCCTCCAAATCGCGATCCCAATACCCGCTATCCAGTTCAATAAAGACACTGGAATAAGGAAGAGCCGTCTTTGACTTCAAAACGAGGACAGCAAATTTGGAAGCATCACTGTGCGCTAAAAGAGAAAGAGAGCGGTAATCTAACTCCCTCACCTTGTGACCATGAAGAGCCTCATTCAGCTCCTTTCGGAATTGATCGATCCCGGGCGCACGGTCGTTGCTCACAAAGGGCAACTCCCGCGCGGTATTGAAGGAAGGGATCACGTTTTCCGAGCGCTCGAGATTGTTCACCACAAAATCGACGAGCTCAGGAATCTCCGCACCGACCACCACGGTGCGCACTCCGCGTCGCGAGACCACTGGAAAGGAGGACTCAGCAATGATGATCCAATTCTGGATTCCGAGGGCATCGATCTCCCGGGACACCACGCGACCCCAAACCGGAGGAGGCTGTTCTCCACCGGACCCGCATCCTTCCAACAGAAGGAGCAGGGGCGCCAGAAAAAGCACAGGCCTCATGCCTTCAAAACGAATGACTTCGGGGAAACTTACATCAATCGAGCCCCGGCCTCGGCGAGATCACTTCGTTCGCCGCGGCTCAGGGTAACGTGCGCCGCAAAACTCTGGCCCCGCATCCGCTGGCGCGTGAAGACCAAGCCGTTACTCCGGCTGTCGACGTAGGGATGGTCGATCTGGGCGGGGTCACCTACCATAACCAACTTCGATCCTTTTGACATCCGGGTGACCACGGTCTTGGCCTCTTGAGGAGTCAGTTGCTGGGCCTCATCAAGAATGAAAAAGCGGTTCGGAATGGAACGCCCTCGAATGTAGGCCAGCGCCTCGACCTCAATTACCCCCTGGTTCACCAGATCATCGTAAGGTTTTTGTTGCCCGTTCTCGGACTCGCCCTTTTGCCGCTTCCGCTTGGGGCCCTGGTTGTTTTGGGGACTCATCAAAAGCTCGAGGGCATCGTAAATCGGCTGAAGCCAAGGACGCATCTTTTCTTCAAGCGAGCCGGGCAGATATCCCATCTGGTCACCCATCGCGACCACCGGACGACTCACTGTCAGACCATTGAACTCCCGCGCAAACACTCCGTGGAGACCGGCAGCCATGGCCACCAGGGTCTTGCCGGTTCCAGCCTGCCCGAAACAGGTTACTAGAGAAATATCGGGATTGAGCAGGGCATCGATAAAGCACTTCTGACCTAGGTTAAGCGGCTTCAAATGATTTCCATCCGGGATACGCAAAACATCGGGCACTACCAGGCGTACCAAACGTCCTCCCTCGGTAAGACGCGCCGGAATGGTCTGCTTCTCGCCTGCTTCCAGCAAAACGAATTGATTCAGGTGGAGGCCCTTCAAGCGTTCTGAATCTAGCTCGATTTCTCCGGAGCTCGCAAAGCGCTGAATCTCGTTTTGATCCATCGCGAGTCGGGCCATTTCCCGCTTGGCCAAATCCTGCGGGGCGACCTTGTCATTAAGATAATCTTCGCAAGAAATTCCAACTGCGCGGGCCTTCAACTGCATGTTCAAATCCTTAGTGACCAAAATCACCGGTGGATTGACATGTTCGGCCAACAACAAGGTGCAGGCAAGAATACGATGATCAACACGCTCGCGATCCGGAAAGATGCGGTGAAAGCGACGCAACTCTTTGCTGCTTCGCTCGCACAGGCTAGGATCGTAAATCACCAGACGAATGGTTCCCCCTCCGTCGGTTGGAACCCCCTTGGTCACCTTTCCTTCAACCCCGAAAATCTCAGTGAGTGCCCGATGCACCTGTCGCGCGTTGGCGCCTCGCTCAGTTTGCTCTGTCTTAAAACGGTCAAGCTCGGAAAGAACATCGGCCGGGATGCAAAGATGGTTGTCCTGAAATCGGTTCAAACAACCCGGCTCATGTAAAAGGACATTCGTATCGAGAACGTAATGCTTGCCCCGGCCTTTCGGGGATTTCAGCCCGAAGTTCTCGAGCTGGTCGGTAGTCAGTAAAGTGTCAATTTTCTCCTCGGGAGGGGCGACAATGTTGAGAGTGGCTTGCGGGTCTGAAGTGGCTTCTGCCATTGGGAAGGATGCGAAAACTTCTTCGCAGGACGGAGGTCAAAAAAAACCGCCGCCGGTGCCGTCGTTCTCCCGGAGCGGTAGGTGAAAGTATTTCTTTCATTAAGTATTCTTAAATTCCCAGATTCGCTGAGTGAATGCAACTTTATTCCCGATGAAACTTTTTCAGCCGGTCCTTTAATACCGCTCGATCCACTTTGCCGATTGCCGAAAGAGGAAGCCTCGCCACGGCATGCCACCCCGAAAGCCGCTGCGGCCCAGGACACTCCCCATTCCAATTCCCAAGGTCCTTGTCCCGGCCTTCGTAAAACAAATGAAGGGCGACACCCCGCCTCTTATCACTCTCGGTGACCACTGCCACTTCCACGCCAAGTCGGCTCCGCCAAAACTCCTCCACACCTTCCAGATCCACCAGCTCTCCCAGCACTTTGACCAGTCGATCAGCCCGACCCAGAACACGCAACAAACCATTCTCGACCTCCACCCAGTCGTTGGTGAGATACCAACCCTCAATCTTCGGATCTTCCACCACGAAGTCTTCTCCCGCTCTAAAAATGAGCGCGGTCAATAGTCCCCCTCCCCGCAGCGCAAGTCGATCATCGACCACCTTGGCCTCCCACCCCGGAAGCAATGGCAATCCGTCCCCAGTTGCCACTTGCGAGGCAGTTTCGGTCATTCCGTAACTTGGCACCACCGGCCAGCCCAGATTCCTGGCCTGCTTTGTTAACTCCTGATCTAGGGCACCTCCGCCCACCACCATCACCCGTACGGAGGATGGACCGGCAACTCCCTCATTCACGAGATCATGCACCTGAGTCGGCACCAGGGACGAAACCGTCACTCCTTCTTCGTCACACCAATCCGCAAACCGCTGGGCATCCCATTTTCCCTCGAAACGTACCAAACGCGCTCCAGATACCTCAGCCCTCACTACCAAACCGTATCCCCCGACATGTATCTCCGGCAGGGCTAAGCCCAGAACATCCGAACAATCCACTCCAAGTGCCTTGTTCACCGTTCGCGCCGACCACTCAAGTGCCTCTCTTGATAATGCCACCCACTTCTCTCTTCCGCTGCTTCCGGATGTTTTAAAAAAACAATGGCCCGGGAAAAGCCCTCGCTCAGCCGCCCATTGTTCGACCTCCATCACGGTTGTAACTTCGTCCAAGGAAGCCGTTCAAGCAAGTCGTCAAACCCAAGCCCGGTTCCCTCGGGGGCGCAAAACCTCGGCCCGACCTCACCCAGCCTTTCGGTAAACTCATCCGGCTTGAAAAGGCCATGAGTTTGCAATCCGCATAAATCGACAACATCACTCCGAGCCGCCTCCCAGGCCGCAAAGGTCTGCCCCAGCGGATGATCCATGTAACTCGTGACCACTTGTCCGCGGGGACGTTCCTGCCCAGGAGCCAGAATGATCTCCTTTCCCCCGTGTAAAGTCACAAAATCAACCACCTCATTCACTGCGGGCTTCGTCACCAAAACAAGCGAGTCTCTGCGATCACGATGCATGTTGCGGTCATTGGCCAAAGCAATCCCGCATTCCTTGCCAAAATACTCCCACAACCCGCCATCGTAAGGCACCGGGTCCTCTAAAAAATCGATCCCCATCTTCTCCTGGTCGGTCCAACTCAGAAACTCGTCCAACAAGGAAAACACCTCTCCTCCTTCATTGAAATCAACCCGCCAGTTCCAGAAGCCCTGCTGCATCAAACGCCTGATCTCTCTCAACGTATCAATGCCATCTCCCTGAGCTTTCACCTTAATACAATAGTATCCCTTCTCGGAAGCCTCGTGCACGGCTTCCTCGGTCAGAACTGGCAACGTGGCATGGCTGTCGGGCACTTCTAGTCCCTCGAATAAAGAACGCCCCTCTTCCCGCGCGGCCGCATCAGCCGCTACACAAGCCATTGTACGACGGACCAAGCGACCTTTTCGCTCTCCCACCAAGTCCGACAAACATTCCTCCAAACCAGGATCGCCTAATTCCGGCCAGGGATGCACGCATCCGTAACCATTCCCCTGCCGCACCAGCGCCCCGCGATAAACTACCCGGCCGGTTCGAGAGTTCAAACGAACGCCAGATTCCAGGGCATAGTGCCAAACCCAAAAGTCATCTTTCATTCCCAGAGATAGGACTGCTTGGACGCCACCAGGTTTTCTCCCTCAAACAAGCTCATTCTCCACGACTGGACATGCCCGTTCGTCAGATAGGCACGCCCGCTGACCACGACTTCCTGATCACCATTTTTGGCAGCCTCGGCCGTAATCAATTTTTGTTTGATCTTTTCCCCAGTACGGGCCTGCCGGTATTCAAAAAGAATCTTCACCAGCTTGTCCCCGCTCAAACCACGCCAGCGGACGTGATAGTAGTTGCCCCGCCGTAGATTCCGGTCCTCCAAAGTCACCGCGCCATGCAAACGTTTGTTCATCTCAGCCCGGATAAACGGGTGTCCTTGCGAAGGATTGGTATCCTGCAAATGAAACTGCCTGACCCGCAAAACTGCGTCATTCCCACAAGAAACCAGAAAGAACGCAGCAAAAGGAAACAACCACCTCACGTCAAGATCTTCGATTTTCAGGTTTCAACATTCAACCTAAAATCCTTAGAGTCTCGGTCAAATGGAATCAGGAATCCGCGAACGCCTTGACGAGTTCATCCGCAAAAAGGGTCTGCGCCAGACCCCGCAGCGCGACGAAATTCTCGAGGTGATCTTCGCCTCCGACGAACACTTCACTCCCGACGAGCTACTCGACCGGATTCGCCTCGCCGGCACCAAGGCCTCTCGCGCGACCGTTTACCGCACCCTCAGCCTGCTGGTCGAAGCCAACCTCATTCACGAGATTGAGTTGGGCGACGGCCAAACCACTTACGATCCTAACTTCATCGATCACCCGAACCACAATCACCTCGTCTGTGTCGACTGTGGCAAGGTGGTGGAATTCGAAGACAATCATCTCGACCTGCAAACCGAGTGCCTCACCCGGCGCCTTGGCTATCGCGCCGTTCGGCAAAGTCTGCGCATCGAAGCAACCTGCGAGAGACTTCGAAAGGAAGGATCCTGCCCGGATCTCATCGCGGCGCGGGTGAAAGGGAAACGACTCCCGAATCGCAAAAAATGAAATTCTTCTTTCTCTTTCTGAGCCTGGCCGTCCCGCTTGCCGCCCAGCTGCGCATCGCGGCCCAGGGCTTTAAGATGAATGAAGGTGACCTCCGCGCCATCTTCACTTCGACCATCAAAGTCTTCCCTCTTCCTCCGGGCAAGAACGATCCGCCCATCTTTATCTCCCGCGACCGCAGCGGCCCCATCGTTCTTTTCCAAAGAACCCCTCGCGGCGAGGTCGCGATGCAACTGGATACCGGCGACTATTACTATTCCCAGATCATCTACCAGTTTGCTCACGAGCTCGCTCACATTCGCGCCGACTTTCAGCCGGTGGAACACGAAAACAAATGGCTCGAGGAAACCCTCTGCGAAACAGCCTCACTTTTCGCTCTCCGTCAACTGGCCATTCGGTGGGAAAAAGAAGCCCCGAACAAGGCTCTCAAAAGCTACCGGAAACACCTCACACCCTACGCCCAGCGTGTAATTGAAAGCCGGAAACCACTGACTGCCAAAACCTCTCCTAGATTCTATCAAAAACATCGCGCCACCCTCCGGAAATCCGCGACCGAACGCGCCCTCAACGGAGCCTTTGCCAACATCATTCTCCCGCTCCTGGAAAAAGAACCGATCCACTGGCAATCCCTTGCCCACTTCCCTCGCAAAAAAGGCGCATCCCTCGCCGAACACTTCAAAACCTGGCGCCAAACCGCGCCCGAAAAACACCACCGTTTCCTTACCAAACTGGAGTCTCTCTTCCTTCCTTGATTGAGGTTTCGCCTGCTCGCTTTTAAGCAACTCATGCGCTGTTTGCGATGGTTCCGTCTGATGGTGACATACCCGTCAAAGCCACTGCTCCCTATGAGGTTCTCGTTTGCACGATGGCACTCACCGACGTCAAAGCACCGATAACATGGCAAACGAAAACGAAGGCGATCGTGAGACGCTTCTGCCGTTGATTCATCCAGGAACAAGTCCGGTGGATCCGCGGATGCTTCCTGACCCAGCCTTTCGTCTTTTGGAGTAGTCCCATGACTAACCCTTAGACGATTTCCAGTCGTGATTCGACAGCTCTACTTGTTTCGAACAAGTCGAAAGCACTTTCCCCGCGACAGGAGTCACGGGTTACGGTTGCTTCCCGGGCCCCGTGTTCCAGAGGAGGTGCATTTCCTCGAGGGTCGGGTTGCGGGCAGGGCGGACGATCCGGAAGCCCAGTCCCCAAGCGTCGGTGTGATACCAGATGGACTTGGGATTTTGCGGATCGATGTCCTTCCACTGCTTGTCGGAAGGCGTGCGCTTGGCGGACCGAAGATCTTCGGGGAACGAATCCCAGTCGCCCCCGCGGGTGACCCGCGGGTAGCGGTCGGGCGTCAGGGCAAAGGGATTCACCGAACCGTCGGCGTGTTTTTGGTAGTTGGGGACATACGCGTCGATGGTCCACTCGCGGACGTTGCCGTGCATATCAAACAAGCCCCAGGGGTTAGGCTTCTTGGTGCCAACCGGTTGGTAGGAGCCATCGGAGTTGTCACCGTGCCAGCAATACTCGTCCAACAAAGCCGGGTCGTCTCCAAAAGAGTAGGCCGTGGTGGTTCCAGCCCGGCAGGCGAATTCCCACTCCACTTCGGTAGGGAGGCGGTAATAATGCCCGGTTTGCGCGGTGAGCCATTCGCAAAACTTGGAAGCAGCGTGCTGGGTCATTGCAACCGCCGGGTATTTGGGATCGTAACCGGCGAAGTTGCCCATGTCGTTGTGCATCGGCATGTAAGGTGGCGTCGGCTGGGAGATGGCATCGATCAAGTCGGGGTTACTCTGCAGCGGCGGTTCGGGCGAGAGGTTGTCGGCGTTGAGGTCGAGTGAACCGTCCTTGTTGCGATTCTTGCCGTTTTCCATGAAGATTCGATAAAGCTCCCAAGTAACTTCGGTCGACATCATCCAAAACGGCTCAACCTTCAGGGTACGAACCGGACCTTCGTCTTTCGAGCGGCCCTTCTCGGTTTCAGGGGAGCCAAAGGAGAACTCGCCCCCCGGGATGGGGATCATTTTGAAGGTGGCATCTTCGACCTGAGGAACCTTCTCGGTGTAGGCTTTCAGCTCTCCGGCAGGCACATCCTTGAGAAGGGCATAGATCTTTTCGGTCACGGGGAGAAACTTCGCAGCGTCATCGGGAAGAGTCTCAGTGATGATATTCAGGCTCAAGTCCTTGGGAGCAGCCGGTGCTTGGGGCGCGGGCTCCTCTTTCTTCAGAAAAGGAAGGAGTTTGCGCTCTCCGCAGCTGGCGAGAAAGAATGAGAGTGACAAAGCCGGGAAAAATCGAAAGGAGGAAAACGTCATGAAATCAGGCGGTGAGGCCGCTACTTAACGCAGTGGGGTGATCTATCAAGCCTTCATGATTGACGCGACGGCAAATTCGGACAGTGTCGGCGGCCTTATGAAGAAAACATTTTTCACTATAGCTGCCCTCGGCATGGGACTTCCAGCTGCGGGTCAGGATGTTATGAAGCCCGTTATCGTCGTGGGAAAACGCGATCTGGAAGCAGAAGGGAACGTCGATCTGGACACCATCGAGGCCGAACGAGTCAGTGAATTGCTCGGCTACGTTCCAGGCCTTGCCTCAGTGGCCGCTGATTCCGCAGGCTATGGTGACATCCTCGCGGTGCGTGGAACGGCCAACACCTTGTTTTTTGGAGGGGCCGGCGTGGCCATGATGGTGGATGACGTGCCCTACGGAGACGTCTTTGGATATTCCACCGAGTTTTTTGACCTCTCCTCCTTCACCCTGCACCGGGGACCGCAGGGAAGCCGCTTCTCCCGCAACGGCGTGGGCGGCTTGATTGAAATGCGCACCTTGGAACCGGGAGACACCATCGAGCACGGCTTTAGCGCGGAATACGGGAGCTACAATCTCACCCACCTGCGATTTCGCTCGAGCGGACCGATCAACGAAAAATGGTCCTACGCCTTTCAGAGCTACTACAAGGAACGCGATGGCTTCGTGGACAACCTGACCTTGGGACGAAACACCGATACCCGCGAACAATTCGGGGCCTTGGGCAGCTTTTTCTACCGCCCCAGTGCCGACATGCAGGTTCGCTTCCGGGCGATGTATGAAAGAACGCGCGATGGAAGCCAGCGCCTCACCGCCCTTCCTGGAGTGGCGTCGCCATTTGGTCCTCTGATTGACGGAACGAGAGCGCAGGATCCCTTCGATGTCACCAGTAACTTGGAGGGACGGACCGAGATTGATCGCTTGCAGCTCTCCTTGCATCTGGATCATGACTTCAATTGGGGTAGTTTTAAATCGATCACCGCGTTTTCAAGATGGCAACTCGGCCCAAACACCGTCGACCTGGATCTTTCCCCCATCCCGGCCTCCCAGTCGGCGATCGACCAGGAACAGGACGTCTGGAGTCAGGAATTTCGGTTTGAATCCTCGCAAGAGGAATCGATGCGCTGGACTGCGGGACTCGCCTACCTGCGGACCGACACCGAAGGCGTGGCCAACCGATTCTTCGGAACAGGCCAGACCACTTTCTCCAATCAATTCACTAGCTTCAATGTAGAACAGGACAGTTTCGCTCTTTTCGGGAACGCACAATGGGATCTCCGTGAGAATCTGACTGTCGAGCTGGGCGGACGCTTGGAACATGTCGAAAACTCGATCGTAAGAAACAAGGTCGACCAAGGGAACACCCCCTTTTTTCCTCCCGTCTATCCCACTATCCGGGGTGAGGCCGACGGATGGTTCTTCTCCCCATCACTGGGCTTGAGCCACGTCATCGATCCTGAGTTCACCGCTTTCGCGCGGACTTCGATGGCCTTCAAACCCCAGGGCTTCACTGGGTTCAGCGATAATCCCGCGACCGCGGAATTCGACGAGGAACAGGCTTGGGAAACTGAACTGGGTGTTCGTTACGAAAATGCCGCAGGCACCGTCAGTGGAGAGCTTCGGGGTTATTATAAGCGAATCGACGATTATCAGCTCAATCGAAGCATTCAAAACACCACCGACTTCGTCGTGGTCAATGCCGATCGGGTCGATGCCCTCGGTCTGGAAGCCGAGCTCTTCTGGCGGCCCACCGATCAACTCACGGTGCAAGCCACCGCTGGATGGAATCAAATCGAGTTTGAGGATCACACCGGACAAAACGGCGAAGACCTGTCGGGCAACGATGTCCCCTTCATTCCAGAATTCACCGCATCGCTTGCCGTCCGATATGACTTCGAGAGCGGGCTCTTCGCCCAGACCGGAGTACGGGCTGTCGGACAAACCTTCTACGACGAAAGCAGTAACAGCAATTTCCGGCAGAGCTCCTACCAAGTCTGGGATGCTCAAGTCGGCTATCAGGCTGAAAACTGGAGCGTGGTCGCCTTCGCCCGAAATCTCTTCGACGAAGATTACTACGCCTTCATGAATAATCAGATTGCTGCCGGTGTTCCGGGGGATCCGCAAATCTTCGGAGTGAGGGTCAATATGAATTTCTAAGGAAATCAAGTAAGATTAGCCTTGCCAGCATGGCAAATTTGTGGTTTCCCCGTCGCTCGCGAGTGGGGAACCACTCAATCAACTAGGATTCATGGAAGCCGATAATATCATCCCATTTGAGGCATCCACTCCGCCCCCCCGTTCCAGTGCGACCTCTATGAAAAGCGATCTTGTTGAAAAGGCTTCTGAAATTGTCTCGGACCCTCTCGTTCTTGTGAATCTTGTCTCGAAACGTGTGGCCCAGTTGAACCAGGGCCGCTCGCCTCTTATCGACACGGTGCCAAGTATGGGCTTCGCCGACATTGCCCTGATCGAAATCATCGAGGGCAAGATCAAGCTGACTGAGACCGCCGAGGGATAAATCCCGCCCATTTCCTATCGGGGACGGGCGCACCATGCAGTCGTGTCATGTCCACCGAAGTAGCCACCAACAAACGAGCGCGCCGTGATTTCAACATCACGGAGACCATCGAGGCTGGTCTGGTCCTCCGCGGGACCGAGGTAAAGTCGATTCGCGACGGAAAGGTGAGCATTTCCGAGTCCTTTGCCCGGATCGAACGAAGCGAATGCTGGCTCTACGGCTGCGACATCCAGCCTTGGCAAACCGCTGGCTCTTTTTTTCAACACGAGGCCAAGCGGCCCCGAAAACTCCTCCTGCACAAAAACGAGATTCTCAAACTCTCCCAGGCCACCCAGCAAAAAGGCTTCACCCTCATCTGCCTGAACCTCTACTTCAAGGGTCGCCGGGTAAAGGTCCAGCTGGGTCTTGGAAAGGGCAAGGGACACAGCGACCAACGACAGGATCTTAAGAAGCGCACCGAACTCCGGGAAGCCCAACGTGAGGTCGCCCGCTTCAACAAAGGTCGCGGGCTTTGAGGGCGTGACGGAAGTGTAACGACGGGGGATAAGCTCGCTGGTGAATCGGATTGCTAACTTGGCAGAGAGTGAGGGAAGCGGTCATCTTTGATTTTGACGGAACTCTGGCGGACACTCTTGAGGCCGGGCACCGGATCTTTAATCGACTGGCTCCTGAATTCGGGCTTCGCCGGATTGAGACTGAGGAAATCCCAGATCTCCGTCATTTGAAGCTTCGGGAGATTCTCAAAACTCTCGAAATCAAAAAGCGCTACCTCCCCACCCTGTTGCGCCGAGGCAAAAGCCTGCTCCGAGAAGAACTCCATTCGTTAAAACCCTGCCCGGGAGTCTTTGAGCAATTGGAAAAGATGCGGTCGGTTTCCAGACACCTCGGCATTCTCACTTCCAACTCGGTGGAGAATGTCGAGATCTTCCTAAATCGCCACGAGGTTCGAGGGCATTTCGATTTCATCGCAAGCTGCCGGAAACTGCAGGGGAAGGCCAAATACCTGAAATCAATTGCGAGAACCTACTCGATGAAGCCGGAGGCCATGCTCTATGTCGGCGACGAGGTGCGCGATGTGAAGGCCTCTAAAAAGGCAGGCGTTCCCATGATCGCAGTGACCTGGGGATTCAACAGTGAACAAGCCCTGCGGGAGAGCAGGCCGGATTGGATGGTCGATGATGCCGAAGCCCTCGGACAATTGGTGGTCTGTCCCGATGAGGCGCATTGATATCAGGACGGACTTGCCCATCGCCGGTCCACGGGGTAAGTCGATCGCGTCATGGCTCGAATCAACGAAAACTTCCAGAAGCTTACCGCAGGATACCTTTTCCCCGAAATCGCCCGCCGGGTGAATGCCTACACCGAGGCCGAGCCGGAAAAATCCAAACGTCTCATCCGCTGCGGAATCGGCGATGTCACCGAGCCGGTTCCCGAGGCAGCCCGGGAGGCGATGAAAAAAGCAGTCGATGAGCTCGGTAATCGCGGCACTTTCCGCGGTTACGGCCCCGAGCAAGGCTATCCCTTCCTTCGCGAAGCCATCGTGGAAAACGCCTACGCCGGTCTGGGCATCGATCCAGACGACATTTTTGTGTCCGACGGGTCCAAGTGCGATTCGGGGAACATCCTCGATATCTTTGGCACCGGAAACAAAATCGCGGTCACCGATCCGGTCTACCCCGTTTACGTCGACACCAACGTGATGGCCGGAAACACCGGACCCGCCAACGAGGCCGGTGAATACGAAGGGCTTGTTTACCTCAAGTGCACCGCCGAAAACGGCTTTGTCCCGGCCATCCCGCAAGAAAAAGTCGACCTGATCTACCTTTGCTACCCCAACAACCCCACCGGAACCGCCGCGACCCGGGAGCAGCTCGAAGCCTGGGTGGCCTACGCGCTCGAGAACGATGCCATCATTCTTTACGATGCCGCTTACGAGGCCTTCGTGCAGGATGACTCGGTGCCCCGTTCCATCTACGAAATCGAAGGAGCCCACCAGTGCTCCCTCGAGTTTCGCTCCTTTTCGAAAAACGGAGGATTCACCGGCGTTCGTTGCGCCTTTACCGTCATTCCCGAAACCGTGACCGGCACAACCGAGGCTGGCGAGAAAGTTTCCCTCAAGACCCTTTGGGGTCGTCGCCATTCCACCAAGTTTAATGGCGCAAGCTACCCGGTGCAACGCGGAGCCGAGGCCATCTACTCCAAAGCCGGCAAGGCCGAGGTGGCCGAACTAGTGAAGCACTACATGACCAATGCCAAACTGTTGCGCGAAGCCTGCGAAGGTCTTGGGCTTCAGGTCTGGGGAGGCGAAAATGCCCCTTACGTGTGGGTCGGTTGCCCGGAGGGTGTGGGAAGCTGGGAGATGTTCGACAAGATGCTCGAAGGTGCGCAAGTCGTGGTCACTCCAGGTTCCGGATTTGGAGCAGCGGGCGAAGGTTACTTCCGGATCTCGGCTTTCAACTCCCGCGAGAACGTCGAGGAGGTTTGCCGCCGTCTTGCCGAGATGGTCTAGGCAGACCTCCTAGATGATCCCCCTCGTTTTGAGGTTGTTGAGCCGTCGGGCGGTGTCAATGAGCCCGTCGACCATGACCTCGGTGTAAGTGCGCCCCAACGTGGTGTCGATCCCATGTCCGGGCTCGAGCTTGCGTAACGGCTCCAGCGCCGGGTCGTTGTGACGGAAGAGCTCCACAAAAGCGCTCTTCAACCGACCGGTTTTGGCATTGGCAGTGAGCAACGCTCCCACCCAACCATCGTCCGACGAAAGGCAACCCCGCGTCGTCGGGACCGAACAGTGAAAGGGACCCACTTCGTCCGCTTCCCCCAACTCGGCAATGAGCTTCTCATTTTCAGGAATGGTGAGTCCCGAATCACCACAGTGCGCGGCATCAATGAGCACCTTGAAAAAGGGCGAGCCGACCTTCTCGTTGAGTCCGCTGATGACTGGGCGGATTTTTTCGAGCGAGGTGAAATTGGCAAACTCGCCTGGCCTGAGGAATTCGATGTTCCAGTTCTCGATGCATGAATCCGCCAGCCCGGCCTCTTCGTAGGCGCGGTAGTGCAGTTTGATATTTTGAGCAACGCGAGCATGAAACTCCTCATCGTCCTTTGGCGGAGCTCCTTCCATCCAGGTTTCGACCGAAGTCGAGTTGACCTGGATCACCCCATTACGCTTGGCCGCATTCAAATTGACCAAAAGCTGGGCCAGCGCCTCGTCCTCATCGGCTGGATCCATCGGGTTCACTCCCCCGACCATCATCACAAGCTGCGTCTCCAGACCCATCTCAATGAGCTTGCCCAGAAGAGCATCCGTTTCCTCGGGCAAGGTCGTTCCAAAAGCAGAAATCTGAATGACATCGACGGGCACGGGAGAAAGCTCCATGAGGTCCCGGGCACCGGCTACCACGACAAACTCGCCCTCGGCATTCCGGGGCAGCTTTCCCAAATCGTCGGGAACGAGCGCTTCGAGAAAGCCGAGGTGTGTTCCAAGGATACCGAGTTTGATTCCTGAGTCATTCGTCATGGAGAAAGGCTTTCAGATGTCGCCCTGAAAAGGAATGCCAAAACAGAAAATGCTCCGAAGGATAGACGCATATCGCCTTGTCGGACCCACCGTGTTTTTCGAGATCAGCCTGCCCATCTTCTTCACTCTCGAGGCCGCCCAGTTCAATCAATCCGGAAACCAGCTCTTTGTATGATCCAGTGCGCCATTGGCGTTTCGCAAAGAACTTTTTGGACCCATTGCCATAGCTTTTCAGGAGACCGGATTGGATTGAAATGATCTTCAAAAAGTTACTCCAGGCAGGAAACTCTCCACCCGGCCATCTACTTCAATTCCCGCAGTGGCGCCTTGAAGGGTTCAAATTCATCATAAAGGCACCACGCCGTGGCACGACCGAGTGCAGTCATGAAAATTCTTTGCTCGAGATGCTTGTTGTAGTGCCCGATGACGCAACCAAAGACCCTCCCTTTGGGAGCATCGCCAACAGCCTCATGCTCGACCGTCCAATAGACGGGCCATTGTTGATCGGATTTTTCTTTGTTGGCCGGAGCCTTGGCGGTCGCGAGATCGGTGACCACTCCTCTCTTTCCCTTTTCGAGACGCCAGTAGAGTTCATCACGATAGGGAACGGATTTGGGGAAACCGGCAAAGATGGGATGACTGACATCGAAGGTCACTGGGCTACTGAAGGCCCCCCATTTAGAACCCTTCTCCTTATCCCAGCGGTAGGAATAGCCGATGCGATCAGCCCAATCACTGGTTCTCTTGCGTTGCACAATCCCCTGATGTAATACGATGAGTCCTTTCCCTTTCGCCAAGTGGGCATCGAGCAAGGCATACTGGGTATCGTTGAGTTCCTTGATGGTGAGATAAAAGAGAACAAGATCGGCCTCCTTCCAGCTTTCGGCATCGGGGAATCCCTCTACCGAAATCACTTGTACACCTGCGACTTTTGAAAATAGATCTCCATAGAGCTTGGCAAAAAAGCGATACCCATGCGTCATAGGGGGATGGTCATCCCCAGACCAGGCTATGACCACCTTCCTTGTTTTGCCCAGCTTGCCGGGTTGACTTGAATCGGCTTGCAAAACGTCTTTTAAAACCAGGTCCTCAGCGGAACACATCGCGCTGAAGAGCAAGGTCACGAGCAGCATGAGATTTTGTGACAGGATTTTCATCTTGATCCCCCATTGCTATTCAACCCTATGGGACATGTCGAGTTATCGATCGCTCACGAAAACGCGTTGCGGTTCCCTTGCTCCGACCTTAACTTTCCATCATGAAAAATTTGCTGCTCGTTCCTTTCATCGCTTTCTTCGCAGTGAGTTGCAGCTCCAACACTCCGCAAACACGCATCGAGAAGAACCCAAAGATCTATCGCTCCCTCACCGAAGCGGAAAAGGCCTTGGTGGAGGTCGGCAAAATCCAAAATGGCATGTCACCTCCCGCGGTCTTTCTGGCCTGGGGTTCACCTGATGGCCGCGCCGAAGGCGAGTCGAAGGGCAATCGATATGAACAGTGGGTCTATCGAAGCCTGAGGCCGGTCGCGGTTCAATCCACATGGGGTGGATGGGGACCCGGTTGGAGGGGCTGGAGCGGATGGGGGCCATGGGGTTGGAGCAATGGTATTGCCACCAACATTACCTACATCCCTCAGGATTCCTCGTGGGTGAAATTCGTGAACAACAAGGTCGAGAGCTGGCAACTGGGCGACCCCCCCGCTAATTGATCACAGTTCGCCCCGCTGTTCTTTTTCGAGCTCAATCCGATCTTCGCGATTTCGCGCCCGGACTTTTTGATTTCGTTTTCCCCAGCGCTCGACCGTCATTTGACGTTTCTTTCGCCGGCGATTGAGTTCTTCAATCTCTTCATCGAGCCGCAGAAAGGCTTCATAGCGTCTGATGTCGAGCTCTCCAGCCTTCACCGCGGCCTCAATGGCGCACCCTTTATCACCCTGGTGTTTGCAATCGCGGAAGAGACACTGTCGGGCCAGCTCCTCGATGTCTGCAAAGCTCTCGCGCAGGGTCTCCTCGTCGGTCCACATCTGAACCTCCCGAATGCCGGGATTGTCCACCAACATCCCTCCGTCCTCCAGAACCACCAACTCTCTGGCCACCGTGGTATGGCGGCCTTTTCCGGTCACTTTGTTGACCTCACCGGTCCATAGCCAATCCCCACCAAGCAATTGGTTCACCAGTGTGGATTTCCCCACCCCGCTGGAACCCACCATGGTCAAAGTGACTCCGGTATCAAGATAGGACTTTAAGACCTCCAGCCCTTCCTTGCGAATGGCGCTGGTAACATGAACAGCTACGTCCGGCGAGAGCTTCGCAATCTCCATGCGAGCATACTCGTTGGTTTCCGCGTCAACGAGATCCGACTTGTTGACCAGCACCACCGGCCGGGCTCCACTTTTTTGCACAATGGTAAAGTAGCGCTCCATACGGCGCAGGTTGAAATCCGGCCCGGCATCAGTCACAACCACCACCACGTCGACATTGGCCGCCATGACCTGTTCCTCACTGCTTTTGCCAGGGGCTTTGCGCGAAAAGCAGGTCTGTCGAGGGAGACGCGCCCGGATGATGTGTTCATCTTTTTCCCCGGAACCTAATTCAATGGCGACCCAATCCCCGACCGCTGGAAGGTCGGCATCGCAGGTTGCATCGTGCCAGACTTTTCCTCCCACCACACAGTCAATCTCCTCCCCATCATCGAGGAGTGCCGAGAAGTTGATCTTGGTTTCACGGATCAACCTGCCGGGCACCCAATTGGTCTTCGCCACGGCTTCAAAGGCCCCGGCAAAGCTCTCATTCCATCCCAGATCGCTCAGCGTCATCGCTCCGGAGTTCAAACCGGATTTGCCTCGGGAGAAAGTTTCATTTTCCTGACTCTCGATTCACTGTTACTTCTTCGGCGTGGGATACAGTGACCGAGACTACATGCAGCCGCAATACGGAGGGCGCCCGCCCGGGATGCCCGGTCCCTTCGAGGGAGCTCCGGTCACAAAGTGGTTGCTGATCAGCAACGTGGCCATTCTCATTCTACAGTTCTTGCTGACAAAACCGGGAGAACTTCCTTTTCTTCGCGCCGAAGGAGCCTTCAGCATCCAGAAAGCCCTTTACGAATTCCAGATTTGGCGGTTCCTCACCTTCCAGTTTCTCCATGCCGACTTCGGGCATTTGCTGGCAAATGGCATCGGACTCTTTTTCTTCGGACCACACATCGAACGCTGGATGACCAGCCGGGCCTACCTGACGTTCTACCTCCTCTGCGGAATCGCCGGAGCCCTTTTTTACACCTTGCTCTTCTTCCTTCCGGGCTTTCTCGAAGGCACCTATCTGGACACCCGGATGGTCGGAGCCTCGGCTGGGCTCTTTGGAATTCTGGCCGCATTTTACTTTGTCGCTCCAAACGCGCGCGTTCTCCTTTTCTTTGTCATTCCCATGCAGATGCGGACGCTGGCTGTGGTGTATTTCGCCATCGAAACGGCGGGCGTGATCTTTAACTGGCACAATGCTGGCGGAAGTGCCGGACACCTCGGTGGAGCTCTCTTCGGACTGGCCGTCCTCAAAATCCCCAAGCTTCGACAGGGAGTGCTCTGGCTTTCCAAGGTGGGCGAAAAAAATCCATCAAGGGGCGGGCGAAAACACACCCGTGATGCCACTATCGTCTGCAAAAAAGAAAAATCGCCTATCGAACTCTCCAAGGAGATCGACCGCATTCTCGACAAAATCAGCGAACACGGGATCCAATCCCTGACCGCTAAGGAGAAAGAAACCCTCAACCGTGCCCGCCGCCAATGATGACCGATGACGAAATGATAAACTGTCCCGAGAAAGGCCGGCAAATCGAGCGCCTTCGATGCATCATGCACCGACTACGGGCCCCCGGAGGCTGTCCTTGGGATGCCGAACAAACCCACGAATCGCTCATTTCCAATCTGATCGAAGAAACTTACGAGACCGTCGCCGCCATTCGCACGGGCGATCAGGAGAACCTGCAGGAGGAATTGGGCGACCTTCTTCTCCAGGTTGTTTTTCACGCTGAACTGGCGAACGAAAACGACCAGTTTGATCTGGATGAAATCGCGCGAGGAGTGAGTGACAAACTGGTTCGCCGTCACCCCCACGTTTATGGTTCCTCGGATGCCTCATCGACCGATGCCGTGCTGGCCCAATGGGAGGACATCAAGCGGTCGGAAAAAGGCGACGAGGCGAAGCCCTACCTCCACGGTGTCGGTAAAGGCCTCCCTGCCCTGCTTCGTGCGGCCAAGCTGCAAAAGAAGGCTTCAAAGGTCGGTTTCGACTGGCCCGACACTCATGGAATCGGAGGGAAAATCGATGAGGAATGGGCCGAGGTGCGCGAGGAACTCGCCCACCACGTTGAGGGAGAACCGGCTTCGCCCGAACTGCAGGCAGAGATCGGCGACCTCCTCTTCATCGTGACCAATCTGGCCCGAAAGCTGAAGGTCGACCCGGAAGCCGCACTGGAAGGAACCAACCAGAAATTCCTTCACCGCTTCGACAAGGTCGAAAAAGGCCTCAAGACACAAGGCCTGACCCTCGAAGAAGCCACCCTCGACCAAATGAACGTCATTTGGAACGAAGCCAGAATGGCCGAGTCTTCTTAACACGGTCGGCTCATGACTCTGAGTTCAGTCGCCGTTTATTGTGGGTCCAGCTCCGGCAATACTCCCTCTTTTGGCGAAAGTGCCCGGACCCTAGGAAGGTTGATTGCCGAGTATGGTATCAAGCTCGTTTACGGTGGAGGCCACGTGAGCTTGATGGGCGAGATCGCCGATGCCATCTGGAGGGGCTGTTGATGTTGATCTTATTTTTCTGGCTCAGCCAGAAATGATCGCGTGGTTTAAAGCTCGCGGATTTCGACGTTGCGCCAGCTGATTTCCGCACCGTGCGTTTGCAGCTGGATGGGGCCGGTCTTTGGGAGAGCCCCCTTCTTATTGAAGTAGTTTTTTAAAGGAGCTTCGTCGACCACGGTCTTGCCGTTGAGGATGACGGTTACTTTATCTCCAACCATGCGGATGAAAATTTTGTTCCACTCTCCGACCGGACTGTCAGCCACCATGAGCGGATCACGGCCCTTGCTCCCTTTGGGATTGTTCCAAAGTCCGCCGGATCCTTTTTTGCAGTCAGGGTGTTTCCCGTTGGGGTCCCAAATCTGAACCTGGGGAATCCCGCGAAGGTAGATCCCACTGTCCGCTCCTTTCCCGTGTTTATACTCTACGCGGAATTCGAAGTCGCCGTAGTTTTTCTCGGTGGTGAGATAGAGCCCCTTGCCATCGTTTTCAAGAACTCCATCGACCACCTTCCAGTGTTTCTTGATGTTCTCCATGCTCTTGGCCTTCTTGGCCTTCAGATCAGCCTCGGAGAGAGCCATCCATTTAGCTGGGTTTTCGGTCCCGCATCCCCACCATCCGGTAAAGTCCTTGCCATTAAACAAGGGGCTAAACTCCGCACCTTGGGCCAAAACCGTCGATGCCACCGTCAAAGCAATTACTGCAATCTTCTTCATTACGGAGAATACTACGCCCGCTATGATCCGGTTTTGCAAACGTGATTCACGAAAATTGAGTAACTTTGCCAATTTCGTCGATATGACGATTTCCTTCAGAGTAGAAGAAATGACTCCGTCATTTCCGATCGATAGAAATGGTCAAGCTTGGACTGGCTTCCCAGCGACCGCTTCCTCTTCGGGATTCTGCTTCAATTCGGCCTTGCGCATCTTCTCTAGAACCAGCGCCGCTACTCCGACCAACAGGGCGATCAGGCAGGCAACATAAAAGAGCCAAATCACCGAACCACCCTTGATAAATCCATAGGAATGAAGACCGACTTCCAGCATGTTGACGTGCCACCACGAGAAGCCGACGACGGCTCCTCCGAAGATCGAACAAAGGTGAATTCCCCAGGTTCCCAGCCAACCTGCGATGCGGGAATGCAGGATGATGAGGGACCAAAGAACGATCAGGAGTGCCCCGTTCTCCTTGGGATCCCATCCCCAGAAACGCCCCCAAGAATCGTTGGCCCAGATTCCCCCTAGAACGGTTCCAACCAAGGAAAAGAGGAGGGTGAAACAGACAATCCCGTAAACCGACCGAGTCATGAAACGAGTGAAGCCCTTCTCATCCCTCGACAATCCCGCCAAACAGACATGCGCGTAGATCGCGGAGAGAAAACAAGCCATCAGGCCACCGGAATAGCCGATGGTCACTGTAACCACGTGAGTGGCGAGCCAGAAATTGGACTTCAAGACCGCCACCAACGGGTCCATGTGATCAGCAGCATTTCCGGCTTCATAACGGAAGGTCAAGAACATCCCTGCCACTCCCAAAACCGCCCCCACCGACAAGAGGATCTTGCGACGAGAAAGTAGTTCGGAAATCCCAAGAACGAGAACGGCACCTGCAGTGATGAAAGGAATGGTATCGTAAAGGTTCCCCACCGGGGGACGTCCCATCAAAACAGAACGGTGGGTAATTCCCCAAGCCAGATAGAAAAAAGCCAGAACGTAGAAAATGATCGATCCCCATCGGATCCCAACGGCGGCCTTGCCATCAACAACCAACCAACCCACCGCGGAAATCAGAAAGGCAATGAGGAACAGCACCAAGGCATTCATGAAGTAGTTCCGATTGTAGTAGTTCACCTCGCCATTGATTTTCCCTAAGGGAGTGATGGTTTGGATCATCGTGGTCAGGAATCCCGGCTCGGGGTCGACCTTGGCAACCTCTCCACGGTCTTCGGCACGTCCGGTGACTTCGTCCCGCCACTTCGCGAGTTCATTTTCGAATTCGTTGGAATTGTTGACCTTCGAAGCAGCCACCAAGACCTCGAGTCGGGCCATGTCCTCAAGAAGTTTTCCCCAGCGCGCGACGGACTTAAGATTGTCGGGAATCTCCTCCCCGGAGGATTTCATCTGCTCAACGGTCTCCAAGTCGGTCCGGACAGTCTGCCAATTGAAAGACTGATCCTCCAAGACAGAGATGAACTGGTCGCCAATCGACCACCACTCCTCGTTGTCCTTTTCCCGAGGAGGAAGCCATTTCACCCCGCCGCGAGCCGAGTTGATCTTCTTTTCAATGACCCCGAAAAGCTCAGCGATTTCTTCCGGTACCTGCTGACCTTGTTGTTGCACCAGCTGCATTAAAAGGCGCAGGCGATCAAAGCGGGACACCCAGGTGCTGAGCTTCTTGGGGTCGCGCCCATCGTTGCCAAAAACCCCTTCCGGAACATTTTCCAACATGACCTCGGTCCGGGCAAAGTCGAGGAAGCTGGTGAAATACTGATATTCATTGATCTGCCCATGCAGTTTGACCAGGAAGTCCTCTTTCTCCTTTTCCTCTTCTTCCAAGTCAAGTTCTTCGGCGGTCTTGGAATACTCTTCTTCGCGAATCTGCTTCGGAGTCATCTTGGCCCGACGCTCCGCCTCCCTCTGTCGCTTCTCCCTGATCTGATCAAAACGATCTTTCAACCGTTCCACCGCGGTTTTCCCGAAATCAGCTGCAGTCTCGTCAGTGGTCGAGGCCACCACCAAAAAATCATTGAATGCAAGGCGCGCACGCCGATCCTCCGATTCGACTCCGATTCCTTTCAAAAGTTTGGTGTCGTCAACCCGGAAAACCGGAAGCTGATGAGCCAATTCCGGCCGGAAAAGACAGTCTAGGAGCCACTCGGTGGGTCCGATTTTTTCGGTCCGATCCCCAACCTTGATTTTGACCTTGGTGCTACCGAGGTATCCCAGGAGCTTGAAACGGGCGAGACTGGAAAACGGCTTCACCCGGCCACCCTCTTGCACCGGCACATAGTCGGCAGCCTCGACCACTTCGGAATCCCATTTGGAATAACCGGAAACCTCGGGAATCTTATCAGGGATGATGCTCCCCCTAATCGCCACGCCAACCAACACCACCTCTACGAGGAGAAACAAGCACACAAACGCCCACCTGAGCTTTTTATACTTTAGTTCAACCGAAAGGCTCATGATTCTTGGGGTTGGGGCTTGGATTTTCGTGTACTCCGTCCGGCATAGCGGATCAGCATGTAAACAAAGTGTCCGGTAAGACCGAGGGTCGCAGCGTAAAGGGCATACTTGGGCCACTGATCAGAAGGGTTGGTGACAATGGCAAATCCCGAGTAGGGCCGGTCTCCTTCGCCGGTAGGACTCCAGTTCGCCTGAAACAAGGTGAAGCCTCCGTGACGCATCGGATTGTTCATGAAAATCTTGTAGTCTTCCCGAACCTCCTCCTTGCCCTCGCCCACCACCTTGGAGATGGTGCTTTCAAAGGAACTCGGCCGCGTCGTTCCCGGATAGTATTCCCCAACCGATTTGTGCAGTTCCACTTCAAAGGGCATCGGCCAGATCTCCGAAACCATACTCACCGCATAGCGGGCCCCTTTGTAGGTGAAGGTCACCGGCGTGGGATTCCCCATCCAAACCACCAGTTTCTGGATCAGGTTTCCTTCGGTATCTTCAACCGTGGCATAGGCACCTGCCATGTTGGCCAGCTCGTTGGATTTGTTCCACTCGGCTTCGCGAAGGAAAAAACCATCAACGGTCGGACCATCTTCATCGATCTTTTCGTTTCCCGTCTGCTCCTGGAAGAGATTGCTCGCCTCGTGGAAACCGGTGATTTTCATCACAAGCCCGAGGTCGGAAAAGTTGGCGGTCAAAGTATCGGACGGCTCCAGTTCTTGCAGGGATTCCGGGGGGACTACGAGCGGTTCCTCCCGGAGGCCGTCCTCCCCATACTTCGCCAACTCGATACTCGGGGCGTGGCTCTTCATCGCGAAGTCCGATTTCTGTCCCTCAACCACGATCATGTTTCCTTCGATCTTGGAGAGGCTTGAAACGCCCCCGGCGATCATCATAAAAACGATAGAAAAGTGTGAAATGAGAATGCCCAGTTTCTTCCAACCCTTCTTCATGCGAATGATCCCGCCAATCGTCATGTTCAGCGTCAGAAGAGCCATGACCCAGTAGGCTCCCGGCAGCGGGATGCAGATTGCCTTGTCGTGCCGGTTGGTGGGGATCACCCACAGCGACTCGAGGTCGAAGTATTTCTGAATCGTCCCGTAGAGCCCGAGCCACTGTTGTTCCAAGGTGCTGTAAAAAGTGTGGATGAAAAGGAGTACCAGACAGATCACCGCGATTTCGAAACCGCCCAGAATCCGCATCACCCGCTCCCATGAGTTTGGTTTTTCGTCGCTCTTCATTCGGAGTCTTCTTCGTCTGATTCGATGGAAGTCACATCCATCACTTTCATGGTTTCACAATACTCTACGAATTCAGTCCGTAAACCGGCAACCGCCTCGGCCGGACCCACCATCTTGAAACTGAGAAGCGAGGAATTCGTCGGGCGAAGAGCCCCAATCAAAGCATAGTTTTCCCGCTCCTCTTTCTTTCCTCCACCCATCGCAGCCCCAAAGGTTCCCTGAGCTTCAACCAGAATAGAGGTTCGCTTGAGAATCATCAGGGTCTCAAATTCCGCAAGATTCGCCACCGGCTGTTGCCCGAACTGACCCAGCCATCGATTTGCGTTCTGGAGAAGGTCCCCGTTGACGTTACTAACGTAGATTTCGACTTTCTCATCAGGCCCAGCGAGGAAGTTTTTGTCGCGGAACTTTGTCGGAGGAATGGCCCTCCAACCCAACGGCGGCTTATCAAGAATGTTGCCGGCCGGGTCTTTATCGTAGAGGGTGAGACGACGGGTTTTCGTCACTTCAATCACCGGATTGGTTTCACGGCATCCGGTCCACAGCAAGGCTGCGATCACGGTGAGGACGAAGATTCGCATGGCTGGAAGAGACGTAACGGAGAGACTCGAAATTTCAAATTTCAAATTCCGGAATCGTCGCCATGATCTGGGCCGTGGAGCCCATCAAATACCGCAACCGTGAAACCGGCGAAATCGAGGCCGAAAAAGTCTATGGCGAAGGCTTCCTGAAATGGGCCTACGGGAATCCTCTCGGGAAGATCGCCCTCCATTCCTTCGTCAAAAGACCCTTCTTCTCAAAGTGGTATGGTAAACGCATGGATGCTCCGTCCACGGCGGAAAAGATCGCCCCCTTTCTTGAAACCTACGGACTCGATCCGGTGGACTTTGAAAAAGGGCCCGACGAATTCACCTCCTTCAACGATTTTTTCTACCGGAAGCTTAAGCCGGAAGCCCGCCCGATTGCGGATTCACCCGTCGTTTTACCGGCTGATGGACGCCATTTTGGCTTTCAAAAAGCCTCCGCAATTGAATCGGTCTTCGTGAAAGGGCAGAAGTTTGACCTTCCCTCCCTTTTGGGATCGCAGGACCTTGCCGCCAAATACAAGGACGGCCCCCTTATCCTTTCGCGCCTCTGCCCGGTCGATTACCATCGCTTTCACTTCCCCTGCGACGGCATCCCCGGCAAAACCCAGGTCCTCAATGGGCCGCTCTTTTCGGTCTCACCGATCGCGCTACGACAAAACCTCGCCTACCTCTGGGAAAACAAGCGTAACCTCACCGAACTCAAAACCACCAATCTCGGGACCGTGATCTGCATGGAGATTGGTGCCACCTGCGTCGGTTCGATCCATCAAACTTTCACCAAAGGCCAGGCGATCAAGAAAGGCGACGAGAAAGGCTACTTTGCTTTTGGAGGATCTTCGACGCTTCTCTTGTTTGAACCTGGCGCCGTAACTCTCACCGATGATTTGACGACCGCGGGCTCCGAAGCCCTCGAGCTTTACGCCAAGATGGGAACCCCCGCCGGCCAATGATCCGGGACCATCTCAAACTTCAGGTCATCGTCATTCTTTGGGGCTTCACCGCCGTTCTTGGTGAATTGATCTCGCTTACGGCCACCAACCTCGTGGCCTGGCGTTGTGGAATTGCCGGACTCTGCCTGCTGATCTGGCTTCGCAAGCGCATCGTTATTCCGCCCAGCCAGGCCCTCCTTTTCCTCGCCACCGGATTTGTCATCGGAGCCCACTGGATCACCTTCTTCCTCTCAGTCAAAATCGCCAAAGTTTCGATCTGTATGATCGGGGTAGCCACCCTCGCTCTCTGGACTGCCATTCTCGAACCGATCATTCTTCGCCACCGCCACTTTCGCGTTATCGATCTCATCTTCAGCTCCCTCATCGTGGTCGGGGTAGTCATCATCTACCTCAGCGAGCTGGAATACAGCCACGGGCTCTTCGTCGCGATTTTCTCCGCCTTCCTCGCCGCGGCCTTTTCGGTCATCAACACCTTCCACATCAAACATGCCGCCCACACCGTCATCGTGTTCTACGAAATGTTCGGGGCTGCAATCTTCGCCGCCGTTTTTGCCCTTATTCTGAACGGACACCTCTCTTTGCCAGCCGACTCGCTCGACTGGCTCTGGATTCTCGTTCTCGCCCTGTTTTGCACCGTCGTTTCCTTCTCACAATACGTGCAACTCCTCGAACGCATGAGTGTGTTCACCCTAAACTTCGTGGCGAACCTCGAACCCGTATACGGCATTACATTGGCAGCGGTGATCTTGCAGGAGCATAAGAACCTGAACAATGGATTCTACCTCGGGGCAGCAGTCATCATCGCAACTATCATGCTGTATCCCTTGGTGAGGCGAAAGCTGAGCAGTAGAACGCCTACCGAGCACCTGATGCACTAGCCAAAAATCCCAAGGAGGCATCGAATCGACGCCGCCCCGGGAGTGACTTGTGAACGAGGGGCTCTCCCTTCAATTAATTCATTTTTCGCTGTCGATTTTGCCTGATTCAGGCAGTTCTTTCATACCGCCGATCCAAATGCGCACACTTCCTTTTCTTTTTCTTCTATTTGTCCCATGCCTCTCCGTTGCGGCCCCGGTTCTGATTGGCGATGCCTCGTTTGAGGGAAACAACCTCGACCCCGGCAGCTGGAGTACTGATCTCTCTCCAGAGTGGCAGGAGACAGGCGGGCCCTCGAATGGAGCGGGTTTCGAGGAATACATTGCAGGATTTGCTGCCGACGGCAACGATCACATCGGGATGAATTCAGGACATGCCATCTGGCAGGACCTCGGCGAAACCTATCAAGCCAATACCATCTACACCCTCACCATCAGCGCCGGAAATCGCGCTGGTCAGACCAACGGAGGAAACCAAACCAACTATGTCCTGACCGCACCGAGTGGAACAATCTTCGCGTCATCCTCTTTCGATGCCTCGACCATCCCGGCCGGGACTTTTTCCGACGCTCCTGCTCTCATCTTTGACACGGCCTCCAACCCAGCTGCGGTGGGCCAGACGATTCGTATTCTATTAAGTGGCGCTGGCTCCGGGCGAAGCCATTTCGATCACATTCGCCTCGATGCCACCTCGAGCGAACCCGATGGCTCCGCCACCCTCTCCAATTTACCCGCGACGGACATCAATCCCACCTCGGCCCGACTGAGTGGAACCGTGACCGACATTGGCGAGGGGGCCCCTTCGATCACTATTTTCTACGGGACGGGCGATGGCGGCACGGATCCCGCATCCTGGGATTCGTCGATCGATCTTTCAGGAACCACGTCCGGCGTCTATTCCAACATCGTAAACTCATTGGCTCCCTCTCAATCCTACTTCTTCACTGCCCGCGCAACCAACAGTTCGGGAATCTCATGGGCCACACCTTCTCTTACTTTCCAAACCCCAGCCAATCCTCCCCAGGTCTTGTTGGGAAGCGTAACCGGAATCACTGCCGATTCCGCGACCGTTCCTGTCATTATCGATAGCAACGGAGGCGACCCAGCCTCGGTCATCGTTTACTTTGGAACGAGCAATGGTGGCACAATTCCAAGCAACTGGGACTCCTCGATCTCACTCGGAACGGGCGAAACCAGTATCATCGCCAACCTCACCGGCCTCGTTCCGAATACCAGCTACTTTGTTCGCGCTATTGCCACCAATGAAGGAGGCTCCACCTGGACTACCGCCACCGGCTCCTTCAATACTGTCATCGCCCTCCCCCCATCCATTGAAAACAGAGGGGTTGGGAGCCTCACTTCGTCCAACGCAAACCTGAGAGGAGAAGTGACCAACACCGGATTCCAGACACCCACTATCACCCTCTACTACGGAACCAGCGATGGGGGCACTTCGCCGGGCAACTGGGATCGCTCGATTGTCCTTGGAAGTGAGGATGGCAGTTTCAGCCGCTTCGTCACCGGACTCCTCCCCACCACCCTCTACTTTTACACCTTGAGTGCCACCAACGAGGCCGGAACCGTCTGGGCAAGCCCACCAGAGAGTTTCACCACACCAGAGTACGTCGCTCCCTCGGTCGTCATCAACGAGATTCATTTCGACGAATCCGACAAAACCGAACGAGCCGAGTTCATCGAACTTCACAACCCCAGCGACACA
This sequence comes from Akkermansiaceae bacterium, assembly GCA_049596615.1. Lineage (GTDB taxonomy): Bacteria > Verrucomicrobiota > Verrucomicrobiia > Verrucomicrobiales > Akkermansiaceae > SW10. The sequence continues at coordinate 94,049 of JBMYLT010000007.1, read as the reverse complement.
CCCGTTGATCTCTCCGGCTATGCCTTCACCAGCGGAATCAACTTCTCCTTTCCCAGCGGAACCATTCTTGCGCCCGGCGGATTCCTCGTCGTTGCCGAAGACCCGGCCACCACGACTGCCAAATTTGGAGTCACCAATCCCCTCGGCCCTTTTGCGAACGGAACCAAACTCCGGAACTCAGGCGAGACCATCACCCTCTCCGATCCCGGAGGCGAGACGATTGATGAAGTGACCTACTCGCTTGGATTCCCCTGGCCAACCGTCGGGGACGAAATCGGCTCCCCGACCGCCAGTCCATCCATTGAACTCATCAATCCGCTGATCGACAACGACCTCGGTGGTAGCTGGCGGGCTTCGGGATATCCGGCGGAGGAAAACACCAGCCCAAGTTCTCCGGTCACGCTCGTGGCCCCCGGCCAGTCGGATTGGCGATACCGGAATGGCCTGAGTTATCCCGCCGACGATGCTACTGGAAAATCCTGGTGGGATGTCGGCTATGATGATTCCGACGATGGCGAGTGGCTCGATGGAACCACCCCCATCGGTTTCGGAGACAACGATGACGCCACCACCGTGACCGGCATGCAACGCAGCTACCTCAGTCTCTTCGCAAGGAAGGAATTCACCATCGCGCCCGGAGCTGTTCCCTCAGCCCTCACGCTGCGATGCTATCATGACGACGGTGCGATCATCTACCTGAATGGCATCGAAGCCGGTCGTTTCTCGGTCGATGCCGGACCGGTCAATTTCCCGCCCCCCGCCGGTTTCGCTAATAGCCACGAAGCCTCCTGGACTGAAATCACCGTTCCGGGAGCCGCCGCCTTTCTGGTTGAAGGCACAAATATCATCGCTATCCACGGCCTAAACACCAACCTCAACAGTAGCGACTTTTCCCTCGATGCCGCCATCGAAACCCTCCCCGCTGGAAGCACCAATAGTTTCATGCCCACTCCGGGAGCTCCCAATTCTTCTTTCGCCACCTCGGCTCCACCGCAAATCCGTCAGGTTAAACACACTCCGGAACACCCGACCTCGAACGATGACGTCGTGATCACCGCGAAGATCACCTCACCGGCTTCCGTGGGTTCGGTCTCACTGCAATACCAGATCGTAACCCCCGGCAACTACTTCTGCCGCTACCTCAAGTTCAACAACAATGGCACGCCAAATCCTGACCCGCGTTACGAGGACCCGTCCAATTGGATCTCGGTCGCAATGAACGATGCCGGCAACAACGGAGATCAATTCGCGGGCGACAGCACCTTCAGCGTCACCCTTCCGTCTTCGCTTCAGCAAAACCGTCACCTCATTCGCTATCGCATCAGCGCTTCCGACCTTCCTGGCAACAGTATCACCGTTCCTTACTCCGACGACCCACAGCCCAACTTTGCCTACTTCATCTACGACGGCACACCTGACTGGACCGGCCGGATCCGCCCCGGCAACACTCCGGTCACTTATCCGGGTTCATTGATGTCGAGCATCCCAACCTACTTCCTTCTTACGACTTCCGGTTGGGTCAACGATTCGCAGTTCGGAGGATACCGCGGTTCGGAATACCTGTGGCCGGGAACGATGATCTACGACGGTCGGGTATACGATCACATCCAGTATCGCCCCCGTGGGGGAGTTCATCGCTTTCAATACGGTAAGAATTTCTGGAAATTCGACTTCAACCGGGGCCACCGCTTCCGCGCCCGTGACCGCTACGGCAAACGCTACAAAACCTCTTGGGATAAACTCAACTTCTCCTCAATCGTTCAGCAGGTGAATTTCAATCACCGTGGCGAGCAAGGACTCTTCGAGTCTACCGGATTCCGACTCTTCCAACTCGCCGGAGTCGAGGCCTGCCACACCCACCACACCCAATTCTATGTCATTGATGACGCCAGTCCAACCGGACCCACCCAATATGACACGGACTACTACGGCCTCTACCTCGCCATCGAACAGATGGATGGCCAGTATCTCGACGAACACGGACTACCCGACGGCAACCTCTACAAAATCGAAGGGCACTCAGGCGACTCCAACAACCAAGGCCCCACCCAGGTCAGCAACCGCTCGGACGTGTCGACCTTCATCAGCGCCTACCGAAACGGCAACCCCACCGCCCAATGGTGGCGAGACAATCTGGACCTGAAAAAATACTTCAGCTACCGGACCATCGTGGAAGGAATCCATCACTACGACATCGCCTACGGGAAAAACTACTTTTACTACCACAATCCTGAAACCGCCAAATTCGAGGTTCACCCGTGGGATCTCGATCTCACTTGGGCCAACAACATGTATGGAAACGGCAATCACAACTTCAAAACTCAGGTCGCCCAAAACCCTGCCTTCAACACCGATTACCAAAACCGCGTCCGCGAATTGATGGACCTCCTCTACAACAACGACGAAGGGGACCGAGTCATTGATGAAGTGGTTAAAGACGTTTGGGCCGCAGGGCAACCTTCCCTTGTGGGAGCCGACCGCCGTCTCTGGGACAATCACCCCAGGATAACTTCACGCGACCGATACTATGATGTTGCTTCAAACCAGGAGTTTGGCGGAATGATCCAACTCACCAAAGACTACATCGCCAGCCGGGGGAACTGGATGACGTCAACTCTTCTCACGAACCGAGCGAACATTCCCGCCACGCCCGTCATCACACCATCAGGTGGCTTTCTCGAATTCACCTCCTCCGAATACAGCAGCCCATCCGGAACGGCCTTTTCCGCAATGGAGTGGCGGCTCTCAGAAATCTCGAATCCGGGGGTATCCGGTTACGACCCCACCGAACCCTATAAATTCGAGATTGAAGACGCGTTCAAATCGGGCGAACTACCGGCCTTCGGTCCAACCTATACCTTTCCCATCGTGTCCGCCCGACCCGGGCGCACGTATCGTGCCCGGGTTCGCCATCGTGACTCCCTCGGACGATGGAGCCACTGGTCCGCTCCAGTCGAATTCATGGCGACCACCCCCGATGTCTCGGTTTATCAAAACGCCCTCGTGATTTCCGAAATCATGTTCAATCCCCCCACACCCAGCGGGCGTGAGCTCGCCGCCTCAAACGAAAACGACGACTTCGAATTCATCGAAATCCGCAACGTCAGCAACGAGGCTATTGATCTGACCGGAGTGAGATTCACCAAAGGCATCAACTTTGATTTTGCGGACGGAACCCAACTCGCACCTGGAGCATTCATTCTCGTCGTCAAGAACGAAGCCGCGTTCGAAGCCCGCTACGGTACTGGTCTTCCAGTGGCCGGAAACTACGGCAGCGACAATCTCTCCAATGGCGGAGAACAGGTGAAGCTCTCCCTGGGCGCTGGAACCGCCATCCTCGATTTTATCTACGACGACTCCCCCCCCTGGCCAGCCGGAATCGACAGCGATGGCGCCAGTCTGACTTTGGTAGCACCCGAATCACTTCCTGATCATGCTCTCCCGGCAAGCTGGCGGGCCAGTTTTACCTCGGGAGGATCTCCAGGCACTGACGAAGCTTCACCTTACACCACCTGGGCAGCTCTGAATGGCCTCAGCGGTAATCCTGAAGATGACCAGGACAGTGACGGCATCTCTAACCTCATGGAATTCGCCCTCCTCGGAAATCCCCAGATCCCCGGTGACGCCATCCTTCCGGTCGTTTCGATCGAAGGAGGTTTCCTAACCCTGACCTACGATCGCCTCGCGCTGCCTCAGGGACTGTCCTTTAGCGTGGAATTTTCCAACGACCTCATCGCATGGAGCGGAGAAAACGCAATCCTCGTTTCATCCGTGCCCTCCGCGGGCGAGGCAGTCACCGACGTTTGGCGGTTTGATCAAAACCTTCAGGACAACCCCACCACCTTCGCTCGACTCAAGGTCACTTTTGAATAGCAAATTCGCTCACCGGAAAGAAATTTTTCGTCAGATTCACCAGCGATTGCCCGTTGCAATGGCCAGGTGGTGAATATAGGGTGTTCCATGATTAAGATCACCTGTATCCTCGCCCTTCTGGCCTGCGTCACTCTTTCCAAAGGACAGGAAAATGAAGTAGAGCCAACTGCCGCCAAGAAAGAAGGTTGGATCCAACTTTTCAACGGTAAAGATCTCACCGACTGGACCCCCAAATTTTCCGGATCAGATTTGGGGGTCAACTACAAGGACACCTTTCAAGTTCAAGACGGACTCCTTACCATCGACTATTCCAAATGGAAAAAGTTCAGCGGCGAATTCGGGCATCTCTATTACAAGACTCCCTACTCCCACTACAAGATTCGCTCGACCTATCGCTTCATCGGCAAACAGGTCAAAGGCGGTCCCGGCTGGGCCAACCGTAACAACGGATTCATGCTTCATTGCCAGGACCCCAAGACCATCAAGAAAGGCCAGGACTTTCCGAATTCGGTTGAGGTTCAGCTCCTCGGAGGATTTGGAAAGGGCAACCGCGGAACGCTGAACATCTGCACGCCTGGAACCCACCTCAACTGGAAGGGGAAGCTCACGAAAGGACACGTCATCAACACCGGAGGGCCTACCTTCCACGGAGATCAATGGGTGACGGTGGAAATCGAAGTCCGGGGCGACAAGTTCAAACACATCGCCGAGGGCAAGGTGGTCTGCGAATACGATGGCGTCATCCTCGACAACGGCACCCCGCTAACGAAGGGCTACATCTCAATTCAGGCTGAAACCGCTCCCATTCAGTTCAAATCCATCGAACTCCTTCCCTTGAAAAAATAACCCCACGCCTCTTGTATTACGCCTCACCAATGAGACTAACCGCTCCATTCTTCGAGGTCTGTGTCTTCGCAGGTAGTTTCATTACCTGCGGCGGATTCATGGCAGCCGATGGCAAAGAGAAGATCTCTTTCTCCCGCGACATCCGTCCCATCCTCTCGGACAATTGTTTCAAGTGCCACGGGCCCGACGATGCCAAGGACGACAAAGGCAAGTCCCTGCGCAAAGCCGGTCTGCGCCTCGACGTCGCCGACGACCAGGACTGGGAAGAGGTGATCGAACGGATCATCTCCACCGACCCGGAAGACATCATGCCGCCGCCCGAAAGCAACAAGGCCCTCGAAACCGAAGAAATTGATACCCTCAAACGTTGGATCAAACAGGGCGCGCCTTACGAAACACACTGGGCCTTTATTCCTCCCAAAGAGAGTGCGATTCCAGTGCAAGCCCATCCCGTCGATCACCTCTGTCAACAGAAGCTCGCAGAAAAGGCCGACGCCTATACCCTCATCCGCCGACTACACCTTGACCTGATCGGTCTCCCGCCATCGATTGAAGTCGCAGACGCTTTTGCCGCCGCCCCATCTCCCGAGGCGTATCATAAAGTCGTCGACGACCTTCTGGCCTCCCCTCGATACGGCGAACGATGGGCTCGACGTTGGCTCGACCTAGCCCGTTACGCCGATACCAACGGCTACGAGAAAGACCGTGATCGCACCATTTGGCCCTATCGCGATTACGTCATTCAATCCCTCAACGAGGACAAACCATTCGACCAATTCACGATCGAACAGCTTGCCGGTGACATGCTCCCCAAGGCCACTCCGGAACAAATCATCGCAACCGGCTTTCATCGCAACACCATGCTCAATGAGGAAGGTGGCATCGATCCACTCGAGTTCCGCTATCACGCTATGACCGATCGCGTTGCCACCACCGGCACCACCTGGCTCGGACTCACCACCGGTTGTGCGCAGTGCCACACCCACAAGTATGATCCCATCACCCATCACGATTACTTCGGGATGATGGCTTACCTAGACAACACCCTCGAACCTGACTTCCAACTACCCGACCCCGCCATCGAGCAACGCCGTCAGGAGAACCTGGCTCAAGCCACGAAGCTCCTGAAAGAACTGCCCGGCAAATGGCCAAAGTCCTTTCCCAATAAACTCACCTTCAAACCACAAAAGTTAATCTTGGCAAAGGCCGTCTCCGCCGAGCTCGAAGTCTTCGAGTTTATCGCCACCGCCACCGGCCCAGCGGCGGCAAGAGACACCTACACCGTCACCTTTGATAGCCCCTCATCTCCCGTGGCCGCACTTCGACTCGATACTTTCGCCTCGAAAGGAAAAGGCCCAGGTCGCACCGAGCACGGCAACTTTGTCCTGACCGAAATCGAAGTCACCGCCGCTCCCATCGACGGTTCATCGGCAGCCAAAAAAATCGCCCTCCACCGCCCCTCCGCAAGCATCGAACAAAATGGCTTCCCCGTCGCTCACGCCATCGACGGCAAGCCCGCCACCGGCTGGGCCATCCATCAAGCCGGGAAAAATGCCCATCAAAACCAACACGCGGTCTTTCTCTTCGGCCAGCCCGTCTCCCACCCCTCAGGCACCCGCTTCACGATCACTATAAAACAGGACTACGGCAGCCAACACACCATCGGCTCGTTCCAGATCTCGCTCGGTCGTAGTGAGGGAAAATCCGCACATCCCAACGAGGCCCTCGAAAAAGCCTACCAAGCCTGGCTAGACCGCGAAAAAACCAATCTCACTCCCTGGCAAGTTCTCACTCCTGCAAAACTGGAAGCAAACACGCCCTATCTGACTCGGGAGGAAAACGGCGTCATCTTTGCCGCCGGGGACACTTCCAAACACGACATCTTTACCCTAACTTTCCCAGCTTCTAATCAACCGGTTCATTCGATCAGACTCGAAGCCATTCCGGATACACGGCTCCCCGACCACGGCCCCGGTATGACCTACTACGAAGGAAGGAAAGGCGACTTTTTCCTCTCCGAGTTTCAAATCAAAACCGATAAGCCTCTCGCACTCTCAAGTTCCTCCCAAACCGGATTCGGCGCGCAATACGGCAAGGGCAATGCCACCGCCTCTGCTGCCATCGATGGCGACATTCAATCCGGCTGGTCCCTCAAGGGACTCATCGGCACCCAACAAAACGCCGTCTTCAATCTTGCCGAACCGATCCCGCCCGGCACCCCCTTTGCCATCACGATGCACTTCGGGCGTCACTTCGCCTCCACCCTCGGCAAATTCCGTCTCAGTGCCTCACCGGAAGCAACAATCAAAGCCATCCTTCATCAGGGTTCGCTTCAGGATTTCCTGATGCAGGCTCCCGAGCTAAAAGCAGATGCAGACAAAATCCGCGCGCTTCAAAAACGAGTGAGGGGCACCACCACTCTGGTCATGCAGGAACGCCCGGAAAACCACCCGCGTCTCACCCGGCGACGCCATCGCGGTGAATACACTCAGCCCAAGGACATCGTCACACCCCGCCTCCCCACTGCTCTGTTCCCGGCTCAAGGTTCCTTTCCGAAAGACCGCCTGGGCTTCGCCCGCTGGCTCGTCTCAAGCGAAAACCCGCTGACCGCCCGCGTCGTCGTAAACCGACACTGGGCCGCTTTCTTCGGCGAAGGCATCGTCACCACCCTCGATGACTTCGGGATGCAAGGCAAACTCCCGACCAACCAGGAGCTCCTCGACCACCTCGCGGTCACTTTCATTAAAAACGGTTGGTCCCTCAAGAAGCTCCACCGCCTCATTGTGACCTCGCAGGCCTACCAACAAAAGTCGGTCATCGATTCCGGAACATCACGGCAGTTTCTTCGCCAACGTCTCGAAGCCGAAATCATTCGCGATTCCGCTTTGTCCGCCGCCGGGCTTCTCAACAGCAAGATGTTCGGACCACCCGTCCGCCCACCCCAACCTGGCGGCGTCAGTGAAGTGGCCTACGGCAGCCCAAAGTGGCGTCCCAGCGGAGGAGACGAGCGCTTCCGACGCTCACTCTACATCTACCAAAAACGCACCGCCCCCTTCGCGATGCTGACCACCTTTGACGCCGGATCAGGCGAAGCCTGCCTTGCCCGACGCGACCGCTCCAACACTCCGCTCCAGGCCCTCACTCTCATGAACGACCCCATGTTCATCGAGATCGCAGCTGGCTACGGAAAACTCCTCGAATCCTCTCCCGGCAGCATCGAGGATAAAATCACCTTGGCCTTCCGCCGCCTTCTCACCCGTCCACCCTCACCCGAAGAAGTACGACTCTTCTCCGACTTTCACCAAAAACACCAATCGTGGCCTGCCCTCGCCCGCGCTCTATTCTCACTCGACGAATCAGTCACCAAGCCGTAGAGGCATCAATGGTCACGGGTCATTAGATCCTCTCAATCAAGTTTTGCCATTTTCGCTTTTTTCGCGGTTGTTCAATTTTCACCTCTCAGGTCTCGTGCTCAATTCTCAAATCTCAAGACGCTACTTCCTCGGCGAATGTGGTATTGGCCTCGGCAAGATCGCCGCCGCCTCTCTCCTCACCCAAAACCTGAACGCGCGAGATCTCAAACCCAAACCCCCTCAAATCAAACCTCGCGCCAAGGCTGTCATCCACCTCTTCATGGCCGGTGCGCCTTCCCAACTCGAGCTCTTCGACCCCAAACCCAACCTCTCTAAACTTGAGGGCTCCCCGCTTCCCAAATCCATTATCGGCGACCAACGCTACGCCTTCATCCAACCCGACGCAGCCGTTCTTGGGCCGCAGTTTCAATTCAAACAATACGGCGAAACCCGCGCCACGCTTGGCTCCCCACTCGCTCCCCTTGGCAAAGTGGCAGACGAACTTTGCATCGTGAAATCCTGCACCACCGACCAGTTCAACCACGCGCCCGCTCAGCTTTTTCTGAACTCCGGCTTCTCCCAACCCGGTCGACCCTGCCTCGGGTCGTGGACCCTTTACGGCCTCGGTGCGGTCACCGACAACCTCCCATCCTTCGTCGTCATGTCCACCGGTGGCGGGCTCTCCGGCGGCACCGCTCTCTGGTCTTCGGGCTTCCTCCCCACCACCTACACCGGTGTCCGCTTTCGCGAAGGCAAGGATCCCATTCTCAATGTTTCCACCCCCGCCAACCATTCCAACGAACTTCAAAAAGACACCTTCGATCTCGTCAACAAGCTCAATGCCAAACGTCTTTCGGTGATCAACGACGAGGAAATTGCCACCCGCATGGCTTCCTATGAAATGGCCGCCCGACTTCAAAGCTCCGCGCCCGAGCTCATGGACCTAAAATCGGAATCCGACGAAACGATCAATCTCTACGGCTGCGATCGCGATAAGCACTCCTTCGCCCGCGCCTGTCTCCTCGCCCGGCGCATGGTCCAGCGAGGTGTCCGCTTCATCAACATCTACCATTCCGGTTGGGACGCTCACTCCAACGTCAAAGGTTCGACCGAGAACAACTGCAAAAAGACGGCCCAAGCCACCGCCGCCCTCATCGAAGATCTCAAACGACACGGCCTGCTCGATGAAACTCTCGTCATTTGGGGTGGCGAATTCGGCCGCACGCCGATGGTCGAAACAAACCCCGCTCTCGGTCGCAAGGCCGGCCGCGACCATCACCCGCAAGCCTTCACCACCCTCATGGCAGGGGGCGGGACTAAGCCCGGGACTTACGGCGAAACCGATGACTTCGGATTCCACATCACCAAAGACAAAGTCCACGTTCACGACCTCCAGGCCACGATCCTACACCTTCTTGGCTTCGACCATGAACGCCTCACCTACCACCACGCCGGCCGCGACTTCCGCCTCACCGACGTGCACGGGCATGTCGTGCATGACCTGATTTTGTAAAGAGGTTTCGGACTCATCGAGAAGATTCACCGATCCTGACTTTCAACCTGCCATTTTCTCCCCGACTTCCGGAGATTCCATGGTAGCTTCCCGCTTGTTTCAGAGAACTCCCGACCATTTCATGACTGTTTTCAAGCTCATTCGCACGTTCGCCTTCATTCTCGCTTTTGCTCCCTATCTTCTTTTGGCTGATAAGAAAGAGACCAAGAAAAAGCCACTCAAGATCAACGGAGTCTCTTCCATTCCTTGGCGAAGCGTGGGCCCCGCGCTGATGTCCGGGCGGATTGCCGATCTTGCCATCGATCCCGAAAATCCCAACGTGTGGTATGTCGCTGCGGGGTCAGGAGGAGTCTGGAAGACCACCAATGCCGGCACCACCTTCACTCCGATTTTTGACAATTACGGTTCCTACTCGATCGGCTGCGTGACCGTTGACCCTTCCCAAAACAACATCGTGTGGGTCGGAACCGGTGAGAACGTGGGAGGACGTCACGTCGGATATGGCGATGGAATCTACCGCAGCTCGGATGGAGGTAAATCTTTCAAAAAGATGGGCCTCGAGAAGAGCGAACACCTTTCCAAAATTCTCGTTCACCCGCGAAATCCTAACCTTGTCTACGTGGCTTCGCAGGGGCCCCTCTGGTCATCCGGTGGCGAGCGCGGACTCTACATGACTCGCGACGGCGGCAAGACATGGGATCTTGTTCTTTCCAAAGGTAAGTGGACCGGAGTCACCGATGTGGTGATGGATCCCAAAAACCCCTCCATTCTGTATGCCGCCACCCACCAGCGCCACCGCACTGTTTGGTCGCTAGTTAATGCCGGACCGGAAACCGGGATTCACAAATCAACCGATGGAGGAAGAACCTGGCGCGAACTCAAGAGCGGTCTGCCGAGCGGTGATCTCGGCAAGATCTCGCTGGCGGTCTCCCATCAGGACACCCGGGTGATCTATGCCACCATTGAACTTCCCGGCCGCAAAGGAGGCATCTGGCGTACCGCCAACGGTGGGGAGAGCTGGGCCAAAATGAGCGACTACACCAGTGGGGGCACCGGGCCCCATTACTATCAGGAAATCTATGCCGATCCCCATCGCTTTGATGTCCTCTACCACGCTGACGTTTATCTTCACCGCTCCGAAGACGGAGGGAAGACCTGGAAGTCGGTCGATGGCTACAAAAAGCACACCGATAACCACGCCGTGGTCTTTCATCCAACCGACAAGAACTTCCTCCTCGTAGGCTGTGACGGCGGACTCTACCGCTCTTTCGACTACGGAAAAACCTACGAATACTGCGCCAACCTGCCGCTGACCCAGTTCTACAAAGTCGATGTCGACTACGACTATCCGTTCTACCACATCGTGGGCGGGACGCAGGACAACAACACGCAGTACGGGCCAAGTCGCACTCGCAGAGGGGCCGGGATTTTCAACAGCGACTGGAACCCCATCATCGGAGGAGACGGACACGACTGCGCGATCGACCCGACCAACCCCAACATCATCTATTGCGAATCCCAGCAAGGATACCTCCGCCGATACGACCGGAAAACCGGAGAGGCGGTCGACATTCGTCCGCAGCCCGAGAAAGGCAAACCCGGGCTCCGCTTCAACTGGGATTCTCCCATCCATATCAGCCCACACGACCCCAAGGTGATCTACCATGGCTCCAAAATGGTTCATCGGAGTGAAGACCAGGGGGAATCGTGGAAGGCCATCAGCCCGGACCTTTCACGAGATCAAAACCGTCTTGAGCTCAAGGTCATGGACCGGGTCTGGAGTGTTGATGCCGCTTACGATTTCTACGCCATGTCGATGTATGGCAACGTGACCTCCATTTCAGAATCTCCAAAGATCAAGGGCCTGATCTACGCCGGAACCGACGACGGTCTCATTCAAGTCACTGAAAACGGTGGCGAGAAGTGGCGTCGCGTCGAGGACATTAAAGGCGTGCCCTCCCTTTCCTTCGTAAACGACATCAAGGCCGATCTGTTTGACCCTGATACCGTTTACGCCGCGCTCGACAACCACAAGGAAGGTGACTTCAGGCCCTTCCTGATTCGCAGCACCGACCGTGGTAAGACCTGGGAAAACATCGGTAAGAATCTTCCAGCCCGCCACCTTGTTTGGCGCGTCATCCAGGATCACAAGAAGAAGGAATTGCTTTTTGCCGCCACCGAATACGGAGTCTTTGTTACCCTCAATGCCGGCAAGACCTGGATCAAGATGGGCGCTGGAACTCCCGTCATCCCTTTCCGCGATCTCGAGATCCAACGCCGCGAGAACGACCTCGTTGGAGCCACCTTTGGGCGCAGCTTTTATGTGTTCGATGACTACAGTTACCTTCGTCACGTCAGCGAAAAGGCTCTCAAGAAAAACAAGTTCATCATCTTCCCAGTGCGAAGGGCCTTCCACTACATTCCCGAGCGCGGAAACAATGGCTCACAAGGCGACGGGTTCTTCTCTTCCAAAAACCCGGACTTTGGAGCGACCTTCACCTTGTATCGTCGCGATAGATTCAAGTCCCTCCGGGACAAACGAAAAGAAGCCGAAGGCAAGGCGAAGAGCGATTGGGGCGACACCGCGATTCCCAGCTTCGAGGACTTGAAGGCCGAGCAAGAGGAAGAACGACCGGAGATCTACCTCGTCATTCGTGACAAGGAGGGCAAATTTGTGCGGCGACTGAAGGGACCGAGCGGGCCGGGGTTCAGCCGCATCACCTGGGATATCCGGGCCGCCTCGCGGGCTTCCGCCAGCAGCGGTGCGTTGGTCTCACCCGGGATCTACTCGGTCGCCTTAGAACAAGAGGTCGACGGGAAATTCGAAAAGATCGGCAAGCCCCAGCGCTTCAAAGTGGAGTCGATCAGCAAACCAACCCTCCCGGCCCTAAAACGCGGGGAGGCCGAGGCCTTTTATGCGAAAGTGGAAAAACTCTCCGGTACGATCCGGGGGACCCTGGGCCGGGTAAGCGAAGTTCTGGAGCAGCTTGGGGACATGGAAACCGTTCTCGTGAGGGCCCGGATTGCCAAGCCGGACTTGCTAGCCGAGGTGCAACAGCTGAAGAAGGCGATCGTGGCACAACGTGAGCTCATGCAAAGCGATGAGATTAGAGACGGCTTCTCCGAGCCGGTTGTTCCTTCCATCATGTCCCGTCTTTACGGAGCCTCCGCCGGACGCAACTCCACCCACGGCCCCACCAAGACTCACCGGCGCCAGTATGAGATTGCCTTGGAACGCTTTGCCGAAGTATATCCGAAGTTTCAGAAGCTCACTCGAGATGACTTGAAAAAGCTCCACCAAAAGCTGGATCAAGCCGGTGTTCCGTGGACTCCGGGTCGCCCAACTCCGGATTTGAAAAAATGAGGAAACTGAATTGAGTTAAAGTGAGCTTAAATACCAACCATCCGGATAAAGCCGATAGGTTAGATCATATTTAACGACACTTTCCTCGTCACAAAAATGGTCTAACCTATTCTCAGACAAGTGAATTCCGATATTTAACCAAAAGTGTGAGAAACCGCCTTCGGGACTAGTTTGGGAAAATCGCCTCTAGTTTCGCCGCATGGCGGATTTTTCACATTTTTTTTATAAAAAATTGGCCTAACACCTGCTCTCGGCTATTCTTGTGGGCCGAATGTCGTGGTTTGAAGGAATCCTCTCCTTCTTCCAAAGAAACTGAAAATGAATGGTTACCCGATGAAAACACCAACCACCAAGAAAAGATACTTACTTTCCTTGCTAACCCTTGCCTCAGGCCCGCTCTGTTTCGCCCAATTAGTGGTCGACATCGATCTGGGAGTGCTGACCGAGGGGACTCAGCAAATCAGTGGGACCACTGCTGCCACCGAGATTGATCCGGGGCCACCTCCGGTCATCATCGGAGGACGGAACAATGCGCAGGCCTACCCTGGTTCGCCTGCCAACACCGACCTCGATTGGGGAAATGAAATCGTCTATCAATTCGAGCTGCAGACGAGCGGCCAGGTCTCAATCACCACCATCTCCGTGGACGGTGATCCTGATTTCTTCCTCCTCAGTTCTCTCGCCACGGAGTTCGACGCGGTATCCGGAAAAGTCGTCGCGCTTGATGCTCTCGACGGTTTCTTTTTGGACGGCGCCCCTCCTTTAACTGACACCTTTCTAGACAGCACGCCATTGGATCCAGGAGTATACTATCTGGTGATTGACAGCTACCAACTTGGAACAGATGCCAACTTTACCATAGACCTCACGGTAGGAAACCTTCCTCCCCCACCGGTCCTTGATACCAGCCCACTCGGAAGCATCGTCGAACCCAACGTTGCCTTTGCCCTCGACACCTTTGGGTCGGATTTTGATACCGAAATCGGAGTCTATGACGCTACCGGGAATCTCATCGCGAATAACGACGACGCCATCGACCTCCAGAGTGAAGTGACTTTCCCCGTAGGTCTCCCGGCTGGAAGCTATCGCATTGCGATCGGGTCGTATAATACCCTCTTCGATCCGAACTTTGTTGTGACCTCGGGGGCCGGCGGTGGAAATTTGGTTCTCAACTACCCCGGTGGCTCGCGCACTGGGGGGTTCTTAGGAGGCACTCCGGTATTCTTCGACTTCACCGTCGGCGCTGGTGGTGGTGGTGGTCCTATCGGTGATGGAATTGAAGTGACTTCCATTGAATTCGACCCAATCAACCAAGAATTCATTGTCTCCTGGGTGTCCGGTCTGGGTGGAGAATTCAATGCTCACATCGGAACGGCAGCTGATCTAAGCGCGGCGAGTGCTGGCAACGGCCTCATGCCCCTCGCCGTTTCCGAAATCATTTCGCCTGCCATCATCCCTGTTCCTCCGGCTCTTCAGGGATCGGAGAAGTTGTTCCTGCAAATCTCCCAGTAAAGGATTAGGAATTTCAGATTCCCTCTTATTTCATCAAGCTCCCAAGCCTTCGAGTTTGGGAGTTTTTTTATACCCCAAAATCGCGCCGAACGCCCTTTCCAAGTCGTTCTTTTTTAGTGTGTCTGATGACCTTTCGTTCCGTTACTTTGAAGAACAACGCTCCAACGCCAACTTGTAAGATGATTACAAATCAAATAGGGGACTGAGACACACTTGCGCCATCATGGTCTTTTTTCGCCGCCATTGAGGAGAATGATCCCGCGGGAAAGAAATCTGGGAAGCCATTCCCGCCCACCGCGATACGCACCAATCGTTTTTGTGGTTGTAATCGGACCAAGCGAAACTCTAATGCGGCATGCGCAGATTGACGAAGATCCGTCTTCCCAAGGTGTTTATGGCAGCCCTCCTGATTGGCTGGGCTCCTCTCGAGGCAGGGGAAACCAACACCTCACAAACCGAAAAATACCGCCTTGTTTGGTTTGAAGACCCGACGACGACAGCCACCTTCGTCTGGAACCAGCTCAAGGGTGATCCAGCCACTCTTCATTACGGCACCAAAGACCACGATCGAAAATCCACCGAGTACCCCGGCAAACAGAAGATCGACAAAGTGGTCGATTTCGACGGAATGAAAAACTGCATGGTGACCCTTCGAAACCTGAGCCCGGACACCTCTTACTTCATTTGTCTCTCTGATGAATACGGAGTCAGCCGTCGTTTCTACTTCCACACCGCTCCCAACGCCCCGAAACCCTTCAGCTTCATCGCCGGCGGGGATTCACGGAATCACCGCAATGTTCGCCAGGCCGCCAACACCATGGTCCGGAAACTGCAGCCTCTTTTCGTGGCCTTCACCGGCGACATGATTAACCGGGACAATGCCACCGAGTGGAACGACTGGCTCGACGACTGGCAGCTGACCACCAACGACAATGGCCGTCTCATTCCCATCGCCCCACATCGCGGCAACCACGAAGCCCGTGCTGTCAGTGTCCCCAACCATTTCGGGATGCCGAAGGACTCCTACGCAGCCTTCAACATCGGCGGAAAACTCCTCCGATATTACATTCTCAACAGCCAGATCCCAGCTGACGGCACTCAAGGAGCATGGCTGAAAGACGACCTAAAGAACAACGCCGATGGCGTCACTCATTTGGTCGCAGGATACCACAAGCCGATGCGTCCCCACACCAGCGGCAAGCCTTTGGGCCGAAATCCCTACACATGGGCGGAAACCTTTTATGACTATGGCTTTGATCTCGTTCTTGAGTCCGACTCCCACGTCATGAAGCGCACCCTTCCGGTCAAACCCGATGCAACCGGAAAGGGAGGATTCACCGCTGCACCCGATGATCCCAAAGCAACCATCTACGTGGGAGAAGGGTGCTGGGGAGCTCCACTGCGGGCAGCCAATGTCAACTATCCCTGGACGGTCGACCGGGCCGCCTTCAACGGCTTCGATTGGGTCCAGGTCACTCCCGACGCCCTTTACGATAAGACGGTCAAAGTCGACAACGTGTCTTCGGTTGGTGAAGTCGACCCCAAGGATCCTTACAAAAACCCCACGAACCTAGAACTCTGGAACCCGAACGGGGGTGATGAGGTCTTGCAGATTCCGGCGGACTAAAGCCCTGATGGCCAAGCCAGCGCAAGACCCCAAGGCAGCGTGGCCCGACCGGATCGCACTCTTTCTCCTACAGTTCGGGGTCAGTCTGCTCCTCGTGAGTCGTGGATGGCTAACCTGGAAATGGGACAGCCCGATCCGGGGACTATTTTGGGAGGAGAAGTGGTGGACTCCGGTTCTGGCAAACTTCGACATTACCTGGGAAGACTACGCTTACACCTCCGACACCTGGATCACTCCGACTCTGGAGTGGACCGGCATCTTCCTCATGGCCGCAGCCATTCTGCCATGGCTCGCGATGATTCCCCGCCTTCACTGGACCCGCTGGCTTCTCATCCTCCCTACTCTCATTCTTGCTATCGATGCCTTTGGCCGTTGGTTTGGAAAGGACCTTCAGGCCGGAACCGCGATGGAGTATGCCCTGCGGATTCTCTGCCCTCTGGTCTTAATCCTCCTTTTGCGGCCCGGCGCGCTCCTCTCAAAAACCCGCCGCGTGGGAGCAGCATCAGCCCTCCTGCTGGCGACCGCTCTCACCTTCACCGGTCACGGACTTTATGCCATGGGCTATTACGATGTGCCCTTGAATTTTCGAATGATGACTAGCGAGATTCTTCCGCTCACTGAGCCGACGGTCTTGTTCTTGTTGAAGATTGCCGGATGGCTCGATTTTGTCGTGGTCGCGATGGTGCTCATCCCCGTCATCCCAAACAAACGATTCTTCGCCTGGATCTACATGATCGCTCTCGTCGGCGCTCTCGCCGGGGCCGCCATCTTTTTTTCCTGGGAAATCAACGGATGGCTCGGCTTTCTGATCGTCACCATCTTTTTGATTCCATTCGCACCAAATGCCCGGCTTCTCGGGTTAATCTACATGGTTCTTTGGGGCGGTGCGACCACTAGCGCGAGGGTGTTGGCTTACTACGAACCGACTCTCCCTTGGAACGGCCTAGACCCTTGGCTCGCCGAAGCCCTCGTCCGCACCCCTCACTGGCTCGTTCCTCTTTGGTTGATCATCATATTACGGAAGAGAAAACCCGTGGATCAGATGGAGACCGGTGGAGATCTGGACGACAGTACAGAGTCCGTAAAGATTCCAGCCGGGTGGGATTGATCGAAACCAACCGATTGTGGTTCCGACAAACGGACCTCACTCGCCGCTGGCCGACTGACGTACGCGGAAGATTCCTTTGGTCGCGCCCCCACCGGGGATGTTGAGCGATCCTTTGTCATCCTCGGCCCGAAAGAAGTCAAACATGGGGATAAACTCTCCGTTGGAAGACCCTTGCTCCACCCGGTAGAACAAGCCGCGACGCTGGGGCCACTCAAGGCGCACCCCGCTGCCTCCTGCTGAGATATCCACCAGGAACGACTCCTCAAGGATCGATCCGTCGAAATACTTCACGCCAAGGTCCCAGACTCCCTTCCCGCACAATGAACCGATGATTCTGCCCGGACCGTCATCGGCCGGCACGTGAATCCCTCCATAGATACGGGAAATCCCCGCCTGATCGGCAGCGTCAAAATAAGTCGCCCATTGCAGAGTAACGTCAGTGCTTGGTCCCGCTTCAAATTCCAAATCACCCGCCGGGACCACATGCTCATGAAGCCCACCCGGGAAGTAAGGGCTCCCGCTCAGGGTGGTGAGCACCTCCGCCGCAGCCCGGCTGAAAGTGCTGTGCCCCGACACGTAACCCGCAAAAGCCGGAGTCACAAAAGTCGCCCGCTGGTAGGGAAACCAATCTTCCGCCAGAATCCAGCCGACTCCCCCGAACTGAACCTCCGGGAACGTCGGCTCCCCCTTCCACGCCCAAATGACAATCTTTCCCCGCGCCCCTGACCCTAATTCGGCATGTCTCCCACCCGGTGAGGTGGTGTCCTTAGTGGCTACTTCAATGAGATCGGGAATCAACGGCAGGCCGTCCGGATGATAAGCCAATCCATCGGGATCCGATGACTGGCCAAGCTGCGCCAAGTAGCGAATGCTCGAAATCGGGCGGACGTAGTCGTATTCACGTTTGCAATTCCAGCAAGCCACCGCCGCATCGTGGACCGCGGCATTGAGGAGGAAGTACATCTTCACATCCCACTCAAGCGTGTCGATCAGAGGACCAGTGCCTCCCCAGCGACGCTCAAACGAAGGGTGGTCCACCATCTCGTTGGCAATGACGTTCCAGTGCCCGGGAGGAGTTTCCGACTCCGGGCCGTCGGCCCAATATTCCGCAACCACCCGGCCAAAGTCCGCTTCGTTCACCATGTTCGGCGCGTAGGGCTCCCCCGTTGCCGGGTTAAGGGCATAGCCGGTTCCATCGTTGAAACCGAGGGTGTTGTTCCCCAGCGATGCCGGCGAGATATCGATCATGGGAGCTGCCGAGGGATCAAGCAGACTGCTGTATCGAATGACTTCCACATTACCGTCCTGAAAATCACGTGATCCTGACGGGTCCCCGAGGAGGGGCGGCGGGCCGGGATCGAGATAGACCTCGTCGGGAGAATTACGACTAAGGGCAAAAGGCCAGACCGTTCTCCAGTGGGCACCCAAAAATCCCTGAACCGTAAAATCAAGCGGCTGGCCGTTTTGTGAAAGGGCGGTCACGAACTCCAAGGGCTGCCAGCGATTTGGATCTGCCATGACCGTCCCGGACGCTTCCAAATCAAGGGGTCCGTTGACCTCGGAGTAGGTTAGATCGGTATATCCAGACACTTCGTTCGAATTGTCGTTTCCGGTCCACGAAATGATGGTTTGCGCCACCCGGTTGCCGACCGCAGCAGGCGTGTCCCCAACAGTGGTGGTCACGAGGGGATCGTAACCTAGACTTTGCATCAAACGGTTGAAGGTCGCTTCCGCCAGAGTCGAGTTGATCAACGGAGTGTTGGGATGTCTTACCGTGGTGTAGCGATGAACCAACACCCGAAAGGCCGCATAGCTGATCGCCTCGTGCCGGGCCGCTTCCAGATCGGCAGCGGTGGCATCTTCCCGATGAAGATACCCCGTGGCCACCGAATCATATGCCGCCCAAGCATCATACATCGCCACCGAGGCATGAAAGAAATTCCGCGCAGTGACCGGCGGATCAGGAAAAGACAGGCGAACCGCCTCCAGCAGGGCCTCGTTCCACTGCCGCGCCACCAATTCGGGAGGAACAGGCACCACATCGGAACTCAGAGTGTAGTCGATCACAATCGAACCGATGGCACCATCGTCCGCGTTGAACCGATCGTCGAGAGTCAAAGTCCAGTTACCAGCGGCCGACCCATCGCCCCAAGCAAGGGCAAGGTAGGTTCCACCCGGAACCGGATTTACGTCGAAAGAAGGAAATCCGGCTGCGCCTCCGACGTCAACGAAAGTGTAAGTTTCAAGACCGCTAAGGAACTCCGTCCCGTTCCCGAAGTCGACAGCAGCCCCAGAACCGTTGAAAAAGCTGTAAACATCACCGTCAGGTCCGGCCAAGCTGAAAAGGATGTCCCCGGCGTAGCTGTGACTCAGTTCAATGGATACAGAGTTGATGGAAGCTACGTCAGGAAGGCTGAACACTTCGGTCACGACGTTCGCAGCGGCATCTCCGAAGTCCTCGATATTGTAGTCGAACTGAATGGTGTCCGCGTTAGAGCTACCTGCCAAGGCGAGAGCCGACGCCGACGCAATCAGGAAAGTTCTGGATTTGGGTGAAAGTTTCATAGCTACTTCGTGTTACGATGATGACAACGACACTCTCAGATTCATGACGCAACAGCCAGAGCTATTTTGGTAACGATCCGGTTTTTGATCATCGCTTTTCGGGATTTACAAAAATAAAGCAGGTGGCATGCCGGTTGCAAACCTAACATGTCGCCCCACCTTAGATAGAGACATGGTAACAGCCGTATCCCAGATGAGGCTCGCAAGCTTCGACACACCTCTTATCGATTCCTGATGACCCGCCCACTCTTCGCTCTTTCCTCTTTTCTTGTCGCCGCCTCGGTCGGCCAAGCCAAGCTTTCCTTCAATCAGGACATCCGCCCCATTCTTTCGGCCAAATGCATCGCCTGCCATGGCCCCGATGAAGGAGTCGATGCCAAGGGAAAGTCCAACCGAAAGGCCGGTCTGCGCCTCGATACGCCGGAAGGAGCCTACGCACTCAAGGACGGCATCGCGGCCATCAAGCCCGGTTCGTTGGATGACTCCGAAGCATGGTTCCGCATCATGGACAAGGACGACCCGATGCCGCCCAACGACGGACACGCCAAACCGCTCACCCCAGCCGAAAAAGACCTCATTAAGCAGTGGATTGTCGAGGGAGCCGAATACGAAGAATTCTGGGCGTTCGTTCCCGCCAAAACACAAGTTCCTCCCGAAGTCAAAAACACCACCTGGGCCAAAACCGATATCGACCGGTTCGTTCTCGCTCAAATTGAAGCGGAGGGAAAAACCATTTCTGCCAAGGCCGAAAAACGCATCCTGATCCGTCGCCTCTCGCTTGACCTCACTGGCCTTCCACCGACCCGTGAAGAGATCAAAGCGTTTCTAGATGATTCCTCGCCCGACGCCTACGTGAAACTGGTCAACCGCCTCCTTGCCTCATCCGCATACGGCGAACACATGGCCAAGTATTGGCTCGACCTCGTTCGTGTCGCCGACACCAACGGAAATCACCACGACCACTTCCGCGACACCTCCCCTTACCGCGACTGGGTCATTCGCGCTTTCAACCGCAATCTCCCCTACGATCAATTCACGAAAGATCAAATCGCCGGTGACCTTTACGACAACCCAACCCAGGAGCAGTTGATCGCCTCAGGCTTCAACCGCCTTCACATGATCATCGACCGCGGCACTGCTCTCCCGGAAGAATCACATTTCAAGAATGTTGTCGATCGCGTCTCTGCCGTCGGCACCACCTTTATGGGCCTTACAATGCAATGCGCCGTTTGCCACGATCACAAGTATGACCCCATCACGATGAAGGACTTCTATCAGATGTATGCCTTCTTCAATAACTTCGACGGCGCCCCAGAAACCGGCGGGCGCGGTGGTCCGGATTTCGTTCGTGGACTTCAGCCACCCTACATCGATATCCCCACCAAAGAACAAGAGGCACACCTCACCAAGCTCGATCAACAGGTCAAAAAGGCTGCAGATGTTGTGGCAAATCTAAAGAAAGCCCTCTCCTTTCCGGTCATCCCCGCCGACATGTCCGGGATCTCCGGACTCACAAAGGAAGAAGCAGCGGCCAAGCTGAAGGCCACCGAGAAAACCATCTCCAATCTCAACAAGCAACGCTCCTCCTACCTCCAGCAGGTCCGGGGAGCCATGGTCATGCGCGAGCGCAAGGATGTGAAACCCACTCACATGCGGGTGCGGGGCAATTACGATCAGAAAGGCGAACTCGTCACCCGCAACACTCCTTCCTTCCTCGCCCCGCTCAAAAAACGTGGCGAAGTCGCCGACCGGCTCGATCTTGCCAACTGGCTCGTTGAAAAGGACAATCCGCTCACCGCCCGCGTTGCCGTCAACCGCTTCTGGCAGCAGCTCTTCGGAACCGGGATCGTCAAAACATCGGAAGACCTCGGCGCTCAGGGCGCCTGGCCAAGCCACCCGAAGCTTCTCGATCACCTCACTCTGTCCTTCATCGAATCAGGCTGGAACGTAAAGAAGCTCGTGAAAGACATCGTCACTTCGCAAACCTACCAACAGTCGTCCACGGCTTCATCGGTCGACTTTAACAACGACCCCGACAACCGCCTCCTCGCCCGCGGCTCCCGCACCCGCCTCGATTCCGAGGTCATTCGAGATCAACTCCTCGCCGTCACCGGCACTCTTAATCGCGAAATGGAAGGCCGTTCGGTGAAAACACCCCAGCCCGCCGGGATTTGGAAGATGGTCGCGCTTCCCAGCTCGTATCCGAACTCCTTCACGCCCGACCCCACTCCGGCCGACAAGCGCCGCTCCATTTACACCTTCTGGAAGAGGGGTCTGGCTCCACCACAAATGACGATCTTCGATGCACCTTCACGCACCGAGTGCATCGCCCGACGCGAACGTACTAATACTCCCCTGCAAGCTCTCCTCCTTATGAATGAGCCCGAGTTTTTTAAAGCGGCCCAACACAAAGCGAAAACCCTCCTCGCCGAACAAGGCACCGAAGACGAAAAACTCACCTACCTTTACGAAACGATCACGGCGCAACTCCCTGACGATACCACAATGAAACTTCTCAAAGAAGGTCTCGCCGCTTTCAAAACCGAAGGTGACGAGCACTTCGCCTGGACCATGATTGTCCACTCCCTCATCAACCGCGACGCCTTCAAAAACAAACAGTAGCTTGTCTGCTTTCATCTCTCAGGTCTCACTGTTCAAATCTCGAGATTCATCATGTTCGATCTTCAAACTCGCCGTCAATTCCTCAACACCGCCGGGATGGGGCTCGGGGGCACTGTTCTCGGAAGTATTCTCGCACAAGGGAAGGGCGACCCCAACGGGCACAGCTACCTGCTTCCGAAGGCTCCCGCCAAGCGCGTCATCTTTCTCTTCATGGCTGGTGCTCCTTCGCAGCTTGACCTCTTTGACCACAAGCCCGACCTTCACAAACGCTTCAAAGAGCCGCTCCCTGAATCCGTCACCAAAGGTCAACGCGTTACCGCTATGACCAAGGGCAAGGCCAAGCTGGTCGCGCCCTCGATGTTCAAGTTCGACAAGCACGGGCAGAGCGGTATGGAGCTCTCGGAGGTGCTCCCCCATCTCGGATCGGTGGCCGACCACCTCGCTCTTATCCGCTCCACTTCAACCACCGCGATCAACCACGATCCCGGAAAGACGCTCTTCTGCACCGGCACGGAAATCCCCGGCAAAGCCTCGATGGGCGCCTGGCTTTCCTACGGGCTTGGTCGCATGAACGAAAACCTCCCCGACTTCATCGTCCTCAACTCTGCTTTTTGGTCGGGCGACCGACGTAATGTCCAAGGCCTCTATTCCCGCCTCTGGGGTTCTGGATTCCTTCCTTCCAAGCACCAAGGCGTTCCTTTTCAACCCTCCGGGGATCCCGTTCTCTTCCTTTCCAACCCGGACAAAGTCAGCCGAAAGTCGCGCCGCAAAATGCTCGATCTGGTCGGCAAACTCAACGAGGAGGAGATGGCCAAAATGGGCGACCCAGAAATCCAAACCACCATCGCCCAACAAGAAATGGCTTTCCGCATGCAGGCTTCGATTCCCGAGCTCACCGACCTCTCAGGCGAAAATGACGTCGTCATCGAGAAGCTCTACGGACCCGAAGTCAAAAAATCGGGTTCCTTCGCCCGCAACTGCCTCCTCGCCCGCCGCATGGCCGAACGGGGTGTCCGCTTTATTCAGCTTTTCCATCGTGGCTGGGATCACCATGTCGGGCTTCCCGGGAAAGTACGAGGGCAGGCTTACGACATCGACCAAGCATCGGCCGGCCTCATCAAGGATCTCAAGCAGCGGGGCATGCTCGACGAAACCCTAATCGTCTTTGCCGGCGAATTTGGTCGCACCACTTACTGTCAGGGCAAGCTGGCGCGAGACAACTACGGTCGCGACCATCACCCCAAGTGTTTCTCAACCTGGATGGCTGGGGGCGGGATCAAGGGTGGCGTGACCCACGGAGAAACCGACGACTATTCCTACAACGTGGTGAAGGACGAAGTCCCAGTCTACGACTTTAACGCCACCATCCTCCATCAACTAGGCATTGATCACAACAAGCTCAGCTTCTCCTTCATGGGCCTCGACCAGAAGCTCACTGGAGTGAACCCCGCCAAGGCGGTGAAGAACATCATCTCGTAAATTAACGCCCGATCACCCGCCCACGGAGGAAGATCCGCTGGTCATTGGGCGTGTTCAATAACCGCCAGACTTTTCTCACCTCACCGCCGGAGAACTCACCTTCGAAGCAAAAGTGGAAACCGAACACGGACTGATTCCTTTTCAGCTCTTCTGATCTCTTGGGCTGGTCCAACGTGAGTGACGACATTTTCAGCACCGATGGCAACGTAATCTTCAGCTATACTCCGCCGGAGAATCCGAACCCCCAGTATTCTTATCTGGAAGAGATCCCTCTGCCAGGCAACTGATTCATTCAAGATTTACTTGATGGGTTCGAAATGATTAAGAAACGGGATGCCGTTTCGAGTTCCTCATCCTGCAATCCTTCTGTCTCTTTTCGTCTCGATCATTCCCGCTTCGGGCGTCGAGTGGGATCAGATTTTCACCCCCCAAAAAGGCTGGAGTAAGGCCTCGAAAGTTGAGGCAAACGACAAGAATCTCATCGTAAAAGCTGACGGTGAAGCCACCTTCTTCACCAACGCGGCCTTGCCAAAAAAGGCGGGCTACCTTTCAACCGTCGGACAGTTTGGCGATTGCACCGTGGAAGCCGAGTTCATGATTCCGAAAGGATCCAACTCCGGGATCTATCTCATGGGGCGTTATGAAATCCAGATCCTCGACAGCCACGGCAAGGACAAGGTCGGCTACGGTGACATGGGCGGTGTTTACCGACGCTGGGACAACAGGCGGAAGCCACCCGGATTCGAAGGAGTCGCCCCAAAAACCAACGCCGCCAATCCAGCAGGCGAGTGGCAGCAAATGGTTATCAAGTTTCGTGCTCCCCGCTTGAAGGAAGATGGAACCCTTCTCGAGAAGCCCCGCTTCGTGTCCGTGCATCTCAACGGAAAACTGGTTCAGGAAAACGTCACCCTCAATGGGCACACCCGCTCGGCCCAGCGAACCGGCTGGGCCGCCAAAGATCACATTTTCATTCAAGGCGACCACGGACCAATTGCCTTCCGTAAATTCAAGGTCATCCCCGAAAACTTTCCCGCTCAAACCAATCGAACCACTCCATCAAAACGCCCCAACTTCGTTATCATCATGGTCGACGACATGGGCTACTCGGACATCGGCTGTTTCGGGGGCGAAGTAAAAACTCCCAATATCGACCAACTGGCAAAAGGCGGGATACGCTTTACCCAATTTTACAACACAGCCAAGTGTCACACCACGCGCGCCGAGCTGCTGACCGGCAACTACGCATATTCCATCGGCGATCAAAACATGGAGCACGGTGCAACCTTCGGTGAGGTTCTGCGTGCCGCCGGATACCGCACTCTCATTTCGGGGAAGTGGCATCAAAAGAATCTGCCGACTACCCGCGGGTTCGATCGCTACTATGGACTGGCTGACGGCTGCTGTAATTTTTTCAACCCCGGTCTAAAGGCCCGCGAAGGAGAAGGCCCTCCGGGACGAAAAGGGAAGAGCCGCGTCCGCCGGTGGGCCATCGAAGATGAGGCCATCATGGGTTACACTAATCCGGACAAAAAGTTCTACACTACCGACGCCTTTACCGATTACGCCCTCGAAAGACTTGAGGAATACAAGGACGAGGAAAAGCCTTTCCTTCTCTACCTCCCTTACACCGCTCCGCATTACCCCCTCCAGGCCTGGCCCGAAGACATCGCCAAGTATCGTGGCAAATACAAAGTCGGTTGGGACGAGGTCCGCAAACAACGTTTCGCGCGCATGAAGGAAATGGGCATCATCGGCGAAAATCATCAACTCACGCCAAGCGACGCCAAGGCCTGGGATGCGCTCAGTGAAAAAGAGAAGGACGCCGAAGACCTCAAGATGGCTGTCTATGCAGCCATGATTGACCGCGTCGATCAAAACCTCGGCCGCCTCTTCGCTAAGCTCAAGGAGCTAGAGAAGTGGGACAACACTCTCATCATGTTCCTTTCCGATAACGGAGCCTGCCGTGAGCAACCCAACACAACGCCTAACATTCCTCCCGGCCCGGTGGAAAGCTACCGCACCATTTCCGTCGGCTGGGCCAACGCATCCAACACGCCTTACCGCAAATACAAGTCCACTGATTTCGAGGGCGGTATCCGTACTCCGTTCATCGCCCACTGGCCCGCGGTCATCAAGCCGGACATCACCGAGCAGGTCGGCCACCTCATCGACATCAATGCCACCTTCCGTGACATCACCGGAGCCGAATACCCGAAAGAAATTAATGGACGGAAAACCAAACTACCGGTCGGAAAATCGCTTTTGCCAATTCTGAAGGGAAAGACTCGCGAACCGCATACCGAGATCTACTGGCGCTTCGGTAGGGCCAATGCCATTCGTCAGGGGAACCTCAAGGCAGTTCGCGTCGGAAAATCATGGGAACTCTACGACCTCGTGAAAGACCCCACTGAAATGAAAGATTTGTCCAAAGAGCAACCCGAGAAGGCCGAAGAACTTGGCGCAATGTGGGAAGCCTGGAAAAAGGAAACCGCAAAACGGCCCGACTAAAACTCCGGCGGACCATTGAGTTTCTGGCACTTTTCGGGCTGCACCGGGGTGATGGCGCGATAGAGAATCTGATAGGCAAAACCCTTTCTCCAGATCCGGCCTTCATTGAGGAAGCTGTCGGATAAAATTGTGAGCCTTTGGACATGATGCGAATCAATGAAATGGCTTCCTATACCATTGCTGTCCTCTTTGCCTCTACGAAGACCTCTGCCCGTTCTCTCGGAAACCATGAAGGTCGGCGACCACCGCATGCTGCCATCTTTCTAGGAATTCCGAGCGGGGAGTAATCTTCGCCCCGAGCTCCGTTTTGTAGGGCATGTATGGATGCCCCAGATTCCAAAAGGCAAATCCATGCCCGCGAAGGTATTCTGCGAGAAGGTGCAGCTGCAGCTTGCCGGCATGATTGAACTGCCTGTCCTCCCGGTCGAAAAAGCCGCTGAGGCTGGTATAGATCGCCCCAGTCCGATACCCAATTTCGCCCGCCACCAACCGTCCCTCGCCCGTTAAGAGTGCTACCGGCATCAACTCGAAACTCTCCCATCGCCGACCCCGAAGTTCCTTGAGGAGCGATAGGTATTTACCCTTGAGCCAGTTGTCCGGATGGGCCTTCCGAATCCGATCCGCAATTTCCAAGAGATCATAACCCACCTCGATTCGAAAATCATGCCGGGCATGGGCCTCAGACCTCATCCAGCGACGCATTGACTTCGAGGTATGAAGATCTTCCCAATCAAGCAAGGCATAGGCCGTCTGGATTTCGGGAAGGAGCAATAACTGGTCGCTCGGCCCGCCCATTTCCAGACTGGTCGAAATGAAACCAGCTCTGGCCAAAGCAAGATACATCTCCGGAGTCCAGTCATCGGTCCAGTAGTAGGTTTGCCGCCCTTTGTAGATCTGGTGCAAGATCGCTGGATTCGTGAGATCCTCTCTCCGTATCCCCATGATCCTAATCTCCGTCTCCTCATCCATGAGCAACCTTGAACCACTCGAGATCCATGCTGAAAACCTATTCCCCAATCATCCTCCCGCACGTTAAAATTCGTCCTTTCCGCCACTGCCCTCCTTTTCTAGCCTTAAAACACGATGAGCAAAAAACCGGTTCGTATTGGCGTTGTTGGCTACGGCTTCATGGGGCGCACGCACTCAAATGCATACTCCCAACTGGATCATTTCTTTGACACCACCCACGTCCCCGTCCGGCAGGTCATCTGCGGCCGTTCTGAGGACAAGGTGAAGGCCTTCGCGGAAAAGTGGGGATACGCCGACACCGAAACCAATTGGCGTGAACTGGTGAAGCGGGACGACATCGATGCCATAGACATTTGTACTCCCAACGATTCCCACTACGACATCGCAATGGCCGCCATCGAAAATGGCAAAATGGTCCTCTGCGAAAAACCTCTCGCTTTGAATGGCGAACAAGGGCTCAAGATGGTCGAAGCCATCGAGGCCTCTGGGCTCCCCAACCTCGTCTGGTTCAACTACCGCTTCCTCCCCGCTGTCACGCTGGCCAAACAGATTGTGGATCGCGGCGATCTTGGACGCGTTTACCACTATCGCGCCAATTTTCTGCAGGACTGGACGATGTCCGAAGAACTTCCCCAGGGTGGTGCGGCCCTCTGGCGACTCGATGCCGCGGCAGCCGGCTCCGGGGTGACCGGCGATCTCCTGGCCCACAACATCGACTGTGCCCGCTGGCTGAATGGCGACATCGTTTCCGTTTCCGCGATGACGGAAACCTTCATCAAAGAGCGTATTCACCAAGAGACCGGCGAAAAGCTCCCGGTGACCATCGATGACGCTTGCGCCTTCCTAGCCCGATTCGAAAACGGTTCCACCGCGATCTTTGAATCAACCCGCTACGCCCGTGGTCACAAAGCTCTCAAGACTTTTGAAATCAACGGGCACGACAAGTCGATCTCGTGGGACCTTCACGACCTCAACCGTCTCGCTTACTTCGACCACGAGGTCCCGGGCGAAACCCGCGGATGGTCCAGCATCCACGTTTCCGATGGCGACCATCCCTACACCGGCAACTGGTGGGTCCCGGGCCTTTGCCTTGGCTACGAACATTCCTTCGTCCACGGCGCGGTCGAGTTCATGAAGAGCCTCGATGACCCCTCAGCTGAAAAAACCTACCCTGACTTCCGCCACGCTCTTGGCACGCAATACGTATGCGACGCGGTTCTAGAATCGGCCAAGACCGGCCAATGGGTCGACGTCAAGCGGGCCTAAATTTGATCTCGTTGGAGCTTCACAAACTCCGCCAATCCTTCAGGGTTCTTCGTCATGCGAAGAACCCTTTTCTTTTTCCTCTCCCTCGCCATTCTGTCCTCGGGGGCAAAGAAGCCCAACTTCATTATCATCTTCACCGACGATCAAGGATACGGTGACCTCGGTTGCTTCGGCTCCAAAACAATCAAGACTCCCCACCTCGACCGACTCGCCAAGGAAGGCCGCAAGTTTACCAGCTTCATGGTGGCCTCCCCGGTCTGCTCTCCTTCCCGGACCGCGCTTTTAACCGGCTGCTATCCCAAGCGCGTGAGCATGCACAAAGGCGTCCTTTTCCCGGGCTCCAAACACGGACTCCATCCTGACGAACATACCATTGCCGATCAACTGAAGAGTGCTGGATACGCCACCGCCTGCTTTGGAAAATGGCATCTTGGCCACCATCGCGAAACCCTCCCGACCTCCAACGGCTTCGATACTTACCTCGGCATTCCCTACTCCAACGACATGAATCATCCCGACAACAAGGGAAAACCGAAAGGTGGATGGGCCGGGATGGATGAACTTTGGAAGAACCCAAAATCCACGCTCACCAAATGGAAAACTCCTCTGATGCAGGATGAAAAAATCATCGAGGTTCCCGTCGATCAACGCACCGTAACCCGACGCTACACCGACAAATCTCTCGAGTTCATCAAGGCCAACAAGGACAAGCCTTTCTTCGTCTATCTCCCGCACTCGATGCCCCACATCCCCCTTTATGTCCCCGATGACGTCCGCGACCCAAATCCGCTCAATGCCTACATCAATGTCATTGAACACATCGACTCACAAGTCGGCCGCATTGCCGACTTCCTGCGCGAGTCCAAGCTTGATGGAAACACCTACCTCATCTTCACCACCGACAATGGCCCGTGGCTTCCCTTCAAACATCACGGGGGTTCGGCCGGTCCGCTTCGCGAAGGCAAAGGCACCACGTTTGAAGGCGGTCAACGCGTCCCTTGTATCATGTGGGCACCCGGGCGTATCCCGGCGGGAACCACCTGTGACACCCTTTGCGGCACAATCGATCTCCTCCCCACCATCAGCGCCCTGAGTGGATCCAAGCTCCCCGCCGGTCGCAAAATTGACGGACTCGATATCTCCAAGCTCCTCATGGGATCGAATGAAACACCCCGCAAGGAATTCCTCCACTACGCCAGTAACGGAACCCTCCAGGGGCTCCGTCAGGGCGACTACAAGCTCCTCATTAGAAAGCCTGGTAATCGCAAGAGACAACCTAGCGAAAAAGCCAAGACCATGCTCTTCAACCTCAAGGACGATCTTGGCGAACAGAAGAATCTCGCTACCGAAAAACCCGAAATGGTCGCACAACTGACCGAGCGGATGGAGGAACTCGACGCCGAGATCACCAAGAACCAGCGGCCCGCTTGGCGAAAGGAATAAAGACCTCCATGACAGAGAGTTTGTCATAAATTCTCTGTCAAACTCCGTAACTACCATTAGGTGGGGATCAATCTCTACAAGGACGATTTGATATACGAACTCTTCAAAAGAACGGGAAGTTTCACCTCCGTCTCAAGGCCAGTAACGATGAAATCATTCTCCAGTCGCAAGGATATGTTGACAAGGTAGGAGCCCAAAACGAAATCACCTCAGTCACCAAGAATGACCGAAATAATGGTCTCTTTAAAAAAGAAGCAAGCAGCGGCAAATTCTATTTTGTCCTGGAAGCCGTTCACGGACAGATCGTCGGGCAATCGAAATAATACAAATCCGAATCAGGGCGTGATAACGAGATAGCCTCCGTCGGCAAAAACTGCACCTCCAAGACTAAGGTTCTCACCGCTTGACCGCAGATTATTCCGGCTGACCATTCTCAGCCGGCTTTCTACCTTTGATCAAGAGAACGGCCTGGCGCGCCAGGCGTTGGCCGAATAGATCATAACCATCCTTGGTGTAGTGAAGATCGTTGTGAGGCTTTCCGTTCTTCTCCTTGTTGTTGGTGTCGTCGGTATCCACCCAGGAACCACGAGGATCATCGGTCGCCACTTTGACCTGAGCCTTGCGGACCGCTTCCCAATGCTCGACCGTTGAGAAGTCACTCAGGCGCCCGATGACAAAATTCATCTCCGGGGCTCCGAGATCCTTGCGTAGATTGGCGATCAAGGTCTTCATGCTTTCTTCGTAAGCAGCCGAGAGCTTCTCCTTTGCGTCACGCTCACCCTGCATCCAGAAGAAGGTGATGCTGTCCAGCTTGGTCTCTCCGGTCGCGCCCTTGGCCATCTTCAAAGTTTGATCATAAAACGCCCCGGGATCCTTCCTCGCCGGCAACTTGCTCTTGGCGGCAATCTCATCCCAATTCTTGACCCACTTCCGGATCGGCTGGCCGCCTTTGGCAAACTTGACATGCAGGATCTCGTCGTCTGGCAGGAGCTTCTTCAACTCTGGCAAAAAAGCCCGCTCGGGCTTCAGGCCTGCCATATTTGACTGTCCAGAGAGGATAAAAAGATGCCTTTCGCCACCGTGAAGCAACGAAAGGCAAGAAAAACAAAAGAGAGCGATAGAGCGTTTGATCACGGGGCCTGACTACGCCGCCACTCCCCGTCAGCTTTCGTCCGCTTTACTTGACTTCGCGAACCTTGATGTTGCGGAAGGAGACCACGTTTCCGTGATCCTGCAGGCAGATGAACCCGCTGGTGGCTTCGCCGAATCCCTTAAATTTGCTGAATTTTGAAGCAGCGACCTTCTTTTTCCAATCGTCAGATCCTTTCGCGTATTCAACATACTTGGTGCCATTCATCCAGTGCACACATTTCTCGGGAGTAATAAGGATGCGCATCGTGTTCCACTCACCAGCCGGCTTGGTAGCATCTACCCCTTCGGCCGGACGATAAAGCTGGTAGAGCCACCCGGCTTTTTGAGGGTCGCGACCTCCAATATTGTCCTGGATCTGAACCTCCGGCCCGGTGCGCCAGGGAGTCCCGGCGGTTTCCTTGACGTGATACATCAAACCCGAATTGCCACCTTTGGAGATCTTGTAGTCCACGGTGAATTCAAAGGAGCCATATTCCTTCTTGGTCAGAATATCGCCGCCTCCCCGTCCGGTCAGGGTAAGCGCA
Organism: Akkermansiaceae bacterium; assembly: GCA_049596615.1. Taxonomy (GTDB): domain Bacteria; phylum Verrucomicrobiota; class Verrucomicrobiia; order Verrucomicrobiales; family Akkermansiaceae; genus SW10. The sequence goes on along the minus strand of JBMYLT010000007.1, from coordinate 62,325 downwards.
CCATCCTTGACCACCCACTTGGGCGACAGGCCCTCTTTTTTAAAATTACGGAAATTTTCAGCCGACTTGCCATCGAATAGGAGCACCCAGCCGGCTTTTTTTTCTTCGTCGGTCAAGGTATTGACCTCTGCACCCATGGCGCACGAAACAAACATCAAAAACGAAAGGAAGATTTTCATGGCCAGTAGGATCACCTTTGGGGCAGTTTGTTCCAAGCTTCAAAGAGACGAAATTTCATCCTGATTCCAACCTCATGGTCCGCCTTTTCCTCACCCTCCTCCTCGTCACTCCCCTGCAAGCCCAGTGGCCCGCCTTCCGGGGCCCCAACAACGACGGGATCCTTCCTTCGCTTAAAAATGGAAAAACTCGGGGCCTGCCGGTCGAGTGGAGCGAAACCAAAAATGTCGTCTGGAAAGCATCGGTCCCGGGGCGTGCTTGGTCCACTCCGGTGATCATGGACGACCAAATCTGGCTCACCAATGCCACCCCCGACGGCAAGAAGATGTACGCCCTTTGCCTCAACAAAGCCACCGGGAAGGAAATCCACAACCGTCTCCTCTTCGAAAACGAAGAACCCGAACCACTCGGCAACAAGATCAACGGATACGGATCTTGCTCGCCCGCGATCGATGCGGACTACGTTTACATCCACTTTGGCAGCTACGGCACCGCGGCTCTCGACCGGAAAACCGGTAAAACCGTCTGGCAACGCCGCGACCTCCCCTGCCGGCATTTCCGTGGCCCGGCATCTTCGGTCGTTCTCCACAAGAATCTCATCATTCTTTCGATGGACGGAATCGACCATCAATATCTCGTCGCACTCGATCGCAAGACCGGGAAGACCGTTTGGAAAACCGACCGCACCACGGATTTCGGAGACGTGGAACCTGATGGCACCTTGCGTGGTAAAGGAGACTTCCGCAAAGCCTACACCACTCCCAACTTCATCACCTTGAATGGCGTCCGCCAACTGGTGTCACCTGGAGCCAAGGCCTGCTACGGTTACGATGCCGATACCGGCAAGGAGCTCTGGAAAATCACCTACAAGGGATTTTCCAATGCGGCTGCTCCGGTTTTTGTGGGCGACAATCTCGCTCTCATCAATACCGGCCTCGGCAAGCCCCATCTCCTCGGTTTGAAACTCGATGGCAAACTCACTGGTGATGTCACCAAGACCCATATCAAGTGGGATATCTTCAAACGGATCTCCGCGCGATGCTCACCGGTGGTGATTGGCCGTCACGCCTACTTCACTTCGGAATCGGGAATCCTCAGCCGACTCCAATGCGACACCGGTGAGATCGAAAAGTATCACGCGCTGAAGACCAACTTTTCGGCATCCGCTGTCCTCGCCGACAACCATCTCTACTTCGCCGACGAAAAAGGCAAAACCTTCGTGGTCCAGCCCGGACCAGATCTCAAGATCATCGCCACCAATCAACTCGATGACGGCTGCATGGCCTCTCCGGCCATCGATGGGAAAGCGATTTACCTTCGCACCAGGTCTCACCTTTATCGGATCGAGAAGAAGTAGTCTGAACACTTTTTTGAAGATCTTTTAGGGAAACAGCCCCCAAAGAGCGACTCACGGGATGAACACCGAGTTCATCTCATGCCGGACCATTTTCCCCAGACAGCTTCCCTTGATCGTGCCGATCGACTGGTGGTGAATTGGGACTTTGCGCTGGCAGAGCACGACCAAACCTTGCGAAGGCTGGTCACCACGCCAACTACCAACACTTCCCGCTGGTGACCGTTGGCAACCTTCGCAAGAAGCTCAAAACAGGACGTTATCTGCACTACCCAAACTACGGTCAGGACGGAAACCGAACCCTTGGTAGTTTCTACCTTTCCCTCCTCGACGCTGTTGGCAAATCTCGGAAGAGCTTTGGACAAATCGATCTCAAACTTCCCAAGAAAGAACAAGAGGAAGGTCTCCCGGAACTCTTCGCCTGATTCAAAAATCACCGAAATTTGGGTTGGCCGCGGCAAAGCGATTCACGGCATAGTCTTCGGCCATGACTTCGAAGACTATCGTTCCGCAAATCCTCGCTCTTTTCATCTGCTTTCTCCCTACCCTTGAAGCCCAGGAAAAAAAAGAGATTCGCTTCACCAGCGTTCCGGACATCTTCAACTGGAACATCGGAAACCCACAACCCGGTTGGGAAGACACCCTCGATTGGTTTTTCAAACATCTGAAAAAGCAAGGTCCCGACTTTAACCTCAACGCAGGTGACATCATGGACGCTCGTTGGTGGGACAACGCAGCGCAGGTGGAGAAGAAAACCAAGGAGTACTGGACCGGTTTCAACAAGCGGTATGCAGCACACGAGCTAAAGGTCTACGTGGCACCCGGGGATCACGAATATGGAGACGACGGCGGGCTCAAAAAGGGCGACATCGCCCGAGCCTTTGGGAAGCAATTCACCGAGCTCATGGGGATGCCTCGCAATGGCCCCAAAAACCATCTCGGTCGGGCCTTTTTCGTTCGGCAAGGAAATCTCCTTATCATCACGCTTGATACCTTTGAAGATGCTGGACCCAGATTCGCTTACACCGTCGGTGACGAACAACTGGCGTGGATGGAGAAAACGCTTAAAGAGCACAAGGACGCCGAATTCGTGATCGTGCAGGGCCACCTGCCCATCGTCGGGCCGGTGCGGAGCAAAAATTCCAGTGCCAGCATGCTCAAGGGAGGCACTAAATCGAAACTCTGGAAGCTCATGGTGAAATACCAGGTCGACGCCTACTTCTGCGGGGAGCACCATCGCATCACGGTGAAGAAACAAGACGGTATTTGGCAGATCGTGCATGGTGCTCTCTGGGGAACTCAGACCGACTTGAACTACCTCAGCGGACTTGCGCGCCCAGGCGAGATGGAATTAAAGCTCCACGAATTCGATGTCGAATATAGCGGAGGCTATATTGGCGACCACCCCCATCGAGGTCCAAAAAACAAACCTCGCGAAAAGGTCTCCCTGACAGCTACAACAGAGAAGGAAGGCCCCAGAACCACCGGAACCCTCATCCTCAAATCAAATTCAAACGAAGAAACCGCCACCGGTTGGTTCGAGAAAGCCCTTTCCGCGAAACCCGCTGCCAAATAGTTCAACGCTGACTTTTCTTGCGCCATGAAATCCTTTTCCCTCCTCCTTCTCGTCCAAGCTTGGTGTTCACTATTCGGCGTTCAAACTTCACCCCCTCCCAACATCCTCTTCATCCTAGTCGATGATCTTGGGATCAAGGATCTCTCCATCGAAGGGTCGACCTTCTATGAGACCCCACATATCGACTCCATCGCCCGCGGCGGCATGCGTTTTACCAACGGCTACTCGACCTGCCAAGTGTGCTCGCCGTCACGAGCTTCCATCATGAGCGGGCAATATCCCGCCCGGATCGGAATCACCGACTGGATTGGCGCTGCGACCGGAACCAGGTGGAACCGTAACGATAAGCTCCTTCCTCCACCCAATGCCTCCAAACTACCTTCCGGCATCACCACCATTGCCGAAGTCCTAAAGTCGGGTGGTTATCGTACTTTCTTCGCGGGGAAATGGCACCTCGGCGGCGAAGGGTCAGGCCCCGAGGATCATGGCTTTGAAATCAACAAGGGCGGGTATTCCTCAGGCTCCCCGCGTGGAGGCTATTTCTCTCCTTACAAAAACCCCAAGCTACAGGACGGACCGGCCGGAGAAGTCCTGCCCTCACGCCTCGCCCGCGAGACGGTCGACTTCATCAAGGAAAAATCCGACAAGCCCTTCTTTGCCTTCCTCTCTTTCTACTCGGTTCACGGTCCCATCCAGACCTCACCAAAACTCTGGGAGAAGTATCGCAAGAAAGCCACCGCTTCCGGACTGGCAAAAGAACGTTTCAAAGTCGACCGGACTCTTCCAGTCAGGCAGGTCCAGGATTGCCCGATTTACGGAGGCATGATGGAAGCGATGGACTCCGCGGTTGGCCTCGTCACCGACTACCTCAAGAAGTCTGACCTCGATCAGAACACCATCATCGTCTTTACCTCCGACAATGGCGGGGTGTCTTCGGGCGATGCCTTCGCTACCGCCTGCCTCCCGCTCCGTGGAGGAAAGGGAAGACAATGGGAAGGCGGGATCCGACAACCATACTACATCGTCGCGCCCGGAGTGACCAAGCCCGGCAGCACATCCAAGCAATTTGCCACAGGAACCGACTTTCTCCCCACCCTCATTGAGCTGGCCGGAGTGAAAAGCAAACCCACCCAGACCATCGATGGAATCTCACTCGTTCCTGCTCTCAAAGGCTCCAGGTCGGACCGCACTCTTTTCTGGCACTATCCGCACTACGGGAATCAGGGAGGTGAACCATCCGGAATCATCCGCGAGGGAAACCACAAGCTGATCCGTTACTACGAAGACGGTCGCGAGGAACTCTACAACGTGGTCGATGACCCCGGCGAACAGAACAACCTCGCTCCCAAAGAGCCCGAATTGGTCAAGTCGCTCTCGGGCAAACTCACCGCTCACCTCACTGAAGTGAACGCCAAAATCCCGGCACCCGATTCCCGTTTCGATGCTGCCAAAAAGGTTCAGCAGCTCAAAAACCTGCACATCAAAAAAAGGGCCGCCCTGGAAAAGCAACACGCCAACTTCCTGAAACCAGACTTTCGCCCCAACCCTACCTGGTGGGGATCTCTGCAAAGCAAGGACTGATCAGACCCAAATCTCCATGCTGCTCGGATTCCGGTCCGGGCGAACCTTCCAAGTCGGAACTAATTCGAAGAATCAAAACCAGTGATCCGGACGACCGCATGCCACCACCGGATCACCACCGCCTTTCATCGCAACACCCAAAACAATACCAAGGAGGGAGCGATGATGAGGAATGGCGTATGGCAGCGGTAATGAATCGTGTCAGCACGACCTTCCTTCCCGTTCCACTGCTTTCTGGCCAGTTGCCGCGCGATACAAGAGAACTAATTTCTGGGTTCACCCTCCCCCCGCCGATGTGATACGCTCCAAACTTTCAAGATGAAAACCTGGCTTCCACATGGGACGTGGGCTCTTGTCGCCGCGACCACTTTTGTCATTGGCACGAAAATCGACTGGTCAGAAAAAAGTGATTCCGACAATTCCAGCGACCCGGCTAGGACACGATCCACCCGGAGTTTCCGGTCCATGGCAAAAGCCCAGGACCCACATGAGTCCGACGGCAAAAGGAGGACGGAACGTCGCGCTTCGGTTCGAGGTTCCCGCTATTCCGCGGAAACTTCATCGGAGGAACTGGCTGCGGCCTTCAAGTCCGGCGACCTCATTGAGCGTCGCCTCGCCTTCGCCGCCATCCTTGAAAAACTCACCCCTGAGAACGCTCGCGATCTCCGCGAACTCATTGCCGATTTCCCGCAGGACTCGCCTGAGTTTCGGGAATTCCACTACGCCTGGGGAGCGGTGGCCGGGGTCGAGGCGGTGACCCACGGTCGGGATACACCCAAAAAAGACATGGCCGCTTCTCTTGCCGGCTGGGCTTCCAACAACCCTTCCGCCGCGCTTGCCTTCTTCGATACCCTTTCACCCGCTGAACAAAACAGTGCTTCTCATATGAAATGGGGCGCCGCATACGGGCTCGCCGATGCCGACCCCACCTTGGCGGTCGACTTCGCGGTCAACCGGGCCGAAGGGGGCGACCGCGATGCTCCCAGAATGATTCATATCGCCGCGGCAGCTGTTTTGCGAACCAACAACCCGAGCGAGGCAGCCGAGTGGGCCTCGGGCATCCCGGAAGGACCGCTCCAAAATGCCGCCTTCCGCGAGCTAGCCGGAAACTATGCCCGCGAAGAACCGACCGAAGCAGTCGCATGGGCCACCACCCTGCCTGAAGGAGAAGGCCGGGGTCATGCCGTCGGAACTTCGTTTCACAATTGGGCCAACCGGAATGCCCAGGAAGCGGCCAATGCAATTAACAACCTTCCTGCTCAAGATCGGGATGCCGCAACTTATGGTTACGCCACCAGTGTGGTTCACCGCGACCCGGCGGTGGGTGTCGAATGGGCCGCAAACATTCAGGACCAGGAATCGCGAAATCGTGCCCTCGTTGATACCGGGCGGGTCTTCTATCGCCGCAACCGAGACGCCGCAAACGACTGGATTGCCAATGCGGGACTTTCAGACGAGGTGGTTCGACAAATCACCAACTCACAGTAGCTTGACCGGTCCCCGTTACTTCAGGTTCCGAAAGATCTTCGGCCCGGGGCACGTTTTGTGCTCCAACAAACTCGACTTTCATGAGAGCTACCTACTTCATCCATGTTGTCTGGACGATCGTGGCGGTCGCTGCTTTCGTCATCGGCTCCCGGGGTTCGGAAGCAACCAACGACAGAGAGGCGGCTTCGAGCGGTAAGGTCGGTCAAAACTCCCCCAGCCTTTCCAGTCGATTCCGGGGTGGATCCGGGGGCGCAGGTGACAGGCGTTCTGCGGCCGGTAACCGTAGTCGATCCAGAGGAGGTTCGAGTGCTTTCGACATCCAACCCGGCTCCCTGTCGGATGGCGAAGTCCGGGAGCTCGGAGTGGCTCTAAAAGCCGCCACCAACCCGCTGGAGCGACGCGAAATTTTTTCTCAGATTCTTGCCAATCTCACCCCCGAGAACGCGAAGTTAATGCGCGAGCAAATCGTACACCTAGATACCAACAGCTCGGAGTTCCGCGACTTCCACTATCAATGGGGCGCTCTCGCCGGCGAGGAAGCCGTTCTCGCCGGAGCCGAATCTCCGGAACGCGATATGGCCACCACTCTTTCCGGCTGGGCCTCCGCAAATCCGGAAAGGGCCCTCGCCTACTTCAATGGGCTGGAAGCCGACCAGCAAAATGGAAGCGGCCTGAAGTGGGGAGCCATTTCCGGTCTCGCCCAAGTCGACCACAATCTCGCGGTGCAATTTGCGATGGACCGGCAACAAGCGGGTGACCGCGATGCCACCCGTCTGGTCGACTACCTGGCCCGTGAAGTGATCCGGACCAGCGATGCCGCCAACGCCGCCAACTGGGCCTCCACCCTGCCGGCCGGTACGATGCAAGATACGGCGGTGCGCCGGGTAGCGGAAGAATATGCCGAGGAAAATCCCGCGGCCGCCTTAAGTTGGGCCAACACCCTTCCGGAAGGCAATGGACGGAACCGGGCGATGCGCGAAACCTTTTCCGAATGGGCCCGCGAAGATCCACAAACAGCCGCCACTCGCCTGTCCTCTCTCCCGGAATCACCCGAGCGCGATTCCGCCACTTATGGATACGCCACCCGCGTGGCATGGGAAGACCCCGTTGCCGGAATCGAGTGGGCAAATACCATTGGAGACGGAGCCACCCGCAATCGTGCCGTCATGGAAACCGGAAGGGCCTTCTTCCGTCGCGATCCCGAAGCTGCCCGGAGATGGCTTCCCAACAGCGGTCTCACCCAGGAACAACAACGGCAACTTCTTGCCCGAAGCCGCGGCCGGGGCTAAGCAGTGGCCTCTTCAAGCCGCGGGGCCATCGCTCCCAAGGCGCCGATCAAGTTTTTCAGAGCTTCCCGACTTTCAGGATCACTCTCGAAAGCAGTCAATGCCTAGTCAATCGCTTAGAAAGCGAGAAGTCGCAAGAGTAGTCGTCAGTCGATGTCTTGTCCTGGCTCCCAGTCCGGTAAGATCATGCGGCCCGGCTTCTCTGTGCTCCGTGGCCGCGTGTCGCATTTCCTCCGCCATCAATCTTGGAAGATGAGCACGCTTTTGAAAATCATCCGGAAGGACCGTGGCCAGAGCATCCGGAACACCTGCATTCGGCACCCTGCCGAAAATGGGGAGAAACTCTTCCCGGGTGTAGCCCAATGCCGGATCAGTCAAGCACAGGGACCTCCTACATCGCCCGGCGCCGCTTCCGTAATCTACCCTTCCCTTTCCCGCAAATCCTCCCTATCTCCTCGCGGCCGAGGGGCGTTTTCGCCCTTCACCATTAACCTTTCACCATTCACACTTCCCCGTGTCTGTCGAACTCACCCGTAATTTCTCCATCATCGCTCACATCGATCATGGTAAGACGACCCTGTCCGACCGTCTCCTCGAACACACCCAGACGGTCAGCCAGCGAGAAGCCCAGGACCAGCTCCTAGACGCGATGGATCTGGAAAGGGAAAAGGGCATCACTATCAAATCCCACCCGGTAACGATGTTCTACAAAGCCAAGAACGGAGAGACTTACAAGCTCAACCTTCTCGACACGCCCGGACACGTCGACTTTTCCTACGAGGTCTCCCGTTCCCTCGCCGCATGTGAGGGCGCCATCCTCATCATCGATGCCGCTCAGGGAGTGGAAGCCCAGACGATGGCCAACGTCAACCTTGCACTTGACCAGGACCTTTCCATCGTTCCCGTCCTCAACAAGATCGACCTTCCCGCCGCCGACGTCGATAAATGCCGTCAGCAACTCGAAGACATCCTCGCCATTCCCGGCGAACATGGCATCCCAGCCTCCGCCAAAATGGGCATCGGCATCGAGGACATTCTTGAAGCCGTGGTCGAGCTCGTTCCCCCTCCTCCCATCGAGGAAGACGGACTTCTCCGCGCCTCGGTGTTCGATTCGCTATACGATGCCTACCGCGGGGTCATTTCCTACGTCCGCGTGATGTCGGGCGAAGTGAAGAAAGGCGACAAGATTAAACTCTTCCACACTCCCAACAACTATGAGATCAAGGAGGTTGGTCACTTCACTCCGAAGATGACCAAGACCGACTCGCTTCAAACCGGCGATGTGGGATATATCATTGCTAACATGAAGTCCTCAGCCGAGGTCAAGATCGGCGACACCATCACCCACAAGGACAAACCTTGTCCGGAGCCTCTTCCTGGCTTCAAGGAGATCCGCCCCATGGTGTTCTCGGGCATCTACCCGGTCGATACCTCGGACTACGAGGCTCTCAAGACCGCGATGGGCAAACTTCAGATCAACGATGCCGCCTTCACCTTTCAGACCGAATCCTCGACCGCGCTCGGCTTCGGATTTCGGTGCGGCTTTCTCGGGCTCCTGCACATGGAAATCATCCAGGAACGACTCCGTCGTGAGTTCGACATGGATGTCATTTCGACCTACCCCAGCGTAATCTATGAAGTCCGTAAAACCGACGGCGAAGAGCTCATCATTGACAACCCGACCTACCTCCCCGAATCGCAGGAGATCGAAGAAATCCGCGAGCCCATGGTGCGCATCTTCGTGATGGTTCCCGGCGACTACATCGGCGACGTCATGCAGCTCATTGCCGAGAAACGCGGTGATCTTGAAAATACCGAGACCATCGACCAGTTCCGCGTCATGCTCACCGCAATGGTTCCGCTGGCCGACATTCTCGTCGACTTCAACGACCGCCTCAAGTCGATGACCCGGGGTTATGGCTCCATGGACTATGAACACGCCGGTTACCGTGCCGCCAAGATGGTCAAGATGGACATGCTCATCGCCGGAGAACCAGTGGAAGCTTTCTCAACCATCGTCCACAAGGACAAGGCCCAGGGCCGCGGCCGCGAGCTCGCCAAAAAGCTCAAGGAGGTCATTCCTCAACAAATGTTCGTCGTCGCGATCCAAGCCGCCATCGGCGGCAACATCATCGCGAGAGAAAGCATCTCCGCGATGCGCAAAAACGTGACCGCCAAGTGTTACGGCGGCGATATTTCGCGGAAACGCAAACTCCTCGAGAAACAGAAAAAGGGAAAGGCCAAGATGAAAGCCTTCGGGAAAGTCAATATCCCTCAGGAAGCCTTCATCAAAGTGCTCAAGTCGGGCGACTAACGGGCCAAGACTTTCAGCCCTGAATCTAAAAACAGTGTTGAACCTGTGTGATGCCCCTCCACCTCACCGCCGTCGACTACCACAACCCGACCCACGCGCGGGATCTGGCTGTGCTTCTTGATCTCTATTCGCGCGACATCATGGGCAATGGCGAGCCACTTTCGGATGACATTCTCGGGAAACTTGCGCTCGAGTTGGCCAAGCTCCCGAATGCTTTCAGCATCCTCGCCTACATCGACGACACCGCGGTCGGGATGGCGAATTGTTTTACAGGATTTTCCACCTTCAAATGCCGGCCACTCGTCAACATCCACGACCTCGCGGTGCATCCTGATTTTCGTGGTCAGAGGATTGGAGCGAAAATTCTCGCCGCTATTGAGGAGGAAGCAGTCAAACGCGATTGTTGCAAGATCACCCTCGAAGTGCTGGAAGGAAATACCGTCGCGCAAGCGGCTTATCGCAAGTTCGGCTTCTCTTCCTACGAACTCGATCCCGAAACCGGACGAGCGCTCTTTTGGGAAAAGGAACTGTGACCACGGATTATCCGATCGAGCCTATCGCGACTCCGCGACCAAGCGGAAGAACCACGATGGATCCGCACCGCTGTCGAAAGGCACCGCCGACCGATACTTGACCGTCGACAAACCATTTCCATCGTTAATCCGCGAAACAAGAACGGCCGCGGATTCACCGGAACTCCAGGTCGTCAAATCCGTTGCGGTCTCCACCCGGACCTCCACATCATCAGCTGCCAGACTCCTTTGAAAAGTGATGGTGATATAAGGATCTTCCAAGTCATTCACGATGAAGTTTTCCACTCCGAACTGAATCACAGAATTTCCTTCTCCACCATCCGAGTCGCTGGTGCCCAAGGCATGCTCGAGGAATTTTTGAAGACCGTCCTGATCGTCGTCATCGAGACCATTTCCCACTAAGGCAACACGGTCGGTCCCAGCCGGGCTTCCACCGACCAAAGCACTGCTTCGCCAGCTTGAGGCATCACTGTGATCCGGCACTTCAATCCCGTTGGAAATCAGAACCAAGCTATAACCGGGGAAACCGGATTCCGTTGGCCAAGGGAGGCTGTCGTTGTAGGTGAAATCCTGAATGGTGGCGCCAAGCGCATTCACGAGGTGAATTCTCTCACCCGCATTATCTAGTCGGGACGGCGCAAACTCACCGGCAATCGTTGAGCTCAATCCCAAGCCGTATCGAGCCTCAAAAGCCGCCTGATTCCGAACCACCAAAACTTTTGCTCCGGGGGCAAGCGTCGTGACAGATGATCCCGTGAAAGTGAAATCGATTCCCGCGTCAAACCGGACATCGGTCAGCTCAATGGTCATCCCGCTAATATTGGTGAGCTCGATCCATTCGTAGTCGGAAGGATCCGCCGAGACAACCGCTTCAGTCGGCGAGGGAGGAGCGGGTGCGTAGTGCACCTCACTGATCACCAGGTTGCTGGCATTAGCCAGATTCCCGACCAAAAAGTTTCCTTGGATCTCACCCGACCAGGAAGTCAGTCCCGTGCCACTTCGGGCCCGAGCCCGAATCATGGTGGTCGATCCCACGTTCACCGGACCACTAGTCAAGGCCTGGAGAGAAACATTGCCCCCCGGAAGGCGGGGATCGCTGCCATCAGTGGTGTAGTAGACCGTGCCCCCGGCCCCTGAAAAAGAGACGTTGGTGCCCGCAGCCACGAGACCCGGCGAGACAGTGAAGGACGGTTGTGAGGTATACTGGCTATCGATCCAGTTGGTTCGGGTCGACAGCCAGTTCTTGAGGACATTGATTTGGTTCGCGTAACCGCCGGACGGACGGACTTGGGTCCAACGATTGAAATTCCTCGCCTGAGGGGAACGACCCAAACCGGAATTGATCCCGCCCGGGTCCTGGAAATCCAGCTGCGCAACAAACTCATCGATGATGCTATGGATGTTGCTGGTCGAAAAAGTGGACTTGCGCAGCTCCTGCCAAAGGTCGGTGTGCTCTTGCCGAAAGTCCGGGTTCTGAAGGGCTCTTCCCCACCACGGAAAACGCGAATCTCCATAGGTCCGACTGGAATCCCCGCTGCCATCCCATTGCGAAGGATTGTTGTCCCTAGAATCTGTCGAGCCCATCGTCCGGTCAAAGTCCCAGATCGGACCGGCTCCGACTTTCCCACCATTCGTTTCATCGTGATGCTTGTAGTAGTAACCACTCAAGCGGAAGCCATCAACATTCATCGCGAGGGTGTTCAGCCAATGATGTCGCAACCACGAAAAGTTATCGATGTACTCCGTGAAATGTCGCCCGGTCGTGGGGTTGGTCCAATTGGCGTTGTAGAGGGCGGCATCAAATTCATTAAGATGATTTCTCAACCAGGTCGACTGGGCCGGAGCCACTTCCTCTTCCTTCGGAAAAACCCAACCAAACGTTCCCATGGAATTGACCGAGAATCCTCTGTCTCCGGGATCAAGCCGGTCTTTTTTCCAGAGATAACCACCGGAGACTTCAGGCTCGGTGATACTTCCCGTACTCAAGCGCTTCACGCCAATCCGTTCATCGTCGCGCTTGATCTTCTCCATAAGAGTGTAGACGCCGAAGTAATCTCCGGCGTAGGTGAGATTTCCTCCTCCGGTGTTCAGGAAGACCTCTACAAAGCGCGTTCGGACGGCATATTCTCCGGTCTCGTTACTCAGTTGATAAATCAACGGGTTTCTCATCAGTGCCCTGTCGAAGGTGTATCGACCACTTAACACCCAATCCGACTCTGGAGGCATCCCTAGCGGTTCGATATTTTGGTCCTCCTTGGCTTCGTCCTGTGACTCCAGAGAGAGGGAATACTTGGCAAATCCTGACGATGACGATCCGCGTACTCTCATATTACATCGCGTAGCTATGGCCAGGTCAGCAGTCATGTGACTCCTCTGGTCACCGGTGGCATCGGGTTCGATGATGGCCCAGAAGCCATCGGTATCGCTGTTCGGTTTCCCGCTGTTCCAGTTGTCAAGAATGACGATCGGGAGGTTCGAGCTGAAATTTGCCACGTCGCTAGTCAGAAAAATATAGGTCGCCATTGCGATCGGACCGGCGGCATTCCCAGCACCCACAATCCGTGCTCTTAACTGGGTGCTTTGTGAAATCATCAGCGGACTTGTATACAAGGCGGACGAAGCGGTCGGCACCGACCCATCGAGAGTATATCGAATCTCTTGGCCTACTTCCGCGCCGCCCAAAGAAACCTGAAAGCTGCTGGTGAAGGTCTGGCTTGGAACAGAAATCGTGACATCACTTGCCGGAAGCCCCTGCTCGGTGCCATTGATCGCACCCGGCGTCGGAGTCAGAAAATACCCGGGCTGTCCCAGCGAAGGATTGGACAGACGAGTCCCGATCAACCGGGGCCGAATCAGAAAATCCGAACTGGTGGTTCCCCGGTTCAATCCGTGGATCGCAAGCACATTGTTTCCTTCCACCAAGGCACTGGTGAAGGTACTGAGATTGAATGGTGTGAACTGAGAAGCCAGCGAGTCCGTGTGATCTCCAGAGGCAGCCGATGACCAGGTCACAGCGCCACTTGCCCGGTCACGCGCTACTTCCACTCCATTCAGATAAGCCACGAAACCGTCATCGTATTGGAGTTGCAGTTCCAGTGCGGCGATCTCTCCGACATCCGTCACACTGAAAGGCACCCGGAGATAGGCACTCGTGCGCTGATCAAACATCTGAGCCTCGACATCAATGTTGAAGAAGCTGTCGTATCCGCTGGACCGCTCGTAACCAACTCCAGTTGTCCCGCTCGTCCAGGATGAATCGTTGAATCCGTTGGCGGTCCACGAAGTTCCCAAGGAACCATTTGTTGGAACCAACACTGTGCAGTTTGCCCCAGTCTCGATCAGGGTTTCCTGGTTGGTATTCCCCAACTGCTGAAGCCCGTATGAGGCATCTTCAAACTGAGGCGGATAGGGTGCGACATACTCCGAGAGAACAGTCACGCCATCGGCAGCAATCAACCCGAGGTACTCGCCTGCGGAAGAAATCTTGAAATTGGTGTGCAGTTGGGAATCCACCACCGCCCGATTCTTATCAGAGGCAAACACTACCAGAAAAGAGGACGGATTCAGGACCGTTCCGGCAGGAATCTGCCACTTGGTCGGGAGTCCCGGGTCATCCGTCAAATAAAACCCGCTAAGATCGACAGAGCTGGCGTCGGGGTTGAAGATTTCGATCCAATCACTGGTATCGCCATCCTCGTCAGCCAGAGTGGAGGAGTTGCTCGCCTGAAACTCGGTAATCACCGGGGTCGCCCCCACAAGAGATGAGACCAGAAACGTCAGGAAGGAAATCTGTAACAATCTAAAGGTGTGCTGCATATCCGGAAAGGGGGGTCTGGCAACTTGCCTCCTTGCCCACTGCGCGGCAAGCAAAGAAAACGGATCTAAGGGAGCGCCTTAAAATCCCTCTCTCTTTGTCAGATGTCATTAGTCCTTTGGTTCCCAGTATCCCGGCGCCCAGCGGATACCTTGGGGGGGAATTCGATCACGATCGAGTTTGCCATCGCTCAACTGAAACACTTTCCCGAGGAGCGTTTTCCCGGGTCGCGCACCCCGGGTGTAGCGGCTTTCACCCCAATGCTTACCCAAAACCAAGGCATCGAATCGCGTCAGTTTCCCTTCCTTGACGGCCAGTCCTCCGCGAATCGTTCCGCTGTATCCCTGATCTCCATCTGGGGATTCGATGAAAAACTCACCGATCAAGGCGCCTTTGCCATCGACCTTCAAAGACCAACTTTTGAGTTCGCTTTTCTTCCAACTTCGGGGCTCTCCACGGGTGTTATCGAGCAGATGAAATTTCGCGATCCGCCAGGCGACATATTCGGGAACCTCGCCCCCACCCGACGAAATCAATTTTCCAAGCGCAGCAATTTCTTCCTGGCGCAACCAGAGGTGGTCGACGGCGGCCTGATTGCCTACCCTGTCGTTCAGCATCTTCTTGAGCTTCCCGTCCTGCTCTTCGAGACAACGGGTGAAGACCTTCACGATTTGAGCTCCCTTGGGGAGTTCGTGATGGAAACGGGGATCCGCTTTTCCTTCGCCAGGAATCTTTAGTCCTTTTTCCTGACCGCGAACCGCTTCCCACTTTTGCAGGGCCTCTCGCATCATTTTCAAACGACGCTCGGGTCCCCGGTTGTTGTTGAACCCAAGGAATCTGCCCCCGGCCGTCAAAACGTAGTGGCCCTGTTTGGTGTGACTGCCTTTGCGCGGGCTCTGCCTGACCACGGAGCGGAAGAACTTGCCTTCATCATCATCGCGACGCCGCTGATACCAATCGTCACCTGTGACCGCGATGAACTTCTCCTTAAGAAGCTTTTGCACCTCGGGATTTGAAAAGACCAACAACCTGTCGGTCACTCCGTTGTTTCAGACACAGCCAAGCGGATGGCCATCCATCTCCCAGAGATAAATCGGCTTATTGGTCCGGGCGGCCTCTTGGCGGGCGTCCCAGAGGTCGGTTTTCCATTCAATTTCCAACCAAGCAGATTCCGCAGGTGAGGGAAGAATCTCCCCGATGACATCGTCCGTTGCCACCGAAAAAGTGGTCGGCAAAGCGAAAAGCAGGGCTACAATTCCAGAAATCTTCATCTCCCCAAGCTACAAAAATCTTCCTCCGGGGACAGCTTCAATTTCCCTGCCACGTATCATCCTCCCTCCTCTTCCACCTTGACGCCGGATTATCAATTCGCAGAAATGGCGGGAAGCTATCCTGAAACGATCTATGCGCCCTGCTATCCTGACCTTCCAGACCCTCGCCCTGTCGGCGGCAGGAGTTTTGGCGAAGACGGATTCTCCGGAGGACGTGGAGTTTTTTGAGAAACACATTCGTCCCCTTCTCATTCAGCACTGCTACGAATGTCACTCGGCGGACGCCAAGAAACTCAAGGCGAATCTCTCCCTCGACACCCGTCAGGGTTGGGAATCCGGTGGTGACTCGGGGCCGGCCATTATCCCCGGCAAACCCAAGGAATCCCTACTCATCAAAGCCGTTTCGCATGTGAACGGAGATCTGGAGATGCCACCCAAAACCAAGCTGCCGGATCAAGACATCGCGCGTCTCAGGGAATGGATTACGATGGGAGCCCCTGATCCCCGCGAAGGCGCATTGGACCGCAAACGGGACAAATTCGATCTCACCGAAGGACGAAAATTCTGGGCCTTCCAACCGGTGGTCGATCATCCCGAGCCCTCGGTCAAAGACACGAACTGGCCCGCCGATTCCATTGACCGGTTCATTCTGGTCCGCCTCGAGAAGGAACGCCTGAAACCAGCGGCCCTCGCTCCACCCGCGACCCTGCTGCGACGCGTTTACTTCGATCTCATCGGCCTTCCGCCGTCGCCGCAGGAGATGTCGGAATTCTTGGCCGACCCATCGACGAAGGCCTTCGAAAAGGTCGTCGATGACCTCCTCGCCCGTCCGGAGTTTGGCGAACGATGGGGACGCCATTGGCTCGATGTGGCCCGCTTTGCGGAATCCAGCGGTGGAGGACGCTCGATGGTTTTTCCGGACGCCTGGCGCTTCCGCGACTACATCATTCGCTCTTTTAATAACGACAAACCATTCGACCGACTCATCCGCGAACACCTCGCCGGAGACATTCTCCCGACTTCCTCGCTCGAGAAAAAAAACGAAGCCCTGATCGGCAGCGGCTACCTCGTTCTGGGACCGATGAACTACGAGCTTCAAGATCACGAGCTCTTAAAAGCGGAATTCGTGGACGAACAAATCGATACTGTCGGACGGACCTTTCTTGGGATGACCCTAGGTTGTGCCCGTTGTCACGATCACAAATTCGATCCTATCCCGACGAGCGACTACTATTCGCTGGCGGGGATCTTTGAGAGCACCCGCTCAATGGGTCGCGGGAGTGCCGCTTCCGGAGTAACCTCTTTTGCTACCACTAAGCTCGACGTTCCTGAAACGCCCGAACGAACCGCCCTCCAAAAAAAGATTGCGGGACTTAGCAAACAAATCGCCGAGCTCAAGAAAGAGGAAAAGCCACCCGCCGACAAAATCAAGAAACTCGACAAGGAGCGCAAGTCCCTCTCATCCAAGCTGAGAAAAGGAGAGCCGGTCACGATGGCGGCCGATGAGGCCGATCAGATTGGTGATGCCCACATTCGCATCCGGGGACAGGTCCGGAACAGAGGCAAGAAAGTCCCGCGCGGATTCCTCACCGTCGCGATGGAACCCGATCGAAAACCCACCATCCCCGCCGACCAGTCCGGACGTCTCCAGCTCGCCAATTGGATCGCCAGCCCCGACCATCCTCTCACCGCCCGCGTAATGGCCAACCGCATCTGGAAGCACCTTCTCGGTGAGGGGCTTGTGCGGACCACCGACAATTTCGGCCGCACTGGTGAGCTCCCAAGCCACCCCGAACTTCTGGACCATCTCGCCCTTCGCTTTACCAAAAACAACTGGTCGGTAAAGTCCCTGATTCGCGCCATTGTCCTGAGTAAAACCTATCGTCAGTCGTCGCAGGTCAATCACGACCTTGACCCCGAAAATCGCCTCCTCGGCCGGGCTCATCGCAAACGTCTCGAGGGGGAAGCGATTCGCGATACGATTCTGGTGGTGAGCCAACAACTCGACCCTACCCGTGGCGGTCTCACCATGCGCAAGACCGGCCAATATGACTTGAATTATAAATTCAACACCAAACGCCGAAGCGTTTACGTTCCTTGGTTTCGAAATTCCACCCTCGACCTTTTCGAGGTCTTTGATGTCGCCAATGCCAATCTAGTCGTGGGGCGCCGGACGGTCACCAATCTCCCAACTCAGGCGCTTTTCATGATGAACAGCCCGTTCATCCGCGAACAGGCTGGGCACACCGCAAAACGACTTCTCGCCGAAAAGGCAACCATCGAGCAAGCCTACCAACTCATCCTTTCCCGACCACCCACCGAAAACGAAAGGCTCTCGACCAAGAGCTTCCTTGACGGGTTTTCGTCTGATAAACAGGAGGAAGCTTGGGCGCAACTTTGCCAGACTCTTTTTGCCTGCCTTGATTTTCGTTTCGTCGACTGAACTGCCATGACTCCCGACCGCCGCCAGTTTCTCAAATCCGCCGGATGCGGATTTGGCTCCCTTGCGCTTTCATCCATGCTCGGGCGGGCTGCCGGAAACTCCCTCGCTCCGCAAGCACCCGGTTTTCCGGCGCGAGCAAAACGGGTGATCTTTCTTTTCATGGCGGGCGGGCCGTCGCACGTCGACTCTTTCGACTACAAGCCCGAGCTCATAAAACGAGATGGACAGTCCTTCGATTTTGTCGGAGTTCGCAAACAGACCTTCGGCAAGAAGAGTCAGCGCAAACTTCTCAAGCCGCTCTGGGATTTCAAACAACACGGCCAGTGTGGCCAGTGGGTCAGCGAACTTTTTCCCCACATCGGAAAACAAGTCGACGACCTTTGCTTCATCCATTCGATGCACACTGAGGGCGTGGCACACGGCCCCTCCACTCTTTTCCTCCACACCGGAGCGACCAACCTGGTACGCCCCTCGATGGGCAGTTGGGTCACCTACGGGCTGGGAAGCGAAAACGAAAACCTCCCCGGCTTCATTACCATCATGCCCTCGGCGAGCAAGGGTGGGCCTCGCAACTACTCAAATGCTTTCCTACCCGCCATTCACCAAGGCACCTGTATCGGTCGCGCCGGACTCCCGGCCTCAAAAGCCACCATTCGTAACCTGACCAACAAGCATTTGGCCACCGGCGATCAAAAGCGACAGTTCGATCTCCTCCAGGAACTCAACCGCCAACAAGCCCGGCCAAAAAAAGATACCAACCTCGACGCAGCCATCGAGTCTTTCGAGCTCGCCTTCCGCATGCAAATGAATGCGCCCGACGTGCTCGAACTCGCCGAGGAGACCGAAGCTACCAAGGCCATGTATGGTATCGGAGAAAAGGGAACCGACGACTACGGTCGTCAATGCCTCATGGCCCGTCGATTGGCCGAGCGCGGCGTGCGTTTCATCCAGGTCAACTACTCCGACGAATCAGTCAATCCGCGGTGGGACCAACATTCCAACATGCCCAAGCACAAGGTCCACGCCCAAGCGACCGACAAGCCGGTGGCGGGTCTTCTGCAGGATCTCAAACAACGTGGCCTTCTCGAAGACACTTTGGTTTGGTGGGGCGGCGAATTCGGTCGCACGCCCTTCTCCCAAGGCAAGGACGGGCGCGACCACAACCCGCGCGGATTCACCACCTGGCTTGCCGGTGGCGGAACGAAGGCGGGATACGCCCATGGAGCGACCGATGAGGTCGGCGACACGGCGGTCACCGAACGAGTGCACATGCACGACCTCCACGCGACCATTCTCCACCTCCTCGGGCTCGATCACGAAAAGCTCACTTACAACTACGCGGGCCGCGATTTCCGTCTCACCGACGTCGCGGGACAAGTCGAAAAGGCCATCCTCGCCTAAGTCTCTCGAAAGTAGAATTTTCGCTACCAATCCCTTCGAGCGGTGTTAGAGATTTTTTATGCCAGAAGTTCGATCAACCTTTCAGTTGGAGTCCGAAGAACAGATGCCGGCCTTTCAGTTACCCGACGCCCATGGTGCGATTCACTCGGCCGGAGACTGCCTTGGCGAGAAAGGCATACTCGTGGTCTTTGCCTGCAATCACTGCCCCTTTGTCGTTCATCTGGCCAATGAACTCGGCGAAAAAGCAAGGAAGTGGAATGAGCGCGGTGTCTCGACCGTCGCCATCACTTCAAACGACCTCGAAAACTACCCTCAAGATGGCCCGGAGCCGATGAAGGAGTTCGCGAAAAAATACGGGTGGGAATTTCCCTATCTCATCGATGAAACTCAGGAAGTCGCCTTGTCCTACGGGGCCGCTTGCACGCCTGACTTTTTCCTTTTCGATGGGGAAGGAAAGCTCTTCTACGCCGGTCAGTTTGACGAAACCCGCCCCAGCTCCGGTGAGACGCCCAGTGGCCGGGACCTTGAAACCGCCGTTTCTGCTCTAGTGGCCGGAGAGGAAGCTCCCAAGGGAATGCCCGCCAGCGGATGCAGCATCAAGTGGAAAGCGGAGAACCAACCGCAATGGTGGAACGCGGGATAGAATGCCAAGCTCTTTTGCTCTGAGACTGGTTAAGGTTCCAATTCTGTCCTCGATTCAGGCTCCAGATCAACTTGCTTCCGGAGTGAAGGCCATAGTCCAAAACGCAGGAAGCTTTTTGAGCGTGCCATCGCTCCCCTGGGTTCCAAGCTTTAGCGAACTCTTCTGGGTTCTTCATCCCCAACATCATCGGCTTGGCCTGCCTGCGGAGAACGCCTTGCTAGAATCCCCGATCAGGTTCCGCATTGTTTGCAGAAAAGCACGCAATCCTGCCGTAGGGTTGTCATGCTCCGACAGACACTGCTTTCGATTCTTCCTTTCCTGATTGGTTCTCTCTCCGCCAAGGACACTTTCACTCCCTACACCGAGGACACCGTTCCACGCTCGGTCACCGCCTTGTGGAAGGACATCGACCCACGGGCCGAACCACTCGATATCCAAGTCATCAAGGAATGGATCGAGGATGGAGTCACCACCCGCTACCTCATCTACACCGTCTGCACTCACGGCGGACAACCCTGTCGGGTGGCCGCCTTCTATTCCTTTCCCACCGGAGCAAAAAAAGTCCCGGCCTTCGTCTGGGCACACGGAGGTGGTCAGCGAGCCGAACGAAAACGCGGTACCTATTTTGCCAAACGGGGATATGCCACCATCGACTTCAACTGGGGCGGTCGCGAAATGGTGGAAGGAATCAAACTCAATACCGACTGGGGTAAGCTGGACCCATCGCAGGGCCCACGTTTTTACCCCGGCGCATTACGGCCAAACGTCAAACTCAACCACCAACCCGATGCACACACGATCGACCCGGTCGTCTCGCCTCGAAACGGTAACTGGTTTCTCCTCGCTCTTGCCGGTCGCCGGGCCATCACTCTTCTGGAGCGACAACCGGAAGTCGATGCCCAACGAATCGGTTTCACCGGCTATTCCATGGGAGGCAACATCACCTCCTATT
Source organism: Akkermansiaceae bacterium (assembly GCA_049596615.1). Taxonomy (GTDB): domain Bacteria; phylum Verrucomicrobiota; class Verrucomicrobiia; order Verrucomicrobiales; family Akkermansiaceae; genus SW10. The sequence continues at coordinate 41,492 of JBMYLT010000007.1, read as the reverse complement.
GTGCCATCGATCCGCGACTCAAAGCCGTTGCTCCGATGGTCGGAGGCACCGGTCATCTCACCGTTGATTTTCCCGGACTCCCCGGGACCTCCCGCAAAAGCCAATACCGGAACCCGGAACAATTCGCGGCTACCATGGACTCCGCCGCCTACTGGGTGTTGGTCCAGTGCCCAGTCCTCTTTCTCAATGCTACGAACGACTTCCACGGCATTTTCGACTGGTCCTACCGCTGTATCGATTCCCTGCCACACGATCAATGGCGGGCCAGCTACGCCCTCCACTACAACCATTCCCTAAGGTCCGAACAATATGCCGCCCTCAATGTCTTTTTCGACCGTCACCTCAAAGGCACCGGCAAGGGACTTCCCATACCTGCCTCAGCCGGGCTGTCCACCAAAGTCGACCAAAAAACGGCTATCCTCGAGACCATTCCAGATCCCAAACGAGCGGGAGAGCTGGTCCGGGTCGAAGTCCTTTACTCCCACGACCCCAATCCACGCGCCCGGCACTGGATCACCGCCAGACTTTCCGGACCAGCTCCTGCCTTTGTGACCGAACTCCCGCTTCGCTCCGGCCTTCCTCTCCTTGCCTTCGCGAACCTCACCTACCGCCTTCCCGCACCGGAAAACACCCTGGAAGACAACAACAGCCCGGCTGCTTTCTACACCGTGACCTCAAAACTGGCGTCCATCATTCCCGATCAAATCGCCGCCCAAAACCTGCGTGAGAAAGCCAGCGCCCAGACCGTGTTTCACGACTTCACCACCCAGGGCGACGCCGGTTGGGGTTCCTCTTCCGGGCGTCGGGGCTTACGGACTTATCGTTTTCAAGACCCGGCTCGTGCCACGCCCAAACCCAGCAATGCCCTCGTCCTCCGGCTGAAAGAAGCTCAGAGCGATCCATTGAGTATCCGGGTCCGGATCAGCCGAAACGAATGGCTGACTCCAGGAGTGAGAGCCTCTTCCTCGATTGCCATCAAACAGCTCGCACCCGGAGAAACGGCGATTCGCTTCACCCCGGGAGATTTTCAAGTTCAAGGCCAGCAGAAAACTCCGGCCCCGGACAAGGACTGGGAAAACATCACCTATCTGGAACTCGAGATTGTGGAGCCCAAGAAGCATGGGCGTCCCATCGACCTCACCCGACCGGCAAGTCGCACCTTCCTGCGTGATATGATCTGGGAGTAGCTAGAACGATCGTGGCCCCTTCTCGCTCAAAACACGAAACTGTCAGTCAAAATTTGCAGGCTTAGAATGACCCCCGCTTGCCAGACCGCAAAACCGCTCCAAGATAACCTATGGCGCATCTCAATGTCCTCGGTGAAAAACTGGCAACCTGCTCGATTGATCCCATGACCGGTTTTTTCCGTGACGGTTGTTGCCGCACCGGGGCCGGGGATCACGGACTGCACTGCATTTGTTCTGAAGTCACAGCAAAGTTTCTCGAGTTCAGCAAAAGCCGCGGAAACGACCTCTCCACTCCGCGGCCCGAGTTTGCCTTTCCTGGATTGAAGCCGGGAGATTCGTGGTGCCTGTGTGTTCGTCGCTGGAAGGAAGCCCTGGACCAAGGTTGCGCACCGAAGGTGAATCTGGCGGCGACGTCTGTAGTCGCTCTCGAATTCGTCGACCTCGACGACCTAAAGGAACATGCGGTTGAAGGTCGCTCAGGTTAGCCAGACCAATTGATCACTTCGCTTGATTGCAGAATTTTGGCTCGCCTTGGAGGACCCAAGACGATTGGGTTTCTTGGTCTGTTAGGCCGTGAACGAAGAATACACCACCACCCGGTTTGTTCTGAGCAACGAAGGGACTGAGATTCCCAGGCACTTCTTCATCGTGACCGAACACAACCCGTTTAGCCCTGTCGTTTCCGATGAGAAAAACGCCCAGATGAACGAAATCCTTCGCCAGCAAATCGAACACGAAACCTAGACCCATTTTGCCTTAGCAGGCCGGTGCGCCGATCACGCCGAGGCGGACTATGGTATCGTATGCTCGCTCGAAGACTCCATCCTTTTGGGCCAGGAGTTTCATTAGGATGTCATCTACGAGATCCGTGACAATCAGGTCCTGCTTGTCGATTGCCATGAAAAGGAAGAGGATGTCTTGGTCGGATGTTGGTTCGACCTACTCCTTTCTACCTCATGATCTCCCGGAACCCTCTCATCCAAGCCGCCGACGATCTGCGCCGCGAACTGCGTGGCCTGACTTTTCCGGAGCCGGTGGCTTACACCTACAATCCACTTGATTACGCTTGGGAACGTCACTGCGACTACCTTTCGCGCTACGGCTCCGGTCAGGCCAGGGTTCTTTTCCTGGGCATGAACCCTGGTCCTTACGGAATGGCTCAAACGGGAGTTCCTTTTGGGGAAATCCCACACGTTCGGAATTGGTTGCAGATCGAAGGACCGGTGGACAAACCCGAGCCGGAACATCCCAAACGCCCGGTGACCGGATTCGATTGCGAACGCTCGGAAGTTTCCGGCCGCCGGCTATGGGGGCTTTTCGCGAGCCTGTTCGGAGACGCGGACCAATTCTTCGAAAAACACTTCGTGGCCAACTTCTGCCCGTTGGTCTGGATGAAGGACACGGGCGCCAACCTGACGCCCGACAAGCTGCCTCGGGACTGTATGGAGCCGGTGGAGACAGCCTGTCTGAATCACCTCGAGAAAGTTGTCGAAGTCCTGCAACCCGAAAAGCTCATCGGAGTGGGGGCTTTTGCCGAAAAGCAACTGTCCAAGGTTCAAAAAGACGACCAAGAGCTGGGAAAAATCCTTCACCCGTCACCCGCATCCCCCGCTGCCAATCGCGATTTCGAAGGAACGGCGACCAGACAGCTTCGCGAAATGGGGATCCTATCTTAGGCCCTCTACTCGTTTGCGTCCAGCAGGTGCGCGAAAGTCTTCCGAAACTTGGCTACTTTGGGTGAGATGACAGCCTGACAGTATCCCTGATAAGGGTTGTCGTTGTAATAGTTGAAGTGCTTTTCAGGGGCCGGATAAAAGGCCCGAAAGGATTTCACCTCGGTCACAATGGGATCATCAAACACCCCATCCATTTCCTGCAGCACCCTCTCGGCAACCATTTTCTCTTCATCGTTACGAAAAAGGATAATACTGCGATACTGCGTTCCGACATCAGCGCCTTGAGCATTGAGGGTGGTCGGATCATGCGTGCCCATGTGAACCCGAATTAATTCCTTAAACGAAATCACCGCCGGATCATAGCTGACTTGAATTACCTCGGCATGCCCGGTTGACCCGCTGCAAACCGCCTCGTAGCTAGGATCTTCAATCTCCCCGTCACTGAAACCGCTCACCACTGACTTCACCCCCCGCAACCGTTGAAACATCGCTTCGGTGCACCAATAGCAACCTCCGCCAAAGGTCGCGAGAGCTTGTTCATCTTCCATCTTATTCAAAGCAACTGCATTCATGCAATAGCGCAAGCCCCCGGGGCCAGGACCATCCGGAAAAACATGCCCCAAGTGCGCCCCGCAATTGTTACAACGGGTTTCCACCCGGACCATCCCAAGGGAAGTATCCATATGATACGAGATGGCATTGTCCCGAATAGGCTGGGTGAAAGACGGCCATCCGGTCCCGCTCTCAAACTTCTCCGCTCCGTCAAAGAGCGGATTACCGCAACAGGCACAGGCATAGCGGCCAGGCTCGAAGACCCCGCACATCTCCGAGCTGAAGGGCCGCTCAGTGCCATGCTGACGCATCACCTGAAACTGCTCGGGAGTCAAAAGAGCCCGCCATTCCTCTTCGGACTTGTGAAAGACTTTCTCCGGCTTCAGGTTTCCCTCCTCGCAAATCTCCAAAATTTTTTTCCAATCCAACATTTCCCAATCTTTCTCCCCGAAACACTCGCTCTGTCCTTAAAATGGACAAGAAAAAGGAGGGGGGGGTCATCGTAAACCTGAACTAACTCCTCCGTCCAAGGCTTTGAGTTTGACAGGTCCTTATCGGGAAAGGAAGGATCGCGGACAGTTCGGAACAACCACAATGAAAAAGCTCTCTCCACTTGCTCTCGCTCCTTTGGCCCTTCTGACCTCCGTCTCCTCTTCACTGGCCGATTATCCGTCCATCGTGAATGCCGACGCCCCCTTGTGCTACTGGCGATTTGAGGAAAATCCCGGTGCCACCACCCTCGCCGACTCCAGTGGAAATGGACTCGCCATCGACAACTCCGCTCCGGTTGGCACCACGGTCCTCGGGGAAGTGGCAGCTATCGGTAATGGCGTCCGCTTCAATGGCGATGGATACTTTATCACTCCCCTCCTGCTCGATCCCTCGGCAGGTGATTTCACGATCGAAGCCGTGGTCCGCCGACTTGAAAACACCTCTGATGTGGTCGTCGTAGCCAACCAGGACGGCACTCTGGGAACCGGTCGCAGCAACCTTGTCGTGAACACGGCCACAACTTTTACTTCCTTCGCCGGAGGTGCAACCACCGCATCAGGAGTCCCGGTTTCGACTGATCGGTTCGATCATGTCATTCTGACCTACGATCAGGGAGCGATCTTTGGAAATCCCACCCTTCGTTTCTTCATCAATGGCGAAGCAGCCGGAACGAGCGAAATCCTTCCCGAATCAGCCAATGGAAACTGGGTCATCGGAGCCAACAAAAATCTGGGCTCCCAATTCTTTAATGGCGTGGTCGATGAAATCGCCATTTACGACAAACGCCTCGACGATCCCAATGACGATGGCGACGCAAGTGACTCCCGGGTCAGTGCACACTTTCTTGAGTTCCTGGCTGATACCGAAACGCTCATCAATTTTGAGAGCGACTTTGACTACCGGGATTCAGGACAAAGCGCTGAATTGACTTGGTTCGTTTCTCCGACACTCACTTCACTCACCCTGGATGACGGGACCGGCCCGGTCGATGTTCTTGCCAATACCACCGATGGGAATGGAAGCCGCATTATCTCACCCACCGCCACAACGACCTACACCCTGAATGGCACCGGACCGCTCGGAACGGAATCCCTCGAGATCACCATCGTGGTCGACGAGCCGTCGGTGATCAACGAATTCACCGCCTCCAACACGACCATTCCCGCCGGCACTACCACGAGCCTGAGCTGGTCGGTCACCAACGGCACGCTTGTCGAAATTGACAATGGTTTGGGAACTGTCGACCCCATCTCAGGAAATATCGACGTCACCCTGTCGGAAGACACCACCTTTACGCTAAGCGCTACCAATTCCCAAGGGACCGTAACCGCCCAAGTCACGATCGAGGTCTCCGCCATTGATGACCCTTCGCTGGTCGCTCACTGGCGGGTTGGAGAAGCCCCCGGAGAAACTACGGGTACTATTCTCATTTCCGAAACTGGCGAGACCTTCAACGGAGTCTTTACCGGAAATCCCACCTTCGACACCAGCGATCCTGCCCCGGTCCCTGGGGGCTCGACGGCATCGCTTTCGTTCGATGGCGTGGGAAGCTGGGTCGATATTCCAGGTTTCACCGGCATTGGAGGCAGCTCCGCCCGCACCATTGCCTTCTGGTTTAAGGGACCTGCTGCTCAGAACAATGCAAATGCAAATATTGTGGGCTGGGGAACCGGTGGCACGAGCAACCGATTTGACACCCGTATCAATACCGCCGGCTCCAACCAGATCCGCACCGAAGTGGCGGGCTCCGGAAGCAATGGCACCACCACCCTGACCGATGACACCTGGCATCACTGCGCGGTGGTCTTCGATCCAAATCTCGGCACCAGCATCGGCGATATCCTGTTTTATATCGATGGCCAGCTCGACCCGCTCACCGTGACCGGCGGCACCCCGGTCAACACTACCACGACTACTCCCGTCAGGATCGGATCGTCTCCCGTCTTCCCCTCCCGCACGCTGACGGGAAAAATGGACGACATCAGGATCTTCAACCGAGCACTCCCGGCTGACGAAATCCTTGCACTCATCGAGCCGGTTGATGACACACCGCTGGAAGTCACTGCCATCCGCCGTCTCGAAAACGGAAATGTCGAACTCACTTGGAGTGGAGCACCTGGTGAGTATTTCCTGGAATACTCCGTCGACCTGAGCTCGGACAGCTGGCTTGAACTCAGTGACAGCGAAACGATTCTGCCAGGCGAAACCAACGCCGTTTCAATCGACGATTTCATCGCCCCCAACCCCGACAACACCAAAGTGTTCTATCGCTTCCGCCCGGCTGAATAAAGAGGTTGTCAGACCAGCCTGCCTGTCGGACGGGGCTCGTTTCCACAACGAGATGAGCTTTTCGATTTGTCGTCGCACGACTCCGGGAGATAACGTCTCCGCTCATGAAGCTCCTCCTTCTGCTGACCCTGACTCCAGCCCTACTGTTCGCGGCTCCCAAGAAGCCTATGAACGTCCTCTTCATCATCTCCGATGACCTGACAGCGACCGCCCTCTCCTGTTACGGAAACAAGATCTGTAAAACACCCAACATCGATCGGATCGCGAAAGAAGGAACCCGCTTCACCCGAGCGTATTGCCAGGGAACCTACTGCGGCCCTTCGCGCGCCTCATTCCTCAGTGGCTATTACCCGCACGCCATCAAGATGCTAGGCTACAAGTCGCCCCGGCCCGCCATTGGAGACCGGGCCACTTGGCCAGAGCACTTCAAGAACAACGGCTATCACACCGCCCGCGTTTCCAAGATCTATCATATGGGCGTTCCCGGTGGGATTGAGAAGGGAACCAACGGGGAGGACGACCCCCGGTCCTGGACCGAAAAATACAACTCACCCGGACCCGAGTGGCGAGCTCCGGGCGATGGCGAAACGCTTGAGAACAACGCCGATGGCCGCAAGCAGGGACCGGTGGGCGGCAACACCTTCGTGGTTGTGGAAGCCGACGGCGATGACCTCGTCCACTCCGATGGCAAGACAGCCGTCAAGGCGGTGGAACTTCTCAAAACAAAACGCGACAAACCCTTTTTCCTCGCGGTTGGTTTTGTCCGCCCCCACGTCCCTTTCGTAGCCCCCCGTCCGGATTACCGCGACTTCCTCCCCTATTCCAAAATGCCCCTTCCCCCGAAGGTTAAAGAAGACTGGAAAGACATTCCCAAAGCCGGCATCAACTATAAAACCAGCGTCAACATGAAGATGGACGAACAGCGACAGCGCAAGGCCGTCGGCGGGTACTATGCCTCGGTCGTGTTCATGGATCGCATGGTCGGGAAGGTTCTTGACGCCCTCAAAGAATCCGGGCAGGAGGACAACACCATTGTCATTTTCACCAGCGACCACGGGTATCACCTCGGCGAACACGACTTCTGGGCCAAGGTCAGCCTTCACGAAGAATCCGCTGCCGTTCCCCTGATCATCAAGATCCCCGGAAAAAAGCCCTCCGTCTGCAAATCGCTCGTCGAGCTCCTCGACCTCTACCCCACACTTTCCAATCTCTGCGGTCTTGAGATCCCCAAGCGAATCCAAGGCAAAGACCTCACCCCGATTTTCGAGAACCCCACCTACGAAGTTCGCGATGCTGCCTTCAGTGTGAATGGGAAAGGATATCTTCTTCGGGAAGATCGCTGGGCCTACATAAGCTACGACCGGGGCGGAGAGGAGCTCTTCGACATGCTGAAAGATCCGAAACAGTATGCCAACCTCGCCGACGACCCGGCACACGCGAGGACCCGCGACCGTTTCCGGAAGAAAATGGAAGCCAAACTGGCCGAAGTCCGTACCAACGATCTCGGTTTAAAATATCCGAAACGGCAGTAGTGCTATCTCTGTCCCTTTAGGAACCCTTCAATAGCAAGGCCCAAAGTCTCCGGTTCCTCCTCGGGGCTACTGTGTCCGCTGTCTTCAAAGATCTCCAGACGCGCCTGGGGCATCTGTTTGACGAATCCCTCAAGACCATCCAGCGGAATAATCTGATCGTGCCTTCCAGCAATGACTAGGATAGGGAGATCAGGTCCCAAAGTGGCATCAGGGCCATTGACCAGATTTGATCCAAACCCCTGATAAGCGTTCCAAAGACCTTCGACCAAAAGTCGTTTTCGATACTCTTCAGAAACCTCATCAGTGAATACCTCTTGCCGATGGTATCCTCGTCTAAAAAGCTTATGAAATCTTGCCGGATCACTCAGCGCCAGCCGTAAAAAAGGGTAGAGCGCGGACCGGGCGAAACCGAAGCGCAGGATCAGTGGCACCTTGTTTAAGTTGGTGGGTGGACTAATTAAGACCACGGACCCTACCCGATCCGGTCGCTTTTCACCCAGATGCAAGGCAACCTGCCCACCATAGGAATGTCCGACCACTGCAGCCCTTCTGATCTCGAGTCGATCGAGCACTTCGATGAGGGTAGCAAGTTGTCCGTCTATGGAATAGGTAGCCGGATCAGAAGGACGCTCGGTAAAACCAAAGCCATTGAGATCAATGGCAGTCACCTGATATTGCTCCCCAAGTAGAGGTCCGAGTTTACGAAAGGTATAGGAGGATGCCGCAAATCCGTGCAAAAGAACAACGTTGGGACCCTCTCGACCCCATTTCTGGACATAAACCCGTTGGTCAGACAATTGAACCACGCGGCCCCTTGGCAAGTTGGAAACAACATCCTGATACGGTCGAAGGGAAGCACAACCAGGGAGAAAAAAAGCGCTCATCAGGCTAGCAATCCAAAGTGAAAAACGGACATGCCTAGCTCACGAAGGTAACCCGATTCCCCGAGCCATCAAGGTCGCTAGAAGCGGCATGGCTGCGAGCAGGATCAGCTCGACCCAGACACTTGTCCGAAGCAAACGAGAGAGCTTCACCACCTCACCGTCTTCACCCTTCCTTTCGCGATTGAAAAAAATGGTAGGGTAAATCGAGACAATCCCAATGATGAGGAAGAGGGTGGTCTTGAGGTGGAAGAGCGGATTGAGTTGATAAAAAACGGATGGCTTGCCAACCCAGAACCAGAGACTCAACCCGGCTCCAAGAACCACCAAGACACTGATGGCATAGATCTTATCGAGCCGACTAAGGAGGCGAATGGATCGCCGCTCCATTTCCGGCTTCATCAACACCGCCTGACCAATGAGCGCCCCGGCAAGAGTCAGAATTCCAAGGAAATGAAGGTAACGAATCAAGAGCTCGGCAATCATGCTGTTAAGGAAGCACGGAAACCCGGTTTGGCCAGCAGGGGCCAGCCGAGACTTACGCCACCGGACGATCGGGATCGACCTCAACCAAATTTGCCTCCACCAACATCAATCCGAATCGGCGTATGGGTTCGTCACTCACAGCCATCCTCCGGTTGGGGCTCCGGCCTAGTTGTCTTTGCAAGTCCCGGATTCCACAGGTGGCCACTGTTGTGGCATTGGCCCGCATGTCTTCACCAACCTTAACGCCTTTGATTCGGACCGCTCCTTCCAGGTTGCGTAAGCCTTCCGTCCGAATCAGACGAACCACAAGCTCAGAGTATGACGCCAAATCGACATCAGGGTTCTTTCAGCTTCGGGAGAAAGGAAGTTTGTTATCCTTCTTTCGGTCTTCCCCAGAAAACCCCTGGGTTCAAGTTTGCTCTGGCAGGAGCATGCAAGAAACGAAAGCAGCAGAGTGGAGAGGAAGATGGGGCAACTCATTTGAGAGAGGACTAATCGGCAATGACCCGAAAGCCAGGGCAACAAAAAATGCCCGCACTCCATCGCTGGAGGCGGGCATCTTGAATTCACAGAGCCGGAAGAGGCCCTATTTGAGATCAATCCGATCGAGATTCATCACCTTGGTCCAGGCGCTGACAAAGTCTGCGAGGAATTTCTCCTCCCCATCGGTGCAAGCATACACCTCTGAAATTCCCCTTACTTGCGAATCCGATCCGAGGACCAGATCCACCGAACTGGCCTTCCATTTGTCCTCGCCGGATCCGTTGTCCCTTCCCTGATAGAGGTTCTCGGAACCCGAGACTTTCTCCCAAGTCGTTCCCATATCAAGAAGGTTGACGAAAAAGTCATTACTGAGCGTTTCGGGCCGGTTAGTGAGGACTCCGGTGTCGGATCCATCGGCATTGGTATTGAGAACCCTGAGGCCACCCACAAGAACAGTCATCTCCGGTGCGCTCAAAGTGAGGAGGTGGGCGCGGTCAACCAACATCGCCTCAGGCGTCCAGCCGTAGTGTTTTCCAACGTGATTCCGGAAGCCGTCCACGGCCGGTTCGAGGACCGAGAAGGACTCGACATCAGTTTGTTCTTCCGAGGCATCAGTCCTTCCGGGAGAAAATGGCACGGTGACATTGTGCCCACCGCGGCGGGCCGCTTCTTCGATGGCTGCCCCGCCCGCCAACACAATGAGGTCGGCCATGGAAATCTTCTTGCCGCCTCCCTGGGAGGCATTGAAGTCCGACTGAACCCCTTCCAGAACCTCGAGGACTCTTGCCAGCTGCGCCGGGCGATTGACCTCCCAGAACTTTTGTGGTGCCAGACGAATACGTGCTCCATTGGCTCCTCCCCGTCGATCAGTTCCACGGTAAGTGGAGGCCGAAGCCCACGCGACCGAGACCAATTGTGAAACGGTCAGTCCACTTCCGAGGACCAGACGTTTCAACTCGGCCACATCAGAATCATCCACAAGATCGTGATCAACCGCCGGAATGGGATCCTGCCAAAGCTGGGGCTCGGCGGGCACTTCCGGACCGAGGCCACATTCGTAGGGTCCCATATCTCGGTGGGTCAATTTGAACCAAGCCCGGGCAAACGCGTCGGCAAATTCATCTGGATTTTCCTGAAATCGCTTTGCGATCGGCCGGTAGGCCGGATCCTCACGTAAGGCGATATCGGAGGTGAGCATGATGGGCGCATGACGCTTCTCCGGCTCGTGGGCATCGGGAACCGTATCAGCCGCAGCACCATCCTTGGGAATCCACTGAGTGGCTCCAGCCGGACTCTTGGTCTGCTCCCACTCGTATCCAAAGAGGTTGTCGAGGTAGCCGTTGTCCCACTGGGCGGGTGCGCTGGTCCAGGCACCTTCGAGTCCGCTTGAAATGGTGTCCCCTCCCTTTCCGGAACCGTAAGTGCTCTTCCATCCCAGTCCCTGTTGCTCGATGGGAGCAGCTTCGGGTTCGGCTCCGACGTGCTCAGCGGGGCCGGCTCCATGAACTTTTCCAAAGGTATGGCCGCCCGCGATGAGCGCGACGGTCTCCTCGTCATTCATGGCCATCCGACCGAAAGTTTCGCGAATATCACGTGCCGAAGCGAGCGGATCGGGATTGCCATTGGGGCCTTCTGGATTGACGTAAATGAGGCCCATTTGGACAGCGGCCAACGGAGCCTCCAAATCGCGGTCTCCGCTATAGCGTTTGTCATCAAGCCATTCGCTTTCTGGTCCCCAGTAAATGTCCTCTTCCGGTTCCCAGACATCGGCCCGACCACCCGCGAAACCAAAGGTCTTGAAGCCCATCGTTTCGAGCGCGACGTTGCCGGTGAGAATCATGAGATCGGCCCACGAAATCTGCTTGCCGTATTTCTGCTTGATGGGCCAGAGCAAGCGACGCGCCTTGTCAAGGTTGGCATTATCGGGCCAGCTGTTCAGCGGAGCGAATCGCAAAGTTCCGGAAGTGGCACCACCGCGGCCGTCACCGGTCCGATAAGTGCCAGCACTGTGCCAGGCCATCCGAATAAAGAGCGGGCCGTAATGACCATAGTCCGCAGGCCACCAGTCTTGGGAATCCGTCATGACCTTTGCGATATCTTCCTTCAAGGCCGCGTAGTCGAGCTTGGCAAACTCGGCTGCGTAGTCGAAACCCTCATCCATGGGGTTGGCCACCTCGGTATTTTGGTGAAGCAACTTTAAGTTCAGTTGATTTGGAAACCAATCGCGATTAGTCATTCCCCTACCTGCAATCGCACCGTGCATGACCGGACACTTTCCTTCTTCAGACATCGTATTTGTTTGTTATTCGGTTTGTATCCACCCGCGCGGGTGGACGGGCAAATGAAACGTGTTGAAATCGCCATTGTCCATGGACATCGCTCCAAAAAACCACCCTCTAGGATAATCCCGTCTTATGGTTCGCCTCATCCACCAGGGACAAAAAAGTGCCCGCCTATCACGGGCACCTCGATCAAATCATACGTGAGCTAGGATGTCGGTGCCTTAGCTGCCGGACATAATGGAATAGAGATGATCAAGACCTCCCCGCAGGATCCAGGCCCTTTCGGAGTCGTCCTCGATTTGGTCAGCGCGCTTGACTAGCTCACCAATGACCTTGCCAATCCGGTCATCGACTTGGTCGCTCTGTGCGATCCCCATCATGCACTTGCGATAGATAGTAGCGCAACCGGCATGATCGCCACCATTGAAGACGGGAACGCCTCGCTCAATGGCCTCCTCAATCATTTGTGCCGCAGTCTTTCCCGATCCCGCGTCCTTGGACGCACTCGAAGGCAGCAAAACGGCATCAATAACATGAATGAGACCGTTGTCACACTTGATGTCGGTCTTTACGATGGTCGATCCGTTGACCTGGAAAAGACCGTCGGAAATCCCGAACTCCAAGCTGCCACCACTGAGAGCCTTGGATTGTCCGGCATTGAGAGCATCTCCGGCTGAGACCTTCCCGGGAACGACGTGAAGGGCCAAGACGGACTTAAGCTTGTCACGATTCTCCGGCTTCAGGAGAGCCTCGACGGTCCCCTTAGGGAGCTTGGCAAAAGCCTCGTCGGTAGGAGCAAAGACTGTCAGGGCCTGGTCACCGGTCAGGACCTCCATCAAGCCAGCTGCCTTTACGGCCGCCAGCAAGGTTTTAAAGCTACCAGCCTTTTCAGCCACGGAAGCAAGGTCATTGGCAGGCCTCGGGGGGAGAATGACCGAGTCGATCACGTGGATCACGCCGTTGGAGCATTTGATATCAGCGTTCACGAGGTTGGCCTCGTTGATCCGGACGCTGCCTTCCGCAAACTTCACCGTCAACGGAGCACCCTGGACCGTTGTAGCTTGGCCCGCGGAAAGAGCCCCCGAAAGGTCCACCGAGCCGGCGATCACATGGAAAGTCAGAATCGATTGGAGCTTCTCGCGATTTTCGGGTTTCAGGAGATCAACAACTGTTTCCTTTGGCATTTTTGCAAAGGCCTCATCTGTCGGGGCAAACACTGTGAAAGGTCCTTTGCCCTGCAGGGTCTCCAACAGCTGTGCTTCAGTCAGCAGTTTGCCCAGAGTTCCGAAGCGTCCATCAGCGAGAGCGGTCGAGACAATGTCGCCAGACTGACCTCCATAGGCCCGAACCCAGTCGACCTGAAGTTTGAAGTCTCCGGGTTTCTTGTCGGCGAGAAGCATTCCAAGACGTTGAATTTTAGAAGGATTGAATCTCTCGTTCTTGAGAGACATCCCCCGGAAGCTGCCAGAGAACTCGCTGAATGGGATTTTGACCTCGATCCATTCCCCTTTCTTGGTTTCGAAGTCGGCTTTGAAGGAGATTTCCATTCCACGAAAGCGAGCGTCGGTGGTCAGGCGCATTTGGTAAGTCCTGCCATCGCCTTTTACTCGGGTCACCAAACCATCAAACGGGCTCAGGTCCTTTTTGATCTTTCCGGTCCGAATGGAGGAAAATCCTCCGTTGTTTTCGAGCGAGAGTTTCCCTTGAAAAGTTAGAACTCCGTCGTCGGACACCTTGACTTGGCCCTTTGAACGTCCGCCCATCACACCGTCATCCACAACACGCCATTCGAAAGATTTGGCCTCGGATGGATCAAATTCGACAATGGTATTGTTGGCAGCAAACATAGGCGAGAGCCCGACAGCTGAAGCCAAGATGGCGAAACAGTGGAGTGATGGTTTCATTGTCTTGGAAGAACGCACCGAACTCCGTGGAGTCAAAAAATTTTTGCTCCGGCCTATCGGTCGGAGAATTCGCCGAGGTAAAGCTGGGGGCTTTCCCGCTCTTCTTTCGAAAGGCCGGCCAGCTCGGATATAGTATTGGTCTTGGCATGCCACGCAGGGAGAGTCACGGTGTTAGGGGGGCGGTGCTCATGACACTGAGCGCAGTGTTTCAGATACACTCCATACCCCTTCTTTAGGGACGTGTATGAATTCCCGCTGAGTTTGGCCCCGGCTTCCGTCGGCTCCGGAGTTGTGAACGACCGGATCGAACTCGAACAAGAGACCAATCCAAAAAAGACAACACGCCGCAAAAGTTGATCGATGCCATCAATCGACCCGTTGTGGCGAGGGGATTCGCCCCCCCATTCATCAGGAATCACCTTGGACCATGACCACAATCTGGCGGTTGTGGGGATGATCCCGGTGCTCGAAAAGAAAGAGCCCCTGCCAGGTTCCTAGCGTCATTTTCCCCTCCACCACCGGCACCACTTCACTGGGACCACTCAGGATGGTGCGAATGTGCGAAGGCATATCATCCGGCCCTTCGTAGGTGTGGATAAAATAAGGAGTATCCTCCGGAACGAGATGATCAAAGAAAGCATGCAGATCGGTGCGGGCACTTGGGTCGGCATTTTCCATAATGACCAGGCCAGCACTAGTATGTCGCACGAAGACGGTCACCAACCCGGTTTTCACCCCGGACTCTGCGACCACTTCAGTGACTTTTCGGGTGATCTCGTAGGTTCCTTTGCCTGAGGTCTGGAGTGAAAACAAGGCAGCATGATACGGCATGAAGTAATTTCACCCGAATCGTTCTGCGACGGAAGCCTGATACAAGTCTTTTTCCGTCCGGGTCACTCCTGCAAAGTCCGTGGATTGCGGAGGGGTGGGACAGGTTGGGGAGAATCGTCGAGGTCGGGCTGAAAAATCACGGGCTTGCGATTCTCATCCGGATCGGCTTCCTGCCCCTTGGGCCACCAAACAACCACCATCACGAGCGTGGCGTATGCCATCCCGAAGCCTAAGACCTTCAATTTCGAAACACTTTCCCACCATTTCAGCAAAAACCCGGTCCGCTGGGCCTTTATTGCAAGCTCGGAAGTCTCCTTCTCACGTCGTAAACGAAACTCCTCAAGGAAATCCTCGAAGTATCCTTCGGGAGGCGTTTCATGGCGCTTCAGGCGGATCAGGTGATGGGTCTCCTCGTTCATGAATCAATGCTTCGATGGGGTTTCATTTTCCAATGAACTTAGCCAAGTGGCCTTGCAGCTGTTTGTGGGCATAAAAGAGACGGGAACGGACCGTGCCCTCCGAAACATTGAGGATCCGGCTGATCTTGGCATGGGGAATCCCCTGAATATCAAACATCGTCACAACTACTCTGTGG
Organism: Akkermansiaceae bacterium; assembly: GCA_049596615.1. Classification (GTDB taxonomy): domain Bacteria; phylum Verrucomicrobiota; class Verrucomicrobiia; order Verrucomicrobiales; family Akkermansiaceae; genus SW10. Next base: position 26,302 of record JBMYLT010000007.1, on the reverse strand, counting down.
TCTTCTGACAAAGCCTGCATCGCTTCGTTCAATTTTTTTTGAAGTTCGTTGACGTCACTCTGGCGCCGTGGATTCGAGGCATGAGCGAGATCGATCATGGCCTCGTCGTTTTGGATCCCCGAATCAACATGATCGAGACTCCAGGTGGTCCTACGTTTCCGCTTTTTTAGGAAATTGAAGGTCATGTTTGTCGCGATGGCGTAAATCCAAGTATAAAACGCCGATTTCCCCTTGAATTTGGGTAGGGAGCGATACGCCTTGACAAAGATATCCTGCAAAAGATCGTGGGCGTCCTCTTTGTTTGAGGTCATGTGATAGACCATACCGTACAGGCGGGGGCTATACCTGACGACCAGCTGGTCAAAAGCCTCCGCTTCCCCATCGCGAGCCCGCGAAACGAGAACAGAATCCTCATCCTGGGTGGAGGCGTCGGAAGATTTTTCAGGCATGCACTCAGTGATCGCTGCAAGTCGGGCCCCCTTCGTCATGCCGTAAGGGACAAGCCGACCTGCCAGATGTTCAAATTCTCTTCGAAGAGCTACGTTCGATAACAACGCCAACCCAATCGGTTTCGGGCAGGATAAACTTGTCGATCTCGACCGTCACCTTCGAAACCGCGAATTCCCGTAACACCAAGCCGGCGACTTCCTGAGCCAGGGTTTCAATCAATTTTCGTTCTCCCTCACCCGCCAAGGCGACTACGCGGTCAGCCACCGCCTTGTAATCGACCGTTCCCTCGATTTCATCTTCGGTGGGAAACTGCTCGACCTCCATCAAAAGGTGAGCCCGCAAGATTTGTGGCTCGACCCTTTCTTCATCGGGAACGCCGATATGGGTCGTCAGCTGAAGACCGCGAATGACTACCCGATCTCTCATCCCCACGTTCTCTCCGGCCTTGTTGAGGTTTGCAACCACTCACGGAAATCGCCCAAGTGGTCAAAAAAGTGATGAGGCTCGCATTCCTCAAGACGATGAACCGGATCGTACCCGGTGGCCACTGCCACCGAGGAAATCCCGCCATGTTTTGCGGTCTGAATGTCATGCACCATGTCTCCCACAAAAGCGGTCTCCTCAACCGGCAACTCGTGCCGTTCCAGAATTTCCCTAATCCGTTCCCGCTTATCGATGACTCCGGCATAGATCGCTTCGAAATAACCGTGGAGCTCAAATTCGTGGGCTTGCCGGGTAAACAGACCGACATCCATGCTGGAAAGGACAAAGCAACGGATTCCAGCCTCTCGGCACCATTCCAGCATTTCTCGGGCGTAGGGAAGCACCGTCACTCCGATTGGCGATTCATCAAAGGAGGTGCGAAAAGTATCTTCGAGCGACTCGATGGGCACTCCGGGGAGGACCTCTTCGTAAAACTCAGGGTAGGGAAGACGAAAACGCTGCCGAAACTCATCCCGGCTCATCGCCGGAACCTGATGACGACTCAGCACTTCGTTGGTGGCATGCAAGGTCGGGGGCAGGTCGTCTACCAAGGTCCCCGACCAGTCAAAAAGAAGAGAACGATATTTCATGAGAGTCCTTCAGCCAATCGTGAGCCGGAGCGAGGTCACATTGGTCTCACCCAGCTCGTTCTGCAACCGGCGAAGCAAACTGGATTTCAATTGCTCCAAATGATAGCGCATCGCCGGCTGAAGAACCTTGAGAGTCAGGCAACCCTTCCTCAACGAAACCGGCTCGGTTTGTCGGGCCACCAGCTCGCCCGCTAACTCGGACCACGCTTCTTTCACCCGCTCTTCCTCCAGCCCCCCAGAAATTCCAATCCCTTCAAGAATCGCCTCAAGATGGGACGAGGCTTGCGTGACGTTTTTCTCAAGATCGAGAGGTCGCCCGGCTCCCACCCATTGGCGGACCACATCAGCCCGCATGGAGCTCGTACCCGGCACCTTGCGGTCACCGTCTTCCGGCCCTTTCGAAGGACCGTTTTTCATCAGGCGGAGTCCCCTCCGTCGTCCCCGATGGCCTCCACCGGACATCCTTCCATGGCCTCAATACAGAGGGCCTCCTCTTCCTCGTTCACCGGCTGCTTGTATACGTAGGAATACCCTTCCTCGTCGGAACGCTGGAAATTGTCCGGCGCGGTTTCCCGGCAGAGATCACAATCGATGCACTGGGAGTCCACATAATACTTCCCGGCAACGCCTTCAGGATTTTTGTCTTCGAGATCAGCCATGGCTTTCTGAGGCGAGTGTTCTATCGAGTCTCGACCGATGCAACCAATTTTTATGGACTCGATTCACGCTTTGCAAGTTCCCCGCCGGGTGATTATCTCTCCTCGCGCAAAACCATGATCGAAGATTCCACTCCTCCCTCCGACGACCTCACGGATGACTCCTGGGATCTGGACGACGACGAACTCAGCCTGGGAAACTCCATTGCTCCTGCGCCTAGGAATCTCCCTGAAAAGAAAACAGAGACTGGCGAGGCACCTGAAACTACTGAAATCAGCCAATCGGAACCTGCCATCGAACCTCCCGAATCCTCTGCCGTCGAGGAACCCACTTCCTTTGGGCTGGAACCTGAGCCACAAGCCAAGCCCGAATCGGCTCCCCAACCTGAGCCGCAACCAAAGCGCGAAGTCACCAAGGCGTCCGGTCAGAGATCATCTGCCAAGGAATCCTCCTCCACGAACAAGTCGGGCACGTCTTTTCTTGAGAGAATCGCCATTCTGACCGTTCTTGCTGCGGTCATCGGAGTCATCGGCTGGGGCCTGATGACCTACCTCACCGAAGCACCCGAAGGGGAACTGATCGAATTCACCGAAGACTTTCCCGTCAGGGGCAAAGCGGTCACCATCGAAAGTGTGGAATCCTGGTGGCGAGAACCGGTCCGGGAAGGCAGCAATCCCGATGTCGGCGTGCGCATTGATTCCCAACTGATCCCCTGTGCTTCCATCGTCCTCGCTTCTGATAACACCACCAACCTTCGAGTCAGCTTCCAAGATGGCGACGAGAACCCGATCGGGGACACCATCAACCTTGAGGTCGAGAATGGCCTCTTTCTCAAAAGTGGCTCAAAGGAAATCGAGATCCACGCCTCCGCCGGTTTTTCGAACCCATCCGATTTGCATCCCTACATCAACGGTGACATTGACCCGTGGTCGCTCATTATCGTCGAAGAAAACTCGCCTGGCGAAAACATTGTAAGAGCCCGTGTAGGCTCCAAGCTTCTCGAAAAAGACTAAAACCATGTCCGATACTCCCATTCCTCTCGTGCCTGCGGAAGGCTGGCACGTCATGCACCTCTATTACTCGATCGACCACAGCCAGTGGTCTCTCCTGTCGGAATCTGAAAAGCGCGAAGCAAAAACCGAACTCAGTCAGCTGGTTCAGGAAATCCGCTCTCACCCCAAGACACAGCTCCTCATTTGCGCGGTCGCAACACCAAAGGCTGATCTTGGTTTCATGCTCCTCACTCCCGACCTTCAGGATGCCACCCATTTCGAAAAGCGCCTCACCTTGGCTCTCGGACCCGACGTTCTCACCCCAACCTATTCCTATCTCTCCCAAACCGAGCGTTCCGAGTACACTACCACATCGGAACAATATGCTCGTGACACCCTGATTGGAGAAAAAGGACTGACCGAAGGAAGCCCCGAATACGAGGAAGCTCTTGGAGAATTTGAGGAACGCATGAAGCACTACCTTCAGCACCGCCTCTATCCTGTGCTTCCCGACTGGCCTGCAATTTGTTTCTACCCGATGTCGAAACGACGCTCGGCTCACGAAGATTACAATTGGTATTCTCTGGATCACGATGCCCGGGCCAAACTGATGAAGGGCCACGCCACTACTGGGCGCAAATACGCAGGCAAAATCCTTCAGCTCATTACCGGTTCAACGGGCCTCGATGAACACGAATGGGGAGTGACCCTGCTTGCGAAGGACACCATCGAAATCAAAAATATTGTCTACGAAATGCGATTCGATGAAGTCTCGGCCCGCTTTGCCGAGTTCGGAGATTTTTACATCGGCATGCAGCTCCCCCTAAACGAACTTTTCAAACGAATCTGCCTCTAAGATGCTCCGAAATCTTCTGATCTTCGCCACCTCACTTTGCCTGCTAGCCTCCTGTTCGAGCTACCAAAGTGATTTCCGATCGGCGGTGCGCAATCATTCGGAAAGCACTTCTCCCGCGGGCCCATGGAAAGGTGAGTGGACAAGCGAAGCCAATGGTCATCACGGACCACTTTGGTGCCTTCTCTCTCCTGATCCCAATCATCCAGACACCTGGAACTTCCGCTATCGGGCCGGATGGGGCGTCCTACAGTTCGGTGATTACACCCATCAAATCAAAGGCACCCTTGCCAAAAACGGCAACCTCCCTGTTGAAGGCAAGATGACCCTTCCCAACAATTTTGGAACCTATGCCGTCAAAGGCCAGCTCACCAAAGATCGTTTCGACCTCCGCTTTCAAGGCAACGGCGACCGGGGGACGATGACACTCGCTCGCCCCTGATCATCAATCACACCAGGGCTCAATCTGAATGATGTTTAGGGCCGCATCACGGGCTTCACAGGACGGAAAGAGGTAGAGAGCGTAACCACCGTGGCCGCCGCCACAGTATTTCCACGCCACACTTCCTTCCACAACAGGCAATTCCTCCATGCCCTCTCCCCTTTGCGCCTCATAGGAAATCGTCAGCGCATCAACCAGGATCTCAAGCGATTCGGCGAGCACCGCCTCCCGGGCCTTGGCACCTGCTTTTTCGACCAGGTCATAATTGCGGGCCAGATCGGCTGCTCCAGGCGTGTCATGTTGAGCTCCCGTCCACAAGAGCCCCATCCGGCCCGCCAGAAAGGAACCATCTCTTTTGAAATCGAGTCGCGGAGATTTTCCACTCTTCCAGACACACACTCCGGTTTCGCGAATCACCGCCGGATCCTGCCAACCTACTCCGAGATCAAGCTCCGCCTGGACGGGATCGCGACCATTTAACAAAGCCCAAGCTCCGCTTCCTCCGAGCCCGGCTTTTTTTTCATAAGGCCAATGATCCAGACTGACACAGGGCGAGATGGCACAGTTGACAATAAAACCCCCATCCCGAGCGTGACGTGGCACGTCCAACCATCCGCCACCAAAATCAACCCTAAGTGGAACTTCATGCATTCCACGAACCCGATTGCGAATCTCCGTTGTCGAAATCGGCTGGAAAGTAGGAGGGGTCTTGGGCAAACGGACATAACGGCAACCTGTTTCAGCACACAACCGCTCCTTTAAATTCCCGTACCGATCATCCTCTGTCACCGCGAGAATGTCAGGCTTGAGCGCTCTGAAGACTGGCTCAAAATCCAATCCCTCTACCTGACCATTCCCAGCCACCACTTCGTCTACCATTACCAGCGAACGTAATAGGGCTTCCTTGTGGTCATCGGGAAGCGAAGGTTTCCGTTCCTTGTGCTTCCAGAGGATATCCTCATTGGCGAATGAAACGGTAAGATGATCTCCCAAGGCCCTCGCCTCCTCAAAGAACTGAAGGTGTCCCGCATGCAAAATATCATAGCATCCTGAAACAAAGACCCGGACCATCGCGAGCGCAGTCAATCACCTCGACAGGCGAAAACAAGCCTTTCCCTGCCCGGCCTTCAAAGACCGGAGTACGAAAAATCCCGGATTTAGAGTCCATTTAAAAAATAACAAATATGCCACTCCAGCTAGGTGGGAAAAACAACATCGGTATTTCTATCGGGGTCGCTGGCCTCTTGATCTCTTAAAACATGATTAATCTTAATCAAAAACTATTCTCCATGAGGATACGCTTCCTTCGTTTGTCAAATTCTCTGGTATTAGCTCATGTTACAAAATAGGTGTTAGGGTCTGTTGATGACCCGTCGCTGAACGACCTTTCTTACGTCTTGGAGTTTAGGTCATTATGAGACACTTTCATTCAAGCTTTTTCTGATTCATCCAAATTCCCGTTAAGAAATCCTCTAATCTCAGTTTCTCCGGTCTATGAACCATCCCCAACACTGTTTTAAGCCATGAAAGCCCTTCTCATTGCTCTCCTAACGATTCAGGCCATCTTCGCGGCCGACTCTCCTAACATCCTTTGGATCGTCACCGAGGACAACGCCTCTCACTGGTTGGGATGCTACGGCAACAAACAGGCGAAAACGCCCAATCTCGACGCTCTGGCGGCCCGCAGCTACCGCTTTACCGCTGCTTATTCAAACGCACCAGTCTGTGCCGTGGCCCGAGCCACCATTCTCATGGGGCGCTATTCGCCTTCCATGGGAACCCAACACATGCGCAGCCGCCACAAGATACCCGCCAATCTCAAAACTTACGTCCACCATCTCCGTAAGGCTGGCTACTACTGCACCAACGCTTCCAAGACGGACTACAATTTTGAAGGGAACGACAAAGGCTATTGGGACGAGTGTTCCGTAAAGGCCCACTACAAAAATCGTCCCAACGGCAGCCCTTTCATGGCCATCTTCAACCTGACCAACTGCCACGAAAGCTCGCTCTTCCCACCCAAGTTTGAGAAGGCTCGCAAATCGGGATTCGTTCCTCAAAAAACTCGCCTCAATCCGGAAACTCTCGAACTGCCAGCTCACCTTCCGGACCTTCCCGAAGTCCGGCGCGATGTCGCCCGTTACCACGACATCCTCACCGGAACCGACAGATTAATCGGCGGCATTCTGGAGCAATTGGGAAAAGACGGCCTCGCCGACGACACCATCATCTTTTACTACGGCGACCATGGTGGACCTACCCCTCGTGGAAAACGCTACCTTCACGACACCGGAGTTCGTATCCCGATGATCGTTCACGTTCCCAAAAAGTGGCAGCACCTCTCGTCCTTCAAACCCGGGGAAGCAGTCCCCGAGGTCGTGGCCTTTGTGGACCTTGCCCCCACTCTCCTTTCTCTCGCAGGCATCGCCCCTGATCCCAACATGCAGGGCCGCGCCTTCCTCGGTAAGAACCGCAAGAATCCCTCCGCCAATCACCATGCCTTTCTTTACGCCGATCGATTCGATGAAATCTACGGCCTTCGCCGTGGCCTCACCAATGGTCGCTACAAATACGTTCGTCACTTCCAGCCTCATCTCTGGACCGCACCCTATTCCTTCTATCAATTCCAAATGCCTTCGTGGACTGCGTGGCATCAGGCGTGGAAAGACGAGTTACTGACCGGGGTTCATGCCGCGATCTGGGAGAATGACCAAGTCACCGAGGAACTCTTCGACACCTTCACCGATCCTTGGGAAATCAAAAATCTTGTCGATGACCCGGCCCACGAAGAGCGGCTGAAAACGATGAGGGCTGCCCTCAAGGCGAAAATGGCGGAGGTGCGAGACACCGCAGTGGTTCCCGAGCCACTCTTTAGTCGTTTCGACTCAGATCGCCCCATCGCCGATGCCGTGAGACAAAAGGACTTTCCTTTCACCAAGGCGCTCGACCTCGTCTTCCTAGCCTCGGAGAACGACCCCAAGAATGTCCCCGCTCTCGAAATGGCCACCAATTCCGCCAACCCGATTCTCCGGTTTTGGGGCCTGTCCGGCCTGACCACCCTGGGCGAACGAGCACGCTATGCGCTTCCTACTCTCAGGAAAAAGATTAGTGATCCCGAGCCTATTCTGCGAGCTCAGGCAGCCCACGCCCTCTACCGTGTCGGCCAAAAACAGCCCGCCCTAAAAATCCTTGGATTCGATATCATGACGCCCGAGCGCACCATCACCGAACAAGGCTTCATCGCAAACATCTACATGCAGGTTCGCGAGACCAAATCCATCCCACCCTCTTGGGTCGAGAAGGCAAAAAAGGCAGACAAGAAAACCCAACCCCGACTCAGCACCCTTGCCGAGAAGCTCAAGCTTTTGGAGTGACTTGACTGAGTTATCCGATCCCACCGCGACACCTCTGATTTTCATGATCAACTCCTCATCACAAAAGTCACCCGAGAAAATGGCATTCTGGGTCATCTGGTTTGCCATCTTGAGCGGCGTGCCCATTTTTATTTTTTACATCGAGGGTGGTTGGCCAACCGGAATTGACCAAGGGGAGGCCTCCCTTCCCCTTCTAGCCTTCACTCTTTCAGGTGCGGCGGTCAGCACCATCTTACGCTGGGCAATCATTCCCCGCGTGACCACCGCGGAATCACTGATGAGGTTCTTTGTGGTCGGGGTGGCTCTCGCCGAAGGGACCACCCTCTTTGGGATGTTCCTGATTGGAGACGAGTTTCCAGAAACCAAACAAGTCGCCTTCGTCGCTTCCATTCTAGGTATTCTCCAGTTCATGCCAACCTTCGCGACCAAGTTAGAGCACTTTTCTAACAAACGACTTTGAGATTCCGTCGTTTTATTTTGCCGTGATGGTCTTGCTGGCTCTATGCGCGGTAAACTCCGGAACATACATGCACCGAACTTCTGAGATGCATGATTGATACAGGCCGACGTGTTGCACGCGCACACTGGATTCAAAAACGTGGGTTCCGGGTGGAAGACGATCAATGAAGAAGTGGATCGCGGCATCGCGAGTGACCTCGTAGTAGCCAAAGCCATCCTGCCAACGGTATCCGCTCAAGACATCCCGAGGCCCTGCCACTTAGAGTGTTCCCAAAAGCAAAGCAAAAATCGCGGTCATTCTCATTTTTATGGTTCCAAGGTATGCAAGCCTTCCAACACCAAATGGTGCTGGAATTCATTGATACGACTTCGCCGGATCGGTTTTCTTGGAAAATTCTTTCTCCGTTCGATTTCAACAACCAAAGCCCCTGGTAAATCGCCCTCGCCAAGAACAGGAGTGATGGCTAACTTCCAGCGATGAAATTACATCTCCTTGCTTTCGTGACTATCTTCCCCTCCCTCGCGGTGGCCAACAAAATCTGGACCAATCCAGCGATGGCCGCGAAGGAAGATACTGATTTCCTGATTCAAGGCGAATACCACAAGGAAGGGGCACCCTTTGGAGGGCAGGTCGTTGCGTTGGGAGGAGGCAAGTTTGACCTTTACCTGCTTGAAGGCGGACTGCCTGGAGCGGGTTGGGTGAAGGGAAAGAAACGGATCAAGCTGAGCGGCGAGCTGAACGAAAGCCTGGTGACCTTCCCCAAGGTTGAGGAGTTTTCAGCCCTCCTTGAGGACAAGGCCCTCCTCATCAAATCAGGCGAAGGCGATCCCTTAAAACTTCCGCGGGTGGAACGCAAGAGTCCGACTCTTGGCAAAAAAGCCCCCGAAGGTGCGACCATTCTCTTTGATGGCTCCACTGCCGACAACTGGAAGAACGGCAAGATGAAAGACGGTCTCCTTCAGGCCACTGGCGCGCTGAGCAAGGCCACCTTCAAAGACTGCCATCTCCACCTTGAATTCCGCACCCCCTACAAACCCTTCGCACGTGGTCAGGGCCGGGGAAACAGCGGCGTTTATTACGGCGGACGTTGGGAAACCCAAGTGCTCGATTCCTTCGCCCTCGAAGGTCGTATGAATGAGTGCGGTGGGATTTACTCGATCTCGGCCCCCGACCTCAACATGTGTCTTCCCCCGCTCACCTGGCAGACTTACGATGTCGATTTCACCGCAGCCAAATTCGACAAGGACGGAAAACGTATCGCGTGGCCCCGCATGACAGTAAGGCTCAACGGAGTGGTGATCCATGACGACCGGGAGCTTCCGAAAGACAACACCACTGCTGCCCCTGGCAAAGGACCGCTCAAGGACGAACCTCTTCCCATCTATCTTCAAAACCACGGCAACCCGGTGGTGTATCGAAACATCTGGGCTCTTCCAAAGTAGGCCCTACATTACAATCGGACTTCCAACACCTTGCTTTTCACCGTGGGCATTTCGGTGACCTTGACGGCGTGGGAACGTCGCAGGATGCTAAGCAGAACTCCCAGCATTGCGAAGCTGAAGACGAGACTGGATCCTCCGTAACTGACGAAGGGCAGAGGTAGCCCCGAATTGGGGAGCACCGCCGTGGTCACCCCGATATTCATCATGGCCGGAATAATGAGCGCCGCCGTAATTCCGATTCCCAATACCCCGCCAAATCGATCGGGCGCTTGCAGGGAAATGCCCAGCCCTACCAAAAAAATGAGCACAAAACAAAAGACCACCCCCATGGTGGCGAAGACTCCCAATTCCTCGCCCATTACAGGAAAGATGAAGTCGGTATGATGCTCGGGCATATTCATTTGTTTGACCACTCCATTGCCCAGTCCCATACCCCAGACGCCACCATTTCCATAAGCCTGTTCGGCGAGATACTGTTGGAGACCAACATCCTGCTTGTGAGCTTCAAGATCCTGATATGCCGTCACCCGTTTCATCCGCACGGGGTCACTTTGCACCAAGGCCACCGAAGCCGCGCCTGCTACCAGCAAGGTCAGGCCCAGATAGCGAAAACGCGTTCCAGCGACAAACAAAACGATGGCACCCGCACCTCCAAGACCGGCCGTCGTTCCCATATCCATCTCAAAGAGAATCAACATCGAGGGAACCCCCAAAATCAACGAAGGCACGACAAAGCCTCGTACGAAGCTCTTTATCTCCGCCTGGTATTTCGCAAACCAGGACGCCAGCGCCACCATGACCACGAGCTTCGCTGCTTCGGAAGGCTGAAAGCGTCCTATCAACGGGAGCTTGATCCAACGTTTGGCTCCTCCCACTTCATCTCCGATTCCCGGGACGTAACAGAGGGCAAGCGCGACGCAGACCACCACAAACATCGGCCAAGCAAACTTTTGCAGGATGCGGTAATCGATCAAAGCCATCGTGATCATCACTCCGACTCCAATCACCAACCACCCGATCTGCCGGACGAGGTAGGAATACTGCTCGCTGGAGGAATCCCACGTCGCGCTGGCACTCGCCAACACCACCAAGCCAAGGGTGATGAGAGCGGCTACCGCGAGACAAAGAATGATGGACGTGCCTTTGGCCAAAATCGCTTGAGGGGCAGGTTACTGCTTGGGTGGAATGATCAGTTTGGCGCCGATTCCAAGCGACTTGGTGGCGACGGAAGGATTGGCCTTCTGCAAGGCAGCGACTGAAACACCGTATTTTCTGGAAAGTCCCCAGAGTGTTTCTCCTGGTTGCACCACATGACTGCCCATCGCGCCACTGCTCGTTGATGTGGGAGTCGCAACCGGACGGCGAACAGGGCGGATCAAAACCGGCTCATTGGTCCGGCCAGCCTCTGCCTCCGCAGTGCCAACGGCCCCAAGAGGACCGGGGACGCTGCCGGGAATAGTTTCATCATTCGAAGGTTGAATGATCGGCCGCTCAGTAGGAACGAAAACCGGCTCCGGAGGTGCGGGCGGAACCTGAACAACTTCGGCAGGCTGCGCCTCAACCATTCTGGGCTTCGGCATGTTGATTTTCCAGCCAGCCTGGTAAACGGAAATCCCGGCGTTGGCATTCACCAGGGCGGAAACGGTGATTCCTTTCTCGGCAGCAATCGATTCCGCGGTCTCACCCGCGTTCACTAGGTAGAAGTCGAGGTCAGGGTTGCGCGCCGGGGGGACATCTTCCTTCAAAGCCGGCTTGGTCGCGGCAAGTTCCTCACTAGAACTCCATTTGTCGTGGATCCAGATTCCCGCGATCGCTGCCACATGGAGGAGCAGGATGACCACAAGGGCCAGAGGCACCCCGACTCCGGGCACCTCGCCGAAGTCTCCGGGGTTGGCTGTGGTGGCGGCACGCTGCTTGCGCTTTCTGGTGGTCCGAGTGGTAGCATAGAGCTTCCGGAAACCGGCCCGAGGGCGTTTCCGCTTGGTTTGGATGGTTCTTGGGTTGGTCATGGTTGGTTTTTGGTTGAGTTAGAGGGTTCGGGTGAGGCGTGGCACGGCCTTTTTGAAAGCACGCCCACGCTCTTGGTATCCATTAAATTGGTCGAATGAAGAGGTTCCGGGAGAAAAGAGAATGGTATCGCCGGCTGTTGCTTCGGAGGCCGCAATGCGAACGGCATCTTCCAGCGTATCGGCGGCTTGGGTCGGGACGGCCTCAGAAAAAAGGTCTACCAAAGACCGGCCAATTTCCCCGAAAGCGACCGCCATCTTCGCGCGGCTTTCAAGGAGAGGCAATAGGGGGCGGTAATCCAGCCACTTCTCCTTGCCCCCCGCAATCAAAATGGTGGGACGGGTTTGCGATCTCAAAGCAGATTCCAGGGCATGGAGGTTGGTCGCCTTGGAATCATTGAGATACTCCACTCCATCAATGATCGCCACGAGCTCGCAGCGATGCTCGGGCGGGCAAAATTTTTCGAGGCAGCGCCCGGCCACCTCCGGAACGAGACCGCTCACCACCGCACAAGCCGCCATGAGATTCTCGGCATTGTGCAAGCCCCGCAAGCGAGTCGCACCCATCGAAAGAAACAACTCTCCCTTCCTGAGAATCTGATCTCCATCCAGAGTCCAATCCGCTTCCTCTTCGGCCGAAAAAGTCGTGACCCTCCCTCGCTCTGGAACGGGGGACCCTTTTCGCACCACCACCGGAGTTTCGGGGCCAATATTGTCAAAAACGTGAAGCTTAGCTTCGAGATACTCATCGAGCGAGGTGTAGCGATCCATGTGGTCGGCTGAAAAATTCAACCACACCACGGCATCCGGAGTGAACGCCACCATCGTTTCGAGTTGGAACGAACTCACCTCGAGCGCAATGACATCGGGCACAGCATCATACAGGACAACCTCAGAAAGAGGCACACCGTAATTGCCGCAAGCAACACAAGACTTTCCGGTCGCCTCCACAAGATCACGAATCAACTCGGTCGTCGTCGTCTTTCCGTTTGTTCCGGTGATCGCAATCGTTTCCCCGTCAAAACACCGCCACGCAAGCTCGGTCTCGCCCCATAGCTCTCCGCTCCCGTCACAAAATGCTTGGACAAATTCGCCCTTGGTTTCGATTCCCGGACTCACCACCACGAGGTCAACGTAAACCTTACGTCCGCTTTCCGGTGTCGCCAGCACCGCACCGTCGGCCTCCTGCGAATCGTAGAGGATCACGGAGCCACCGCAATACTCCGCTAGCCGGGCAGCGGCCCGGCCACTGCGGCCCGCTCCAAGGACGGCGATTGATTTTCCGGTGAGATCCAACATTAGATAACTTTTAAAAGAGCAAGACCGCCTAGACTGCAGAGAATGGAAACAATCCAGAACCGGATGATAACCTGGTTCTCATCCCAGCCCTTGAGTTCAAAATGGTGATGAACGGGAGCCATTCGAAAAATGCGCTTCCCGCGTAGCTTAAAGCTCCCGACCTGGAGGATCACGGAGACCGCTTCCATGAAGAAAACGAAGCCGATAATCACGAGAAGAAACTCTTGCTTAGCACAAATCGCGGTCATTCCAATTGCTCCCCCAATGGCCAGCGAACCCGTGTCGCCCATGAAGACCTTGGCAGGATGACAATTGAACCAGAGGAATCCGAAACACGCTCCCACGAGGGCGAACATCACCACCGACAACTCGGCAAGGGAGCGATTGTGAAAGATATGAAGGTAATCGGCAGCCGGCTGAGTTCCGCCAAGATACGTGATCACTCCGTAAGCCAAAGCCACCGTGATGGTCACCCCGGTGGCAAGCCCGTCAAGCCCATCGGTCAGGTTCACCGCATTCGAAGTTCCCATCAGGATGGCCATGAAAAAAGGAATGGCGGCAAAACTGAGCGGCACCAGAAAAGTCACGAGCGGAAAACCAAAATCCGTCACCGAGACTTTCTCCACGCCTGTGACGGTGGAATAGAAAACATAGTTGGAGGTTTCCGGGTTGAGGTAGAGGAACAAGCTGGCTCCCAGACCAACCGCACCCTGCCAAACCAACTTCACCTTCCCACTGACTCCGGCCGAGTTCTTTTTGGCCACTTTTTGAAAGTCATCCAGAAAACCGAGCACTCCAAGCGCCAGGGTCACCACGGAAACCAGCAAAACGAAAGGATTGAAGATTCTCCCGCAAATCAACACGGCGATCATCATCGTGCCTAGAATCATAATCCCGCCCATCGTCGGAGTCCCTGCTTTCCCTCCGTGCAGTTCGGCCAGCTTGTGAACCTCTTCCTCCGTTCGGAGCGGTTGGCCCACCTTCATCGAAATCAACTTGCGAATGACTTTCCGGCCAACGCAAAGAGTCAGCAAAAAGGCAATCACGGTCGCTAACCCGGCCCGCACGGTGATGTAGCCAAACAGGCGCAAAAAAGAAAAGGTGTCGGCCCAAGCCTCGCCCGATTCCTTTGCTGAGTTCCAGAGATCGTATATCCAGTAAAGCATGATTCCTTAGATAGGTTCGGGGAAGGATTGATCCATGACTCGCTCCATCGCGGCCGCTCGGCTTCCCTTGAAAAGCACAATATCTCCCGGAGTTGTTTCCTGATCGAGCCACACCGCAGCCTCCTCGGCGGTGTGGAAATGTTGCCCGGTGGCGTAGTTCTCAGCTTCCTCACCCACCGTAAGCAAAGTCAGACCCAGCTTGCCGGCCGTATCACCGACTCTTGGATAAGCCTCGGCGGCATGATCACCCAACTCAGCCATCATGCCCAGGACCGCGATCCGTCGCCCCTCGCCGGGCATTCCAGCCAGCGTTTTCAGGGCCGCAATGACCGACTCAGGATTGGCGTTGTAAGTATCATCAATCACCACCGCACCGTGACTTTCATACTGTCGCAAACGACCGCTGGTTACGACCGCGTCTTGCAATCCACGGGCAATCTCCTCAAGACTCAAGCCGAGCACGGCACCCGCACCCGCAGCGAGAAGAGCATTTTCAATCATGTGTTGACCGGCAATTGCAATTGCAGCCGGTATGATTCCTAGTCCCTCAATGACCAGATCGAAGGTGGAACCACTTGCTTCAAGATTCACCTTCTCTGCCCGAATAGCTCCTACCCCGACAGTGATGACGTCTCCTTTGGTGGAAGCACGAAACTCGTCCACAAAGTCGCAGGACGCCGAAACCAGAAGAGTTCCCTTATTATCGAGAGCCCTCGCCACCGTACCCTTTTCCTTAGCAATGGCTTCGCGGCTCCCAAGATGCTCGATATGTGCCGTCCCGATGTTGGTGATGATACTGAGATCCGGTTTAGCGATCTCGCAAAGGGGGGTCAGCTCCCCGGCGTGATTCATGCCTACTTCAAAGACTCCAACCTCATCGTCTTCCTCTGTTGCAAGGACCGTTAAGGGCAACCCGATATGGTTGTTCAGATTTCCCTTGGTAGCATTGACTTTGAATTTCTGACTGAGAACACTGCGCGTAAAATCCTTGGTGGAAGTCTTGCCATTGGATCCGGTAATGACCACCACCTGCAAATTTAGTCCATTGCGATACCAACCAGCAAGATTCTGCAAGGCCGCGAGGGAATCAGATACCCGAACCACCGGGATTCCTTCGGGGAGGTCGCAATCGGAGTCGACAACCAAGGCTCCCGCACCCGCTTCCTCGGCTTGAGGCAAAAAATCGTGGGCGTCAAAGTTCTCTCCTTTCAGAGCAAAAAACAAAGCTCCGGCTGGCATGCTCCGGGTATCGGTTGAGACCCCGGATGTCATCATCTTCTCTCCGTCACCTTGCAATAGGCTTCCCCCCATGGCAACGGCCAGCTCGTTTAAAGAGGAGGCCTTCATAATTCCTCAGATGATTCGGTTTCACCAGCTTCCCTGGCCCGCTTTCGCTCCCGGATCTCGCGTTCAGCCTGCCGCTTTTTGAATTCGGCCTCCATCACCTTGCGTCGGACTTCCAGCGCGGCCCGGGCCACTTCCCGGTCATCGAAATGAAGTCTCTTTCCCTGAATCTCCTGGTAGTTCTCATGTCCCTTGCCCGCGATCAGGATGATATCGCCCGGCAATGCTCCGCTGATCGCCGCATCTATCGCTTCCCGACGGTCCGGAATCACTTCATACGTCGCTCCTTTAAATCCCGGGACGATCTCCGCGATGATTTGTTCGGGATCTTCGCTGCGGGGATTGTCGGAGGTGACGATACAAATGTCGCTCTTGGTAGCGGCCTCGGCCATCAACGGTCGCTTGCCACGATCACGATCACCACCACACCCAAAGACCGTGATGAGACGGTTCGGGCTGAGATCGCGCAAGGTTTCGCAGGCCTTCTCGACGGCATCCGGAGTGTGGGCGTAATCAACGAAAACAGAAATCCTCTCGCCTCCCACCAGCTCCATCCGGCCAGGAGTTTGTCGGGTTTCCTCCATCGCTTTGACGAGGTCGCGCAAAGGCACCCCAGTCGATGAGACCGCGGCCAGAGCGGCCAAAGCATTGAGAACATTGAAGCGCCCCACCACCGGAAGACGCACGAAGAAACTCTTACCTCGTGCATTCAAAGCAAAAACTTGCCCTCGCTGGGAGGGCCGAACCTCACTGGCACGAAAGTCGGCCTCGGCTCCAAAACCGAATGTCACCACTTTGAGACGATTAGAAAACATCTCAGCCAGGCGGGCTCCATAAAGATCATCGATGTTGATGACCGCCACCCCGTTCGAACCCTCCCGGGCCATCTCGTCGAAGAGAATCTTCTTGGCCTCGAAGTAGTTCTCCATCGAGCCGTGGTAATCGAGGTGGTCCTGCGTGAGATTAAGAAAAACCCCAATTCCGAAAGAGATTCCCGCGCAACGCCCCTGCTCCAGTCCGTGGGAGGAAGTTTCCATCGTCACCGCCCGGCAACCATTCTTTTTCATGGTGTGCAGAATGCTCTGCATTTCCACCGCACCCGGAGTGGTATGGGTGGTGGGCCGGAGGGCCTTACCGTCGTGAATTTTAATCGTTCCAATCATCCCGGCCTTGATCATCGACTTCTCAAAGAGGGCATGGATGAAATGGGTCACAGTGGTTTTCCCGTTGGTCCCGGTCACTCCGATCACCGCCATCGATGAAGCTGGGTCGCCGGCGAAGCGAGCTGCCAGGCGTCCGAGAACCGCCCGGGTATCAGGGACCTGAATCCAAAGCCCCGGGTAATCAGCCGGCCGTTTGATTTCCGCCACGATAGCCGCCGGATTCTTCTTCATGACCTCCTCGAGATAGTCATGGCCATCGGCCGACCCGCCTCGCACCGCCACAAAGACTGCTCCCTTCTGAACCCGGCCACTATGATCGGTCACGCTGATCACCAAGATCTCGTCAATCCGAAGCCCACGGGCTTCAGGAAGAATCTCGAGAAGGTGAGGAAGCTGGATCATTCGCTTGTTAACGCAACGGGGATTTCGGTCCGGGGAATATTAAGATAGTGGGCAGTTTTCTCCGCCACGGTTTTGAAAGATGGCCCGGCGGTGGCTCCGCCTCCGAATTTTGTGACGTCGTCAAATTTGGTTGGTTCATCAATCGTGACGATGCAGACGAACTGGGGATTTTGAACCGGCACCATTCCGGCAAAGCTGAAGAATCTCCGGTTCTGGTTTACGTCATCGTAACCCTTCCCCTTCTTCTTCAACTTACGGGCGGTTCCGGTTTTTCCGGCTGCCCGGTAACCGTCCAATTTGGCATCCTTTCCAGTTCCATTCAGAACCACCTTCTCGAGTGCCAAACGCATTTGGCGAGCCGTTTCTTCCTTAATCACCCGTCGTATCTGCCGGATCGGGGTGCGCTCGAGAACCGTTCCATTATGAGCGATGATGGCATCTACGAGGCGCGGCTTCATCAGCATCCCGCCATTGGCCAAAGCCGAGTAAGCCATCGCAAGCTGCAAGGGTGTGACCGAAACCCCATACCCGTATGTGGCACTCCCGTAGTTGGTCATATTGGTTTCATCCCGGATCACTCCGGTAGCTTCACCCGGGATACGGAAACCGGTTCTCGTTCCAAAACCAAACTTGCGAAGGTAGTTATAAAAGCCCGCCCGGCCCAAATTCTTATCCACAAAAAGAAAGACCCCAATATTACTCGACTTCGCGAGGACCTCATCAAAGGTCCGGTCACCCGAAAAGTAGCCTTTGATAGATACGCGTCGATCCCTTAACCATTGCTTGTCGTCCCAGACAGTAGACTCCCGGGTGATCCGTCCACTTTCGAGAGCCGCAGCCATCGGGACGATTTTCATCACCGAGCCCGACTCGTATTGCGCCGATACCGCAAAGCTCGAACTGGCGAACTCGTAGTTTTTGCGAATCTGTAGATTGTAGTGAGGTCGGCTCCCGATCGCGAGGACGTCGCCGTTGCGTGGCTCCACGACAATGATGCTAGCGTTCAATGGCTCCATTTCACCGCAGATTCGATCGAGTTCTTGTTCAACGATACGCTGGATGTTGATGTCGATGGTGGTGCGGACGTCTTTCCCCATTTTAGGCGGAATGAACTTTTCGGGTCCGGTGAGGTTGACTTGACCATTCTCGTGCTGACTCAGGATTTTCTCGCCGTCACGACCCGAGAGATATTCATCCATGGACTTCTCCAATCCGTTTTGAGCCACCCCTTCAAGGTTGCGGAATCCCCAAATGTGGGGGGCTAGTTCGGGCATGGAATAATGACGTCGATTGGACCGCTCAAAACTGAATCCCTGGATATGGTGGGCTTGCAGCTCTTTTTCGAGAAACTGGACCTGAGCTTCAAGCAACCCTCTCTTCACCACCGCACGGACCTTGGCAGCATCCAACCTTGTATCGATCTCCCCAGGCGAAAGGTCGATGACAGGCTCAAGGATCCTGGCCGCATAGGACCGATGAAGCTTAATCAACTCTTTTTCACTCAGGGTTTTCTTGAGCTCGCGTTTGGTTCCGGCGAGGACCTGGGCTTGCTCCTCCTCGGTAAGATCCGGCCAACCCGGAAACTCTTTGGCTTTCCCTAGAATAACTGCCGACCAAAGAATGTCGCCGGTCTCAAGATGAATTTTATCAGCAACCAGCGTGGCTTGGGAAAGATCCTGCACCATCACCACTTTGTTGCGATCAGTGATATCTCCCCTCCTCGCCGGGATGCGCTTACGGATCTGAAATCGAGGGATGCTCGCGGTATCAGGGATTTGGCGGTCCCAAACGTGTAAGGAAATCAGCTTGATCGAAAGCCCGCTGAGACCGGTAACCAAGATCAGGCAGACTAGGAAAGCTCGACGTTTGAATCCGGAATCGATCATGACTAGTGTTGCGCAACAGCACCATCGGTGAGTGGTTGATTGCCGGGCTCTCGATAAGTCTCGATCATCCCGGGCGGGATATCGATCAAGCGGGAACCCTGGGCTTCCAATTCGGGACGAAGCTCTCCACCGACAAGACTCTTTAGAATGTAAAACTTGTGCTCTTCGATGACCGCCTGATGAGCGACGATTCGCTTTTGCACCTCATCAATCTTGGTTTTCGCTGTGATCTGCTTGTTTTTCATCACGACGTATCCAATCCCGCTTGCGGACACGATGGCCATCGCGATGCCGAGAAGGATAAGTGACGGAAATCCCATGCTGGAGGCGTTCTTTCTTCGATTCATGTCTTAGGCTTTTGAGGGGATGGGAAGTCGTTCCACAACCCGCAAACGCGAGCTCCGGGAACGGGGGTTTCGAGCGATTTCACCAAGTGAGGGTGCCACTCCTTTGCGAGTTAGGAGGCGATAAACGCAATCAGGATTGGGACGCGGCGAGGACCACTCGGGTCGGTCAATCTCGGATTGCGAGCGGTCCCGGAAGGTCTGTTTGACGATCCGGTCCTCGAGACTGTGAAAGGTAATAATGGCAAGGCGTCCGCCTGGCTTGAGCAAGTCGGGAGCAACCTCGAGAAAACGCCGTAGCTCCCCCAACTCGTCATTGACCTCCATGCGAAGGGCCTGGAACACTTTGGTGGCGGGATGAGTGCGTCCCCGTCGCCCGAGAAGTGCTTCAATACCATCCGCCAGCTGAAGGGTGGTCTCAAATGGCTGCTTTTGACGTCTCTCAACGATCCACGCGGCGATCTTGCGCGACGATTTCTCTTCTCCCAAATCCCAGAAAAGCTGTCGAAGGCGGACCTCGTCCCACTCATTGACCAAATCGGCGGCGGTGACACCACTTTGCGCCATCCGCATGTCAAGAGGGCCGTCGAAGCGAAAGGAAAAACCCCGCCCCCCTTCATCCAACTGATGCGAAGAAACCCCGAGATCGAGCAAAATTCCGTCGAGCCCGCCCCATTCGCCATCGCGGGCCAGGCGTCCAATTTCACTGAAACGCCCCTCGATTGCTTCGAAACGGTTTCCGAACCGTTCCAATCGCTCACTGGCGTAAGCCCGGGCATCGGCATCGCGATCGATACCTTTGACCGAAGCTCCTTTTTGCAACAAGGCTTCGGTATGGCCTCCGCCACCAAGCGTGCCGTCGGCAAAAAGACGACCTTCACTTGGCCGGAGATGCGACACCACTTCATCGAGAAGGATGGATTCGTGGTAAAAAGGATGGCTCGATTCGTCCGCCGACTTTTGACCCGACTCAACACAAAATCGAGAATCGAGACCACCAAAACGGGAGATCAGACGGGCAAACCGTTGGTATCCGTTTGGAATGGTAATGGAAGAAGTGGCGAACATGACAATTGAAAATCAATGACTTGGCTAGAAGCCCAGCATGGCTGAAATGACCGGATCATTTTCCCGCCGGTCCAATTCGGCAACCTGAACGGCAACCCCGTTTTCAGGGGTGAAAATCTCAAAAAGCTCTCCGCGACCCACCAAGTGGGCGGCACCCGGCAAAGTGAATCCCTGGCTTTCGGCTACTGCCTTCGGAATCGTGAGCTTCCCCTGCTCGTTGACCTTCGATTCGATCGAGGCCCCGTAAAGGATACCGCGGGCCCGGTCCCGCTCCGCAGGGCTGGCCTCGACCGTATCCTCAATATCAGCCAATTTACGGTCAAAGGCCGTCTGGGTAAGGACACGCAGGGCCGGAATGCCCTCTACTTTGACTGCCACCATATAGACATTTTCCCCCGCCGGAGGACGCCAATCGACCGGAAGGGAAACCCTTCCCTTCGAATCGAGCTGACGGTCCAAATGACCGGAACAATGTTGACCTGGCAGGCGCATAACGACATTTCACCGAATGTCACGGCAAACACTCAAGTACACAAAAGTTCACCAAAAATCAACCGGAATCCCTAAATTATCAGGGTTTCTTGAGTGTTTTTGGCCGATTTGACCAAAAAAGACAACCTGGGATCAGGCCAGGGAAGTTTTTTGATCAATCTGGCACACTTTCGCCTGAAGATTTTTAAAACCGGGCAACTTGAGCATGCGTTTCAGAATCCGGTCACCGAAAACCTCATGAGGCCCTGCGATCGAGAGATCTTTATGTGTGATGAAACAACTTGAGAAAGCCAAATTCCCGAAAAATTAAGCGGACTTGTCTGCTAAAACTGCTAACTTCCAACGCTTTTAGATCGTAGGGTTACATCACAGCCCCTTGCTAAATGCGCTACGCCATCGTCTCGGACCTTCACGCGAACTCTCGTGCATGGTCAGCGGTACTTGCGGATCTTTGCGAACAGGGTGCCGACGTTGTGGTTTGCTTAGGAGATGTCGTGGGCTATGGCCCCAACCCATCCGAGGTCCTGCAGTCCGTTCGTTCGGTGACCAACAACTTTGTGATGGGCAACCATGACGCCGCCGCGGTGGGGATGATGGATTATTCCATTTTCAACAACCACGCCCGGCAGGCCATCGAGTGGACCATGACCGCTCTCAACGACGAGGAGAAACAGTTTCTCGCCTCGGTTCCTCTCGCGATCGAGGCCGGCGAAATTCTCTTTGTTCATGCTGAAATTAGTGAACCGGGTCGCTTTGCCTACATCTCGGACACCGAGGTCGCGCGCGAAAATTTCGAGGCCAACAATCATCTGGTCACTTTTGTGGGTCACACCCACCTGCCCAAGATTTTTGAACGAAATCAGCAAGGCCACGTCCGGGAACTCGCTGATGACAATGCCCGCCTCGATGCCAACAAGCGCTATATCGTCAACGTCGGTTCGGTGGGCGAACCTCGCGATGCCCGGGATCTTCGCGCCCGCTATGTGCTCTACGATCCTGAAACTCGTGAAGTGATCTTTCGGAGGGTTGAGTTTGATATCGTCGCCTACCGCAACGATCTCAAAACCACCACCCTGGCCCTGCGCCCCTTCTTCCTCCGAATCTACGAACAAGTGGTCGAGGGCCGCGACATCAGTGTTTCCAATGGTGGAAGCCTCGTCGATATGAAGGTTTCCAACGACTCCGCAGCCTTGGTCGATCTCGGACAAGTCGCTCAAGTCGCCAACCTTCGCAAATCGGGAGCCCCTCATCAAAGTGCACGGCCATCACGTCTCCCAATGGTTCTCCTCGCAACAGCCGCCATCCTAGTCCTCGGTTTTGTCGGATTCTGGATTTCTCCTGGTCGCAACTCCCCGACCAAACCCCCGATGACGAAAAGGGAAGATAAAACAAAGAAGGAGAAAAAAACAACTCCCCCCATACCTCCCGGCGTCAAACCAACCCCACCGAAACGCAAACCAAAGCCGATGATGGTGGCTAAAATCCCGGACAAGCCCAAGCCGAAACCAAAACCTTCCCCTCTCAAGCCGGAGCCCGAACCGAAACCGGAATCCGTTCCGGCAACGAAAAGTGGTGCGGTCGAAGTAGCTTGGTGGCGCATGGGCGACGACTCTGAAAACAACGCTCTCATCGATCAAAAAAACAAGATCACTCTTGCACCTGTCAAGGAGGGCAAAACCATCAAGGCTCTTGCTCCCGACCCCATCCCCGGAAACGGGACCGACAACTCTGCGGCCAAGCAACTAGGAATCTGGGAGGAGGAAAAACCAAACGGTCACTTTGCCCTGACCGATAGCCATTCGTTTACCTTCGAGGGATGGTTCTTCATCGGCACCTTCCGCAAACCGGTCTTTCTTTTTGGAACTCGTTCCAACCTAGAGGATAGCCGGGGCTGGCATCTGGACATCCGTCCGCGATCCCACGGCCAGCGAGGAGAGTCGATTAGCTTCTTTTACGACTCCGGAAAAAACCAAACCCAGGCGATTGCCTCCAACCTCCGCCTTGCCAATGCCGCGGCACACCATTTCGCCATTGTTTGGGATCACGATGCCTCCGAGCAAGCTGGACAAATGAACCTCTACCTCGACGGTAAAAAAGTCGCGAACGCTGCTCTCCCCCACGACCAACTAATCGGCGAGCAAGTCAGCCCGCTGCGCGTGGGAGCCAGCTTCAACCCACCCAAGGTGGGTCTCGATGAACTTCTCTTCACCAGGCGCAGCCTCGAACCCCACGAATTTCTCATTCGGGAAAAGGTCACTGGCATAACCCTCGTCAAATCGAACAAACGATCCACCGACAGCTGGGCCGAACCCGGCAACTGGGCGGGAGGCGAAGTGCCCGAGGGATCGGACAATGTCATCATTAGTCCCGGCCTCAATGTCCAGATCAAGAGTGCCAAACCGGAACGATTCACCGGTCAACTTGTCCTGAAAAAAGGAGCCAGCTTGCAGCTCTGGACCAAGGAAAGCGAGACCATCCTGCCAAAGCCGGGCAAGCAGGCCCGGCTCATCATGTTTGCCAATTCACGGCTCGTCCTTCGTGCCAAGGAGGAAAGCATGCTCGGCCCGATCGAGATTGTGGAAAGCGCCAACATCTTCGGTGGGATTTCTACTAGCGGCCATCACGCTATAAGGAGCTTTGCCTCCGAGATCTCCGGCCCGGGCCAACTCATCGTCAACGGAGTCAACGGCAACGTCTTCCGTTTCGAATATGCCAACACCTTTTCCGGCGGCACCATTTCCAAAAACACCGCCAGCCAGACCTTTCACCTGGTAGGCGTGTCCGATGGCTGCTTTGGCACCGGCGATGTGGAAGTCAGGGATTTTGCCTCACTCCGAATCAGGAAAGGCACCAAGGATAAAATTGCCGATAGTGCCACGCTCACACTCTCCGGCCCCAAGGGAAATCTCGACCAGAAGCTCATGATGGAAGCCAACGAAACCGTCGGGCGCTTAGTCATCGATGGTGTGGATCAGGGCGAAGGAGTATTTACCAAAAAGACCCACCCCGGCACCATCGGAGGCGACGGAAAGCTCACGGTGAAAAACGTCGACTGACCCCGCTTCACTAACTTCATGACCACCATACTCCATGCCCTCGTTCCAGCCATCCTGCTGATCTTTTCGGGCAATCTTTGTGCAGAAAAAAAGGAACCCTTCATCGCAAAGGGATCAAAGAAACTCCCCTTACCCGGTGAGTCCTTCAAACTGAACGGGCGGGATGCCTTCATCATTCTTCCGGAACAGAAAACAATAGACCTTCCCTGGGTCTGGTATGCCCCGACCTTGCGCGGACTTCCCTCGAAGGCAGAAGTCTGGATGTTCCAGCGCTTTCTCGATTCCGGAGTGGCCATCGCAGGCATCGATGTCGGGGAATCTTACGGAAGCCCCGAAGGACGAAAGGGCTACTCGGAGTTTTATCAACACCTTGTCACGAACCGAGGTTTCTCAGCCAAACCCTGCCTTCTCGCCCGTAGTCGCGGCGGCCTCATGCTCTACAACTGGGCCGTTGAAAACCCCGGCAAAGTGAGTGGTGTCGCTGGCATTTACCCAGTCTGTAATCTTGAAAGCTATCCCGGCCTCGCCCGCGCCGCCGGTGCCTACCAGCTGACCGCGGAAAAACTCAAGGAACAACTCGGCAAACAAAACCCGATCGAACGTCTCGCTTCACTCGCCAAAGTCAGGGTCCCCGTTTTTCACCTGCATGGTGACAACGATAAGGTCGTCCCCCTCGAAGCCAACACGGCGATTCTTGAGAAACGTTACCTTGATCTCGGCGGCCCCATCACAGTGGAGGTCGTCAAAGGCGGAGGGCACGACATGTGGAAGGGATGGTTCCAGTCGGAAGCCCTGACCAACTTCGTGATCAAACGAGCCCGGCCCCGCTGAGACTGCCTACTTGTTCTTTTTCTCAAACTCGCGGAGAGATTTGTGCAATTCCCGGATGGTCTTTTTGAAGCTCTCCGACAAGTCGGGATTGTTGAGAGAATCCACAAACCCTCTTCCGGTGACATCGACGTCGACACTTACAACAGATAATTTTTCAACCCCTTCACGCAGGCTTTCCGGCACCACGGGATTTTTTTCAAACTGCTGACATTTGCTCAAACAGCCATGAGCATCAAAGTCCACAACATAAGGAGAATTGCGAAGATCAAGTGACCCGAAACGATCGTCCAAAACAAAATTCGAGAGACCTTTTTTGCCTCCACAAGGGGATCAAGTTGAGGACAAGAACACGAATCCCCCATAACTTAAGACGGATCTAATCGCGCTGGCTGAGTTTGCCAAAGAAATGAATGGCCTTGTCCTGATGACGATCCAGAGTGCCTTATAGGAAAGCCCAATTGCAGTCGATAAGGCGACAATGGAATACAAGATCCGGAAACAGAACGCAGAATATTCCACCCTTCCTGCTTTACCGGTGAAGCGACAAAAGGCGCTTGGATTCCTTGATCAGGAAATCCAATTCCATGAAAGGATCGGCCGAGACATCGGACCAGAGGATACGGCCTTTCCCATCAAGGACAAAAGTTCCATGCAAAGGTTGATCTTCAAAGTCGTCATGAGCGGTGTATTTCCGGAAAACTTCTTTTTTGAAATCTGATACAAGGGGGAACGGCATTTCGCCTTTGGTGTAGTTATCCTGTGACTTTTTCAGGTTAGCGACGTCATCCGTTGAGATCGCGAGAATGGGCAGGCCGGCTTTCTCAAATTCGGCATACTTGTCGGCCATCGCGGTCAGCTGCTCGGTGCAATGCAAACACCCAGCGCCGAGGTAAAAGACCAGAATCATGGGCTTGCCCCGGTAATCCGACAGGGAAATCCTTTTACCAAGTTGATCGGGCAAACTGAACTCCGGAGCGGTCGGCGGTGTCCAGTGCAACGGCCCCAATTCAGACAAATTGGGGCGGGCCATAAGATCATTGGCGGGCTTGTGCTCCAGACGCCAGTCGGCGGGATAGCCAAGCTCCTTAGCAATCGGAGCAAGACGGGCGAAAACCGGCGAACTCAACTCCACTTCCGACGAAAACGAACGAAGATCTTCAAATCCGGCCTTCCACAGCGGGTCATCATTTTTGGCGTGGTAGAGGACATGAATGGCTTGGGCGAGGGGGATGGCTCGCTTGTCCTTCTTCTCAATCTGTTTGCGGGCGGTTTCGGCGGCTTTTTCATGCTCACCATACGCCAGCTGGCGAAGCATCGGGGATTGGTGACCTGGACGTTTCGAGAGGCCTTCCATCGCCTCTTTAAAATTGCCGTTCATCGCGGCGAGGTAACCTCGCAATTCGGTCAAGGTGCTTTCAAACTTCCGCACTGACCGCTGGAAAGGGTCTCCGGCTTTCTTCTCAAGTCCCTTAATTTCCTTCTCGTTCTTTTTCTCCTTCACC
>JBMYLT010000006.1:192704-204400 GCA_049596615.1 Akkermansiaceae bacterium | reverse complement strand
CACCAACCGCGCGCTCTTCGAAAAATACTATCGATCTTCTAATCCCGGGTTGCGTCGGGAAGCACTCATCGCGCTGGCTGGCCTACCCGATCCCGTTGTGGTCTCGCTGGTAGCAAAGGACTGGGACAAACTCCCCGGAGATCTTCGGCAACTCGCCATCCACGGACTAACTTCCCAAAAGGAAAAAACACTCGCCTTAGCAAAAGCGGCTGCCATTGGGCAATTCAAAGGACTGACCGCCGACTCCCTTGGGAGCATCGTGGTTCTCCTCGGCGCGGACCATCCCTACGTTAAAAAACTACTCAAAAATACGCCGGGACTCCTTCAGCCAGTCATCAATTTCACCGGCAATGATTCTGACTCGATCGACATTCCGGTCACCCTGACTGGGCCCTTCACCGTTGAATGCTGGGTCAAACTTGCTCCGGGCATCGACAACTTTGACTCACTCCTAGGAAGCCCCCCGGCTGGTCCCGATATCAACTTCTTCGGCAACACCCTGCGCCTCTACGCGGGTAGCAATGCCGGCGGAGATCGGATTGTGGCTTCCCGACCCATGACTGCCAATCTTTGGACCCACTGTGCCATTACCCGGGCCAAAAACGGGGTTTTCAAGATCTACCTTGATGGTGCTCTCGATCCCGCAAAATCCCGCCCGTTCACCGGTCCTCTGGCGAATCTCAAGGTCGGTCAATCGATCGTTCCGGGTGGATCGACAATGCAAATCCGTGAATACCGGATCTGGAACCGGGAACGAACAGCCCGAGAGATCCGGGATGACTTCCAGACCTCCTACGCCGGTAGCCAACCCGAGGGCCTGGTTCACTACTTTGATGCCGCCTCCCCCAACCTCAAACTGGGAGGTCAGGCTTCGGTAACCCTAGTTGATGACACCCCAAAATTGGTCAATCCGGAAGCCGCTAAAGCGGCCAAGGAGAAATTTCAGAAGTTCCTCACGCTTGCCAACCGAAACGGCGACTCTGCAAAAGGAAAAATCCTTTTTGCGACATGCCTAGCTTGCCACAAGGTCGGAAATGCGGGCGGAGTGATCGGACCCGATCTCTCCGGAGCAGGTGCAATGTCCACCGAGGCCTTGCTGCATAACATCCTCACTCCCAACGCCCAGATGGAGAGTGGTTACTATCGCCACGATCTCATTCTCAAAAACGGCTCCAAAATCAGTGGTTCCCTCGTCAAGGAAACCAAGTCAGCTCTCTCAATCCAACCGGTTGGAACTGCTCTGCAGGTCGTTCCCCGAGGCCAAATTGCCCAGCATAAAGTAACCAAATCATCCCTGATGCCCGAAGGACTGATCGACCATTTGTCGTCCGAGCAAGTCACCGACCTCTTCACCTATCTTCGAACGTTGAAATGATGACGCTCCGTCTTTCAGGGTGCTTTTTTTAACTTTTTTGTGACCACACTAGACCCTGTTGCTGTAAGACCGCGTAGATGGGTCTGTCTGACGAGCAACAACCACAGGAAACGGAGGAGGAAACTCTTTTTGTGGCTCACCTGACCTCTCATCAAGGAGCCATTCTGGGGTATCTCAATTCCCTCCTGCCCGGGAGCCCGGATGTCGCCGACATCGCCCAACGGACAAGCATTGTCCTTTGGACGAAGCGCCATGAGTTTCAAGAAGGGACCAACTTCAAGGCCTGGGCCTTCTCCGTGGCAAACTGGGAAGCACGAGCCTGGATGACGAAAACCAAGCGCAAAAGCTGGTTGATTTTTGACGAAGAACTGGTCGAAAAGATCACCACCCGAAGCTTGATTCTCGGCGACCAAGCGCCGGAAGCACGCACTCTCGTGGTTCTCGACCAGACTGCCTTTGAATCAGTCCACGGCAACGGGTTACCCATCGATGGCACTTTCGCTTCTGGCCGGCTTTCCAATGGAGGCGAGAGCATCAAGCTCGATGATACCGACGGTTCCACCATCCACGACTTTGAATACGACAACAACCTCCCCTGGCCGACGTCGTCAGCCGGCGGGAATTTTTCACTCGTTCTCATCAATCCTGCCTCCAATCCAAACCCAAACGACCCCCAAAACTGGCGACCCTCCTTCAGTATCGGAGGGAACCCGGGCGAGCCCTTAACCACCACCACTTTTGCGGGCAACCCCGATGATGACCTTGACCGCGATGGCGTGAGTGCTCTCGTTGAACATGCACTCGGCACCTCGGATACTCTTTCCAATGAATCTCCCATCATCCTTACTGAGACCACCTTTTCCTTCTCCCGTAATCTTGCTGCAGACGATGTCCAAATCTCAGTCGAAACCTCAACCGACCTTGTGAACTGGCAAGAAAATACCGTTCTCATCAACCAAACCCACAACAACAACGGAACTCTCACCGAAACTTGAGGTCTTCCCTCAGGAACCAGCCTTTTTGCGAGACTCAAGGTCAGTCTCATCCCCTAGGTTTCCCTATGGGCCTCAAAGTACATTTTCGATATTTAAGGTTGATATCTTTTGTTCCACGCACCAGGAGCCTCATCCCGTCGATCCATGCTTGTGAAACAACATCTTCCTCTTCTTCTCGCCTCACTCCCCCTAGCTGTTCTGGCTCTTGAGGCACCTCCGATCTCTGTTTATTTCGAAAAGATCCAGCTCACCGACAAATATCTCACCGAAGGAGCTTCAATCGGTGATATTAATGCGGATGGCAAACCTGATCTCATCGCCGGACCACTCTGGTGGCAAGGACCCGAGCTCAAAAAATCCTACTCCTACGCCCCCGTCAAAGCCTTCCCGACCACAGGTCCGGGACTCAGCGGTTACTCCAGCAACTTCTTCACCTTTCCCCACCACATCACTCGGGACAAATGGGCTGACATTCTCAAGGTAGGCATTCCGGGACAACCCTCCCACTGGGCCAAGAATCCGGGCAAAAACCCTCTTCCTGCCAATAACTCGACCGAACAGTGCCCCCACTGTCTCGCCCAAGAAAACATCTGCCACGAGTCGCCGCAACTTCTCGACATCATCGGCGACAAGGAGAAGGAGTTTCTCGCCTTCAGCAAAGGCCACATCACCCTCGGGATTCCTAGTGCCAACGAAAGCAAACCCTGGACCGCCCTTCCGATCACACCGCACGACCCCAAGCGGTTCCCCACTTTCGAACACGGACTCGGTGCGGGGGACATCAACGGCGATGGCCTCATGGACATCCTCGAAAAACGCGGTTGGTGGGAACAACCCAAAAATTGGGACCAAAAGACGCCCTGGAAACATCATCCCTTCCAGTTTGCCCCGCGCCAGGGTGGAGCACAGATGTTTGCCTACGATATCGACGGAGA
This sequence comes from Akkermansiaceae bacterium, assembly GCA_049596615.1. Lineage (GTDB taxonomy): Bacteria > Verrucomicrobiota > Verrucomicrobiia > Verrucomicrobiales > Akkermansiaceae > SW10. Next base: position 201,095 of record JBMYLT010000006.1, on the reverse strand, counting down.
TGGGGACAACGATGTGATCACGGCGCTCAACGCCCACTCGTGGGGCATGGCCTGGTATGAGCAGATCAAGGAAAAGGGAACGATCACCTTCAAGAAGCACACTGTCATGACCGACAAACCGTCGGACAATCCCTACGGGGTTTGTTTTTCCCAACCACACGCCATGGATTGTGTCGACATCGATGGAGATGGCATCAAAGACATCGTGACCGGTAAGTGTTATTTCGCTCACAACGGCCGCGACCCCGGCGCTCATCAACCCGCAGTCCTTTATTGGTTTCGTACTACCCGGCACAAAGACGGCTCTGCCGAGTTGACTCCCTACCTCATCGATGACAACTCGGGTGTCGGACGACAAATCTCCACCGGTGACCTGAATGGCGACGGCAAAACCGACATCGTCGTGGGAAACAAAAAAGGGGTTTTTGCCTTCCTGCAAACCAGCACTCCCCCCAAGAAAAAACCTAACTTGGTTGCTGCCCCCGATAAGGGCCTCCTCATCGAAGGGGAGGCTCTTGAGGTGACCAAACGTGTCGGTTCCGTCGCGCCCCAGGACCTCACCAAATTCGGAGTCGCCTGGAGCAATCACAGCCACGTCTGGTGGACGGGAGCAAAGCCAAAGGATCAGATTGAGTTTTCCTTCAAAGTTCCCATCGACGGAACGTATCGACTCGGTGTGGGACTCACAAAGGCCATCGACTACGGGATCGTTGAGATTTCACTCGACGACAAAAAGATCTCCCCCGCACTCGACCTCTACAACAACGGGGTCATTCATACCGGAACTCTCGCCCTCGGTGACACGTTTCAACTCAAAGGCGGCGACCACAAACTTGGAGTGAAAATCGTGGGAGCCAACCCAAAGGCCATTAAATCCTACATGTTTGGACTCGATTACCTTGTGCTTCACCAAGGAACTAATGAAGAGCTTCTCAGATATCGTAAAACCCCTGCCCACAAACCGGTCAACGCTAGACCTACAGGGAAAGAGCGCATCAAAGGAGGGAATAGCCTTGATGCCAAAGTCCGAACACCAGCGGAGCAACTGAAGTCCTTCAAGCTTCCCGACGGATTCACCATCGAGTTGGTCTCCTCGGAAATCGAAGGCACGGTCAAACCCATCTCAATTTCTTTTGACGACGCTGGCCGCCTTTGGACTCAAACCGCACGGGCTTATCCTCTCGACAAAGACACCGCCGCCTTCAACCAAAAGGGTCCGGACCAGATCATCGTCTTCGACCAACCCCACCTCAAGGGTCCCCTCAAACCGCGCATCTTTGCTGATGGACTTTCCATGCCAGTTTCGATTCTTCCGCACGATAGCAAGGTCCTCGCGATTCATGGTCCAAACCTAATCTCGCTGGAAGACACCGATGGAGATGGTCGTGCCGACCGCAACAAAACCCTCGTTTCCGGATTCGGAATTCAGGACACCCACACCACCGTTCATCAACTGACCCGCACTCCGGGTGGATGGATCTCGTTCTCCCAGGGTTGCAATTGTTTCGGCACTGTCACCACGGCCGATGGCACCAAAGTTCCTTTCAATCGCTCTCTCATTGCCCGCATTCGACCAAACGGTAAACGTCTAGAAATGATCGGGGCCGGCATGAACAATATCTGGTGCTGGGCCATTGATGGCGAAGGCCGGACCTTTATCCACGAAGCAAATGACTTTGGCTACAGCCAGGTGCCTTTCGAGCAAGACACCACCTACCCCTCCTTCGTCAATTCCCGGCGCTACCCCGATTCCATCATGCACCCTCCCACCGCTGAAAATCTGAACCTCGGTGGATCAGGATTCAGTGGAATCGCAATTTCCGAGGATTCCTCATCCCGGGGATTCCCCGCTTCTTGGCAACACGTTCACTTCGTGGCGAACCCAATCACCGGTTCGATCAATACTGTGGGATACACAGTCGACCGGAACGGCGTGTATCGCTTCGAGAAAAAAGAAGATCTCGTCGCCTGCGATGATCCTATGTTTCGCCCGGTGGCCACCACGTTTGGACCCGACGGCTGCCTCTACCTAATTGATTGGTACAATCGTATAATCTCCCACAACGAGGTGCGTAACGACCATCCCTCACGTGACAAGATCTCCGGCCGGATCTGGCGTGTCCGCCATTCTTCGCAAAAACGTCTCGCCCCCTCCAACGTGGAAACCGCTCCCAGCTCTGATCTACTAAAACACTTGGCCTCCGGAAACCTTTGGGAAATGCGGGCGGCGTGGAACCAGATTGCCAAACGCCAAACCACTAACCTCATTCCTAGCCTCGTTCTAGGCATCAAGAATCTTGACGCTCCCGATGCCATTCGAATCCACGCTCTTTGGTGCCTCGAAAGCCTCGGTCACTTTGATGCCGGGCTCTGGAAAAAACTGCTGACCGATAAAAACCCAAACGTCAGATATGAGGCCGTTCGAGCCCTCTCCAGTCTGCAACCTCCACTCGAACAGGCGCATCAAGCTCTTGCATCCGCGATCAATGATCCATCCTTCCGCGTGCGAAATGAAATTGCCCGGTTTTTCCGAGATACCCCTCACGAATTGAAAGCTGAACATCTGGCTCTGCTTGAATCACTCAAGGTCCCGAAAGAAAAGCTTCCGCAGGATAAAACCAAAGGGTGGAAAGGGCCCTACCTTGCCTTGGGCGGTGCTTACGAATCGGCGTTCCTTAACCTCCTCGTCGAGAAAGCCCTGAAGCGCGACTCACCACCACCGCCTCTTGTTGACGAAATCCGTTGGAACAAGGTCATTTCCACCCATCCCAAACGGTCGGCGACCGAACAGAAAAACATGGAAAATCGCATCCACTCGCTCAGCAAAGTCCTGACCGCCGCGGGTCCCGGCGACCTCGCAAAAGGCAAACAACACTTCGAGGGCCGATGTGCAAGTTGTCATGCGGTTGAGGGAACCACCGGATTCGCTCCAGCTCTTGGGGGTGGTGAAAGCCGTTCTATTGAAGCCCTTCTCACGGCCATCCTCGATCCCAACGCCGCTGCTGAAGCTGTTTTTCATACTTATCGTATTGTCAAAAAGGACGGCTCCACCATTGAGGGATTCCGTTCCAAGATTACTCCCTATAAAATCACCCTTACCTTCATGGGAGGGGCCTCAATCGACGTTCCGGTCAAAGAAATCAAGGATGCAGGCTACATCGAAGGAAAATCAGTCATGCTCGAGACCATCGCTGCCGGAATGAATGAAACCGAGCTTCGGGATTTGGTGACCTATCTTCGAAGCATCAAATAAATCTTCGACATGTGCTTTGAGTGCTGCTTCGGCATACTCAAAGGACTATCTCCCATAACAATGTCATTGCCATCCCCTCCCATGTTCAGGTTGATTGTTCTTTCAAACAAATCGAGAGAACATGGTAGGAACTCAATCCAAGCTCATTTTCTGGGCGATCACCTGCGCCCTGGCTGGCTTTATCTTTGGCTTTGATCTCATCGTCATCTCCGGAGCCGAGCAAAGAATTCAGAGTCTCTGGAATCTGAGCGATCAGATTCATGGCTTCACGATGAGTGCGGCCCTGTGGGGCACCGTCTTTGGGTCGCTCATCGGCTCAATTCCAACCGAACGAATCGGCCGTAAGAAAACGCTTCTATCCATCGGAACCCTCTATTTTGTCTCGGCCATTTGGTCGGCTTTCGCCAACGATCCCTGGTCATTCATGACCGCCCGTTTTATCGGGGGAATCGGAATCGGCATCTCAACGGTCGCCGCCCCCATCTATATTTCGGAGATCTCACCCGCAGACAGACGCGGTCGCCTGACGGGGATGTTCCAATTCAACATCGTTCTCGGACTCCTCATCGCGACCCTCTCCAACTTCGCCATCGCATTCCTCCTAAAAGACAACCCCGAGCATGCTTGGCGCTGGATGCTCGGCATCGAAGCCCTGCCCGCTCTCGTTTACTCAGTCATGTGTTTCTCGCTCCCCGAATCACCACGATGGCTCATCGCAAAAAAGCGAGAATCAGAAGCCAAACCCATCCTTGCAGCCATCAATCCAACGTTTGACGCAAACCAGATTGATCAACTGACCTCTGAGATAAAATCGGCCACTCACTCTTCACCTTCAGCCCCGGCCATTTCATGGAGACGCCTCCGCCTTCCAATCCTGCTCGCATTCCTCATCGCCTTCTTCAACCAACTCTCCGGGATTAACGCCATCCTAGGATTCGCACCCCGGATTTTTCAACTCACGGGCATCGATACCTCGGCTTCACTCTTCAACTCATCGTTGATCACGCTTACCAATCTCCTTTTCACCTTTGTCGGACTTTACCTGATTGACCGGATTGGCCGCCGCACCCTTCTCATCATCGGCTCCTTCGGGTACATTACCTCGCTTGGATTCTGTGCCTGGGCCTTTCATCAATTCAACCAGCCGTTCACCGAGGCTGCCGCAGCCATTGAACTCGAATCGAATGCCGCCGCTATTGCCTCCAGCGAAAAGAATCTCCCCGTAATCTTCGCTGACGACCCGTCACTCCGGAACCTTGACGAAACCCAGCTCAAAGCAGAGGCAACGATTCGACTTGAAACGGCCAGTGAATCGGCAGGCCTTGGAGGATCGCTGGTGCTCATTTGTATTCTGGGTTTCATCGCGGCCCACGCCGTCGGACAAGGCGCAGTCATCTGGGTCTTCATTTCCGAGATCTTCCCATCCACCGCACGAAGCTTCGGTCAATCGCTTGGCTCCGCCACCCATTGGGTTTTTGCCGCTCTCCTCACTCTCTTTTTCCCGATTGCGATGGGAGCTTTTTCCCCGTCCTTCATTTTTGCCTTTTTCGCAATCATGATGATCCTCCAACTTCTTTGGGTGATCTTCATGGTTCCCGAAACCAAAGGCATCTCGCTCGAAGAAATGGAACGCAAACTCGGCTCGAAGAGCTGAAATTATTTATCAGTTGGTCATCGCCTCTCATTCTTAATATCATGTAAGGACACTGGCTTTAAAAACCTGACACTCGACCAATCAATGATTAAGAACCCGACCGAAAAGTTTACCCGAACTCTCCTAACCATCATGTTTCTGGGTGGTTTAAACGCCCTTGCGGAAGAATCCGTTTCGCTCTTCGACGGAAAATCCCTCAAAGGCTGGGAAGCCAAGGAAGGGGTTTGGAGGGTGGAAGACGGAGTGGTCACGACCGGCTCCCACTCCAAGAAATTTCCGCGCAATGAATGGATCTGCACTGAAAAAAACTACGCCAACTTTGATCTCACCTTGAAGATCAAGTGCTCGGGCGACCCAAAGACCGGTTTGATTAATAGTGGGATCCAAGTTCGCAGCGCCCGTCTTCCCAATGGTTCGGTTGCGGGATACCAGATCGACTGCGGAAAGGGATGGTTCGGCAAGATCTATGACGAGCATCGTCGGGGACTGGTTTATCCAAAGCCAGTCGATGAAGCCGCTCTTGCCAAAAGCATCGACCTCTATGGATGGAACACCTACCGCATCCTCGCCGAAGGGCCGCGAATCCAGGTTTGGATCAATGGAACAAAGGCCTCGGACTACACGGAGAAAAATTCCAATATCCCGCTCGATGGAATCATTGCTCCGCAAATTCATGGTGGTGGCAACGTGATGGTCCAATTCAAAGACGTCACGATTCGGGAACTCCCACCCACGACAAACGCTCCGACTTGGAAGTCGCTCGGAGGAGTTAAAGCCGCTCTCGCCAAAACCAAGAAAAAGTAACTCCGCCTGAGAGGAAACTGGCGCTCCCGAGAGGAATCGAACCTCTATCTAAGGTTTAGGAAACCCTTGTTCTATCCGTTGAACTACGGGAGCGGCTCGGAAATGTCTACTCCGGCCCCATACAGAGTTCAAGCGGACAAACCACGCAAAGTTCCCCTTCAAGATTCTTGAGGGAACACACCCAAAAAAGTCATCATACCTCCAACAAAGCTCCCGCGAATACGAATATTCCTTGGCTTTCATCTCCACTTTCACCCAGCATTCGCCCGGCATGGCAGGTTTTTTCAAGAAGCTCTTCAACAAGGTCACCAATCAAGCGGAAATCGATTGGGACGACCTTGAAGCCGATCTCATCGCTGGAGACCTCGGCATCCGTTTGACGCTTGAGATCATCGATGACCTCAAGGAGCTTGGACGTAAAATCTCAGCAGAAGATGTTGTGGAGACAACACGCTCCAAACTTTCCGGCCTTTTCCCCCCCGATGCCCCTACCCTCATTCCGACCGGTCATGGCAAGCCCAAGGTACTCCTGGTCGTTGGAGTTAATGGCACCGGCAAGACCACCTCGACCGCCAAGCTCGGAAACCTTCTAAAACGCCAGGGCCATTCGGTTCTCATGGCAGCCGCTGATACTTTTCGGGCTGCCGCCGTCGAACAACTTGTCCGGTGGGGAGATCGCCTGGGCCTCCCCGTGGTTACCGGAGCCCACGAGGCTGACCCTTCCTCGGTTTGTTATCAGGCCCATCAAAGAGCGATCAACGAAAAGTGCGACTTTCTCCTCTGCGACACCGCCGGTCGGTTGCACACCAGAAGCAATCTCATGGATGAGCTGGCCAAGATCAAACGTACGCTTGGCAAGCAGGACGACACGGCTCCGCACGAGACCTTTCTTGTGGTTGATGCCTCGACCGGAGGCAATGCCCTCAATCAGGCACGCGAATTCCAAAAGGTGGTTCCACTTGACGGACTAATTCTCACCAAACTCGATGGCTCCGGAAAAGGAGGGGTGGCTGCCGCCATCCAGAAAGAACTCTCGATCTCTCCCCGATTTATCGGCACGGGTGAAGAGCCGGAGCGCTTTGAGCAATTCCACCGCGGTCGCTTTGTGGAAAACATCTTGTGATGCAAAATCTTAGTATCGCTGCCAAAGCTGCCGGCTGAAGAGAACAAGAAAAGCGATATATTCCAGGCGGCCTAGGATCATTAGGAAGATGAACATTATCTTGGTGGTCGTTGCCAGGCTTGCAAAACTCTCAAGTTGTCCCATGTCCGCCAAGGCGGGTCCAAAGTTCCCAAGGCAGCTCATGATAGCTGACATCGAGCCCATGAGACTCTGACCCGGCTCCAACAATTGAAGGGCAAAGGTCCCCGTGATGAGAAAGAAACCGAAGAGCGAAAGCACCAAAAAGAGCTGCTCCACGGTATCATCTCCCATCTTTCGACCATTCAAACGAACTGGCTCCACCAATCGCGGGCGAAAGGTCCGATGCAGTCCCGCCTTCAAGAAGCGAGCCCAAAGGATCACCCGGCTCACCTTCAAACCGCCGGTAGTCGATCCGGAACATCCCCCGACCACGATGAAGAACAAAATAACGCCCGTTCCCAGCCGACTCCATTCATTAAGACTCGAGCTTACATAGCCAGTGGTTGTCGCAGCCGAGACAACGTTGAAAACCGCATCAACCGGGCGGGTTTCCGATCCCCCAGCGGCACACTCTGCCAGAAGAATCAACGCGGCAACAAGCACCAGACCAAGAAACCAATAGATCTCCTCAAACTTAGTCTTCAGACCAGACCACTTCCGCTTCATGAGGGTCAGATAGAAAGGGAAACTCAGCGCACCCAAAATCATGAAAAAGATGATCCAAACCTTGGTTCCCACTCCAAACGAAGCAGCCCCAATGCTGGCATTTTCAGTTCCAAATCCCCCGGTTGCAACAGTGGTGAGAGCATGATTGACGGCCTGGAACGGGCTAAGGCCCATAAGCCAAAGACCAAGACCGCAAATCACCGTAAACCCGAGATAAAGCACCCAAATCCGCCGCATCGTTTGACGCAAGCTGGCGAGGTCACTGTTGGAGAGAGATGACTCGGCACCGATTAGAGTTTTACTGCTTGAAGTCATTCCGGAAAGGACCACCACGAACATGGCCAGAATCCCCATCCCTCCAACCCATTGGGTCGCCGAACGCCACATCAGAATTGATTTCGGGAGCTTCTCCAGATCTACAAAGATCGTCGATCCCGTGGTGGTTAAGCCCGAAACCCCTTCAAAGAAGGCAAAATCAAGAGGAACTTCGGGATCACAAAAAAAGTAAGGCAGGGCCGCCACCGCACTGCAGACGAACCACCCTGCTCCGACAAGGGCCATGGCCTCCCTGCGCCTCATTGAGGGAGCTCGATTGGATCGGCGCCCGATCATCACCCCGCCAAACCACAAACCAGCACCAAACACAAACGCGATCGCAATGGAAATGGCCCAGCCCATTAAATCTAACCCTGTGTCGTGAAGATCACTAGCAGGGACAATTGCAGACAGCGAAACCGAAACCACCATGGCCATTCCGAGGAGCAAAACCATTGTCCCCATGGACCGCAGAAAAATACAGAAATTCACAACGAGGCCAAATATGAGAATCCACTTGGGGTATTCCCGGAAAGAAACTAGCCTCTCAGGAGT
>JBMYLT010000006.1:129498-192694 GCA_049596615.1 Akkermansiaceae bacterium | reverse complement strand
CAGGAGTAATTCTCCACTCTAAAAACAGCTCCCCAACATTCATCATGATTGCCCGAACTTTCTGTCTTTTCCTCCTCGCCGCCTCGCTAGTCCCAGCCGCCAAAGTGGACCTAGTCCAACTCGGAAAACAAACTTTCGACGCCGTCGGTTGTGCGGAGTGCCATGCGGTGGCCAAAAACGACGATTCGGTCAAAACCGGCCCCGGGCTCTATGGCTTGTTTACCACAACTGCTCGGGAGCGAACCGTGATCGAGTCCGCCGAAGAACACAAGGTAACCCTGAAAGCCGATCTCGACTATTTCAAAAAGTCGATTCGCAAACCCGCCGAGGAAATTGCCATCGCCGAGACCGGCCCAACCAAGGGGACTGCCTTTCAACCGGTCATGCCAGCTTACCCCGAGGCATTTCTCAACGAGCAAAAGGCCATGGCCGTCTTTCACTACCTTCGCACTTTGAATGACGGAAAAAACAAAGGGCCGGGCAAAGTTATGGGCGAGCTCGAAGACGGCACGGCGCAAAAAGACATTCATCAAAACGGCAAGGAAATCCTCGTCACCGACCGCACTCGGATCTATCGGGCCAGGGTTAAGGGTAACTCAGCCCGCGCGATCTATGTCGGCCTTCCTAGCGGGCTCAATTATTCCTTTGATCCACGTACCATGACCATTTCCAAGGCCTGGTGGGGTGGCTTCCTCAACATCACGGGTGAATGTGACGGCCGTGGTCGCGGACACACCACGATGGGACACCAAGCGAAGGAGATCACTCTCGCCGGCGCTCCAAAAATCAACAAACGCGAGGTCGACCTTTCCTTCAAATCCCCGCTGATCGGAGACAACAACACCATTGCGAAAAACCTTCACGGCGATGAAGACTTCCTCGATCAACTGAAAGCCGCTGATGCCCGCTTACTGGGTTACACCTATGCCGCGGAAGCCGACGGACCTCCGACCTTCCATTACAAGATTGGCAAAGATCTCTACCAATTGACTTTTAACATCGATCAGAAGGGAACAGCCCGGTGGGTGGTGAAGGTGAACGGTCAGAAGTCGGTCAAAACTCAAAAGACTGATGCTCCGAGCGACATCTGGCGCCCCAATGCCATTCCTTCCAATCTCACCCAGTTAGTGGGACTGACTCCAATTTCAAAAATGACCCTTCTCCCCGGATACAAGGCCGAAAGGGTCCCCGCTCCCACCGATCCTCACGGCCGACCCCAGCTCTTTGAGCCCGTCGGCATGGATCTCGACCCCAAGGATGGGTCCATGGTCGTCACCACCCGTACTGCAGGAGTCTGGCGATTCAAAAACAACATCTGGACGATGATTGCAGAGGGCCTTCTCGACTCCCTCGGGGTTATCGTGGAAAAGGACCGCCTCATCGTGGGTCAGAAAACCGAAATCACCGAGCTTCGAGACCTGAACGAGGACGGGTTTTACGAGACCTTTGTGACTTTGAGTGATGACTTCCTGATCACCGACAACTACCACGAATACCTTCACGGACCGGCGAAAGGTGAAGACGGAAATTACTACTTCCTTCTCAACCTGAGCCATTCCGACGGAAAGCACATCCACAAGGCTAACGGGCGATTCATGGGTTCACAGGGAGGCTACCGCGGCTGGGCTCTTCAGGTCACTCCCGATGGCGAAACCACTCCATTTGCGATGGGGCTTCGCAGTCCGGCCGGCCTGGCCACCGGACCCGACGGAAAACTCTACTACACTGAAAACCAAGGGGAATACAATGGCACCTCGAAGCTTCACCATTTGCAAGAAGGAAGGTATTACGGTCATCCCTCGGGACTCGTTGATCTCCCGGGAATGAAACCCAGCTCGGCCGAAATCCAGTGGGACAAGTGGGTGCCAAAACGTGAGGTTTCCCTTGCTCTTCTCCCGCAATCACGGGTGGCAAACTCCCCCGGTAGCCCGACCTGGGACTCCACCGGAGGGAAGTTTGGGCCCTTCAAAGGCGAGATGTATTGTGGGGATCAAACCCTCTCGACCCTCTTCCGCATCCTTCCAAAAAAGGACAACGAAGCCGCTGTGATCAATTTTGCCGAAGGATTTCCCTCTGGCGTGATGCGACTCTGCTTTGATCAAGACGGGGCCCTTTTCGTCGGTCAAACCGGCCGGGGGTGGCGGGCCCGGGGGGGAAGCCAGCAGGCTTTGGTTAAAATGAGCTACGTGGACACCGACGACCCCCTACTCCACGACATCACCCGGGACGGAGAAACCTTCACCCTTCATTTCACCGGAGACGGAGGCAAGCTTCCTAAGAGCAGTGGACTCGCCGTCGAGTCGTGGTTCTATCACGACAAGCCTAGCTACGGATCGCCCACCAACAACAAGCTCAACGAGACCATCGCGAGTGAGAAGCTGGACCCTGCCAAGGGAACGATCACTATCACGCTTGTCCCCAATCCCAAGCGCGATCAAGGAAGTCGAGTTTTCCGATTTAGCTCCAAGAATCTGCCCAAGAATCGCAATGGTGCTCTTGAAGCTTACTTTACGAAATCGAAGTAAGGTTTAGCGCAATCAAAGCCAGCCACAGGGATACCCGAAGTTCGCCAATTGAAGTGCCCTTCCCCCTTTCATCGGGTTGGGCACACTGAATTCGATTGCTCCTTCATCCGAGACCGTCGTTTGCCACACCATTGTTTTCCCGGCCAGAACTTCGCTCAGCTTCCAATCAAGGTTCCGGGTTTTCCCTGCCCGGATTTCAACCGGCCAATCGTCATAAAAGGGAGCAACTTCCAAAGTCCTATTGTCGCTCCGTGAAAATCGTCGGCCAAAGTTTCGGATAAATCTCACCTCTGATCGGATTACGGAATCAGTCCCTTAAGCAAGTTGTCTACTGGGGCTGGAACATACCCAAGGAGCCCTTCTCCAAACCACATTGAGGAGAAAAACACCAACCAACTGAGAAATTGCGTCATCGAAATACGTTCAGTAACAACTGTCGCCGACGTCACCCTTGACGATTAGCTAGCCTCCCGGAATCTGACGACTCTCTAGAATTATGAAACGCACTCTCCTTCTTTTTTCGCTAATGACAGCCATTGTCTCCGCCGACGACTGGCCCCATTTTTTGGGAGCATCGCGGAATGCCACCTCCAAGGAAACCGGACTTTTAAAATCATTTCCAAAATCAGGCCCGAAGGTTCTCTGGACCGCGGATCTTGAAGGCGGATTTGGAGGAGCAGCTGTCTCTGGTGATGAAGTCTTTCTGGGCGATCGGGTCGAACAGGAAAGGGACATGCTGCTGTGTCTCGACTTCAAAACCGGAAAGGAAAAGTGGCGTTTCGAAAGTGCCTCGGAGGGAGAACCCTCGTTCCCCGGTTCTCGAAGCGTCCCAACCGTCGAGGATGATGCTATTTATTTTCTTGGGACCTTTGGCGAGGTTTTCCGCATTAATCGCAAGACTGGAAAAGCCGATTGGAAGATCAAACTCTTGGAACGATATCCGGATGCTCAGACTCCAAAATGGGGCTACGCACAATGCACCTTTATCGTGGACGACGTTCTCATCGTGATGCCCTTTGGAGAAAAGACCGGCATAGCCGGCTGGGACAAAAAGACCGGGAAAGAGCTCTGGCGCACTCCCGGGATTGGTGACACCCACTCTTCTCCGATGCTTGCAAATTTTGGCGGGGTTCAGCAGGTCATCCTTTTAACCGCCAAAGAAACCGGCGGCCTTCACAGCTTCGATCCCAAAACCGGAAAAAAACTCTGGTTTACCGATTTATACCAAAACCGGATTCCCATCACCGTTCCAGTGCAAATTGATGACAAGCGCCTCTTTGCCTCGGGAGGTTACGATGGAGGTTCCAAAATGCTCTCCATCACAAAGTCGGGTGATCAGTTTGAAGTCAAAGAACTCTGGGCCTCAAAAAAAGGAACCCAAGTTCATCCACCACTTGTCATCGACAACCACCTTTACTTCCTCGCCAACGAGAACTCCAACCACAAGGGCCGTCCTCGTCGGGAAAAAGGTGGGTTGGTTTGCTTCACCCTTGAGGGCAAGGAGCTTTGGAGCACCGGCAACGAACCCTTCATGGGTCGCGGAGCAAGTCTCTATGCCGATGGGACGCTCATTATTCAGGATGGTGAAAACGGGATCCTTCGCTTGGTGGACCCATCACCCAAAGGCTTTAACCTTCTTGCTAAGGCGAACGTCTTCAACACCGACCCCGAAAGCCGGAAGGACCTCCGCTACTGGAGCCCGCTGGCCCTTGCCAACGGGCGTCTTCTGATGCGTGGCCAAAGCAAGCTCCTCTGCCTGGATTTGCGGAAGTAATCGGCCTCCTCACTCCAGGGCTTTTGGAATTGCGCGGGACTCGTCCCACCTGACCTTGTAGATTTTTTCCTCCCTGAGATTCAGCGTCTTATAAGGGGAAAGGAAGCGAACAGTATCGCTCCACCAGGTAGTCTTCGTTCCCTTATGCCACACGACCTGACCAGTCTTGCGACTGCGGTCAATCGACTTCACCTTCATTTCGTCCTTCAACGGGGCAAATGGAGCAAAGGTTTGCTTTTCGATCGCGAAGAGAAAGCAATGCTCATCGACCGACAAAACTAATTGGTCCTGATCCCACCACGAAAGATCGTGACCGCCGGATGCCGGCAACTCGAATCGGTTCTGGACCGTAGCTTTATCTCTTGCGATCGAGATCTTAAGGAGCTCTTTCGTTCCCAGCGCCCAGAGGCACTTTCTCTTGCCATCCCACTCTACACCATGGGCACCGTAAAGGGGCACAATCATTTTGGGTATGACCTTGGCCCCCGATTTCGTCTGGTTAAAAATCCGAACTTCATCTCCTCCGAAACTAGCTGCCACTGCGATAAGTTGACCGGGCAGTAGGCATGCGCTGTGGGCGTTTCTGACGGTCGTAAAAAAACGGGACTTCTTCGTTTTCCGCTCAACCAAAGCCACCCCACCGCTGGATGAAGTGATCAAAATTAAGTCCTGATAAACCTTGCACTCATCGGTGGTCGCAAAAGCCTTCCGGTTTTCAATTGGGACGACGGGAGAGCTTTCCGCAGTCCATTCCCAAGTCTGCTTCCCCGATGCCCCGTCCAAAATGAACACCCGATTCATTCCGCAAAGCACTAGATCGCTTTCCCCCTCACCAAAAATCGGGAGAGTTGAAACAAGGGAAAATAAAAAACAAAGTGCTCGTTTCATGATGACTGCTTACCAAAACCCCCTGCCAAAACCAGGATCAGCCTTCCTTTTAAGTAAAACTGGGAATTCCACCAAAAACCAAGTTACCACTCAGCACAAACCTAAAAGCGTAACCTACAAGTCCCATTCCCAGAACACTTCCCAACAAGAAACCAGCAGCCAACCCGACGAAAATGGCGAGAATCAAGGGAGCCAAATCAATGAGGGCAAAAAGCCGCATCTAAAATCCTTTTTTTCATAATGGGTCCAAACTATTGATTCACCTGACCCGGCTATCGGCGCATCTGCGCGCGGGCTTGCGGTAAAAAATCCAGGAGCTTGTCGATTCGCGTTTGGCTGACGGGGTGAGTGCTGAGAAACTCAGGATTACTACTTCGCTGGCTGGCCCCCATCCTTTGCCACAAAGTGACAGCAGCTCCCGGATCATAGCCGGCCCGGGCCATAAAGACCGTGCCAATCTGATCCGCTTCCAATTCCTGAGATCGCGAAAATGGCAACCCGAAAAGCAAGGTTCCTCCCTGTTGCGCAAGCTCACCGATCTGCTGCGAATTACCGTCCCCTCCCAACACCGCCCCGAGAATAGCACTACCTACCGCGATGGTTTGGTTTCGCTGAACCCGCGACTGGGCATGATTGGAAGTTACATGAGCCATTTCGTGAGCGACTACCGCGGCCAATTGGGCATCAGTCACTGCAACTTTGAGTAGCCCGGTGTTGATCCCAACCTTCCCTCCAGGCAGGGCAAAAGCATTCGCCGATTGGTCTTCAAAGACTTCAAACTCCCAATTCAATCCAGGTAACCTCACGATTGGCCGGAGACGATTGGCGACTCGAAAAACCCTCGCCCGTGCGGCAACATTTCGGGAAACAGGCACCTTTTGCCTGTATGCCCTGAAAGCCTCCGCCCCTTGTCGTTTTAGATCGGAGGAGGCCGGTCTGATCGCCACCTGCCCCGTTCCCGCCTGGTAGGCCGCAGGAGCAGCACACCCGATGGCGAGAGCAGGAAGCAACAAGGAAATCCATTTCGACCTTAAAATATGCCGCTTAAAAAGCCCCATATCCGTTAATTAGTCCCATTGGATAGGCTATGTCAAATCAGCCGCCGAACACTGCAAAAGATTGTCACCGCCCGCCCCTTCGACCACACTCTGTCCGCACACGTGAATCTTCCCAACACTATCACCTCGGCCCGCCTCATCCTGACGGCTGTTTTTGTTGCCAGCGCCAGTTGGGGAGGCACCATCGGACTCACCATCGGCCTGATCGCTTTCGTCCTCGCCTCTTTTTCAGATTGGCTGGATGGCTATCTGGCTCGGAAGCTGGGACTGGTCACCTCGCTCGGAAAACTCCTTGATCCATTGGCTGACAAAATCCTAGTCGCCTCAGCTTTCATCTTTTTCACTGCCACTACCCTCTGCCCAGTCTGGGTCACCTGCCTCATCATTGCCCGCGAGTTTCTTGTCACCGGCCTCCGCCAGATTGCCGTCGCCAAAGGGGCAGTGATCGCGGCCGACAAGTTGGGAAAGTGGAAGACCACTCTCCAGCTTGTCTTCGGAATCACCTGCCTTCTCTTTCTGATTCTTGATAGTACAGCTCCGAATACCGCCCTGGCGGACCGCCTCCAGTCATTCTGTGCGCCGGACAGCTTCCTCTTTTTGACCTCCCTCTATGGAGCCCTCGCTCTCACTGTTCTCTCTGGGGCCAACTACCTTAAAAAATCCCGTAAACTCTTCGCTGACTGATGCTACTCACCAATGCTCATTTGATTTCTCCAGGGTTTTCGATCGAGGGTGCCAGTGTTCTCATTGAGGATGGCATCATCACCGAGATCAACTCCCACCGTTCCGGGGACCTCGATCTTGGAGGCAAGATGCTTCTACCGGGCTTTATCGACATTCACTCCCATGGAGCCGATGGAGCGGACGTCTGTGATGCCTCGACGGGCAGCCTGGAGCATATCGCCCGGACCAAGCTTCGCGAGGGCGTGACAACTTGGCTACCCACCACCCTGACCCAACCTCCGGAAGATCTGGTCAAGATCGTGGAAACAGTTGCCGGGTGGGCAAAGTCGGCTCCCATTTCAATCCCCGGGATGCATCTCGAGGGTCCCTTTATAAATCGAGAGAAAGCCGGAGCACAGAATCCCGAGTTCGTAAGACCGCCGGACGTGAGAGAACTACAAAGGCTCCATGAGATTTTTCCAGCCTGCGTCCTTTCACTGGCTCCGGAGATGCCCGGCGCAGACAATTTGATTCAGGAGGCGGCTGCCCTTGGCATCACCTGCTCGGCGGCCCACACCGCCGCCAATTATGCCACCATCAAATCAGCGCTCGATCTTGGGCTGAAACACCTCACTCATTTCGGAAATGCTATGACCGGTTTGCACCACCGGGAGATTGGAGTGGTTGGCGCCGGTCTTCTTGAAGAAGCTCTTCATCTGGAGTTGATTGCAGACGGAATCCATCTCACTCCCGATATGATTTCACTCATCATGAACACCGTCCCTCGGGACAACGTGATGTTGATTACAGACTCGGTTTCAGCCTCATGGCAACCCGATGGAGAAGCTTCACTTGGTGGGTTGGATGTCGTAATTCACGAAGGAGTGGCAAGGCTCAAGGAAAACGGAGCATTGGCCGGATCGACACTGAGATTTAATCAAGGGTTGAAATTGGTCCGTGAAGTCACGGGCGAACCCCTAGAGGAACTGGTGGCCACCACCTCCTGGAACCAAGCCCGGTCGCTGGGGTTCTCAAAGGTCGGAAAGATTGAACTCGGATTTCGTGGGGATCTGGTCGTGCTGAGCGAGGACTTTGAAGTCGAGCGGACGCTCTCTGCCTCCCCCACGAATCAAGATTAGTTGACGGGCGAAAAAAGCCGGCTTCGACGTCAAACCAAAACCGACTGCAAACTGGTGGGCGAATACGTTGTTCCTATTCAGTGACTCCCGGGACAGTCGGAGGCACAGGAGGAACATCGGGGGCCGAAGGGCTCGTTCCCGGCGCCGGTGCCGGAGGCACAGGAGGAGCAGCCGGAGTTGGAGTGGCAAGGGCGGGATCGACCGGGGCAGGAATAGGGCTGTAGTCAGGAATGCCCGGAGTTGGAGTCGCTGATCCACCGGAAACGACCATGATCTCGGGAACATAACCTACCTCCCCCGATTCCAGCTCTACCTTGACGTAGGTGTCTTTGGTGGAAACCACTTTCATCGGTGTGGCTGCGGGAAGAACTTTATCCGCCCGGGCATTTCCCTGTGGGATACTCCGAAAGAAAGCGGCGTTGGCCATCGCGGTCTCGACCCACTGGCCGGACTTGTAGGTCGGCGCGACAACCGCAGTTCCCTGCGGGGCAGCAGCAGCTCCACCCGGAGCACTCAGGGGATCAAAGTCACTGCCCAGCGGCCTTCCAAAGCTATCAAAAGCCCCACACGATGACAAAAGTAACGATGCAACTCCTCCAACGGCTAACACGAACAGGGATTTCACTCTTAAAACCATGAAACAGGGCCAGCCACCGGTCAATGGAATTTCTTCCATAAGCCCACGGCTGGGCCGTATTCAAGTCAGCCACAATCGACCGGCCATGTTCCGGTTGGGGTCTATTAACCCACTCCGAGTTCCTCGCCCAGCTCGTCTTCGACGTAGCTGATCTCACGAGCCTGCAACCCATGATCCCGAATCCCCCGCAAAGTCCGCATTGATCCCCGGCGAGTGCCCGGACCCTTCACTTTCTTCACAGCAGTCTCAACCAACAAGGGAGTGAGAGCCGCCAAGCCGAGGCAGGCCAGAGAAAGACCGACTGGACGACGCGCCTTCGGGCTCATGGCCTCCGACACAAGAATTCCCGCCGCAGCACCCAACACTGCGGGTGCAAAAGCAGCGGAGGTGTCAACCCAGTCCTTTTCCTCGTAGGAATCTCTCATGGCGGAAAGATACCGCACACCCACTCCATCCGAAAACAAAAAACACCGGGCCTCCCCTTTTGACATCACTTCGCAGACCCGTTTAGATCCCGCCCATGAGCTCACACTATGCCCTCATTCTCGCCGGTGGAAGCGGGACTCGTTTCTGGCCCCTTAGTCGAAATGCCAAGCCGAAACAGCTCCTCAACTTGTTCGATGACACCACTCTGCTCGACCAAACCATTTCCCGGCTCGAAGGGCTCATCCCGGTCGAAAACATCCTCATTCTCACGAACGCCCTTCAAGAGGAAGAAGTTCGTCGGGTGGCCCACATGCTTCCACCCGGAAACATCTTCGCCGAGCCCGCAAAAAGGGACACTGCCCCGGCAGTCGCCTTAGGCATCGGACTCATCGCGGCCCGCGATCCTGAGGCCACCATGGCGGTGCTGCCCTCTGATCAACTGATCCAAGACACCACCGCATTTCAATCTGTCCTTTCGGATACCCTTTCCATCGCCAGCCAAACCGACGCCCTTGTCACCATTGGAATCAAACCCACCTGGCCCTGCCCTTCTTACGGCTACATCGAACGCGGTGAACCGGCATCGCTTGATTTTGAAACAACCCACGAACCGTTCGAAGTTTCCCGTTTCCGGGAAAAACCCAATCCCGAGTTGGCTGAACAGTTCCTGCGCCAGGGCAACTTCGCCTGGAACGCCGGGATGTTCGTCTGGTCACTCAAGACCGTCACCGCCGAACTCGGCCAACATACTCCCGAGTTAGCCGGCTTTATCGACGAATTGAAGGACTCCAACGACCTTCCGGCTACGATTGCCGATCGCTTTCCCAAACTCACTCCGATCTCGATCGACTACGCCCTGATGGAACACGCTTCGCGCGTCCTCAATATCGAGGCCACTTTCGACTGGGACGATGTCGGCTCGTGGATCTCGGTCGCAAAATACCTGGAGACCCAAGGCGACAACAACCAGACCAATCACGAAATCACGGAAATCGATTCGGAGAACAACATCATCTTCAACGCCCGCAAGGAAGCCCGCATCGCCCTGCTCGGAGTCGATGATCTCATCGTGGTGCAAACCGGCGATGCCCTTTTGATTGCCAATCGACACCAGGCGGACGACATCAAAAAGTTAGGGGATGTTCTGCCCGAAGAACTTCTTTAAGTATCCGGTCCGGTTCCCTAGGCTGGTCGAATGAAAAAGGCTACCGATACCGTTTTTAGCTTCATCCTCTTCTTTTGCCTGATGGGAATCTTCCTCATCATCTGAGGCATTGACGACAAGAGAGACCTTCTCGCGCTCGCCGGAGCAGGTTTGATTGCCACCTGCATCCACTCCATTGCCCGTCTGGTCAAGTGAGCGGATCGGTTTTGAGTTTCCTCCGGATCAACCCTGATCCGAAGATCCAAAGAAAACCGACAGCCAAACCGGCGATGGCAAACCAGTCTCCAAAGGCGGCATAGACAGTGATCTCGCCTTCCGACGGCACGTAAACCGACGCCAGGAGGTATCCTCGATGAAAGTGGCTTCCCTTTTCATCGACCAAATGGCGCTTCTCTCCCGAAAATGGATCAACCAACGAACCGGTCACCGAGACAACCCCGGTTACCCCGCGATTGGCACATCGGACCATCGGACGCCGTAACTCGATACAGCGGAATAGGGAGTTTCGAAAATGTTGGGCCGCCCCCTCGCTTTCCTGGAACCAACCGTCGTTGGTCACATTGATGATCATCTGTGATTCGTTTCTCACCGACCGTCGCATGACCCGGCCCACCGTATCCTCAAAACAGATCGAAGGCATCACTCCAACTTCCCGCCCACCGATCTCCACTTGCAGAGGCTCAAAGTTCTCTCCGGGGGTCGTGTTGGCAAAAAAACGAACTCCCGTCGCTTGTTCGTAGAGGTCATGGAGGAACGGGAGATCGGGAATGTATTCACCCAGAATGACCAAATGGCTTTTCTGATAGCTCTGTCGCCCGAATCGCCCTCCATTCATCAAAAGTGAATTGTAAAACCGGGTCTCCGGATCCATCGGATCTTCTCCCTGGTGTTGGTTGATCCCGGTCACCAGCGTCCAGTCCCGAAGTTCGGTCACATACGAAAGAATACTCTCAATCATGGGACCTCCGACAGTCTCGCCACTCTCTGTCAGTTGCAGGTAACCCGGAAGACAGGCTTCCGGCCACACCAAAAGGTCCGGTGTTTCAATCTCCGTAAGAATCTCCCCTTCTCCGCCCTCCTTCGCAGCCTCTTGTAGTTTCTTTCCGGTCTCGACATCCACCTCAGCCAGTCCATTTTCGGTCAACGCAAGGAAGCCATCCACAATCCGTTGCGGCTCCCACATAATCCGCCCCGCCACTTGGGGAATGTCTTGTTGCACCAAAAGGACCCGCCCCTTGATTTTGGGAGTATTGGTCGCTGAGCTCAGCCGGATGGTTCCAACGGTAAAAAAAGCCATGATGACCACCAGGGCACTGGCAAAATCCCAATGGAGCATCTTCACTTCGTTGGCCCGGAACTGGAGATAAAACCTCCGGGCAGTCTGCACCGCCACCGCGCTCATGAAGACCGGAAGGAAGGCCAGACCGGTCACCCCGATGAACTCGGCGCTCTGAGCTAACACCAACTGATTGGCAAAGGTCACCCCCAAACCATTCCACCCGAAGCCAGTCAAAAACCAACCACGCGCCCACTCCAACCCGCACCAGAATCCAGCCAGAACAGCTGCATATCCGAGACTTCTCGTACTTTCCTGAATTCGCTCCCGAATCAACTTGGTGGACTTGAAAGACTTCCGCCACGGGTTTGCTGCACCCGCTGCAAAAACTCCGAAGATTCCAAAGTAGAGTGAAAGGTAGGCGGAAAGAGCCACTGCCCCAGGCCAGGTCACGGTTCCGAGCCATTTGAGATTGATCACCCAAAAGCCCATGCCCGCTAGCCAGGCCAAACTGAAAGCCCGGGAAGACCGAAGTTTCACCAAGCGGATGAAAATTTTAATGATCTTTCTTCCTTCCCCTTCCGAAATCGGGTTTCCGGGCGAGACCGTCCAAAGCAAAGGAAGCAAAATCCACATCCAGCCCCAGACCAACCACGACTGGTCGAAGGGCACAAAGCACATCGCAAGAAGCACTCCGGAAACGAGCGCTCCGAAAGGTCTCAGGAAGTGTTTCATGACCTCACCCGCTCGTCGGCATCGGCCTTGAGAGCAACCCAAAGGGCGTCAAGCGACGCCTGCACTTCTTCCCGGGCCGTCCCTTTCCCAAAAAGATAGTATTTGATTTTTGGCTCGGTTCCCGACGGGCGGACCGCAAAGCGACGACCATCCTCCAGATCGACGAACAACATGGCCGCCTCCGGGTAAGCGTCGCCCTCCTGATCGTAGAAACCACCTTTGGCATAATCCTTCACCGCAACTGCTTTGGAACCATCGATCTTCTCGGGCGGGTTCGAGCTATATGATTCGACCAGGGCCACAATCTTACGGGCTCCTTCTCCTCCCTCCATGACAAGCGATTCACCCTGTTCTAGATAAACGCCGTATTCCTTCCAAACTTGATCTCGAAGACCGGCGATCGTCGTTCCTTCGCTCATGGCATAAGCTGCCAGCTCCGCAAACATAACCGCCGAAGCATTGCCGTCCTTGTCGCGCACAAAATCCGAACCGAGATAGCCATAGCTTTCCTCGCCACCGAAAACAAAGAACTTGGAATACTCCAGTCTTAGCTTTCGGCTCTCCTCTTCGGTCAGGCTGCGGTAGTCGCCCTTTTTGTCAACGGGGATCGCATCCTCGTATTTCTTCAGCTTCTCGCCGATGTATTTGAAGCCGGTCAGGGTGTCGACCACGCTAATGCCAAACTTTTCGGCGACCGCCCGCTGCAATTCGGTCGTCACGAGAGTTTTAATCAGAACCGCTCGACTCCGATTGCTCTCGGTCAGCCAGCCAAGCTCAAACATCGTTTTAATCCGATACCAGCCCAGCAGTGAGCCAATCTGGTTTCCAGTCAAAAGTTCCATCTCCCCGACGCCATTTCGAACAGCAACGCCCATTCGATCACAGTCGGGGTCAGTTGCGATTACGGCATCAGCTCCAACTTCTTCAGCGAGCTCGATTCCCTTGGCAAGGGCGGGGGCATTCTCCGGATTGGGAGAAGCCACAGTCGGAAAACGTCCATCACCCCCATCCTGATCGGCAACCGTGACCACCTCAAAACCCAACTCTTCGAGCATGGGAACAATGATGATTCCGCCGGTTCCATGAAGATTGCTGTAAACGACCTTGGCCTTGCGACCTTCCAGCAGGTCAGGTCTTAACAACACTGTCTGTAATTTATCCATGTAAGTTCGGTCCATCTCAGCTCCGAGAATAGTCAACTCACCCTGCTCTGCTTCCGGAAGCAGATGGTAGCTCTCGCTGGTGAGCGCATTCACCTCGGAGATGACTCCGTTGGCGTGGGGCTCCACCAACTGGCCACCATCATTAATGTAAGCCTTGAAGCCATTGTCATGAGACGGATTGTGACTCGCCGTCAGGCAGACCCCGGAGTCAGCCCGCAAATGACGAATCGCAAATGAAATCTCGGGCGTGGCTCGCTCCGCTTCGAAAAGGAAGGCATCGCACCCCAAATCGGTGGCAACCTTGGCGCAAGTCTCGGCAAAATCGCGCGAGAAATGGCGAGTATCATGGCCGATCACCAGAGAAGGCTTTCCATCACCTTCGAAGTTCTTTTTGACGTAGGTCACGAGCCCGATCATGGCGCGCTTGAGATTGAAGAAATTCATCGAAGCCGTTCCCACGCAGGGGTGCTCGGGTCGATTCAGCGGACCTCCTGCTCCCTGCTCGGCTTTTGTGATGATGCTTCCGATCGTTCGCCCGCGAAGTCCCCCGGTGCCAAAAGCCATCGTCTTGAAAAAGCGATCGTCGATTTCCTGCCACTCCTGCGCCTCGAGCAACTCGGTAATGGCAGCTTCCCCGACCGACGAGGTCGTCCCCTTCAAATAAAGATCAATATTGGCCCGTGCCTCTTTCGAAATATTACCCTGTTCCACTGCTTCATCGAGTGGGGATTTCCATTCGCTCATGACGGAATCGATGCTAGAACGCCTGCGCCCGATGTCCAACACTCGCCTGCAAGAAATTGTCTCATCCGCCCTCGCTAAAAGGGAGACACTCACGGCTTCGGATACTAACCTTATCCGTTTGATCGACGGCGCGGGCGACGAACTTCCTGGCCACATCCTGGAAAGCTATGGGGACGCCTGGCTTCTTTCGACTACGAACGGCCGCCCGAATTCGGCGATCGTCGATATTCTCGCTGCTTACGGGAGGCCACTTTACTGGAAGCGACTGGACCAACATCAGAAGGACTCCCCGATTCATCTCGATGGTCCCAAGGTTTCCGACTACTTCAGTGGCCTCGAAAACGGTCTCTCCGCACGGCTCTCGTTTCAATCAGGTTACTCTCAAGGGATCTTCATTGATCAGCGGGACAACCGGGCATTATTGCGCAAACTGGTTCAACCAGGGCAGACGGTTCTCAACACCTTCGCTTACACCGGATTTTTCTCGGTCGCGGCCGCAAAATCAGGGGCCGTGACCACCACGCTTGACCTTTCCCAAGTGTATCTCGACTGGGCACGTGAAAACTTCCAGTTGAATCAGCTCGACCCCGAAGACCACTATTTCTGCAAAGGCGACACCTTCCACTGGCTTCGTCGATTTGCTAAACAAGGACGCACCTTCGACTTCGTCATCCTCGATCCTCCGACCTTTTCACGGGACGACAAGGGCAAGGTCTTTCGGGTCGAGAGGGACTACGGCCGGCTTTTTGATCTGGCGGCCGCTTGCATCGCTCCGGGCGGACAGATTCTTGCCTCGACGAACTTTCGCGGGATGACCGTTGCCGACTTCAGCCGTCAGCTCAAGGGAGCCCAACTCAAGTCCGCGCCCATGCCCCCCGATTTCACCGACGCTCCCTACCTCAAATCAATCTGGGCGACTTTCCCGGCATAAAAAAACGCCGCTTTCGACGAAGCGACGTTTTGGAAATCTGTGAATCGTTCAGCGAGACTACGCGCCACTTTGGGTGCTCCCCTGAAGAGTTGCGCCTTCTTCAACGCTAAGCGACTTGGTTTTGATGTCCCCCTTGAGAAAGGACTTCTGCTTTAGCTCGCAACGATCGGAAGCGATAGTGCCCTCCACGCGACCGTAGAGCTTGACCTCACCGGCCTTCACATCACCCTTGATGTTGGCGTTCTCCGCGATGGTCACCTTACCTTTGTCAGAGATAATTTCACCATCGATCTTGCCGTCGATGATCATGTCGTTGGAAAACTTGATGGAACCGTTAATCTCGATTCCCTGAGTCAGAACGTTCGTTGCATTGGCCATGGTCATGGCGAGTCCAGCATCGAATAAGCCGACTGGCAACGTCTATTTTCGCCAGAATCTTTATCGAACCTGGTGGAAACACAAGGTTGCGAGGAACTAGCTGTCTTCAGAATGCCAGCCACTGCTCATGAAGTACGGAAGACCAGCACTCCATTCGTAGAAAAGCCGCTTCGGCGTCCCGAAGCGGCTTTGAGATTCGATGATCCGATTGGCTTTAGTCCTCTTCGGACGGGCTCCATTCCTCGGACTCGTTACTTCCGGTGGCAAGATTGAACGCTTGCTCCAGACCCACGAGGTCGCTGGAAGGACGGAGTGTTTCAAAGGACTGGCTCTCTTTCTGAAGCTGGTCTTCCGAGTAGGAAACAGCTTTGACGGAAAGTCCGATACGCCGCTCGATCTTGTCGACCTTGATGACGCGGGCTTCCACCGGGTCGCCGACCTTGAGGACGTCCTTGACCCGCTCCACGTGCTCTTCGCTGAGCTGGGAGATATGGATGAGTCCGTCGATGTCTCCGTCGAGGCTGACGAATGCGCCAAAGGAAGCGATCTTGGCCACGGTTCCGGTGACCTTGTCCCCCACCTTGAACTTGGTGTCGATCTCGGACCAAGGGTCATTATCAAGCTGCTTGATTCCAAGGGAAACACGCTGGTTATCCTTGTCGATGCTGAGAACAACAGCCTCCACTTCCTCGCCCTTCTTGAGCATTTCGGAAGGATGGTTGATCTTGCGAGTCCAGGAAAGATCGGACACGTGGATCATGCCGTCGATTCCCTCTTCCAGACCAACGAAGGCACCGTAAGCAGTGAGATTCCGCACCTCGCCCTTGATCTCCTTGCCGATTGGGTAGCGGGCTTCGATCTCGGCCCAAGGGTTCTCTTCGAGCTGGCGAACTCCAAGGGAGATCTTCTGCTCTTCGGTCGAGATTCCCAGCACGACAGCCTTGATTTCCTGGTCGAGCTCCAGCACGTCGCTGGGACGGGTGATGCGCTTGACCCAGGAGAGTTCGGAAACGTGCACGAGACCTTCGACCCCCTTCTCGATCTCCACGAAAGCCCCGTATGGAAGCAGCTTGGTGACCTTGCCCGAAACTTCGGCACCGATCGGGAAGCGGGCTTCGATGTCGGCCCAGGGGTTGTCGGTCATTTGCTTGAGTCCAAGGGAGACACGCTCCTTATCGCGATCGACGTCGAGGATCTGCACCTCGAGCTCCTGCCCAATGCGAAGCATCTCGGAAGGATGAGCAATGCGGCCCCAGCTCATGTCGGTGATGTGAAGAAGTCCATCCATGCCCTGAAGGTCGACGAACGCACCGAAATCGGTGATATTCTTAACTTGGCCGACAACCTTGTCGCCAACGATGACAGTCTGAAGAAACTTCTGACGAAGTTCGGCGCGCTCGGCCTCGATGACCTCACGACGGCTCAAGACGAGATTCTTGCGGTCGTCGTTCACCTTCACGATTTTGAATTCGTAAACGTTGCCGACGTATTCCTGAAGGTCGCGCGAAGGGATAATGTCGACCTGGGAACCGGGGAGGAAAGCCTCCACACCAACATTCACCATGAGGCCGCCCTTGACGGCACCTTTCACTTTTCCTTTCACGAGGCCACCATCCTCGTAAACTTTCATGATCTTTTCCCAGTTCTGCTTGTGGGCTGCCTTTTCCTTGGAAAGGACAATCAGGCCCTCGTCGTCTTCGAGACGCTCAAGGAGAACTTCCACTTCATCACCGATTTCGATTTCTTCGTCCTCGAACTCGGAAATAGGGATCGCACCCTCTGATTTATACCCAATGTCGACAACGACAACTTGGGGACGGATGTCAAGGATCGTGCCATTCACAATCGATCCTTCTTTAAACTCGCGGAAATGCTCGTCGATCAAAGCTAAAAGCTCTGTATTCTCCGGCTCCGCCACTGCAATATCACTCATAACTGTAGGTTAGGATTTGGGTTAGTTTGGTTAATCGTCCAGACGACAGGTGCCCCACTGGAGAAAACGAACATTCGGGGCTCCAACTAGTTCGCTTCCGGCTCCTCATCACATCCCTTGCGGGAAGCGAACCATTCGCGTTTTCGGCTCCGGAAAATTCCTTGGAACAAAAAACGCGAATGGCACGCTCGTAGGGAGTCGAACCCCAAACCTCCTGATCCGTAGTCAGGCGCTCTATCCAATTGAGCTACGAGCGCTGATTCGCGTGGCGGGACTCTAGGAAGAAAAAAGGCACCGTCAATCCCTAAGGGGAACAATTATTGGGAAAATGATGAGTCAGCAAGGAAAGGAATGGCCGTCTTCAGACTGCCCCCTTCCCGGCTAACGCTCTGGAGAGCGGCATTCCATGCCTAAGCCTTGAACTTCCGGCACTTCAAACGGGCTCCCATGACGGCACACAGGACGATCAAGACAAGCACCACCACTTTCCTGCCCTTGGAAGACGGCTCCTCCCCGGTTTTTAGTTCTAACTGCAACTTCAGGGAATCTCCACCGTCGACCTGGATGAGACGCGCAAAGGTCAACGAAGTCCCCTGGGGAGGCACCACCGGATCGATCATCTTGCCCGTCGGCTGAGTGATTCGCTGATTACGTACCCACTTGCCGGCAATGGTGTCGAGCATACGATTCACTTCGGCATCGTTTCCACTAATGATATTGCTGTAATCATCACGCCCCACGTTCAACTGACCATTAAAGACCGGATTCGACTTCATGGCAGTCTGGATCTGCTCAGCCTGCCCTTGCACCACTTCGAGAGCGGCTCCACTGTTGTCATTATACAGACGCTGACGACGAGTATTGAGGGCAATGACGGCATTTCGCTTGGAGACCCGCTCCATCTGAACCCGCACGTCTTCGTTACTGGCTTTATCAAGGTTTCCTTGATTGAAAACCTGCTCAAGAGCGATGTTTCCGTTGATGTTATCCCCTGCTTTCAGAAGCCCCGAGGCGTTGTTCAGTCTCATCGTAGCGATATCATCTTGCTCGGCCTTCCGTCGCTGAGCCATGGCGCGATACTCGTCTCTGGCAATTTCCTTTAGCTCTTCCTCTTTCACAAAGTCAAAATCACCCGAGCTCCCGGCCATTTCATACCCTTTCGGTAAAGTCACCTGCCAAGAAACATTCTCGAGCGGCTCTCCGATTTTAAAGGCCTCAAGCTGGAGTTTTTTAAGTCTTCCGCTCCCAACCGCTTGGGAGTAGGTAAATCTCACCACCGCCCGGTTCCGCTGACCGGCTGCCAGATCTCCCATGACCTGGAAGCGATAAGAATCGCCGTCTTGAACCACGAGGACATTCTCCTCATTCACGAAGACACCGAAGAGTCGGCTCTCTTCCGGCAAAGTCAGGGTAAGGGAACCCCGTTGAAGGGCCTCCAATTCAAGGGTTGCCTGGTTCATGGCTTCTCCACCGGCCGAAACCACGGTGGTCAAAGATCCACGCAGCACCCGAATGCGTGCTCCCGCAACTACCGAGTGACGGCTCAACGACACCTCCACTTCACTGCTGTTTTGATTGGAGCGAAGGAAGGCCGCCGGCGCTCCGGTTCGATCAAGCTGGTAGAGTGCCTTCGGCAGCACCGACCAATCGACCAAATCCCAACCGGACGCCTTGACCGGCTTAAGTCGCAGGCGAGCACCCGGCCGAAGAGCCAGATAGCTTGATTGCTGGCGGGCAGTGTCCACGGTCACCACCTCAACAGTTTTGCTCGGCTCGGTCTTCTCAAACTCAATCCGTAAGGGAACCTCACCAACCACCCGACGCTTGAAACGAACGCGCCAACGATTACCTTCGATGTTGATAATGTCTCGTACTTCTGCCCCTGACACCCGGACGGTTTGTGCATCCACTTCGGACAACAACGGTAAGGTCACTTCAATCTCACGAATCGAGGCGTGATCTACCTGGAGACGCAAATCAACGCGAGCCTTTGAACGCCCCTCACGCAACTCGACATCGTGCAGCACCAGCGCGGCCACCGAAGAAGCCAGTTGGTCGACCCCAAGAGCCAACGACCACGACTTCTGCAATAAACGGAAAGCCAGCGAACCGGCCTGCACCCCACCCACCGCACGAGGGTCGAGGGCCGAAAGGTCTTTCCGTTCCAACACGCTCAATTGAATCCCCCGCCCCGGGACGATGACAAACTGCCCCGACTGCCGATTAGCCTCCCGCAGGGTCACCTTGGGTACAGCCCAACTCTCCACCGGCAAGGTTGGCGTCGCGCTGGTCAGAACGAGCGCAAACTTCTGGGTCCCGATGGTCTTTCCGTTGAGGTTCATCATGACCACCTGACCGTTGTCCTCCTTGACTTCGGCCCAGTGATTGAGAGCCGGACTACTCAATGACTCAACTTCAAATCCAGCCGGCAATGGGAAGCTGAGACGGAAGACTCCCGCTCTGGTGATCGTGGCGGTTAAATCAACCGCCAACACCGTGCGTTCTTCCCCAAAGGAAAGCCGTTGTTTCGTTTCCACCCGTACTTCCGGAGCCACCGGAGAGACTTTGACCGACAAAGAAGCCTTCGCTTTTGAATAACGATAGACTTTTTGAAGACTCGCGGTGGGGCGACTCTCGCGATCGCGAGGAATCATCCCATTACTAAAGTCTGCCAAGTTCACCGGCGACATTCCCTCCGCCTTGTCCTGATCCAGCTGGGCTTCCTTACCAAAGGCCAACGCGAGCATACCCACTTCACCTGCTACTCCGGTCACCCGCATGGGCGAAACCGAAACTTCAGTCGGCAATTCGGCGAGAGCACACTGGGTTTCGATATCAAGATAGAAGGGCTTCGACTGAAACGGAGTCAACTCCACCGTCAGCAAATACTTCTGGGGATCAAAGCGCCAGGGTCCGGCCAACTTGCTGCGCACTTCGCTCACCGTAAAGCCCTTGGGCACCGACAAGACCAGTTGCTTGACCTGTCCCTGCGCCGGACGAATGCGCACGCGATGTCTTCCATCCACGACACCCGGACCCGGGACAAAAAGATCATCGACCTCGGCATAGAAGCGGGTTTCCTCCGCTGCGACATCACGGGCTTTGGGACTCAGGACAACCATGGCTTTTTCCATCGGAGCCAACCACAAACGCGCCTTGCTACCCTTCCCCTGGAGTACTTCCTTACGAACCGCGGCATCACTTTCAATCGACCAACCCGACGCTTCATAGTCCACCGTCAGGGTTCTCACCGCAGCCTGTCCGGTCAAAATTGGGATCCCCCGAGTCACCGACCCAGCTGGAGCTTGATACGAGAAACTGGCTTCAAACCGACCATCCTTGAGCGGGATCAGCACATAAGCACCCCCTTCGGTCACAACCTTGACTCCCGGTCCGGCAAACTTGGTCAGGATCGCAGGTCCACCCACCAAGAGAAGCCGGTCCCCGGCTTTCGCGGAGGCTGTGAGGGTTCCCTCCGAATGCAACCGGCGACCTTTGATCTTCCAGGTTTCGACCAAGGACTCGGCCGACTTCATCACAGGCGCGGGCGTCTTGGCTTCAAGGCGACCACCGCTCAATCCCAGCACAAGGCCAATCGCCAGAAGTGCGGTGACCGCTCCCTTCGCTCCTGGAACAGGATCGGGGTCGGAATCTTTGTCGGAATTCCCATTTTCATCATCCCCTTCCTCATCTTCCTCAGGCTTTTCCGGTCGATCGAAGAACTTCTTCCACTGGTCGAGGCAACGCATGGCGCCCAGCCACCATCGGGCCAAAATGACGATCCCCAGTCCGAGGAAAAACCATCCGGCTCCGCCAACATGCAAGAGCACCGCGACCGAGATCGTAAAGCCTGCTCCGAGCCACAAAAGAGCCCGCTTCTTCGGCTGAAAAAAGACTCCGGCGACGGCAGCAATTCCGAGAATTCCCATCACCACTCCAACAGTGGAAACCTGGGCGGCACCGGCTTCCTCCTGTATGACTGTAACCCCCAAGTTAGCCTCCGGAGCGATCACCGGAGCTCCATACTCAAGAACCTTAGGCACCTCAATAGACTGGGTCATCCCTTCGCTCGAGAGGTAGAAGGATCCAGCCGCTGAAAAGAGGACCAACGCGGCTCCCAAAATCGAAATCCAAGCCTGAGCACGCATCAGAAAGGTTCCAAAAATCCAGACCACTACCAGAATGACAAAACTAGCCAAAGCCTCACGCTCGATCCAGTCGAGACCATTCTCCATCGAAAACGCGGTGAGCAGACTGACTCCATTACCCCCCTCAGGCTTGAGACGATAACCGGTGTCTGGCTTCACCGTCCACTTGGTCGCCAGCTGGGTGGTGTCATGCACCATCGGCGTCACGAGTGAGATCTTTTCACCGGAAGGGCTTGTGAAGCTGGAAATCACCTGCAAACGCACCGGCTCAATCGGACTGACATCCTCTGGCAAAGGAATCAGGAACAAGTCACCGGCCTTCCGCAAAGTCACCGGTTTTTCGTTTACCAAAACATCGCGCACCGTCACGCCTTCAGGCACCGACAACTTCACCTCCTGACCGTCACGCGTGCGGACATCAAATCCCGACACCGTGACCACGCCACCATCCCGGGCCAGTTGACTAGTGATCGACGCAAACTCCACCACTTGCTTGGCCGTTTCACCTCGCTGGAACCATGAAACTTCTGTCGAGAGCTCGAAGGGACGACGCTGATATTGCCACGCCTTCAAGGTCGGGGCTGTCGACATCAGTTGATACTCTGCCGGGAGCTCAAGCGGGTCGAGAACGAGCAAACTTTCACCCCCGTTAATTGACGCCAACTCAACCTGGCCCGGACTCACCACCTGGATAAAACCACGCTCCGATTGCACACCGTTGGCGGATACTCCACCCAGCGCGAGGCCTTTTTCAGCCTTCTGCTCGAAGGTCACCAGAAGTTGGTAAGCTCCCATCACCGGCCCATGCAAGGGCACAACCAACTCGCCTTCGACCTGACGATAGTCCCGCATATCCCGACCATCGACCGACAAGTTTTGAAGCCCTTCAGGAAGAGTCAACCGCCACTCGTTGATCGGAGCACCAGTGACGAAGTAATTCAACAAAACCGAGACGTAGGCCGTTCCCTCCTGAAGCGAATAAAAATGGTAGGTGTCTGCCTGCACGTTTTGACTCAGGGCCTTGATTTCCATTTCAGCGCTCCAGTTGGCAGCGCGGATTCGGAAGGCTTGCTGCAAGTTCGGCCCACGTTTCAAGAGGCGGGTCAAAGGAATTTCTGAAAGCTGCTCGGTCACCTTGCCTGGATTGACCCGATAGCCTGGCGTGGCACTCACTCCAAGCTCGCCCCGCACCATCGTACTTCCCGGAAAGTCCAACACCGGAAGCGCCCAGACCCCTTCACCCGCAGGCTGGTTTTTCTCGAAGTGCACTTTGACCAAGCGACGACCACTCACCTCTTTTGCAAAGATGACCTTGAGACGACGGCGGCCATTTTCGGGGGCTCCAACCACGTAGTCCGACACCTCGGCTCCCGTCAGGGACACCACCGAATAATCAGCGGGACCGAAGAATTCCCATTCCCGGATTCCCGCTTCCCGGATCTCCAGTTCCAAATCAGCCCGCAAAACCCGGTCGGTCTCGGTGAGTTCGTAACTGAGAATCTGGCTGGCATTGATCTCTGGCTTCACCCGCTCCGCGGACACCATAAAAGATCGGTTGGCGGCGGGAAACCGATAGTGAAACACCTGTCGAACCGATTTCGGCAAGGCCGCGGCCTCTGGATATTGATCGGGCGACAACTGAGTCAACCCGGCTTGCTTCATCACTTCGATACGAACGGCACCTCGATTGTAGACCCGAAAGTAACCCGAGTGACGCACTGCTCCGGTCGGAGTCATCCGCAACGGTTCGCTTCGCACTGGCAAGGCATTCAGGGCCGACTGCGAACGAATAATGAACGAGGCTTCCTTGGTCACCGGCCGACTCAAGCGGATTTCCAAAACCTTGGTATCAGTCACCTGCCAGCTGAGAACATTCTCACCTTCTACCGCCAGCACCTCGCCTTGACCGGCCAATTGCAGATCAAGGGAAGGAAGTTCGCCTTGAAGGGTGCGAACGGTCAACGAAATCATTTGCCGAAGCAAACCCGCTCCGACCGAGATTTCCTCCATCGCCTCACTTGTAAAAAACAACTTTCCGTCGCTCGTCTTGCGCTCGGGTTGCCAGGCGAAACGACAGATTCCATTCGCGGGCAGAAAGGCCTCGTGCTTATCTTCTCGCAACACCGGATTCACCGGCGAACTGCCATCGAATAAAGCGGTTGCGGGAATACCCTTTAACTCGATTGGCACCACCGCCGCACTGGGCACGAAAAAATCGATCTTCTTCCACTCCCCGGCAGTTTGCACCGGGGTCACAAAGGACAATTGAATCGGAAAGACGCCCGACTTTTCGAAAACAAGCTGGTACCCCTTCGAAGTGAGACTGAGGCGGTAGTTTTCATTAGCCATGGCTTTCATCGGAGCGGCCTTGCCTCCCAGAACGGTCACCGACACCGGTTCGTCGGTGGTCACATAAGCAACCCCGGAAAGTTGGAAAGTCGCCGATCCCTCGGGCGACAACACCTCGCCAGTGAGCTTCATTTCACGAAGTTCCACCGGAGCAGGAGCGGCCGCCGAAAGCTCGGCGGCCACCTTGAGTGAAGCGGCTCCCTTCGCTAGAAAAAGATCGACTCCTTCCCTACCCTTCAAGGCCACCAGCCCTTTTGCTTGCGTGATCAGATGCTTCACCGTCTTATCGGAACTCACCTCGTAGGTCGCGGAGAAACTCATCGCGCTTCCCGGCCCGTATCCAGTCAAGCCAAACTCACCGGGCACCTTGATGGCATCGCGCTTCAAAACCACTGTGGCTTTCAATTCCAGCACTTCAGGAGTCGAGCGCTCGATCTCGAGGAAACGACGGGGACCTTCGCGGCGCACCGACCATCCTTTGACTTTTTCTCCGGTGACCGTGGCGATCATGGCAGGCCCGGTCACTTCAACCGAAAGCGTGCCCGTCCCTTTTTGAGAGACCTTCAGATCAAGAACTGCTGTTTCCACCAATTGATCCCGCAGGATTTTAGCGTCGGCCACCACCGAGGCCTGATAAATCATCTCGGGTTCCTTCGGTCGCTCGGGAGGCTCGATGACAATACGGTGCTTGAGCTCTTCCGGTTCAGGTAGTTCGACTGGCAGATTCTCCTGACCCAACAGCCAGGAAGTCAGATACAGCAGGAGGGCACAATGGATCTTCATATCAGTTATTTTAAATCGCTTTCTTATTCTCCGGCCTGACGGAGCATCGTTTCGAGTTCGCCGAAGCGAGACTGGCTTCCAAATCGGGACTTCAAGGCGGACATTTCCTGACGGAGAAGCTTGAGCTCCACCCGTTCACCCACCGGACTTCCCTTAAGCCTTTCGGCAAACAAGCCCGCCACTCCGGCCAAACGGAGTTTGGGATCAGCCTCATTGAAGAAGGCAGTCTGCTCTTCGTAGGGAATGACCCAGGTCCGTTCGACTACCTGATTGGAGGACGTATCAAGGAACCGAACCGATACCGTTCCAACATCGCCCCGCCCTTCCGGGTTCGGCTCGAAGTGATATAAGGCCACTCCGCTTTCCTCAGCTGCCATCTCAGCAGCATCAACCTTATCGTTCCGGAAATCCTCTTTATTTAACTTGTGCTTCTCAAAGCCATACAACTTGAAGGAGGTAACGCGGTCGGGGTTGAAAAGCATTTGAACCTTGACGTTCTTGGCAGCCGGACGAAGTGAACCGGCAATCTGTCGAGCGAATCCTTCGTCGGCATCCTCCGGTCGGTTGAGGAAGTAGTATCGTCCGTCGCCTTTCTTCGCGAGAGAGCTCAAGATATCATCATTCAATCCCTCGGCTCCAACCCCGCAGGTATCGAAAGAGATTCCGGCCTTCCGTATCGAATCGACCTGCATTAC
This sequence comes from Akkermansiaceae bacterium, assembly GCA_049596615.1. GTDB lineage: Bacteria > Verrucomicrobiota > Verrucomicrobiia > Verrucomicrobiales > Akkermansiaceae > SW10. The sequence continues at coordinate 167,284 of JBMYLT010000006.1, read as the reverse complement.
AAGAGTCTCAGGTTTGGCATCGCCGAGGTTGGCGGCGCCATCAGTCAGAAGGATGATGCGATTCTGCGCTCCTTTGACAAACTGCTGCTTCGCCAACTGAATACCGCTTGAAAGCGCCTCTTCCAAGTTAGTGCCTCCCTCGCTGAGAGGGTTCGCGATAATGGCCGCCAGCTTTGCAACTTCATTTCCTTTCACCCGCTCGGCGAGCAGGCGTGGTGAGCGGGCGAACCCGACCAAGGTCACTTCATCGTTTGGTGTAAGCTGGGCCGCCAACAAAGCGAAGGCACGCTTCAAGCTTTCCACCCGGTCCGATCGTTCCATGGATCCACTCTGATCGAGCAACAAGGTCAGCCGCAAAGGTGTTCCGGCATTGCGCCCCAAGGACGCCGTGCTCATGGAGATCCGCATGAGGTTGCGTTGCGAAAGGAAAGGATGTGATCCCTGCTCAAAGTCACAGGAGATCTTTTCCGCCTGATTGGGACGGGTATCGTCGTAACTCATAGCATTAACGAATTCTTCGGGACGCACCTTTTCAGCTTGGGGCCGCTTGCCTTGCTCAAAAGCCGCTTTAGTCAGCTTGAAGGAAACGTCGCTGACGTTCAGTGAAAAGGTCGAGTCTGATTTCTCCGAAGTCGGTGTTTCAAAACCGCTCTTGCTCTTGGCTTTACGTGCCTCCGGATCGTTAAATAAAACGACTCCCTGATCTTGAAGCCGAACCTTCAACCCAGCCTGGCGGGCAACCTCGCGAACGGCAACTTCAAGAGGCACCTGAGACATCTTCAACTCACCGATGGTGAGATCGGGGTCGACCAAATCATCAATCTTCACCCCAAGTCCCTTCTTGTCTGACTGCACAGTGATGGAATCCAATTCGGAGGCTCGAAGGCGAATGAACTCTAGGGCATCCCCCACCGTAGTGTTTTCCAAACTAATCTCAGGCAAAATGATCTGCCTCAACTTCGCAACTATAGTGGCATCCTTACTTAGATCTGCGACGAATGGATCGGTGTCATCACTCTCTCCAAGACGAACTACGAATTCATCAACGAAGACGAAATTCCCACTCGCGTCACCAATCGACTTCAGAGCACTCCTCAAGGAGACATTCTTAAGATTCAAAGGCGGAAGCTTACTCTCCAGAACACTCTTATCGTCGGCCACTAGATTAACTCCTTTTTTGGCCTCATCGAGAGTGGTGTTATCCAATTCGCGAGAACGCACTCGAAGAAAATCCAACGCTTCTCTCACCGTAGCATTCTCGAGCTTCAACTCGGGAACATTGATTTGATCGAGTTTGGAGACCACCGAAAGCTGACCGCCGACTGCCATTGATGCGGTCACCTCGTCGTCATCTTCCAACCCAAAAAGAAACTCCGTGAAAATGCCATCATCAACGTCCCCAACAAAAACCCCTCTTCCATCACTCGGCTTGTTGGAATCGGCAGGAACCGCCGATTCCCAAGCCTTATCGACCTCCATCAACAACTCAGCCCGGGTTTGATCGTTGGCCGCCCTATAATAGGCGTTCTTGATACCGGTAATATTTTCAACCCCTTGCCGTGCTGCCTTGTTGTAGGGATCATTTCGGAGGACTTCTTTATATTCCTCCAGAGCTTTGTCGTAGAGACCAAGGTCGTAATAGCCTTCTCCTTTGTAGAGTCCACGTCGTGCCTTTTCAGTTTCCTCCGAAATCTCATAACCCATCGTCGGGCTGGTCCGGATCGGGCCCTCAAGATACTGAAACGACTTCGCCTCTTCCTCGGTCTCTTTCAGATTCTCCCGGGCCTCTTTGTATTGTCCTGTCCTCCGGATTTGCGCGTTCTCGGCCAAGAGGCTCTCCGGGAGACCTTTCTCCAGATCCTTTCGCCTTCCTTCGTTTGCCGTTCCTGGCGGGAGTGCATCCAGAGCCTGACGGAATTTCCGAGTGGCCGTGTTAAAAACTCCATTTTCATAGGCGTCCTTGCCTTCGGCTTGCCCTGATTCAGCCGTCGCCGTTCTCGACTGACGGCGGAGAACTTCCTTTTGCTCCAGCCCACGGTCCACTGCAAGACTCCCGTTCAGGCTCTCGCTGACTTTCTTTTTGAGATTGAGAGCGATAGCATGATCGCCACCACCACCACCGATCGCTCCGCCTTTGGAATCCTGCTGAACTTCCCCCCCACTGCCAAAGTCAGCCTCTTCATTGTCCATCGCAAAGCCATCTTCCAGAATCAGACCATCAGCATCGGATTCCTTACCCTGCTGGAAATAACGAGCTTCTTTTTCCGCTTTCAACGAGTCGATTTTCATCTCGAGCCCCTCGACCTCCGCCAGCTCTTTCTCAACGGGGGCATTCCAGCGACGATCAGCCTCGGAATCTTCGTTGTTTTGTTCTTCAAATAAGCGACCGGCTATGGTCTGGCTCGAAGGAGCACTCACCGGAGGCGCTGGTTTGGTCGCAGGAGCTGGCGTGGCTCCGGCCCAACCAGGAAGTAAGCCACCGGCATAGCCGCCGTTCTGGCCTTTCTTTTTTTTGGTGACCCGCCCTCTGGATTCCCCTTCCCGATCCGAGACCGCATCCAAGGCAGGGATATCGCCAAGATCAGTGGTTACTTCCGCGGCAACCTTTTGCTTTTCTTCCAGCTTGGACATCGCCCGGCTGACTGTTTTACCGGTTTCAGCCGCTTGACCGCCAAAGTCACTTCCGTCGCTAAAATCGGTAATTGGGTCGGGGATGGAAACCTTCGGAGCATTGGGCTTAGCGGCAATAGCACCGGACCTTGATTGGCCCGGGCGAGCAGGTGTAGCGGGAACCGGAACAGCCATCTTCTCGGCCTCCGTTTCAGCCACCCACCGCAAATGGTCACCATCGGTGTTGCGACTCGCCTCCCGACCCGCGCTCCGCTGATCCATCACCTCTTCCGCACTTTCTTCGGCCGGAAGGTCTGGAAAAACTCCATTTGCCACCACCGAACGAGAAACCGGAGCAGCCGAGGGCACACGCTCCTGAGTCATGGCCAGCTCGGGGGACTCGGCAGGCGTTCTCAGGTCCACTTCGTTGAGTGAAAAGTCGATAGAAGCATCGTCAGAAGGTGGCAGTTCCAGTGCATCCACCGCAACCACTGAATCATTCAGTTTGGTCAAAGCGCGCGACAGCTTGGCTTGGCGCTCTTGATCAATATTTTTGTCGTAGAACAACTCCGCCTTCCCAGTCTTCGCCTCATCGACAACCGCAAAGTTGCTTTCCAAGCGAGCTCCTCCAGAGGCCACGACTTCCGACTTCTTGAATCCTTCGGATGGCATTTCACTCACGCTTTCAATGAAGGACCGCTCAAGCTGGGCAAACTTACCATTGCCAACCTGCATTTTCTCGTCGCTCTCCGAAGAGGCCATCGATGCCGAATACTTCTTCGAGGAAAAGGTGGTCTGGAACACGATGACGATCATTCCGGCCACCAGACAGGCCGCGCACAGCATCACCAGCTTGCGCCGCCCCTGTCGCTCCGCACGCTGGCGGGCGCGTTTCCGCCGTTCCTGGCGCGATTTTTCCCGTCGCGTTTCTTCCATCCTTTCAAAGATTTTTCCCTGCCGGTCCTCCGACAGCTTCCACTTCTCATCGTCTTGGTCGTCATGGGCCGCCACTAGCACCCCGTGGATTTGCTCCAGCCGCTCCTTGCAGGCCTTCAACTCAACCCGCTTCGCTACCAGACGCTCCAACTCCTCGGCTTCGAAAGCCGAAGCCTCTCCCAAGACCAAGGCCACTAGACGGGCCTCCAGTTCCGGTTCGATGTATGTCTTCAATTCGTCGCTCATCGTTCTCTCCTCACTAAAATTGGCTAATTCCCGCTTTCCGTAAACGGTCTCCCAAATCCTTGAGCAAGTGGTGCAGGCGGTAGCCCACATTACCCACACTCATTTCTAGTTTCTCAGCAATCTCCTGATACTTCATCCCTTGAAAATACTTCATCCGCACCATCGAGCGGTCCCGCTCTCCCATTTCCGACACCAACATCTGTATCATCCCCACCGCTTCCATTTTTCCCAATTCCTCATCCGGTCTTTCCCCCGCCGTCTCCCGCTCACCGGTGGTCTCATCGAGAGTCTCCCGCCTGTTTTTACGAAGAACGTTGTAGGCGAGATTTCGGACGCACCGAAACAACCACGCCCGGGGAATCTCCACCTCGCTCCAGTGCTCGTGGAGCTTCAAAAAGGCTTCTTGCACAACCTCTTCGGCCAGCTCACGACGCCCCAGAAGCCCAAAGGCATATCGCAGCAAAGGACTCTCCTCCTCGGAAAAAACCTCCTCGAGTGAGCGCTTCTTCAGCTGGGCCTCCTGACTACCGGGCAAACGCATGATCGACGGCCGACGGGCCTGCTGTGAACTTCCTTGGGACACGGATGAACATTCTTTTCACTAGGCCAGACATCTCAAGTTGCGAATCCTTGGAAAAAAATGAAAATTTCGTCAGAACCAATGAGGAATGTCTGTTCCCCCGTCCTTTTCCCTGCTCCCTTCCTCTCCGGAAACGGGACCTGACCCCTGAAACCTACCAATTTTAACCTATCTCCAATGTCCTTCGCACGACAGTTCAATGACCTCCTGAAGGAACCCACGCCTCTGCTCCGACGGTTCCGAAGACTCATTGAGCCCTGTTCCCACCAACAATTGGAGTCCCTCGCACGACAGAGCCAAACCCTGACCCGGCGCCATTTCGGCCGCACCATGCGGCTTTTTGCGCCGCTCTATCTCTCCAACGAATGCGTCAACAACTGCCAATACTGCGGATTCTCACGCGATAACCCCATCCTCCGCACCACTCTCACCGTTCCCCAAGTGGTCGCCGAGGCCAAACATCTCTACGACCAGGGATTCCGAAACATCCTTCTGGTGGCGGGAGAGCACCCGAAATTCGTCTCGGACGGCTATCTGCAGGAATGCATCGATGCCCTGAAGGCACTCATTCCCACCATCGGCATCGAAGTGGGCCCGATGGAAGACGATCAATACGGCGATCTCGTCGACCATGGTGCGGAAGGGCTGATCGTTTACCAGGAGACCTACCACCTCGACACCTACCATCAGCTTCACACCGCCGGCCCCAAGAAGAAATTCCATTGGCGGCTCGATTGCCCCGAACGCGCCTACGCCGGTGGCTTTCGTCGCATCGGAATCGGAGCTCTCTTCGGTCTGGCCGACTGGCGATACGAAGCCATCGCGCTCGCCACGCACCTCGACTACCTTCTCCGCCACTGCTGGAAAGCCGGATTCACCGTCGCCTTTCCCCGCATGCGTCCTCACGCCGGAAACTACCAGTATACGCCCGACCCGGCCCTTTCACTCGATGACCGGAGTCTCGTGCAACTCCTCACCGCTTTCCGGGTCTGCTTCCCGCAGGTCGGGATAGTGCTCTCGACCCGCGAACCGGATTCCCTTCGTGATTCCTTGTTTCCGCTCGGAGTCACCCACATTTCCGCCGGTTCCCAAACCGACCCGGGAGGATACACCGGAGCTGGAACCGACGACCTTCATCTCACCGTTAAAGGTCGTCGAGTCGAAGTCGACGAACCTTCCTCCTGCGTTCGAGCCACCGGGCAGTTTGAAATCGACGATAAACGTCCCGTCAGTGAGATCGCCCGCCTTCTTGTAGCCCAGGGATTTGATCCGGTCTGGAAAGACTGGGACCCCGCCATCCTCGCCAACTCATGACCCTGACTATCAACGGTAAACTCTGCAAAGTTGAAAACGGCATCGGCCTGCCGGTCTTACTCACTCAACTCGGTCTCGATCAAAAACCCGTCGTGATCGAGCACAACGAGACCGCCCTCTCTCCTTCGGATTTTGACGGACAGGAACTCGCCGACGGTGATCGGCTAGAGATCATTACGATTGCGGCGGGCGGATAGCGGACCCCTGACGGCCGTCACGCAGATTTGCACAGATTCGCGGCCAACTATCCGGTTGGCTCCACCGGCTTCTCTTGCTGAGCCGGAGGCGCTGCCGGGGCCGGAGCAGGATCGTCTTTCTCCATCAAGGTGAACACGAGAACTCCGATCACGATCATCAGGCAAATCAAGAAGATGGATTGCATGATCGCCATGTTTCGCTGAAGACGGACCATGGTATCGCTGACCTTTTCCTCGGACTTCTGGATATTCTGGAAAAGGTTTTCCATCCGGATGTCCGAATCGCGCATCCGCTCCTGCACCCGGTCAAAGGTCTTCATGGTGGCTTTGCTGGTGCCATCCATGTCTTTCAAAGTGTCGTTGAAACCGACCATGGAGTCATTGAATCCCACCAGCGATTCCAAAAGCTTCTGATCCTTGGCTCCGGAATTCCGCAGTTGGCTGTGAATCTCCTTGAGAGCCTTGCCAACCGTCCGCTGCGATTTACTGAAGTTCTCCAATCCCTTCATCGCTTCTGGAAGATGCGACAGCGAATCGCGCAAGATGAGATTATTCTCGGTTTGAGACTGTAGCTGACCACTAATGGCCCGCACGAGATCGATCATCTCAAGGTAACCTTCCGAGACCCGGGCAAGTTGCTGATCCCGTTTGGAAGGACGACGCCAAAACACCCATTTGCTGGCTGGTTTTTCGAGCGCAAAGAGTTCCCTCCGCCGTTCCCGTTCAACCTCAGGATCGACCACCTCCATTTCGCTGGCTTCGGTTTCGTTCCCTTTTGCGACCAATCCTGCCACCACCGCGGCATCAGGAAGCCTCGAAGTAGTTTCGTCCATCGGTTCGACATCGGACTCTTCTTCGTCGTCAGACTCGTCATCATCCTCTACCTCGATCTCTTCGAGCTCCTCGTCAGCCAAGATCTCAAGCACCGTCTTTTCAGGAGCTTCCTCTTGGTTGTCGTAAGCGCTTTCTTCCTCCGTCTTCCACTCAGCGGCCAGTTCGCTCTCCCCTTCCTCGTCAGCGAGGTCATCCTCTCCAGACGTCTCGCTCTCAACGGACTCCTCCTTAGCGTCTTCTCCCTCCGATTCAGCCTCTACGATCTCCAGAGACACTCCTTCGTCAGAATCGTTATTGCTGGCGTCCTCGTCGGTCAACTCCTCGAATGATTCGGTCTCGGCCGTAATGGCTTCTCCCTCTTCGACGGCGCTTTCAGGTTCTTCAAGCTCCAATGGTTCGACTTCCAGATCCTCCACCTCGGCAACGGCTTCCATGGGCTTTCTGAATTCCTCACCCAGAATCATCACTTCATTTTCACTCTCTTCCCCGGATTCCGCTTCCACGACGGTCCCGTAGACGGCCGCGGCATTCAAAATCACCGGTTTGACCTTCGGCGCCTTAAAACCGACCGACCCTGCCACAACCGGAGCAAAGGTTTGAGGGGAATCGTCTTCAGCCTCAGTTTCGTCAGAAACTTCCTTGGTCATCTCCTCGGAATCTACCTCTTCAGCCGACTCGTGAGCCACAGGCTCCCCATCAAGCTCATCGGAGACTTCATCTTCGGTTTCCTCTTCGACAACTCTGAGACCCTCAAGCTCGGCCTCCTTTTCCACTCTCGTAAAAATCGAAGCAACATCAGCCTGACCAAATCTAACCGGAGCGTCGCCTCTTTCCTCGATCTCTTCCAGTTCGACGGAAGTATCCTCTTTCAACACCAACGGTTCGGATTCAATCACCGGTGGAATAATGCTTTCAATCTCAGGCAGCTCTTCTTCGTCTTCCGAGGAATCGAGCGCTTCCTTCAGGTCATCGAGCGCCGAACCCGGAACAAGTGGAGCGAAACCAGTGGGCGAAGGAACAGAAGGCTTGGGCATGATCGGCTCATCGATTTTCCCCTCTCCCTTTAATAAATTTTCGTCATTTCCAAACTCGCTCATTTTCGTCACTGGTTAATACACTGCTAGGTCTCCGATTTCAAAAAAAACCACAAACTCGGCTGACAATTTTCATTTCCACGGAAAACTAGCATTACACCCCGCTCACCAATCTTCCATGGATCCCACCGAAGCCTTGAAAATCCACTTCGGTCACCGTTCATTCCGTGACGGACAATTACCGGTCATCGAATCTCTCCTCGCCGATCGGTCCGCCCTCGCAGTCTTCCCCACCGGAGGCGGAAAGTCTCTTTGCTACCAACTCCCAGCTCTCCTCTTCGACGGACTCACCTTGGTGGTCTCGCCGCTCATCGCCTTGATGAAAGACCAGGTCGATGCCCTCACCGCCCGCAACATCCACGCCGCCCGGCTGGACTCCTCGCTGACCGCAGAGGAAACAGCCGAGCTTTACCGTCGGCTTGATGACCGGTCCCTAAAACTCCTCTATGTCGCGCCCGAGCGACTCGCCAATCAGAACTTTCGGCGGCGACTCTCATCTCTCAAAATCTCCCTTCTGGCCATCGATGAGGCCCACTGCATGTCGAGCTGGGGGCACAACTTTCGCCCTGACTACCTCAAGCTCCGCCGCTTTGCCCAAGAACTCGAGATTCCGCGCGTGCTGTGCCTGACCGCGACCGCCACCCCCCAGGTTTCCCAGGACATCTGCGAGCAATTCGAGATTACCCCCGAGGACCATCACCAGCTCACATTTTATCGCCCCAATCTCAACCTCGTCGTCACTCCCCTCTCCGATCAGGAGCGCCGGCCTTACCTCCTCAAGCAGCTCACCGATGCGCCCCGACAATCGACCATCGTCTACACCACCCTCCAGCATTCCGCAGAATCGCTCGCATCCTACCTCAAGAAAAACGGCATCAACGCCCGCCCGTATCACGCCGGATTGCGCCCGGAGGCTCGCGTGGAAATCCAAGAGGCTTTCATGTCGGGCAAGCTCCCGGTGATCTGTGCCACGATCGCCTTTGGAATGGGCATCGACAAACCAGACATCCGCGCGATCTATCATTACAATCTCCCGAAATCGCCCGAAAACTACTCCCAGGAAATCGGGCGGGCCGGAAGGGACGGAAATCAGGCCCGCTGCGAACTCCTCGCCTGTCACGACGACCTTCGCACTCTCGCCAATTTCACCTACGGCGACACCCCGCAGCCCGACCCTCTTCGCTCTCTCCTCCGGATCTTTGTCGACCAACCGGGAGAATTTGACATCTCCACCTACGAACTTTCGCAAACTCACGACATCCGCCCGCTAGTCATCAACACGGTGCTGACCTATCTTGAGCTCGAAGGTCTACTCGAAGCAACCGCTCCGTTTTACTCCACTTACAAGGTCTCCTTTGCCCGTGATCTCGATCATCTCCTCAAGGGATTTGACCCTCAGCGGCAGGAGTTCCTTCGCCGACTCTTCGAAACCGCGAAAAAAGGCTACAAGTGGCTCGAAATCGATCCCGAACAAACCGCCTCCCAGCTAGGGAACCCCAAAGAGAAAATCGTCGAAACGATCAGCTATCTTGAGGATCTCGGTGACCTCGCGGTCAAGCCAGCGGGACTTCGTCAGGGATACCGTCTCAGGAACAAACCCAATGACCTTAAACCCCTAATCCAGCGCCTCATTGACCTCTTTCAGCAACGCGAAAAGTCAGACCTCGCCCGACTCCAGCAGGTTATCGATTACGCCCTCGAACCCGGCTGCCTTTATTCTTCACTTCTCTCACTTTTTAGCGAAACCATTCCGCCTTGTGGTCACTGCTCCCATTGCCTTGGCACACCGGTTCCCCAGGCTCTTCCCTCTTCACCTGAACCCGAAATTTCAAACGTTGACCTCGAGCTCATTCAGAACCTCATTGGCGAAAAACACCCCGGCCTACGCACTCCCCGCCAGCTCGCCCGCTTTCTCTGCGGCATCACCTCCCCGGCCACTTCACGAACGTGGTATCTCCCAGCAGGAGCCCGTCGTAAACAACGCCTCACCTCTCACGACGCCTACGCCCTTCTCGAGAATCACGATTTCCAGAGCGTGCTGGATCAGTGCGAATTGTTGATCATCGATTAGATAACATCTCAATCGAGTTCCCTGACGACAATGACCCCAGTATCAACCATCTCCTTTATTTTTCTGCTCTCGTCTCTTCTTTTGCTCCTAATTCGGAGAAGAGCGATCTCCAGTCTACTCCTAATCGCATGGGACGCATTTTCCATCTGCAGCATCTATTTGATGCATGAAGGCCTGAGCACCGAGCTGAAGGAGTAATAGAATGTCGATGAAAAAGTCTTCTTTGCGGACATGGGCTGGATCAAACAGGGGAGCTTGGAAGGGATCGTGGCAACCGCCACCTACTGCCTAGGTTTTGCCGTTATCGCCTGAAGACAGTCGGTGACGTTAAGAAAGGATTCCTGAAAAGCCCGACAGATGCGCTGGCCCTAAAAGAAACTCGCGCCTTCGTCATCCCGTGGCATCCTGCGGACACGTGAAAAGCCTCATCATTCTCTTACTTACCATGCCTGCCTTTTCGCAGGAAACAATCACTAGGATTGCCTGCGGCTCCTGCTACAAACCCGAACGCGATAACGGGATCTGGGAAGTCATCGGCGCAGAAAACCCCCAGGCCTTTCTCTTCATGGGCGACAACATTTACGCCGACACTACCGATCCCGGGGTGATGAAGGAAAAGTATCAACGTCTCATCGATCTCCCCGACTACGCAAACTTCTCCAAAAAGGTTCCCGTTCTTCCAATCTGGGACGACCACGACTACGGCAAAAACGATGCGGGAAGGGAATACCCGATGAAGGAAGAGTCAGCCCGGATGTTTTTCGACACGTTCAACTTTCCAGCTGATCACGAAGCGCGTAAAACACCCGGCGTTTATCATTCAAAAATACTCGGTCCACAAGGCCAACGCGTGCAAATCATCATGCTCGACACCCGGACCTTCCGGAGCGGGCTCCCGAAAAAGAAAATCAACCGTCGCTCCACCTACATCCCGCAAACCGGCCCGGACACCACCATGCTCGGGGAGACCCAGTGGAAATGGCTGGAAGCACAGCTGAAGAAGCCCGCCGAACTTCGGCTCATCGTAAGTTCCATTCAAATTCTCGCTACCGCTCATCGCTTTGAAAAATGGGGTAACATGCCCGACGAACGCACCCGTTTTTTCCAGCTCCTTGCGAAGTCCGGCTCCACGCCCACCGTCCTTTTCAGCGGCGACCGACACCTAGCCGAAGTCTGTCGCCTTCCCAAGTCGAGTAGCAAAATCCCCTTCGATCTTCACGAGTTGACCGCAAGCGGCATGACCCACGCCGGCGCGCCCGATGACCCAGACCCTCTCCGGATCAAGGGAACCTACACCCGCAAGTCCAACTACGGCCTTATCGACATTGCCTGGCAAAAGTCAAAACCAACTGTAACGCTTGGAATCATGACCTCGGACGGAGAACTCCTTTCGTCAACCAAGGTTACCTTTTGATCATTTCACCAACCGTATTTTTCGATCAGGCTGCGTTCGACTACCTCCACCTTGGTCCCTTCCAATGTTTTTTGGAAGATCAGCGGTTGGGCCTTTTTGTAAACCCGGATGCACCCGAAACTGCAACGTGTTCGTTTTTTAAAACTTCCAATGTGCATTCCGACCCCATCCCAGGTCAGCCTCATCCAGTAGGGCATTTCGATTCCTTCAAACTCGCAGTCCTCCGGGATAGGACCTTCCACTTTCCACGACTCTGAGAAAACAATCTCTCGGGTCTCTTTGTTCACGATCCGGCCATAGAGATTGGACCGCTTACTTTTTAGACGTTCCAGCACCGGAAACACCCCCGTGGGGGTTTCCCTGCCAGGCACACCTGTGGCGACATCGGTTTGAAGGACCGGTTTCCCTTTACCATTCAACAGCCACGCCTTTTGGTCCCACAAAGAGACCTTGAGAGTCGTTTCCTCGGGCTTTGCCAGGAGGTAGACAATCGGCTTGCGGGAATAACCCGGCCCGTTCGAGGAACCACAGGCTACCAACAAAAGGGAACCCAAGAACAAAATGAGGATCTTCATGGCTGAAACTGGTATCGCACCGCTGCGACCATCCAGAAAACGGCGGTCTCTGTCCGTAAAATAAGATCACCCAACCCCACTCCGGTGAAACCGGCATCGAGGATCTTCTCATACTCCTCTGGTGAAAAGTCTCCTTCCGGCCCAATCATCAAGACCACCTTATTGGCACCTTCGACCACCTTCAGCGACTCGCGAAAGGGCTTCACGTCGGGGAGAAGGGCTCCTACAAAACCCAACGCTTGGGAATCCTGACCCGACAAATACTCTTCCAGCACAACCGGGCGTGCCACTACCGGGAGGTAACTTTGGCCGCATTGCTTGCATGCCTCCAGCACCACTCTCGACCATTTTTTCTGCTTGGAGACCGCTTCGCGGTTATCGAACCGAACATTCCCCTGAGCAGTCATCAGTGGCTGCACCCGCGAGACTCCCATTTCAACGGCCTTCTGCAAAATCAGCTCAAAGCTCTTTCCCTTGGGAACACCGACGGCGATCTCAATCTCCGGAACCGGCTTCGTTGAAGCTTTGGTCGAAAGCAATTCCAGAACAACCTCCACCTTGGCGGCTTCGATGATCCGGACCACTCCTTCGCGCCCCTCACCGTCAAACACCAAGAATTCGTCGCCCACCTTCTTTCGCATCACCCGGATGCAATGATGGGCCTCGTCACCTTGCAAGGTCACGGGATCACCCCATGAGCCTGAAGGTAAAAAAAAGCGGTCCATTCCGTCTCTCTACAGATCAAAATAGCGCTTTGCCTTCTCAAAAAAGGATTCCTGCATCGGAGAGTTCTTTTCACCAATCGATTCAGTAAAGACTTTAAGTTTCTCCTTCTGCTCTGCTGTCAGACGAGTGGGAACTTCCACTTGCACTTCCACATGCAAATCGCCTTTACCCCGACCATTGATGGTAGGCATCCCGCGATCGCGCAAACGGAAGGTGGTGCCACCTTGAGTTCCAGCCGGCACCTTCATGGTAGCGCTCCCAGTCAAGGTCGGAACTTCTAACTCCCCCCCCAGAGCGGCGGTTGAGAAAGGCAAGGGAACCTCGCAGAACAAATCGTCGCCTTCGCGTTGGAAAACATCGTGGTCGCAAACATGGAGAAAGACATATAGATCGCCAGCCGGGCCATTACGCACCCCTGCATCGCCTTTCCCGGTGGAACGCAACCGAGTTCCGTCATCCACGCCCGCCGGAATGCGGATCTTGACCCGCTCGCTGGCCTGCTTGCGACCGTCGCCCCCACAATCAGGACACGGATCTGCGATCACCTGACCCGACCCCCGGCATTCTGGGCAGGTCACTTGCTGGATGAAGATGCCGCGCTGCTGGCCCATCACTCCGCGACCACCGCAGGTCTGACAAGTTTTGACTCCACCGCTCCCCGACTTGGAGCCCGTCCCGGTGCAAGTGTCACAGGTGACATACTTTTCGATCTCAAGTTCCTTCTCAATACCCTCCGCTGCTTCTTCGAGACTGATTTCAAGATCGTAACGCAAATCACTCCCCCGCTTCTTGCCGGAAGGATCGCGACGGCGTCCACCGCCACCTCCGAAGAGGTCGTCAAAGATGCTCTCACCTCCACCGCCCCGGCCGCCGAAGAACTGATTGAAAATATCCATGGGATCGTGAAAGCCACCCCGGCCACCACCACCACCATTCTTGAATGCGGCATGTCCATAGCGGTCGTAAGCGGCCCGCTTCTCTTCATCGCTGACCACCTCGTAGGCCTCCCCGATTTCTTTGAATCGTTCCTCGGCCTTGGGGTCATCCGGATTCTGATCCGGGTGGTGCTTCATCGCGAGTTTGCGATAAGCCTTCTTTATTTCGCTCGACGAGGCATCTCTGGCCACTCCAAGCACTTCATAATAGTCGCGCTCGGCCATCACTCGTTCCCTCCTTCGGTCGCGTCTTCGACATCCTCTGCCGTCTCGTCGGCGGGCCCTTTGGCCACCACCACCGCCGCGGCTCGCAACAGGCGGTCGTGAAGGACATAGCCTTTCCGCTTCACAAAGAGAATCTCGCCCGCTTCTGCACCTTCCTTCTCTTCCTCGGCTACGGCTTCATGATAGTTGGGATCAAAGACCCCCTCGGCAGCCACCTCTTTCACTCCCTGCGCATCAAGGAAGTCATCAAGCTGTCCCTTCACCATCGCCATGCCTTTGTAGATCATCGACTCGGCATCTTGCTCCGCCATCTGCAGACCCATCGCGAAATTGTCAAAAACCGGAAGGAGTTCCTCAATCAAGCCGGACCGGGCAAAGCGCAAATCCTCGGCCCGCTCGCGCGCCATCCGCTTGCGATAGTTGTCAAGATCCGCAGCCGACCGAATGGCTGCTTCCTTCCACTTAAGTGCCTCCATTTCAGGAGTCAAAGGTTCCTCTACTGTCTCGACCTCTTCTTCAGATGCCCCGCCGTCGGAAGCGGTTGTTTTCTCCGACTCGGGAGCGGCCGATTCCCCGGCAACTTCCACTTCGTCAGCAACGGCCTCCGTCTCCTGATCCTGATCTTGCATGCGCGGAACCAATACCGTCACCCCAGCAATGTCAACCCGTCGCTTTAAGCCTCCAAAAAACCCTCCTCATCCAGCTCCCCGAATTGGTCCGCCGGCCATCCCGGCAGGAGCTTGCCACGCTTCCCTTCCCGCCATCCGCTCTGCGGCATTTCGGTGGTCGTTTCGTAGTCAGGATGGGGCCGAGCAAACGACACCACGCGCTCGTCCCGAACGAGGCAGCCGAACACCTGGCCATTGCTCAAACCCGAGCCATCAAAATCCCAAACCAACACTCCTCGATCGGTCAGGGCGGCGATCAACCCCTCCCGTCCATACACTCCCTGTAAGGCCACTGCAGTGATTCCGTGATTATCCACTTCTTCAAGAATCCGGTCATCAGACAATTCATTGGCGAGACAGACCGGAGCCCCAACCGCAAGTGGCCAGAGAATCCCAAGGACGCCACTCAACTCGTTCCCTTCCTTCCATTCGACCAGTAACCGGGTCCGGCGGTTGGCGAGGTGAACCTGCCCCAACTGCAGGGCGTTGATGCGCATACTTCGTCCCGTTTCATCGTCCGACCAGCATTGATCCAACATCTCCGACCAGCCGCGCGGCAGGTCACCCGAAATCTCCGGCCCTCCATTCCGCCTCGCAAAGAAAGCAAGTTCACGATCCCGCACAGTCTCGACCGACAAATCCCGCAAGGCTCCCGGCAGATCGCCATTCGGCGGTTGAAGTTCTCCAAAGGCCACCGTCACTCCGTATCGTAGGGTTCTTGGCCACTTGCGCAGGAAGTTTCCTTCGGCAAACGACCACATCGATCCCCACAAACCATCCATGTAGGCCGGCAGAACCATCGTACCGCCACGTCGGGCCATCATCTGGTAACCCCGCTTGATTTCACAAAGCCCGCCCGTTCGCGTGAGCTGTCCTTCAGCAAAAACACACACCACCGAGCCCTCCTCGAGTGCCTCGGCAGCGAGCCGGATTCCCTCGCGCGCCGATTCAGGTGAAATCGCCACGGTATCAAAGAGCCTCGCAAATCCCCCCACCCATTTATTGTCAAAGCAATCGGCGAAAAGGACGAAACGAATGGGCCGGGGACAAGCTACCGACAAGACAAAGGCATCGATGTAGGTGAGATGATTGGGCGCCAGTAGAACGCCCCCGTCTTTGGGAATGTTCTCTACGTTAAGAGCCCGCACCTTGTAGACCAAACGAAAAACACCAAGGAAAAAAAGCCTCACAAAGTCCTTCGGCAACAACCGGAAGGTTTTTACCGTCACCCAGCCGCAAATCAGAGAAATGATCAGGAACTGTCCCATCACCGGAATCCCCATCCATTTGAGGAACCACTGGAACCCCACCGCCAGAACTCCGGCAAGATTGGTCAGGAGGTTGGAGGCCGAGAGCATCAGTCCCCGCTCTGACTCATCGATTCGATCCTGAAAAAAGGCATTGAGAGGAACCAACAACAAGGAGGCTCCGAAACCGGCCATCGCCAGTAGCACTCGCACACCCGTTTCTCCCAAGGGAAACACCCCAAGAAGGAGCATCGAAACCGTCAGAACCATTCCCCCGATTACCACCAAACCCATCTCATTGTGCCGGCGACTCAAGATGGCGGCGGTGACACTCCCAAGAACGATCCCGACCATCACCGGAATCCAAACCATAACGGTTTCGACGCCAAATCCCCCGATGCCACCGACTGTTTCCTGGGCTCGTTGGATGAGAAGAAACTGCAGAAAGCCGCCGAATCCCCAGAAGAAGGCGATTCCTAGGGCACATTGGCGGAGCTGCAGATTCTTCCACATTCTAGCCAGATCACCGAAATGTCGAATAGCCAGTTCCCTCGTAAAGGGCTCCTTCTTTTTTGGCTCGGTTGCCTGGATCGAATGCGCGAGGATAATCGACAAAACAGCTCCGACCAACAACCAGGTCACGGGAACCAAGGCGGCCATCCATGGTCCCTTCCCCTGCTGGATCCCCCCGGCATCAAACCAAATACCACCAACAATCTGTCCGGCTACGATTGCCAGAACAACCGTTCCTTCTAAAACCCCGTTGGCGAATCCCAACCGTTCACTTCCCACTAATTCCTTCACCACCCCCATCTTGGCCGGACTCAAAAGCGCCGATTGCACCGCCAGCAAAAAGAAGGCTCCAACCGCACACCAAAGACCGACGGCTCCGTAGTCTTTTCCGGCTGCCACCCCCAGCGATAGCCCTCCCATCATGAAGAGAATGACCCCGAGTTGAAACCAGGCCGACCAACGAATCACGTTGCTTTTGGCAAATCGATCGCCCAGCCACCCGGCCGCCGGCGCAAATAGAATAAAGGGAATGGGGATCAATAACCCCAAGACGTATTCCACTCCCGCAAATCCCTGGCCCATTGAAGCCAAGGCCACCCCGAGCGAAATTAGGACAAATTTGGTGAAATTGTCATTAAAGGCATTTGTCGATTGCATCCCGATCAAGGACCAAAACGACTGCCACGCCCTTTTGCTCGGACCGTCTTGCTTCTCACTCACCCGCGCATGATGGATTAATTTTTATCCTTCAAGGAAATCGATTATGTGTGAATTAATATCGATTTACCCAATACTCTACTCACCCCCTGTTGCCATTCGAGCGGCTTTGACGGTATTTTTCATAAGCATCGCAATCGTCATCGGACCCACTCCGCCGGGAACGGGCGTGATCGGACCAGATTTCGCGGCGACCTCGTCGTAGGCCACATCGCCGCAAAGGTAATATCCCCTTTTGGCACTTGCATCCTCGACTCGATTGATACCCACATCGATGACGGTGGCTCCTTCCTTCACAAAATCAGATTTGACCAGTTCGGGAATCCCGACTGCCGCGATCAAGATATCAGCTCGTCGGCAAACCGCCGCAAGGTCTTTTGTCCGCGAGTGAGCCACCGTGACGGTCGCATCACTCCCTCGCGCCAACAGGAGCAGCGCCATTGGCTTGCCTACGATCATACTTCGTCCCACGACCACCGCCTCCGCGCCTTTGGTTTCCACCCCGGCCGCTTTGATCAAGCGCATGCAGCCGGCCGGAGTACACGGAACAAAGCCGGTGGGATCTTCGAGCGCCAGCTTGGCGACATTCTCGGGATGAAATCCGTCCACATCCTTAGCTGGATCGATGGCACGCACAATCGCCTCCTCGTCGATCTGAGGAGGCGGGGGCGACTGCACTAGGATTCCATGGATCGAGGCATCACCATTGAGGCGCTCAACCACCGCGATCACTTCATTCTGTGTCGCTCTTTTTGACAGCACGATTTTTTCAGAATGGAGCCCGAGCTCAGCACACTTCTTGACCTTGGAGTTCACGTAAACCTGACTCGCCGGGTCTTCACCCACCAGCACCACCGCCAAACCGGGAGTGACCCCTTGGCTCTTCAACTCCGCGACTTCTGTCGCACATTCCTTCAGCACCTCGGCTGCCACCTTTTTCCCGTCAATGATTTCACCCATCTCGTCTTTGGTGGAGCTTGTCGCGTTTCTGTCCCGAAAAGTCACGAACGAAGTAGTGGCTGGACCTCTCGCGATGACCCCTACTTGCCTTCCTCAAGACCGGCCATCAAGGCCGACTCGAGATTCCGTCGGGCTCCCTCAAATTCCTCTTCACTCAAATCGCTTTTCAGACTGACCGGCTCTTCCACCGTGATCCATACGCGGCTAAAAGGCTTGGGAATTTGAAAACGGTCCCACGTTTTGAGGGTCCAGCACGAACGATACCGGATCTTCAGCACCACCATGGGCAATCCGGTGATTTGCGCCACTTTGATCACTCCGGGCTGCACTTGATACTTCGGACCTCTTGGACCGTCGGGTGTCACAACCAGGTCCTTTCCTTCTTTTGCCGCCTTGCGAAGGGCAACCAATGCGGCCGCGCCCCTCCGACTGCTTGATCCATGCACCGCCCCGAATTTAAAAACCCCAACTGCCGCCGCAAGAACGGCACCGTCCTTGCTCGCACTCGTCAAGACCACGGCCTTCCGCTTGGGGAACATCTTCCGCCAGAGATACGGAGCAGACATAATCTGGTTGTGCCATAGCACGTGGATGATCGGCTTCTCCGATTGATTAATTTCCTCCACCGGCCCCGAGAATTCCCGGCGCAAAGTCATCCCCAGAAAACGGATTAACCATCCTCCAATTCGTCCGCTTGTCCGAGCTTTCCAGGAAGTTCTGATCTCGTTCGATTTCGCCACGCCCAATCCCTCTAACGGTTTCGCTCCACAAAGCCAGCTTCCAGATACCTCAAATCGTGAGTGATGCACTTCAGCCGGTCCTCGGGTTCATGAGTGATGTAAAGAATCTGGGTAAGGCCGGTCGCCGCGATTCGATCAATCACCTCAAGCACGAGCGCGCGATTCAAGGCATCCAGCCCTTGGCAAGGTTCATCAAGGACTAGCAAAGGCGGTTGCTTTACCAAAGCCCTCGCTACCAGCAAAAGCCGCTGTTGACCGTAGCTGAGACTCCGAAACCCTCGTCCACTCCACTCGGTCATCCCCACCACCTCAAGCCACTCACGAGCCACTCTCAGCTGCTCGGGAAGGACCTCGCGATACAACCCGACACTGTCAAAGAATCCGGAGACCACCACTTCAAGCGCAGTCGATCCGACCCGATGCTCTTGATGCAAGGCCGGAGACAAGATCCCGACATGCCTTTTGACATCCCAGATCGACTCACCACTTCCACGACGCATTCCCATCACGGTCACCTCGTTGCTGTAACATTGCGGATGATCTCCGGTGATGAGGTTGACCAAGGTGGATTTCCCGCACCCATTTGGACCAGAGATTTTCCAGTTTTGTCCCCGCTCCACCATCCAGTCAAAGGATGAAATGATCTCCCGGCCGCCATGTACCACCGTTACATTTTTCATCGTAACCAAAGGCCCATCAGGTAGTTCCATGACCACCCGTTCCGGTAGCACTAACTCCTTCCGACCCATTCCCATAAGATGACGGAACACTTCGTTCCCAGTCACCTCATCGCGGGTCCCAGATAGGACCACCTCACCATCTTCCACGCAGATCAGGAAGTCGACTAATCCATCCAAATCACTGAGCCGGTTAGCCACCAAAATCAAATCTCGACCTTTCAACAACTCACGCAAGGGATCGCGAAACCCTTGATCCAATCCGTCGAAGGGTTCATCCAACACCAAAAGTTTCGGATCCCCCACCAAAGCTCTCGCCAACATCAACCGTCGCCGCTCTCCAGTCGACAAGGTCCGGAACCCCTGCTCCATCTGCGTCGCAAGCCCAAGGACGGAGGCGATTTCCTCGCTGTCATTTCCGTGAGCCACTTCATCGATTAACTCCCGCACTGTTCGTCCAAAATCAATACGGTCGAGAAACTCGCTGTCGTCCTCGTTGATTTCTCTTTCAAGTAAAGCTTCCTCAAGCTCAAACGACACCATGGCTCCTCCCATCTTCTCTGCCAGGGAAGCGGCCATGCGGGTCTTTCCCGAACCATTAAGTCCTACAATCCCCCAGCTCTGGCCCGACTCGATCTGAAAATTATTCATCACGAATATCGACCTGGATTGGCTTCCTTCCAAAGCTGCCAGCAGGCTAAAAACCCAGGCGCAAAATCTTCCGGAACGGCATCCACCCATTCGTCGATTTGCTCCATCGAAAACCACTCGCCGTATTCAATCTCCACGCAAGGGAAACGAATGACACCCGACGCCAAAGTGGCGAACAAGCGGACATGCTCCCAACCAGTATTGGCGTGAGCTCCGAGCTTTCCCACCTCCAGAAGTTCTTGATCAACGAGTCCCAGTTCCTCCTCCAACTCACGCCGCGCACAAACATCATACTCCTCTCCGGCATCGACATGCCCCGCCGCACTGGAATCCCACAAGCCCGGACACTTGTCCTTCAAACGCGACCTTTTCTGCAAAAAAAGATCGCCCTTTTTGTTGAGGGCAAAGATATGCACCGCCCGATGTTTGAGATTGTCCCGATGAATGACATCCCGACGCTCGCTCCCGATCACCTCATCGTTCTCATCGACCACCGCCAGCAGTTCACCGTCCCCCTGACCTTCTTCTTTTTCAAACAACGGATCCACCTCCCGGGTCAAGGACACCCAGTCTTCCAGAGACAGCTCTTCCGCACGCACAGTTTCGGCCAGACCGAGGGTGGAACTCACCAACTGCCAATCGATGCCTTCGGGAAGATTCTTGCGAAGCTGCTTCCTACGCTGGGCAAAACCGCGCCGGACCAATTCATCGAACAAGCGACGATCGTGCACCGGTAAGTCCGCCTGACGCGGCTCCAGAGTCATCACCGTCGAGTCAATCATCGGTCGCGGAATGAAACAACTGGGCGGAACCACCTTGACCGCCTGCGCCTGCCACTCGCATTGCATTCGCAGGGTCAGAACACTGTAGTCCTTGCACTTGGGACCCGCGAGAATCCGATCAATCATTTCCTTTTGCAACATCAGCACTGCTCGACGAAAGGGAGACGGACCTTTGAGAAAGTTCCGCAGGATGGCACCGCCTGCTGAGTATGGCAGGTTCCCGAGCAACTTGATCTTCCGGTTGGCAAAAAAGGGCCGCACATCGATCCTCGCGGCGTCCTCGTTGATCACCGTCACCTCCGGCGAACCGGCAAAGCGTTTACGAAGATAGTCGGCCAGGCGTCGATCAAACTCCACCAGGATGATCTTTCGCACCCGCCCGACCAAATGTTCGGTCAGGGCTCCGGTTCCGGGTCCCACTTCAACTACGGTATCGTCCGCTCCCGGCACCAGTTGATCGACAATCCAAGCTGCGGTGTTTTGATCGACGAGAAAATTTTGCCCTAGCTTTTTCGAAGGCACCACGCCCGCTTCGCTCAAGACTTCTTTCAATTCACTTGCCGTCACCGCCCCCTTTCAATTGCCGCCGCTCCGATTGTCCACTACAAAAGAGGCTCCGGTGACCCTCGCGACCTCCATCACCATTGCCAGATTCCTTCTCATCCCGGTTTTTGCCTGGATTGCAATCCGCTATGGCCGCACGGTCGATGCCGGATCGCCCGAGGAATCACTTCGCTGGCTGGCGGTTGCGATTTACACTCTGGCCTCGGTGCTCGATGGAGTCGACGGGTGGATCGCGCGACACTTCAATCAAAAGTCCCTCGCGGGAGCCATCCTCGACCCGCTCACCGATAAAACCCTTCTCATGACCGGTCTCGTCATCGCCACCTTCGTCAACTGGGGCATCGATTGGCACCTCCCGGTTTGGTTCATCATTCTTGTCGTTCTCCGTGATCTCGAGATCATCGGGGGGATCGGCATTCTTTACCTCGTTAACAATAAGGTCCCCATCAAACCCCACTGGAGCGGCAAAGTCTGCACCGTCACCCAAATGATTGCGATGGGTTGGATCATGCTGCATTTCACCGCCATCGATCTCATCTACCCCACGCTACTCGCCGCCTTCTTTACCATTTGGTCAGGTTATGAATACTACATGATGGGCTACCGACAGCTCCCCCGCAACCAAGCTTCAATGACCACCGACCGATAAGCCTAGCGCCAGTGGAGTTTTTTCCGCAGGGTCTCGTAAAAAGAGTGCCCCGGCAGGCGGACCAAACGCAGACTTTCGGAGTGACGGGTCACTTTGACCACACTGTCACGAGCGATTCTCAAAATGTCCCGGCCATCCACCGAAAAGAGAATGGGTTCGCTGTTTTCCCCTGAAGGAGAGAGTTCAATCACCGAATCTTCTTCCACTACCAGCGAACGATTGCTCATACTATGAGGACAAATCGGCGTGATCACAAACACTCCGGCTTTGGGCCCGAGCAGAGGACCTCCGGCCGCCATCGAATAAGCCGTCGATCCAGTGGGGGTCGCCACGATCAACCCGTCGGCACGATATTGGTTTAACAATTCCCCATTCACCCGCGCTTCGAGGGAAACCAGACGACCGGTCTCGCCCCGCATGAGAGCGGCCTCATTCAAAGCGAAAAACTCGTGCTGCTCGCCATGCTCGTCGACCATTTCCACCCGCAACATGGCTCGCTCCACCAGGTTCATTTCACCACGAGCCAAATGCTCGCTGAGAACATCGATCTCCTCATCCGTGCAGGCTGTTAAAAAACCCAGATTCCCAATATTCACTCCCGCAATGGGCGCTCCTCCGGGACCAATTCGACGAAGGGTTTCCAGTAAAGTTCCATCACCACCGAGGGAGATGACCAAATCCGCTCCAGCGGCAAAGTCAGTCACCCCTATCTCTCCCACCAACTGAGCGGTTGCTTCTTCAAGCACCACTTCAATGTCTCGACTGGCCAGACTTTCACGCACCTGACGCACCGCCAGAGGGGCATCCGGCTTGCGGGGATGGGCCACGATGGAAACTCTCACCGCGCTAAGGCTAGCATCCCGAGCCATGACCCGCAATCGTTCCTTGCCACCCCTTGCCCTCCGTCCCATCGTTCGGCCGTGCCCCTCAATCCGGAAGAAAGCGAACGCTACCTTCGCCAAGTAATGCTCGATGAGCTCGGCGAAGCCGGACAGGAACGACTCAAGAACTCCTCCATTCTCTGCATTGGAACCGGAGGCCTCGGTTCTCCCGCCCTTCTCTACCTCGCCGCGGCCGGAGTGGGTAAGATTGGCATCATCGACCCCGACAACGTCGACCTTTCAAACCTCCACCGTCAGATTCTTCACAGCTCGGATCGAGTGGGCGCCTCGAAACTGGAGAGCGCGCGGGACCAACTCAAAAGAACCAACCCGAACGTCCAGGTGGTTCTTCATCCCGGTCGTTTCACCACTGAAAACTCTCTCGAACTGGTCGCCCCATACGATGCCGTCCTCGATGGTTCCGATAACTTCCCCACTCGCTTTGCCGCAAATGACGCGGCCTACTTTCTCAAGAAGCCGCTGATCCACGCCGCCATTTTTCAGTTCGAGGGACAGGTAACGGTCTTTGCTCCCCACCTCGGAGGTCCCTGCTATCGTTGTCTCCTGCCAGAGATACCACCCGAAGGAGCCGTCCCGACATGAACCGAAGCTGGTGTCCTGGGCGTGCTCCCGGGAGTGGTTGGATCGATGCAAGCGATGGAAGCGATTAAGCTCCTCGCCGGAATCGGCACACCTCCGCTCGGACGATTGATTCACTATCGTGCCCTTGCATCACAGTTTCGTGAAATTAAGATCAAGAGAGACCCGGGCTGTCCGCTTTGCGGAGAAAATCCCACCATTTACCAACCTATTTCAGAAAAGCCAGACATGACCGAACTTCCCGAAATCACCACTCTTGAGCTTCGCCAAATCCTCGCTGAAGGTTTTGAAGGCATCCTTCTCGATGTCCGCGAGCAGGACGAATACATGATGGCCCACATTGAAGGGTCTGAACTTCTCCCTCTCAGCGGCTGGCCCGAGGCCGCAGCCAATCTCCCCAAGGACGCCAAATACCTCGTCCACTGTGCCGCCGGTATGCGTTCCGCCCGTGCCGGCGTATGGATGCTCCAGAACGGTTTCACCGACGTCACCAACGTTGCGGGCGGCATGAAACAATGGCTCGCAGAAGAACAAGCTTCCTAGGGAAAGACAACTATTCAGAACTCACTTACGAGCGGCTCCGAAGCCTGAACCACCAAAAAAGCAAGGCGATGGTTTTTCATCACCGCCACAAGGACCGTGATGTGATACAGCACAGCCGTGCTCACGACCAAGGTATACAATTCCACGAAAATCCCGAGCGACAGCCCCCTTTCCAAAAACACCAAAACGAGAGGATTCCCTGAAGAATGAGCAGTGGAACGATCGGGCATTTATTCTAAGATCGACGAAGCATCCGGGGCTTCAACGAGATGTCCATTCCATAGAGCTTCATCTTCGCAGTATGTTGGATCCATCAACATGGTCATGACCCGAAAGGTGCTTGTCTTACCCACCCCGTTTGGCCCGACCCAACCCATCACTTCGCCTCGTGGCATGGTTAGGCTAAGATCTCCCACCGCGACAAAATCATCGTAGTCGACACACAGATCATTGATTTCCATAGAGGCGACGTTCTCTCAGTCATTGAAGCGCAAACAAGCCTTCTTGGAAAACACAAACGCCAAGCCAATTCCAACATCTCCTAGGAATTTTGCTGAAGGATCAGCGCGGATCTACTCAACTAAAACAGGACTTTTCTCACTCTCATCGCTTTCCTCCTCTTTGAATCTAGAATAATGATCATCTCGCGACACAGCCACCCGTTTCCTCTCGCTCTCCACCACATCAGTCCTCCGCCGCTCTTTTTTAACAATACTGAGGTCCACTGAAAAGACCGCCCACCAGAGCGCCAGAAGAACGGCAATCGTCAGCGTCTTGAAGATCAACAACCATCCCTTGGCCACTGGGTTAGTCTATCCTAGGGCGGCCCAAGCTCCAACAAATCATCGGAGGAATGATGAACACCATTCAGACCCAAATCCCTGGGCGGTGTGGACAAATTGGTCAACGTAGCCAAAGGGATGCAGAAGCGATGGCCGAAGAAGTGGAAATGGGAAACGCGGCCCTTGAGCTTATTGATGAGGGCAAAAAGATCGACGGCTGCGGCCTCCCATTCGAAAAGGGTGGAGTTGAGCGCGAGGCCATTGTCTTTCGCGGCCTAGATCACGCCCCTTTCGCCCCCATGATCCCACCAGTCTCCGGTTGCCGCGACCTCTTCGCCAAAAGCAAATTCCTAGCAGCCTCCTTTCGTGAACAGGAAGCTGCCACTTGACGCCGCACCCTAATTCTTCCAATCATCGCTCAAAAGATGAGCACTCGACTAATTCCTCTTTCACTTTTCACCATCGCGCTGAGCCTCTCCGCGTGGTCAGCGACTCTGCCTCCCCTGCCATCCCCCCCTCCTCCCATGATCCTAGAGCGGCTTGGAGACTACAGGCGTGAAGCTGCCACGGAATCCGTAGAGGCCCGCAGGTGGTTCGATCAGGGTATGGCCCTCATGCTAGGCTACAACTTCGACGGTGCCATCGCTTCATTCCGTGAGGCGACCCGGATCGACCCCGACTTCGCCATGGCGTGGTGGGGTATCGGATACGCAGGTGGCCCGAATCAGAATAACCCCGGTATCGACAAACCGAAGGACGAGTGGTCCTACGCTGCTTCGAGACGGGCTTTTGAGCTCAGAGAGCGGGAGGAGGGTGCAAATCGTGCACTGATTGAAGCCTTAGTGGAACGCTATAACCTGCCCCTTCCGGAGGATCTCACCGAACAAAACAAGGCCTACCTTGCCGCCATGGAAAAGGTCATGTCCCGCTTCCCGATGGACCCGGACGTTCAAGTCTGGACCGCAGAGGCTATGATCTGCATGCAACCTTGGAACTACTGGACTCTGGAGGGGAAACCTGTGGCAAGAACTCCAGAATTTCGCGCAATCCTGGAGCGGGTCATGCGCCAGCACCCGAATCACCCGGCCGCCAATCATCTCTACATCCATACCATGGAGTCCTCTCCTTGGCCTGAACTCGCTGAACCCGCCGCTAACCGATTGGTAACATTAGTTCCCGCTTCCGGACACCTGGTTCATATGCCGTCCCACATCTGGATGCAGACGGGCCGCTACGACGATGCCGCTGACTGCAACCGGAGGGCTGCCGCTCTGGATGATGCGTGGTTTGAAGGCGATCCCAACGCCGGCGAATATCGTGTTTATATGGCGCATAACAGGCACTTTCTCGCATGGGCCGCGACCATGCAGGGACGGAAACGTGAAGCCCTTTCCGCTTCCCGGGCGATCACAACTGAAGTTCCAGCACCCCTGCTGAAGGCTCTGGCCTCATTCAGCGATGGTGTCGCTGCGAGTAAATGGCACGTCATGGTTCGTTTCGGAATGTGGGAGGATATCCTTCAAGAACCAGCCCCTCCGGAATGGGCCCTCGTTGGGAAAGCCATGCGCCACTACGCACGCGGTGTTGCCTATGCGAACACGAGCAGGCCCGCCGAAGCCCTCCTTGAAAGTAGAGCTCTGGACAGTGCTGTGGCGAAGCTCGATGACTCAGAACGAAAACTTGGAAACCAACCGGCCAGAGAAGTTATGAAAATCGCGCAGCATGTCCTTCGTGGAGAGGCTGCTTTCAAGTCCGGACAGCGGGTCCGGGGCTTGAAGGAACTGAAAAGGGCCGTAGAAATCGAAGAGACGCTGGTCTATGCCGAACCCGTCCCTTGGATGATGCCTGCACGGCATGCCTATGGTGCATTGCTCGTTTTGGACGGAAAATACACAGAGGCCGAAAAAGTGTTTCTCCGGGATCTTGAAATCTATCCCGCCAACGGATGGGCGCTCCTGGGACTTCGAGATGCTCTTAACGGGCAGGGGCGCTCTGCCGAGGCCAAACATGCTGACAAAGCATTTCGTCTTGCGTGGACCAGTGCAGATGTCATCCCGCCAGCCGCATGCTACTGCGGTGCCGCAGAAAAACCTTAAAACATCCTTTCTGTCGGCGAAAAAAAGAAACAGAACGCAATCTTCGAAGCACTCTCGTGAAACTTCTTCTAACGACTCTCTTCGCCTTGGCGGTGGCTCTCTCTAGTGGGCATGCCGACTTCTGACCCAACATCATCGTGGTCCTCATCGATGACATGGGATACTCCGACTTTTCGTGTTTCGGCGGAAGTGTGAACGCCCAGTATGTGGAGTATTTTACCTTAGGGTATGAAGTTCACCAGCTCCTATGTCAATCCCACCATCTACTCTCCCTCCAGAGTCGCTCTCTCGACGGGTTAAGACCCCCATCGATGACATAGGACAATAGCGCAGGAGATGTTGGTAACGGTGATGGTGGTGTCAAGTTTACCCGATCTTTTGAGGGCGGAGAGGAGGTCTCCGATTTGAGTAATGAGGCGGCTCGTGCCGTTGTAGTCTTCGGCGGTTTGTTGCCGAAGTTCAGCGGAGTCGAGGCGGAAGTAGGTATGAGGTTTGACATCCTTGGCTGTAAGCGGTCTTCATCTTGGCTTTAGGCGCCGACGATAGGTCAAAGCCCTCTTATTCATCGACTATCATTGAAAATGCCTCATCAAGGCAGCCTTCGACATTTTAGTTTGTTAATAACTCGGGCAGCAGCGGCTTTCCTCCCAAGTGTCGCTTCCTTCACCGGGTCACTTGAATAATTGTCTTTTCCGTTCTGCCCGGCCCCGTCACACTCCGGCCCGACACAAGACTCTGTTTCATGCCCCAAAAAGAATTCACCATCACCAACCAGCTTGGAATTCATGCCCGCCCTGCCGCTCAATTTGTCAAAATTGCCAACACCTTTCCCTGCGAGATTCACGTGGAAAAGGATGACGATGAAGTGGACGGTAAGAGTATCCTTGGCTTGATGATGCTGGCAGCGGGGCATGGCTCGGTGATCACGGTCACTACGGAAGGCGACCAATCCGAAGCAGCTCTCGAAGCCATCGGTGAACTGATTGGACGAGATTTCGAAGAGGTGGCCTCCACGTAGATCCTCACTCCCCGTCCAATACCAGCGATTGACCGACGGGCCCTCGCCCGCCACTCTCCCTCCTGTTCTCATGGCCGAAAGCCCTCCCCAAGAGCGCATCTTCCACGGATCCCCGGTGTCCCGCGGAATCGCCATTGGCCCGGTGCAGGTGAACGGACGCGGCTTCTCGGCCCCCAATGTCTATCAAATCTCCGATCGAGCAATTCCACTCGAAAAGAAACGCCTTAAGGTTGCCTTTGACCGAACCCGGGGACAACTGACCGAACTCAAGGACCGGATCGACCAACTAGCCGGGGGCGACGACGGGTTGGTCTTCGAAGCCCATGGCATGGTCCTTGACGACCCCAGCCTCCAAACCAAAGTCGAAAAAGCTATCGAGGAACGGTGTCAAAATGCCGAATACTGCTTCTATGCCGTGATGCAAACAGTGCTCGAAGGCATGAGGCGCATCGCCGATCCCTACCTCCGCGAGAGAACCATCGATATCGAAGACGTTTCGCAAAGAGTCCTCCGAAATTTCACCACAGACCACGAAGCGGAAGATCCTGACTTCCAACACCTTCTGGTGGCCTACGACCTCACTCCTTCGGATACCGCCTCGATGGACCGGAGCAAGCTTCTCGGATTCGTCACCGAAGCCGGCAGTGTCAATTCCCACACCGCCATTTTAGCCCGGGCTCTCGGGATCCCGGCAATTGTGGGCTTGGGTAATGCTGTCTTGGAAATCACGACCCTGGCTCCGGCCATCATCGACGGCTATTCCGGCAAGTTTATCGTTCACCCCACTCCTGAGACTCTCGAGCATTATCGCTCCCTCGGTTCTCGCAAGGCGGCCAACCGAGAGGCCCTGAGTGAGTTACGTGACCGCGAAAGCAATACCACCGACGGTCATCATATCACCCTTTCGGCCAATATTGAGTTCACTCATGAACTCGATCTAGTGAAAGCGAATAACGCCGAAGGAGTCGGCCTCTTCCGAACCGAGTTTTTC
Source organism: Akkermansiaceae bacterium (assembly GCA_049596615.1). Taxonomy (GTDB): domain Bacteria; phylum Verrucomicrobiota; class Verrucomicrobiia; order Verrucomicrobiales; family Akkermansiaceae; genus SW10. The sequence goes on along the minus strand of JBMYLT010000006.1, from coordinate 138,448 downwards.
CTTTTGGAAGGCAACACCCCGCCCACCGAAGACGAACAAACCGCGATCTACACCGAACTCGCAGAGCGCACCCTTCCTCATTTCGCCATCGTGCGCACCCTCGACTCCGGAGGGGACAAACTCTCCGCGGAACCTCTCACCGAACCAGAGCCCAATCCCTTCCTCGGTTGGCGCGGGATCCGGGTTTCTCTCGATCGACCCGATTTCTTCAAGGAACAACTCCGGGCCGTCCTTCGAGCCAGCAATCATGGCAAACTTGGCCTAATGTTTCCTTTCATTTCCGGACTCACAGAGTTCCGCGAGTGCCGATCGCTTGTCCGTGAGTGCATGAATGAACTGGAAAAGACCGGACAGGCCTTTGACCCGAAAATTCAAGTTGGCGCAATGATGGAGATTCCTTCCGCCATTCTCATCGCTGACGAAATCGCCAAGGAGGTCGACTTTTTCTCCATCGGGACTAATGACCTTATCCAATACACCGTGGCGGTGGACCGAATCAACAACCGAGTCGCCAAACTCTACCGCTCCTCACATCCTTCGGTCATTCGCATGATCCATATGTGCACCGAGGCCGGGAAACGAGCCGGAATCTGGACCGGAATCTGTGGCGAAATGGCCGCAAATCTCTACCTCACACCCCTTCTCGTCGGACTGGGTGTCGAAGAACTGTCGGTCGGCCCGCGCGAACTCTCAGCAGTTCGCAAGGCCCTGCTTTCCCTGAACTACGGTGAATGCCAGGAACTCGCCCGAAAAGCCCTCACACTATCCACCAGCCAGGAGATCTTCGATCTTAGCCGGTCTGCCGCCAACGCAGCCTACCCGGACCTCATCGAAGATGCGGAGTCTATGTAACCCGAAAATCCCACAGATGACCTCAGATATAAAACATCGGGTCCTCGCTGGAAACCATCGACTCCAGGCTGTTTTCAGCCAAAATCGAACGCGCACTTTCCCGCACTTTTTCCCAAAGTCCACTCACCGACGACCCCGAATCCCCGGAGGACTCGGAAGAGCTTTCCAGAACCTCCGGCTCCAAGGCTTCCACCACCGTCAGAAAGCTGATTTCACTAGGATCTTTGTTGAGCTTCCAACCACCAGTCTTACCGCGACGACTCGTCACCAGCCCCATGCGTTTCAGTTCATGCAGAATTTGCGCCAAAAAACTGGGTGGTATCACCTCGCTCTCTGCAATATCGTCGGCCCGCACGACCGACTGACCGTCGTGCTTTCTCGCCAGATGAACCATGGCCCGACTTGCGTAATCCAATTTCTGGGAAACTCTCACGCATGAAAGGAGACCACACCCCCAGCCAAATGGCCAGCCCTGAGAATGGTCTCGCTGTTCCCAGCGAGCCCGGACGGGTCGAGGCGGTCTGGAAGCTCATTTCCACGGAAGCTCGTCGCCTCAGCCAGAGCGAACATCGTCTCGCTCCTCTTCTCGAAGATATCTTCCTCTCCCGAGAGTCCCTGCCTTGCTCGGTGGCCGCCCGTCTTTCCCGCAAACTGGCCCGCGAAGACATGAGTCGGGACGAGTTATTCCCGCTCCTGCAGGAAATTCTCGTAGAACACCCGGATCTCGTTAATGGCCTGATTTGCGACCTGATCGCGATCGATGAACGCGATCCCGCCTGCCTTTCGCTGATGCAACCGCTCCTTTTCTACAAAGGATTCCTCGCCATGACGACCTACCGGTTGGGGCACCAAATGTGGCAAAATGAACGTCACGACCTAGCGTACTACTTCCAAAGCCTCGCTTCCGAAGTCTTTGGAGTCGATATTCACCCTGCCGCCAGGGTCGGTTGCGGGATTTTCCTGGATCACGCGACCAGTGTGGTCATCGGGGAAACCTCGATTGTGGAAAATAACGTCTCCATCCTCCACGAAGTGACTCTGGGGGGCACCGGGAAAACTTCGGGTGATCGACACCCTATCGTGCGCTCAGAGGTCATGATTGGGGCCGGAGCCAAGATTCTCGGACGAGTCGAAATTGGCCAGGGAGCCAAGATTGGGGCCGGAAGCGTAGTTCTCGACGATGTGCCGCCGCACTCCACGGTGGCGGGCGTTCCTGCAGTCGTCGTTGGCACCACCGACTCCGAGAATCCAGCCGCAGCGATGGACCAAAGTTTGGGTTGTTCCGGGATCTAATGCTTGGATGCTTGCCAAGCTCCCGGAGACGCGCTTGATTACTGGAAACACTCAGCACAAACACCGCACCACACCATGTCCGAAGTTACCGATCTCCGCGAAATCAGCGAAGCCGAACTGCCCGAATCTCTCCGCGAACACTGGAAAAATGCCAAAGCCAGCGTCGAAAAAAACAACCACGGGTATGCCATCAAATTCCTTCAGGCCATTCTGAAGGACAGCCCTGGTTTCCTCAACGCTCGCAAACTACTCCGCCAGTCCGAAATCAGCAACACCGGCGCCACTCCAGGATCTGCCAAAAAAGGCCTCTTCGGGTCTGGCGGGGCTGGCGGCAACTTTGTCCGACAAGCCAAAAAAGACCCCACCGGAGCAATGGTTGGGATCGAGAAGGAACTGGAGAAAGATCCTTTCAATGAAGGCCTCAATGATGCCCTCCACGAAGTGGCTCTGAAGCTCGGTATGCTCGATACCGCGGCATTCGCCCTCGAAACCTCACGGAAGGGCAATCCCGCTCAAACCAAGATCGCCCACAAACTCGCCAAGTTCTACCTCACCCGCGACATGCAACTCGAGGCCTCCTTGGTCTATCGCGATATCGTGGCCCAGAATCCGGGGGACGGAGAAGCGGTGAAAGCCGAAAAGGACTGCTCGGCCAAAGCGTCGATGCAAAAGAACCGGATGTCCGAAAACCAGAGCTTCAAGGACCTCGTCAAGAGCGACGAAGCCGCCGAACTCGAGAAGGCTTCCCGCACCGCACTGACCAAGGAACAACTTGAGGAACGAGCCGGTGAGCTGGGTGCTCAATACGAGGCCGACCCCAACAACCTCGCCGTGGTAAAGCAACTCGCCAACACCTACGAGCAGCTTGAGGACTGGAATACCTCCTATCAGTTTTACCATTGGGCCCACGAACTTTCCAATGGCGATGTGGCCTTGCGCAACAAAGCCAACGAGATCAAAGACCTTGCCGCCGACAAATACGTCAAGGACGTGAAGGCCGCTGCCGCCGCTGACCCAGACAACGAAGAGCTTCAAGCTCAGCTCAAAGAGATCGAATCAGACCGCATCCAAGAACGCCTTACCGAGTGCAAGCAACGGGTGGAGCAAAACCCCACCGATCCCAAGATGCGCTACGATCTTGGTCAGGCCTACTACGATGCCGGCGAATACAGCGATGCCATCCCTCATCTTCAGCAGGCCCAACGCAACCCTCACATCCGCACCTCGGTTCTTCTTCTCCTCGGCCGAACCTTCGACGCCAAAGGCATGGGCGATCTCGCGATCAAACAGCTCAAAGACGCGAGCGACGAGCTCATGCAGATGGACAAAACAAAGAAGGAAGTTCTCTACGAACTCGGTCTGATCTACGACAAGGCAGATAAGAAGATGGAAGCTATCGACTGCTTCAAGCAGATCTACGAGGTCGACTACGGCTATCGTGATGTCGCCGCACGGGTGGAGGGATCCTACGAAGGCTAGACATTATTTCAGGCGTGATGAGGTTTGAACGTTTGTTCAAACTCCACACTCTTGGGCAGGTTACTATGATACTCGTCCTCCCGGACATCGGGCCCGGTGCCAGCCTTGAGGTCCTTCACTTCCAGATCATCGGTGATTTCGGAACGCGATACCGGCACTTGAGGGGAAGCGGTTTTTGATCAAAGAAGGATATTTCGCCACCCTTACCGTGCTGTTTGTTTTTATTTAGCGAGAGTGATACCCAACCCACTCAAGCGAAGAAACTATTTTCCGGGATTCTGGCTCCTCAGCCTTCCAGCCGTCCCAGCCAATTGTGAAACTCATTTTCACCGACCCCCATCGAAATGGCCTCCTTCTCACGATCTGCTAAACAAGCCAGACGTTCAGGAATCTCAACCGCGCCCGCGCCCAGCTCTCCCTCCATAACATCGATAAACTTGGACGGGTGGGCGGTTTCCAGAACGATCGTTTCGTCTCCGGGGTGATCTCTCCGCCAAGCCTCGGCTGCCATCCACCCAACAGCTCCGTGGGGTTCGAGAACATAACCGGTCTCCTCCTTGATCGACCGAATGGTTGACCGGGTCTCCAAGTCATCGAAAGAAAAACCAGCTACCCGCTCCTTCATCGCTTCCCACTCGGCTCCAAAGAGATGCTCCATCCTAGCGAAGTTGCTCGGAGCACCGACATCCATGGCATTGGAAATGGTCGCGACACTCGGTCTCGGACGGTATTCGCCTTCACGCAAGTATTCCGGAACAACATCGTTACGATTGGTCGCGGCTACGAAATGAGAGACCTCCAAACCCATTCGCTCGGCTAGAAGGCCAGCGGTGAGATTTCCAAAATTCCCACTCGGCACCACAAAGACCGGCCTTATTCCCTCGGGCAGATTTTTGGCAGCTTCAAAGTAATAAAAGGTCTGCGGAACCAATCGGGAGATATTGATCGAATTGGCCGAAGTGAGATTCAACCGCGCGGACATTTCCCGATCTAAAAAGGCCGACTTCACCAATCGCTGGCAATCATCAAAAGTCCCATCGATTTCCAGCGCGATGATGTTTCCTCCCAGAGTCGTCAGCTGCTTCTCTTGTAACTCACTCACCTTGCCTTTCGGGTAGAGAATGACCACCCGGGTCCCCTCCACACAGTGAAAGGCACTGGCCACGGCCCCGCCGGTATCTCCGCTGGTTGCCACCAAAACGGTGAGCAATCCGTCATCCTCCTTTGTGAGCCAGCTCATCAAACGTGCCATCAAGCGTGCCCCAAAATCCTTGAAGGCCAGAGTGGGACCGTGAAACAACTCAAGGACATGTTCACCCGGGCGAACCTCCACCGTCGGTGCTGGAAAGTTGACAGCCTCATGCACCATCGGTTCAAGATCTCTATCCGGAACACTCCCGCGAAAGATCAGTCGAGACACCTCAAAACCAATCTCAGCCAGAGACATCCCACGCCACCTACTCCAAAAGTCGGGACTCAGTTTCCCCAGCTGGGCGGGCATGTAGAGCCCGTTATCGGGCGGAAGGGACCGCAGGACTGCTTTCTTAAGCGCGACTAGATTCCCAGGACTCCGAGTGCTGTAAAACTGCTGTACCATCCAATTCCTCAGTCGATCACCCGAACCCCTGTCGAATTAATACTCGAGACATAAACCTGATGCCCCAACTCCACGCTCGCAAAAACGCCGGCAATTGCCTCCCCAACCTTGCGTGCGGCCTCCTCTCCTTCACACAAACCAAAAACACTGGGGCCGGCCCCGGAGATACTGAAGCCCAGCGCACCCGCCGCCATGGCAGCCCGCTTGGCCCGATAGAACTCTGGAATCAATTTCTGACGACGCGGTTCGGCAATAACATCGTGGACCGAACGGCTAATCATGCCGTAATCTTCCTGAATCAAACCGCAGATCAACCCACCGAGATTTCCAATCTGCTGGGTAACATTTCCTAGAGGGATCTCCTCCGGAAGAATCCCCCGGGCCACTCTGGTAAGAATCTCAATACCGGGATGAACCACCGCGACCCAGAGATCTTTCGGCACCGGAAGCTGGGCGATATCCAACTCCTGATTGTCGCGAATAAAAACGATCCCGCCCAACAAACTCGGTCCTACGTTATCGGCATGCCACGCCCCGTCCGCGCTGGCTTCTCCACTCATCGCGAAAGGAAGCAGTTGCTTCTTTGTCAGCGGTTCGCCGATCAACTTATTAACCGCATAGGCTCCGGCCACCGCACTGGCCGCACTCGACCCCAGCCCACTCCCAAAGGGCATTTTTTTGCGAATCTCCAGCTCGATTCCGAGATCGAGCATCCCGAGGTGTTTCAACAAATCCATCGCCGCCACGCCGGCCGTATTCTTTTCCGCTTCTAATGGAAGCTTGCCCTCGTCGCCAGTAATTTTGGCAATGCGCAATCCGGGTTCATAGACGTAGCGGGCCACCACTTCGTCGCCCGGTGAGTCGATGGCAAACCCAAGCACATCATACCCGCAGGCCACATTGGCCACCGTCGCCGGAGCAAAAACCCGAACCTCTTTCCCTGCTTCGCCGCTCATGAGGCGGGAGGCGTTATCAGATGTCGTGAACGATCGCAATCCTTACCTAGCTTGCAAGCAACCACTCGCCCGCTATCGTCTCCCCGTGCTCAATTTCAAACTTTTCAACATCCCGGTGCGTATCCAGCCTCTTTTCTGGCTCGGGGCATTCGTCATCGGAGGCGGACTTTCGATCGAAATCTCCTCCCAAGGAAGGGATGGGCTCATCGCCACCATCTTCTCTATGATTGCGATCTTGATTTCGATTCTGGTCCACGAATTGGGACACGCTCTCACCAGCCGAAAACTCACTCAAGTCAATCCCGCCATCGAACTAGTCGCGTTCGGTGGCTTCGCCAGCCCAAACACTCATCTCTCGCGACGCGAAACCTTCCTCGTCACCTGGGCCGGACCGCTGGCCGGCTTCGCACTCTTTTTCGCTGTCGTTCTTCTCTTTATCGGCCTCTACGGACCATCTGATGGATTTCATTTTGCCTCCCTGGTGACTTTCCCCTGGACCACTCCCCGGGCCAGCGACCTTGAAGTCCTCACTACTCTTAATCCTTTTGCCCTGTCATTTCTCATGACGATGCTTTGGGCCAACTTCTGGTGGAATGCCATCAATCTCCTTCCGGTCTTTCCTCTCGATGGCGGAAGAATCTATGCTTCGATCGAAGACTCGGCTCTGAAGATCCACCGGGTCGGGATGATTACCGCAGGCCTCGCTGTTTGTGGAGCTCTCTATTTCCGCTTTCTCATCGGGGCAATCCTCTTCGGCTTCCTCGCCTACCAAAACTTCCAGCAAATCCAGGCCATCAACGGACGTCAGGATTTTCGTTAGACAAAGAAAAGGAGACGAACTCCTGCCAACAGCGCGAAGCCGACGATCATCCATTCAAAGACCCGCTGCGAGATCAGCTGAAGCAACTGACGCCCTAAAAAGATCCCCAGAATGATCAGGGGGACCAACTTCAAGTTGAGCCAAAGACTCTCAGCCGAGGTGTAGCTCAAGCCTCCCATAAAGGGCAGCTTGATGATGTTGATGAGCAGAAAGAACCGGGCCCCCACCCCGATCAGCTCCATCTTGGGAAGTCGACGCGCCAAGAAATACAACTGAAACACCGGCCCGGCGGCATTGGCAATGGTTGTGGCAACTCCGGCAAAAGCTCCGGCCGCAGCTCCAAAACCCCACGAGTGAGCCAATTGGTGAACAAAACCAGACGCAAATTTCCGGATCAACTGCAGAACCACCATCACCAAAATCAAACTTCCGATCACCGGTTTGGCCCAAGCCTCGGGCATAGCGTCCAACAGAAAAAAACCGAGCACCATACCCAACAAAGCTGGTGGAAGAAGAGCCCACACCGGCCGCCACGAGGCATAGCACCGGAACATCGGGTAAACGCTGAGATCCGCCACAATGAGCATGGGCAAAAGGATCCCGACCGAAGCCTTCCCAAACAATTCCGCCATGATGAAGACCGGCACCAGACCAAGGCCTGAGAATCCCGCCTTCCCTAACCCCACACACAAGGCGGCCAAGCAAACCAAAAACCAACCGGTCACCCCATCGATCACGGGTCACTTCTTTTCCAGATTGTGACCCAACACAAGCCGCCATTCACGTTTCAATCAAAGCAGAACCACAATCCCAGCATTCTCATATACCATCCTCTCCGGAAAACGAGATCGTTGGTATGCGCACAAAAAGGCCGTTTTTGTAAAGCCGGCCTTGACCCATCGAAGACCCGTTTGCAACTTCCGGCATGCTAACGCGCAAGCACATCGAGCTTGGGGCCAAACTTTACATTGTCCTCCACATCATCGTCTGCACAATCTACTTCGTAGACGTACTTCAGATGATGGGGATTCTGAACTAGGGGGTCCCGTCTTAACCCAACCACGCTGATCACTCCCAGCTTGCGAGCGAGATCTTCCCGACAGGGACTTCTTCGCTTTCAAAAAGATTTGTCACACTGCGGACAACGCTGATCAGGGTTTTTTTGTCGACATTGATCACGGCTGCGGAGACTTCCGCCTTCCTGTGAGTCTCTAACTACTTTTTGAGAGGTTTGAGATTCTTCCCCCCTTTGGAGTCAAACTGGTGAAGCTCAATCAATCCCCGATAAGCTTTGATCAATCCCTTCCAAGCGATCTCAATCATGGACTCAAAATATCTCAGGAGGCCGGTGAAAGTAATTTCGGTGATTTTTAGGGCCGCGAAGACATTGAGAAAATCCGTAACCTGCTGAATAATCACATCTTCTGAGACTCTAACTTACACTTTCACCTTGTCCTTCGCGACAATCTTCCCAAGCCATTTTTGCAAAGGTATCATCTTGTCCTTCTTCATCGTGCCAAAGGCCACAAGCTAGGCCTCCCCAATCTTGGCTCAAACCACTCATTTGGCCTCAGGCTCGATCAGAATCTAACGTAGTTCCTTCGCCGGTTTGATTTCATTGCCTTCCGGAACCGACAACACCAGCAATTCCGGAGCGGGTTTTTCCTGAACTTTGACCTCCACCCGAGTGGTCAAGAGCCAATAGAAAACCACAATTCCCAGAATCTCCTCCCCTTTCTATCGATCGACGTTGGTAAAGACGGCTTGCACGTCTTCGTCGTCCTCTAGCTTGTCGACCAGTACATCAATCTCGACCAATTGCTCCTCAGTGAAGGACTGCGGGTTATTCGAGATCCGTTCAAGGCTTGCTTTCGACACCTCGACCCCAAGGCGCTCGAAAACCTCGGTCAGTTTCCCAAACGAAGTGAATTCGCCGTAAACCAGACCCATATC
>JBMYLT010000006.1:0-129488 GCA_049596615.1 Akkermansiaceae bacterium | reverse complement strand
TCCAAACCGGCATCCATCAGCTCCAGCTCGAGCTCCTCGAGATCAGCCCCTTCCGGATTGAATTCGATCACGCTTTTCCGATCGAAAAGAAACTCGAGTGAACCCGAGTTCTGCATTTCTCCGCCGTTCTTGTTGAAAATGGTGCGAACATTGGTAACCGAGCGATTGGTGTTCTCCGTGGCGCACTCAACATAGAACAAACTCCCGTGAGGACCCTTGCCCTCGTAGTTGATCTCGGTAATCTCGCCAACATCCTTGCCCGAGGCCCGCTTGATGGCCTTATCGATGTTGTCCTTGGGCATGTTTTCCGCCTTGGCATTCATGATAGCGGTGCGGAGCTTGGAGTTGGAATCCGGATCCGGACCACCTTCCTTGGCGGCCATCGTGATCGATTTTGCCAGTTTTGGGAAAATCCGCGACATTTTCCCCCAACGGGCTTCCTTGGCTGACTTGCGATACTCAAATGCTCTACCCATAAAGATGATTCGTTGCAGAAAACCTATCGTCCGCGCTCCGTTGCGCAATTCCCAAGTCCCCCGAACCCGATTTCGCCTGCCACTCTCGCTTGCCCACAACTCTCTCCGGGATTACAGATTCCTTGTGCCAACACTGGACCCCAAAGCCCTTCGAACCCAATTCCCGGTTCTCCATCAGGAAATCAATGGGAGCCCACTCGTCTATCTCGACAACGCGGCGACCACCCAAAAGCCGGTCGCAGTGCTCGAGGCCTCCCGGATTTACTACGAAAAGATCAATTCCAACATTCATCGCGGCGTCCACCGACTTTCCCAAGCTGCCACTGCTGCCCACGAGGAGGCTCGCTCGACTATCGCCAGACACCTCAATGCCAACCGCCCGGAAGAAATCATCTTCACCTCCGGCACCACCGATTCCATCAACCTAGTCGCGTCCGCGCTCGGCCGATCTTCCCGGCTGACCGCTGGCGACGAGATTATTCTCTCCGGTCTCGAGCACCACTCGAACACCGTTCCCTGGCAAATGCTTTGCGAGAGACTGGACCTCACCCTCCGAGTCATCCCGCTTCTTGACGACGGCACCCTCGACCTCGAGGCATACCAAAAACTTCTCAACGAACGCACCAAATTGGTCGCCGTAAACCACGTCTCAAACGCTTTCGGCACGGTGAATGACGTTATTCATATTTGTTCACAAGCCAAGCAGGTCGGAGCTCTTACGCTAATCGATGGAGCGCAGTCCATTCCCCACTTTAAAGTTGATACACAATTAATTGATTGTGATTTTTATGTATTTTCTGGACACAAGATTTACGCACCCACTGGGGTCGGAATTCTCTACGGGAAGCACGATCTACTCTGTGAATTACCTCCTTGGCGGGGTGGCGGTGAAATGATCAAGGAAGTCGCATTTGAAAAAACGACCTACAACGACCCACCTTTCAAATTCGAGGCTGGCACCCCGAATATCGAGGGCGGAATAGCCCTGGCAGCCGCGATCGATTTTGTTAACAACTTGGGACTCGAAAAGATTGCTGCCCACGAAGGCGCCCTAATCAAGCGCGCCGCTGAGCTCCTCGACGATCTCGATGGCATCACGATTTACGGCCCTGCAGATCGTACCGGGGCTCTTTCCTTCAATTTCGATGGTATCCATCATTACGACCTCGGCACCCTCCTCGATCAAATGGGCTTTGCGCTTCGCACCGGACATCATTGCTGCCAGCCCCTGATGAATCGCTTTGGCATTACCGGTACTCTTCGGGCCTCCTTCGCCGCATACAATACAATTGAAGAAGTCGAAGCACTCGCATCAGCGCTCAAGAAGGCTCTCATGATGTTGCGTTGAATCCGTTGCCTTTCTCCGCTTTCACGGTTATGGCTCTGCCGTGACCATCTCCGAGAAGCAGCAGGAACTCCTCGACGAACTTAATCTTTTCCAGGATTGGACAGAGCGATACGAATACGTCATTGGGCTGGGGAAAAAGCTCTCTCCCATGGACGAATCTCTCCACACCCCGGAACGCCTCATCAAAGGATGTCAGTCCCAGGTCTGGCTCGACGCCGGAATCAGCGACGGAAAGATGTCCTACCTGGCCGACTCCGACTCGGTAATTACAAAAGGCATGATTGCCCTCTTTGTCCGGGTGCTCGATGGCGAGACGCCTGACGACGTCCTCAGCGCCGACCTCTCCTTCATTGATCAAACCGGCCTCAAGGAACATCTCGCCCCCACTCGCGCCAATGCTCTCACCTTAATGGCGGCCCAAATGAAAAAAGGCGCGCTCGAAGCCAGCCAGGCCTGATGATGAAGATCTCGTTTAGCCTCACCGACTTGGTTCTCTTACCAGACCGGGCGGTCTACCTTCCCGAGACTCGGGTTTTGGTCATCGCCGACCTTCATCTCGGAAAATCAGCCACCTTCCGCACCCGGGGAATCGCCGTTCCGGAAGGAACCACCACTTCCGACCTCGCCCGGCTCTCCAAGCTAATCGAAGAAACCCGGGCTCGAACGCTGGTGATCGCGGGTGATCTCGTCCACTCACACGACGGGCTCACGCCTGAAATCGTAACAGCATTTCGCAACTGGATCGAAGACCACGACATTGAAGTGATTCTGACCGAAGGAAATCACGACCAGCGCACAAACCTTTCGAAACATCATTTCCCACTTGCCATCAACCGAAGTTGTCTCGTCGATGAGACTCTCATCACCCACGATCCGGACGACCTTGCTCCGGAACAGGCCGGTATTGCCGGGCACCTTCATCCGGGCATTCGCATCCCGGAATCGCGTCATTCTTCCCTCCGCCTTCCCGCTTTCCATTTACGCAATGAACACCACCTCATCCTCCCCGCCTTTTCCAGCTTTACCGGCCTCCAAATGATTAAGCCGTCACCCACCGATCGTTTCTTTGTTTGCCTTCGCGAATCCATCACCGAAATTCCTTCAAGTCTCGTTTCTTAATCCCTTCTCATGAAACCGCTGCTCCTTCTTTTTCTTACCACCCTTGGCACTCTCGCTACCGACTGGCATCAATGGCGCGGTCCCGAGGGAAACAATCACGCTCCAAAGAACAGTAAGCCTCCTCTTGAGTGGTCTGAAACCAAAAACACACGCTGGAAAACACCTATCCCGGGCCGGGGTCACTCCACCCCCATTTTCGTTCAAGACAAAATCTACCTTACAACCGCAGAGGCCGCCAAAAATACCCAGTCGCTCCTTTGCCTCAATCGTATCACCGGAAAAGTTGAGTGGACGAAAATCATCCATCAAGGCGGATTCCCTACTCAGCTTCATCGCGAGAATTCTCCAGCCTCGGCAACTGCTCAGTGGGACGGAGAAAACATCCTCGTCGTCTTTCAGAACGCCAATCAAATCAAGGTCACCGCCGTTACGCCAAAGGGACAAATCGCTTGGAGCAAGGCAATCGGATCCTATCGCCCGAGCTACCCGTTCGGATACGGATCCACCCCGGTTCTCTTCAAGGACACCTTGATCCTAGTGGTTGGGATGGAGAAAGGGGGCTTTGTCACATCGATCAAAACCTCAAACGGTGAAGAAGTCTGGCGCATTCCTCGGGCCGGTCACGATTACTGGTCCACCCCGATTGTCGCCACGGTGGCTGGAAAGGAGCAATTGCTCGTTTCCGGCGTGAATAAATTCTCAAGCTACGAACCGGCCACCGGCAAGCTGAATTGGGAGGCTATTGCCGGAGCCAAATCGATGTGCGGCACCATCGTCTGGACCAAGGACATGATCTTTGGAAGCGGAGGATACCCTGAAAAAGAAACCGCCGGCGTCAAGGCCGACGGCTCGGGCACCAAGGTCTGGCAGAACACCGTCAAGTGCTACGAACAATCCCTACTTTCCCACAACAACCTGATCTACGCCATAGCCGATGATGGCAGAGCTTATTGTTGGGATCCAGCCACCGGAGCGAAAAAATGGAGCGAGAAAATCGGACGAAGCGGCGTCATGGCCTCCCCGCTTGCCGTTGGCAACCTCATCTTTGCCACGCTGAAAAACGGCTCGACCGTGATCTTCAAAGCAAGCGGCGAGAGATACCAAAAAGTCGCGGTGAATCAATTGGGCACCGACACTTATGCCACCCCCGTGGCCCTCGACAATCAGCTTTTCCTTCGCGTTGGAAAATCCTTCCGAGGCCAGCGCCAGGAATTCCTTTACTGCCTCGAAGCCCGTTAGGACGCGACAACCTTCCGCAAATGGCAGCGGAAGAGCCGAACCGAAAAATCAGGAGCAGACTTCTTACCGTCTTATTTCTTTTGATCCTGATTCCGTGGGTTCTTGAATTGGTCTGCTTCCTGATCGATCGCTGGTTTGGTTGAAGCAATCGATGCACCGGTGATTATTGCTCCTTGCGCAACCAATTCAGGATTCCTTCCGCGGACTTGGCGGAGAAGCCCGACAGCTCAGCGATCTGCTCTTCACTCGCCTCTTTGATTCTCGCCACCGATCCGAACCGCTTAAGCAACGCCTTCTTTTTGGCCGGCGACATACCCGGACAGTCATCCAGCAGACTCTCTTTCACCCGCTTCCGCAACAAGAGCTCGTTATAGCCATTGGCAAAGCGATGGGCCTCATCCCGAATGCGCTGCATCAGTTTGAGCGCTCCCCGATCATGTGGAATGACCACCGGCTCACCCTCACCTGGGAAAAAAATTTCCTCCCGCTGCTTAGCCAATCCCACAATCGGCAAGCCATGTAAACCCAGCCTCTGAAGCTCGGTCACCGAGACACTCAACTGCCCCTTGCCACCATCCACAATAACCAGATCAGGCAAGGTGATCGGGCTTTTCCCTTCTTGTGCCAAGCGACGAAGAATCTCCACGTGGCTTTCCTGCGAAGACTCCGTCACTTCGGGATTGGCCCGCAGATTTTCCATGAGAATCCGGCCATAACGCCGTCTCACCACCTCGGCCATACTTGCAAAATCATCCTGTCCCTTCACCGTCTTGATCCGGTATCGGCGGTAGTTTTGATTGTCCGGCAATCCGTTTTTAAACCGGACCATCGAAGCCACGATGTGGGTCGAGGAAATATTTGAGATGTCAAAACACTCCATGATCTCGGGTGGGCTGTCCAAAGACAACCAATCGGCCAGTTCGGCCAGATCCTCCTTGGGCTGCACCGTTGTAGGAACCCCGCGACCGCGCGAAAACTGACGCGTCGGACTCAGCGCCCGTTCCATGTTAAGAACAACATCACGCAGGCGCGCCGCCTTCTCGAAATCTAGCTTTACCGCCGCCTGCTCCATCTCAACCTTCAGGCTCTTGAGACGTTCCCGCTTTCCCTTTCCCGCAAGTAAATCGCAGGCCTGCTCCAATTGCTCTAAATAGGTCTCCCGATCGACCTTGGCAACGCAGGGCGCCATACAATTGCGAATGACATCGGCATTGCAGTGTTTGTAATCCTGCTCACCGGGGTTGCGCGGCCGACAACTCCGAAGGCCAAATTCCTTATTGAGCCAAGCCACCGTGGCCCGCAATGCTCCGGAATGAGCGAAAGGCCCAAAATACCGTGCCCCGTCGCTCTTTTTCAAACGAGTGGTGACAAACTTGGGCCACGGATCTTCCAGATTCACCTTCACCAAAAGGAAGCGTTTGTCGTCTCGAAAACTGACATTGTAGCGCGGACGGTATTGCTTGATCAGCTTCCCCTCCAACAAAAGAGCTTCCTGCTCGTTTCGCACTTCGTGGACCTCAAAATCATAAATGGAATCGATCAAAGCCCGCGTTTTTCGGTCTGCCCGCTTTTTGCCCGAAGGCATAAAATAGGTGCTCAAACGCTTTCGCAAATCCCGCGCCTTGCCGACGTAAATGATTGAGCCCAAGCGATCCTTGTGCAGGTAGACTCCCGGCTTGTGGGAGACCTCCGCAAGGCGGGCCCGGAGTGACGGCAGGTCGGACATAAACTGGAAGATTGCTTGCCGACTCTGATGTGAAAGGCAAACGGTCAGTGAAGGCGGTTTTTACTGCACTTGCACCCGAATGATTCCTTGTTAGAATCCAAGAAAACCTCCTGAATGAAGATTCCAGCTTTCATCGCGTTCTTTTTGACGATCCTCCCGTCACTCGCCCTCGCCCAGGACGAGCCTGACGTCCCTCCGGAAATCACCCTTGTCGATATTCTCCAAAAGGGTGGTTGGGTCATGGGTGGCCTCGTGGTCCTCTCTCTCTTCACCGTCATTCTGATTCTCCTGTATTTCCTGACAATGCGGCGTAGCTCGGTAGTTTCCAATCGCTTCATGAACGCCTCAGAAGCCATGATCAGGAAACGGGACTACCTCGGTCTCATCGCCTACTGTCACCGTCGTGGCGAAGCGATCGCTCGAGTAACCCAAAAAACCCTCGATTTCCTGACCAAAAACCCCAACGCCAGCCACCCCGAGATTCGCGAAGTGGCCGAAGCTGAAGGCAACCGCCAGGCCGGGATTCTCAATCAACGCATAAGCTACCTAGCCGACATAGGCGGAATCGCACCCATGGTGGGTCTGCTCGGTACTGTGATCGGGATGATCAAATCCTTCATGGATATTGCCAACGGGAACATCGAGGGCGCCAAACAACTTGAATTAGCCGAAGGAGTCTGGGAAGCCCTCACCACCACCGCCGCAGGCCTCGTTATCAGTATTTTTGCGATGACCTTTTATTCGCTCTTCCGCGGCCGAGTCCAGCGTCACACCGCCGAACTGGAAGCAGCCGGAACGCACATTCTTGCCTTGGTCGGAGCACAACTGCATCAGGAACAGCAGGAGCAACCGGCAATGACATCGCAGGCCCGCGACGAATTCCCCATGCGCGACCTCTAAAATCCCTCCCTCATGCGAATCCGCGATAACACTCCACCACCCGTCGCTTTTCAGTTGGCGCCGATGATTGATATCGTGTTCCTGCTGCTGATCTTCTTTCTCTTGAATTATCAGATCACCGAACAGGAAAAGGACATGAACATCGCCCTCCCCTCCACCAGCGAAGGTTCCCAGGAAGCCCGTGTTGCCAACAAAATCGTCATTAATCTGACTAAGGACAACGTGGTGACCATCAATCGGAAGGTCTACACCCGCGAAGAACTTCGCAAAGCTCTCAACCGCATTGTCGAAATGGCTGAACTTTCCGGTCAAGGAGGCGCCGATCGACAGCCCATTCGCATTCGGGTCGACCGAGAGACACCCTCGGAAAATCTCCTCCAGTTGGTCGATGAGGTCCGTCAGGCCGGAATCTGGAATATCGATTTCGCCACCCGCATGCCTCAACCTGAATAGCTTTCATGAAACTTACGAAGCTCGTTCTTATCCTCAGCTTGGTCACTTCGGTGATCGCTCAGGATTCGGATGGAGAGAAGCCCGACAACCTCCTGACGGTTAATCCAGCTCGCGATCTCTATGATTTCGCCACCCTGAATTATAACAGTGCGCGCGACGAAAAGGATCCCGCCAGAAAACGAAGTGCCTACCTCAGCGCCGCCAAGGCTTTTGACAAGTTTATCAGAGGCTACCCACGCGACCCCAAATCACTCGAAGCCTGGTATTTCCTCGGCATGTCGTATCGAAATCTCGGAGAAGCGAAGGCCAGCCGGTCGTGTTTTGAAACTGCTGCTACTCGATGGGAAACCGGAAGATTGGTGGAAGCGTCCGCCCTCTTCCTCGCTTCCGACGATTACAAGGCCGAGAATTGGGGGAACGCCGCCCGATGGTTTCAGATTGTGGCCAAAACAACCAAGAATCCCGAAATCAAACATCAGTCTCTCTACCGTCGTTTTCTCTGTTTCAACAAACTCGATGACCGGGGCAGCATGGCTCTCGCTCTCAAAGCCGTTCTCGCTGAAAAAGGAAGCCCTTACGAAGAACAAGCCCGCCTCTCGCTCGCCCGACTTTATCGCGACAGCTCGAGCCCCCGGGAGGCCCAGGAACAGTTCGCCATGCTAGCCAAAGCAAAGGACGAAAAAATCCGCACGGAAGCGGTTCTGCAAGCGGCTCTGACCGCACAGGCTCTCAAGGATAAAGAGCTCACCAAGACCTGGTTCAAGATTGCCCTCGCCGAAAAAGGACTTAAAGACATCAACGGCAAAACCCAACTCGCCCTGATGAATTTCCACTACCAGGACAAGGAGTGGAAAGAGGTCATTGATACCTATCGCGCCGGCAACTTCGAACTCGATCCAAAGAGCGGCCTCCAGCGACTCATCATTGCCGCAAAAGCCCACGAGGCCCTCGGCAATGAAAAAGAAGTGGAACGACTCTACTCTGAAATCTCCCGCCTTTCGCCCGGATCCGCTACCTCCTTCGAGGCGGCCTACCGTCTTCTGGTCAAGGAACATGAAACCAAAAACCCGCGCTTCCCTGGATCGGCTGAGCGATTTCTCAAGACCTACGGCGGCAGCAAAGCAGGAGATCCGAAGATCCACTCGGTCCGCCTTCTACTGGCCGAGCACTGCTACGCGGCCAAGAATTTCAAGTCCGCGCTCGATCAGTATCGCCTGCTCGACCTGACCAAAGTCGATGATTCCAACGCCCTCGGTGTTCGTTACCACGTCGCCAAAACCCAGCTCGCGTTAAAAAACGAAAAAGGTGCTCTGGCCGCCATCGACGCTTTCATCAAAACCTTTCCCGACGCCAAACAAAGCACCCAGCTTCGACTGGACCGTGCCGAGCTTCTCAGTTCGTTAGGGCGTAAGGCGGAAGCCACGAACGACTATCTCGCCATTCTCAAAACCACCACGGATCCCAAACTTAAACGTATCCTCACTCTTCGCCTCGCTGCGATTTATCAGGCAAAAGAAGATTGGGCCAATTTCGCCCGGACCCAACGAGAGCTTTTGGACCTTCCCGAAATCGATAATAAAACGGCCGCAGCGTCCAACTTCTGGCTCGGCTGGAACGAAATGCGCCTCAAAAATCAGGATTTGGCCATCGCCTATCTTCGGCAAGCCCGCCTGCTAGACCCCAAAACCTACACCGCGAAAGTCGGTCCGATTCTGATCAAAAATGCCTTCGCTGCGGAGAAGATCGAAACGCTCGAGAAAGAGATTCTTCTCCTTAAAAAAGAATCTCCAAACACTTCAATCTCGTCCGATATCCTTCGCTGGCTCGGAGCTAAATTGATCCAAGACAATGAGACCAAGCGCGGCTGGCCTTTTCTTCATGAAGGACTTCAGGACTCCGTGACAGAAGCTGCTCCTCTCCTTTGGAAACTTTACAGCCAGGCTTGTCTCACTCTCAACAAGCACCCTGAAGCTCTTGCGGCAGCCTACAAACTCTTCACTCTTGAAAAGAACGGCTACCGAAAAGCCGAAGCTCTTTATCTCAAAGCCCAAGCCCACACTGGCCTGAAACAATTCAACGAAGCCCGCCAAGCCACCGCCGATGCTCTCGACCTCCGCCCTCAAGGCAACCTCAACATCCGTCTCCGCCTCCTCGCCGGTGACATCGATATCGCGTCCGGCCAACCCGCCGAAGCCATCCGTCACTACATCGTCGTCGAAAGCACCATCGCCCAAACTCCGACCGAAAAAAAAGAGGCTCGCGAAAAAGTGATCTCCACCCTCAAGGCCATTGGCACACCCAAAGCCCTAGAGATGCTGAAGAATTATCAGGAGTGAGCGCCTTGATCCGATATCGTCAAAAACTAGGACAAGGAATAGCGGCCCTTATGACCACTGCCCACTGACTCTTGACACAACTGTATGGCTGGAAGCCATACACTGCTTACCCGTTCAATTCACCACTCCACATTCACCAGTCACTATTCCTCACTCCCACTCGATACTTGCAGGCGGCTTGGTGGAAATGTCGTAGAGGACGCGGTTGATTCCTTTCACTTCATTGAGGATGTCTTGACTGGTTTCTCGAAGGAGTTGTGAAGGCAAATCGACCCACTCGGCCGTCATAGCGTCTTCCGAAATCACAGCTCGTAAGTTGGTGGCCCATTCGTAGCTTCGTTCGTCGCCTTTCACGCCCACCGTCTTCACGGGAATCAAGCCGGCATAAGCCTGCCACACCTGGTCATACCATCCGTATTCCTTGAGCTTCCCGATAAAGATGGCATCACACTCACGGATGATATCGAGCCGTTCCCGGTCCACCGCGCCTGGACAACGCACCGCCAAGCCAGGTCCAGGGAAAGGATGACGTCCAAGGATATCGGGCGCAATGCCAAGCGCCGCACCCAGCTCACGAACCTCGTCCTTGAAAAGTTCTGCCAGCGGCTCAAGGACCTTGCCTTGCTCCTGCAGCTCCAAGATTTTTGGAACGCGATTGTGGTGGGTCTTGATGACCGAAGCCTTGGACTTGGCATTTGAGGCGCTTTCGATGACATCCGGATACAAGGTTCCCTGCGCCAACATTTCAGCGTCACCCACGGTGTCCCAGAAGACCTTGATGAAGAGGTTCCCGATGATTTTGCGTTTCTCCTCGGGATCATTCTTCCCTGCCAATGCTGAAAGAAACTCCTCGGACGCATCAATCGTTTCGATCTCCACCCCCATGCGATGGAAGTTGCTTTGCACCACAAAAGCCTCGTCCTTTCGCAAGAGACCGTTGTCGACAAAGATCGCCCGGACTTTCACTCCCGCTTCCTTGAGAAGGACCGCCAGCACGGTGGAATCCACGCCACCGCTCACCCCGCAGACCACCTGTTTCTCCCCGACCTGTCTACGAATACCTTCGATCATTTCCCGCTTGAAATCCTCGATATGGAAGGGTTGTAGCTTTTCTGCCTGCAAAAGGAAATTGTTCAGAATGCGGAGCCCGTCATGCGAATGCGTCACCTCCGGGTGAAACTGAATCCCGAACATTTTCTCCGGCCAGCGCAAACTCACCGGAGTCCCGTGCTGGTTGGTGGCAAGCACTTCAGCATCATCGTGGAGATCCTGCACCGTGTCGGAGTGACTCATCCAAACCTGGGAATCATCGGAGATTCCTTCGTAGAGATCATTGTGACAAGTTGGACGAAGAGCCGCCGCACCATACTCCCGTTTGTTGCTGGCCTTCACCGAACCTCCAAACTTGATATTAAGGAGCTGCATCCCGTAGCACACTCCGAGGACCGGAACCCCGAAGGACTTGAGAAGGTCAAAATCAATATCCGGAGCATCCGGCTCGCTGGTACTTTTGGGACCACCCGAAAGAATGATGGCCCCTGGTTTGCCAACCTCCGCCAATTCCTCAGGCGTATACAACTTGGCAAAGAAGCCGAGTTCGCGCACCCGGCGAACAATCAACTGTGTGTATTGCGAGCCGAAATCGAGAACGGCCACATGGTCAATTTCTTGCATATCAGTAGAATCAGGTCACAGGTTGATAGTTGGTCGGCTCCTCGGTGATAGTGACATCGTGAGCATGACTTTCGCGGAGTCCGCCAGGAGTGATGCGAACAAACTCCGCCTTCTCGCGAAGCTCACGTAGATTACGGGCTCCGACATATCCCATCCCGGACCTCAAACCGCCCATCAACTGGAAGACGACATCTGCCAAAGGCCCTTTGTAGGGCACACGGCCTTCGACGCCTTCGGCCACTAACTTGCCGCTTGAGTTCTGACCGTATCGATCTCCCGCGCCTTTGCGCATGGCACCAATCGACCCCATCCCGCGATAGGTTTTGAAGCGACGACCCTGTGAATGAACCGTTTGTCCAGGGCTTTCGCGCGTTCCGGCCAAAAGCGAACCGAGCATGACCAAATCCGCTCCGGCTGCTAGAGCCTTGGTAATGTCCCCTGAATAACGAATCCCTCCATCCGCGATCACCTTGACTCCTTCCTCGTGAGCTGCATCCACCACATTCTGAACAGCGGTAAACTGAGGCATCCCTACTCCGGAAATCACGCGGGTGGTGCAAATAGACCCCGGTCCCACCCCCACTTTCACACAGCTCGCTCCAGCCTTGATCAAATCCTTGGCACCCTGCGCCGTGACCACATTGCCTGCCACTACCGGAGTGTCTCCCAGTCCACGAAGTGCCTCGATCACTTCCATCACCCGCGAAGTATGTCCTGTCGCAGCATCGATGAAGAGAGCATCGGCTCCTGCCGCGACTAGGGCCTTGGCCCGTTCCAAAAACTCCGGACCCGGACCGACCGCTGCACCACAGCGCAACTGGCCATTCGGGTCTTTGGCCGCACTGGTAAAGATGATCCGCTTTTCGATATCAGCTCCCGTGATCAAACCAGCGAGCGTGCCGTCCTCGTTGATCAGAGGCAGCTTCTCGATCCGGTTTTTGTAGAGAATCTCGCGAGCCTCTCGTTGCCCCATGGTTGGAGTTCCAGTATGGAGACGCTCGATTGGTGTCATGACATCTTCGACCAACGCCTTTTCGCTGGGGATATGACGAAGGTCACGCCCAGTCACCATCCCTTCTAGCTTACCCGCCGAGTCAACGACCGGAAAACCCGAAAAGCCCTCACGTGCCATGATCCCTCGAACCTCGGCCACAGTGAGTTCCCGGGACACGCTCAGCGGATGATAAATCACCGCGTTCTCCGAACGCTTCACTTTGGCCACCATGGAAGCCTGCTCGTCAATCGGGCAAGCCCGGTGGATCACGGAAATGCCACCTTCTCTCGCCAGCGCAATCGCCAACTCGGTCTCGGAGACCGTATCCATCGCCGCTGAAACCACCGGAATATTCAGTGGAATCCCAGTGGACAATTCCGTGCTGACATCCGACTCGGATGGGAGCAATTCGCTCAACCCCGGTGTTAAAAGGACATCGTCAAATGAAAGGGCCAAAGGAGGTTCCGCCATGAGCAAAGCAACGGGATTTCTTCTCTAAAATCAAGCGTGATCACACCTCAGAAGAAAAAATTAGGGAGCACCGGCATCACACCAGTCCTCCCTTGGAAAAGGACGGCGGGCGACTAAAGATTTCCCGCCCCCCTGCCTTGGTCGACTCAATCTAGGAAAACGATCTTGCCCGGTTGCCCCTGGGCCTCTGCCTCGGCCTGCATCTGATTGGCATGCTGCTCAGGCGAGCAAGAGGAATCGATGGGAGCATCCGGTTCAGCCTCGTTCGCGGCGACCAGACCCTTTTCAACCAGATAAGCCTCAACCTCTTCGCCACTGACATCAGGAAGCATCTCGCCATTCACCTCGACACAGGGGCTGAGGGGCTGGCCAGATCGTTGCTCCATTTCCCAACGGAAAGCTGGATTCTTAATGATATCCTTCTCTTCAAACTCCAACTCATACTTCCGCATGATGGCCCGGACGCCTTCGCTCCAGCCGCAATAGGTTTTCAGATACGCCGTGATTTGAGGTTTGGTCTCGTTCATGTGCGGATCATAGCGTAACCGGATCATCTTGCAACCATCCACCGCCACTGGGGGTTTCGATCCGGATTCGTTCCCCGGCCTGCACTTCCACGCGGGCCACTCCCTTCAGCTCCTGCCACTCGCCATCTCTCCACAATTGATTGCGGCCAGGCTTCCCGTTGGGCCTTGGTCCCTGATCCCTCCGTTGGGTCAAAAGCGAAACGGTCATTTCCTCCAGGAACTCGACCTCGCGGATTAGGCCGTCGCCTCCCTGCCAGGCACCACTTCCCCCCGATCCCCGACGGATTCCAAACTCCCTGACCCTAACTGGAAAACGCTCTTCGAGAATCTCAACATCAGTGATTGCGGTGTTGCTCATATGGACATGACACCCGCTGCGCCCGGACCATCCCGGACCCGCTCCAGCCCCACCTCCAATCGTCTCGTAAAAGCCAAATCGCTCGTTGCCAAAAAGGAAGTTGTTCATGGTTCCTTGTCCGTTCGACTGCAAGCCGAGGGCCATCAACAGAACATCCACAAGTCGCTGGCTCGTTTCGATATTTCCCCCAACGACCGCAGGACACTCACGGGGATCGCGAACCAAAGGAGGATTCAGAATCCCCTCTTCCGTAATGATCTCCACCTGATCCAGCAACCCCTCGTTTAAGGGTACATCGGTCGCCACCCACAAGCGCAAGACATAAAGAACCGCACTTCGCACAATAGCCGGAGTGGCATTGAGGTTTCCCGGATGCACTGCTCCCGATCCGGAAAAGTCCACCACCAGGCGGTCGCCTCCTTTGATCCGAACTCGGATCGTTGTCCCGTCATCAAGAACATCCTGAGCCTCTCCCTCCGGAAAACCCTTCAGCCTTTCCGAAACCAAGGCCGCCGACCGCGAATATAGTTCCTTCATGTGACCGGTCACCACTTGAAGTGAGGAGTCCTCAATCAACTTTACCAATCCCGACACGCCATGTTGATTCGCAGCCACCTGCGCGTTAAGGTCGGCGAGATTATCCGATGGAGATCGTGACGCGGCGAAGAACTGATCATCGATTTCTTCGGCCAAGATCGGATCAATCACAATTCCCTCCTCGGCAAGGCAACGGGCGTCCGGCGGCATCGATCCCGGAGTCTTGCCTCCGATCTCAGCATGATGGGCCCGGTTGGCCACAAACCCGGCCAAGAGCTCACCGACAAACACCGGACTAATCACGGTCACATCGGGCAAGTGCGATCCCCCGAACACCGGGTGGTTTACCACGACATTCTGACCCGGTTTCCAATTCCAATCAGCCGAGACCTTGCGCACGCAAAGTCCCAACGCGCCCAGATGAACCGGAATGTGCGGGGCATTCACCACCAAACGACCTTCTTTATCCAACAAGGCACAGGAATAATCTAGGCGTTCCTTGATATTGGTCGACAAGGCCGTTCGGCGCAAAAGCTCGCCCATTTCCTCAACCACACCCTCGAATCTCCGACGAAACAACTCGGCTTCGACCACCGCCGGAGCCTGGCGAGTCTCTTCTCCTTTTTCACTCTCCCCTTCCCAGTCTAAACGGATCGATCCCCGCGATCCCCGGTTGATTCGCCATCCACGCTCCAAGAGCAGAGTCGAAAAGCCATCCTGCTCCAAGTGGTCTTCAGTGACCACCAATCCTCGTTCGAAAGTCTCGGGCTCTAGCTCCACTGTTCCGCCCATCAACTCCACGCGCAACGCCACCCACTCGATCTCACGATCCTCAGGGGGTGTCGTCCCGTAGAGCTCCCCGTATCGCTGTTGAAAAGCCCTCCGGAGATCCTCTTCCCCGACTTCGTTTCCGGTCTCGATTTCAATCGTGGAGTCCTGGCCACACAAACGCAGTTCAAAGAGGCACCGATGCACCGAGCGCCCTCCACAAAGCTCATCCATCACCGCAACCACCGAGTCGTCCAAAGGCTTCAGAACCTGGCGCACCCGCAATTCTCGATCCGAGGCCTGATCCAAACCCCACGCACTCAAAAGTCCGGCATCGGCCGGAACCAAAATCGTTTTGATCCCCAGCTCCCGCGCCAAGGCACAAGCGTGTTGAGGCCCCGCCCCGCCAAATGCCAACAAGGCATGCTCCCGGCAGTCGTATCCTTCGCGGGTCGACACCTGACGCAAAGCTTCCGCCATGTGCTCGACGGCAATTCTTCGCAATCCCTCGAGCAATTCCTGGCGATTCACCTCCCCACCGATCTGCTCTACCAACTCCTCAAGTCTTTGCTCGGCCGCCCCACGGTCCAACGGCAAGTCGATCCGTTCTTCGTCCATCAGGCCGAGGAGAAAATTGACATCGGTCACCGTCAACGGTCCGCCACATCCGTAACAAGCCGGGCCCGGATCGCTTCCCGCACTTTCCGGTCCCACTTCTAGTCCCCCATTTCGCCACTGGCAAATCGAGCCACCACCCGCCGCCACTGTTTCGATTTGCACCGCCGGTGCAAGGACCTTGACCGGGCCGATTTCCTGCTCATAGCGGTATCGAAGTTCACCCGCCACCCGGGCCACGTCTGTGCTCGTCCCGCCCATGTCAAAAGTGAGGACCTGTTCCAATCCAGCCGCCTTGGCGAGAGCCACCGCTCCCGCAATCCCCCCAGCCGGACCACTGAGCAAACTGTCGACTGGACGAAAATCGCTGACCTTCTTGAGATTCCCCGAGCTCGTCATCAAAGACACTGGCACGTCCGGTAAAGCCTCTCGCAAACCGGAAAGAAAACGTCCCAGAACCGGAGTGAGATAGGCATTTGCCACCGCCGTCTCCATGCGCGGCCACAAACGGATCACCGGCGCCACTTCGTGGGACACGCTGATCTCGTTGACTCCTTCCGCTCGCAAAAACTTCGCCACCTCATCTTCATGGTCAGGAGCCACATCGGCATTCACCAGTGCCACTGCCACCGCTTCCGACCACTCGCCATCGCGCAAGACACTCAGATCCAGCGACTCCACCTCGGCCCCGTTTCTAGTCAATCGACCGGCAACCCCGATCACCCGACGAGTCACCGGAATCGACTGCCCGGGGGACAACTCGAAGAGATCCGGACGACGTTGATCGCGAACTTCCAGAAGCGATTCAAATCCGGCCGTGGTGACCAAATCCACCGGCGTTCCCTTTCCCTCCAGCAACGCATTGGTCCCTCTCGTGGTCGCCACCCTCAGTTCCCCTTCCGGAAAAGACTCTCCCGGAGCGGTTCCGGTCAAGATCCTTGCTGCGACCACCGGCGCATCCTCGCCCGTCAAGAGCTCAATTACCTCGCCGATCTGAAACCGGCCTTCCACCTTCAAGAGGCCTCGCTCCGGGATCGAGTCCGTCAACACCGCCTCCCCAATCTGAAAGCCCTCCAGCCCTCGTTTGTGTCGTGAAAGGGCCCGGTCACAAATCAACCAATCGCCATCCACGCCCACCACCATGGTTCGGATCACTCCGCTCGACAGAACCTTGCACCGGATCTGCTCGCCCACCGGAGTCAGGGCCCAGCCATCGGTGAAGGTGCCCCCGACGTCGATGCGAATCCGCCAGCCAGCCATCGTCCTACCCGACCATGCGTTTCAGCTTTCGCTTGATCGATAACTTGGTAGCCGTGCTGAGACGATCCACGAAAAGCACTCCGTTCAGATGATCCACCTCGTGCTGAATCGCACGCGCCAACAATCCGTCGGTCTCCACGACAATTTTGCGCCCATCGAGAAGCTCCAGCGACGCCTTGACCTCGGCCGGCCTTCGCACCTCGGCCGTGATACCCTCAATGCTCAAACAACCCTCGGTCTTTGATTCTTTGGCTACGCCAAGCTCCAGTTCAGGATTGATAAAAACGAGAGGCATGAGGTCTTCCAGTTTCGTCTCTTCACCATCGACGCGAAGATAGCTGATGCACTCAGGATCGTGTGAAACATCAACCACTGCCATCTGGATATCACAATCGACCTGAGGGGCAGCCAAACCGACCCCTTCGGCATCCACCATAGTCTCGATCATGTCTTCGGAAAAGGTCTTCAATTCGTCGGTAACCTCGCTGACCTTGCGGCACTTCTTGCGGAGGACCGGATTGCCATACTGGGTGATTTCCAAAACCATAATCAGGGATTTTCAGGAGTTGTGACAGGAGATTCGACCTTTGAACTTTTCACCGGCAGGACAATGTCATCCTGCCCGTATCCGGCTTCGCTGGCCGCCCCCAGAGCCTCGATGAATTTTCCGTGCGGGCAAGCCTCATCCACGCGAAGAGCCAATTTCAGTCCCGGGCGTTCCTTGAGATTCGAGATCAGATACTCAGTGAGCAAGCCGTCAACCACCTCGACCCCTTCCAAAAAGGCCCTCCCATCACGATCAAGCGTCAAGGTCGACCGGGTGACCTTGGTCGCCTTGACCTTCAGAGCACCAGCCTGAGGCAGGTTGATCTGGACCTCGGATTTCGTCTTCCTCCGTTCATAATCCTTCATCGTCACGATGAAGAAGAAGAGGAGGGTCACGAGGATATCGATCAACGGCACGATCGAGATCGTCGTCGGCTTGCGCTCTGTGCGTTGAAACTCCACGGAAACTTCTCTCTTACTTCGCGCGAGGAACCATGTGCTCGTGGCAGGCTGACACGAACCGCCCCATCAAGACCTCGAGGCGAGCCGAGAACAATTCAATCTTCCGGCTGAAGATTCCCTGGGCAATCACCGCGGGCACCGTAATGGCGATTCCGACGATTGTCGTACTCAAGGCGGTTGCGATCCCGACCCTGATATTTTCCTTGTCGTCGAAGTCATCGAAAGCAGTGACCAGACCGCTGGCTGTCCCCAACAAACCAAGGAGCGGACAAATCGTGATGATGACCTCGAGGATCGACATGCCGGCGTTCATGCGGACGATTTCCTCGCGAGCGGATGATTGCACCTCCTCCTTCACTTCCCCTTGGGGTCGGCCGGCATTTCTCAAAACCACTGAGCAAAGGCGAGCCAGAGAGTTATCCTCCTTTGCAAACTCCCGTTGCAGTTGGGCCATCGTCCCTGCTTCGAGGTGGGTATCGATCTTCTCCACTTCCAGGCCAAGGCGGACGGGCAAAATACGCGACCGTTTCAGCCCCAACGCTTTCATCAAGATGGCGGCAAAGCCAATCAACGAACAAATCCCCAGCAAAAGCATGAAGAACCCACCCTGCTTGAAAAAATTCCAGGTCGTATCGACCGCCTCTCCAAATTCCATTTTGTGTCTGTCTAGTAGTGAAATGTCACGATGACCTCGAGCGGTTTACCATCAAGTTCCTTGATCACCTCCTTGGGCATCCTCGGCATATTAACGTCATCAAGGGCATTCAGAATCGTTCCCCATTGTCCTCCGGAGGCTCCTACTTTCGCAATCTGTCGTCGACCGCTCACCGAGCCGTTTTGATCAACCACGAAGTAAAGAGTAATACTTCCGGGAAAGAGGGTCGACTTTCTGCGAAAAGTCCGCATTCGCCACGGTGCCTCCAGCTTCTTCAAGATGAGCGCTTCGTATCTCCCAACTGCCGTCCTCGAGACATTGAGCGAACCTCCGCCCTTTGCACTGAGAACCCCGGCGACCCGGGTCTTGCGGGTCAGAGGAGCAAAGCCACCATTTTGATTGGAAGCTTCACGGCGCTCGCTGGCCTTGGGTTGCGGTTTGGGTTGCTCCATCCGGGGAACCACCGGGATCACGGTTTCCTTGTTTTCCTGATCCTTGGCGATCTCCTCCTCCAGTGCGGCAAGGGCATTGTCGATCGTGGGGAGTTGTTCGGTTTTCGGAGTCGGTTTGACTTCTTCGACCACAGGCGAAGGTTCTGCCGCTTCGACACTCTCACTGGTCGCTCCATCCACCATTTTTTGATTTTCCTGATCCCGCCCTTTCCCTTGCTCAAGCGATGCCTGGTCGCCCTCAGAGGCACCGGCTTCTTCTCCGGTCGAAAACTGGGAATCAAAGGTCTTTGGATCACCCTTCCGTTCCTCCTCACCATTGAGGGCAGCCATCTTTTCGTCACCGGCCTTGGCTGCCTCGTCACTGGAGGCCTCGGTATTTCTTTCCCCAATGAACCGAGTGTCCTCCGGCGCCTCCTCGACTTCCTGATCCTCCCTCGTTTGAACGAAAGACGGCTCGTCCTTCTCCGGCTCCTCCATCTCCAGTTCTTCTTCCACCGCTTCTTTCGTATCGGCTGGCGAAGTCACTTCCACTAAAGGATCCGGGCCTTCTTCAGGTTCGGGCTCGACCTCGGGCAAAGCGAAGAACTCTTCCTCAAAGACCATCGTCATCGGAGCAGGAGTCTTCTTTTTCTCCTTCTTTTCCTTCGGCTCGATCTTCCCCTTGATGAGGTCATTCGCGACCGCAACCGCTGCTCCAAAGAAAAAGACCACATGGATCCCTACTGTTGCCAGCAGAGCCACGGCCATATCTCGCCTGGAAGTCGGATTGAGCATCACGTCCTTCTAGAGACTCGCCTCAACCGCCCCAAAAGACAACCCCTTAGACTTCCTTCGCGACAAGGCCCTTTGGCGGGTGAAACCAAAGTCAGCGGTCGTGTTCTTGATGCTGCTAGCTGTACACGATAATTGTTCCTTTTTTTCTGCCAATAAGCGGTGACTCCCGTCTCCGTGAGATATTTTACGACAACCTCAATCAGCACATTGTCCAGATTCAGGCTAATCTTTTTCAAGGACTCCTCCGTGTGCTTTTTTTTCGGAGCAACCTAAGCGACCAAGAGTTGGTGTGAGCGGGAAGCGACTCGATGCCTTAAAGCTTTCGCTCCAACCAACCCTTCGACGCATACTTTGACACCCGACTTTCCGATTCAAGCAAGGCCTCAAACGCAAAAGGTTGACAGTTCCCCCCCAACATGTGAGGCAACCCATCCAATGCCCCGGCCGGAGCTTGCACGCTCCCCTGATGAAGAACGCCATATCGGGAACGACGCTGGCCGGCCCCGGCAATCTTCTCACCGTTCTCTCCTAAAAGATCCCACGCCACCGGCTTTTCGAAACACGCTACCGTTTCCGCACTAGAATCCTCGGGAGTCAACCCGCAGGGAAGCCCGCCCTCTCCGAGACACTTCGCGATGACCCGGTGGATCGCGCAATAACTCTCGCTCCCCCGTCGCCCCGCCAATTCATGCCCGCGGGGGATCGCGAGGGTGTAGGTGAGATCGTTTCGATGATCGACGACCCCGCCGCCGGTCCATCGCCGAACGTAGTCAGGCTCATCACCAAACAAGTCCCGCGCCAGCTTCAGACTTTGAAAGTAGCCAAGACTGACCCAAGGACCCTCCCAGGAGTAGATCCGGAAAATGGCCTCGCCATCGAGCGATTCGAGGAGCCATTCATCGACCGCCATGTTTTCCGGTCCCGAACGCGGAGTCTCGTCACGCCAGACCAGTAACTTTTCAAAAAGCATGGACCTCAAATCAGGTTTTAAAATCACGCGACTGGAAAATCATCCAACCCACCACAAACAGGCTGAGGTTGAGACCCGTCAAAATGGCATAGCTTTCCACCACCTTCTCCCAGGGCACCTGTTCCTTCAAAGTGTAGACCCAGTTGGCCATGCGGAAGGTGATGAACATGTCCTTGTGATTGGCAAGGAAAGGAATGTTCTGCAGGACAAAATCGATAAAGAAAACACTGAGCGCCATCACCGAGGCAGCGGCTGGCTTGATCTTGAGACAGGAGAAGAAGAACCCCAGGGAGGTCACCACGCACATGCTCAGCCCCATAAAACAGGCACCGGTTAGCAACCGGCGGAAGGCTTCGTCCGTGTCGGGATAAACCGCGAGGATGTAGAGTTCGGGATTCCAAACGAACAAGCCTCCCCCGCTACCCATCGCCAAGACGGCCATTGCATAGCCCGTGATTCCAACAAAGATCACGAAGGTCACGGTGTAGATCAACACCGCGCAGTATTTCAGCAAGAGGATTCGGAAACGCGAAACCGGTCGGGCCAATACCAAACGAAGGTTTCCGTCTTCGGTTTCCTTCGCCACAATATCGCCGGCCACCAGCGCAAAGTAGATCGAACCCAGCAGAAACATGCTAAAGCCCATGATCCAGTAGGAGGCGGTCAATGAAGAAGAAAGGAGCTCGACCGGGATAAAGTTGCGCTCGGCCAACTCCTGGAATTGGCCCCGCCCGATCTTGACCCAAAGAGTCAGGAGGATGGCCTCGAAGACGAGAAAAACGACGTAACCGATATAGGTCCGTTTGCGCGAAAAGAGCTTCTTTAACTCGCCCCTCAACTGTCTCAGAAGGGTCATCATTTTGCCAAACTGCTATGTTCCAGATAAACGTCTTCGAGTGATCGTCGCGCCGGAGTCACTTCTCGAACTTCCGCACCCGCCGACACTAACCGAGCCACCACTTCCGGCACCCGGGTGTCCTCCGGAAAGACCCAGCGGTCCCCCGGCATCAACTGCCCGCCCATTTCCGCAACAACCTTTTGAAAAACCGGTTCGGGCGACGCCTGAAGGCGCAATCCCGGACGATCATCGCGAAGCTCGCCCACCGCGCCTTGGTAAACCAACTCACCGGCCCGGATAATGGACACTTGATCGCACATCTGCTCAACTTCCGACAAGAGGTGCGAGTTAAACAAAACCGTCATCCCCTTTTCTTTGCGAAGCTGCAGGATGAAGTCGCGAAACCACTTGATCCCTTCGGGATCAAGTCCATCCGTCGGCTCGTCGAGCAGCAGGATTTCAGGCTCAGGCAACAGAGCCTGAGCCAATGCCAAGCGTTGGCGCATCCCGTGACTGTAAGTCCCGACTTTCGAGTGAATTCGCTCGGTCAATCCCACTTTTCCCACCACTGCTTTGGCCTCTTTGGAATCAAAAGACTCACTCAGCCCGACCAGGATCTTGAGATTTTGCCAACCGGAAAGGTAATCGTAAAAGGCGGGAGCCTCGAAAATCGAGCCAACTTTCCGCAAGGCCTGCCGCGGATCCTTCTGCACCGAAACCCCATCGATCAAGACCTCACCTCCCCCAGCTGCCACCATCCCGAGAACAATCCCCACGGTTGTGCTTTTCCCGGCACCGTTGTGCCCGAGCAGGCCATGAATCTCACCACGCGTCACCGAGAAGGAAATCCCCTTCAAAGCCGGCTTTCCACCGAATTTCTTACTGAGTTCGCGAACCTCCAGCATCACAGACCTCCGAAGTCAGGTTTTCCGAACCCCTGCAAGGATTCTTGGATGGAACTCAAGAAGGGTAAAAGAGCGAGTTTGGTCTTCATTGACGATTCCTTGAAGAACTTCTTTCCACCCAGGCGAATGAACTGATCAACCAACTCCGGATTCTCCTCTTTCAGCCGAGCCAGATTTTCGGAGCCCTCGCCCGACTCCAGCTTACGAAGTGTTCGTCTCATCATTTCCTCGCGCACCTCGGGATTGAGTTGATCAAACATCTCCAGCATTCGGGATCCATGATCTCCCATCATTCGTTCGATCAAGTATTGCCCTTCATCGTCGGCCAGTCGTGCTCCCAAGGTCCAATAGTTCTCGTTGGCAAAAACCTCCCCGATCTCTCGAAGATCAAGCGAGTCCACCATCGTGAGGAGTTCATCAAGATACTTCTGCCTTTCCTCCCGTTCCTTCGGGTCCATTTCGTCCGACCGCTTACCGGACCAATCGGCAAAGTCGTCCAACGCCAGGTTCTCCGCAACCGTCTCCGGGGTCACCTTCTTCGCCCCGCTCCAAAGGGTCACCGCAAAGACAAGACTCCATGTCACGGTGAGAGCCACTAATCCGCGCAAGAAAACCCCTCGTGTCATTTCGACGGGAAACTACTCGCTTTCATCTCATCCGCAATTCTCAAGCCTCGGATCCACCCCGGAACGCCGCTTTCAATTTAGCGAGACTGGTCACTTTCAAGAGCAGGATCCCGACAGCGTAGACCGACATTCCGAATACGACTAACAGACCGGTCGCGATCATCCTCATCCAGAATCCCCCCTCCAACCAGCTGATCATCATCATCTTCGCGGGGATCAAACACGCCGCCATCACCACACTGGCCAAAACCATCCCACCCAGCCGCCGCCAGTTCTCACGCTCCAACACGACGAAACCCTTCAAGCCGATCCAGAGCAAGAGGACATTGACCCAAGCCGCGATAGACGTCGCAACGGCGATTCCGACATGCCCGAGAAAGGGAAAGAGAAGGAGGGAAAAAACGATATTCACGCAAACCGTCGCCCCCGCCATTTTCATTGGTGACTTGGTGTCTTCCCGGGCAAAATAGCCAGGCTGCAGAACCTTGATCAGGACATATCCGGGTAGCCCGATAGCAAAGGCCCCGAGGGCTTTTCCGGTCTGCACCGAGTCGGCTGCCGTGAAGTCGCCCCGCTCGAAGATGACGGCAATGATCTCCTGCGGAATCACCATCAAGGCGATCGCAGCAGGCACAGTGATGATCATTGCCAGTTCCAAGGCCGCCAACATCGTCGCCTGGGCTTCGGTTTCCTTTCCTTTGCTGAGCAGACGGGTGATTTCGGGAAGCAAAACCATCCCGAAGGCGATCCCGATCATTCCGAGAGGCAGTTGGTAAATTCGGTCGGCGTAGTAGATGAACGAAATCGCTCCTTGCTGGAAGGAAGCCACAATCCCGCCCACCAGCAGGTTGATTTGCTGGATCCCGGCTGCCAAAACGCCAGGTCCCATCAACAACAGAAGCCGTCGAAAAGCCGGGTCAAAGGTGGGCTTCTTCAGAGCCACCGGAAGCCCGGCGCGGCGACACACCCACCACAAAACACCCAGCTGAAGAAAGCCCGCAATCGCGACACACCAGGCCAAGGCTTCACCTCGGGCATTCACAAACTGGACCCATCCCACCAAACCGCAAAGGAAGACAATGTTGAGAAGAACCGGGGAAAAGGCCGGGGCGGCGAACTTCTTCAAGGTTGTCAAAACTCCGCTTAAGTGAGCCACCAAGGCCATGCACAGCAGATAAACAAAAGTGATCTGGGACAACCGGACCGTCAGGTCAAAAGCACCGGGGTCATTATTGTAGATCTCAACCGCTCCTTCCCCTAAAACGCCCCCTTCGAAGACCGCAAAATCATGCCCTTCCGGAAGCGGCACTCTTAGCAAACCGTCTTCCGCAAAATTCCATCGACCATCCCGGAAAATCTTGTTCCGCGCCACCCGGAACTTGAGCGCCTTTTCCTCTTCCGAGTCCCCTAGTTCGATAGTCACCTCGCCTTTCCGTTTCAGTCCTTCATCCAGAACCGATTCCAGGGTCACCCGCTCTCCCTCCGCCTGCACCTTCCCTCCAAAAATTTCACCGATCACTCCCAAAAACGGCGGCTTTCCCTTTCGGACGAGGGATAGGTTCTCCACCTCGGCCTCTCCATCCTCAATGACCACATAAACCGCCTTCGCTCCCCGAAGGCCCACCCGGAACTGCGAAGGTTCGGTTGTCAGTTCCTGCTCGACTTTGGGCAAAAAGCCCGGAACGACCACCAGCATCACCGCAGCCATCAAGGGAATGGCCAGCAAGGTGAGCACGCCCAGCGTTCCGAAGAGAATGGTGAAGGCATTGTTGGCAAAGACCATCGCGGAGTTGCGGCCATCCTGGGTCACTCTTTTCCCAAACATCGGCACAAAGGCCGAATTGAAGGCGCCTTCGCCAAAGATGCGACGAAACATGTTGGGGAATCTAAACGCGGCAAAGAAGGCGTCAGCGACCACCCCGGTTCCCAGAAAGCGTGCGATCAAGACATCCCGCGCAACTCCCAGGACCCGACTCATCAGAGTGAACCCGGAAATCGTCATCAAGGATCGCAACATGCGGGTGCAGGATGAGCACTTCGCTCCCCAAGCTCAAGCGGTTCCTCGGCAGCCGCTTTGAAAAGTAAAACCCCTAAAACGGCCAGAGCGAGAACCCCCTTCGTCTGGCCTTTCGCTTGTATTTGCCGTCACCCACACTCAAAACCTCGACCCGGGCCCGCGCCAACCCCTTCTTTTTAAAGCCCAGTTTTGCGGCGGCCCGGGGGGTGACATCGATGATCCGGCCCGGAATGAAAGGCCCCCGATCGTTGAGTCGCATTTTCAAAGACCGTCCATTTTCCAGATTCGTCACCTTGACCCGACATGGCAGAGGCAGGGTCTTGTGAGCCCCGGAAATGGCGAACGGCTTCACTTTTTCTCCGAGCGAGGTGTTTCCCCGGATCAGCCCGAAAAAGCGGCTTTCATCATACCAGGAAGCGATTCCTTCACCTGAATAATTCAGCGCCGCCTCCACCGACATCGGTTGGTATCGTTGGCCCCGGATGGTGTATTTGCCCGTCTGATACCCATCGTAGGATGGCCCGCAGGAAACCAGAAAAAGGGCTCCAAGAAAGGCTGTGCAGAGCGGGAAAACCGGTTTAAACACGCTCCCGAGCCTGAACTTCGGGAAGGGTGCGGGCAACCTTTTCTTTCAGTGCCTTGCCGACCTGAAACTTCACGACCGCTCGGTCAGGGATTTGAATGGTTCGATCCGGGTCCTTGGGATTTCTTCCCGGTCGTCCCTTCGCAATCTTGGTCTCGAAGGTTCCGAAGTCCCGCACAACGACGTTGTTGGCCTTTGCCAACTCACGGGAGATGATGTCAACAATCAGGTGAAACGCCTTAGAAGACAGGGTCTGGGTAATCCCAAGCTCGTTGCTGACTTCCTGAATGATTTCTTTTTTTGTAAAGTTTGCCATGATCAAGGGGTGGAAACCTTTCAAAATACTTGAGAATCATCACCTGTCAAAAAATCTAGCGATACTAAATGTGTTTGGCAGATCCCAAGAGGTGAACCGCTGTCACAGGTTTCCCCTGACTTGTGTGAATCCCGCTTTAAAATGCGGACGAACGATGGAAAAAACGCCGGCAAGTCAGCACCCTTTGAAAGATCGGAAAGCCTTCCAAAAGGCCCTCCTGACTTGGTTTGCGGAGAACAAGAAAAACCATCCCTGGCGTCAAACCGAAGATCCCTGGGCCATTCTCGTCTCCGAAATCATGCTCCAGCAAACCACCGTTGCTTCGGTTCTGGCGAATCGACGGTTCGAGAAATTTCTGGCTGAGTTTCCCGACATCACGTCTATCGCCCAAGCACCAGAAGCTCAGATTCTTCGAGCGTGGGAAGGCCTGGGCTACTACAACCGGGTCCGCAATCTCCAGAAAACCGCTCAAGCGGTGCTCTCGGAATTCGATGGTGAGTTTCCGGCGGACACCAAAACCCTCGAGACACTGCCCGGAATCGGGCGCTACACCGCGGGCGCCGTCAGTAGTTTTGCCTTCGACCGACCCGCTCCCATCGTCGACGGAAACATCGCACGGGTCCTCTCCCGGGTGGTCGATTCCCACACCGCCATCGATTCCAGCGAAGGGCAAAAACTGATTTGGGACGCCGCCACCGATCTCCTCGATCAAAAACAACCACGCCAGTTCAATTCCGCATTGATGGAACTGGGCCAAACGCTGTGCTCACCAAGAAAACCAAGCTGCCTGATTTGCCCGGTGAGAACTTTTTGCCAAACCAACACACCACAAATCCTGCCCGTTAAAAAACCACGAAAAAAGTTTATCCAAGTCGATGAACACGCCCTTTTTTCGATCAAAGGAAAGACCGTATTACTTTCGCCAGGAGACGATTCGCGACGAAAAGGCTTCTGGAAACTCCCCCTACGTTCCCCCGAACAATGTGCCCATCTGGAAGCGAAAAGCACTCATCGCTACACCATAACCCATCACAAGGTGACCCTTCACCTCTACCACAGTCATCCGATGGAACTACTTTCGGGTGAAACCTATCACTCCGTTGATTCTCTGGCCGACCTTCCCATCGCCACTCCCATCCGCAAGATCCTAAACGCACTGATCGACTGATTGACAGATCGTCCCGGTGGAAACGAGAAAACTCACCAGAGGTCCAACTGGTCGCCTTCTTCATCAAACTTGACGCCCACCCCAAGCAATCGTACCGCTTTTCCTTCCCCGCGCTTCCAGGCGACTTTGAGGAGCTCCTCATAAACCTCTCCACTCATTTCGCTCCCGGCCTTTTCGGCGGTTGTTTGCGTAAAATCGGCAAACTTGAGTTTCAGGACACGTGATTTAACTTCATGGTCCCCCTTTCGTTCCACCGCTTCGGCAACCTCCTGCCGCAAACGATGCAGGACCGTTCGGAGCCAATCCAAATCAGCGATATTTTCCCGGAAGGTCCTCTCCTTGGACAGTGACTTCCTGGTGCGATCGACCGAGACCTCGCGATCGTCACGTCCCCGGCATCTCTCGTATAACTCCAGCCCCCAGCGCCCAAGCTTCTCGGCCATCTCGACCTTGGAAAACCGCTGGAGATCGCCACAGGATTCGACTCCCAGCTTCGCCAGCGTTTCGCGTCCCTTTTTTCCCACTCCCTGGAGTTTCTCAACACGCAATCCCTTCATGAAACCGTCAACATCCTGCGGACGCACTTCCAGCTGGCCGTCCGGTTTATTCCAATCACTCGCGACCTTCGCCAACATCTTATTGGGAGCAATCCCGGCCGATGCGGTGAGTCCGGTTTTCTCAAAAATGGCCCGTCGAATCTCCTTAGCCAGCGCCGCTCCGGATTCCGCCCGATGACTCACATCAAGATAGGCTTCATCGAGAGAAAGCGGCTGAATGAGTTCGGTGTAGCGGGCAAAAATGGACCTGATCTTCTCCGACTCGGCCCGATAAACATCAAAACGCACCGGAGTCAGAATAATCTCGGGACAAAGCTGCCGTGCCTTGAACACAGGCATGGCCGAACGACAACCATACTTCCGTGCCTCGTAATTCGCAGTTGTCAGAACCCCACGCCCCGAGCTGCCGCCCACTCCGACCGGCTTGCCCGCCAGCGAAGGATCATCCCGAACTTCGATGGCTGCATAGAAGCAGTCCATATCGATGTGGATGATCTTCCGAGACACTCCGAAAGACTATCTTAATTGTTCAAAAGAACAATGAACGATTTAGACCTCAAAGAAGTCGTCCCCAAAGGCACCCGACTTCTGCAGGTAGTAATCATAGCCGCCCGAGTATTTCTTCACCTCACCATCGGCAATGTGCCAGGTGTGCTCGGCGAGCGAGCGGATGAAGTGCACGTCGTGGGAAATGAAGACGAGCGTCCCTTCATACTGCTTGAGTGCCGATACTAGGGCCTCGATAGAAGTCAGATCGAGGTGGGTCGTGGGCTCGTCCATCAGGAGGAGGTTGGGCGGATCGACGAGAAACTTAACCAGCGACAGGCGGGACTTTTCTCCCCCGGAGAGAATCTTCACCCGCTTGGAAACATCGTCCTTCTTGAAGAGGAACGATCCAAGAATCGAGCGGGCTTCGTTTTCCCGCATTCCCCCTCCGGCTTCCACCACTTCTTCTAGAACAGAATTGTTCTCGTTCAAGGTGGCGGCCCGGTGCTGGGAAAAATAGCCAATCTTGGTGGTGGTCCCCACATTGCGTCGTCCGGCGTCTCCTTTCTCGATCCCGGCGAGCATCTTCATCAGGGTCGACTTTCCGGCCCCGTTCGGCCCGACCAACACGATGCGGTCTCCCCGCTCGATATACACATCGAGATTCTTGTAGAGCAAGTTGTCATCGTAGGCCTTATCGACGTTCTCCAGGGAAATCACCCGCTGGGTGGAACGAGGTGGTTGGGGGAAGTGGAAATGGAATAACTTCCGGGGTTTCCGCGGCTTGGGCAGACGATCCATTTTTTCGAGCATCTTGACCCGGCTTTGCACCTGTGAAGCTTTCGAGCCGACCGAGCGGAACTTATCGATGAATTCCTGGATCCGAGCAATCTCCTTCTTCTGATTCTGGAATGCCTTCATTTGTTGGTCGTATCGCTCATCCTTCAGCTGAAGATACTTGGTGTAATTCCCCACGTAGGAAATGAACTTCTGCTCGTCGATTTCGTAGACCTTCTCGACCACTCCATCCATAAACGAGCGATCGTGTGAAATGATCAGGAGCGCACCAGGATACTGCTGGAGATAGCGCTGGAACCACATCAAAGAATTCAGATCTAGGTGGTTCGTCGGTTCATCGAGCATGAGGAGATCGGGCTCCTCCACAAGCAAACGAGCCAGATGAGCCCGCATGATCCAACCGCCGGAAAACATGTTGGCGGGACGAAGAAAATCCTCCTGGGAGTATCCTAGGCCGGCGAGAATCTTCTTGGCCTTTGGCTCCAGCTGATAGCCGTTGAGCTCTTCGAAACGATCTTGCGCCTTACCGAAATCCTCAGAGTCCTTTTCCGCGACCCTCATCGTTTCGAGAACCTCCCGGAGTTCCTCACTGATCCCCATTGAGATCTCCAAAATGGTGGCCTCCCCTGGGTCTCCGGCTTCCTGGGCCAAATACCCGACCATCCCGTATTCATCGAGATCCACCGTGCCCTGATCGGCTTCTTCCTCTTTGAGAATAATCTTAAACAGGGTCGATTTGCCAGCTCCATTCGGGCCCACCAAGGCGACCCGCTCACCCCAGTTAATGATCATCTCCGAATCTTCAAACAACACCCGCCCCCCGAGTGCCTTGGTCATTTTCTTGATCGTCAACATGGCAGCGCGGGTGTCGGGCCTGATCGCCAGAGAGTCAAGAAGTTTGCGGGAGTAGGTCACCAAGGGAACCCACCCCCTCATAGCGACTTAGTCTCCACCCGAGGACAAGGAAAGCACTCGATGCGTTCTTGAAGACAAAAGAGGCCCGCACGTTTCCATTCAGGCAAAAACACCGGAGACCTCACTCCAAAGGAGCCCATTTCACGGTCTTAGTAGAAATAGTCGGCCCTTTTCGGGCTGCATCGGTTTCAGGCTAGAAAATCGAGACAGCTATATTTTGAAGCGACCGTGTATTAGGATGATGTAAAAGTCATCCCTCAGAGCCCAAACTCCGAGAGCTTAATAGTCTGAAAAACCAGATCCGCTCTCGACGATTCGTAGAGAATCCCAAGCGTCATATCGTCCACCATGACAAGTGAGCTATAGG
This sequence comes from Akkermansiaceae bacterium, assembly GCA_049596615.1. Taxonomy (GTDB): domain Bacteria; phylum Verrucomicrobiota; class Verrucomicrobiia; order Verrucomicrobiales; family Akkermansiaceae; genus SW10. The sequence continues at coordinate 99,252 of JBMYLT010000006.1, read as the reverse complement.
CACCACCTTTTTTGTCGAGCAGGATTTGCTTATCCTTCAGCCAGGTCTTCCCGTCATCGGAACTGACGCGCACGGTCATTTTCTGTCGTTTTACCTTGCTGTTGGGATTTGAGAAAAACAGGACTCGGCGCCCGTCCTTCAGCTGATGACTGATCAAGCTGGCCATGCAAACGGGCTCTGGCAGGGCACCATGGTCGGAAGAGTGTTTTGTCCAGGTCTTACCCTGGTCACGAGTGACGCTGACCGCCCGACCGTTCGTATCCGATTTGTCCTTTCGATTTCGATTGTCCCGCATGTTCAACATCAGGGAACCATCGGACAATTCCACCACCGCGCATTCGGTGGTGTTCCTCCGGGCAGGTTTCGAAACCGCCCAGGTCTTCCCGTGGTCGCCACTCCAAATAAGATTTGAGAAGGGAGTTCCTTCAGCATCGCGGCCTTGGGTTGGCATCACTAGGATACCATCGGAGGTCGTGATCCCGTTTCCCGGAGCCGGAGCAAAAAGATGCCAGCTTGGATCCTTTAGTTTCTTCGTAAGATTCTCAGGATTCGACCAAGTCACACCGTCATCACTGGAGCGGACGATCATGAATTGGGTCGACTTGGTGATCTCATACCCCGGTTCGGATCCCTTCCCCCGCCATTGATGAGTGCCGGGCTTTCCGTGGGTCCACACTGCGGAAACAATGATTTCACCGGTTTGGCGATCCACGAGGATGTTGGGATCGGAGCAACCGTTTTGGTCCTGCCCCAGCCCTCCAAACTCACCCATGTCCATGATGGGTCGAGGCGCTTCCCAAGTCTTGCCGCCATCGGTGGAGCGCGAAAGACCAATGTCCATGTGTCCTTGCAAGTCCCGTCGACTCTTGTAGCGCATATCGTAGACGGCTAGAAGCGTTCCCTTATTTGTTCTCGCGATGGCCGGAATTCGAAAGGTGTGACAATTGGCCTCCCCTTGTCGGTGAATGATCACCACATCCCGCTCTTTGCTTGAAGCCGTCAGGGGTGGCAGGGCAAACAACATTAACAAAATCCGGACTACTTTCATTCTCTTATTCATAGAACTCCTAAGTCTTTAACGCAGGAAAACCCAATTGAGAAGCCGACTCTCACTTCCAGGTCATTTGATCTCCTAATCCTCCTCGTCGACCAAGCTCTGAAGAAAAAGCTCTGCCAACGTCGAAACGAAAACGCCGCTGAAGCCGCTCAGATAACTTGTTGCCTGGGAAAGGTCCTGCGATTCATTGAAGCCATTTCGGAATCCAACCACAGGCATTCCCGCTCTCCGAGCGGAGGCTACTCCGACAGAAGAATCTTCAACTACCAAGCATTCCCCGGGTGTTAGTGATAACATGTTGGCAGCTCCAAGATAGATATCCGGAGCGGGCTTGGCCGGACAATCCAGATCACTCGCCGACACCATCAAATCGAACCATCTGTCGATTCCCAGACGATCAGAGACAACTGTGATCCATCGACGGGGCGAAGAGGTGGCCAGGGCCAGTTTGAGGTGACTCTTGGAAATCTCTTCCAAAAGCGGGGCCACCCCTTCGATCAGCTGCGCATGCCTCGCATAAACATCGCGAACGGTTTCGTCGTAATCCCTGATGAATTGCTCTCTGGCCGCCGAAAGCCCGTAGCTTTCACAAAGAAACTGATAGAGGGGTTCGGCGCTCAGGCCGGCAACTCTCGCTTGATCATGATCCGACCAACCGGGAATCCAACGAGCCATCAATTCGCGCCCGTGGGTCAACCAATGCCTCTCAGAGTCGATTACAACTCCATCCATGTCGAAGATGATTGCCGACAATTTCGCAGCCTCTTTCCGACTCATTTGATAAGATACTCCACGCTAGATTTGGCTCACTTTGGAATATTCAAGTAGTCGCCCGGGCCCACCCTGATCTCATTGTAAGCTCCGTAGAAGGTCAACTTGCCCTCGAGGAGGTAAATTGCCTCTTCCTCCCGTGTATAGATATGAGCCGGGGGGCGCCACCCGGCGGGACGCAGGCTTCAATTGAAGTATACTGCCCGCCAATTTTTTCTCCAGCTGCGAGAAACCGGTATTGATCTCTCGCTGCCTGAATCGTTTTAACCGGCAACAACTCGAGTCTCTCTACACTCATTGCCTGACCAAGCCGTAAGAAAGCGAGATTAGAACTTGTCGGTTACCGCGCCTTCGCTCGCGCTGGTCACCAGCTTGGCATACTTGGCCAGCACGCCGCGGGTGTAGCGGGGTTCGGGTTGGACCCAGTCTGACTTCCGGGACTCAAGGTCGGCGTCGGTGAAGATCTCGTTCTTGTCAGCATCGATCGTGATCGTGTCTCCCTCCTCCAGCAATCCGATCGGTCCACCTTCAAAGGCTTCCGGAGTGATGTGGCCGACCACGAAACCGTGGCTACCGCCGGAGAAGCGACCATCGGTGATCAACGCCACCTTATCTCCCAGCCCTCGGCCCATCACCGCGGCGGTGGGCCCAAGCATCTCCCGCATCCCCGGCCCTCCCTTGGGACCTTCGCGACGGATAACAATGACATCGCCCTCTTCAATTTCACCTCCAAGAATCGCTTTCATCCCATCTTCCTCCGATTCAAAAACGCGGGCTCGTCCGGTGAAGGAAAGTCCTTCTTTTCCAGAAATTTTTGCTACCGCTCCGGTGGGAGCGACATTTCCGTAAAGGATCCGTAGGTGGCTGTCCTTTTTCACCGGGTTGTCGATGGAACGCACCACGTCCTGCCCTTCCGGAAACTCGAGTGGCGAGTTAGCGAGATTCTCCGCCACTGTCTTGCCGGTCACGGTGAGACAATCACCATGAAGCAGGCCCTCTTTGAGGAGGAGCTTCATCAACGGAATCAAGCCGCCAATTTTCACCATCTCGGCCATCACGTATTTCCCACTCGGTTTGAGATCAGCCAAAACGGGCACCCTTTTCCCGAGTTCGGTAAAGTCATCGATAGAAAGCTCGACGCCCGCGGCGTGTGCCATGCCTAGAAGGTGAAGGACCGCATTCGTCGAACCTCCGAGAGTAATCACCACCGTGATGGCATTTTCAAACGCCTTACGAGTCATGATGTCCCGCGGCTTGATTCCCTTTTCTAAAAGATTGACCACTGCCGCACCGGCGTCGAAAGAATCTCGTTTTTTGTCGTCGCTGATTGCGGCTTGAGCGGAACTATTCGGCAGGCTCATCCCAAGAGCTTCAATTGCGCTCGCCATGGTATTAGCGGTATACATTCCACCACAGGATCCGGGACCGGGAATGGCATTCTCTTCCACCGTCTGGAGATCCTCATCCGAAAATTGCCCCCCTGCGTGCTTTCCAACCGCTTCAAACACCGAAACGATATCGAGGTCCTTGTCCTCGCCCTGTACTGTGGCGCACCCGGGCAAAATTGTGCCCCCATAAACGAAAACCGCAGGACGGTTCATCCGGGCCATCGCAATAAGACAAGCAGGCATATTTTTATCACAACCTCCGATCGCGACGTAGCCATCCATTCCCTCACAACCAACCACCGTCTCAATCGAATCGGCGATTACCTCGCGGCTGACTAGGGAATACTTCATGCCCTCGGTGCCCATCGAGATCCCATCGGAAATGGTGATCGTATTGAAAATGACTGATTTCCCGCCAGCGGCGTTGATCCCCTTGGCCGATTCTTTGGCGAGGCCATCGATGTGAAAATTGCACGGCGTGACCTCGCTCCAGGTGGAAGCCACCCCGACTTTGGCCTTCTTAAAGTCCTCTTTATCAAAACCCACCGGATACAGCATGGCCCGGCTAGGAGCCCGGTCAGGCCCGTCCAGCACCTTGGAGGAATACTCCCGCACGTTTGGTTCGTCGCTCATCTGCCGCAAAACCTCACGAAACCAATTCCGTTTTTCAAGCGCCAACTCTTGCTTTCAGTCAGCCTCTGCGTTACGGCCCCCTTTGCCATGCCAAGCCGCGTTCTGGTCTCCGATCCCATTTCTGAAAAGGGAGTTGAGTTACTCAATGCCCATCCCGACATCACCGCCGACTTCAAGGTTGGCCTCAGCCCGGACGAGCTCCTCCAGATCATCGGGGAATACGATGCCCTGATTGTTCGCTCACAAACCAAAGTGACGCCGGAAGTCTTTGCCGCCGCAACCAACCTTAAAGCTGTTGGCCGCGCTGGGGTGGGAGTCGACAACATCGACCGCAACGCCGCCAATGCCCACGGGGTGATTGTCATGAACACCCCAACCGGTAACACCATTTCCACCGCCGAGCATGCCTTTACCCTGATGTGTGCCACCGCCCGAAATATCGCCCTCGGTCACGAAGGTGTCGTTTCAGGTAGTTTTAAGACCGCCCGCAAGGCCTTCCAAGGTATCGAGCTCAATGGCAAAACTCTTGCCATCATCGGAATGGGCCGCATCGGATCCGAGTTCGCCAAACGGGCCCGGGCCTTCAACATGAAAATTGTAGCCTACGATCCCTACCTGACCCAGGGACGGGCCGATGAAATGAAGGTCACGCTGGCCGGCACCCCGGAGGAAGCGCTCACAGGAGCCGATGTGGTCACTTTGCACGTCCCGCTCACACCGGACACCAAACACCTTCTGAATGCCGCTCGACTGGGCCTCATGAACCCCGGCGCCCTTGTGATCAACTGCGCCCGGGGAGGGCTCATTGACGAAGAAGCACTCAAAGCGGCCATCGAGTCCGGTCATATCGCAGGATGCGGACTTGATGTCTTCGAAAACGAGCCTCCTTCTTCCGACCATCCGCTCTTTTCGCTCGGGAAACACATCACCTTCACTCCCCACCTCGGGGCATCCACCAACGAGGCTCAGGAAAACGTCGGGATCCAGGTGGCGGAACAAATCCGCGATTTTTGCACGACGGGCGAAATCCGCAATGCCATCAACATGCCCTCAATGAATGCTAGCGCGCTCAGCGAGATCAGTTCCTATCTCGATATTGCCAACGGCCTTGGAAAACTCCTCGCCAAGCTTGGCCCGGGAAACCCCGACTCGCTGCGCGTTTCCTACCACGGCCCGCTGGCGAAGAAGGACACCGCCCTCATCTCCCGCAGCGTTCTTACCAGCTTTCTCGAAGCCGCCCGCACCGACGGACAAGTCAATATCGTCAACGCCCCCGCAGTGGCTAGCGAGATGGGCCTCAACATCATTGAGTCCACCATCAACGCCTCCACCGAATTCAGCGAGCTGGTGGTCGCCGAGCTCAAGAAAGGCGATACCCGCTACCGAGTCTCTGGGACCGTAATCGGAAAGTCCCCACGAATCGTCGAGCTCAACAAGCTCTATGTTGACATCAACACCACTGGCCATTTCCTGATCGTGATCAACGACGACCGGCCGGGAATGGTTGGGATCGTGGGTACGCTTCTCGGAAGTGCCGAAGCCAACATCGCCAACCTCTCCCTCGCGCGGAATCGATCCGAGGGAAATGCTGTCACGGTCATCGAACTCGATGCTCCACTTCCCTCAGAGACCATGGACGCCATTCGTGGCACCGAAGGGGTGATTCAGGCGACCGGGGTGACCCTTTAACAAAATTTCTGGCCCCAATCAGGGTCTCAGGGTTAGTGTCAAAACATGGCACACACACAAAATTCCCCGGTAACTCGGTTTTTTGTTACCCTTGCAACCCTTTTGGCCGCGCCGCTCGCACAGGCCGAGATCATCATCAGCGAATTCCTCGCGATCAATTCGGGGCTCACTTTGACGGATGAGGACAATTTTCCAGCCGACTGGATTGAAATTCACAACACCGGCTCCAGCGCGGTCGATCTCGCCGGGTATCATCTCACCGACAACGCCAATAACCCTACCAAGTGGACCTTCCCCGCAGTCACCCTGCCAGCCCAGGGATACCTTCGGGTTTTTGCAACCGGCAAGGACAGAACCTCCGACCCGGCCTTCCTTCACACCAACTTTAATCTGAATGCCGGTGGTGAATACCTCGCCATCATTCAACCGGATGGTTTCACCGTTTCGGACGAATTTGCCCCGGCCTACCCCCAGCAATATAAAGACATCTCATACGGCCTCGGAAACGAAAGCCCGGCCATCGAAACACAAATCCTTCCTCTTGGATCGCCCCTGACCTATCTAGTTCCTTCCGGAGAAATAGGCGACAGCTGGAAATCACCAGGTTTCGATGATTCATCGTGGACCAATTCAGCTTCCGCGGTTGGTTTCAACTACGACGACAAACCTTCGGTAGCCGCCACCATTTCAAGCAATGGAGACGTCGAGAGCCTGATGCGCCGGACCAACGCTACGATCTACCTCCGCTTTCGGTTCGACGTGGTTGACCCGGCGGGAATCTCCAGTCTCCGGCTCAAGACGAAGGTCGACGACGGATTCGTGGCCTTCCTCAACGGAGCGGAAGTGGCCTCGGTCAACCGGCCCGCAGGGGCCCTCGCTTACAATTCCCGAGCCACCGCCAACATCGAAGTGGAAGAAGATGATGAATTTACGGTTTTCGAACTCCCCCTGGCCGGAAACCTCGTCGCCGGAGAGAACATCCTTGCGATCCAAGCGATGAATTTCAGCTCAGGTAGTGCCGACTTCATCTTCATTTCCGAACTGGAGGGCGACATCCGAGATCTCAACGCGCCATTTCTGCGGGGCTTCTTTACGACGCCCACGCCAGGCGCCTCCAATGGCCCGCCTCTTCTTCATCCTGCATCGGAGGTTGAGTTTGATTCCACCAGCCGAGCCTTCACTCAAAACTTCACCCTCAACCTGAGCGTTCCGGAACAAAACGCGACCATCCGCTACACCACGAATGGAGATCCGGTCCAAGAAACTTCCACCGAATACACCGGTCCTCTTTCAATCACCGGGTCCACCCAGGTGCGGGCCCGGGCCTTTCTTCCTGCCGCCCTACCCGGCCCTTCCCGAACCGAAGGATTCGTCAAACTGGCCACCTCCGAGGCCAACTTCTCCTCCGACCTCCCGGTGGTGATCCTTTCGACCTTTGGCGAAGGAGGCCCTCCAGAAAGCGGAAGCACAACACGGAAAGACGTCTTCATGTTGCTCTATGAGCCCGACCCCGTCACCGGAAGGACAACCCTCGACAGCACTCCGACTGTCACCACCCGTGGTGGCTTCCGGAAACGGGGATCATCATCCGCTGGTTTCCCCAAATACGGGATGTCACTCGAAACTTGGGATGAAAACAACGACGACCGGAACATCAACTTCTTCGGTTTTGGCAGCGAAGCCGACTGGATCTTAAATGCTCGCTACACCTTTGATCTTGCCTTGATGCGAAACGCCCTCACCTATCAGCTCAGTAATGATATTGGGCGCTGGGCCGTTGAGACCCAGTTCGTGGAGCTTTACAACGACACCTTCGGCTCCGATGTCGCCGCCTCCGATTACTTTGGCGTCTATACCTTCATGGAGCGAATCGATTCGGACAATAACCGTCTCGATATTGCTGGTCTGGATCCCTGGGAAAACTCCGGTGAGGAGATTACGGGCGGATACATTATCAAGCAGGATCGTTCCGATCCGGGCGAGCCTCCGTTTTCCGCCAGCGGCTTTGGGAACCTAGTTTATGTGGAACCGGATTTCGACCAATCCACCCTCGAACAGCGAAACTACATTCGCGACTACACCAACTTGATCTTTCCCGCCGTTAGCAACGCCAACGGCATCAACCCGTCCACAGGCCAACACTTCTCGGAGATCATCAACGTCGACTCCTGGATCGACAATTGGTGGATCAACGTTCTCGTGATGGATCCCGACTGGGGTCGACTGAGCCAATTCTATTACAAGGACCGCAACGGTAAGTTCTCTGCTGGACCAGCCTGGGACTACGACCGAACCATGGGATCGCGCGATGGCCGGGATGACAATGCCAGCCGCTGGGCTGGCGGAGGAGACACCAGTCTACCCTTCTACGACAACCGCTACCCGGTCTGGGGACGCCTCTTTGGGTTCACCCCCAGTCACTCCAGCGCCACACTCTCAAATCCACAACTCCTGACAAGCCGGCCGGACCTTTTCCAGCAAATCATCGACCGTTGGTATGAGATTCGTGAGGCGGGATTCAGCGACGCCAATATGGACCTGATTATCTCAGGCATGACCGACGAACTTCAAGAGGCTCAAGCCAGGAACTTCAGCCGATGGAGTGCCCTCAACCCCGGTGGCATCACCGGGATTAATTACGCTCAACCCGGAACGACCGGCTGGGAGCGCGAAGTCTCGCACCTTCGTGGTTGGTTGCAGACCCGGGTCGATTGGATTGACCAACAGTTTTTGGCGCGCCCAACCTTCACTCAGGATGGAGGTGCGGTGGATCCGGGGTTTGAGCTCGTGATGAGCGCTCCGTTAGGCCAGATTTTCTTCACCGATGATGGTTCCGATCCCCGGGCTTCGGGCGGTGAACCTTCCAACACCGCCATCCCCTTTGATGGCGGGCCGGTTGATAACATTCTGCTTGAAGAGATCAACGAACCGGCCAGCTACTTCGTTCCCTCGGACGACTCGCTCGGTCTGTCTTGGACGCAAGCCAACTTCGACGACTCCACATGGGGCACCGGTAACAGCGGGCTCGGTTTTGAAACTCCCGGCGGAACCCTCGAACCAGGAATCAACACCGACATCCGGGCCGGAATGCTCTCGGTGAACGCTTCCTGCTACCTCCGATTTGAATTCGATTTCAACAACGCAGATAACATCAACTCCTTGCTTCTGGGAATGAAATACGACGACGGTTTCATTGCCTACCTCAACGGAGTTGAAGTCGCACGCGACCGTGCCCCCGACAATGCCACCTGGAACTCCCGGGCCACTGGCAGCCGGAACGATGGGGTCGCCATCGGCTCATTTGTCGAATTCGACATCAGCCAGTTCGCCAACGCTATGGTCAATGGACAAAATGTTCTCGCCATCCACGGAATGAATACCAGTCCTGGGAGCTCCGACTTCCTTTGCCTGCCCACTCTTTCGGTCAATGAAACAGTAGCAGCGACCCCTGTAATCTTGAGCGAAACTACTCTGATCACCGCCCGTGCCTACGACGGCGCCCAGTGGAGCGCACCCACCATCGCGACTTTCATCGTTGGAGATGCACTCGCGACCTCCGACAATCTCGTCATTTCCGAGATCATGTACGATCCCGCTCCCCCGACCCCGTCCGAGGAATTGGCCGGCTTCACTTCCGACAGCTTCTTTGAATACATCGAGATCTTCAATCCCACCCAAGAAACGGTTGATCTCACCCAGGTCACCTTCATCGATGGCATTGACTTCAACTTTGCCGAAGGGGCTGTCACCAGCCTCGCTCCAGGAGGCCGAGCCCTCGTCGTCCGGAGCGTTGCCGGGTTTACCGAACGATATGGAAACAGCTTCGCAAGCCTTATCGCAGGAGAGTTCGCGAACGACACCGGACTTTCCGGAAATGGTGAGCAGGTTGTTTTGACCGGAGCCGAAGGCGTGATTGCCGATGTGACCTACGACAACAACCCGCCCTGGCCCACCACGCCCGATGGCGACGGACCCAGTCTGGTCTACCTGAGCAATTCCAACGACCCCGCTAACCCCGCAAACTGGCGCACAAGTGTCGAACCTCTTGGAAACCCCGGCTCCAGCGACGCCATTCTCTTCGCGGGAGATCCGGCGGCCGATCTTGATGGAGACGGGCTCAATGCCTTCGCCGAATATGCCTACGGGACCAGCGACACTATCACCAACCCCCTCCCTCTGACCGGACAAGTCGATCTTGCTGGGACTTACTCGTTCACCTTCCCAAGAAACCTTGCCGCCGACGACGCCGAGATTGTCCTAGAAGTCTCTCAAGATCTCCAGATCTGGAACCCGGCAACGGCCTTGCTCGGAGCACCCGAGGAAACCCATGTCGGAGATGGAACCCTGACTTACACCTATCGCACTCCGGTCCCAGCGGCCAACCATACCAAATTCTATGCCCGCCTCGTCGTCTACAATCGGAGCACCGGCAACTAGGAGATTCGTTCGCCAAGAATAGGAGCCAACTTTTCGATAGTCGAAGCCGGCCAAGCCGATTTCCGGGAAAAAATTGCAGCCTCAAGAGATTGGTGCTCGGGCCAATTGGGTTCGACCGGAATCATCCCGATCGCCCGCTTGATGATTCTGGCACTCATCTCGGCATTCGCCGCCAAATGTTCAACCACCGAGCTTGCTTCCACTGCCTCCTCTCCTTCGCGCCAGCAATCGTAGTCGGTGACCATGCCCAGCGTCGCCAAGGCAATCTCAGCTTCCCTAGCCAGCTTGGCTTCAGGAAGATTTGTCATGCCAATGATATCGAATCCGAAGTGACGATAGTAGTGCGACTCGGCCTTGGTGGAGAATGCCGGCCCGTCCATGCAAACATAAGTTCCACCGTCGTGAAGATTGGCTCCTTCCGCACGACCGGCCTCCGCCAGAATGCTTCTCAAACCGACGCTGATTGGTTCGGCAAATCCGACATGAGCCACGATTCCTTCTCCAAAGAAGGTTTGATCGGCCCTTTGGCTGGTCCGGTCAAAATACTGATCCGGCAACACCACCGCCCGGGGCGGGTATTCTTCTTTTAAGCTCCCCACCGCCGTCGCGCAAATGACCCAGCGCACGTCAAGCGAGCGCAAGGCCCAGAAATTGGCTCGATGATTCACCTCGGTCGGGAGAATAGTGTGTCCCTGTCCGTGACGAGATAAGAACCAAATCTGACGACCTCCGTACTTTCCTCCCACCAGAACATCTGAAGGGTCTCCAAAGGGCGTCTTAACCTCTCTTTCCTCGACTTCTTCAAGGCCTTCAAATCCGGAAACTCCGCTGCCCCCGATAATCCCGATCGCTGCTTGCATGGACGCACCGTCTGCCATCGTCTTAAATCCGCCAAGGATCAAATCTCCCGGCCCTCACAAAGCAGTTCGTTAACCCGACTGAATTCGCGCGTATTGTGGGTTATGCAAACCAAATCAAACGCCAAAATGAATGACCTGCTGAAGATACTGCCAAGAAATAGGTCGTCCCAATCGGACGCCGTCTCCTTGATTTCTCAACCAACATTCAACTCTAATCCGCGCTTTCGCGCAGGGTTGTTGTTTTTCGCTGCTTGGACATACAGCCTCATCGTTCTCTGTCTCTGGTGGATCATCGGGAACAAAGACCTGACGGACAATGGGCCTCTAACTCAGATTATGAGCATCTTATTTTGGTTGCCGCCGCTAATTGGCTTAGCTGCTATTCTAAAAGATGAAACATCAGCCCAGTCTTGATCCCGTGGCTCATATTCGACTTGGTAGGTTAGAACCAATGCTTGTGGCATCCTAACTGACCTTACCGTTCCTTTCCCTCTTTCAGTATAGCCATAAACCTCTCATCGCTAAGAAGAGCATCGGCGTTCCATTGTCTTGCTGAGTCGAGAAGCGTTAGGCCAATCCTATAAACCAAGACTCATAAGTTTAGCCACCGCCCGATCGATGTTCTCTCGGCAATCGAAGTCGGAGATTCCAAGCATCTTGGCGAGTGGTCGCCTCATGACGCCAAGGGCCTTTTGCCATGTCTGTTTTTCGAACTCTAGCGAATCTCCCCCTGAAGTTGTTTCCGCTAAGGAAGTTCCGGATGCTGCCCAACAAAGATCTAAACAGTAGGAAGTGATGGCAGCCATCTTCGAGTAGTTGAGCCGGTCTGGCGTGTCAGTCGGGCGGTGGTAATGCTCCCAACGCCCACAAGACAGGAAGACATAAGGCACGTTGTTTTTGCGAAAGATTCCGTGATCCGACATATCATCGACGTATTTATTCAGAGTGGCGATCATCTTCATGCCTTTGGGCGGTTTGATCCCACTGAGCAGGTCAGGGAGAGCGGGGTGGCTTTCTGCGCCCGTCATAAAGGTGAGGGGAGCTAATGGTGCTGTGAGAAGGTTTGCGGCGGGAATACCCTTCGTGAGATCGCTCGGGATGGTGACGTCATGACCAACCAGGTCTGAAATGATGGCAAAATGAATACCCCGCTCATCGATTTGGTCTTCGTAGAAGCGATTACTCCCCATGAATGGGGTTTGGAAATAAGGCGGCTCTTCGGCGTCAAAGATCGCAATGACTAAGTCGCGTTCAAGTCCTCCTTGTTTGCTGATCTGATTTGCGACCGCGAGACTAATAGCGACTGCAGCTCCATTGTCATCAGCGCAAGGCGCATCGATGAAACTATCGTAGTGCGCGCCGATTAGGATGGGTGGTAGCGTCCTATCTTGACCGGCAATCACGCCAGCGAAATTAGTGAATTTTACTCCGCTCATCTCGTAGGGAAGGGAGAATCGATCGCCGCGGTATGGAAGGCATCCGATCTCACTGAGTCGTTGTTCGACCCATTGTTCAGCGATTTGATGTCCCTCAGTTCCAACGCGTCTCCCGCAAGGCTGACAGAGTTCGTAGACATCGTTTTCGAGTTGTTTGGTAACTGTTAGAACAGCGGACTCTTCCAGTTCGTCTTTTGCCTGAGTCGCTTTGGATTCTTTCAGAGAGGCACAACTACTTACGACGAGAAAGATGAAGGGTAATACGACAAACCTCACCTTTAGATGCCTACAAAGAAATATTTCAGGAGGCAAAGCAAAATGCACCTATTGAACCCCTAATCCCTTCTCCCATAGCCTATTCACCGAGAAGGGAGATCTCGCCATTACTCGACTCTCTACCAAGGGATTCGAGGAGATTGACCGCGCTCATGTCATCGAACCCAATGGAGCCGATCTGCGCCAGCGGCGCATCGCCTGGACCCACCCTGCTTACGCTAACAAATGTGCCTTCATCCGTAATGATAAGGAAATCATTTGCCTTTCCTTAGCCAAGGAAGACTTAAAACCCAAAAGGAAAACGACCCGAAGAACTACGGTTACGCCTTCTCCTTATTTCTCTTTAAGGAGGCTGGCTCGCAGAAAGAGTTTTCCGCTCTCGGAGGGTGGCAACTCGAACTGAGTTGTCGAACCGCCTGCTACCATGGAGGTCACCAGACGCTCCCAATGCTCCAAGTTCTCGCTCACATCCACGGTAACGAGCCCCGGCACGTCAGCAAAAACTTCTGCCCGTCGCCCTGAAACGACATTGATCGCCACCCGTCGAAGGGTCGGTTCAACCACCCCAAGGGCATGCCGCCGGATCTCTCCAAGATCCAGCGAAGACTCCCGAACCACCGCGGATTCTCCTTGCCCGAGCACCAGACGCATCCGCCGGAAACCGGAGTGCACAAAATCAAGAGGAACCTCAAGAATCCACCGTGCTTCGAATAGACCCTCCCCGACTTCCTCCGTCGTCAGCTCAAGCGGACTGGTCCGATACACAAAGCGTTTCTCCTCCGGAGGATTGGCCCCGTACTGAATAGAATCTTCACTAAAGATCTCCACCGCGAACCCCCTCGCATACTCCCCTGCGCCTGGGCCGACAATCTTACACTCCATTAGGACCCGCTCCTGACGGACATCCACAAACCGCTGAGAGATGACTGCCGGAGCATCACGATTGAGGTAGTTGTAGCCCACAATCTGTTCGTCCGCTCCGGTGAAGGTCATCACCTCCACCCGGACTTGGCCAGAATGCAGAAGAAGACTCGAGAGGTTGAGCCGGGCTGCTGGATCCTCAGCTCTGACAAAAGCGGTCTGAAAGCGCGCTCCAGTGATGGGGTCCCTGACCAATACTGCCGCAGGTCCCAAATCAACAGCGGTGTCCGTATCAGCAGCAAACCGCACTCTGGCATTCAACACCTCCCCAGATACCAGACTGCCCGTAGCCGCATCGCGCTCGATCCCATGAACCACTTGAGAGACTTCAAAACTGGCCTGATGCTCAACAAATTCTCTCTTCAAGCCCTCTTGCTCGTCCTGATCCGAAAGTGGAAGAGCTTCATGGAAGACGATCTCCACGGGGCGCCCATCGTAGGCGAGCACATCGGCGATCCTGCCGAAATCCTCTACCTTGAATCCTCTGGATACTCCGTCTCGCTTCACACTGACTCGGTCTTCGAAGGATTCCCGACTAAGATAAGAGAACGCGGGATCAAGGATTCCGATTTTCTTGGTGAGACGAACCCGCTCCGCGATACCCCGCAATTGCGAAAGCTCCACTTGCTCCCGCGGCACAGAGCGGTCAAAGCCGGCATCCGGGTTCACGTCAAAGATTGTGAACAGGGCGGGATTTTCTTTGAGAATCTCTGGATTCAGAAGTTCGGGGGTGGAAATGCCGAGATCCTGCCCTTGATTCAGCACCAGCTCATAGGCCTCCGGATATTGTTCCTGAAGCCAGTCGATGGATTCAAGGAAGTCTGCAACACGGCGCTTTCCGAACGTGGATGTACAGCCCGAGTAGTAGCCATCCTCCGGAGTGCTTACTGGAACCAGAGCAAAATCAAAGGTCACCTCTCCCCTGGCAAGAAACGGGGCCGAAGCCACTCGCCGGGCAATTGCCTCCGGCGAGAGCGGCTCCCCGATCAGCCTTTTTACGTCCTCTCGCTCCTGTAGCCCGAGGTAATGACTGACAAGCAGGCTATTAGTCGAGGACGTTTCATTACCCACCGCGAGGAGGAAGGAGAAGTCTCTCGTCTCACCCGCCTCGAGGGGTGGCAGTTGGACAATACTTCCCTGCGAGTCCCGCACTGGCAGTGGGATAGCATCGGGAGTCCATTGCTCTTCCTTGGGCAACCCAAGAAAGGCGCGCATGTCAATCCGCATAGCTTCCGAGGGCGCGACCCGGCTACGGTTTGTCACTTGCCCGATGATACGTAACCCCCCGGCAGCTGTATCGTAAACCAAATCCGAGCTCCCAAGAGCAAGATCAATACTCGGGCTCTCCTCCTGCCACTGCTCGCTACGGTAAGATGAATCCAGGCACTCGTTAAGCTTTTCGAGATAAACTGGCCGGTAGACATTAAAGTGTCCCGCCACATTTGGATGAAACGCGTAGGGGTACCGCTCGTCCTCCGTATCTGTCGAGAGCACGGGTTCGAACCACCCGACACCTAAATCTCTTCCAAGGTGTCGATTGTGAGCATATGGCAAACGCGTCAAAGTATCAGCTAGAATGTAGCCAAACTGGCCCGCATTGCTGGCGACCATATCCTCATTGACTGATGGATTGATAATCCGGCGCACCCATCCACTTTCCGTCGAGTCAATTTGTGCGATGCCGCTCAAAATCCGGCCAGCCGGATTGTAGATATTCATAGAACCCAGGGGGTTGGGATAGTTCCCCACAATCACCTTTTTAACAGCGATGCTAAAAGCCCCAGTCTCAATATTACCACCCAATCTCCTAAGAGCCTCCCGTCCATGGTCAACCATCTGCGAGAAACTCGCCATTTCCGGAAAGGAAATTGGATCTCCATCCGGATCGTAGAAAGGGTCACGCTCCTCACCGGGGTAATTACGATCCGTTCCAATATTATTTAGAGTGTAGGGCACAAAGTCTGTAAGCGTTCCAAGCAAGTCGTCAGAATCAAGAAACACCATCGCCGTAATAACCTTAGAAAACTTGGCATCGTTCCCCCCAAACGTGAAACCTAGGATATCAATTATATTTTGCCCTCCATCTTCCTCCATAAGCGCGTCGAGAGCGTGCATTTGCCGATAGGCGGTGGTGAGCGCTTTCTCGCGTGCATCTTCAGCGCCCCAAATCGTAGATATTTCGTCAAGAGGGATCTCTTCTTCACGTTCTGGATCACGCCCATCTTCGTTCCACTCTTCAACCTGAGCCCCACTGGACGACACATTATAAAAGTTCACCGCCAAGTCCGTGAAGCGACTCTTCACAGTCTGATTGACTGCACTTTCCCAACCAGAATTGACCGACCGGTGCCCGGGCCGACCACCATACTCTTCAATCCACTGTGACAAAAGGACACTGCCAAATGATCCCGCAACAGTCCATTCACTACCCTCTGACTCCACTACATACTTGTTGCCAAAATCTCTGCTCGCAAAAAGAGGCGCAGCCTCTCCACTCGTATAGGAATCCCCAATCACTGAAATGTTGAGGGGCCTCGGCAACCTGATGGAATGAATATCTCCCTTAGTCGCGACTCCGTTTCTCACACGCACCCACTGGTAGTGAATGCACCCTCGGCGGTCGGTTAGATATTGAGCAATTCTTTCTCGCTGTTGAAGGCGATACAGGTAGGCGAAAGGATCACTGTCATAGATAAAGGCCTTGGCGGTTCCTTCAGGAATATTTTTCTTTGCCTTAACGACAAATTCGCGGAGACGCTCACGATCACTATCTTCATGCACGAAACGGGCATCGACCCCATACCTTCGCTCGAGCATGTATTCCCGGATCCTGCTCATGGAAGCCGAAAGGTAAAAGTCCGCTGATTCATATTGTCCTTGATAAAGGAGATCCCAGTTGGATTTTGAAATTTCAAGAGATGCGTCCGCACAATTGATCGCGGTGGGATCGGAAACATTCTCATTCTGTCGGATCCAGGCGTGAATTTCTTCCATTTCTCCGCTATATGAGGGAAACGATTGGGAGGTAGCGATGATGGCAGGCTCCCGCAGATCATCTCCAAAGACCTGCCCTACGTCCAAGTTGGTGTTCATCAAATACAGAGGACTCCGAGCCACCCTGAGATAATAGTCTGTCCCAGCAACTGCCCCCTGCCTGCCATCGAGCCAGATCTTCAACCCACGTGCACCAATCGCCCTCGCCAACTCTGGATCCACGAAATGCTGAATGCCGATACTCGAATCCTGAGAGGTCGCTTCCGAGGCTATTCGTTGTGAGTCAAAGTTCGCTTCGATCAGTGCGAAATCGCTGGCGTGGCTCGTTGCGGTAGCCAAGAGACCACAACTGAGAATCGGCAGAAATCGGCACTCAATCATGCGCTAAACCGTGGCAGGCCAGAGTGCTAATTCCAAGATCTACTTTCTACCTACTTCGCAATCCCTTCCCCTTTCTCAACGCCGAGAGCCGAGTCGCAGGTCGCTTGGCGCCCTTGGGATGCTCGGCCTGCACATTGTTCTGCTCTCCCACATTTTTCGACAGATCGTAGAGCTGTGCTCTTTTTTTCTTCTGTCCAGGGATAAACTTCCAGTCCCCCGACCGCAGCCCGATCTTGAACTCCGGATCTTGCTCTCTGATTGCTTTCCTTCTATTCCCGTTAGTCGATTCTTCGATTCCTGTTACCTGAACTAATTAATCCGCGAAACGCCCTGCAGGATTCAGAATTCGAAGAAACTGGGCAATCCAGCAACGAATCAGATATCTAGAAACATCTCAAAAATAAAACCGAAGACGCGTGGGAATAGCGCGCCAATTACCGCACCAAAAACTGCACCTGCCACGCTAACGGCTGCAATACCTTTGAAGCCTTCAAGTGGGAATGCATCAAATAGAAAGAAGTATGCTATTGGGGCGATGATACCGAATAAGAAAGCTCCAAACAGTGCTGCTAATGTTCGTCTAATCATTTTTGTTCATTCTGAACTCCGTGTAGAGGTTGTCAGAGGGGGTGTAGGGGTTCAATTGTTAATCAATTCCTCTTTCCTAATTCCTGTCTCCCGAATCAGGGTAAAGGTTTCGGGAATTGCAGGTGTCAATCGCGATTGATTGACAAGTCCCACCCAAGTTAAAAATGGATTTTTACGGTTTCCTAATCTCTCCACCTTCTTTTGCAGAAATTTGATGGCTACTTTTTGAACCATCAGGCCATGCCACCTTAATCTCTAACGTGCCGTCACCTTCATGAGGTATCGATATTGTCGAGGTTCCGGAGCTGAGATAGCCACTGCCTCCATAAATTTCAAAGCTCCCAAGCGGCAAACCTTCTAATGAGCAAGTAACTCGAGCTCCGATCGCTCTTCGATTTTTAGAGGGACCGATCAATCGAATATGGCAGTTGCTTGAGCGGTCATAATTAGGACGGAATAAAAGTGCTTTCCCATTATTCTGACTGACGAGAAAACGACCCTTTGAAAATTGCACGAGACCCTTTGCGTCTCCCGGGACAATCAGACCACTGGTTTCAGGCCACACTGAATCGAACGTCCCATCTCCTCGGCCTGTCATTAGGATACTCATTGCCCCGTGCATCCGTCCGGTTTCAGGTTGTGGGCTGAAAAAATTTTGGACCATATACAGGTCAAGATGAGCGTCTCCATTGATATCACCAAGCGACATCCCAAAACCAGGCGCAGCCTGTGCTAAGGCGGGAAGAGCACGAAAGGTGAATTTCCCCTTACCATCATTTATCAATGCGCCGCTTCGTAGTTCGTTGACTTCGAAGCGCTGAGCTTTCTCGAGGCGCGCTTCGGTATAGATTTCATCGAGAGCCTTAATTGCAAAGTTATGGAAAGGTCTCTTGCTACCCATTTTTTCTAAGACACTCGGAATCGCTGAACTTGAACAACTATATCCTCGGACTGGTAGGGTGCCGTTTATGGAACCCTTGGCTTCAACAATTCGCTTCTCCCCATTCCCGGAGAAATCTCCATAATAAAGAATGGCCGGCTTCTTGGTTGAAGGGTGATATTTCGTGTTGAGCCCGAAGTTACTGACGACGTAATCAATATCACCGTCATGATCGAGATCACCCCCTACAATTCCATTCCACCATCCTGAGAGGCTGGAAATTCCAGAGTCCTTGTTCTCAGTGAACTTACCATCGGTGTTACGAAACCAACGGACTGCCCCCCATTCAGTGGTTACCAAAAGGTCTGAATCACCGTCGTTGTCAACGTCTGACCATAATGCTGAAGTCACCATCCCTAAACCCTGAAGGGCGGGAGCGGCTTCCAACGTCACATCAACGAATTGAACACGATCTCCATTGGAGTCATTTCGGAGTAAATGACTTGGAGGTGCCATTGGATATTCTCCTGGAATAACTCTGCCACCTACGAAGAGATCGAGGTCACCATCGCCATCATAATCAGCCGTGATCACACAAGATCCGCTTTCCATTACCTCAGGAAGAGCCCCCACATCACTTAGCCTAAATTTTCCTTTCCCATCATTCAAATAGAGCCGGTCACGATAGTTCGAAGAACCTTTTTCAGATTCAACGCCGCCGCTCACAACGTAAAGGTCAAGATCTCCATCCCCCTCGGCATCGAAGAAAAGGGCACCCATATCTTCATGATCGCTTCCTCCCCTGATGCGGGTATCTGCTTTCCAGCCTTTACCGTTGTTTTCTATAATCACCCCGTCTGAGCCTAGTGCTCCTCCGAGATAAGCATCTTCATCGCCATCGCCATCGATATCACCTACCGCAAGCCCTGGCCCCAAACGTGACATCCGATTTGGAAGAAGTGGTTGCATCCCAAAGTCATCAAATTCGAGTTCTTGATGTGCAATGTCCGGGAGGCTTTGATCTCTTATGAAAAAAGGATCAAGAGTCGCCTCAGGAGCTGTTTTTTCTTCCGGGAGACCAGTCGGCTCGGTGACTTCATAAGTCTTACCAGATTCCAAGTTGGTGAAGCTTTGGGTATGCCCACTTGGCCAGTTCACAATGAGTTCATCGATTTTATTGAGTTCCCCAAGCCCAAACTGAGCTATAGCTTCATTGGTTGAAACGACGCCACGAGCGAGGGTGAGGGTTCGCATTTGGTGCATATCGCCCGTGATGACTGTCACGGTCGCACCGACCCCTTTGGAGTTACTCGCACGGCCAAATAATTTTACCCTGATCCGTTCTTTCGTACTTCTATTCCGGTAAAGAGCGACTGGTTCCTTAAATCGGTTGACGATGATATCAAGATCGCCATCGAGATCGAGGTCGGCCAGCGCTGCTCCGAAACTCGCGTTGGCTTCTGCTAAACCCCACTTTTCTCCTACTGGCTCAAAGGACATTCCGCCTTTCCTGTTTTTTAAGGCCATGTTGAGGTCTCGCTTTGGTTGAAGTTCAGTGTAGGGAGTGCTGGATCCAAGGGTAGCCTGGCGGCGCAAATCGCTGTTGAACCAATCCGCGGTCATTCCATTCGTGATAAATATATCAAGCCACCCGTCACAATCGAGGTCGCCGAATTTGGGTGACCAAGTCCAGTCTGATGCATCGAGTCCAAGTTGCTGTGCAACTTCCATTTTACGCCCTCGTCCGGTGTTGAGATAAACAGAATTCCGCATGTATTGACGGGGTGTGCCACTCTCCAGAAACCATGCAAATTTGCTCATATCTCCCATCGCAAGCTTTGCCTTATAGTGCGTCGAGCCGGCCATATCAGTTGCGATGAAATCCTCCCGACCATCGTTGTTAATATCTCCAATATCGCTTCCCATTGAATACCATGGTACTTGTGGCAGTACCTCGGGCGCCACATCCCGAAAAGTGCCGTCCTTTTGATTTTCGTAAAGGCGATCTGAGCCTAAGAAATCGTTTGCGAGATAGAGATCAGGCCAGCCGTCACCGTTATGGTCCCACCATGTGGCGGATAGGGACATACCTCGATCCTCGATTCCTGCCTCGAGACCAACCTCTGCAAACTGATCCCCGTCATTACGAAGAAGGCGTCCACGTTGACCTGCTCGGATAATGAAAGGCCCTTCTTCGGGGCGATCGATGGTTCCCCAAAGCTCATCTAGCCACGGTGGCATCCCCATTTTGCCATCACTCCCGCGCTGCATCTGACTCACCGCAAATCTACCATTATCGTAATTTGGGTTGTCGAGATCAACGGCATAACGATGGGTTGCGATAAAAGCGTCAAGGTCTCCATCTCGATCATAATCTGAGAAGGAAACCATGATTCCCGATCCTTTAAAGTTGAAGCCGAGCTCCTTGGCCTGATCAACAAAGGTCCCTTTCCCATCGTTGATATACAATCTAGTGGGGCAATCGAAGCCACACACCGCTAAATCTAAATCTCCATCGTTATCGATATCTGCAAAGGAAGCCCCCGTCCGCATCTCAAGATCATCAGTTGATAGACCAGCGTGCTCTGTGATGTCTTCGAAACGAAAATCTCCCAGATTTCGATACAAACGCGAGCCGCCTTGAGGAGCAGTGAGGAAGACATCAGGTAAGCCATCAGAATCGACGTCACCTACGGTTACGCCACCTCCCGCTTCAATCCGGTCAAATAATCTAACGGTCTGTGCATTGAGTTCCCAACGGTGAACAAAGTCCATTCCGGCCGAAGCTGCCTCGATGCTTTGAAAAAGGGTTCCAGTATCCTGGCCTTGGCCCGCGAAGCTTTTCAGATCGGTAACGACCAATTCGTCCCGATCGGCATAGCGGACGGGTAGAGAGTCAGCCGCCCCGCCGTTTTCGGAGACGTCACGATCACTGCGACAAGAGGCCGCGCCGAACAATGCGATTGCTAAAAATGAGGATTTGAGAGGTGTTCGCATACGCAAAAAAAGCCCGCTATCCGCGGGCTTTCTGAAGAGGTTTAAGTCGTTTCTAGGCTCGTCACCGAGTGAAGATTTAGCGACGGCGACGAAGTCCGAGAATGCCTCCAAGAAGGAGAAGTCCAAGTGAACTTGGCTCTGGAATTTCGCTTGTCGTGATCGCAATCTCACCAAGGCCAGTGCGGAAACCACCGTGGTTTGAGGTGAGATGAAGTCCGATATACTGAGCACCTGAAGCGCCCGAAATGTCGAAGCTTTCACCGGCATCACCTATCTGAGTTCCTACTGCAAGACTGTTTCCAGCGCTGAGCTGGGACCAACCACCACTTCCAAAGTCGTAGGGAGTGACGGTTCCGCTAGTTGCAGGTGCTGCCACAGAAGGGGAGGTGGCATAGTAGATATCAAAGGTGTTTGTACCCCGATTGAGGGCATTTGTCTCTTGGACGTTCCAGAGATACATCTGGTCGAGGCCAGCGGTTGCGGCTCCCAAATCGAGAACCACCCAAGTGTTGTTCCCCGAATTGTCTGACGAGAAACCCTGCCAATCATCAGCCCAAGCAGTGCTGCTGACCGTCCAAGTCGAAGGATCGTTGGCGTCACCTTGAGCCATTCCGCTTCCATCAGCGGCTCTGAGGATGGAGCCATTTCCATTGAGACTATCGCCTTGGTGGAATGCCGTAATCCCGACAGGAGATACGACGGCAGCTGAAGCGGTGCCGATGGCAACGCCCAAGAAACAGGGTAGTTTTGTTAGTGCACTCATGAGATTTATTTTTTTCTGAAATTTGACCCCTCGAGATGACTATAATTGTCTTGGTCTGGCAAGTTTTTTCTAATTTTTTTGTCGACAAAGAGTTATGGCACTATTCGACGACCTCGAAGACTTGATAAAACCGCTTCCTGGCAGCAAAAATACCAGGGTCTTCATAAGAAAAAGTGGTTATTTCCCCGTCAGCGTTTGCTGGGTGGCTGTCGGTAAGTTCGATCCAGTCGATCAAATCATCTGAATAATTAACACCGTAGATTCTTCCCGGTCTGGAATACCAGGTGAGCCCGATCCTGTTTTCTTGGATTTCGGAAGTATCGACGCTGATGATCTCAAGGCCATTTGCTGACGATTCTACCGTGATGGCAACCTCAGCGAGACCGGTGCGGAAACCTCCGTGGTTAGCGGTGAGGTGAAGCCCAATATACCGAGCACCCGAAGCACCCGAGATGTCAAAAATTTCACCGGAATCGCCAATTTGAATTCCCCGGGCAAGATTGTTTCCGGCGCTGAGCTGAGTCCATCCACCACTTGTAAAATCATAGGGTGTAACAACTCCGCTCGCCTCTGGAATCGCTTCGCTAGGGGACGAGGCGTAGTAAATATCAAAGGTGCTTGTTCCCCGATTGAGGGCATTTGTCTCTTGGACGTTCCAGAGATACATTTGGTTGAGGCCAGCGGTTGCGGCTCCCAAATCGAGAACCACCCAAGTGTTGTTCCCTGAATTGTCTGACGAGAAACCTTGCCAGTCATCAGCCCAAGCAGTGCTGCTGATCGTCCAAGTTGAAGGATCGTTGGCGTCGCCTTTTGCCATCCCGCTCCCGTCAGCAATTCTCAAAACTGATCCATTCGCATTGAGGCTATCTCCTTGATGAAAAGCCGTGACTCTAGCAATGGGGACAACATTCCCATCGATGGGACCAACCGGTGGATCAACCGGGGGTTCTGGAGGAACCGGCTCACCTAGAGTGAGAGCGTCTGGATCTAAAACATCGCTAAAAGCAACTTCAGCTAATCCGGTGCGAAACCCACCGTGGTTACTTTTGAATTTGAGTCCAATGTAACGGGCCCCGGCTGCATCCGAGAGATCGTAAGCCTGTCCCACGTCACCTAATTGGGTGCCCATTCTGAGTTCAGATCCTCCAATTGAAGTCCAACCCCCACTGGCGAAGCTGTAGGGAGTGACGGTGCCGCTTGTGGGCGGCGCCGGAAGAGTTGGGTTCGTCGAATAAAACACTTCGAATTCCCTCACTCCGCGGTCAAGAGCGTTGGTTTCTTGAACATTCCATAGATACATTGTTTCTAGGCTGGCTGCGGGAGCGCCAAGATCGATCACGGCCCAAGTGTTATCCCCAGAGTTGTCCGAGGAGAATCCCTGCCAATCATCGGCCCAAGCCGTGCTCGCAACTGTCCAGGTGGAGGGGTCGTCAAAATTAATCTTATCCATGCCGCTGCCATCGATCGCACGTAGGATTGAGCCGTTACCTTCTAAGCTGTCTCCCTGATGAAAACCTTCGATGCCGGATATGGAAATCTCACCAGCATTGGCAGTCGCGCTGAGGGCTAAAACGAGAAGGAAAGACTTCAAGGGAAAAGAGAGAAACCGGTTCGGTGTTTTCATGGCGGAGTTGTAATGATTAGCTAAGAGCAATAGCTTAAAAAAGCGATTAAGCCCTTGAGGACCTAACAGAACAGCCCTAAAATTAAAGCGTTATTCCACCGAGCGATCGGATCTCTTGATTTTTAATCAAAGCTGGCTGCTAGGAATTCACTTCTAGCGGAAAGTCCGTGAAGAACGGGTTTGGCCTGTGTTCATGGGGGAGAAACGGGACTGGCGGTAAGGACGGCCCGGTAGAATCTCTTAGTGGAGGTGGCGAGATCTGGGTCGTTGACTGCCTCACTGGTTGAGCTAGCTTGTCCGATGATACCGGTTGCGAGGGGGATCCAGTTGACGAGGTCGTCCGAAGCCTCGATGTCGTAAAGGTATCCCGCAGCGGAGGTGAATTGCAGGCTAACCTGCAGGGTGTTCCGGTTTGCTGTGTGGCTGGTGATCCGAAAAGTCTGGTCTGGAGTGACCGTGACATCGGGGGCATCCGCCGGGGGAAAGGGCACAGGCGATCCACCGTCGAGAGGCTGGGCCGGGTTCCATGTCGGGTCGGATTGGTTGAGCCAGGCCACGAGATCGGCGGCGAGGTTGTCAGCGATATTGCCGTAGAGTAGCCAGTCCCAGTAATTGCCTGTGATTAGATTTTGTGACTCGGAGATGTCGTCGGTGATGTTGTAAAGTTCCCACGGCTGGGAGAGCACCCTGATGGCGTCGTCGTTGGTATTCGGATCGTAAGTATAGTCGTAGTTGTAAATCAGCTTGAAGCGGGTCCCATCGATATCCTTGATGACGACTGAGCAGGGTCGCGCACGGTTGTCGAGGTATCCGGGAAAATGGTAGAAAATCGGCTCCCGCTCACGTGGGGAGCCTACCGGGTCTAGGGCGTGGTTATACCATGAGCTACCATCAAGAATCTCGGAGGTCGAGCCGCCGGCAAGCTGCATGAGAGTCGGGAAGAGGTCGACCGCATGGACGAGTGAGTCGGTGACCTGGTCGGCCGGAACCGTGCCAGGTTGACGGACGATCATGGGGACCCGCAGGCCGCCGTTGTAAAGCGACCCCTTGCGAGACCGAAGTGGGATGTTGTCAGTGGGCCCTTCGTGGCCACCATTGTCGCTGAGGAATACAACGAGGGTGTCGTTGGCCAGGTTGTTGGCATCAAGGTAATTCAGAATACGGCCTACCGACTGGTCGAGTCCCTCGAGCAGGGCGGCGTAATTGTCGTTGTTGTGCCGAGTGCCCGAGGCGAGTCCATTGTATTTTTCGCGTAGGTCCGGACGCGGCTGGATCGGAGTATGGACTGCGTAAGCATGGTATTGAATGTAGAACGGGTAGTCTGAAAGCGGGCCGTGCATATGGTCGTCGAGGAAGCTGAGAACAGCGTCGGCCTCTGCATCGGTGAGGTGCTTGTTGGTGGCGTCCAGGGTTGAGGGGGCATTCTGATTGGCAACCGGGGCTAGGATGTTGGTCGTGTAGGCTGAGTCATAAGGTGCGCCAAAGGCGTCGATCGTGCCCGAGGGGCTTTGGAAGATGCCTGAAGAGTTGGCAAAGAAGGAGCCGGGGGCGCCCGAGCCGTTTCCCCCGAAATTGTAGTCGAAGCCCTGGTTCTGCGGCAGGGTGGCGACCCCCTCGTCCTTTCCTCCGACATGGTATTTTCCGACATGGCAGGTGACATAGCCAGCATCCCAGAGCATTTCGGCCATGTTGTAGTGGGCGGAAGGGACGTCTTCGCGCTGGGCCGGTGGCGTAAGGGTGGGATTGGCGGAGTTCGTGCCGCGGTTCAGGCTGGCAACGTTGTATACGCCGTTGCCGGAGCGTGCCGCATACTGCCCGCTGAGAAGGGCAGCTCGGGTTGGGGCGCAATTTTGCTGAACGAAGGCGTAGGTGAACGAGAGCCCTTCGTTGGCGAGCCGGTCAATGTGCGGGGTCTGGTGGAAGTCCGACCCGTTGCCGAGGCTGGGCTTGTCAGTGGAGAGGTCGGTCCATCCAAGGTCGTCGGCGAGGATGACTAGGATGTTGGGGCCTTCACCGGCCGGGGGGCGTATCACGGGGGGCGTGAGCCTGCCGGTGAGGCCGAAGACAAGATCGCGGCCTGCCGGATCAGATGCAGCCCAGCCTCTGTCGGAATTTTCCAGTAGGGTGCCATCGGCAAGGAGGTCACCGGAGGTGGAGTTGAGCAAGAGATTGGCGTCGTTGGTTTTGAGAGTGAGGACGTAACGATCCGATGGAAGCGTGACCAAGCCCGGAAAATCGAACTCGACGAGCGACCCGGTGGTGAGGCCGCTGGGGAGTTCTCCGGTCAGTGACGCGAGGGCGGAGCCTGTGGGCAGTCCGTTGCTATCGGCCTCGAAAATTTCGAGGTTTAGCGAGCCATCCAGGTCGGCCGATGCGGCGGAGTCGTCGAGTTGGATGACGACGGAGTCGACTTCGGCCTCGCCGACAATGGTGAATGACTGGCCCGCCTGCACGGAGGATGACTGGACGGCCAAGTCGACGGTGGCTTGTGGGCCATTTGCGAGGAAGGTCGTTGGCCAGTTGGTAGGGTTGCCGAGGGTGAAGCTGGCCCCTGCGGCACTGATGGCGAAGACCAAGTCAAAATTTCGATCCTGCCAGGTGCCAGCGCCGTTGGCGCGGACTAGCTCCCCGCCGGCGTAGGTGCCGTTGCGGGTGGCATCTGCGTTACCTGGGCGATTGATATCGATTGAGAAGTCAACATTGGTGGTGCTGAATGCAAAGGCATAGTTTCCGGCGGTAAGGTTGAGCGGCGTATCTAGGGTGACGGTTAGGTAATCACCCGCTGCGATTTCCGGAAGGGTCTCGGTCTGCGACACCAGTGCGGCACCGATTGGCACATGTCCGGTGGCTTGAGTGTCATCTGGTATTCCGCTGAGATTATAGATGCTTAGAGTCACATCACCCACACCATCGCTGATGGCGCGGTTCTCATCGACCCGGATAGTCACAGCGGTTAAATCGGCCGGGTCAGCGAGGGTGAATGACTCACCTTTGATAAAGTAATCGCTGGTGGTGGAGGTAAAGGCGAAACGTGAGGAGCCGTCGTCGCTTCCTGCTCCATCTAAGACATCAGGATTCGATATTAGTGCGCCGGCGGGAAGGGAAGGTTCTATCCTGATTTCTGCGCAGAGCGGGATGGTGGTTGCAAGTGCTGCAATGGACAGCTGGCTGAGACGCATTGATTTTGGGGATGAATAGTCGCTACCCTGAAAACGCTACAAGGGAGAGGGTTGGACGACAGGTGCCTAACTCTGGGCAATAAGACGGATTCCCGGCTCCGTTAGCGGCGGCTACGGCGGCGGAGGGCGCCGAGCAGGGCGATGCCTGCAAGTAGGCTGGTAGCTGGCTCGGGAATCGCGCCGATGGCGAAGACTACGTCGAAGTTCCGGTCTTGCCAGACTTGCTGGTCTGGTCGAAAGCGAACGAGATCCCCCGGCGAGAATGTGGTATTGCCTAGTTCGTTATTGATGTCGAGGTGGAGGTCGATATCGATGCCGGTCAGGGCAAACGCATAGTTACCCGCATTGAGGTCGAGCGGTGTATCCAAAGTGATCGTGAGGTAGTCTCCAGGGGCGATGTTAGGGAGCGTCTCGGTTTGGCTGTAGAGGGACGCGCCGGTGGGGTGTTGGCCAGTGTTTTGGATGTCGTCCGGCGTTCCACTCAGGTTGTAGAAGTCCAGTGCCACGCTGCCCAAGCTGTCGGCAAAGGTGCCACCGGCTTCGTCGATTCGGAAAGTTACCGAGGTGATGGACGACGCCGAGGGGAGGATGAAAGAATTACCCTTGGTGACCCATGCACCGGCTCCAAGACGGGTCGTACCGTCGCCTTCTCCGGATTCGGCCACACTGGGGTTCGAGAACAAGGCTCCGTTTGGCAGACCGCCTACGACCGAGATGGCCGCACTCATCGGGGAGGTGAGAGTAGCGATGCCTGTGGTAATTAAAAACAATGCCTTCACAGAGGGCAGATTAATTTCCTCCGCTCTCGCGATCAAGAGTAATGTTCTGCCAATAGTGTTATTTTGGAGAGCATGTCGCAAAGGCCAGATTTACGCAGAAGAAATCGGAAAATCCCATGTCATCAACCATGATGATAAGGATGTTTGGACGCTCACTGGCTATGGCCAGATGAGCCATCGTGAATCCAAGAATTAAAAGCCTCCGAACCATGGGAGGATCATTATTTTTGTAGTTGGCGAGTTGTTCCCTGATCCCCTTTGGCTTTGTCGGCTTGAGCGAGAAGGAAGGCAAGAATCTCTTGAGTGTCTTTTTGATTCAATAGATTTGTTTTCTCCATCGGGTCGTTTGCCAAGTTGTAGAGTTCCCTGGGATGAAGCGTTTGCTCCCAAGCATAGGTCTCATCGAGCAAGAGCTTCCATTGCCCGGGTGTGGGTCCTGCGTTTGAGCGAATCGCGACCCATGAACGTTCTCGGTGGGTATTGCCCCCCTGACGATGGTCATTGGGGATGATCGGAATACGGGGCTGGCAGGTTTTTCCTTGGAGGGCTGCGAGCTGATTGACACTGTCTTCGGCTCCACGACCTTTGCCACTGAGTGGAGGTAGATCCTTGCCGAGGATAGCGGCGGTGGTAGCAAAGAGATCATTGAGCCCTAGGAGACGTGCAGATTCTTTTGCTCCGCTAACGCCACCGAGAGGCCAGCTTGCGATAAAAGGAACCCGGTGGCCTCCGTCGTAGACCGACCCCTTATTGCTGCGCAGAGGTCCAGTAAATTGTTTCTTTTTGTTTTCTGCTCCATTGTCACTGGAGAAAATAAATAGGGTGTTTTCAGCGAGTTTTTTGCCGGGGCGTCGAGGGTCGTCAGTCGTGGCGAGGTAGTTGCGCAGGCGACGAACGAGAACATCGTTTTCATAGATGAAATCGAGTCGTGCACTGTTGGTCGGTGAGCCATCTTTATGACGACTTGCTCCGATGATCTGTTGGTTCCCAAGTTTTTTATCAGGCGTGTATGGGCTGTGATTGATGTGGGAGGCGAAGTAGAGAAAGAAGGGCTTTTCTGTGGTATTAACAGCATCGAGAAAGATGCGGCTCTGGGACTCGAGAACGCTTCCAATTTCGTGAAGTTTGTATGAGCCGTCGAGTTGTTTGCCCTTGCCGGTCGCGCCGATGACCTCCCGACCGTGAATCCAGCCTGGGCCGCGGTTTTGATTGGGCGTATTTGGAACCTTACCAGCTTGACTTGGTCCTGAAGTGGCATGGCTGCGGGAGAACCCATGGAAGAATTCAAAGCCGTGATCAAGGGGGCTGTCGATGAGGGGCTTGGAGAGATCGGCGTCATCCCAGCCAACGGCAGGCTTTCCGTCTGCTTTTCGGTAAGTGAGGCCGAGGTGCCATTTGCCGACCATGCCCGTTCGGTATCCGTTGTCGCGAAGAAACTCGGGAAGCGTGGTGCGTTCGCGCTCGATAAGCGGGTCACCATGAACACCAAAGAGAACCCAGCTTTTAAGATGAGTGCGCCAACAATAGCGCCCTGTGAGAAGAGCATATCGACTCGGAGTACAGCGACTTGATGGAGAGTGAGCATCCGTGAAGCGAATCCCTTCGGCAGCGAGTTTCTCGAGAGCTGGCGTGTGCAGCTGCGCACTATTGGGATTTTTAGTCCAAGATTGATAGGCAGAGGTGTCACCCATTCCCATATCGTCTGCGAGGAAAATGACGATATTGGGGGGAGGATCGGCGAAGCTTGGAAGCAGGAAAAAAAACGCCAAGAAAACTCCTAAGGTGGGCTTCATGACTTACCAGGAAAGAGTGGTTTTAATTCTGAGGCAGCGCGGTGTGCCTCAGGTGTGTCTAGTGGAATACCAGGGTCTTTTTGGTCGGCGAGTTGGGCATCGAGGGCATCGGAGAGCTTTTTTCGAATCTCGGCATAAGAAGGATGTTTCGCGAGATTGGTGAGTTCATATCGATCTTGAGAGGTTTGATAGAGTTCTTCAGCTGGGCGATGAAGATAACGTTCCACAAGCCGACGCGAGCGTGGCTTCTCGGTGGCTGTCCATATCCACGATTGCCAATAGGAGTTATGAATCGTTTTGCCCATGAGGTGTTTTTCAATGTAAGTGGCTTCCGGAGTGAGATTTCGAATGTAGCGCCATTGCCCGTTGGTAATTGAACGGATAGGATAGGCGGGACCCTCGGGGTAATTGTTGTGCATTCCGTATGCGAACTCTCGATGGGTTTCGCTCTCGCCAAGAAGAACCTTGGAAAAGCTTGTCCCATCAAATTTCGTCGAATCTGGTGGTGATCCGGCTAAGTCGAGAAGGGTGGGAATAACGTCGGCATATTGGACGAGAGCTGTGGTGCGCTTGTCTGGAGTGATCTTTCCGGGCCATCGAGCCACTAATGAGGTGTGAAGACCGCCGTCCCAATTTGTCCACTTATTTCCTGGGAATTGAGCCCCTTGCTCACTGGTAAAAAGGACGAGGGTTTCTTCACGATTGTTTGTTTCATCTAGTAGATGAAGTAATTCACCCACCTGTGAGTCCATGTAGGTAATTTCGGCAAGATAGTTTGAGAAACTTCTGCGAGTTTCTAGTGTATCCGCAAAATTGGGTGGGAGTGCGAGTTTTCTTGGAGGGTATTGCGAAGCATCGCCCATGACCCATGGGACATGAGGTTCAGTGAGAGCAACAACGAGACAAAAGGGTTGGTCCTGATCCCGAGTTATGAAGCTTTTTACCCCAGAGAGATCGTGCGGACGCGTGGGGCTGCGAACGCAGTTGGCATCAAAACCCGAAACATCCTCGAAGGGATAAGAGGTGCGTGGTTTGATATGCTGTTTGCCAGCGAGACCAACTCGATACCCAAGTTGGCCGAGGTAGTGAGGAAGACTCTTTGTGGTGGAGCGCGCGGTTCCGTGATTCCAGGCACAACCGTTGCGAAGTGGGTAGCAGCCGGTGTAAAGTTCGGCGCGGCAAGGGCCACACATTGCCATTCCGAGATAAGCTTGTTCAAAAACTAACCCTTGCTTGGCAAGGGCGTTAATGTGGGGCGTTTTCGCATTTTTCCCTCCATTGATTGGGAGATCTGTGTAGGTGCAATCATCAGCCATGATGATGAGAATATTTGGCTTCGCAGACAGCATGAAATGGGGAAACAAAAGCCAGACAAGAGTGAGTAACAAAAAGCGCATCGATTCAGTGAGGGTTGGTTTATTTGAGAGTTTCTATTGATCCCGAAAGGCTTCGCTAAATGCTTTCTCAAAGGAAGCTCTTTAGCGAAACTTTCGACAGGTGGCCGTTGCCAGAAAAAGTGGTCTTTGCTGAGTGAGAGGATTTTCAAACAGCTTAAGCTAATGGGAGCCAAAACGACCAACTTCGGGCGGAAATTCTTCAATTTTCCAATGGATTGATAGGGTTTTGATTTAACCAAATTTTCTCACCCAACATTGTTTCCCTTTTCTTGATTCGGAAAAATCACTTTCTTTCAATGAGTTAGGGGGATTCTAATGCGAACAGGGCTGTGGCTAATTCGCTGGTTCCAAATTATTTAAGAATAATTGATGAATTTTGCTTGACGATTAAATGAATGCTTTTCATTTTGCGCTCGATATGAGTTTAAATAAAACACTGTCACTAGCTGGACTCTCACTTGTATTTGCTGGTTTTGCCAGCGCTGAGGTTGAGAGTAGTATCTCCGCGGGTTACAACTCGGATTACGTTTATCGTGGTGTTAACCTCGGTGCAGATCAGGTTAGCCTTAGCCTCGATGCTTCTGGGGCTGCCGCCGGTTTTGATTGGAACGTTGGATTGTTCCACGGATCCAGTGAAGCAGACCTCACTGCCCTTGGCTTGGGAGCCGCTAGCTTGGACGAGACTCGGATTACCGCAGGTCTTTCTCGTGGTCTTGCTGAGGGAATCGACCTGAATGTCGGGGTGATCAACACTTCATACAATCTCCTTGCGTCCGATCGTTTAGAGATCTACACAGGTTTGTCTGGCAACATCTCGTGCATTGATGTCAGCGCGACTGCTTTCTTCAACACGACCGACGCTTATACTGGGGATGTTTACTACGAAATCTCAGCAAGCTACTCTGTCGACGTGGCAGACAATGTCTCTGCTACTCTCGGAGCGACTTATGGTAACTGGGACGAAGATCCTTTTGCGTTGAATGCAGAGGACGTTGACTTCGTTTCTCTCTCTGCTGCTCTTAATATCAGCCTTGACGATAACACCAGCGCAAGCGTCGGTGTCACTCACGTGATTACTGACACTGCTCTCACCGAGGACGAGACCGTTATCGGCGCCTCTCTTTCGTTTGGTTTTTAGAGTTTTAGAGTAGTTCTAACTACATTATTTCACTTGTTAAAAAGGGGAGCCAGCAGGCTCCCCTTTTTTACGTGGCGAAAACTCCAAACTTGAGATTACCCTATTGTCATTAAAAAGAACAAGAGGGTCCCGAATCACCGCAAATATTAGGCCAAGGAGTGATGGGACAATCGAAAGAGGCTTAGAATGTTGATTTAGAGAACTGGGCTCAAATTCTGCCTTCAGCTCGACATGCAGGTGGAGCTCTTTGTCTAGGGAAGCCTGAAGGGTTTCGTAACCCTTCAGGCCTATTTTTGGTTAATTAATATCGGGGACATGATGGGGGTCTCGCCTCATGTCCCCAATCTTTGACGGAGAGCCGCTTTTTGCTTGTGGACGGTGCTGGGCGCAAGCGGCGTCGAGACTGGGTGTTAGGCTCACCTCTTCGAGTTGAGTCGAGAGATCTTCATTTTCCGGAACTTCACCCAACCTGCATGACCTTCGGCACCATAGGTTTGAATCGCGAGAGGACCGGACTTGAGATGTTCCGCAAGTCGTTTCTTGTCCTCAAAATCGACGATTTTCTGTCCGTTGAGCCAGACCTCGATATGAGCACCGACGGCTTTGATACGGAGGGCGTTCCACTCTTTAGGTTTTCGGAACTTGTCTATGGCGTCGCCCTTGTCGAGCCAGGCGTCGAGGTAAAGCCCGACTGGTTCACCGGCGGCTCCACGACCAATATTCACTTGAAGATGGCTCCCTTTCTGTCCGGCTTGGTAACGAAGATAGATCCCGCTGTTGTATTTTCCGTGTTCGTCGATCTTGAATTCAAAGCTGAGATCAAAGTCCTGAAAACTGGCCTTCGAAATGAGGAGGCCTGAACGTTCTGGATCGCCATCCTGGCCACCGGAGAGAACCCCATCCTGATAGGACCACCTGGCTCTTCCTTTAGCAGTCCAGTCGTCGAGTGCGCTTGAGGGGAAAAGGGACGCTTCTTCGGCGGAAAGAAGAGATGCGGAGAAGGCGAACAACAAAAAATGGGTCATCGAACCAAGTATTTCTGAAGATCAGTCTCGAGTGCAATGAAATAGAAAAGGGCTTTTGAAGGAGCATCTTTGCCTCATCAGTGTGATCTGGCTCTTTCCAGAGCTTGCTCATTTTGGCTACCGTGTCATTGGGACTTGAGCAATCGAATGGGGATATCTTGTTCGCCTCTGGCTTTGAGGAAGACTTTCAGCCTCAAGATTGAGAACATTTGGATTAATCTTTACCACGGCGGAGGCAATCCGGCTTCGTCCGAGAACCACCCCTACATTGACGATATTGTAATTTCACGAAAACCGATCGGACCAAGGGAGTGAGACCTTCTCACTCGAGAGATCTCTGACCTTGAAGCCTGCGGTTGGACGAGGGAGACTCGTGAAGATTTCACGTAAACGAATAGAGAGATGATTAGAACAATCCTATCGACAGTTTTCTGCCTCGTGGCAGTTTTCGTCGAAGCCAAAGAAAGTCGCCCCAATATTGTCTGGCTGGTGAGTGAGGACAATTCGGCGGAATGGCTGAAGCTCTACAGTGAGGATGGGGTTGCGATGCCTAATGTCGAACGTCTGGCAAAGGGTGGGCTTGTCTTTGAGGAGGCATTTTCTTGCGCTCCGGTTTGCTCGGTGGCACGAAGCACCATCATCTCGGGATGTTACGCACCTCGTGTGGGTGCGCAGTATCATCGGAGGCAGGAGTTTGTGCCGATGCCCGATGGATTGAAGATGTTTCCCTTTTATCTGAGGAAAGCCGGATACTATACCACCAATTGTTCCAAGGAGGACTACAATTTCAGGAAGGAAGACAAAGTCGGAGTTTGGGACGAATCGTCAGGCAAAGCCAGCTATCGAGAGAGGAAGGCAGGCCAGCCGTTCTTCCACGTTCAGAATTTTGGAACTACTCACGAGGGGCAATTACATTTCGCCGAGAGTGCGGTTGGGACGCAAACCCAAACGGATCCCGATTCGGTCAGGTTATACAGTTATCATCCTGATACCGAGATCTTTCGATATACCTACGCGCGTTACCATGATCGTCATAGGGTACTTGACGAGGGGATCGGCAAGTTTCTTCAAAAGCTGGAAGAGGATGGTTTGATGGATGACACCTTCATTTTTTACTATGGCGATCACGGTGGAGTTCTGCCTCGTGGCAAGGGGTATGCCTACGAAAATGGTCTTCATGTGCCTATGGTGGTGCATGTTCCGAAAAACTGGCAACACCTTGCCCCGGCCAAGCCGGGAAGCCGCATCAAGGGGTTTGTCGAGTTTGTCGATTTGTCCGCCACCGTGCTTAATCTCGCGGGAATCAAAGTGCCCAAGGGACTGGATGGGAGTCCTTTTCTGGGGAAGGATGTGACATTGTCCGAGCTCAACAAACGTGACCTCAGCTTTGGTTATGCCGATCGTTTCGACGAGAAGTATGATCTTGTTCGTACGGTTCGCAAAGGTCGGTTCCGTTACATGCGAAACTACCAACCATTCAATTTCGATGGTCTTCAGAACAACTACCGCTATAAGATGGCTGCTTATCGTGAGTGGCGGGAACTGTATCAGTCCGGAAAGTTGAGCGGTGCACAGAGACAGTTTTTTGAAGCACGCCCTGTCGAGAGCTTGTTTGATCTGGAAAGTGACCCCGACGAAGTGAAGAACTTGGCAGGTGATCCGGCGCACGCCGAAACGCTCACTGAGCTTCGAGGACTGTTGCAGGAAAAGGTGAAGGGGATGCCCGACCTGAGCTTTATCCCCGAACCTGTTTTCTTGAGGGAGGGAAGAGGAAACCCCGTTGCCTACGGACAAAAAAAGAAGCAGGAAATTGCGAATCTGGTGGGGATTGCTGATCTCATGTTACGGCCCTTCGGTGGAGCTAAGTCGGAGATTGAAAAAGCACTCTCTTCTTCAAATCCCTGGGAACGTTACTGGGGTCTCATTGTCTGCTCCAGTTTTGGTCAAAAGGCCGCTCCATTTTATGAGAAAGCGAAGGCTCTTGCGGCTTCAGACAAGGAGGGCTTAGTCCGTGTTCGTGCCGCTGAGTTTCTTGGGCTCACCAAGCAGGCAGATCCCCGCCCGGTGATCATGGATGTTTTGGAAAAAATGGAGGACTCGGGGGAAGCTACCCTGATTTTAAATTCGGTGGTTTTGTTGAATGATTCAGGCCTCGGCTATGATTTTGACTTGAGCAAGTTTGTAAAAGCCAAGTGGGCCAAAGGAAAACAAAGCCAGGCGGCGAGGCGGATGCAATACTTGAAGAATTAGCGATCTGCTGAAGCTCTTAGAAGCGGTGACTTTAGCGTAGGGTCTACGGGAGTTCCACTCGAAGCCTGATAAACTGCGGGGAGACAGAGGTGGAGCTGGAATCAGTCTCGAAGGTGACTTCATCAAACTCTTGAAGGGTCGGGTGAGGCCTCGATGAGACTTCGGTAGTGGTGAGGAGATTCCAGCTGATGAGGTCGGCGGAGACCTCGACGGAATAGATAAGATCATGAGTGCCGTGCTGGCGGCGGCCGAAGGTGATTTCCAGTTTGCCGGTTTTGTTGTTGTAAGCGTAGTTGGGTCCGGCAGTGATGGTATCTTTAAGTCCCGGTTGGCCGCCGAGGGCATATTCGAGAAGGCGGGGAAGTCCATCGCCGTCCAGATCGGCGGACCAATCGAAGTTGGCCTCTCCAAAAAACTGCCGATGCCAGGCTGCCGCAAGCTTGTTGGTTTCGCTGAAAACGGCTACGATTTCGGCGGCACTAAGAGCCGATGGATAGAGGCGAAAGTCATCAATGTCTCCATTGAAGTTGTAATTACCCGCGTGATTGGATCCCCCAAGAACGGCAGTGCTGCCATTTGAGGTGTTGATGGTGCGGTTGGCGGTGGACTGAATTCCATCGAGAACACCGTCGATATAGAGCCGGGTTTCCTGAATCTCGAGACTGCCGTTTTCATTAAAGTCATCGCAAACGGCTGCGACGTGGTGCCAGTTGCCATCGGCGACGATGGTAGTTCCAACGATGCTTCCGCCTTGAACTTCAAGCCGGAGCTCCTGGGTGGTTGAGTTTCGGTTGCTCCCGTTGAGCCGGAAGGTGAATCGTTCGCCGTTACTGTTGTTGCCGTAGCCGAACATGGTTTGATTTTCGCTGGCGGCTCCGGCGGTGGCACGGACCCAACACATGACCGTTCGGGGAGCATGTCCGGTGGGGAGGGCGGGGATTCCGGTGAGGCTAATTTGATCATCATTTCCGTCAAAGGTGAGAGCCTTGCCGTGCACCCCATCGATGCGGGCGGCGTCGGGATTGGCGAAGCCGGACAAGGTCCCGAGCTTGTATCCGGAGGCTTCGAAGATGTCAGGGCCGGTGCTTTCATTCAGAGGAATCCAGATATTGTTAGACTGGAATTGATTGGTCACTTCAACGGTCCCGCTCACTGTGTTGAGGCCATCGGTGATCGAGTAGTGAAAGGAATCCGTGGTGAAGATGGACCCGTCGGGTGTGTAGAGGATTCCTCCGGGAACGATACTGGCGGAGCCGAAAACGGGCGAAGACACCGATGCGACGCTTAGGGTCGAAGGGAGGCCGTCATCGAGATCGTTAGCCAGGACATTGATGACAACAGGGGCATGATTGACGGTGTTCTCGAAGTCGGGATTGGCGACCGGGATAGGATCAGGAGTGCCTTCAATGAGAAAGGCACTGTCGGGAATGGGCTGGTTGGCAATTCCGGGGCCGGCCCAATCCAGGGTGAGGACGGGAGAATTGCCAGGATCGTTTTTGTAGTAGAGCCGGTAGGGATGGCTTCCGGCCGCAAGGCGGACCGCTCCCGATTTGGCTGTTCCGTCGTGGTCGTAGTCGTCATCGACCACCATGATGTCGTGGATGCGCAAAAAGGCACCGGAGTCCGAATTGATTGTAAAGGTCCATACGCCGGGCGATGGGATATTCAGGAATCCGGTCTGAAGATAGCCGCGCGCCAAGTCACTTTGCGGAAGCACTGAAAGGTTAAGGTTGGTGCTTTCTCCATTGCCCGTTTCACCGAGTTCAGTGAATTCAGGAACCCAGTTCCACAGTCCGGTGTAGGTCTTGTATTGGGTGCCAGGAGTGAGGGGTGGAAGGTTGTTTGGGACGGGAACGTTGGCGGAATCCCATGGGCGGGTGGCGGAGGTATCGGGTTGGCGGATTTGCAGGACTCGATCTTTCATGCGCTGATTCAAATCCGTGAAGTAAGAATTGGTGTTGGAGAGGTTGGTGGCTTCTTCGAAATCAGTGAGGGTGTCGTAGATGTCGAAGTCTGTGTTTGCACTTCCCGGGTTATTGCGAATGCCCTTGTAGCCATCGAGGTAGATTACCTGGGCTTGCGAGCGTGTCGTGCCACCATGGATATCAAAGTCGCTCCAGTTTGGAGTGCTTCCTCCGGTAGAATACTCGATGTAGGTGGTGGGTGTCTTCTGTGTGCCGATTCCGGTGAGAGTGGGGACAAGGCTGACTCCATCGGTTCGAGCAGGAGTGGTGGCGCCGGCAAGTTCACAGAAGGTGGGGAGCCAGTCGTGAAGTTGGCTTGGAAGGGTGGTAAGGGACCCCGGGGAAATGGTTCCAGGCCAGACCGCGAGGGAGGGCTCACGGATACCGCCTTCCCAGCAATCGCGTTTTTGGCCTTCGAAGGGACCATAGGAATCGAAGGAGGTGGGAAGATAGGATGAGCCATCATTGGTTTGGCCGTTGTTGAGGTAATCCTCGCTATGAGGACCGTTGTCGGAGGAAAAGACGATGAGGGTGTTTTCTGCGATCCCGAGGTCTTCGAGAGTTTTGCGAAGGTCGCCGATGTTGTCGTCCATGCGGCGGACGAGGGTGGCAAAGCGCTCTTCCACATCGGTCCAGCTGTTCCCGACGCCCGTGGTGTAGTCGGGATGGCGATAGGAATCGATGGTGCCGGTCGCGGTGTTGATCATGTTTCCCGGAGTTCCAATCCATTGCACGCCTCCGGAGACACCGAAGCCTCGGTCGTCGAGATCATCTGAGGAATTCCAACCCGGGTAGGCGATGGTGGGCAGTTGAAGCGCGGCGTGGGGGGTGTCGTAGGCGAGGAAGAGAAAGAATGGTTGTTCATCACCATCGTTCACTTCATCAATGATGAGTTTTTTAGCGCGGGCAGTGAAGAGATCGGGGGTAAAGCACTTGTCGAGGTTGTTCCGAATTTCGGTGTTTTGATCGTAGAGCTCTTTCTTCCCGCGGGAGTCTGTGACGTGGTCGGGGTAATGGGTGTGACCGTCACCGTGACGGACGTAACCAAAGAAGTAATCGAAACCTCGCTTGGTGGGGTAAGCGGGCCAGGCGGCAGGGTTTCCGCCGCCGCCCTGGGTTCCCCACTTTCCGATGAGGGCGGTGGAGTATCCAACTCTTTGCAGAGTGTTGGCGAGGTTATGATTGTCTTCCAGTTCCTTGTCGAATTGGTTGTCGCGGATGTTGGCGTGACCTTGGTGGAGGCCGGACAGCAGAGAGGAACGTGAAGGGGCGCAAACGGGGGCGGGACAATAGTGCCGATTAAGGATAATGCCTTCGGCAGCCATTTGGTCGAAGAAGGGGGTCTTGTGTTTTTTGCCTGGCTTGTTGTTTTGCCAGAGAACGCCGAGATCGCCGTAACCAAGATCATCGGCGAATATGAAAATGATGTTGGGACGTTCGGTCTTTGAAGCGATGTCGTTGGGGTTTGTTCCTTTGGCGACTTCAAAGCTATCGGGGTTGGAGTCTCCATCGGTATCCGGCAGCGTGGGGTCGGTATTGTAGGTGTTCACCTCTTCACCGTCGCGAAGAAGGTCGTCGTCGCTGTCAGGATTGTTGGGGAGGGTTCCGGTGGTGAATTCGGCGAGGTCGTTGAGTCCATCGTTGTCGAAATCTCCGAAGCCATCCGAGGCAGTGAGATTTCCGAAGTAGGTGGTCTCCCAAGTGTCGTCGAGGCCGTCGTTGTCGAAGTCTGAAGATGGGGCGGAGAGGCGCGCGATAGATCCAGTTGATCCGTCAGAGATCACTTCGAAGTTGTTTCCGATTTCGGCGGGTAAGCCGTTCACGGTGATTTTTGAGAGGTGTTCGGAAATGAAATCAGCGGGTGTTTCAGTTGAGCGAATTTCGCCGGTGGCGCCTGCGGAGAAGGCAACGGTTGAATTGTTCAGGGGATTACCTGTGCCTCCCAACGAAAGGGTGCCATTGCCCAGAGTGACCTCGGAATTAGTGAGGAATTGGGCAATGATAGTTCCGTCGTTGAGATTGATGGCGCCCCGAGAGATGCCTGCTCCGTTGTTCAGGCTCATGCGGAAGGTGCCTCCATTAATCGTGAGGGAACCGGTGCCTAGATCGAGAGTGTTGCTGCCGCCGCTGGTTCCACCTGGGGTGCCTGAGTTGATGATCAGGTC
This sequence comes from Akkermansiaceae bacterium, assembly GCA_049596615.1. Classification (GTDB taxonomy): domain Bacteria; phylum Verrucomicrobiota; class Verrucomicrobiia; order Verrucomicrobiales; family Akkermansiaceae; genus SW10. Next base: position 59,867 of record JBMYLT010000006.1, on the reverse strand, counting down.
GTGGTTGACAGAGGTGTTGCCATTGATCCGGGGAATGGCATTCAACCCATCGCCGTTCAGGGTCCAGTTGGTTTCCTGATAAATGGAGATGCCATCACCACCGGCCGTCCATAAATAGGTCGCGGCATTGAGGGTGAAGGGAAGAAGGAGAAAAAGGGAGCAAAGGAGTGAAAACGGAGTCGGATTCATTGAAATCAGCGATGACGGTACCTCTGTCGAGTTGGGTGGAAAAAAGGGCAAAGCACAGAAGTTGGGTTGTCTTCACCGGATTTTTTGTTGAGAGTTTCAGACTCTCGGAATCGCTTGTATGTCACGATTCCGAAAGAGCATACAGGTAGCCTGACTTGTCTTTATGGTTTGATACTTTGAAGGTCGATCCCCATGGGGGCTCCGGGTCCCAGATTGATCCCCAGCACCATCCAGAGAATCATCAGGAGAACTCCGCTGATCAACATCCAGATGGAGTAGGGGATCATCATGGCGGTGAGGGAGCCGATACCAAAGTCCTTCTGCCAGCGGTGGGCAAAGACGAGCACCAATGGGAAATAGACCATCAGGGGAGAGATGATATTGGTGGCACCATCGCCAACGCGATAAGCTGCAGTCGCTCCCTCGGGGCTAACTCCCAACAATATCAACATGGGGACGAGAACCGGGGCGAGCAGGGCCCACTTGGCACTCGCCGACCCCACGAAGAGATTGAGGATGGCCGCGAAGATCACGATTAAGCCGATGACGAGAGGTAATGGCAGGCCGCTTGACTCAATCGCTCCGGCTCCATGCACCGCGGAAATCAGTCCCAGATTCGACCAGCTAAACATCGCCACGAAATGAGCCGCAGCGAAGGAAAGGACGAGATAGTATCCCATGTCCTTCATCGATTCGGTCATCATCATGACAAGGTCGTCATTTGATTTGATGGTGCCTGCCGCTTTACCGTAGAGCCAACCAGCGGCGAGAAAGACGATCATGAAGGCTCCGACCAAAGATTTAAAAAACGGGGTGGCGGTGACATACCAGGCTTGGTCTTCCGTTCCGGGGCCATCGTCGAGAAGAGGTGTTCCAGGACCAAAGGTCATCGCCAACCAAAGAATCACCACGCCAAGAATGGCGTAGCCAGCGTGCCGGAGGCCTTTGATTTGTCCTTGGGTTAAAGGTTTGTTAGTGTCCCCGAAGGAGTCGTGGTGGGATTCGCCCGGAACCCATTTCCCCAGTCTGGGTTCGATGATCTTGTCAGTGACATACCAAATCACTGGCAGATAAATCGTGAGCAGGGCGGCAATGAAAAACCAGTTTCCAGCAATGTTCATGGTCCAGCTGGCCTCAAGTTGAGCTCCATCGACCGCAGCTTCGGTCACTCCAAACAAAAGAGCGTCGAGCTGCCCCGGCGTGAAGTTGGCCGAGAAGCCGCCGGAGACTCCGGCGAAGCCGGCGGCGATTCCGGCCAGCGGGTGACGTCCGGCAGCCGCAAAAACAATCGCGGAGAGGGGGATCACCACGACATACCCGGCGTCGGCGGCGTGGTTTGAAAGCATTGCAACGAGAGCGACGGTGGGAGTGAGGAGATTTTTGGGAGCATACCGCATCGCTGATTTGATCCCGCTGGAGAAAAGTCCGGAACGTTCAGCGACTCCAGCGCCTAACATGACGACCAGGACGTATCCGAGCGGGTGAAAGTGAGTGAAGGTCTTGGGCATTTCCACCCAAACTTTCTGAATGTTCTCGGCGGAAAGAAGGCTCTTCGCATTGAGAATGAGCGGGCCGGAGCCATCCGTTGCCTTTTGGGTCGGGTGTTCCGCCGAAATGCCCAAAAGAGAGCACACCACGGAAATCAGAATGAGAATCCCAATTAAGTAGACAAAGATGAACACCGGATCCGGAAGCCGGTTGCCAATGCGTTCGACATATCCGAGAAAGCCCTTTTGCGTAGAGGTAGGTTCGTTTTCTTTCATGGGAGTGATGCTGGAGCCGAACCCTAAACAAACTGGGGCTGCTTGAGGTTGCATCTTAACGATCATCTCGCCGGGCGACAATCCACGAGTTATACCGATTTCCGGGATCCTGATTGAATCGGGACTCCTGGTTTGCCAACTGCCGGGAAGCGAGCGAGCATCGGTGTGATGAACTTGAAAACTCGAATCGTCATTTGGGCTGTCTCCATGATGGGTGCCGTGGGGGCCAGAGCTGAAACCAAGCTTTTGCGATTTCCCGATATTCACGGTGAGATGGTGGTTTTTTGTTACGGTGGGGACCTTTGGAAGGCTTCCACGAAAGGCGGGCAGGCAGTGCGTTTGACCGCGCATCCCGGTCAGGAGCTTTTTCCCAAGTTTTCGCCCGACGGGCAGTGGATCGCCTTCACCGGCCAATACGACGGCGACGAACAGGTTTACTTTATGCCAACCGCCGGCGGAGTTCCAAAACAGCTGACTTACTATCCGGCCGCCGGCCCTCTGCCTCCCCGTTGGGGCTATGATCATCAGGTTTACGGGTGGAGTCCGGATGGAAAGCGGGTTCTTTTCCGTTCATTACGTGACGCCGACGGTGGCAAGACGCTGACGGGACTCTACACCGTGGGTGTCGACGGAGGGCTGCCGGTGATGCTGCCGATGCCGACTTCCGGAGCTGGTGACTTCTCACCCGATGGAAAGAAGGTCCTCTATTCACCACTGTTCCGCGATTTCCGGACCTGGAAACGCTACGAAGGCGGATGGGCCCAAGATCTCTATATCTTCGACCTTGAAAGCAATCAGGCCACTGCCATTGACAATAGCGTGCGGACTGAGCGTGATCCGATGTGGATCGGCAATGATCTTTATTTCGCTTCCGACCGGGGCGGGCGACTCAACTTGTATCACTACGACCCGAGTAGCAAAAAATCAAAGACTCTCACCAATCACAAGGATTGGGATGTGCGTTGGCCTTCCTCGGATGGGCAATCACGCATCGTATTTGAAATCGATGGGATTCTTGCGATCTACGATCTCAAGACCAGCAAAGAGACCCGACTTTCGATTACCGTTCCCGACGACGGCTTGTCCATGCGGCCTTCTCGACGTTCGGCTGAAAAGAACATTGAAAGTTATCGTCTTTCGCCCAAGGGAGAACGCGCCTTGTTTGTCGCTCGCGGCGATGTCTTTACGGTGCCGATTGAAAAGGGAAACACGAGAAACCTGACCAATTCCTCCAACGCCCATGACAAGCATGCCCGTTGGTCTCCCGATGGGCAAACGATCTCCTTCGTCTCCGATCTGAACGGGGAGGAGCAGGTGTATCTCATCGATCAAAGTGGTCGTGGCAAACCCGAGGCTCTGACTTCCAGCCACAAGGTGATGTTGAGCGCGCCCGAATGGTCACCCGATGGCGAGCGATTGGCTTATTCCGACAAGGACGGAAAGTTGTTCGTGCTCAATGTGAAGACCAAGGTCGTAGTGCAAGTGGTAGATGCCCCGCGTGGAGGAATCTATGACTACGAATGGTCCGCTTGTGGTGGTCACCTCGCTTTCACCATGAGAGCGTCAAATGAATTTGATCGCCTCCACATTTGGTCAGCCGCCGAGGGGCAACTCAAGGCTGTCACCGATACTCTTTTTGATGTCAGTTCGCCGATCTGGGATCCCGAGGGTAATTACCTTTACTACATTTCCCGCCGCGAGTTTGCCCCGCAAATTTCTTCCATCGAATGGAACTACGCCGGAAGTCATGACCGTCAGATTTTTGCTCTGGCTCTGCGCAAGGATGTCAAAAATCTCTTTGGTCCTGAATCGGATGAAGTTGGAAACGAAAAGGAAGCTCAAAGGGAAGAGGACGATGAAGATAAAGAAGGCCAGGCTGGAAAGATGGATCCGATCGCCATCGATTTCGATGGTTTGGCACAAAGAAGCATCCGGGTTCCGGAAGCTTCCGGAAACATCCGGGGCCTAGCGGCGACAAAAAAGTATCTCTTTTATTCAACTTCCGGGCCTGGGTTTTACGGCAGAAGCAGCAAAGAGAAACCGGCCTTACATGTCTTTGATCTCAAGAAGCGCGAATCCAAGCCATTCCTGAAAGAGACCGGTGGATGGGTGTTGTCCCCTGACGGAAAGAAGATTCTCGTTAGGACCAAGGGGCAGTTTGTCCGATATGATGCCAAACCGGGTGAACCCGAGAAAGAAGTCATTTCGACTTCCGAGCTCATGGTGGATCGCGATCCGAGAAAAGAGTGGATGACGATTTTCGATGAGGTCTGGCGTCGTTATCGTGATTTCTTCTACGTCAAAAATATGCACGGTTTCGATTGGAAGGCGATTGGTGATCAGTACCGGCCTCTGGTCAAACACGTTGCTCACCGGTCCGATCTCAATTACATCATTGGCGAGATGATTGCCGAATTGAATGTGGGTCACGCCTACATCGAGGGTGGTGATTTTGAGATTCCCGATCGCCCTAAGGTGGCGCTTCCCGGAGCGAGATTTGAGCTTGATTCGAATGCAGATAGATACCGTGTTGCGAGGATCCTGAAGGGGCACAATGAAGAAACGAAATATCGTTCTCCGCTGACCGAGGTCGGCGTGGATGTAAAAGAAGGGGACTACGTGCTCGCGATCGATGGCGAAACACTGATGGGCAACGACAATCCTTATCGTCTTTTACAACACAAGACCGGGGCGGTGGTTCTGTTGGTCAACGACAAACCGGACGCCAAAGGGGCTCGCGAAATCACCTTCCGACCGATCGCCTCGGAAGAGAATCTTCTTTATCTCAATTGGGTTATCGGAAACATGGCCAAAGTTGAAAAGATGACCAACGGTCGGGTGGGGTATCTTCATATCCCCGATATGGGAGCGCCGGGAATCTATGAGTTTATTAAGTGGTTCTATCCGCAGTTGCGGAAAGAGGGGTTGATTGTTGATGTCCGGAGTAACGGCGGCGGTAACGTGTCCCAGTGGATCATCGAGAGGCTGGACACAAAGCTTTTGGGAACCCGGTTTGGTTACTCAAGTGATGAGCCGCAGACTTATCCCGAGACGGTCTTCCATGGTCACAAGGTATGCCTGGTGAATCAAACTTCGGCATCCGATGGCGACATCTTCCCACATCGTTTTCGCCAGGCCGGGCTTGGTCCCCTCATTGGCAAGCGTTCCTGGGGTGGAGTGGTCGGGATTTCCAGTCGTGGGCCTTTGCTCGATGGCGGCCGGGTCTATGTGCCAATGCAGGCTACCAATAACCCAAAGGGAAATTACATCATCGAAGGGATTGGGGTGAAGCCTGATATCGAGGTGGAAAACGATCCTCAATCGGTTATCGAAGGGCGCGATCCTCAATTGGAGCGGGGCTTAAAGGAGGTTCTCAGGATGATGAAGGAAAAGCCAATGAAGTATCCCAAGCGTCCCGCTGACCCGGTGAAGACGGAGTAATCCGGAAGGGCTTTTCACTCTCGGCTGTTAGAATGGCGGGGTGGTGCTACGCAGGTAGGCGAAGAGGTCACGAAGTTCTTTGTCGTTCAATCCATCGAGAAGGCCGGGAGGCATCATGGACGACCTGGAGATGTTCAGTTGTTCGATTTCCTGCCGAGGGAGGACCCTCGTTTGTCCGCTGGGTTGGCGAATGACCAGTCGCTCCGGGTCGGCCTCTTCCCGGAAACCGGAATGGACTTCGCCGGATTTCATCCGTGCCACAGTGTGTTCGTATCCCTCGCGAATCTCGGCGCTTGGAGCAATGATCGCCAAGAGAAGGGCATCCCGATCATTGCGTTGATAGCTGGTTAGGTCTGGTCCTATCAATCCTCCCTGGTTGAACATCCGGTGGCAACCTGCGCAACGTGCCTTGAAATGACCTGCGCCTTTTTTGGGGATGCCACCGCCTGAGCCAATGATTTCTTTGACCCGGGTGATCTCAGCTTCAAAGTCATCGTGTGGTGGTTTGCTGTCCCAAAATTTCTTCGCCATTTCATTGATCTCGGTGTCTTGGTGGAGGCGCAGTTTTTCTCTGAGCAATCCGCTTTCATCTGAAAGAACGACCTTCCCTGTGGTCGCATGCTGCAACAAGGCCAGAGATGATTCCCGGTCGCTTGCAAGAAAATCCAGCGCTGCGCTTCGTACTTCCAAGTTTGAAGAACCCAGTTTGCCCAAAACGAATGCTCGCAACTCAGAGTCCACGTTTCTGCCAGCTAGGGCCGCCAGACAAGCGATCACTAGATTGGGAGAATTGGTTCTGGTGGCGAAGTCGATTAACGCGGAACGAACTACCGCTTCATCGCTCAATCCCAGAATGGAAATCAACTCAATGCGCTCATCCGCCGTGATCTTATTGTCTCCGAGAGCAGCGATGGCCCGCTCTTGTGCTCCTTGCGTCCCGATCCGAAGCTGAAGAGAGAGAGGCAACTTGCCGGTCAGCTTCTTTAACTCAAACGCTAAGGACTTCGGAAGTTCTGCCGGAGGGTGGTCAGCAAAGGCAAGATTCAACCCGGTCATTAACAAGCGCTTTGAGGAAGGATCCGGCGCCAGTTGGAACAACCGGCTACACTGTTCCAGAGCCGGGCGGGTTCCCTCGGCAGCAAGCCGACGCATGAGGTTTACGGTCACCCATTTTTTGACAATGTCGTGGCCCCAAAAATCCGTGGCGGATAGAATTTTGTTCAATTCCGCGATGTTGCCAGGAGCAGTCGCTTCAAATGCCCACCAAATCAGCATGGGAATGTGGGGGTCATTTGCAAAGTGATCACGTCTCGCCAGTTGGGCCGCTAATCTGAGACCATCAGGGCCAGCGATTCGTTTCGCCGTGCAAGCGATCTGTGCAACCACTTCGGCATCTGACTCGGTATCAGCCAGTTCTAAAAGGCGCTTTAGAGGGAGGCGTTCGCTACTGGTGGCTTCGGCCAACAGGCGCACTGCCCAGCGTCGGGTATCGGCATTTTGGCTTTCTAGACTATCGGAAAAATTGCTGTGACCAAGCGCGGTGGAGGCCCAGAAAGAATCAAGATTTTTATCATCAAACGACGGGACTTCTCCGGTGGTTTTGCGAAGCAAACGCAACGCGGTCTGGCGCTGCCACCGCGAGGCCGACTCCAGTCGTTTCACCAATTCTTTAGGAGTGAGTTTGCTGAGGTCCTCGGCTTTTTTGGGAGGGCCTCCCTTGGCACGGATACGGTAGATGCGGCCATGATCGGGGTCGAGACGACCTTCATGGTTGCGGTAGTGGTTGACCTGACGGTCATACCAATCGGCTATGTAAAGCGATCCGTCTGGGGCGGGCGTGATCATCACCGGTCGGAACCAGCGGTCTTCAGAACTAACGACCCGTTCAATGTCCCGCGTTTGAAATGTCGAGCCATCGGGAAAGATCTCGCTGAGCACGATGTTGTTGTGAAGGACGTCGACGCCCCAAAGCTTTCCCCGATATTTTTCGGGGAGGGCGTTCTCTTCATAGATGATAAATTGATGGGTGAAACGTGCCACCGGGGCATTTTTCATTGCCGGAAAGTAACCGTAGGCGTGTGAGTTGGTGAGTGCTCCGTGCTTGTTCCACCCTTTCCGATAGTAAGCGCCGGGGAGATAGTGAAACCCGCGGGTATCGCCACCGTTGTGGCCGGAAAAGACCCGTCCCTTGCTATCAATCTCCACCCCGAATGCGTTGCCGCCGCCCTCGGCAAAAATTTCGTAAATCTTCCGCTCTGGATGATATCGCCAGATGTTCTGGCCCATCGATTTCACCGCATCACGTTTGGGATCTTGGTCCGGTAATGTGATTGAGGCACTGACGGTACTGCCTTGCGCACCATACAGCCAACCATCCGGTCCCCAAGTCAGGCTGTTGGCAATAGAATGGCTGTCTTCCAATCCAAATCCCTGCAGATGAACTTCGATTTTTCCGTCCGGAATATCATCGTGATTTCGATCCGGTACGAACAACAGATAAGGTGGATTGGTGACCCAGATTCCCTCGGTGTCGTGAGCGATGCTAGTCGCCATGTTGAGGCCGTCCATGAACACCTTATGTGAGTCATAGATTCCGTCGCCATTGGTGTCCTCGTGAATCGTGATGCAGTCCTCGCCGCGAAATGGGGAGCCCATGGTATGTGGGGGAGGAGGTGGAATTCGGTCGTAAGCAACCCGCCATACCAAATCACGACTCAGAGCCTTGAGGCCGGCCGGGTTGGGATACTGTCGATATTGGACAACCCAAAGCCGTCCTCGTTCGTCGAAGCTAAGGTGCAGTGGTTGCGCCACCAGCGGTTCATGAAGAACAAGATCCACCTCGAGGTCATCGGGCACTTGGATTTTTTTCAGTGATTCCTTGGGGGACTTGGGAAGGTTCTCGGTTTCGTGGGCCGAACGTGAGGTTCGTGTGATGGCTTCGAACACCTTCAGTCCTGTCGTTGAAGGAGAACCTCCCGGGCCGGGACGAAAGGCCCAATCTCCGGAAAGGACAATAGCATCATTGCCACGGGAGAGAAGTGGTGCCCGGCCTTTGAAACCACCACGACCCCCGTGATCGTAAATGCGGATTGCGACTTCCAGTTCTCGATCCGGTTTGAGCAAGTGCTCTGGAACGATAAGCTTGGCTTGCTCTCCCAGGCCGTTTTTGTATCCCGGAGGAAAAGAGCCAAGGGTGCCGATCTTTTCACCGCCAAGATAGATCTCGGCGGTGTTGTCGATCGATTCTACCTCAAGGGTAACCCGGTCTTTCCATTCGGCAGGCAATCGGACACGCGACGCATACCAGACCTCGCCATCAAGCTCCTTCCATTGCCCTTTTGCCATTTCCTCCCAAACTCCGGGAACCGGTATCGTTTCCACTGCGGTGATTTTCTTGAGTTTGTTTCCGAGGGCCCAATCGATGCTACGCTTTAGAAGAGTGACGAAGACGGGATTGCCGAAGTCATCGACATGTCCAAGCGAGGTGTAAAAGCTCCGGCCGCCATGGACGTTGGTGAAGGTCCAGGCCACGGGCTCTGCCTGTTTGATGCTGGCCGCACGTCCTTCCAACAAAACGGTGGCTCCTTTCTTGAGGGGCAGGACTTCGTATAAAGAACCGCCTGTGGCGAACTCGTCCCGGGCAATACCTTCGACGATGGCGTGTTCGCCGATTACCTTGGCGAAGGTTTTGAGTTTGCTTCCGTGGTGGCCGTGGTAATTACCGCCAAAAACGTCGGGGTCGAAGCTTTCCCAGACGCCGTGATCTTTTGGTGCCGGTTTACCACGAAGGGAAAAGGCATGACTCGCGGTGCGAATGCCGATGACCGGTTTGCCGGCTTTGATGAAATTGGAAATCGCCTCCATATGAGCAAGCTTGGGAGTACGGCGACGGACACTGAGAAAGAGGGCGTCGGCGTCCTCGAGAGCGGAGGTGATATCGCCAAAGTCATTGGAACCATTTTCCGCAAAGAGAAACTGACAGCGGTATTGATTAGTCAACTGGGCCTCGGCAAAAGCCGGAAGAGTTTCGGCTGTTTTGTATTCCCGCTCACCGATTAGGAAGACGATCTTTTTGCGGTCGTCCTTGGCGAAAACGAAGTCCTTGCCCCCTAACAGATCGCTGCTGCGGACCGTCGGACAAACGTATTTTTCGATGTGACCAATGACCAGATCGGTTCCGGCGAAGTGGCTCACTTTCGGCGGCATGGCAGGGTTGTACATCGTGTCGGTGAGATCCCGCACAAGTGACACATTGATACCGTTGCGTTTCAGTTGACGGAGGCCGAAAGGGCGTCCCAAAACACACATGTTTGTGTGGACGCCGACCAAAAGGACGTTCCGAATGCCACGTTGCTCGAGAATGCTCCAATTCTCTAGCCCGCTATCAGTGATCATGTCCCGTTTGGGGTCGATCTTGATTGAGGCAATCTGGCTTTTCCAGGGACTGCGGGGATTGCGTCCCTGTTCTTTGAGTTCCCGGGCCCATTCGGCGTGTTCCTTGGGATCGTCATCTTCGCCTCCATCGGAGTGATCAATCGGGTAGCCGGCCTGTTTTTCGTCCTCATCGATCCATTGCAGCCAGTCATTGATTCCTTCGGGTGGTGACTTGGAGCGCGGCACGGCTTGAGCTCGTTTTCGTGCCGGGTGATTGGCGTAAGCGCCCATACACGAGGAGGGAGCGTGAATGATCAGTCCTCCCCGGTTTCGCACTTCCTCAAGAAGGGCATTCATCCGTGGGACCAGTTGCGTGGCCCGTCGCACTGCATTGAGGCAATGGTGGGCATCCCACATGTCACAAACGATCACTGCGGTCTCCTCCGGTTTCCAGTCCTCCGATCGCAATCGAATCCGGTGCTGGCCTGCAATTTCTTCCGATTCGACGCGGTCACGCAGTTGGAGCTGAAAGGGCTCGGTGGCAAAAAGAGGTGACATCAAACTCCATCCGCAAATCGTGACTAGCCCGAACTTCATAGGAGGCACGCTATCAACCACCCGACCATGGCGAAAGTTCAACCCGCGAAAAACTCTGTGTCGATTGACTCGTTATTTTTCCTCCAGAGCGGTGACTGTTTTTCGGGCGTCGGCTTCCTGGACTTCGGCAGCCTTGGCCTCGGCCTTCTTTGCTTCGAGTTGTTTCTTGGCATTGCGGGCACGATCAGACCGGATTCTGATTTCCTGCCACTGCTTTTGCAATTCGTCGTAAGTCCTGCGTTGTTGATTCGACTTGGCAGAGCGAGCGTCGTACTCCTTTCGAGCGGCCTCCGCTTCCATCCTTGACTTGTCCGCTTGCTCTTTGAGTTTCAGGTCTTCGGGGTTTTTTTTGAGCTTTCGAGCGAGGTCTTCTGCGTGACGCCTCAGCTCATCAGCTCTGCTATTTGCATCATCGGCTTCCTTGCGGGCCGCATCAGCCGCCTTCTTGGCGGCGTCGGTCTTTTTTTTGAATTCCTCGGACTTCTTCTTCAGCTCCTCGGCGAGAGGGGAGAGCTCTTTGAAATCCTTCTCGGCTTGCACGAGATCCTCGCGGGATCGAGCTAGGGAAACTTTGGTCACTTCCCAGATGATTTGAGCCTTTCGGCGTTCAGCCGGAAGGTCCGGAGTGACGAGGATTTCGGGTCGATCTTTTTGCAGTTTGGCGATCGCTTCCTCTGACACTTGAGTTTCGGAAAGATGCAGTTGCTTGAGTTTCGCGAGTTTCGCCAGTGGTGGCAAAGCTGCATCGGTGACAGTCGTATCCGAAAGGCTGAGGAAGGTCAGGGATTGGAGTTTCGAAAGCGTCCCGATGCCCTCGTCGGTGACTTTGGTTCCATCGAGATGTAGTCTGCGAATCCCGGTGATTTGTGCGAGGTGTGTGAGGGCACCATCGCCGATCGGGGTATTTTTGAGGCGCACCACTGCAATGTTGACAGGCAATTGATGGAGGTATTGCAGGTGGGAATCGGCAAGGGCGTTCCCACAGAATCGAAAATCCACTTCGAGTTCCTTTTCAGCCAGAGTCAGCCAACGGACTTCCGCTCCGAGATCGTTAAGTTGGGTAAGGGCCTCATCCGCATTGGAGGCTGCTTGGTAGGGCTTAGGCTTGTTCTCCCGTCCCAAAGTCGAGTTGCCGAGGATGAAGACGATGGCGCAAAAGATTTGGAAGGTGCACTTCATCAGGAGATGAGTTCTTTGATGACGTTGGCTCTCTTATCGACCAAGGGCATGGGGCGCTGACCTGGACCCATGAATTCCTGATGAGTGTCTATACCGAGGACCTTACAAAGGGTGGCAATATAATCGGGAGCAGTGATGGGTCGGTCCACCACCTCGTGACCGGGGTTCTTCCCGCCTTCACTGGTCTTGCCAACGACCAGTCCGGTGTTGATCCCGCCACCGGCCCAGAGAGTGCTCCAGGCCCGGCAGAAATGCCCGCTGCCGTTGCCCGGGCTGCGACCGAATTCGCCCATCCAAACCACTAGGGTGTCGTCGAGCATACCGCGGTTCTTGAGGTCGCGAATGAGAGTGGACATTCCGGCATCCATCCAGGGCGCGCGTTCTGCGATGCGACGGCCTGCACCTTCGTGGTCGTCCCATCCCCGATGGAAGATCTCTACGAAAGAGACCCCCGATTCGACCAAGCGTCGGGCAAGAAGGCAGGACTGTCCGAAGCGATGTTGGCCGTATTCTTCGCGCAACTTGGTGGGTTCGTCATCGAGGTTGAAAGCGTGGGATCGGGGTGAGTGCATCAGGCGGACGGCCCTGTCGAAAGCTGCTTGTTTGTTCATCACCGCAGGCAGAGGGTACTGCTGTGCAAACCGGCTTTCACCGCCAGCAAGAAGGTCGAGGCGGCGCTGCAGATTGCCATCGGCAGGGTTGAGGTTTTCCAAGCCTTTTTCAGGATGTTGGACCGCGAGAGGATTGTGTTGAGGTCCAAGGTAAGCGGGGACCGAGCGGTAGAAGCGTCCTCCGTTCACTTTGTCGTTGCCGGCATCGATGGTGACGAAGGCGGGCATGTCGTCGTCCGGTGTTCCGACTTGTGAAGAAGCAATGCACCCGAGAGCGGGATGCTCGAAGCCGGTGACGCGACGGAAGCCGGTGTGAAGGAAATATTTTGCGTCGTAGTGATCGTTGATCTCGGTGGTCATCGACCGCAGGATCGCTATGTCGTCCATTCGCTGAGCCAGCTTTGGAAACTTTTCTGCAATGTGAATCCCCGGGACTGAAGTCTTGATGGGTTTGAACTCTCCGCTGGGTTTGGGGTCGAAGGTGTGTTGTTGGCTAGGGCCTCCATCCATCCAGAGAAGGATGCAGGACTTGCCGCGACGTCGCTTGATGATGGGGTTGGCGGCCAGCGATTCGAACCAAGGAACCGAGACTCCGGAGAGGACACCTGCGGAAGAGAGCCGGAGATAGTCGCGGCGATTGAGGAGTGGTTTGTTCATGGTCGGGCCGGTTGGTTGAAAGGTGATTTAGCGGACGAAGAGGAACTCGCTTCGATTCACCAGCATCCAGAGGACATCGGTATAAGCTTTTTCTGGTTCCTCGAGCTCGGTGACGAATTGAGTTGCGGTTGCCAGTTCGTCCGGGCTTGGTAGCCGGGAGAGAGTGGAAAGGTAGAGCCACTCGATGGTTTGTGCTGTGGTCTGGTCGGGGTTTTTCTTTCGAAAGTCCTCCAGTGCTTTGCTTCCTTTTAGGAGTCGCGGGTGGTTGAGGAAGGTCAGCATTTGCGGAATGCCGTGACGAAAATCAGTCGGGTCTTCTTCGTTGGTGCAGAAGTCGCGCTGGAATTGGAGGAGAGGGTCACCAATGGGAGCGCTTTCGCCGTTTTGGTTTCCGTCCTTGGGGTCGATGGCTCGGAGATCGAGCTTAGGATCTCCGTAAACTTGCTTCAGGGAATCGTAGAGCATGTCAGCGGTCATAACACGAAGAGGCATTTGGCCGAATTGAGCGGTGACCAATGCGAGTGATTCGCTCGTCTTTTCTTTGTTGGGCCGGCTGGTGCGTTGGTAGGTCTGTGAATTGCAGACGCAGCGGATGAGGTGTTTGAGATCAAATCCGGAGGCCGTGAATTCGTTCTCGAGTAAAGTTAGCAACCCGGGATGGGTCGGAGGATTGAGCGGCCGGATGTCGTCGACTGGATTCACAATCCCGCGGCCGAAGAAGTAGAACCAGGTTCGGTTGGCAAAAGAACGGGCAAAGTATGGGTTTTCTTTTTTGGTCAACCAGCTGATGAATTCGGCGCGCCACTCGGAGTCTTTCTCAGGCTGGGTTTTACCATTTCGAAGATATCCCACCTGAATTTTGTCCCCGGCGTTTAGGAAGGCGGAATTGGGAATCGTGATTTCGCCTTTACCTGTCTTGACGTCGAGCTTCTTGAAGTCGCCCTTGGTGTGGCCGAAGAAGGCTGCCAGCGACCAAAATTCTTTTTGTGACCAGTCACGGTAGGGATCGTCGTGACATTGGGCGCAACCGATTTGCACTCCCATAAAAAGTGAACCGATGGAACGAGCAGAACCATCGGGAGTGGCCCGGGCATTCTGCCCCACGAGACCGTAAAAGATCATTTGAGGGTGGTCCTTGATTTCACCGTTTACTGAGAGGAGGTTTCGAACGATATGATCCCAGGAGTGGTTGTCGTTGATCTGGTCGGCGATCCACGACCCCATCCGGCGTGCTTCCTGATGTGGTTGTTTACCGCTGTTCATATCAGACGGCAGTTCTGGCGGGCAAATCCAGTCGCGCCAGGTACGTCCCATTTGTTTTCCGAAATCTGGTGACTCCAGCAATTGATCGATCAAAGCTGCGCGTTTGTTGTTCGATTCATCCTCTAGAAATGCACGGGCCTCTGTCGCGGTGGGAATGCGTCCGGCGAGGTCGAGAAAGATGCGGCGAAGAAACTCGACATCGTCAGCCGGTGGAGAAGGGGAGAGCTTGTTGGCTTGGAGCCGGTTTTCAATGTGTTGGTCAATCCCGATGGCGACTTGAGAGGGGTCGTGTCTTTTCCCGGCTGGCAGAGATGGTTTTGTCTTGCTGTCCTGGTGGTCGGCAAAGGTCGGGAGTCCGGCAACGATCCACTTGCTGAGCGTTTCCTTGTCTTTAGGCGAGAGTTTTTCGTCGCCCTCGGGCATGTCGTCGTGAAGGATCTGTTGCCAGAGTTCGCTTTTGTCGAGATTGCCCGAAACCACCGCAGCCCCGCTTTCACCTCCTTTGATCATGGCGGGAAGGGTTCTTAAATCGAGTTTGCCTTTCTGTTTGAGCCCGCCGTGGCAGCCCATGCAGTTCTTGGTGAGGATGGGAAGAACGTCGTGCTCCAGAAGCGGGTTCGCTTGAGCAGGCGAAAGCGAGAGCAGGAATGCTCCCAGTAAGATAGGCCGCACAGTTAAGATGGACATGGGGTGATGGCGTCAGTCACTTCTCCGCCTTACTTTTGTAGATACGCAAGTTTGTTTTGCAATTGTTCAATTTGCTGAATCGTCGGCTCGAATTCATTGCCTTTCCGGTCAAAACAGGGGATTGTCTAACAATCTTCGTTTGTTTATTTCCGTAAAATGAAAGTCATCGCACACTTGGTTTTTCTGGGATTTTTCCTGACGTCCCACACCTGGGGTGAGGCGATGTTGCAGTATTTTAATCTGAGTTGGCGGGAACTGCAGGGGAAGATTCCCGAGATTGCGGAGGCAGGTTACGAGTCGCTTTGGGTTCCTCCACCGACCAAGGCCGGAGGCGGTTTTTCGGTGGGTTACGATCTCTTTGATCGCTTCGATCTAGGTTCGAAAGATCAGAAGGGCTCGGTGGCTACCCGCTATGGCACGGAGGAGGAGTTTCTGGAGTTCATCAAGGTGGCTCATCGGTTTGGTATCAGGGTCTACTACGACAATATCATGAACCATAATGGGTTTGATGTGCCCCGGTTCGATGAGTTTGTCCCGGAAGATGTTTATCCGGGATTCCGCCCCCGGGATTTTCACCTTCGGGAAACAGGCGATGGATTTTACCGCAAGTGGGATAATACCCGTGACTGGGGAAGTATTTGGCAAATCCAGAATCTGGGACTCTCCGGGTTGATCGATATCGCCACCGAACCTGGTCCGACCAATTTCAATCACGGGCCATTCGAAGGGGATACATCCGGAAAGCCGGTCTTTCTTCGTCATCCGGATAACCCCGAGTATTACTGCTACATCCCGACTGGTCCCAATCAAACCCATGCCGCGAACCAGGGAACGTATGTGGGATTTGGATCGGGCAACGGCATCACGCCCCAGTTTCTTCAGGCCAACGAGTCATTTTACCGGGAGATCGTGGAGGATATGTTGCATCGCTCCCTTCGCTGGCAGCTTGATCGCACCAAGGCCGATGGAGCCCGGCTCGATGCCGTAAAGCATACGCCGGCCAACTTCTTCGGAGCGACCTTTGGTGGGGACCGGGATGCCTCCGACTATGGTTTCCTTGGGCAAGGACAACGCCAGTTCAATCTCACTCGCGGATACAGTGATCCCAATCATCGCGACACTGTTTTCAGCATGGACGCTCCAAGAGACGATGCCATGTTTTTCGGTGAACACCTTGGTGAACCTCCGGGCTATGGATCCTACATCGACTCGGGAATGCGGCTGATCGACAACGAGCTGCGGAACAACTTCAACAACGTGCTGGGAAATCCTTCAGCTGGTCTGGAGGGCTACGACCAAGCCGGGTCGGGAGGCTTTGGACCAAATGTCACGGTGATGCACGCGCAGAGTCATGACAACGACTTCGCGGCACGCCGTGAGTTGCAGCATGCCTTCTATTTTACGCGCGACGGATTCCCGTTGGTTTACACCGATGGGAACTATCATGCTGGAACTCTGGAAGGGAGCGGAGGCGCGTTTCCCCGTCATTCCAACACCGCCTTTCTTGGTCAGTTCGCGGATCAGCGGCTTCCGAATCTGGCCTATATCCATCAGCACTTTGCCCGGGGGTCGCAGCGGGCCCGCTGGGCCGACAGTGACTTCGTGGCATACGAGCGCATTGATAAACGGGAGAACAGAAACATGGCGGACGATGCCGGAGTGGTGGCGATTGTTCTCATCAATGACAACTATGCTAACGGGGCGGGCCGCAATGTTGACACAACCTTTCCATCCACCCCGTTTGTCGATGACGCCTATCTTTATCAGTATGCTAGAGGCTATGGGAGTCAGACTGGGTTCTACCGTTATGCCTCGCAGCTTGACGAGGTGGTTGTCGATCCGGGCAGTTACATGGTGTTCTCATATCGCACTCCTGAGGAATCCCGTGCATGGTCTGATCTTGGCGGCCGCCCCATTGAGATCCGGCAGTCCGGTAATCCGGTGGAGACCATGACAGTGGTTCGTCGCGATGGTCCCGACGGCGACCCTGGTTTTAGCGGTCCCTTTGGGAATCCTGGCTTCCATCCCTACGCTAACGAGCTCTCCGGAGTGGGTGGCGATGACTTTCAGTATGAAGTCACAATTCCGCGGATTACCGATGCCAGTGATTTGAGTTTTGTGTTCCGGGCGGACCGGTCGGCCGCCAATATTCTGTGCAAACTTGACGGGGGAATTGATTTGAATGGAACCGGTGGGAGTGATCCGGGTCTTCGTGACAATCCGCCGGCATTGAGCACAGATGTTTTTCTAGGCTATGAACAGCCGGATTTTGTCGAGCGGATGGGGCCCGAGAAATTTGCCGCTCGCAATACGGCACGTTGTACCTTGGGTGCCGACGGTGCTGAAACTTGGCGTAAGGTGATAGGTGCGGCTGGCATCACCAAGGTGAACGGCGATGGTTTCAATTCCACTCCGCCTGACACCGCGGCCTTTGTCTACCACGACCCCGAGGCTGACCTCCCCTCCTTGATTGGGATCGGAAAGCAATATCAGGAACTTCCGAACAGCATCGAGGTTTATTTCAAAACTAATGATAGCCTCTATAACTTCGAAGGCGCCCTGTACTACACCCTCGATGGATCCCAACCAGAGGGGGCCGGTGGCAGTGGCTTCAACCCGGAAACTCTGACCGTGCCCATGCAGTATGTCGACGATGCACCGGAAGGAGGCGATGGAAGTTGGTGGAAGGCGATCATCACTCCCAAGCCCTCAGGCACCCTGCGTTATGTCGCGGGGATGCGTCGGGTCAATGTCGGTCCTCTTTTCCCGAGCGGGGAGAGCGAGGTTAACGACAAGCGTCAAGGTATGACGGTTTTTGAAGTCACCGGTTTTGACGGCGAGCAGGTTGATTACTTCCCGCATAATGATTACGCGAAAACACCGGACCAGAATTCGTTTTTGATGTCGACTGGTCTCGAGGAAGGGTTTCATATCATTCGCGCAAGGGCTTTCCTGGATCGTTTGGGCAAGGCGTCGCTCTACAATACCTTCCAGCAAACGTTTTACTATGATGCCAACAGGCCGCAGGGAGAGATTGTTTTCCCGGCGGAGAACGATGTCCTGAGAGAGCAAAGCTACGAGGTAGTGGTTCGAACGGACAACAGCGTGGAGGAGGTTTGGTTTTTCATTGAGGATGGCGAGGGGCTGAATGATGACTCGGCCACCGGTTCGAGCAATGGAAACGGCGTAGGTGGCTGGGTGCGTGCTTTCGTAAGAGGCGCCGATCCGGGCATCAATAGCAACTTCCCCAAGGAGTTTCGTTTCAACTACGCCAACATTCCATCGGGTAACATTCCGTCTGCTTTGCAGGTGCGTTTGGTGGAAGCCACTTCTTCGAGCCGCTCATTCTGGACGGACACTGTGAGTGCAGCGGATGATGTAGCGGGATGGTACACCACTCTGACTAGACAGGTCCTAGCGAATGGTCCCGAGCGGACTCTCTTTGTTGCTTTCCCGTCGGAGGACGGTCAGGTGGCAGGCGACAACTACGAGCTCAAAGCCTACTTCTCTAAGTTGTTGGGTGAGGGGATTTCCAACGAGAACTTGCTCAATGAGTTTGAGGTTATGGTCGCAAGCCAGATTTCCGGTTCACCCGATGGAGCACAATTGCAGGATGCCGAACTGTTGCGGATCGATCGCGACGAAACCGATGAATACCACGCTTTGGTTTTCGATGTGCCTGATCTCTGGAATGGCGATCCGGACTTCCTTCATCACATCGAGATTCGCCATGAACGGGCCGGGATCTCGCTTCAAGCCACTCGATTGGTGCGGGCCCCGAGACGGGAGGAACCTTCACTGCAGATCGTCTATCCCCCTGCGAACGACGGTGGCGGGCAACCATGGGTTGAGTATTTGCCTGCGGTCTTCCAGCCAACTCCCCAGCAGCGCGAGGTCTTTATTCGAATCGCCACTGATGCTGACGTGCAGTCATTGCTTCTGTCCTTCGATGGTGATTCCCAAAGAATCTTGTTTCAGGAAGTTGAGACTCTAGGTGGGCAGAGGTTGTGGCGCTATCGATGGTCCAACGTGCAACCAGGGTTTTATCGCATGACGGTGAGCGCCCGTCGTGAGCCGGGAGGTCCGTTCGTAGCGACAGATACTAGAGAAATCCGGGTGGCCCTGCAGCCGACCGTGCCGGAAGAGCAGGACAACGATACCGACCAACTGCCAGACTGGTGGGAGATTCAATATGGCATCAGCATCAGTGACGATGGCACGCCCCCCGGAGATGCGAATGCGGGACAAGGAGGTGATCCGGACAACGACGGAGTGAGCAATCTCACGGAGTTTTTGTTGGGCTTGGATCCCAACGAAGCAAACTTTGGTGAGGTGCCATTGCTTGAACTGAGGCGTAATTATGATGGCTCGATTTCTTTCTTCATCGATGGAATCCCGGACCGTAACTATACCATCTCATGGAGCTCGGATCTGGAAAACTGGGAGCAACTCGGAGAGGTGATTGACACCAGTGGCGATGTCCTCCCGCGGACGATCGAAGTGGTGGATCAGGAAGATCCAGAGCGCGTGTTCTATCGTCTATCGGTCAGCCTGCCCTGACCGCCTCGGAAGCTACTGGTTGATCGATTTGTTCAGGCCGGAGAGCCCGTTAAGGTTTCTTTGAAGAGCGACTTCTGAATCGAGGTCGATGCGGTGGTCGATGATTCCGACGGGTCCGTTGTATCCACTCTTTATAAGAGTGCGGAGCATGACGAGGTCGTGTTGGCCTTTGCCAAGTGAAAGGATCTTTGGTTTCGCGTCAGTGTTCATTCCGTTTAGGTTCAGGCAAAAGAGGTAAGATTTCATCAAGGCAAGGGACTCTTCCCAATCCTCTATGTGGCCATGTCCGTGATGCCAGTTGTAGACGATGCCAACATGATCATGTCCTCGTCGCTTGAGTTCCTGACAGACGGCCACGAGGTTCGCCGGTTCGCCCGACCATCCCCCATGGTTGTAGAGACCTAGTTTAGAACCCATCATGGCCGTTCGTTTGGCAAGACTTTCCATGGCGTCGGCGCCTGCCTTGACGCGTTCTTTTTGTGAGCCCTTCTCCAACCTCGGAAGCATCTTCCAGATCTGGGGCTTGAGTTTGTATTTTTCGAAAAGCTGGAAGGCTTTGTCGTGTGTGCCCCAGAACGCGAAGAATTCGATCTGGTGCTTTTGGTATTGTCGAATTTCCTCTTCAAACTCAGGGACGTGGTGATCCCGCCAATCATAGGCACAGCGCTTCAACCCCAGCTTAGTCAGTATTTCGGCTCTGGCTTGCGGCCCCCTTTTTTTGGCATCAAACGGGACAATGCACCACGCCACGAGTTGATCGGTCTGAAGGTTTTTTGGGAGCTTACCAAGCAAGGTCAGGGGGGCGAATGCCAGCAAAAAGAAGAGATTAACGGTGCTCATTTTCCCATGGTTTCAGGCAAGCGGGTGACTTGGCCGGGTTTGATAATCTTGCCAGTATCGGCACTTTTCAGGGCTGCAAAGCAAAGCTCCAGCGACTTCAGATGGTTTCGTGCGCTGTTTGATGGCTCACGATCTTCTTCGATGGCGCAAAGGAGCTCGCCCATTGTTCCTTGAAATCCTGATTCGAACCAAGATCCTGTTAGAGGGACGGTCACTGCGCCTTCCTCGAGGTATACCTCGACTGCGGATTGATCGTTGAGGCCCGGGCCCCGGGCGCGCAAAGTTCCTTTGGTTCCCACGATGGTGGTGACATCCTCCTCCCCCAGTGTGGTGTGAGCATTGAAGGCCATGCGAACCTGTGATTCGGGGTAATCGATGATGGCCGCTCCTAGTGCGGGTGGTTGGTAGACTTGTTCTTGGTAACGAACGGCGGAGGCAAAGACCGATGTTGGTTCCTGCCCTGTCATCAAGCAAGAGGTGATATCGAACCAATGCACGGCAAAATCAAAGAGTACCATGTGATGGATCTCTTCGAACGACTCGATTCCCTTGATCCAGGTTTGATCCCACTGCAGGGAGAAATCGACCGAAACCACGCGGCCAATCAGCCCCTCGGCGATGGCATTTCGAAGAAAGCTGAAGTGGGGGGCCCAACGTCCGTTTTGGTTCACTGCCAGTTTGAGATTCCTCGAGTCGGCCAATGCGATAAGCTCTCTTCCATTCTTCAGATCATGAACGAAGGGTTTTTGGCTAAGGACATGTTTTCCCGCTTCCAAGGCCTCACGAAGAATGGGGAAGCGATCTTTAGGGTGAGGGGTAATATCGATGACCTCAATATCATCTCGATCGAGCAGATCGCGATAGTCCTCGTAGACTTCGGCTTGAGGATAGAATTGATCCCTCTTCTCGACCGCCTTTGACTTGGTGCGATTTGAAATCGCAGCAATATCAAATCCACAGGCTTGATAGTTTTTCAGGTGGAATTCGCTGATGCCACCGGTACCAATCAAACCGATTTTCGGATCGTAGTTCTTCGGTTTGTGCGGAAGGTAATCGATTGGTGGAGCTGCAATGGTCTTGTGTTCCTTCTCGGGACTCAGGCCGTAATCGTCATCCTCCGCCATGATGATTCAAGTTTAGTCGCGTAAGCCAACCTGCTTCATTAAGTCAGCGGTCGAATGGTAGGCTTCCTCCACCCACTCGACGATCTTGGACGGGTCGGGTGAATACTCGAGCTCAAGGGAAACGGAGCCATCGAATCCGAGTTCCTTGATGGCCTGAAGGTAAGGAGCGAACTTGACCACGCCGCGACCCGGAGGGAGATCACCGTGAACCTTGCCGTCGCAATCGCTAATGTGAACGTGTGTCGCTTTGCCCTTCAGGGAGGAAAGTTCCGCCGGAGAGGTGTCGGCAAGGACAAGGTGGCTGACATCAATGTTGGCTTTCACATTGGGGCGGGCACAGTCGTCAATAAAGCGAACCATTTCTTTCACGTTGTTGAGAAGGCTGAGACGGAAGGGCTCCAATTCCAGTGCAATTTCGATTCCCTTTTCCCCAGCGTAATCTGCTATCTCCCGGGTTCCTTCGACACCCCATTGCCACTGTGCTTCTGGTGGGATGACCTCGCGCTGCCAGATGTATTCTCCAAGAACGAGTAGGATGTTTTTGGCTTTGAACCGTTCAGCGAGGTCGATGAATTTCTTGGTGCGCTCGATATGGAAGTCACGCACCGGATCGTTGAAGTCGATCAAGCCGGCCGCCACAAGAACCACGGAGACGATCGGTAGATTGTGGTCCAGGCAGGTCGATTCGATGAGTTTCTTTTCATCCTCGGTGATGGTCATGGCCTCGGTGAAAATGTCCACCGTGTCGAACCCAATGCGGGCGATATGTTCGAGGCCGGTTTTTGTGTCGACGCCCGCTTGGTCAAAGGCGCTGTTGATGATTCCTAGTTTCATTTTGACGAGAGTTAGGCTTTTTGCTCCGCTAGACTCTTGGCGCTTTCGTCGTCATCCATCAGATTGGCGAATGCGACCTTGGAGCTTCGGGCGTTGCCCCTGCCTACCTCCAGAACTTTGGAATCATCGACCTTGTTCAACTTAGTGTAACCAGGGTGATGGGACTCTTTGTAAGGATCGTTCGACTTCGCGTTGTAGCAGCAAATGAGCGCCCACCGGGAATGGTTGGAGTTGTTGGCCGCCGAGCAGTGTAGGAGGTTGGAATGGAAGAAAAGTGTGTCACCGGGATCCAGTGTCACATGCACGAGCTCGAGACGTTTTTTGGCTTCCTCGACCCGCTCCAGATCCGCACCAGCCTGATCGCCCGAAAGAATGTGATTCACGCGTCCCAACTTGTGTGAACCTTTCAAAACCTGGAGGCACCCGTTTTCGACCGTGGCTTTATCGACCGCTACCATCACGCTGCAAAGGTTGGGGGAGAGGACACCGTTTTGATACCAGTATCCGTAGTCCTGGTGCCATGCCCAAGCACCTCCAACCTTGGCGTCTTTCAAGATCATTTTCGAATGGTAGTGATAGGCCTCGTCGTCGAGGATTTGATCCACTGCATCAACTACGCGATGGCAACGGGCAACCATGCCGTAAATGCCGTCGCCCGGATGATTCCAAAGGGCGAGGCGGACAGCGTTTCCCTCGCCGTCGTCCATACTGGCCGAAGCCTTGTCCATGGCATTGTCGTGCTGGGCTGTTTCTCCAAGGAGCTCCATTTCTCCGGGAGTGAATAGTCCGCGGACGATGAGGTATCCGTCGCGTTCATAGTCGGCAAGTTGCTGGTCTGTAAGTGGAGGCATGGTGAATGGGGGCGTTGAGATTTAAACAAGGATGTCTTTTGCACCCGTGAGCAGAGGTCATCGGACCATACCCTTCAGGGGCTGTCGAGATTGGAATCCTGAGCCTCCTATTCGGTGGGAAGCACTCGGTTCCAAGCCATCAACAAATGGTCCCTGAGCACCTGGCAATCCTCCCAAACCGGAGGCCAGGTCGAGATGCCGTAGCCGGAGCGAATCGGACCCAGTTCAGGCACGACCCAGAGTTCGTTGTGGGGGCGTGGTCCCTCAAGCCAGCACTTGAAGGCCGCCTCTGCAAAGGGGAGATAGTCCTCAAACTCTTTGGTCAGATTGCCTTTGCCGTCGGTGACAGGGACTTGGCAATGATGCCCGTTGAAGGGCCGGCAGTGAAGAAGGTTTCCGTTTTGGAGTAACTCGGGTCGGTCGAGCAAGCGGTCAATGAATGAATCGGGGGCAAGGTGTTTGATGATGGCTGGATGGGAATGGTCAACATTCATCCGTAGGATCTTTCCGGTGGCTTGCTGGAAGCCGTCGGCAATAACGTAGGCTTTCTCGGGTGTTTCGGTGCATGTGTCCCGGTGCACTTCAAGGTGAACGTTTCCGCCCTGTCGCTCGTCTTCTTCCATCAAGAGAATCGTCTTTTCGATGGCTTCCTCGATCGGGGTGTTGTGATCGCAAAGCTGAACATTGATGGTCTTCGAGCCAGCGTCCAACTGGGCTGCAATGAGCTCGGGAAAATTCGCCGGATCATTGCCATCAAAAAGCCCACCAAATTCCAGGTCGTAGGCCCGCAGCAAAGCCTTGATTTCATCGTTGGCTCGGTCGTTGACCCCGTCAAAGCCTGCTTCCTTGATGGAAGAGACCTTTTTCTCAAGGGGCCATTCGTTTGCAGCGGAAGGGTGGTCCCAGAGGGTCCAGAAGTTTGCGAGGAAGCGGATTTCGGGCTTTGAATTCATGGATTGGTCATTCGTTTAGATACTTAAGAACCGGACTTCCATTGCTCACACTTCCTCCTGCAACCTGTGCCCATTGTCCGGCTTTGACGAAGCTCTTTGGGTCGAGGAGAGCAGTGTTGAAGGCGGTGTTCAAGATCAGGAACCCATCAATATCTCCATATTTGACGGCGCCTGGAAGAAAGTCGGGATCCCAGTGGGTCTTGAGTTTCTGGAAGCGAAAACCGCTGGTATCGATCCAAGCTTTTTGGATGACCTCTCCGCCGGCGATTGCGCGGGCTGCCAAGGCCCAATGGCCGGTTCCTCTGGGCGCGACGAGTGAAATTTTTTGAACATCGTAGTTTTCGCTGTTTTGGACGAAGGACACTGCGGTCAGAATGTCATGAACACGGCGGGCGAAGGTGCTGTGATTGTAACCATAGTAGTAGACCGGAGACCGCTGCCAACTGGTCGCGGGGAGTTTGGCAATCTGATTCTTCGAGTAGATCAACCTGGGGTTCGTCCCCTTTGACTTGGCCAGGACTTCCGATCTCAGGAAGTCTCCCTGAGCAAAAAGATCGAGACCCATCACCGCGATCCCACGGACGAGGAGCTGCTTCACTTCGTCTTTTGGTTTCTCTCCCTCGGCAAAGATTCCCTTTTTGCCCTCAGGTGATAGCCAGATCACGACATGCCCCTGCCAGTTGCCAAGAGGATACAGGAAAGAGGCAGGAATTTCTTCGCCATGAGTTTTGTTTTGTATCAGCCCACTGAGCTCCATGAAACCATCTCGGGCTTCCTTTTCGATCAGCTCGTAGTTCACCTCGGCTCCAGCTGGGAGTTGTCGACCGATCATGATGTCCAAGGCTCCGCCGATGACAGCTTCCGTCTTCTTGAAATCTGATGCGGTCTTGGGATTGAGGAGGACTGACATTTGTTTGTCCGAATCTTCAGCCCACCATTGATTGAGAGTCTTCTCATGAGCGACCCCCGTTTTCTTGCCTGCCGGTGCCAGGTGCTTTTCATTAAAAACCGAGAGTTGTCTTTTGCCGAGTAGTTCAAAGTCACGTTCCAGCACGGGCGATTTAAGTCCCAGCCTAAAATGGCGGTTTACAAACTGGTAAAGGTGAGTGCGGGAGACGTGGTTGTAGTTGTGTTTGAAGTGCACATCAAAATGGGCCTCGTAATTCTCCTTGGCCCCAATCATTCGATAGAGGCCGTCGAGATCCGGGTGTCCTTTTTCTTTGAGTTCAATGGTCCAGTCGTCCGCAGCGGTGAGGCCAAGTGGTCTGGGTGCCACAGATGCCGCAATGTCGATATTCCCCTGCCCGATTCGCAGGTAGTGGCCATTCTCGCAGGTGCAGCCACCCTGCATGGCCGTCGAGACCATCACGCAAGGGAAAGAGGCCGCAACGCGCTTATCCAGCGCGCTGACGATCATCGTCTGAGTGGCGCCCCCGCTAGCTCCAGTCACGAGGATGCGGTCGGGGTCGACTTCTTTGAGTCCCAGCACAAAGTCGAGCGAGCGGATGCTGTTCCAGGTTTGAAGCCCGAAGTTGGTTTGCAACCTTGCGGTAGCATTCTTGGAAACAAACCCCCAGTCGCCCATGGCTTCCCCGTTGGTTTCGGGCCTCGGCCCCCGCCGGTGTTCCGGGAACTGCATCGAGTCGGCGTTCCCGAGCATGTCATAGAAGAAGACCACACAGCCCATTCGTGCGAGTTGAACACATCGGGCCTGATGGATCGATTTGCCCGCATTGAGAAAACGCTCGGCGCCGATAGCAATCTCTTGCCTCGCGGCGTCATCTGACTTGTGTGCATAACGGGCATCGTGCCAATGACCGTGAGCACAAAGCACGGCCGGCCGCTTGCCGTTTCTTAAACCAATCTTCAGTGAATCACCCGAAGGCCGATAGAGATTCCCCGTGACGAAGTGCCCCGGCATGGACTCAAAAAAGACAGCCTCCACGGTGTAGTCTCCCTGATCGATCTTCTTGTGAATCACTGTATTCAGCGGGGTTTTAGTCGGTTGCGGCCACAATCCGGCACTGACCGCGATTCGATGGACGATGGCTTCCTTTCGGGCCTTCCATTCTTCTTTCGAAGTCACCTGACGGAAGGGGTGATAGCCGTGAAGAGTGGCCGGTGGCTGAAAACGCGAATCGTTGGGAGCCTTTCCGTCGGGGAGTGACCGAAGTCCCTGCCCCATCGAGATGCCGCAAAATAGAAAGAGGCAGGAGAGAGTGAGCCGAATCATAAGTCGTATCCAAGCTCGGGTCTTTCCATCCGTCAAAGCAAGAAGAGAGAGTTGAAGCTTCAAGCGGATCTGAACAGGATAGGTGCTGATGAGGACGATGAATCGAATGATGGTGGCTGTTTTCTTGCTGGCAGGTGGGGCTTTGTGGGGCGGAGAACACCCAAACATTCTCTTCTTTCTCGTTGATGACATGGGAGTCGGCGACACCTCGGTGCCTTTTCTCTACAAGAATGGTGAGCCTCAAAGAATCGCACTCAACGAGCTCTATCGCACCCCCAACATGGAGAAGCTCGCTCGTAATGGCCGGCTATTCACCAACGCCTATTCCTATTCGGTTTGTTCGCCGACCCGGATCAGTCTGATGACCGGGCAGGAGGCGCCCAGACATCGGGTGACCACCTGGACCCATCCCAAGAAGTCATCGATTGACACCGGTTTGGTGAAAACGAAGACTATCAAAAGCCCGGGCGACTGGAAGATCGATGGTCTGGACCTTTCGCTACCATTGCTTCCCCGCCTCATGAAGTCGGCCGGCTACCGGACCCTGTTTGCCGGGAAGGCCCACTTTGGGCCGGACGACACTCCGTCCGGCGACCCAATAAATCTGGGGTTTGATGTCAACATTGCGGGCTTTGGGGGCGGTGGCCCCGGAAGCTACTGGGGTAAATACAATTACTCGGCCAATCATCGGACGAATAAGCATGTTTGGGACGTTCCTGGTCTGGAAAAGTATCACGGGACTGACACGTTTTTGAGCGAGGCGATCACGCTGGAGATGAAGTTGGCGATCGCGGATTCCGCAAAGGCCGGGAAACCCTTCTTCGCCTACATGAGTCACTATGCGGTGCATGCTCCCTGGATTTATCCGGACGAACGCTTTGTGAAAAATTATCCGAAACTGAAGGGGCATGGTCTTGCCTTTGCGACACTGGTGGAAGGGATGGATAAGTCGCTTGGTGATTTGCTGGAGAAGCTCAATGAGCTTGGCGTGGCCGAAGAAACGCTGGTCATTTTCTTTTCGGACAACGGAAGTGCCTGGTCGTCGAACGGGCCGTTTCGCGATAAAAAGGGATCCCGGTTTGAGGGAGGGCTGCGAGTCCCCTTGATTGTTTCGTGGGCGAAACGCAATCCGGAAAACCCGATGCAGGAAGCCTTTGCAATTCCACCCAACTCAGTAGCGCATGATGTCGTCACTTGTGTCGACATGATGCCCACGATGTTGAAGATGGCCGGAGCCAAGATTCCCGATGAGGCCGTGATTGATGGTTTTGACGTTAGTCCTTTATTCCTGGGTAAATCAGGCGGGCATCGCCCCCAGCAATTTCTAACTCATTTCCCTCATCGTCACCAAAACACCCTGTTTTCGACTTATCGGGAGAAGCACTGGAAAATCATCTATAGTTACGAATCTGAGTTTTGGGAACTCTACAATTTGGTGGAGGATCCATTCGAAAAGACAAACATGGTAAAGAAAAACCCGGACTTGGCAAAGAAGTTAGCCCGGAAAATGGTCGAGAAACTTGATTCGCAGGAGGCCCAATTTCCCATCGATCTCCAATCGGGAAAATCGGTAAAGCCTAACCTTGGAAAGCTCTAGACAAATGTGACCTCGGCGACTGGTTTTATGGATCGACCAGCGTGAATAGACTGTGCAGAGTGGTCGGTAAGCAGATTAAAAGGATCGCAACGCAATTGGCATTAATGAGGCATTTAAATTCGAAGGGTTTGCTGGCCGCGGTGGTGACACCGATGGATGGCTCGGGGGAGTTGAATCTGGAGATAGTGCCCCGGATTGTAGATCATCTGGAGTCGAGCGGGATCACTGGCATTTATATTGCAGGGACCACTGGGGAGGGGATGTCACTTACTGATGAGGAGCGCCGGGCTTTGGCCGAGGCCTACATTGGCTCGGCGAAGGGGCGGATGAGCACCTTCGTGCAAGTCGGTCATAACTGCCTCAAGGCCTCAGCTGAATTGGCGGCACATGCCGAGTCAATTGGCGCTGATGCCGTCTCGGCGACACCGACCGGTTACTTTCAGGTGTCGAGCGAAGAGGCTCTGGTGGCGGGTTTGCTTCCGGTGGTTGAAGCGGCTCCCAAGACTCCTTTTTATTACTATCACATTCCTCAGTTATCAGGTGTCGCTCTCAATCCAGTTCGCTTGATCGACAAGGCCGTGGATCGTCTGTCGACTTTTTGTGGTATCAAATACTCGGACGGCTCAACGCTTTTTCAGTTGCCTCGCTTGCAGGAAGTAGGGCCGGAACTGGAATTTTTGGCAGGTTCCGATGAGGCTTATCTGATGGCGGTTGCGCAAGGATATCGTTCGGCGGTTGGGAGCACTTACAACTACGCCGCTCCGATTTATGACCGGGTTCGTGAAGCGGTGGAGTCGGGGAAACTTGACGAAGCTCGTTTGTGGCAGTCTCGAGCTCTTGAGATGATCGAGGCAATGTTTTCGACCTGTGGGCGAGCTTCCTTGAAAGCGATGATGCGAATGGTTGGCGTTGATTGTGGTCCGGTCCGGCGTCCCGTCGACCCGGTGGGCGAGGAGCAGATCGAGGCTTTGCGAAAAAGTCTGCAGGAGATGGGGTGGTTTCAGTGGGTCGGAAAGGATATCACGGCCGGAGTTTGATGAGCGCGTGGTTGTGGTTCTCTCTTTTGTTGTCGTGCGGATGGCTCTCGGGCAAAGATCTGCTCGACTGGGACGAACTCCCACCGTTGCCTGATCGGGAAGGCTTTGCGGGAGTCTTCGCCGGAGTGGTAGGAGACGAAGCCGACCACTTTCTTGTAGTAGCGGGTGGGGCCAACTTTCCTGATAAACGTCCTTGGGAGCAGGGCTCTAAAGAATACTACGCTCGGGTTTTTGTTCTCCCCCTCAAGCAAGGAGGGGAGTGGCGTGAAGACGAAAGACGCCTCCCCATGAAGGCTGCTTATGGAATGTCAGTCGGTCTCGAAAACGGCAACTGTCTTTTTATGGGAGGAGAGAACGCGGAGGGTGCGAGGGACGAGGTGATGGAGATTTCGTTGAGTGGAGGGAAGCTTTCGATCGAGGTGATCGGAACTTTGCCCAAACCGATCACCAGCGGGGTGGCGGCTCTGGTGGAAGGTGCCGTATTGGTCGGAGCGGGTGGTGATGGGGAGCGAACTCACCGTGAACTTTGGCAAATGCGACGTCAGGATCCGAGGTGGATTGAGTGGAAATCGCTCGGTTGGCCTGGCGAAGCCCGAGGGCGGGTGCACTCTGTGGGGGGAGTGAGAGGTAGGCGATTTTACCTTTTCGGAGGCCGCGACAATGCTGGCTCGGACGAAGCTGCTGATGAGCGTATTTTTGGATTGGATTGGTTGAAGGATTGCTGGGAACTGGATGTTGAGGGAGGGATCTGGCGTCGTTTGGCTGATTTGCCCGAGGGCAGATCAGCGGCTCCGTCAACCGCGCTTCCGGTGGGGGCGGCTTCCTTTTTGATTCTTGGCGGAGTGACGGTCGATTTCTTGCGGAGCCAGTTGGCGGCCAGACCTGAGCTGAATGGTCAGGGGATGGAGCATCCGGGTTTTTCCGACAAGGTCCTGTCGTATGATGTCGTGACCGACCGCTGGGCTGAGCGGGGTGAGATGTCGCTCGGTGAAAGTCTACCCCCAGTGACCACGCCGGTCGTTTTTTGGGAAGGGCAATGGATCATTCCCTCGGGAGAGATTAAACCGGGCGTCCGCACCCCGGGTGTTTTGAAAATCAGTCTGGCTGGGACCAAGGTGGGTTTTGGCTTCTTCAATTGGACGATTGTTCTGGTTTACCTCGGAGGCATGGTGGCGATTGGTTATTGGTTCATGAAGCGGGAAGCGGCTTCGACCACCGATGACTACTTTCGGGGTGGGCAGCGGGTGCCGTTTTGGGTCGCTGGTTTGTCGATCTTCGCCACCATGTTGTCGGCGATTACTTTCATGACCATTCCGGGAGCGGCATATGCGGGAAACTGGAATATGTGGCTAGGACAATTACCGATCGTGCTGATGGTCTTGCTGGTGATGTTTTTCTATCTACCCTTTTACCGTCGTCTCAACATCACGACGGCCTACGAGTATCTTGAAAAACGATTCAATGTGGCCGCCCGGGTCGTCGCGAGTGTCGTTTTCATCCTTTTCCACCTTGGAAGGGTGGCGATCGTCCTCTACCTGCCTGCCATTGCCTTGGCGAGCGTGACCAACATCAATGTCTATGTCGCCATTGGAGTGATCGGGGTCCTATGTGTCATCTACACGGTCATGGGTGGGATTGAAGCCGTCGTGTGGACAGATGCCATTCAGGCTCTCGTTTTGCTTGGGGGGGCGCTTTTGTGTTTCGGGTTGGTGGTGACTGAAGTTGATGGAGGTTTAAATGCGGTCGGGTCCACGATGGCTGAACAAGGGAAGGGAGTCACCGCGAACTGGGGGCTTTCCGAGGTATCGCTTTCAAAAGAAACCCTTTCAGGCTGGGTTATCATGCTGGCCTTCTTCTTTGCCAATCTTCCTTCCTACACCGTCGGACAGGATGTGGTGCAGAGATATGTCACGACGCCTTCCGAGAGGGAGGCCAGAAAGTCGCTTTGGTTGAATATCCCGATGGTGATCGGAGGGTCAGCCATCTTCTTTGCGCTGGGGACGGCCATGTTTGTTTTTTATCAGGAGAAGCCCGACTTACTGAATCCAGCTTTGGAAAAGAATGACACCATTCTTCCCTTTTTTATCATGCAGAATCTGCCTGTCGGCGTGGCGGGCCTGATTATTTCGGGAATCTTTGCGGCATCACAGTCGACGATTTCAAGTTCCTTGAACTCGGTGGCGACCACCTTTGTGACTGATGTTTACGGAAGGCTCATTCGGACGGACAGCGGAGACCAACAACGATTGGGAATCGCGAAACGAGTAGTGATCATTTTGGGGGTGGCGGGCATTGTGGTAGCGGCATTCCTAGCTGCCACCGGGCTTGATGAGGTCTTCAAGGCCTACACCACGTTTATTGGTTTTGTGCTGGGACCGTTGGGAGGGTTGTTTGCGCTGGGAGTCTTTACTAAAAGGCCTGGTGGTGTGGCGGGTCTGCTTGCGATGGTCGCCGGAGTTTTTTCGGTGATCTGCGTGCATGTAGCCAATGAGCTTGGAGTGATCGACTTATGGCCACTGCTTTATGGAGCGGTTGGTTTTCTGGCCACGGTGGTGGCGGGTTTGCTTCTGGGACTGGTTTTCAGAGCCCGGGAAGAACAGGTGGATGGGCTGACCATCTGGAGCCAGAAGTAGCTCAAGAGGAGTCATGATCAAAACGGGATACACCAAGGAAGAGTTGGTTGAATTGTGTGATGCCTATCGGGCTGGCCTCGATGATACCCTTGGGTTTTGGATGCCGGAGGTCATCGATCAGGAATTCGGTGGTTATCTTTCGATGAGGGATGCTGATGGCAGTCTGATTGATGATGACAAGTCTGTTTGGTTGCAGGGGCGGTTTGCCTGGATGTTGGCCACTCTTTGCAACACGGTGGAAATGCGAGAGGACTGGTTGGTAGCGGCAAGAAGTGGAGTGGATTTTTTAAGGCGTCATTGTTTTGATGAGGACGGTCGGATGTTCTTTCTGGTGACACGGGACGGGCAGCCTTTGCGGAAGCGGCGCTATTTTTTTTCCGAGGCTTTTGCGATCATGGCGTTTGCGGCTTATGGAAAAGCTTCGGGCGAACAGGAGTGGGTCAACGAAGCACGACGCCTTTTCTCCAGATGCATGGATTATGCGGACGGCACTGCTTCTCCGGGAGAGCCAAAGTGGACCCAGGTTCGCAAAGTGAACGGAATTGGAGTGCCAATGATCTTTTTGCAAGTGGCCCAGGTTCTCGTGGAAAATGGCGGCTGCGAATTTGCGGAACGCAAGATCGACGAATTCATCGAGGAGATCCGGGGATTTGTGAAAGACGATATCGAATGCGTCATGGAGCAAATCGGGTTGGATGGAGAGATCGTTGATCACATTGACGCCCGGACCTTGAATCCGGGACATGCCATTGAGGGGGCTTGGTTCATCCTACACGAAGCCAAAAGACGGGGTGGAGATCGTGACTTGATCGATCTCGGTTGCCGCATGTTGGATTACATGTGGAAGAGGGGATGGGACGAAGAACATGGTGGGATTATCTACTTCCGGGATGTTTATGGGAAGCCGGTCCAGGAGTATTGGCACGACATGAAGTTCTGGTGGCCCCAGTGTGAAGCCATCATTGCGACCTTGCTGGCTTATGAGATGACGGGAGAGGTTCGCTATGCCGAGTGGCATCGCATGATTCACGAGTATGCTCATCGCGTCTTCCCTGATCCTGAGCATGGCGAGTGGTTTGGATACCTCCATCGCGACGGAAGGATTTCATCGTCGGTCAAAGGCAACCAATTCAAAGGACCGTTTCACCTTCCGAGGATGCAGTGGTACTGTTGGAGGCTTCTCGAAGAATCAGAGCAACTTCCGTACTGACTGCCCCTTCGAAAACTCGGGAAAGAGGAGCTTGGTGCGAGTCGAGTGAAACTCTCCGTTGGCCAGTTGAAGGACTTTTCGGGCGACGGTGCGCGCAATCATCAAGGGGTCCGACTGGTAGTGGGAGATCGCGGGGTAAAGATGATCAAACCACGGTTCCGAAGAGAGGGAGACCAAGGAAAGATCGCGAGGGATGCAGGCTTTTTGCTGAGCGAGCCAGGAAATCACGGTGAGGAGGTGGCGCGACCGAGTGGTGATGAGAGCGGTGGGGGGATCTTCGAGGCCAAAAGTCACCTCAATGGCCCGCGAGATACTGGTAAGAGTCCCTTTTTCAATGACCTTGTAAACCGACCCTGGGGTGGTTCCTTTCTCCATGGCCTCCCGGAGGCCTCGTTCGGTGGCTTCCAGTCCAGCCAGCTGGGTTTGCGGAACCATCAGGCCAACCCGCTTGTGACCCAACCTTTTGAGATGGGCACCGGCATGGAAGGCTGCGGATTGCCAGTCCTCATCGATGCAAGGGAGTGAGATTCCGTCTTGCGGATAGCCCCGAATGAGCGCAGGGAGGCCTTGGCTATTGAACCACTGCTGAATGACTGAAGGGCATTGATAGAGAATCCAGGCGTCGGCTTTGACATCACGGGTGAGCTTCTTGAGTTTGGTCGCGGGATTTTGTAGATGAAAGATTCCGGGACTGACCAATTCGAGTTCGTAACCGCTGCGTTGTAGAAGCTCGCGAAGGGTATCGAATTCCGCCATCAGTTTTGGGGGAAGGTGAAGAAGTTCCTTTGGAGAGAGAAAGGCGATGTGCTTGGTCCGCGAGGGAGGGGAATCGCTGCTCTGCTGGAGGATCTGGCGACGCTTACCGTGTTCGCGTTTTGAAATGGTGCCGTTAGCTTCAAGGATTTCGAGGGCGGCGCGAAGAGTGTCGCGTCCGATCTGAAGCTTCGCAGCCAGGGTCCGTTCTCCCGGAATGAGATCGCGCAGTTCCCCGCTTACGATCATTTCCTGAATGATTTCGGCGGCTTGTCCCGGAAGGGCCTGGCGCTTGGGAAGTCTGGGCATTGTTGACATGCTAACTGGTTTTGCTTTCAGACCAAGATCTTTGGGAGGCCGTGAGTTTAAAGAATGGCAAAATGAACTGGTTTGGATGACGAACCAGATTCCAAAAAGGGTGTCTCGAAGGAAATCGAATAGAGAAGGTCAAATGAAACGGTTTGTGACGATCCTCCTTTTCGTGGCTTCCTTTGCCCGTGGAGAACACTTCCGCTTGTTTGTCTTAACTGGGCAGTCGAACTCTCTTGGGACGACTGCGGGTGGTGAAGTGGACCCGACGGCAGGAAATGACCCGGGTGATTCCGGGGTGAAGGTTTGGTGGCACAACATTGCCAATGCTTTGACTTCTTTGGGTGATTCCGGAAGCGAATGGGTGGAGTTGCAGGACCAACAGGGAGGATTTTACCCGGGAAGTGCCACGCACTGGGGACCTGAAGTGGCGTTTGCGAGGACCTTGTTTCGGGCCGGAGTGCGTCAATTTGGGGTGATCAAGGCAAGCCGAGGGGGAGGGGGAAACACCAATTGGTCGAAGTCATCAGGTGGGCATATGTATGCCCATCTGTTGGCTACGGTCGATGCGGCGACCACGGCTTTAATCTCACAAGGCCACACCTTTGAGATCGTCGGCCTGATGTATTTGCAGGGTGAGAGTGATACTGCGGCTGAGGCAGCAATTGCCGATGTCAGGCTCAGCGAATTGATCGTGAATCTCCGTGCCGATCTTCCAAATGCGGCTTCGATGAAAGCGGTGATCGGAGGGGTGGCGGCAGCAGGCGGAAATCGCAATACGGTAAGAGCCAAGCAGGCTGGGCTTGCCCAAGAGGAAGCGAGTATCTCCTATTTTGAAAATCTCGATTTGCAGGACCGCCTCTACGACAATCTTCATTTCGATAAGGAGGCCAAAAAGGAAATCGGGCGGCGTTATGCGAAGGAGTTCTACGAGCTTGGAGTGGTTTCGCCTGACTACGGGGATCTCACCTTTGTTGGCGACTCAATCACTCAGGGAGGGCTTGGGTTTGCCAGTTATCGTTACGAGGTTTTCAAACATTTGGTCGATGCAGGGGCGGCCTATGAGTTTGTTGGCTCGGTCAATGGAGCCTATCAGGGGAATGCTGGTCATACACCCGAATACGAAGGAGTGGTCTTCGAGAATTTCCACGAAGGGCATTGGGGATGGAGGGCGTTTTGGTCTAACGGGCGGGTTCCTCTTCCGGCATCCAGAAGGGGTGGCAATCGTGGAGAGGGCACGGTTGCCAATTGGATCGGGCAGTCCAACCAATACGCAGTGAATACCGCTGGTAATTTTGTACCCTATCCAGATCCGGCGGCGGTCGGGAGTGGAAACACCGGAACAACTTATCTTCCTGATTCAGTGGTGATCATGATGGGAATCAATGATCTGGCGGGGGGATCAAGCGAAGCACAACTCCGGGATGACCTTGCAGCAATGATCGATCAATGGCGGGCAGCCAATCCTGAGGTGAGGATTTTTTTAAATCGATTGCTTCTCACCAATCAGGGGGCGGCGTTTCAGGAGAGAGTCGATCGTTTCAACGATTTGCTGCAACCGTTGGCGGATCTGAAGAATACGGTCTCTCCCGGCTCCCCGGTTTGGGTGATTGATCCCTCGACCGGATTTGATCCAGTGTCCATGACCCACGATGCGGTGCATCCCAATGGGGTTGGTGAGGAACATGTCGGGCGGCGGATTGCCGAAGGAATGGGGATGTTCCCGGTCGATGCGGTCGAGGTGCCGGAAATTTTTGCCGTGACCGAACGGGAGTCCTTGCAGGTTAACTTCGCGGGAAATGAGATCTTTGATGGATCTTCCTACATCAACGGTTGGTCGGAAGTGACCGCTTCGGCAACTTCCGAGAGTCTTTCGGGGAACATCCTGATCCGCACCCACCTGAATGGGGCAGGGGCGTGGCTCGAAGGAATCACATCGAGTCGGGATGGCGGAACAACCACTTGGAATTCTGGAAATGACGGTGATTGGACGTTTGAGATTCGGATGAGGTTTCAGGCGAATCCGGCCGGCTATACGATCTGGCTGGGGACGGGCACCAACCGGATCATTGTGGATGTTTTTGGCAACCGGACTCAGGATAGTGGAGGCCAATCTTTCAATGTGGCTCACGACAACCTCGATGGAGCTTTCCACACTTGGAGAATTGCCCACGATGCGAGCGAAGGCAGATATCATGTCTGGCGGGACGCGGTTCGTCTGACTCCGGTTGCGGGAGTGAGCTACGATTCTGCTGGGTCTGATTCCCGGGTGGTTTTGGGCGATCGGACAGGAGGGGCCTTTGGGAATCTCTATCAAGTTGAGATCGCTTCGATTTCTTATGATCAGACGGGTGGATATCTTCCTCCGGGAGCCGATTTCGATGATGATGGGATGCCGGATGCCTTTGAATACGAATTCTTCCAAAGCATTGAGGGAGGGGATCCCAATGATGATCCAGACGGAGATGGGGCAACTAATCTTGAAGAGTATGGTGCTGATACCGATCCTACCAACGCCCTCAGTTTCTTTTCGATTGAATCCCTCGAGGAAACAAAGGGCGGGATTCGAGTTTACCTCAATCAGGCATCACCCAAACGAGTCTATCGACTTTATCGATCCGATGATTTGGGAGTGAGTGACAGTTGGGGATTGATCGATGGCCCTGAGGCTGGGACGGGAGGTGCGATGATTCTGAGAGATCTCGAAGTTAGAGGAGTCTCGACCTTCTATCGGGTTGGGGTAGAAATCCCCTGAGAGACTGGTGTGACAATCAAACCTCTTGACTGAGGTGGTCTGAGGAAGCTATGTGTCTGAGCCTGTCGCCAAGCATGAACAAGTATTGCAAGATTACTCTCTCGATGTCTCTCATGGGCGCGTTGTCTTCTTCGGGGACCGTTGTTTTGAGCTATCAGTCGGGAATCAATACCACTACCCTGACTGGAGCGGCTGATCCGGCCACTCAGGGCTGGACGTATGATGGGAGCGGCTCAGGTTTTTCGGTGGGATACGATGCTGGGGCCGGAATTGGGACCAATTTTGGTGGGGGCTGGCGAACGGTTGATGGGACTAGTGGAGCACAGTCTGTCTACACTCAGGATACTTCCACGGTAATCCCTGCGATTACTTCGGCTCCCTCTTGGCAAATGACCTGGACGGTAGCGGTGGACCGGGACGCCACGCGTTTGGATGGAGGTGAAGTTGCAAATTACTATAATGCTCCAAACAACGGACGTCAAAATGCATTGCTCCTTTTTTTCGACATGGATGATGTCGATAGCTTCCGGGTGGTGCATCGCGTGAATGCCTCAGATGAAGTTCTTTTGGATGTGAGTGGCAACCAGTATAACACCGGGGTTTCGCTCGATGAGTTTGGCACTTACTCAATCACTTACGACGCGAGTGCTGGAACCGCACTTCTGGATTATGGTGCTGGAACCGCTGTGATCAATCCATCGACAGCCGATCCAAACCGAAGCACCATTTTCATGGGGTCGGGTTCGACCGGCGGTCAGGGCTCGGGTGTTTGGAACTCAGTCACGATTGAAACCATTCCCGAGCCGGGGAGTTTCATGCTGGCATTTTTATCCCTCCTTGGTCTCGTTCGCCGTAAGCGATGAGTCCTTTTTTAAGTCGTTGACGAAAGGCAAAAGCCGTCCATTTGAGGTCGGCTTTTTTGTGCCCCATGCTCACTGGTCTCCTGACAAGACCATGAGTTCAGTTTCTCGAATGTGAAGTGTTGAGCGCATGTTGGAAACGTGAAAACGAAACACTTCATTTTACCGGCA
This sequence comes from Akkermansiaceae bacterium, assembly GCA_049596615.1. Taxonomy (GTDB): domain Bacteria; phylum Verrucomicrobiota; class Verrucomicrobiia; order Verrucomicrobiales; family Akkermansiaceae; genus SW10. Next base: position 22,386 of record JBMYLT010000006.1, on the reverse strand, counting down.
GCACTTTGTTTGCTGTGCGGAATGGGAGGGACTTCGCTGGCGCAAGTTCTCCTGAGTTATGAGTCAGGAATCTCCACCACCGATCTGACTGGAGCGGCTGATCCTGTCGGGCAAGGCTGGACATACACTGGAACATCGGGCGCCTTCTCTGATGGGTTTGATGCCGGAACGGGCATTGGTTCAAACTTCGGGGGAGGATGGCGAACGGTTGATGGAACGAGCGGAGCCCAGTCGGTCTACACGGTCGATACCTCGGCGATTATTGGCGATGTGACTGCTGCGGAAGGGTGGCGGATGACTTGGACCGTAGCGGTTGATCGGGATGCAATCCGTGGAGACGGGGGAGCAGAGGTCGCGGACTATTATAACGCACCCAACAACGGCAGACAGAATGCCTTGCTTCTTTATTTCGACATGGATGACGTCAATAGCTTCCGAGTGGTGCATCGAGTGAATGAGAATGACGAAGTGATTCTCGACGTGAGTGGCAACCAGTATAACACCGGAGTTTCACTTGATTCATTTGGAACCTATTCCATCACCTACAATACGGCATCTGGTTCTGCCGAGCTGGATTATGGGGCGGGCGTGGCCACGATTACGCCGTCGACTACCGATCCGAATCGCAGCACCTTGTTCATGGGGTCTGGATCGACTGGTGGACAAGGATCTGGTGTTTGGAACTCGGTGGTGATTGAAACGATCACCCCCGGGGATGCCACCCCTCCTTCCGTGGTGGTTACGCCTGGTTCGCCCAGTGGAGCATTTGCGGCCAACTTTTCGGGTGAGGTAACTGATGATGGAAACGAAGCCCCCACGGTGACTCTCTATTACGGAACGACTGACGGGGGCACTGATCCCTTGTCTTGGGAGAACTTGGTCGACGCAGGACCCCAAGGAGGAACCTTTACCACGCTGGTGGAGTCACTCGAAAGCGAGACGACTTACTTTTATCGAGCGTTTGCAGAGAATAGTGCCGGGGGGGCATGGTCGCCCACCACCGCTTCGGTTATGACAGAGGGAGTCACCGCCCCCGTGGTGGTGGTGACTGATGGCACCGCGACATCGCCTGGCGTTGCTACCTTCACTGGTGAAGTGACTGATGCTGGAAATGATGCTCCGGAAGTCACCTTGTTTTATGGAACAAGCGACGGAGAAACGAATCCTGGAGCTTGGGACGAGGTCCTCTTTGTGGGGAACACCACCGGGGCCTTTTCCCAGATTGTCGAGGGCCTCGAAGGAGGGACGACCTACTTTTATCGGGCGTTTGCTGAAAATACCGCTGGGGCCTCGTGGGCACCTGAAACCGCCTCGGTGACCACTCCACCCTTTGCCGGAGTCTCAGGAACTCTGGCTTCCTCCTCCTTCGATTATCAATATGAAATGGATGTGAATCCGGGCACCCAGGATCTCGATCTGGCGGGGAGTGCTACCGATTGGTTTCCGACCGCTGCAGCTGCCATCGGAGTCGATCGGACCCTCTTGATTCCTCAAAGCTATGAAGGAGGACTGGCGATCTCAAACCAGCTGGCGGAGGTGCCTGAGGCTCTTTTCAGGACCGATTTCGGGGGAAGCATCTTGCGGGAATCAATTTCGGGTGACTTCACCGTGGAAGTGGCGGTGAGTGTCATCGAGGATACCATTACGGCTCCCGGATTTGATCACGGCGGCTTTGGGATGTTCTTGAACCCTCCTGGGCAGAATTCACTTCGTCTCAATATCAACGAATCAGAGATTACGACCGGATTGGGCAATGACCCTGTGACCACCGGGAGTAATACGAATGCGATCCATGTGTATCGAGTGGCATACGTCGAGGCGGATCAAAGATTCTGGGTTTGGCGGGATGGCCTTCTCGTCTACGGCGGCAGTGCTGCACCCGGTGGAGGGGTTGCCGGGTCTGAAGCTTCGCTTTATGCTGGTGGAGGTTTTCTCCTGGGTGATTTTTCAGCTGACCTCAGTGGGGAGTGGGAAGTGGACTACATCAGGCTCCACAATGAAGCGGTTGCGCCAGATGGATCAGGTGCTGCTTTGCGGGTGACGAATTCAGGATTCGCAAATGACTCGACCTTTTTCCTCGAGTTCGAAGGAGCACCTTCAACGGAATACTTGGTCAAGAGTTCGACAAGCTTGAGTGGTTTTGAGGGCGAAGAATTCCCCGCCAATGGAACCTCCGGAACGACTGATGAAAATGGAATGGGCCGGGTAGAAATCGATGTCACTGGCCGGGTTTCCGGGAAGCTCTTCTTCCGCCTGGAGGCGCAACCGTAAGCGGGACAAATTTTCTACAGGCAACCCCAAGAAGCCCGTCGTGATGAGAATCACGGCGGGCTTTTTTTTAAGATAATCAACTAGGAAACGAATCAAGGAGTGGAGATGAAGATGCGGAAGAACTGAGCAGGATGCTCTTCACTCGATACCGGGGAACGGTAGGTATAGAGGGCCTTGTCCGAAGCAAGAGGCGTGATTTCGACAAGATGTGAAGCGTCGAGCGAGGTCCAGTTGCTGAGGTCAGTGGAATGCTGCACAGTGAACACCAGGCAGGCGGTGAGGTTTCGTTGGAAAGTGTAGACGGGTTGGGTGTTTCCAAAGGAAACGGCAGGAGAGGGAGGCCGTGAGGAGTCCGGACTGAAGGCAAACTGGAAGAGGTTGTTAAGGCCATCTTGATTGTCGTCCCCGGTGGGATCACCGATGAATCGAGTTGTGTCTTCATCTAGTGGAGAACCGCCCACCGCAGGCGATGGTTGCCAGTTGAGTGGATCAGCGTGATCGGTTCCTGACCGGGGGCAAGTCAGGACAAGAGAAGGGCCATCGCCGTCGGATGATTCCGGCCAAGGAAGTCTATCGTTGTAGGTGAAGGAAAGGTATTCCATTCCATCCAGAGTGAGCGTGAGGGTTTCGCCCGAGTTGGCCAGAGAGCCTTCGTAGGTGCCAATTGCCGAAACGGTGGGGCCATAGCGGAAGGTGAAGGCGGAAGCATTTCGAGCAAGGACGAGTCGGCCGTTTGCGGGAAGGAAGCGATTGGCGGGCTCGAGGGAGTTGAAGTCAAACTGGATCCCCGTTGTGAAGGAGAGTCCGGTCAAATCAAGAGCTGACGAACCAGTATTGGTGAGCTCGATGAACTCAAAATCGTCCTGATCGGAGAATCCGGCGTCGAGCTCGGACGGAGTTGGCGAAGCGGGATGGTAGTGGATTTCACTGATGACGAGCTGGCCCGCGACCGGAGTGGTTCCGGTGATGAAGTCAGCCGAGGAAAGAGCTGACCAAGTGCCGTTGTCGAGTCGAACGCGGGCCATCAAGGAAAGAGGAGAATTGATGGTGACGGTCGTTCCCGTTTCAGCTGAGGGATTGATCGAACCACCCGGCAATCGTGGGTCCGTTCCATCTAAGGTGTAGTAGATCGTTCCGGATGCGTTGGGGTTGGCGATGATGATGGTCGAACCGGGAACAACCTGCCCACCTCGTTCGGAGAAGAGCGGGGCGTCGAAATCCGGGAAAAGATTTTCCCGGCGCAACTGATTGATGAAGAAATTGGTGCGGGCAAGGAAGTAACCTGACACTTTTTGGGCCACGGTAGGGTCAAAATGATCGATCGTGTTGAGTGGAGGTTCTTCACGCGTGTCGCCCCATCGGGCCGCTTCGCCATTCATGGCAGACCTGATCGAACCAGCGATGTTTTCAAAGCGGGCAATGTTGGCGGAAGGGGTGAGGGCGCCCTGATTGAAGCAATGATACTGAACCCGGTCAGCGAAGATGGTGAGAAACTCCTCGTTGCGACGGAGCCGGTCCCAGATGATCCCCGGTGAGTTGTTCACCCTCGTGTTGGTGGGAGCATTGCGCGTGGTTTCGAAGATGAAGTTTTCGACATCCCATGAAACGAAGGTGAAGCGCCCGTTTGAGGGACGGTGGCGAATGGCATACCAATTGTTGTGAGGCCAATCGAGGTTGGCTCCCCAGAAATTGAGAACGAGATAGTCGATGAAGGAATCGACATCGAGCTGCTCTCGAACCGATTGGTAAACTGCTGGGCTGGTAATGTTCCCATTAAGAGTGGTGAGAAGGGTGTTCCAGGCGCTCAGGTCACCGGAGACCACTTCCGGTGCGGAGCCGTTGGGATGGCCGCGTGGACGTTGCTTCAAGACATCATATTCCGAATCATCATTTCCGAACCGGTCTTCGGCGAAGTGTTGATCGATACGTTCGTGGAGATTGTAGAGACCCCAATACATCCCGTTGAAGTAAACGTGGGCCCAGTTTCCCTGAACGACTGGATAGGCTCCCATTGCTTGATGGGTTTGCCGTCCAAACTCATCGCGAAGCAGGAGGGCGTTTCGTCGCCCGATGTATTCCGTTCCGATGCCGGATGGGTGGACGGACCACGAGTCGAAGTAGGCGCCCCTCAGGACGATGTGATCGAGTCGATCAGCACCCCGGTCGCTAAATAGATCATAGTCCAGCTTCGAGGCTCCGTATTGGGAACGGAAGGAGATACGGAGGGATTTTTTTCCAGCGGGGCGAAATCGGGAACCCGCGCCGTGAATACGAAGGCCTGCGTCTTCTTGAAATCCTTGAGAGCCATCTGGCAGGAGATACTCCACCGAGCAGGCCCGTTCCCAATTTGGGCCTGATTGAGTTGGATTGGCGTAGATGCCATTCTGTCCCCACATGTCCTCAGCCGGGAGGGAAATCGACAGGGTGGGCAGGGAGATGAGATCTTCTGAGAGATTGGGATAACGCGGGTCGTTTGCGATGTTGGGGTCCATCACATAATCCCAAGTCGAGGAGGAGTTTGACGGGGTGGGTAGTCCGGTTCCATCTTGCGCCAGAACATCTTCTGGAAACAGATAGGTCTGGGTATCGACGTTGGTGGGGAGGGCATTGGTGCGGGTCGCCATCACCCGAACGATGGTCGTGGTGGTGATGGGTAAGACCAAAGTTGCTGGAGAGTCTTCGCCGGAAGCGGGAACCTGGGTGCCGTTACTTGGGGAGGGCAGTGAACCGTCGGTGGTGTAGATCAAGGTGGCGCCTGGGTCGGTGGAGGCGATGGTTTCATCAAACGGTTCGTGAAAGATGCCGCGACCCACTTCAAAGTTGGTGTCGTCCAAGATTGCTTCGAAGTTGCTTTCCGGGTTTTCCTCGCCTGGGCTAGGCGACGGAAAGAAACCTATAGTGGAAGAAACTGGAGTGGAGAGAGTTACCACCAGTTCCGGCCGCATGAGCAGATCTCCGCTGTTGGAAAATTGGTTGAGGCCATGGATGGCCAGGAGGTTGTCGCTGGAGGTGAGTTCGTTGATGTGGGGTGTCAGGTCGAAGGAGGTGAACTGCAAAGCCGAGGCATCGGGTCGACCTCTGGTGGCATTGGAGTTGAAGGCGAGAGTCGAAGGCGCGTTATCCTCCGCGACTTTGATTCCATTGAGGAAGGCAGCGAAGCCATCATCATACTTCATTCGCAAGGTCAGGCTGACGATATTGGCAGGATCAAATCCGGTGGAGAAGGGCACGCGTATGTAGACCGAGGAGTTGACGCCCCAAGCCGCGCCCACATTGATTCCGAATTCATCCTGGAAGCCGCTGGTTCTCTCGAGGCCCACGCCAAGAGCACCGGAAAGCCATCCTGAATCATCGAAGGAGGCATTACCTCCTTGCCATGAGGTTCCGATGAGGGAATCGAGATTGGCGTCCGGAATGAGGGCCTTGGCAGGGGAGTCCTGCGCCACAAGGATCAAGTCGTTGCCATTACTGGTCGAGCCATATGAGATGTCAGTGCTTTGCTCCGGATAAGTGTAGGAAGAGACGGCGGTTGAGTCGGGTGAAGTCAGCACTACCGATTCGCCGGACCGGGCGAGCGAAAAGTTGGTGTGGAGTTCCGGCCCGTTGAAGAGGTTCTTCCCTGAGGCGAACACGACGAGGTATTCGCCAGCAGCAAGAGAGACCGATGGAAAAGTCCATTTCTCCGAGTTATCGAGGTCATCGGAAAGGTGCCAGCCGTTCAGGTTGATCGCCGATGGTCCGGGGTTGTGAATCTCAATCCAGTCGGAATGGTCCCCTTCAAAATCAGTGAGGCCCGTGGAATTGTTGGTTAGGAATTCGCTGATGACTGGTTGTGCCGAAAGCACTGCGGGGGCTGCCAAAAGAGAGGCAAAGAGACGAGGGATAATCACGTTCCAGTTTTGCGCAGATTGAGGAAAACGGAAGGAAGGGTGAACTGGTTTGGTGCTCCGTCCAGCGAGGAAATGGAAGGTGGGAAGAATTGTAGCGGTAGAAAAGGTCATGAAATGGATGGGAGTGATTTCGTTATGCTTGATCCTCGCTTCCTTGGTGGTGGCCCGTCCGAATGTCTTGTTCATCGTTTCGGAGGATCATGGCGACCATCTTGGGTGTTACGGGGAGAAGCGGGTGCACACCCCGGTGCTTGATGGGTTGGCGAAGACTGGAGTTCGTTACACCCGGGCCTATGTCCCTTATTCAGTTTGTAGTCCGTCGCGTGCGGCATTCTTGACAGGACTGTATCCAAGGCAAACCGGTCACATTGGGCTGGCCACGCACAAGTTTTCAATGTCGCGGGATTTCAGAACAATTCCGGCCTACTTCCGCGGAGCAGGCTATTTCACTGGCTTCCTTGGCAAGACCCATGTCAATCCTGAGAGGGTGGTGGAGGATCACATTGACCACCGCGCGATCAAAAATTCCAACTTTGGCAAGACGATCAGCATTAAGGAGTATGCAGAGCAGGCACGGTTGGTGATTGAGAAGGCGAGGAAACAAAAGAAGCCTTTTCAACTGACCATCAATTACGCCGATGGCCATCGGAAGTTTGTGGAGAAGTCGAAGGCTGGTTTTCCTTCGGTCCCGGTGACAAAAGAAGTCGAGCCGTTTCCCTGGATTGGCTCAGACGGGGTGAATCTCCGCAAGGAACTCAAAAACTACTTTCAATGCCTCAACCGTCTCGATGAGGGGATCGGAATGGTTCTCGCTACGTTGCAAGAGCTGGGAGAAAGAGAGAACACCTTGATCGTTTTTATGGCGGACCATGGTGCTGATTTTCCGAGGGCGAAAGGGAGCATTTATGAAAACGGAACACGGATCCCGATGATCGTGAACTTTCCGAAGGTCTTTTCACGAGGGAAGGTGGAGAGTGGCATGGTTTCATCGATTGACCTGCTGCCCACCATGCTGGAGGTCTGCGGGATCGAGATTCCAGACGAGTTGCCGGGTCGGAGTCTCTTGGCCCTCGACCGCGGACAGTGGAACGGGAGAAGCCACATTCATACTTTCACCACGGGTTCCTCTCCGAGTCTTTTATACATTCAATTCGGGGTCCGGGATGATCGCTACAAGTTGATTTGGAACCCTTTTCGCCATGACAATTACTTGGCCCTGTCCCGTTACTCCAACAGCCGATTACCTAATGAGGAAAAAGTGCCTGGCTTTGTTTCTCCTCCGGAATGGGAACTCTACGACTTGCATGAGGATCCTCATGAGTGGAGGAATTTGGCTGAGATCGGAAAGTTTGAAGAAAAACGAAAACAGCTTTGGAAGACGATGCGAGAATTTCAGAAGGAGATCGGCGATCCATTCCTAGAGGAAGAGAATCTCCGTTTGTTCCAAAACGAGCAATTGAAGCATCGGAAGACGATGTCGTATCGCAAACAAAAAGGGTTTCAGTGGCCTCACCTTGAGATGTTTGAATCAAAGCCCGAAAAGAAATGAGAGGTCGGTTCTTGAAATGGATGGCGGTGGTTGCCGTCTTGATGGGAGGGGTCGGACCAGTTGATGCCCTGAATGTCCTAATGATTGCTGTCGATGATCTGCGTCCCGAGTTGGGTTGTTACGGTTCTCAAGTGGTAAAGAGTCCCCACATCGATCGCTTCGCGAAAAGCGGGATGGTATTTGAACGCGCCTATTGCCAACAAGCGACCTGCGGACCTTCCCGTGCCAGCCTTTTGACCGGCTTACGGCCCGACTCGATTGGAATCCACGGTAACCATGCCCATTACCGCGATCGGAATCCAGACGTGGTCACGCTGCCACAGTTCTTCAATCAAGCCGGATACTTCACGTCAGCTTGTGGGAAGATCAATCATGGGGTTTTTCCGAAAGGAATGGCCCCGAAGTGGGATGTCATGGGAGACCCTGAAAGCTGGAGCGTGCCGGCTTTTCGTCCGGGACCGCGTTACTATTACACCGAGGAGGGAATTCAAGCGGCCCAAGGGGTCTTTCGTAGAATGTTCCCAACGAAACCACTTTCGGCTTGGGATCAATACCCCGTCTTTGGACCCCTTGAGGAAGAAGCGCCGGTGGCTGACGGGGTTCTCTACGATGGGCAGGTCGCTGGGAAAGCCGTCGAATATCTAGAGCAATTTGGAAACGAGCGCGAGAAGCCCTTCTTTCTTTCAGTGGGTTTCATCAAACCGCACACCCCTCACATCGCTCCCAAACGCCATTTTGAACTGTATGAACGAGAATCACTCGAGGTGGCCGGGAATCGAGGAATGCCTGCCGGAGCACCGAAGGTGGCGGGGCATTCCTCCGGAGAGAAAAGACGTTATACCGACCAGCCCAAGAAAGGTCTGTTTTCGAAGGCCAACCAGCAGGAGACCAGGCATGCTTATTTCGCCTGTGTCAGCTACATTGATGCCCAGGTAGGAAAAGTGCTTACTGCTTTGGAGAAGAATGGCCTGGCCGATAACACGGTAGTCATTTTGTGGAGCGATCATGGTTATCACCTCGGCGAAAAAGGCCTTTGGGGAAAGACCACCAATTATGAGTTGGACACGCGGGTCGTGATGATCTGTCGGACTCCGGAAATGAAAGGGAAGGGGCAAAGGACGAAAGCGTTTGTCGAGTTGGTCGACATCTACCCAAGTCTCGTTGACCTCTGCGGGTTGAAGGTGGGGAAACATTTGGACGGGACAAGTTTCGCTCCCTTGCTCGACGAGCCGAAACGCCCTTGGAAGGAGGCCGCCTATTCGCAATACACCAAGGGCAAGACTCGGGGTTATGCCATGAGGACCGAGGAGTATCGCTATGTCGAATGGTGGAGCGACGATGAGATCGTGGCTCGCGAAGTCTATGATCAGGTCGAGGATCCCGATGAAATGCGGAACCTCATCTCTGACAACGATCGATCGGAATTGGTAGAGGAACTCTCGATGAAACTCGATCGTGGAAAGGGGTGGGAGAATGCGAGGCCAAAGTAGGGTGTCTTGGCTTGTTCTAAGCTTTTGGTTGATTGGGCTACACTCAACTTGGGCCTTGGAGCTTGGGTTGCCCTTCAGTGACTCCGCGGTCTTGCAGGCTGGCAAGAAGCTTCCGATTTGGGGGAAAGCCGCTTCGGGTAGCGAGGTGGGCGTCAGGTTAGGAAACAGGGAGCGGAACGCCACCGCCAATCATGAGGGCGTCTGGAGAGTGGTTTTTGATCCGGTGACAGCGTCGTTTGATCCGGTGGAACTCGAAGTGCGAAGTGGTTCAGAGGTGCTTAAGAGAAGGAACCTCCTGTTTGGGGAAGTGTGGCTGGCGAGTGGACAATCCAACATGCAGTGGAGTTTGAAAAACTGCGCCGAAGGGCCGGCCGTTTTATCAGAAAAGCCTGATCAGTCTCTTCGGGTGCTCAATTTCCAAGGTCGCCTTCATCCGGGTGGAAAGCGATTCTCAAGAGAGTTTCTCGAAAAGCTGACAGTTGAAAACTACTATGGGTCCAAAGGTTGGCAGGCTGCCGACCCCGAGTCATTGAGCGGTTTTTCTGGAGTGGGTTATTTCTTTGCCCGCAAACTTCGAGAGGAACTCAAAGTGCCGGTCGGGATCATTCATCTCGCGGTGGGAGGATCTCCCATTGAAGCGCACCTGCCGAGAGAGGCTTTCGTAAACGATAAAAAACTGAATGTGCTTCTTCATGAATGGTGGAGAAACGAAGAGTATCCGAGGTGGTGCCGAGAGCGGGCGGCTCTGAATCTCACTGAATGGTTCAAAGATCCAATCGAGGGGAGATCCCCGCCTCATCCCTTCGCACCTTCATTTCTTTGGGAAGCCGGCGTTCAGCCGATCCTGCCTTTACCGGTCAAAGGAGTGATTTGGTATCAGGGGGAGTCGAACGCCACCGTGGATGGGGGGCGAGGGAAAGCGGTTCCGAAAGAGATTAACCGACGGAAGTTTGAAGCCTTGATCGGAGCTTGGCGCAAGGCATGGCGGAATGAGGCACTTCCAGTTTGTTTCGTCCAATTGCCGGGACTCAATCGGGATTGGGAGTTGTTCCGGGAAATGCAATACGAGGTCGCCCAGGAAGTGCCGCACACTGCCATGGCGGTCACGATCGATGTGGGGCATCCCACCAATGTTCATCCACGAAGAAAGCGACCGGTAGGGGAGAGGTTGGCTGACCTCGCCTTGGCAGAAATTTACGGTCAGAAAGGAATCGAGATATCTCCTGAGGTGAGAGAGGTTGTTTTCGAGACTAGCGAAGCCCGCGTTCTTTTTGATCGGGAAGTGAAAGCGCGAGATGGGAAATACCTGATTGGTTTTGAAGTGGCTGGGAAAGACCAAGAGTTTGTTCCGGCAGAAGCGGTGGTCGACGGAGAGACTGTCAGGCTTTCGAGTAAACAGGTCGCTACAATTGAATGGGTTCGTTATGGTTGGGCGGATGATCCTGTTTGTAATTTAGTCGGCCGATCCGGACTACCAGTTGGTCCCTTTCGTAGAGGTGCAGAGAAGAACTAGGACCGGGAACAGGATGTTGGCTGCGAGCAATGGTCTGGTTGACAGGAACCACGAAGGGGAACACCCTGAGGTATGAGAAAGATCCTGTTTGGAATACTCCCGGCTTTCGTGATTCAGGCGCTTCCAGGTGCCGAAACGGTGAAGGTGTTCATCTTGGCGGGCCAATCCAACATGGTTGGCCATGGCAAGGTGGAGATGGGGTTGAGCCCAAGCTACAAGAAGGGAGACCCGGGCCATCAGCGTGAAGTGAAAGGGGGCATTGGTGGACTTCGATATCTGGCCACCACTCCCGAAACCTCAAAGCGGTATGGCCACCTTCTTGGCAAGGATGGCAAATGGGTGGAGCGTGATGACGTCTGGATTCACTCGACAGCACCCGGGAAGTCGGATGGTCGTCTCACGGTGGGGTTTGGAAAAGGGAGTTGGTTTGGGCCCGAGTTGCAGTTTGGACATCGGGTGGGCGATGCTTTTGAAGAGCCTGTTTTAATCATCAAGACCGCGTGGGGTGGTCATTCACTGGGAGTGAATTTCCGTCCGCCTTCATCGGGGAAACCGAAATACGAAAAGTCCAAATACAAGGAGGAGGACCTCGGCGCGTCCTATCGAAACATGGTCAAGATTGTGAAGGATGTTTGTGCGGATCCAGTGAGCCGTTTCCCCGAGCTAAAAGGGCCCAAGACGGAGATCGTAGGCTTTGGCTGGCATCAGGGATGGAACGATGCGGGGTCGAAAGAAATGGTCGACGAGTATGCGGCCAACATGGCCAACCTCATTCGTGACCTCCGCAAGGATCTTGGAGTCAAGAACATGCCGGTGGTGATTGCCAACACCGGGATGATCGGGATGGAGGCCACGGGTATCCGAGCTGAGCTCTGCGAAATCCAACTGCAAATGGCGGATCCAAAAGTGACCCCGGAATTTGTGGGAACGATTGCCGCCATCGAGACGCGACCCTTCAAACGGAGTACTGAGCAATCACCGAGCGGGTTCGGTTATCATTGGAATCACAATGCCGAAAGCCACTTCCTCATCGGCGATGCCATGGGGGAAGCGATGGTGAAGCTGCTGAAGAATTAGCGCTTCGGGAAGGATGGTCCTTACTCAGATTTGAGGCCCACCGTATTCACGGCGATGACCTTGTATTCCTGTTTGGCACCTGGCTTCGCGCCGTGGTCCACGTAACGCATTTTGACGAGAGGAGCGGCCGGGGTATCACTGTATTGCAGGCCCTGAAAGACGGGGCGGCCGAATCGATGGTTCGGTTTTTCTGGTAGGGTGGCGATTGTCTTCCCGTCGCGTTGGATAATGAACGAGGCCAGTCCACTTTCAAGATCGGCCTCAGACTGCCAGGTGATTTCCTGACCCTTGACCTCGATATCTTTCGGAGCAGGTGGTGGTGTGGTGTCCGGAATGCGGGTATCGCGGACATAGTGAGTCCAAGCGGTGGCGATTGATTCGTTGGGGAGCCAGACCGAAGTGCTGATGTCGCCCTCAAAAGATCCTGAGGAAACCGCCTTCGTTCCAAGGAGGGGAGCCAGCCATGCCTTTTTGACTGGCATGGTTTTGAGAGGATCTTCCGGTTGCTCCGGCAAACGAGCCGTCAGGCAGGCATCGAGCCATGGAATCGCGAGGTAGCGTTGGTTGCCGCATTCGTGGCTGGAAAGAGGATCAACGGCGACACCGATCAGGCCGCCTTGGGAGCGAACCTTTTTGAAAAAGGTTTCATTGGCCGGCCAAACGCCTGCGAAACGTCCTTCCTTGACGGTGACTCCTTCCTTGGTTCCAGGATTGCACATCATGGGAACCCCGAGCGCTGCATTGGAGAGAGCATGGGTTTTGATGGACGGACGTTCCGGATTGGGCTCCAGGAAGGGAACCCCCGATCGCAGCCAGGTTGCTACCACGCGGTCGGGATGGAGCAACGTCATGCCTCCTGCCCAGTGACCACCACCGCTATGGCCCCAGAGGGCCCACGGGATTTTCGAAAGCTCGGGATGTCCGGTCATTTTGCCCAGATCGGCGAGCGCTTTTTGGAAGGTCTTATCCGATCCATTGCGCGGGTCACACCATTTTTGACAATCGGCCTTCTGAGGCTGTTCGTAGGATGGTGAAAGGAGAGCGCAGTGGTGCTTTTTGGCCAGAGCCTGCCAATGAAGATCGAAGGCTCCGGTTTGACCTGACTTGCAAGACCCTTCTCCGCAACCATGTTGGTGGACCACCACGCCGCGAAGGGTATTGACCCCGGGAGGCAGCCAGATGGTGTATTGCACCGGGAAGATCAGGCCATTTGGTTGGGTGGAAGCTTCGTAGCGGACGCGATGGTAGGGTGGCTCGACGGAAGGCGCTTGATGGTAGGGGGGATTTTGGGCGCAGGCCGATCCGGCGAGAATGGCGGAAATGGAAAGGAAGCGGAGCATGAGAAACGGTGATGGTTTTGGGTGGGACCTGTCAAGGCGGTGAGCGAAAGTGGTTCGATCTTTCGTCGAGGTGTTTTGTCCGCTTGCGAAAGCCGGGTTGATGGTATGAAGTTCCAGCGTGTTCGACCTTCTAGCAGTCTACGTGCATGACATGGATCCGGTGATCTGGGAGATCACCGAGAAAATCAAACTGCGGTGGTATGGTTTATCTTACGTGATGGGTTTTGCAGCGGCCTACTTCATTTTATTGAGGCTAGCTCGTCGTGACCTTTGGATGGTTCCGGAGAAGAAAGTCGGTGATCTGGTAACTTTCACGGCAATCTTCGGGGTGTTTCTTGGCGGGCGAATTGGTTACGTCCTCTTCTACATGATCCCGCGCGACGGGATCGAGCCCATCCTCGAGAACCCTGCCACGATCATTGCGGTTTGGGATGGAGGGATGGCTTCGCACGGGGGAATTCTGGGAATCATGGCGGTGACCCTGGTCTTTGCCCGCAAGAACGGTTGGTCGTGGCCGGCGGTGGGTGATGGATTTTCCATTGTGGCGCCGCTTGGGGTGTTCTTTGGTCGGATGGCCAACTTTATCAACGGGGAGCTTTACGGGACACTCACCGATTCCAACAAGTGGTGGGCGGTGAAGTTTCCGTCGTCTCTTTACGAGCCTGGTTTTTCTGATGCCCGCCAGAAGGCGCTGGAGCAGGCGGCGGTGGCCGATTTCGAGAAAGCCGGGAAACTTCTGGGTCCCTATGGAAATCAGTTTGGGGAATATGAACTTCCGCGTCAGGTGTTTGAGCAGAAGCTGATGCCAATCGCGCGCGACAATCCTGAGGTCCTCAAAGCGATCGCCGATCATACGCCGGCCCGACATCCTTCGCAGTTGTATGAAGGAATCCTTGAGGGCCTTGTCATCTTCGGGGTTCTTTATGCCATGCGCGTCCTTTGCCCCAAGCTTTGGAACGGAGTGATCACCGCGGTCTTTTTCATTTTCTACGCGGTGTTCCGGATCCTGGTGGAAGGAGTCCGGCAACCGGACGCCGAAAAAATTCTCGGCATGACCAAAGGCCAGTTTTACTCGACCTTCATGATCGTCATCGGGTCCGCTTTTCTGATCTATGCTTGGCGGACCAAAAAGAGTGTCAGCTCCACTTAAGTGGGCCTTCGGCCGACCATCTCTTCTCGCCGAAGCTCTGGATCTTGTGACCCATGTGATGGGCGAGGGACATTAGCAGGCGGTTGTGTGGAGTCTGGTTGGGGAGCTGGTGGAAGCCGGGTCTTTCGCCACCCTGTCCACCGACAAGTACGATGGGAAGGTCGTGCAGCGTATGGCTGTTTCCTTTGCCGAGCTCGTTGACCCAGACAATGGTAGTGTTGTTGAGCATGTTTCCCTGACCACCGGCTTCTGGGGTGTCGCGTAATCGTTTGGCAAGATAGGCCAGTTGCTGAGCGAACCAAATGTTGATCTTCTCGAGCTTGGCCTGCGCGTCCTTGTTCTTGTCGGGTTCGTGGCTGAGCGAATGGTGACCTTCGTTGATGTCGAGCCAGCGCATGCGGGCCTGTCCCACTGAACGCATGAATTGAAGGGTTCCCACGCGGGCCATATCGTTGGCCATCGCATTGACGAGAAGGTCCATTTGCATACGGGCAACTTGGGGAGTGTTGTCGTTGACCAGTTCGATGTTGGGGTCGAGCTCCGGTTCTGGATGAACGAGTTCGCCGGTTTGGGTGGCGGCGGCCATTTCTTTTTCCAGATCACGCACCAGCGAAAGGTGCTGATCGAGTAGGGCTCGGTCTTCCTTGGAGAGCTTCCCGGCGACTTGTTTGAGGTCAGAGCCTAGAGAGTCGAGGATGGAAGTGTAGGTCTCGCGGTCCTTGGATTGCCCGTAGAGCTTGTCGAGCATTTGATAGGGATCGTCGAGTGGCGCGAGCGGCTGGTTGGACCCGGCGTAGGACATGCGGGTCCATGGATCGGCCCGGTCCGGAACGGCCACGCCGACTTCGAGTGAGCCAAAGCGGGTCCGGGTCGCTTCGTTCTTTTGGAGGAAGTTTTTGATCTCTTGGTCGATGGAGATTCCCGAGGCCCAGCCAGCTGGGCTTTCGGAACCACCTTGGATGTTGCCGGGGTGGAGGCGTGCTCCTGTGAGGAGGCAGGACATGCCACGCATGTGACGGTCGCCATCACCTCCAACCCGGTTGGAGATTCCCTTCAAAACGGTGGTTTGCTTTTGGAAGGGAGCGAGTGGAGTGAGAATGGCGGATTTCGAAAGATCTCCGTCATTGCCCGGCCAGAACTTGTTGGGAAGGGTTCCGTTGGGCGAAAACATGAAAATGACCCGCCGCTTTGCTGGGCCCGTCTTGTCCGCTCCCAAGGAAGGCAGGGACGAGAGGAAAGGGAGCGAAGCTCCGGAAATGCCGAGGTTGCGAAGGATTTGGCGGCGGGAGGTCATAAGATAATTACGTGTGAAAGTAGGGTGATCTTGCGAATCAGGACGACTGGGGGACGGTTCCCGCCAGAACGGTGACCATGAGTTCGCGGATGTGCAAATTGGATTTGCTAAAGGATTCTTCCAGTTGATCCATACGACCGTATCCGTAGGCGCTTACTGGTTGCTGGATCAGATGGTGAAAAAGGTGCTTGATGAAAGACCGGCGGGCCTCCTGGGAATCGACGGCTAGGCGGGCCAGATCCTCTGGGCCGGCGATTTTGATCGAGCGATCGTCAGGCGTCGGATAGTCCGAGATGGTATTGATCGGTTGGTTCTTTTCGTGGGTCCGGAAGCGACCGATGGCGTCGAAATTTTCGAGACTGAATCCCACCGGGTTAATGATGGAATGGCAGGACATGCAGCTCTTGTCCTGGGTGATTTCGGTCACTTTTTGCCGCATGGTGAGATGCGGTTTGAAGTCGGCGTCCTTAAATTCGATGGCCTTGGGAGGGGGCTTCAGGTAACGGCCGAGGACATTCCGGCTCAGGTAAACTCCTCGGTGGATGGGTGAGGTTTGCTTGTGGTAGGAAAAGGCACTCAGAACGAAAGGATGGGTGAAGACCCCGGATCTTTTTTGGTTGGGAGTGTCGACGAGTTGGAACCCTCCCTTGTTGGATACTTTGGCTTGGTAGAGTTTGGCTAGGCGATCGTTGAGGTAGATCTTGTCCTCGGTAAAGAGGCGGCGGTAATCCGAGGTCTCGGACCAAACGACATCTTCGATGAAGAGGTCGAGTGAGGTGCGGAGATCTGCAACGACCGCTTCATCGAATCCGGGGAAAAGCTTGGCGTCTTTTCCAAGATCCTCTTTTTCTGCCAGCCCAAGCCAATGGTGGAAAAAGCGTTGCAATTTGCTCTTCGTGCGCGGATCTGCCATCATGCGGCGGATTTGACCTTTAATCTGTCCTTCGTTTTCAAGGTGGTTGGCGGCCGCAGCATTGAGGAGTGGTTGATCCGGGACGGAATCCCAGAGAGTCAGGGCAAGATGGGCTGCGATAGAGTGGGAATCGAATTCGCCTTCCTCGTTTTTGTTGAGAGACGGGTAGAGAAAGTAGGGCGACGTCAGGGTGAGCATTAGAGACCGCTTCACCGCGGTATCGAAATCGTCCCCGGCACCAGCGAAAATGTCGTCATGATAGCGTTTCTTTTGGGTTGGGATGAGGGGTCGCCCGAAGGCCAGGGTGGTGAAGCGGGCACAGAACTCCCTGATTTTCTTAATACGATCAGGCGCATCAGGCTTGGTTTTGGCGAGTTCATCGATCTCGGTAAAAATCGCTGCGGTTGCCTCCACGGCAGATTTGGCCACGGACTCCTTCCACGCTTTGGAAATGCTAGATCCTCGTTCGTATCCTAGGGAAGCGTCATCGGGCGGGAAACTGGTGGTGATCAGGGCCGCTTTGGGAGCATGGCCCGCGTAGAGGTAGCGCGGCGGGATCGGTTCCCAGCTGCCGTGCGGTGTTTTCCACTCGAGCGCGATGGAGGAGTTTTTCTCTTTGTAAGAAACATACTCCAGGAAGAGGGGAATGGGATGTCCGGATAGGAGGAAGGTTTTTTCCTCGACCGTGCGCATGGTATTTCCTGATGACACCCACGCATCGATGAAGGCTTCGTTTTGCTGATTTGGTTCATTGAGAAAGAGTCGGAATCCGTTTGGAGAATGAATCCGGAATCGATAAGTGCCCGTTTCGGGTGGCAGGATCACTCCGTTCCAATAAATGGAGTGGGCCTGCGGGTTGATTTTCTCCACCCCGTGATCTCCGCGAATGTCAAAAGAGATCTCTTTGTCGACTCGCTTTGCAAGCGACTGCTTGCGGTCGTTCATCTTCTCCTTGTTGAAATAGTTCGCTTGAAGACCGTGTTCTTCCTTGAAGTTGGGGCGCCAGCGGAACGATTGGACGATGTCGGTAATGGCTCGCCGGTGTTGATGGCGGGTTCGGCGCAGGAGATCTTTGCGGACGGGCTCCAGTTTGGCTTGAGCTTCTGGTGAATAGAAAGCGGAGTGGATGTAAGCGGCCACTAAATGAGCGTCCTCATCGATCACCGCATCCTCGTTTTCCTCCGGCATGGTCCGGTGAATATACTTTGCCAGGGACGAAATGGATTTCTTCCCGACGAGGGCCTCGTCGTATTCGTCGGCCACCCCCTGACCTTTGTCACCGTGGCAGGAGGCGCAGTGTTCGCGGTAGATTTCGGCTCCTCGGTTTCCCCACAATGGGGAGATGGCCAGAAAGAAGAGAAAGAACGCGAATCTCATGGCAAAATTACGAGTTCGTGAGAGGAGCTTTTTCAGACAGCCTGATCTAAGACGGGAGTAACTTTCGCACGTATTTGGCAAGCAGGTCGCCCTCGAGATTCACCATTTGGCCCGCAGCGGCTTCTCCTAGATGGGTGGCACCGAGGGTATGCGGGGTGATCCAGAAGACGGCCGACGAGTCGGTGAGTTCCGCGATGGTAAGCGAGATGCCGTCGATGCAAAGCGAACCCTTGTCGATACAGAGTTCATGGATGGACGCCGGGAGGGAGATCGCGAGGCGATGGTCTTGTCCGTGCGCCGAGAGATCGATGATTGTGCCAGTGGCATCGACGTGGCCTTGCACGAAATGGCCGCCGAGGCGGTCGCCCACGGCCAAGGCACGTTCCAGGTTAACGAGGCGGTCGGTTCGGAGCTGGCCCAGCGAAGTCACCTTGAGTGTTTGGGCGAGGAGATCAAAGCCTACGTGCTCTTCCAGTTTCGCGACGGTGAGGCAACATCCGTTGATCGCCACCGAATCACCGAGGGCGAGTTCGGAGGCAAAGGGGATGGCGAGAGTGAGTCGGGCCTGCTCGCCTTTTTCTTCAAGCGATATGACCTTTCCCGTGGATTCGACAAGTCCGGTGAACATGGAAAATGATATTTGGGTTGCTTCAACCTAGGCCCGGGTCGTCGTTGTCACAACTTGCGATTGTCCCGATCTTTGCGTGGGACTTCAGGCGGATTCCCAGCGTTTTTCGGTCAGGGCGGCGCGGGCGGCTTCGGCTTCGGCCGATTTTTTACTCCGTCCCGAACCCCGCCCTAGCTCCTGACCTTGCCAGGTGACATTGCAAAGAAAAGTGCGCTCGTGAGGTGGGCCTTCTTCTGAAAGCATCTGGTAGATCGGGGATTCGGGGGACTTCTTCTGAAGCAGTTCCTGAAGATCACCTTTGGCGTTTCCTCGCGTTTCCGTTGGGTTGAGCTCTTCCATTTGCGGGGCGAGCAGTTGGAGGATGACTTCTCGTGCCGCTTCGAGTCCGCCGTCGAGATAGATCGCACCGGTAATCGATTCGAAGGCGTCGGAGAGATTGGAATCCCGTTGTCGACCTCCGCTGCCAGCTTCACCGTTGCTCATGAGGAGTGCTTCGCCAAGTGAGAGGGTCCGCGCAGCTTTGGCGAGCGCAGGTCGGGAAACGAGCGAGGCCCGGAGTTTGGTGAGTGGGCCTTCCTTGAGATCGGGGAAGCGTTGGAAAAGGTGTGAGCTTACGATCAATTCGAGGACAGCATCGCCGAGGTATTCCAATCGTTGATTGTCAGGCGGTGCTGGCCTTATTTCTGAAGAAAGGCTGGGGTGGGAGAGGGCTTCTTTCAGAAGCGCCTTGTTCTGAAACTGGTAGTTCAGCCGATCCTCGATACTCACCACAGAAGGTTACTTTCTACCAGTCATCATAGTCCAGTGTTTCCCATGGGGACCGACTCCAATCAGGTTAGGACCTTTGGCAAACATGATGAAGCGGTGTCCGTCTGATCCAAACCAGGCATTGTAGGCGGCCAGGGGCGAGCCCGAGCCCATGAAAATGTTCTCTCCCGACCAAGCGTGTTTGAAACCGGCCTTGCGGGCGCGGTCACCGGGGGATTTTTTACCCGGCACTGGAGATTGGTGTGCAAAGAATCCCATTGAGGCCATGTCGCGGGAATGCCCAACCGAGGCGGCCGACAGACGTTCTTCGAGTCGCAGCGGGGTGAGCGCAAAAACGGCACGGAAGTCGTTGAGGGTGCGGGCGAATGTTTTTTGGGAACCGTTGGCCCATTCACAGTCGTCGTTGTCGCGGTGGGCTGTTTCGAGATTGGTGACCTCCTTTTGGAGCTGCTTCACGATGTCCTTGGTCTTTAAGTAAACCGAACCTTCGTAAGATTCTTCGAGGGCTTTCTCGGCGGTGCAGTCGCTGGCTGCGGTCTTGTCGCCATCGATCAGATTGATCTCCCGTTGAACTTCGGCAAGGGCCGTTGCCACCGTGGTCACCGATTTGCCGAGGGCTTCGGCGTCTTTCGCGGCAATTTTCAGAGCACGTCCGCGGAGGGCCGACAGAGATTCCACTTCGCGTCGCAGCATGGCAATCTTGGCCGGATCCTTCTTGTAGTCCGTTTTGATGAGCTTGTAGATGCGATCCCGTTCGTCTTTGAGGGATTCGTAGATTTGTTCCAGCTCACTAAAGGGGTTGGAACGTTCGTTTCCAAGAATCTGCGAAAGCTTTTTCTCGTGGAGCTGGCTCGCTTTTTCGAGGGTGCGACGGTAGATCGCGCCACCTTCGTCCCCATAAAGCTGGAAGGTCCGGTAGGCCGCTTCACGCTTGGCAGGGTCGGAATTCTGCATCCACTGGAGAGCCTTCTGGGCCACCAGATTCGGGATGGCGGGGTCGGCTTCCTGGCCGCCGGTCCAAGTGGAAAGGAGACCAAGGGTAAAAATTACCAGACGATTCATTCCGGAAGAGCCTCGCAGTTTGACGTAATTTTTCAATCCCTTAGTTTTTCATCGCTTGACCACCGCAGTCATTCCCCGTTTGGTCGGAGCGTGCAGCGCATTCAATTGAAGTCCAAGCTTCATCGGGCCGTGATCATGCAGGCCGATATCGATTACGAGGGGAGTATCGAAATTCCCATCGACTTGATGGAGGCGGCGGGTCTTTGGGAAGGAGAGCGAGTTCTGGTCACTTCGATGACTTCTGGGAACCGTCTTGAAACCTACGTGCAGGCCGGTGATTCGGGAACCGGCCACATCATCATGAATGGCGGAGCCGCTCACCTCATAAAAAAAGGCGAGTGCGTGACCATCATGGCCTTCGGGATTTCGGACCAGCGGATTATCCCGGTTCGTCTCGTCCTGAATCCATCCAACGAAATTATCAAATCGGGGAACTGAGCCCGATCCGCGGGTTTTGCCCGAATTCGGTGGTAAACTCCCTCTTTACAAGTTACCGCAAACCGGTATCGTCCCGCTCCCCATGGAAATCGCAATCAATTTGGTGATCATCGCTCACGTCGTTGTGAGCCTTCTGCTGGTTCTCGTCATTCTCATGCAGCGTCCGAAACAGGAAGGTCTCGGTGCTGCTTTTGGCTCTGGAATGACTGACGCCGCCTGGGGAGCCCGGACCACGGATGTGCTGCAAAAAGGCACCGTCTATTTGGGAACTCTCTTTTTCCTCCTTTCGCTGACCTTGGGCATCCTCACCGGAAAAGCCAACTCGGTCAAAGACTACGCTTCCGATGGCGCCAGCAAGAAAGAGGCTCCAGCTGAGGGACCGGCTACTCCCATCACTCCTGTGACACCCACGCCGACTCCGGTCACTCCTACACCCGCCACATCTGCGGGAGGCACTACTCCAGCCCCGACGCCTGCGCCAGCTCCGGCACCTGCGCCAGCTCCGACTTCCGCGAAAACTCCCGTCCCAGAATCAGCCGGCGAATCGACTAATGCGCCCGAACCTCCTGCCGAGCCTGCCGAATCTTCGGAGACTCCGGCTGGAACAACAGGCGAGTAACTCGCCTGTTCGACTTTGCTAATGAGCCAGGCGGATCCTTCAGGAAAACCGGCTTGGGCCAGAGCCAAGGCATTTCCCCAGAAGCCCGAAAATGGCGATTTCGGGGTGGTAGATGGGAAACAAGTTGCCTGCTCGTTTGAGACGCTCGAACAATTAAAGGCTCATCTCGAGACTGGAAAAGGCCGTCTTGCCTGGGTCTGGACTCCGGAATCCAAGCGCCTGGTTGCTCCCGAAGAGGTGCCGGAACTCGCGAAGTCGCTTCGCAAGCGCCGCCTGATTTTCGCCCAGGAGGACGAAGCCGAAGCGCGACGGACGCTGCTCTTTAGCGGGATCGCTGTGCTTTACGCGGCTTATGTGTATCTCACCGGCAGACAGGCCTTTGGATTTGCAGGGCTCGATCTTCTCGTTCTCTCGGTGTTTGCCTTCCTCTACTTCACCGCGCGACCCTGGTGGGAAGCCCGCAAGGGAAGAGCTGAAGCCGAAACGCTCAAGGGCGGCGAAATGGCCGCCGAGATTCCAGAGTCTCGCTTTGATCTCTGGATGGACCAGCAAAATACCCCTTTCACGATCATTCTTGGAGGGTTGTTGATCCTCGTGGGCCTCGGGCAGTTCTTCATCGATGGTCTGGGAATTCAGGAAGCCGGATTCGACAAAGCCCGCTATGCTCTCGGTGAAAAATGGCGTTTGTTTACCGGTGCATTCCTGCACGGAAACCTCATCCACTTCATCCTAAACGCCAGTGCTCTCTGGTATCTCGGCCGGCGAGTCGAAATCCTCGCACGCTGGCCTCAACTGGTTGGAGTCTTTTTCCTGAGTATCATCGGTGCAGGTTGGGCCACACTGACCTTGAAGCCTGAGCAGATTTCAGTGGGGATCTCTGGTGTTGTTTGCGGTTTGCTGGGATTTCTTCTCGTCTTTGAAACGTTTCATCTTCGCCTGGTGCCACGCCCGGCAAGAAGACGGCTCGTCGCGATCGTGGTTTCCTTGGTGGTCATTGGGGTCTTGGG